>CAWJYW010000001.1:0-150374 GCA_963847255.1 uncultured Gaiellaceae bacterium
CGTCCCACGCGCTGAAGCTCTGGATGCAGAGCCCCGCCCACCGGGCGAACATCCTGACGCCGCGCTGGCGGGAAGTCGGTCTCTCGGCCGTCACCGTCGCCGGCGCACCGGGCGTCTTCGGCGGCCGCGACGTCGTCATCATCACCTCAGACTTCGGCGTCCGCTCCTAAGGAGAAACCGGCGTTACGCTGTCCGCGAGCGCCCGTAGCTCAGAGGACAGAGCGACGGACTTCTAATCCGTTGGTCGCAGGTTCGAATCCTGCCGGGCGCACTCGGGCGAGTTCAGGGCGATGGGATCGTGAGATGTTGGCATCACGCGGGGTTGACCGACAGGTCGACCTCAGCGAGTTCGGCGCGTTCGGCTGGCGTGATCGCAAATGCCGCACCCGACTCGGCGCCGATGACGAGTACGACGGTGTTGTCTTCCTTGGCGTCGCCGACTCGTCGCGTGGCAACGTCGCGAGCGCGCTCACGAACGTGCCGGCCGGAGCATCGATCGTAACGCCGTCAACGTCGAATCGTGCTCGGCCGGAGTGGACGAAGTACAGCTCCTGGGTTTCTCGTCCTCAGGATCTGCGTGGTCGTGTTCGCCGATGATGCGATCGCCGGTTCGTGCTGCGGTGTAGCCGTTGATGCCGAATGCCGTGATCCCGAAGTAGTTGCGGATTGGATGCCAACTCGCGTCGGTATGGGCAACCGTTGCTGCGGGCATTTCATCGAGCGTGCCGTGGACGGGCATTGCATGTCTCCAGTGGTGAGAGTGGGAATGGAAGAACGTTCGAAGAATGTCTACCGGATTGAGAGGGCGGCAGCACTCGCCGGGCGTCTATCGTCGTCTCGTGCAGACCGTCGGGATCGTCAGCCCGGTGCGATGGGGAGCGCGGTCGGCGCCGCCTACCTCGCCGCCGGCAATCGCGTCGTCGCCACGGTGGCGGGCCGCAGCGCCCGCACGCGCGGGCTCGCCGAGCAGGCGGGCCTCGAGCTCCTCCCCGACCTCGACGCGGTCGTCGGCGAGTCGGAGCTCGTGCTCTCGATCGTCCCGCCCAGCGAGGCAGCCGCGACCGCCGCGGCGATCGCCGCCGCCGCCGGCCGAACCGGCTCTCGTCCGCTCGTCGCGGACTGGAACGCGGTCTCGCCGGCGACCGTGCGGGAGCTCGAGCAGGTGCTCGCGAGGGCGGGCTCGAGCTCGTCGACGGCTCGATCTCCGGCGGCCCGCCGCGCGCCGACTACCGCACGCGGGTCTACCTCTCCGGCCGGTCCGCGGCGGAGCTCGCCGCCACCGCGCCGGCCTGGATCGACGCGCGGCGTCGGCGACGAGGTCGGGCTCGCCTCCGCCGTGAAGATGTGCACGGCGTCGATGTACAAGGGCTCGACCGCGGTGCTTGCGCACGCGCTCCTGACCGCCCACGCGCACGGCGTGCTGCCGCAGGTGCTCGATGATCTCGGCGACTCGTTCCCGCGGCAGATCGACCGCGCCGCGCGCCTGCTCGCGGTGTCGGCGACGAAGGCCGACCGCTTCGTCGGCGAGATGCGGGAGATCGCCGCGACGCAGGCATCGGTGGGCCTCACGCCGGCCCTGTTCGAGGCGATCGCCGAGGTGTACGAGGCCGTCGCGCGGAGCCGATCGCCGCGGAGGCGCCGGAGGCGATCCCGCCCGAGCCCGACCTCGAGGACGTTCTCGATGCGGATCGCGCCCCGCTGAGGCCGCGGCAGACCGTCCGCCGCGGCTGTGCGACAGTGCGGGCGAGAGGACTCGAACCTCCAAGGGCCGAAGCCCACCGGGACCTAAACCCGGCGCGTCTGCCAGTTCCGCCACACCCGCGCAGCTCCAAGAATAGAGCGCGGCGGAGGATCGCTCGACGATTAGCCGAAAGTCTAGTTTTGCAAACCAGCCGTATCCAATTTTGCAAATCGTGAGGTTTACTGCCAGTTAATGCTGGGAGCTGCGGGTGGGACCGCGGTCACCCAGGTGGGGTTTCGAAACTAAGGGAGAACAAAGGTGAATCTGCGGCTTCTACTAGCGCTGGCCTGCGCTATGACGTTGGCCGGCTCGCTCGCCTCTAGTGCGCTTGCGCATCATGCTGAGATTCGAGGAAGCGTCGACTGCCAGGGCACAGTGACCTACACGGCAGAGGCGTGGAACGGACAGCAACATCACGACCTCTGCGCGCACGAACCCGAACGTCGGGGTCTGGGCTTCGTACGACGGGGGCGCGACGTACACCCAGGTGGGAAGCGGCCGCTTCGGCAGCGACAACAATTTCCAGTTCTCCGGGACGTTCTCGATCGGAAGCAGTTCGTCCGTGCGGTCTGAAGGTCGCAGGCGATCGCCAACTGGGCGAACGGGGCCAACCCGGGGGACGCCCGGTACACGACGGTGACAAAGAGCGGCAACTGCACGCCGCCGCCGCCCGGCGCCTCTACTCCCGCAGCGCCGGCTGATCCGGCCGCGGCGGCCGCGGCTGCCGCCCGCCGCCTCCGCCGCCGCCGACGCCTCCGCCACCGCCGGTGACGCCGTCCACCTCCGCCGGTCGTCCGCCCGCCGTGATCCCGCCGCCGGCGGTCTCGCTCGTGAAGACGGAACGGGTCGGCACGACGGGCGCATTCGTCCGCGGCCCGGTGCGCGGCAAGGTCGGCCAGCGCGTCGACTACCGCCTGACCGTGACGAACACGGGCACCGTCAGCATCAAGGCCACCGTCACGGATCCGGGCTGCGACGCCGGGACGCTCAAGCCGGTCGGTGCCGCACTGCTCAACCCCGGCGCGTCCTTCACGTTCACCTGCTCGCACGTGCTGAAGGCGAGTGACGGCAGCACGTATGTGAACGTCGGCGTCACAACGGCGACCGCGACCAACGGCGCTCAGGTCACGGCGACGAGCCGTGTCGTCGCCAAGGTCGTCGCCGGTGAGGTACTCGGCACGCAGAAGACCGTGACGAAGAAGGCGAAGCCGAAGCCCAAGGTCAAGAAGGTGACGAAGAAGGCGAAGCCCGCAAAGCCAGTCACCGCAGGAGCTTCCTTCACCGGATGAGGATCGCGCCAGCCACCTCCGTGGCGGCGCTACTCGCAGCGGCGGCCGCAGTCATTGCGGCCGCCGCTCCTGCGACCGCGTCCGCTGCTGCCCCGCCGGCGAGCGTCGTCGCGGAGGCGAAGGTGCCTGTCGTCGCCGTCTACCGCACGCCGACCGCCAAGCGCCCGTTCCTCCGGCTCTTCGAACCCGCACTCGCCACGGCGGGCCGCTCGTCTTGCTCGTCAAGGAGCGCCGGCCCGGCTGGGAGAAGGTCTATCTGCCGGTCCGGCCCAACGGCTCGACCGGCTGGATCAAGGACGCCCACGTCACGCTCGCGCTCAACCCCTACCGGATCCGCGTGTCCCTCGGAGGTCACACGATCACGGTCTGGAACGGCGCGAAGCGGATCCTGCATGAGCCGGCCGGAGTGGGGCGGTCGATCGTGCCGACGCCCGCGGGAACCTACTTCCTGGCCGAGCTGCTGGCGCAACCGAATCCAAACGGCGCCTACGGCCCGTACGCCTTCGGTCTCTCGGCGCACTCGAACGTCCTCTACAGCTTCGGCGGCGGTGCCGGGCAGATCGGCCTCCACGGCACCAACAACCCGGCGTCGCTCGGCACGAACGCGAGCCATGGCTGCATCCGGATCAGCAACGCGGGAATTACCAGGCTCGCGCGGATTCTGCCGCTCGGCACACCGGTGAGGATCAGCTACTAGCGAAGAGAATGGCCCCGGGAGGAATCGAACCTCCGCGCGCAGGTTCGAAGCCTGCCGCTCTATCCACTGAGCTACGGGGCCCTGTCGCGCGTGTGGCGGCCAGTATGCCCCACGGCTCATAGCTATCCTTTGCACCGCGAGGTGGCGGTAGCTCAGTTGGTAGAGCCCCGGGTTGTGGTCCCGGTGGTCGCGGGTTCGAGTCCCGTTCGCCACCCCTCTTCCCACCGTCTTGTCCGTCGGTCAGACTCCTCTCTCCGCACGTAGTCGAGAGAGAGGAACTCGACATGGCCCAGCAGATCCAGATCGCCGGTGCCGGCGCGACGGCCAAGGTCCGCAGCCCGGTCGCGGTGGCGATCCTCAGCGTCATCACGCTCGGGATCTATCTGATCTTCTGGTGGTACTTCATCAACCGGGAGATGGCCGACTACGGTCGTGCGCTCGGCACGAACGAGCTCGGGGACAGCCCCGGCAAGTCCACGCTCGCACTCTTTCCCGGCGCACTCTTGATCGTGCCCGCGATCTGGACGACGGTGACCACCTTCAAGCGCGTGCAGGCGGCGCAGCGGCTGAGCAACCAGACGTCGATCAACGGCTGGCTCGGCCTGGTCCTGTACGTCGTGATCTCGCCGGCGATGTACGCCTACATGCAGAGCGGGCTCAACGGCGTCTGGAAGACCCAGGCCGTCGACGCGGAGGCGCAGCCGGCAGCCGTCTAGGAATCGAGGATCGGCGCGCTGCGGCGGACCCTCGCCGCGGCGCGCTCGAGCCCTTCCTCGTCGAAGAGGTACGGGACACAGTTCGCGATGTCGTGCACGGGACCGTCGAGCTCGTCCGAGCCCGACGCGGCGTTGACCGCGTAGCGGACGGGGATCTCGTGGCAGACGACGAGGATTCGCTGCTCGGAGCGTGCGAGTAGGCGCTCGTATGCGAGGGCGTAACGCCGTGCGGCGTCGTCGAGGCTCTCGCCACCCGGAAAGGCGTCGGCGCGCGTGTGTGCTCGCTTCCACGCCCGGTAGTCCTCGATCGTCCTGCCTTCGAGGTCGCCGATGTAGATGTCGTCCAGAAGCGGCTCGACCTCGAGCGGCACGTCCCGTCCCGCCAGCGCGATCTCGGCCGTCTCGCGCGTGCGGCCGAAGCGCGTGTGAACGCAGAGATCGAGCGCGACCCCGGCGAGCTCGGCTCCGAGGCGGGCCGACTCCGCTTCGCCCTGCGCGGTCAGCTTCACCGGCACGTCCGGGTTGCCGTTCACATGGTGCGTGACGTTCAGCTCCGACTGACCGTGACGGGTGAGAACGAAGAGCTGCATCCGGTTAGCCTACGTCTGCCCTGAACGTTCTCTTTCTCTGCATCGGCAACGCCGGACGCTCGCAGATGGCGCATGCCTTCCTCGAGCGGCTCGGTGGGCACGAGGTGCGCTCCGCCGGCAGCCGAGCCGAGCGCGCCTCCATCCCGAGGTCGTCGAGGCGATGCGCGAGCTCGGCTACGACCTCTCGGATCGCGTGCCGCGGCAACTGCAGCCGGACGCCGATGCGGCCTGGGCAGACGTGGTCGTGACGATGGGCTGCGGCGACGTCTGCCCCGTCCTCCCGGGCAAGAGCTACACGGACTGGAACCTCGAGGATCCGGCCGGGAAGTCGATCGAGCGGGTGCGGGAGCTACGCGACGACATCGAGCGGCGAGTCGCCGACCTCGCCCGAGAGCTCGACTCCACTCGCACTACCTCTGCTTGAATGACCTGATGGAGGCGCAGCTCGAGGAGCTCGGCAGCGACACCGTCCGCCTGACGGTGGACGTGCCGGCACACGACGTCCACCACGCGATCGAGCACGCCACCTCCGATCTTGCCTCGTCGGTCAAGATCCCCGGCTTCCGTCCCGGCAAGGTGCCGAGGCCGGTCCTCGTGCAGCGGCTCGGCAAGGAGCGGATCTACGCCGAGGCCGTCGACAGCCACATCTCCGGCTGGTTCTGGAACGCCGCCGCGCGCGCCCGCATCCGGCCGATCGCGCCGCCGGAGTTCGAGTACGAGCTGCCGACGGACGACGATGCGGCCTGGCAGTTCAAGGCGACCGTGCCTGTCCAGCCGAAGGTCGAGGTCGTCGACTGGACCGGGCTCGAGGTCGGGCGGCCGGAGGCCGAGGTTCCGGAGGAGCTCGTCGCGCAGGAGCTCGAAGCGCTGCGTGAGTCGGTCGCCGAGCTCGTCCCGGCCGAAGACCGGCCCGCCCAGGAGGGCGACACGCTCGTCGTCGACATCGTCTCGCCCGCCGGCGAGGCCCAGCGCGACACGGTTGTCGAGCTCGGCGCCGGCAGGCTCGTCGAGGAGGTCGAGTCGGCGCTCGTCGGCGCCTCGGCGGGGGAGACGAAGACGGTTCCCTACGAGCTGGCAGACGACTCGACCGCCTCGGTCGAGATCACGGTGAAGGAGATCAAGGGGAAGGTGCTGCCGGAGCTCGACGACGAGCTCGCCCGTTCCGCCAGCGAGTTCGACACGATCGGCGAGCTGCGCGCGGACATCGAGCAGCGGCTGCGCGAGCACATCGAGGCCGAGATCGAGGACGCGTTTCGCGCGAACGCGGTCGACGCGCTCGTGACGGCGTCGAAGGTCGCGCCGGCAGGCCCGCTCGTCGAGTCGCGCACCCGCGAGCTCCTGACCGGTTTCATCCGCTCGCTCGAGCGGCGGGGAATCGCGCCCGAGACGTATCTGCAGCTCACGGGCCGCACGGCCGAGGAGCTGACCTCGTCGATGCAGCTCGAGGCGGCGTTGTCGGTGGCGCGCGAGCTCGCGCTCGAGGCCGTTGCCGACAAGCTCGGGCTAGAGGTCTCCGACGAAGAGGTGAGGGCGCTCGTGCGCGAACAGGCTGAAGCAGCGGGCGAAGATGCCGACAACGTGATCGAGGATCTGTGGAACCATGGCCGGCACGAGGATCTGCGCGAGGACCTGAGACTGCGCGCGGCGCTCGACCGGGTGGCGGCCGAGGTGAAGCCGATCCCGATCGAACAGGCGCAGGCGCGCGATGCGATCTGGACGCCCGACAAGGAAAAGCCCGAGACCGAGACGAAGTTGTGGACCCCCGTTAGCAAGGAGACTGCATGAGCCCGTTGATCCCGATGGTGATCGAGCAGACATCGCGCGGCGAGCGATCGTTCGACATCTACTCCCGCTTGCTGAACGAGCGGATCGTCTTTCTCGGCACCCCGGTCGACGACCAGATCGCGAACCTGATCGTGGCGCAGCTCCTGCACCTCGAGTCTGAGGATCCGGACAAGGACATCTCGATCTACATCAACTCGCCGGGTGGCTCGGTCTACGCCGGCCTCGCGATCTACGACACGATGCAGTTCGTCAAGCCGGACGTGCAGACGACGTGCATCGGGATCGCGATGAGCATGGGCGCGCTACTTCTGGCCGGCGGTGCGGCAGGGAAGCGATTCGCGCTGCCGAATGCCAAGATCCTGATCCACCAGGTGTCCGGCGGCTTCCAGGGGCAGGCGACCGACATCGAGATCGCGGCGCGCGAAACGATTGCGCTCAAGCGACGGCTCGAGGAGATCATCGCGCATCACAGTGGGCAGGACATCGAAAAGGTTTCGAAGGACATGGAGCGCGACTACTTCCTCACGTCGCAAGAAGCTGACGAGTACGGAATCATTGATCGTGTAATCACGCATCGCTGAGAAAGTCTCTACCTAACCTGACCTAGCCGTTTCGACGAATCCGAGGTACAAGAAGACAATGGCCCGCGCATCTGAAGGCAATGAGCAGCTCCTCTGCAGCTTCTGCGGCAAGAGCCAGCGACAGGTCAAGAAGCTGATTGCGGGCCCCGGGGTCTACATCTGCGACGAGTGCATCGATCTCTGCAACGAGATCATCGACGAGGAGCTGACGACCCCGACGCAGCTCGACCTCGACAACCTGCCGCGCCCGCTCGACATCTACTCCGTGCTGAACGACTACGTCGTCTCGCAGGAGGAAGCGAAGCGGACGCTCGCCGTCGCGGTCTACAACCACTACAAGCGTGTCCGCATGGGCCAGGAGGAAGGCGACGTCGAGCTGCAGAAGTCGAACATCCTCCTGCTCGGCCCGACCGGGTGCGGGAAGACGCTGCTGGCGCAGACGCTGGCGCGAATCCTGAACGTGCCGTTCGCGATCGCCGACGCGACAGCGCTCACCGAGGCCGGCTACGTCGGCGAGGACGTCGAGAACATCCTGCTGAAGCTGATCCAGGCCGCGGACTTCGACATCAAGAAGGCCGAGACCGGGATCATCTACATCGACGAGGTCGACAAGATCGCGCGCAAGGCGGACAACCCGTCGATCACGCGCGACGTGTCCGGCGAGGGCGTGCAGCAGGCGCTCCTGAAGATCCTCGAGGGGACGGTGGCTTCGGTGCCGCCGCAGGGCGGGCGCAAGCACCCGCACCAGGAGTTCCTCTCGATCGACACGACGAACATCCTCTTCATCTGCGGCGGCGCGTTCGCTGGGCTGGACAAGATCATCGGCAGGCGGATCGGCAAGAATTCGGTCGGCTTCGGCGCCGACGTGCGCTCCAAGAACTCCGAGGAGAGCGCAGAGCTGCTCTCGGACGTGATGCCCGAGGATCTGCTCAGCTTCGGCTTGATCCCGGAGTTCATCGGCCGGCTCCCCGTGATCTCGGCCGTGCACCAGTTGCGCCGCGACGACCTCGTCCAGATCCTGACCGAGCCCAAGAACGCGCTCACCCGCCAGTACCAGCGATTCTTCGGCTACGACTCGATCGAGCTCGAGTTCCGTGACGACGCGCTCTGGGAGATCGCCGACAAGGCGCTCCTGCGCGAGACCGGCGCCCGCGGACTCCGCTCGATCATCGAGAACGCGCTGCTCGACGTGATGTTCGAGCTGCCGAGCCGCAAGGACGTCTCCAAGTGCGTGATCACGAAGGAGACGATCTCCAAGGGCCTGAAGCCCACGCTCGTCACGAGCGCCGACGGCATCGACGACTCGCCCGCGCTCGCCGAAGAGTCGGCCTAGCCCCGTTCGTCCAGCGTTCTCGGCCGTCGGCCCGCAACAGCGGCGTCCGGCCGGCGCCAGAGACCGACGCTGACCTCGACGCCTCGAACCGTCGGCCGCACGTGAGGCCGATACGTCTTGTCGACGGCTCGCCGGATCAGCTCCGCCACCGGCAGACCGGTGCGGCTCGCTTCGTCGTGGAGGGCTCTGTGCTGCCGCGTCGTCAGGAGTACGTGGAATCGCTGACTCATGGTGATGCATGTGTACCCATGCATCACCTCGTCGTTCGTCACGAATGAGTGCCGGTTCTGCAACAGCTTCCCGGTAGGGTCAGCGCATGGCCGACACCGATGCCGCCGATCCACGCGTGGTCGCCGAGAAGGGGCTCCAACTCTCCGGGATGGACTACATCCAGGCGATCTTCGCCGGCGAGCTGCCGCCGCCGCCGATCGCCGAGCTGATGGGTTTTCATGGCGTCTCGGCCGAGCCTGGGCGTGCCGTCTTCGAGATGGAGCCGGGGCCGCAGCACTACAACCCGATCGGCTCCGTGCACGGCGGCGTGGCGCTGACGCTCCTCGACTCTGCGATGGGGTGCGCGGTGCACACGTTGCTCGAGGCGGGCGTCGGCTACACGACGCTCGAGGTCAAGACGAACTTCGTCCGCCCGATCAAGGCCGACACGGGCGTCATCCGCTGCGAAGGGATCGTGATCCACAAGGGCTCGCGCGTCGTGACGGCGGAGGGGAAGATCACGGACACGGGCGGGAAGCTCCTCGCGCACGGGACGACGACCTGCCTGATCTTCCGGTGAGGCCGTGAGCTTCACGACGCGCCCGGAACTGCGCGGCACGTTCGGGATGGTCGCCTCGACGCACTGGCTCGCGTCCGCCGCCGGGATGGCCGTCCTCGAACGCGGCGGCAACGCGTTCGATGCCGCGGTCGCGACCGGTTTCACGCTGCAGGTGGTCGAGCCGCACCTGAACGGCCCCGGCGGCGAGGTGCCGGCGCTTCTGTGGCCGGTCGAGAAGGGTGAGCCGATTGCGCTCTGCGGCCAGGGCGTCGCGCCCGCGGCGGCGACGATCGATCGCTACCGCGAGCTCGGGCACGACCTCGTCCCGGGAACGGGCGTCCTCGCGGCCTGCGTGCCGGGCGCGTTCGGCGGCTGGCTTCTCCTGCTCGAGCAGTTCGGGACGTGGCGGCTCGAGGACGTGCTCTCGTTCGCGATCGGCTACGCAGAGGAGGGGTTCCCGTTCGTGGCCGGGATCCGCGCGACGATCGAGCGCACCGAGGAGCTCCTGCTCGAGTGGCCCGGCTCGCGCGAGCTGTACCTGCCGCCGCCCGAGGTCGGCACGCTCTTCCGGAATCCCGCGCTTGCGGCGACCTACCGCCGCATCCTGGACGAGTCCCGTGGCGGCTCGCGCGAGGAGGAGATCGAGAAGGCCAGGCGCGCGTACTACGAGGGCTTCGTCGCCGAGGAGATCGATCGCTTCGTCGCCGCCGAAGGCGGCCTCCTGACCGGAGACGACATGGCTCGCTGGCGCGCGTCGCTCGAGCCGGTCGCATCGCTCGAGTACGGCGGCCTCACCGTCTGCAAGACGCTGCCATGGGCTGCCGGGCCTGTCGGCTTGCAGCAGCTCGCGCTGCTCGACGGCTTCGACCTCGCCGAGCTCTCGCCGGCGGAGTTCGTCCACGTCGTGACGGAGTGCGCAAAGCTCGCCTTCGCCGACCGTGACGCGCTCTACGGAGACGCCGAGGTCCCGCTCGAGACGCTGCTCTCGCCCGAGTACAACGCGAAGCGCCGCGCGCTGATCGGCGAGGACGCGTCGTCCGACTACACGCCCGGGATGGGGAGGCTGCCGACCGTCGTCGGCGCCGCAGTCACGCCAGGCGCCGGCGAGCCGACGCGCGGCGACACCGTTCACCTCGACGTTGTTGACAAATGGGGCAACATGATCTCGTCGACACCGAGCGGAGGCTGGCTGCACAGCTCGCCCGTGATCCCCACGCTCGGGTGGCCGCTCGGGACGCGCGCGCAGATGTTCTGGCTCGAGGAAGGGCTGCCCTCGTCGCTGCGGCCGGGCGCGCGGCCCCGGACCACGCTCTGTCCCGGTCTCGCGCTTCGCGACGGGAAGCCGTATCTCGCGTGGGGCACACCCGGCGGCGACCAGCAGGAGCAGTGGGCGCTCCACGTCTTCCTGCGCCACGTCGACCTGGGAGCAGAACCTGCAGGAGGCGATCGACGCACCGGACTTCCACACCGACCACCTGATCTCGTCGTTCTATCCGCGCGGCTTCGCCCGCCGCTCCGTCACCGTCGAGTCGCGCTTCGGCGACGAGGTCGTCGAGGACCTCCGCCGCCGCGGGCACGACGTCGAGGTATCGGCCCCGTGGACGCTCGGACGCGTCACGGCGGTGGCGCGTGAGGAGGACGGCCTGCTGAAAGCCGGCGCGAACCCGCGCGGGCATGCAGGGCTACGCGGTCGGCCGGTAACCTGCCCGAATGGCCGAGCGAGTCTGTCCTGTCGACTCCACCGAGTTGCGTCGCGTCGATCGCAGCGGTGTGCAGGTCGACGCCTGCCCGACGTGCCGCGGAGTCTGGCTCGACCGTGGCGAGCTGGACAAGATCCTGCAGCAGGAGAGCGCCGGGATGGAGGACTTCGAGCGCGAGATCCGCGGCTCGAGCCGGGACGACCGAGACCGGGAGTCGAGCAGCCGATGGTGGCGGCCACGGCAAGAAGAAGAAGCGCAGCAGCATCCTCGGCGAGTTCCTCGACTTCGGCTAGACCGTCAGACGCGGAGCCGTCCGGTGGCTTCGCCATCCTCGGCCTGCGTGAACTCGCCGCGTCACCTGAGGCTGCTGCTCCGCCGGTCGCCGCCGCATCCGCACAACGTCCTGCGCCGCCGGCTGCTCGAGGCACTCGTGCTCGTCGCGATCGTCGACGCGGTCGGGACGTTCCTGATGTGGCTCTTCGAGAACGACGTGAGCGGCAGCGCGATCCACAACCTCTGGGATGCGTTCTTCTTCACGACCGTGCAGCTGCTGACCGTCTCGTCGCAGATGCCGAACCCGCTGACGACGGGCGGCCGGATCGTCGACATCGTCCTCGAGGTGACGGCTCTCTGCCTCGTCTCGGGCATCGCCGGCGTCTTCGCGTCGTTCTTCCTCGACCTCGGCAAACAGCAGACGAGCTAGGCGGTCTTCGGGAGCGCCTCGTCGCGGACGGCGCGCATGTCGCGCGCGGCGACGCGCTCGCCGCACTCCGGGCAGGCGAGGTGCGGCATCGCGACGGCGCCGCAGTTCTTGTGCAGCAGCGTCATCGCCTCGCCGTCGGCGTGGCGTGCGAGCCCCAGTCCATGAGCGTGAGCAGCACGGGGTAGAGGTCGAGGCCCGCGGTCGGTGAGGCGGTACTCATAGCGCTCCGGCCGCTCGTGATAGAGCTGACGCTCCAGGATCTCGTGGGCGACGAGCGTGTTCAGACGGTCGCTGAGGATGTTCCGCGCCATGCCCGGTGTTCCGCTGCAACTGGTCGAAGCGACGGACGCCGAGGAACGCCTCGCGGAGGACGAGGAGCGTCCACCGCTCGCCGATCACGGCGAGCGTGTTGCCCACCGCACAGTTGTCTCGGGTCCAGTCGCTTTTCAGCATGCGCACACATCATAGTTGCATTTTGCAACCCACTCGTCTAGAGTAGGTAGTGAAAAGCAACTGACAGGAGAGGGCGATGACCCGTACGCGCACGATCACGTGGCACGACCCCGCCGAAGCAGCCGTGCTCTCCCAGGGGCTGACAGGACTCGAGATCCTCCACCGCATCTCCTCCGGCTTGATCCCGGGACCGCCGGCAGCCGAGCTGGTCGGCTTTGCTCCCACGTACGTGATGCCGGGGCGAGTCGTGTTCGCGTACGAGCCGCGCGAGGAGCACTACAACACGCTCGGAGCCGTGCACGGCGGGATTCTCACCACCGTGCTCGACACCGTGATGGGCTGCGCAGTCCATTCGAAGCTCGACGTCGGCATCGCGCCGGTCACGATCGAGCTGAAGACGAGCTTCGTGCATCCCGTGACGCTCGCGTCCGGAATCCTTCGCGCCGAGGGAACCGTCGTGCATCCGGGCTCGCGCGTCGCCACGGCGGAAGCCAAGCTCGAGGGCGAGGACGGAACGCTCTACGCGCACGCCTCATCGACCTGGCTGATCTACGACATCGCGGAGAAGCTGGCAAAGAAGGAGCCGATCGCGGCCTAACCAGCCGACCGCCGCTCCCTACAATGCGGCGATGGAGCCGCTCTACAAGCCGGACGGTGTCGAGGCGCGCTGGCAGCGCACCTGGGAGGACGAGGGCCTTTATCGCGCCGGCGCCGGCAAGCGCCGCGACGAGACCTTCGTGATCTGCGTGCCGCCGCCGAACGTCACGGGCGCACTGCACATGGGGCACGCGTTGAACGGCTCGATCCAGGACGTCCTGATTCGCTGGCACCGGATGCAGGGCTTCGACACGCTCTGGCAGCCGGGCTACGACCACGCCGGCATCGCGACGCAGAACGTCGTCGAGAAGCAGCTTGCGAAGGAGGGAACGTCGCGCAAGGAGCTGGGGCGCGAGGCCTTCGTCGAGCGCGTCTGGCGCCATCTCGAGGAGACCGGCCGCACGATCATGGGGCAGTTCCGCAGTCTCGGCGCCTCGCTCGACTACGAGCGCGAGCGGTTCACGATGGACGACGCATACATCGAGGCCGTGATGCGCTTCTTCGTCCATCTCTGGGACCGCGGCTGGATCTACCGCGCGAACAGGATCGTCAACTGGTGCCCGTTCCACGAGACGGCCATCTCCGACCTCGAGGTCGCGCACGAGGACATGGACGACACGCTGACCTACGCGCGCTACCCGTTCGCGGACGGCTCCGGGCACCTCACGATCGCGACCGTCCGTCCGGCCACGATGCTCGCCGACGTCGCCGTCGCCGTGCATCCCGACGACGAGCGCTACCGGTACGCGGTCGGCAAGGAGGTCGTCGTCCCGTACGTCGAGCGGATCGTGCCGGTGATCGCGGACGAGCGGGTCGAGCCCGAGTTCGGAACGGGCGCGCTGAAGGTCACACCGGGTCACGACCCGATGGACTTCGAGATCGGCCGCGACCATGGTCTCCCGACGATCACCGTGATCGGCCTCGACGGGCGGATGAACGAGAACGCGGGCGACCTCGCCGGGAAGACGCAGGAGGAAGCCGATCAGGCGATTCTCGCGTGGCTGAAGGAGCACGACCGGCTCGAGAAGCGCGAGCACTACCGGCACGCGGTCGGCACGTGCGAGCGCTGCCACACGCGGATCGAGCCGCTCGTCTCGCTGCAGTGGTGGGTGGCGATGGAGGAGCCGCGCAAGCCGGCGCTCGAGGCATTGCGCGAGCGGCGCGTGCGCTACCACCCCGAGTCGCAGCACCAGTTCGCGATCCGCTCGCTCGAGGAGATCCCGGACTGGAACATCTCCCGCCAGCTCTGGTGGGGGCATCAGCAGCCGCTCTGGTACTGCCCGGACGGCCACGTCACGTGCGCCTGGCCGCCGCCCGACGCGTGCGCGGAGTGCGGCTCGACCCAGATCGAGCGCGACCCCGACGTCCTCGACACCTGGTTCTCGTCGGCGCTCTGGCCGTACGCGACCCTCGGCTGGCCCGAGCAGACGCCCGAGCTCGAGCGCTACTACCCCGGCGACGTCAACTCGACCGCGCGCGAGATCATCCGCCTCTGGGAGAACCGGATGATCTGGACGGGGCTGGAGCTGATGGGGGAGATCCCGTTCACCGACGTGATCATCCACTCGACGATCCTGGCCTCGGACGGCCGACGGATGTCGAAGAGCCTCGGCACCGGCGTCGACCCGCTCGACCTGATCGCGACGCACGGCGCGGACGCGACCCGCTACGGGCTCCTGAAGATGTCCTCCACCCAGGACGTCCGCTTCACGGAGGGCCCGCTCGAGGAGGGCCGCAAGCTGGCGAACAAGCTCTGGAACGTGTCGCGGCTGCTGCTGCAGGAACGGGTCGAGCCGGAGGCCCGCCCGCGCGAGCTCGAGGAGCGCTGGATCCTCGCTCGGCTCGACGCGACGCAGGCCGAGGTCGAGGCCGCCTGGAGCGCGTTCGAGTTCTCGCCTTCCGTGCAGGCCCTGTACCACCTCACCTTCGACGACTTCTGCGACTGGTACGCGGAGGCGATCAAGCCGCGGCTCGGCGAGCCCGAGGCGCGCGCGACAGCGCTCGCGGCGCTCGAGCAGCTGCTGAAGCTCCTGCACCCGGTGATGCCGCACGTGACCGAGGAGATCTGGTCGCAGTTCCACGACGATCGCCTGATCGTCGCTGCCGTGGCCCGAGGCAACGGGCGAGTACGCCGCCGACCTGCACGCGCTCGATGCGGTGCAGGAGGCGGCCGCGATCTTCCGGCGCAGCGGGGTGGCAGTGCCGCTCGAGGGCGACGAGAAGAGGATCTTCGACGCCGTCGTCCGGCCCGAGCGGTCGAAGGCGAACGGGAACGCAGCGGCCGAGATCGAACGCTTGCGCAGAGAGGTCGAGCGGGGGGAGCGGATGCTCGCCAACGAGAAGTTCGTCGCGAACGCGAAGGCCGAGGTGGTCGAGGCCGAGCGCGACAAGCTCGCCCGCTACCGGCGTGAGCTCGATGCCCTCTCCGGCTGACCAGACGCACACCGACTGGCTCGCGAGCCTCAGCCCTTGGCCGAAAGAGTTCGGGCTCGGGCGGATGCGGACGCTGGTCGCGGCGCTCGGCGATCCCCAGCTGGCGTATCCCGCGATCCACGTCGTGGGCACGAACGGGAAGTCGACGGCCACCCGCACGATCGAGGCGTTGCTTCTCGGCGAAGGGCTTGCCACGGGCGCGACCGTCTCGCCGCACGTCCGTTCCTGGGCCGAGCGCATCACGGTCAACGGGAAGGAGGCCGACTTCGAGGCCGCGATCGGGCGGGTCCGGCCGGAGGCGGAGGCGCAAGAGGCGACGCAGTTCGAGACGGTCTGCGCAGCCGCCTTCGCGGAGTTCGCCGCGCGCGAAGCTCGACGTCGCAGTGGTCGAGGCGGGTCTCGGCGGCCGGCTCGACGCGACGAACGTCCTCCGCTCGCACGTCGTCCTGCTGACGAACGTCGGCCTCGAGCACACGGACGTGCTCGGCGAGACGCGCGAGGAGATCGCAGCCGAGAAGCTCGCGGTCGTCCAGGAGGGGACGATCGCCGTGCTTCCGGACGAGGAGTTCGCGGACCTGGCGGGGCCGAACGTCGTCGTCGGCGGCGCGCGCGAGGCGGCGGAGGCGTTCCTCGGACGTCGCGTCGAGCGCGAGGTGCAGGTCACGCTGCCGGGCCGGCTCGAGCGGAACGGCGACGAGGTTCGCGACGGAGCGCACAACGCGGACGGCGCCGCCTGGCTCGCGGCGCACCTCGATCGCTCCGACTACACGCTCGTGGTCTCGATCCTGCGCGACAAGGATGCGGACGCGATGCTCGCCGCGCTGGCCGGCACCGGGCCGCGGCTGGTGGCGACGACGTCGTCGAACACGCGCTCGCTGCCTGCCGACGAGCTCGCCGCGCTCGCCGAGCGGCACTTTGCCGAGGTCGAGATCGAGCCGGATCCGGCGGCTGCGCTCGCCCGCGCACGCGAGCACGGACCCGTTCTCGTCACGGGCTCGCTCTATCTTCTTGCCGATCTGGAGCGCAAGGAACGACGCCTAAGAATGACGAAGATGCGCGAACGCGTGACTGTGCTCGCGTTCGCGCTCGCGGTCCTCGGCTTCATCGTCGGCTCCGCGTTCGCGATTGGCTACTTGGTGGGAATGCTGCTCTTGTGATCCTTGCCGCGACGACAACCAACGACGACCTGCTCGGAGGAGTCAACGACTTCTTCGACTCCGGCGCGTGGATGGTCATCCGCAACCTGACCATCTTCTTCGTCGCCGTCTTCTGGCTCGCGACCGCCTACTGGGTCTACAAGGATGCGCGCCGGCGGGTGGAGGATCCCTGGCTCGTGGCGATGGCGACCGTCCTCGGTCTCGTCCCGCCGTTCGTCGGCCCGATCATCTATCTCTTCTTCCGGCCGCCGGAGTACATCGAGGACGTCCGCGAGCGCGAGCTGGAGATCCGCGCGATGGAGGACAGGCTCTCGAAACGCGACCTGCACTGTCCGGTGTGCCGCGCCGCGGTCGAGGCGACGTTCCTCGTCTGCCCGGTCTGCACGACACGGCTGAAGCAGGCGTGCGTGAAGTGCAACAGCCCGCTCGAGGCGCTCTGGCAGATCTGCCCGCACTGCGCGACGCCGGTCTCGGCACCGAGCCTGCCCGCGAATCGTCGAGGACACGATCGCCGATTCGTGGACTGCTCCCCGCAAGCGCGCGGCAGCCGACGAGTAACATCCGCGGCCGATGGCCGTCGAGCGCACTCTCATTCTGATCAAGCCGGACGCGACCGAACGGGCTCTCGCCGGCGAGATCCTGGCCCGGATCGAGCGCCGCGGCTTCGCGATCGTCGGCGGCAAGCTTCTCAGCGTCGGCCGCGACCTCGGCTCCGAGCACTACGCCGAGCACAGCGAGAAGCCCTTCTACGGCGAGCTCGTCGACTTCATCACCTCGGGAACGACGTGGGCGCTCGTGGTCGAGGGGGAGGGCGCGATCGCGACGATGCGGAAGACGATCGGGGCGACGAATCCCGCGGACGCCGAGGCCGGCACGATTCGCGGCGACCTCGCGACGTCGATGCCCAACAATCTGATCCACGGCTCCGATTCACCCGAGTCGGCGCAGCGCGAGATCTCGCTCTGGTTCGCCGACGATGAGCTCGTCTGAGCTCCGGAGACGCGGCCCGCAACCGCGAGCTCTGGACGAAGTCGAACGCCGAGCACACGGCCACGAGCACGGCGTCGCACGTGGGCAGCCGAGGACGACGTCACCTGGGGCGTCTTGGAGCATCCCGGAGTCGGAGCGTCGGCGTCCTGCCGGACGTCGACGGCAAGGATGTGTCGAGCTCGGCTGCGGCACCGCGTACTTCTCGGCGTGGCTTGCGCGGCGCGGCGCGCGACCGGTCGGCGTCGACATCACGCCGGCGCAGCTCGAGACCGCCCGGCAGATGCAGCGCGAGTTCGGGCTCGAGTTCCCGCTGCTCGAGGCCGAACGCGGAGAGACGTGCCCTGCCCGACGCCTCGTTCGATCTCGCTCTCTCCGAGTACGGCGCCTCGATCTGGGTGCGATCCCTACCGCTGGATCCCGGAGGCGGCCCGGCTGCTGCGCCCGGGCGGCGAGCTCCTCTTCCTGCGCAACTCGACGCTCGTCGATCCTCTGCGCCGCGCTCGACGGCTGGCAGGCGAGACGCTTGCAGCGGCCGCAGCGCGGGCTGCACCGCCTCGACTGGGAGGACAGGACACGCCGAGTTCCAGCTCGCCCACGGCGACTGTTCCGGCTGCTGCGCGACATCGGGCTTCGACGTCCTCGATCTGATCGAGCTCCAGGCGCCACCAGACGGCGAAGGACGCACGCGTACTACGACTCGTCGACGCCGAGTGGGCGAGGAAGTGGCCGTGCGGAGGAGATCTGGAAGGCTCGCAAGCGGTGAGCTCGCACGTCGTCCAGCCGCTGCTGCTGGCGTCGACCAGCCCGCAGCGGCGCGTGATCCTCGACCAGCTCGGGATTCCGTACGACGTCCTCGCGCCGACCTACGTGGAGGAGGACCCGCCGAAGGCCAACGCGGTCCGGCTCGTGCGCGAGCACGCGCGCGGCAAGGCCCGCTCGGTCGCGGCGCAGGCCGGCGATCGGCCCGTGCTCGGCGTCGACACCGCCGTCTCGCTCGGCGGGAAGATCTTCGGCAAGCCGGCGAACGCGGCCGACGCCGAGCGGATGCTCGAGGAGCTCGCCGGCGAGACGCACGTCGTCGTCTCCGGCCTCTGCCTGATCACGCCGGGCTGGGAGCTCGTCGAGCACGACTCGACGCGCGTCAGCTTCAGGGAGCTGACGCCGCGGGAGATCGCCCACCACATGACACACGGCGAGTGGGAGGGACGCGCCGGCGGCTACGCCATCCAGGGCCGGGGCGCCGCGCTCGTCGAGGAGATCGAGGGCGACTACCTGAACGTCGTCGGACTGCCCGCGGCCCTGCTCGTCCGGACGCTGGCGGAGCGCTTCCCCGGCGCTTACGGCTTCGGGTAGGTGCGGCCCACGAGCGCGTCCCAGCCCCGGTCGGGCAGGAGGCGCCGCAGCGTCAGGAAGAGCTTCGCCGAGGGCGTGACGCGGTAGCGGGTGCGCGGCCGCTTCGCCGAGAGCGCGCGCTCGATCGTCCGGGCGACCGTGTCGGGCCCGCCGCCGAGCCGGCGGCCGAAGAACCCGTCGTACGCGCCGGCGGTCGCCGCGCCGACGGCGGCGTTGAACCGGCCGTACGGCTCCTCGCCCACGGGGATCGACCCGACCGCCGTCTCGGCGAAGTCCGTTCGAATCAGACCGGGCTCGATCACGACGACGTCGATTCCGAAGCCCTGCACCTCGAAGCGAAGCGCGTCGCTGAGCGCCTCGACCGCGTGCTTCGTGGCGTGGTACCAGCCGCCGCCGGGGAACGTGAGGCGCCCGCCCATCGAGCTGACGTTGACGATCCGTCCCCAGCCCTCGCGCCGCATCCCGGGGAGGACGAGCTGCGTCAGGCGGGCGAGGCCGAAGACGTTCGTCTCGAACTGGCGTCGTGCGTCCTCGAGCGCGACGCTCTCGACCGCGCCGCTGAGGCTGTAGCCGGCGTTGTTCACGAGCGCGCCGACGGCGCCCTCTGCCCGTTCGATCTCCTCGACGGCGGCCTGCATCGAGCTCTCGTCGGTGACGTCCAGGCGCAGCAGCCGGCACCCCGCCTCCTCGAGGCCGGTCATCGACTCGAGCCGGCGGGCGCTCGCGTACACGGTCCAGCCGCCGCGGGCGAGCCGTTCTGCGGTCGCGCGGCCGATCCCGGAGGAGCAGCCCGTGACGAGGACAGCTGCGCGGCTCACAATTCGGAGTCTTTCACGGCTAGACTCGATCACGGGATGGGCATCTTTCGCTCAATGAGCGGCTTTGGCGGCCGCGATATGGCCGTGGACCTCGGCACTGCAAACACGCTCGTCTACGTGCGGGGCCGCGGCATCGTTCTCAGCGAGCCGTCGGTCGTGGCGATCGACCAGCGCTCGGGCGAGGTGCACGCCGTCGGCGTCGAGGCGAAGCGAATGCTCGGCCGGACGCCGGGCACGATCGCAGCGATCCGCCCGCTCAAGGACGGCGTCATCGCCGACTTCGACGTGACCGAGCAGATGCTCCGCCACTTCATCCAGAAGGTGCACCAGCATCGCTTTGCACACCCGCGCGTCGTCGTCTGCGTCCCGTCGGGCGTGACCGGCGTCGAGAAGCGCGCAGTCGAGGAGGCGACGCTCTCGGCCGGCGCGCGCCAGGCGTACCTGATCGAGGAGCCGATGGCGGCCGCGATCGGCGCCGGCCTTCCGGTCGCCGAGCCGACGGGGAACATGATCGTGGACATCGGCGGCGGCACCACCGAGGTCGCCGTGATCTCGCTCGGCGGGATCGTCGTCTCCCAGAGCCTTCGGGTCGGCGGCGACGAGATGGACGACGCGATCGTCAACCACATCAAGAAGGAGTACAAGCTGCTGATCGGCCAGCAGACCGCCGAGGAGATCAAGCTCGAGGTCGGTTCCGCCTACCGGATGCGCGAGGAAGTGCAGGCGGAGGTGCGCGGCCGCGACATGCTCACCGGCCTGCCCAAGACCGTGATCCTCTCCTCCGAGGAGGTTCGCCACGCGCTCGAGGAGCCGGTGACGCAGATCATCGACGCGATTCGCTCCACGCTCGACAAGACGCCGCCGGAGCTCGCCGCGGACATCATGGATCGCGGCATCGTGCTCGCCGGCGGCGGCGCCCTGCTGCACGGGCTCGACGAGCGGCTTCGCCACGAGACGCAGATGCCGGTCCACCTTGCCGAGAGCCCGCTGACCTGCGTCGCGGTCGGCTCCGGCCGGAGCCTCGAGGAGTTCGAGGCCATCCACCGCAGCGCCCGCGCCCGCCCCCGCCGCAACGGCCGCCGCTACTAAACGACTTTCGCCACGAACGCCCTCTGGCGTCGTGGCTAGACTGGGGCGCTCGTGGCACGCAACCGCACCGCAAGATCGGCGGTGCTGGGCCTTTCTGTCCGGCGCCCCGCCCCGCGACCGTTCCCTTCCCGCAGCCGCAGCGCCGTCCGGCGCCGCGTCGTGCTGGGAACGCTGGTCCTGCTTTCGCTTGCCCTGATCACGGCCTCGTTCCGCGAGCGCCCAGACGGGCCGCTCCACGATGCTCAGGGCGCGATCGCCGGCGCGCTCCAGCCGCTCGAAGTCGCCGCCGAGCGCATCGCGCGCCCGTTCCGCGACGCCTACGGCTGGACGAAGGACCTCTTCAACGCGCGCTCCGAGAACGAGCAGCTGCGCGCCGAGAACGAGCAGCTCAAGCAGCAGGTGATCCAGAACGAGTCGGCGCTGCAGGAGAACGTCCGGCTCAAGAGCCTGCTGAACTACAGGAACTCGCCCGCGTTCCCGCAGGAGTACGACGGCGTCGCCGCCGAGGTGATCTCGCAGCCGTCGCGCGCCTTCGACCAGACGATCGTCGTCTCCGCCGGCTCCGACGACGGCGTCGCCGTCGATGCGCCGGTCGTGACCGCCGACGGGCTCGTCGGCACGGTGACGAGGGTCACGGGGAGCGCGGCCCGCGTGCGCCTGCTCACCGACGAGTCGAGCGCGGTCTCCGCACTCGACCTGCGGACCGGCGCGTCCGGGATCGTCGAGCACGGCCAGTCCGGCGACTCGCTCGTCCTCAGCCGGGTCTCGAAGAAGGAGGTCGTGCACGAGGGCGACGAGATCATCACCGCCGGCACGCGCTCCGGCGAGCTCGCCTCGCGCTACCCGAAGGGGATCACGATCGGCCGCGTCACGTTCGTCGGCACGCTCAACACCGACCTCTATCTGCAGGTGCTCGTCGTCTCGGACGTCGACTTCTCGGCGCTCGACTCGGTGCTCGTCCTCGTCCCCGACCGCCCGCTGCCGGAGCTGCCGTAGTGACCGACAACCTCGTCCTCGGCGCCATCGTCTTCGTGGCCGCACTCCTGCAGGTGACGATCGTCGCGTCCCTCGACGTTGCCGGCGGCGCGGCCGACGTGCTGCTGCTCGCGCTGCTCTCGATCGCCCTGCTCCGGGGCGCCGATCACGGGGGCGGTCGCCGGCTTCTTCGGCGGCCTGCTCGTCGACATCGTGACTCTCGACACGCTCGGCGTCACGGCGCTGCTCTACGCCCTCGCGGGCTACTGGACGGGGCGCTACGGCGAGACGACGGGCCGCGACCGGGCGCACGCGCCGCTGCTTGCCGTCCTCGTCTTCACGGTTGCGATCGCCTTCGCCGGGTTCGGCCTCCACTTCCTGCTCGGGGAGGAGGTCTCCGCGCGGCGCGCGCTCTTCGAGACGCTGCTGCCGAGCGTCGTGCTCAACCTGATCCTCGGCGGCGCAGTCTTCTCGCTCTGTCGTTCTCTGCTGCGCCGGGCGACCCCCGGCGAGCGGGCGACCGAGGTGCGGCTCCTTGGCTAGCTCGTTCCCCGAGCGTCGCTCGCCCTCGCGGCGGTTCCTGCCGCCCGACCCGCGGACCTCCGAGCCGTACCGCTTCACGCCGCAGCTCGCGCTGCGCCTCGGCGTGCTTGCCGCGCTTGCGCTGGCCGTCTTCGCCGTCCTCTTCCTCCGGCTCTGGGCGCTGCAGGTGCTCTCGGGCGACCGCTACCTGAACGCCGCCCAGAGCAACCAGCTGCGCACGGTCCCGGTCGAGGCTCCGCGCGGCTCGATCGTCGACCGCGCCGGCCGGACGATCGTCTCGAACGTCCCCGGCACCGCCGTGCAGATCTGGACGGCAGACCTGCCGGAGGAGGGCCGCTACGCGATGTTCAAGAAGCTCTCGGCGATCCTGCGCGTGCCGCTGCCGAAGCTGACGAAGGCGCTCGAGGAGAGCAGGGACGATCCCCTGACGCCGATCCTCGTCAAGACGGCCGTGCACGAGGACCAGGTGATGGTCCTGAAGGAGCACCGCGACGAGTTCCCCGGTGTCGAGATCGTCGGCACCTACCTGCGCAACTACGAGTACCGCACGCTCGCCGCCCAGGTGCTCGGCTACGTCGGCGAGATCTCACCGGAGGAGCTGAAGCGCCTGGAGAAGGACGGCTACCGCGGCGGCGAGAAGATCGGCAAGACGGGTGTCGAAGCCTCGTTCGACACCTACCTGCGCGGGACCGCGGGCGCCGCGCAGCTTCGCGTCAACTCGCTCGGAGTCCCGCAGGGAGCGTTCGAGCTCCGGCGGCCCGCGACACCGGGCAAGACCGTCCGCCTGACGATCGACGTCGGTCTCCAGCGCGCAGCAGAGCGTGCCATCCGCGAGGGGATCGTGCTCGCGCGAGGCCAGGAGGAGTTCAACGCCAACGGCGGCGCGATCGTGGCGCTCGACCCGCGCGACGGCGCAGTGCTCGCAATGGCCTCGAACCCCACCTACAAGCCCTCCGTCTACGTCGGCCGGGTCGACCCGAAGAAGCTCGAGCCGCTCACCGTCGAGAAGGTGGCAAAGCAGCGCAACTATCCAGGCATCAACCGCGCGATCGCGGGCGTCTACCCGCCCGGCTCGACGTTCAAGCCGCTGACGGCGCTCGCGGCGATCTCGGACGAGCTGCTCTCGCCGTACGAGTACATCCAGTGCACGCCGTTCGCCGAGTACGGCCTCGACGAGCATCGCTTCGACAACTGGAACCCGTTCATGAACGCGCCGATGTCGCTGACGACCGCGCTCTCGCAGTCCTGCGACACGTACTTCTACGACGTCGGCAACCGCTACTACACGCGCGGCGAGCACGAGCGGAAGTACTGGACTGCGATGCAGGCGTGGGCGAGGAAGTTCGGGTTCGGCCAGGCGCCCGGGCTCGACATCGGCGGCGAGGCGACGGGCCTCCTGCCGACGCCCGCCTGGCGCAAGGCGACCTACAAGGGCATCGACCGCGCCTGGAACCCGGGCGACCTGATCCAGATGGCGATCGGGCAGAAGGACATCACCGTCACGCCGTTGCAGATGGCGCGCTTCTACGCAGCGCTCGCCAACGGCGGCAACCTCGTGACGCCGTACATCGTGTCGTCGATCGAGCAGCCGAGCAACGACGGCTCACCGCCCGTGCCGCTGGACACCTTCCCGGCCAAGCCGGCGCAACCGATCAAGGTCGACCCACTCGCACTCTCCGTCGTCCGCGACGGTCTCTTTCAGGCGACGCACGACGCCGAGGGCACGTCGTCCGGCGTCTTCGGCAGCTTCCCGGTGCCGGTCGCCGGCAAGACGGGCACCGCGGAGAAGGTCGTCCCGCTGCCCGGCTATCCGTTCGATCACCTGGAGGACCAGGCCTGGTGGTGCGGCTGGGGCCCGTTCGACGGGAACGAGCACGTGACGAGGTCCGGCCTGAAGCGCGCGCCGATCGTCGTCTGCGCGGTGATCGAGAACGGCGGCCACGGCGGCGCCGTTGCGGCGCCTGCAGCGCTGAAGCTCTTCGAGTACTGGTTCCAGGAGAAGGCCGGCGTCCAGGCGGTGGTCCCCAGTGATTGATTACGCCTCCTCGGGCGCACGCGCGATCTCCCGCGAGCGGGTCGACTTCGTCAGCTTCGTGCGCCGGCTGGACTGGGTGTTGCTCCTCGCCGTGGGCGCGATCGTGGCCTACGGGCTCTGGGCCGTCGCGGGGATCACGCGCCACGACGTTGCCGGCAACGAGGACTACTACGTCGTGCGCCAGGCGATTGCCGCCGGCCTCGGCTTCGTGGGGTTCCTCGTCGTCCTCGCGATCGACCCCGACCGGTACCGCCGCGCACAGAAGGCCATCTACGCGGTGACTCTGCTCCTGATGCTGCTCGTCTTCCCACTCGGCGACACGACGCGCGGCTCGAAGCGCTGGATCGAGCTGGGCGGTTTCCAGTTCCAGCCCTCCGAGTTCGGCAAGCTGCTCTTCGTGCTCGCAATCGCGGGCTTCCTCGCCGACCGCGCGCGGAGGATCCACCAGCCGCAGGTCGTGCTGCAGACGATCGGCCTCGGGCTCCTGCCGGTCCTCCTCGTCTTCAAGCAGCCCGATCTCGGCACTGCGCTCGTCTACTCGGCGGCGGTCGCCGCCTGCCTCTTCGTCGGCGGCATCCGCTGGAGCCACCTCGCGGTGCTCGCCTCGGTCGCGGCGCTCGTGGTCGCCAGCGTCGTCTGGTTCCTGCCCGGCGCCGGGATCGAGGTGCTCGAGCCGTACCAGACGGCCCGCCTGACGGGGTTCACGAACCCCGACAGCGATCCGGCCGGGACGACGTACAACGTCACTCAGTCGATCACGGCGGTCGGCTCGGGCGGACTGAACGGCCGCGGTGTCGAGGGCGCGACGCAGACGCGTCTCGACTACCTGCCGGAGCACCACACCGACTTCGTCTTCGCCGCGCTCGCCGAGCAGCGCGGCTTCTTCGGCGCGGCGCTCCTGCTCGGCCTGTACCTGCTCGTCGTCTGGCGCGGACTGCGCGTGATCGCAGTCGCCCGCGACGCGTTCAGCGCGATCGTGGCGGGCGGGATCGTGATCGCGTTCCTCTTCCAGGTCTTCGTCAACGTGGGGATGACGATGGGAATCGCCCCGGTGACCGGCATTCCGCTCCCGTTCGTCACCGTCGGCGGCTCGTCGATGGTTGCGAACCTGATCGCGATCGGTGTCCTGCAGTCGATCCACGCGCGCGGCCACCAGGGCCGCCGACGCCCACGCTGATGGCCGCAAGCTGAACCCATTCGCCGTCTGGGGTCTCGTGAAGGAGTCTGCGGATCGCAGCCGAGGAGACGCGGCCGCTGGTCATCAGCGGCCCGCTCGCCGCACAGCTCGAGAAGGAGCTCTGCGCGCGGTGCTGCCCCGGGCGCGGTGCGCGTCGACGGCAGGCCGGAGGATGCGGCCGTGCTCGTGCGGGTGCTCGCAGGGGCTCCGACGCCCGAGGACGAGAAGGTGCTGCGGGCCGCCGAGCGGGCGGACGTCCCGGTCGTCGTCGTGCAGACCGGGACCGAGTTCTTCGACGTCCCGTACGTCCTCGCGACGGAGATCATCATGTGCTCGCCCGGCTCGGGCTTCCCGGTCGAGGAGATCGCCCGCGCAATCGCCGCGCGGATCGCAGATTCCGGCACCGGACTGGCTGCGAGGCTGCCGGTGATCCGGGAGCCGGTGAGCGAAGCACTGATCGAGAAGTTCTCGCGCCAGAACACGATCGCCGCGGTCGCGATCTTCATCCCGGGCGCCGACTTCCCGGTGTTGACCCTGAACCAGATCCGGCTCGTCCTCCGGCTGGCCTCGGCGCACGGGGTCGAGGTCGACCAGGATCGCTGGCCGGAGGTGCTCGCCACGATCGGCGCCGGGCTTGGCTTCCGTACCGTCGCCCGCCAGCTGCTCGGCGTGGTTCCAGTGGCCGGCTGGCTCGTGAAGGGCACCGTCGCGTACGCAGGCACGCGTGCCGTCGGCGAGGCCGCGCACCGCTATTTCCACTCCGTCTCTCCGCGCAAGACGCGGAATCCGCGGGAGCGGATCCCGCGTCGCGCAAAAATCCCTGAAGGCGGCCGCCAGCGGCCGCAAGTGCCCTTTCCAGGGGAAATCGCTGCTCTGAGCGATGCCGTCCGAGGCGGGTCCTATCGTTCTGGGAACCCCGGACTGGAGGGAGGCGAAATGGCTGGTTCCGAGCACGCCGAGGAATTGCTGATGATCGAAGAGGCCGACGCCTGGTTCGAGTATCTCGAGTCGACGAGAGCGCAGAACGAGACGCGCTACGCCGAGGTCGAGCCTTGGGCTTGGGCCCGCCTCTCCCAGCGGCTGCGCGCCGTTCGCGCCCGCCGCGCACGGCTTCGCCCCGCAACCGCCGCCTAGGCTCGAGACGCCCACGCGCGCAGCCGCGGTGCTCCGGACACGGCTGCTAGCCTGTCCTCAGGCCATGCCTACGTTTTTCAACACCATACGCAGCGCGCGACCGGCCGCTTCCGCGGCCGTGTTTTTGCGCGCGCTCACTTTAGGAGAAGCATTTGTCACCCTGGTTCCGAAGGAAGCGCAAGGAAACGACCGAACAGCAGGCGCCAGAAGCGCCCGCGCCAGCACCACAGCCGTCACAAGCTGAGCAGCCCACCGCCACGGCCCAGGCCGGAGCGGCAACCGATCCCGCCAAGCGCCGTAGTCGCGGCAGTCGTGGTGGGCGGGGGCGCAAGAAGCCCGGCACCGCGTCGACTGCGACTGCGACCGCCGAGAAGGCGGACGAGAAGCCCGAGCTGAAGCCGCAACCCGCGAAGCGGGAGCGCAAGGCCCCTGAGCGCAGCCAGCGCCAGGAGCGTCGCGCCAACCAGCAGGGCAAACCGCCGCCGCGTGCCGCAGAAGCGTGCGCCGCTGCCGAAGGCGAAGCGGGAGCTCCTGATCTCCGTCGACGTCGGCGAGCAGCGCGTCGCGATCCTCGAGGACGACCGTGTCGCCGAGGTCTACCTCGAGCGTCCGGAGCGTCGCTCGATCGCCGGGAACATCTACCTCGGCACCGTCGACAACGTCCTGCCGGGCATGGAGGCCGCGTTCGTCGAGATCGGCCTCGAGAAGAACGGCTTCCTGTACGTCGACGAGATCGTCGTGCCCGAGCTCGAAGGCAAGCGGCACGGCAAGAAGATCACCGACCTGATCGCCCGCGGCCAGCAGATCATGGTGCAGGCCGTGAAGGACCCGATGAAGACGAAGGGCGCGCGGCTCACGACCGAGATCTCGCTGCCGGGCCGCTTCCTCGTGTTCGTCCCGCAGGGCGAGGGGCTCGGCGTCTCGCGCCGGCTCGACGACGGCGAGCGCAACCGCCTGAAGGAGATCATCAAGAACCTCGACGCCAAGGAAGGCGGAATCATCGTCCGCACCGCGGCGGATGGCGCGTCGGCCGAGGACATCGAGCGCGACCTCGTCTTCCTGCAGCGGCTCTGGAAGAACATCCAGGCGAAGGCCAAGACCAGCAAGGCGCCGGCGCTCGTGTACCAGGAGGCCGAGCTGCCGCTCCGGATCGTCCGTGACCTGTTCGCAGGTGACTTCGAGAGCGCGCTGATCGACCACGAGCGCACGTACAAGCGGATCGTCGGCTACCTGAAGAAGACCTCGCCGCACATGCTCGAGCGCGTCCAGCACTACAAGGAGAAGACGCCGCTCTTCGAAGGGACGGGCGTCGACGCCGAGATCCGCTCCACGCTCAACCGGCGCGTCGATCTTCCCTCGGGCGGCTACCTCGTCTTCGACTACGCGGAGGCGTTCACCGTCATCGACGTGAACACCGGCCGCTTCGTCGGCTCCCGCTCGAAGAACTCCACCGGCCGGCTCGAGGACACGATCACGAAGAACAACCTCGAGGCCGTGAAGGAGGTCGTGCGCCAGCTGCGGCTGCGCGACATCGGCGGGATCATCGTCATCGACTTCATCGACATGGCGAACCCGAAGAACCGGGCGACTGTCGAAGAGGCGCTGCGCACCGAGCTCGAGCGCGACCGGACGAAGACCTACGTGGTCGAGATCTCCCCGCTCGGGCTCGTCGAGATGACTCGGCAGAACGTCACCGACGGCCCCCGCGAGATCCTCACCAAGAAGTGCCCAACGTGTGCCGGCGACGGCATCGTCCTCTCGGAGGCCTCTGCGGCACTCGAGGTCGAGCGGCGCCTGCGCACACTCGCCGCCGGGTCACGGGCGCAGGCATTCCGGATCGAGGTGAGCCCGAAGACCGCGTCGCTCCTCCTGGGAGCGGGCGGCAAGCGACTCGCCGAGATCGAGGAGGCGGCCAAGAAGCGGTTCTTCCTGGTGCCCAAGGAAGGTGTCCACGCCGACCACGCAGCCGTCCTTGCGGAGGGCAAGCTCGTCGACCTGCAGCCCGAGGCTCCGATCGCTGAAGGAGCCCAGGTCGAAGTGAAGCTGGTCGAGGTCGACAAGCACGACGCCGGCTCTGCAGCCGGAAAGCTCGACGGGCTCGATGTCGTCGTCGGCGGAGCCGCGAAGCTCGTCGGCAAGAAGGCCAAGGTGCGCATCGAGCGCGTCCTCGACGGCGTGGCCTACGCCGCGCTGCTCACGACTGCGGCGAAGCCCGCCGAGCCGATCACCTTCGAGAGCGAGGCCGAGAAGCCCACGCGCGCACCGAGCCGGGCGAAGAAGGCCACCGAGCTCGAGGGCCGAAGAGACAGCCGACGGGAGCGACGGAAGAGGCCGACGCACAGCTCGAGGAGGTGCGCGAGGAGCCGGTCGAGCCCGACGTCGGCGAAGTGGAGATCGACGACGAGCCCGAGGACGAGCCGGAGGAGGCGATCGAGGGCGAGACGACCCCCTCAGCCGACGGCACGCCGGTGAAGAAGAAGACGCGGCGCGGCTCGCGCGGCGGCCGCAACCGGAAGAAGAAGCCGGCCGGCGCCGCCGTCGAAGGCGCCGAGGACGCAGTCGCCGAAGCCGGGGACGGACATCGGACGTCGAGGGCTCGTCGCCCGCGGCTCCGCGGATCCATGTTCCAGACTTCGAGCTCGGCGGCGACGAGAAGCCGGCGCGGAAGCGCTCGGCGCCGAAGCCGAAGCCCGAGGTCACCGCCACCGAGGCCGAGGACGGCAGCGAGCCCGCCGAGGCAGTCGCCGATGTCGACGACACCGAAGGCACGGACGGCGCCGACGCGGCCCCCGTGAAGAAGAAGACGCGCCGCGGCTCGCGCGGCGGACGCAACCGCAAGAAGCCCGCGGCAGCGGGTGCCGCAGCGGTCGCGGGAACGGCGGTGGTCGCGAGCGAGAACGGCGCCGAGGCGCGCGACCGAGCCCGTCGCGCGACGAGCGCGAGCCCTCCGGCAACGGCGCCGAGCCGGCCACGGACGAGTACGTCCCGATGTCGGAATGGCTCGACGACCTAGACGCGTAATCGCCGTAATCGCTACAATCCAGCGGCTCGCGGGCCCCAGGCCCGCGTTCCTACGCTGTAACACGTAACACATGAGCACCTACGCAATCATCTCCGTCGGAGGAAAGCAGTACCGCGTCCGCGAGGGCGAGAAGCTGCTCGTGGACCGGCTGGCGCACGGTGAGGGCAAGTCGTTCACGCCCGGCCGTTCTCCTCGTCGGCGGTGGCGGCGAGACGCACATCTCGCCGACGGACATCACCGTCACGGCCCGCGTGGTCGCGGACGTGAAGGGCGAGAAGATCAGGATCGGCAAGTACCGCCCGAAGAACGGCTACAAGAAGCACACGGGCTTCCGCGCGAGCCTGTCGCAGATCGAGATCGAGTCGATCGGCGGCAAGAAGCGCGCCCCAGCGAAGACAGAGACGAAGACGAGACGAGACGAGACGACAGAGACGAAGAGCGACGCAGCTCCGGCCGAGGATCGGGTCAAGGGCATGCCGAGCGGCTACGAGGAGCTGACCGTCGCCGCGATCAAGGAGCAGGCGACCGGCTGGACGCGCCCGATGCTCGAGGCAGCGCTCGAGTACGAGCAGGCTCACGGCAAGCGGAAGGGCGCTCTCGCTGCAATCGAGGGCGTGCTCGCAGAGAAGGAGAGCGACTAATGGCTCACAAGAAAGGTCTCGGTTCCTCCCGCAACGGTCGCGACTCGAACGCGAAGCGGCTCGGCGTCAAGATCTTCGGCGGTCAGAAGGTGAAGTCCGGGATGATCCTCGTCCGCCAGCGCGGCACACGGTTCCGCCCCGGCCCCGGCACGGACATCGGCCGTGACGACACGATCTTCGCCGTCCGCGAGGGAACGGTCGAGTTCCGCACGTCCGGCGAGAAGCGCTTCATCTCGGTCGCCGAGAGCCCGAGCAACCGAAGCCAAGTAACAGACTGTTACAAGGCGGATCCCGCTCAGCGCTGCGCCGCTCTCGGCCAAGTAACAGACTGTTACTAAGCTGCCCGCGTGTTTGCAGATCACGCACGCATCCAGGTGCTCGCCGGCCGCGGCGGCGACGGAGGCCTGAGCTTCCGGCGCGAGAAGCACGTCCCGAAGGGCGGGCCCGACGGCGGCGACGGCGGCCGCGGCGGCGACGTTCTGCTCGTCGCGGATCCTGCTCTTCGAGATCTCTCCTCGTTCCGGGCAAAGACGAAGTTCAAGGCCGGCCGCGGCGAGCCCGGACAGGGTGCCCGCAAGCACGGCGCCGACGGCGAGACCGTCGAGCTGGCCGTTCCCGTCGGCACGCAGGCCTACGGTGTCGAGGGCGACCTGATCGCGGACCTCGTTCGGCCGGACTCGCGCGTCGTGCTCGCTCGAGGCGGCAACGGCGGCCGCGGCAACGCGCGCTACGCGACGCCGACCCGGCAGGCGCCGCGCTTCGCCGAGGTGGGGGAGCCGGCGGGCGAGGCAGAGGTCGAGCTCCGGCTGAAGCTGCTGGCCGACGCTGCGATGGCCGGCCTCCCGAACGCCGGCAAGTCCTCGCTTCTCCGCCGCATCTCGAACGCCAAGCCCAAGGTCGCGGACTACCCGTTCACGACGCTTGCGCCCGTGCTCGGCACCGTCGAGTCGCCGGACGGCGCTCAGCTCACCGTCGCCGACGTCCCCGGCTTGATCGAGGGCGCCAGCGAGGGGATCGGGCTCGGGCACGAGTTCCTCGCCCATCTCGAGCGCGCGCGGCTGCTCCTGCACGTGATCGACGCGTCCGAAGAGGACGTCGAGGAGCGCTTCCGCACGATCGACAGCGAGCTCGCGCTCTACGGAGCCGGCCTGGACGAGCGGCCGCAGGCGATCGTGCTGAACAAGATCGACCTGCTGCCCGAGCTTCCCGTCTTCCCGGTCGAGGACGAGCGGATCGTCGGCGTCTTCGCCGTCTCGTGCGCCACCGGCGCGGGGATCGAAGACCTCAAGCTGGCGCTCTTCCGGCTCTGTCCCGCCGCACCGGAGCCGAAGGCGGACGACGCGCCCGCTCTCCCGGAGTTCCTCGAATACCGGCCGCAGCCGCCGGCGCGCCGGACGTACCGGATCTACCGCACCGACCGAGGATTCCGCATCATCGGCGACGCGCCGCAGGGCGAGGAGCTCGAGGCCGTGCTCAAGGCGGCAGGGGCGCGCAAGGGGCACGACGTCGAGATCGGCGAGGAGACGCTGGAGTGGCAGTAGGCGTCTTCGGCGGCGCGTTCGATCCGCCGCACAACGGTCACGTCGCACTGGCCCGCACGGCGATGGAGCGCCTCGGTCTCGAGCGCCTGCACGTGACGGTGGTCGTCGCACCCGGCCACAAGGAGACCGTCGCTCCCGCGGAGTACCGGCTCGAGCTGGCGCGGCTTGCGTTCGCAGGGCTCGGCACGGTCGAGCCGGAGCTGTACGAGTACACCGTCGACGCGCTCGAGGCAGCCGGCTACGAGGATCCGGTCTTCCTGATCGGCGCGGACGAGCTGGCGGACTTCCCGACCTGGAAGGAGCCGGAGCGCGTGCTCGAGCTGGCGCGGCTCGGGGTCGCGACACGCCCCGGCTACCGGCCGGAGGCGACGTCGCCCAGGATCGAGATCTTCGAGCTCGAGCCGTACCCGGTTTCCTCGTCCGAGATCCGGGAGCGCGTGCGGCGCGGCGAGTCGATCGACGGGCTCGTGCCGGACGCCGTCGCCACGCGGATCGCAGAGCTCGGTCTCTACCGGGACGCCTGACAGCCCTCTTTCGTGGCTACACTGAGTGCTCTGACTTCGATCGATCAAGCACGCCGGATCGCCGCTCTCGCGAGCGAGAAGCTGGCAGAAGACGTCGTCATCCTCGACATGAGACCCGTGTGCGTCTACACGGACTTCTTCGTGCTCGCGACCGGCCGCAACGCGCGCCAGACGAAGGCGATCTTCGACGAGGTGCACTCCCAGCTGAAGCAGGAGGCGAAGCTGCTGCCGCGCGCGGTCGACGGTGCGGCGGAGGCGGAATGGATCATCGCCGACTATCTCGACGTCGTCCTGCACGTCTTCACGCCCGACACGCGCGACTTCTACCGGCTCGAGGATCTCTGGGGAGACGTCCCCGCGGTGGACGTCGAAGCCGCGACGGCCTAGCTACAATCTCCGGATCCCAGGGGCCATAGCTCAGCTGGGAGAGCGTCTGGCTGGCAGCCAGAAGGTCGCCGGTTCGAGCCCGGCTGGCTCCATTGTTGGCGCAGGTCGCAAAATCTGCGGAAGCAGATTTTGCGACGCGCAAGACCCCTGAAGGGAGCCGCTTCGCGGCTCCACGCTCTGTGGAAGTGGCTGTGCGGCGGCGTTTCGGCATCGTGGAACTTGCTGTGGAGCGCCGTTTGGCTGGCTGCGGGCATTTCTGTGAGAGGGTTTGCGTTGTGAACTGGCAGGCGGCGCTGCGGAAGAAGCAGACGCGCTGCTGCGTCCTGTTGGCAAGCGTACGAGGAGGAAGAAGATGACGTTGCAGATCGGTGAGACTGCACCCGACTTCGAGGCCGAGACCACAGAGGGTCCGATCAAGTTCCACGACTGGATCGGCGACTCGTGGGCCGTCCTGTTCTCACATCCGCGGGACTTCACGCCCGTGTGCACGACGGAGCTCGGCTACATGGCCAAGATCAAGCCCGAGTTCGAGCGCCGGAACGTCAAGGTCATCGGTCTCTCCGTCGATCCGGTCGAGAACCACGAGAAGTGGGCCGCCGACATCGAGGAGACGCAAGGCCATGCCCCGAACTATCCGATGATCGGCGACGCGGACTACACCGTCTCGAAGAAGTACGGCATGCTCCCGGCCGACGTCTCGGGCGACCCGACGCAGCGCACGCCGGCCGACAACCAGACGGTGCGCAACGTGTTCGTCGTCGGCCCGGACAAGAAGATCAAGCTCCTCCTCGCCTACCCGATGACGACGGGCCGCAACTTCGACGAGGTGCTGCGGGTGATCGACTCGCTGCAGATGACCGCCAAGCACAAGGTTGCGACGCCGGTGAACTGGCAGCAGGGCGACGACGTGATCATCGCCGGCTCTGTCTCCAACGACGAGGCGAAGGAGACCTATCCGGAGGGCTGGAAGGAACCGAAGCCCTACATCCGGATCGTGCCGCAGCCTCGCTGATCAACAGCCGTGCTGTGAGAGGGTGGTCGGCGTGAACCGGCAGATCACGCTCGCAGCGCGACCCGAGGGGTTCCCGCAGGAGTCCGACTTCGCGCTCGTCGAGTCCGAGATACCCAAGCCCGGGCCGGGGGAGGTGCTCGTCCGCTCGCAGTGGCTCTCGCTCGACCCGTACATGCGCGGGCGGATGAGCGAGGCGCGCTCGTACGCGAAGCCGACCCAGGTCGGCGAGCCGATGACGGGGCAGGCGGTCGGGGAGGTGGTCGGAGAGCGGCGATCCGCGCTTTGCGCCGGGTGATCTCGTCGTCGGCCAGCTCGGCTGGCAGGACTACGCCGTCGCCCGTGGCGGCGCCCTCCGCAAGCTCGACCCGAGCCTCGCTCCGCCGCAGACCGCGCTGCACGTACTCGGCGCGACCGGTCTCACGGCCTACTTCGGCCTCTTCGACGTCGGCAAGCCGAAGCCCGGCGACGCCGTCGTCGTCTCGGCCGCCTCCGGCGCCGTCGGCCAGATCGTCGGACAGCTGGCGAAGATCGCGGGCTGCGGCCCCGTCGTCGGACTCGCCGGCTCGCCGGAGAAGGTCTCCGACCTGACGGAGCTGTACGGCTACGACGTGGGGATCGACTACAAGCGTGACGACATCAACGCCGCGCTCAAGCAGGCCTGCCCGAATGGAGTCGACGTGTACTTCGACAACGTCGGCGGCGCGGTCTCGGAGACGATCTTCCGCCGCCTTGCGCTCGGGGCGCGCGTCCCGGTCTGCGGCCAGATCTCGCAGTACAACCTCGCCGAGCCCGAGCTCGCACCACGAAACCTCGGCTTCCTGGTCGTCTTCCGCGCCCGGCTGGAGGGCTTTCTGATCTACGACTACGCCCACCGCTTCCCCGAAGGCCTACGTCGCCTCGGCACCTTGCTCGCGGAAGGCAAGCTGCGCTATCGCGAGGACGTGACCGAGGGCCTCGAGAACGCACCGGCCGCGTTCATGGGCCTGCTCCGCGGCGAGAACCGCGGCAAGGCGCTCGTCAAGATCGTCTAGACCAGCCGTGTCCGTCGCGGACACGACGGGGTCTGACCCCGACATGTCCCGCGGACGTCGCCAGACGTCCGCTGGCGGCCCAGGCGTCGCGCAGGGTGCGGCGGTAGAAGAGCCAGAGGACGGTGCCGACGAGCAGGAGCGCGGCCTCGTCGAGCGGGCCGGGGATCGGCAACAGCCCGAAGGCGGCGAGCCCGCGCAGCGGCTTCGGGATTCGGCCGTCGCGAGCGAGGAGCTTGACGGCGCGGAGCAGCCGGCGCATCAGGAGACGGGGACGCCGGCCGCCTCGAGCGCGCGTCGCAGCATCAGCGCGTTCGCGGGCGCCTGGGCCACCTCGCCCTTCGCCGGGTCGCCCGCAATCTCCTCGGGCTCGATCCCCTCGAGGCCGGTCGAAGGCATCTCCGAGCGGCCGTTGTTGTTGAACATCGCGTACACCGACTCGGTGTCGAGCGCGAGCTCCTTCAGCGGCTCCACCCACTCCTCGAGCTCCTGCTCCGAGTAGAGGTAGTCGAAGCGCTCTGCTGCGCTGCCGGTGCGCTTGTTCCAGGTGCTTGCGTTGCGGCCGTGGAAGCGGACATACGCCGTCTTGCTCGTTCGCGCGACCACCGTGGGAACGAGGTTCTTCGCCTCGGTCTTCGGGGCGTCGACGATCACGTACGTGAGCCCACGCGACTCGAGGAACGACAGCGTCTGCGCGCGATTCTCGTCGTCCAGCCAGCTCCGGTGACGAAACTCGACGAGCAGCTCGTCGCCGGGCAGCTGATCCGCCGCCCACTCGATGTACTCGAGCGAGATCGGCTTGTAGACGATGTACGAGGGAAACTGGAGCAGGATCCCGCCGAGCTTGCCGCGCTCCCGCAGTGGCTCGAGGGCCCGGGCGAAGCGGCGAAACACCTCGGCGCGGAGCTCGCGGGGCGGGCGGTCGACGCGGCCTTTCTCGTCGACGGGCATCACGTCACGCAGGTCCTCCGGCAGACCCTCGAGCTTCACCGGGTGCCGCGTCATCAATCCGAACGCCTTCACGTGCATCGTGAACCCCTCGGGCGTCCGCTCGGCCCAGTTGCCCACGAGCTCGGCATCGGGAAGCCGGTAGTAGGTCGAGTTCGCCTCGACGGTGTCGAATCGCTCGGCGTAGTGTCGAATCCGCGCTTCGCCGGACCGAACGCCCTTTGGATACCAGACCTTCGTCAGCGTCTCGTCCGCCCAGGAACAGGTACCGACGCGGACCGTGGCGCTCATCCCCACGATCGTAGACGCGGGGATGAGCGCATGTCCGTTGGAGCTAGCTCGCGACGAGCGTGAGCGTGCGGTGGAGCACGACGCCGCCGCCGCTGAAGACGTTCGCGTCGACCTGAACGGTGTACGTCTTGCCCTTCACGGGCCTGAAGCCGGCCAGCGCGAACCGTGCGGTGGCGTCCAGCTTGAAGGGCGCCGATGGCTGCGCGCTCCTGACGAGCTTGCCCTTGTCCATGACCCGTACGTTGAAGCCGACGTTCTCGCCGGGCTTCGTGCCGGAGGCGTAGGCCCGGAGCGGCACCGTCACGGTCGGCACGGCCCCACCCTTGACCCTGAAGAGGCCGTTGCGGGCATCGACCGACGCCGCCGCTGAGGTGAACCGCGCCAGCGAAGGCTTCGCGGCACCGCTGCGGGTGCGAAGGCCGCTCTGCCACAGGCTCGTGGCATGGTCGCGGAAGACGAACCAGATGAACATGTCGACCCGCGGGTCCTTCTTCGCCACGGCGAGCGCCTGTGCGGCGTACGCCGCCTGCTGGGAACGCGAGACGCCCTTCGGCTCGCCGTCCGACTTGACCTCGTGGCCGTACTCCGTGATCCAGATGCGGACGTTCTTGCGCTTGAACCACGTGTCGAGGGACTTCTCGAAGCGCGGGAACGCAGAGAGCGTCACGTTCGGCCACTTCACCTTCTGCAACGGCTTCTGGTTCGCCGGCACCGGGTACGGGTGCTGCGCCCAGGCGTCGAACTTGAGCCGCGGGTTGGCGGCGGCGACGAGCTGCGCGAAGCGTCCCGGCGAGTGCGTCGCGGACTTGCCCGCGAGCGGCTTGTCACGGCCCGCCGACGAGGTGCTGCCGACCGCGACCTTTGCGGACGCGATTGCCGGCCTTCACGCCCGCGTATCCCGCGGCCGCCAGCTTCGCGTAGTTCCGCGGCGCGATCGACTTCCCCTTGGCGTCGAACTGCGGCGCCAGGAAGAGCTGCAGGTTCGACTCGTTCCAGATCGAGAAGAACCGCACGTACGGGTACCCCGGATAGCGGCCGGAGTAGCGCGAGGCGACAGCACGCGCGAAGGCGGTGAAGTCGCTCAGCCTCCGTCGGCATGAAGTTCGGGGTCTTGCCGCCGTTCGCCCACTTCGGCGTCCCCCAGAGCGTGATGATGACCTCCAGGTCGCGCGCCTGTGCGTTGCGCACGAGCTCGTCCAGGTCGTTGAACTTGTAGGCGGGGTCGAACGGGTCCGCCGCGTTCGCCGGGCGAGTGGGGGCGATGTTCGGCCAGGTGACGAGCGTGCGCACGATGGTCGCGTGCGTGCTGCGCACCTGGTTGAGCATCTCTGCGCGTCGGGTCTCGTAACGGAAGTTCGGATCGTCGTGGAAGCCGACGTACATGCGAGGGCGCTGCGTTCGCGAGCGATGGAGTCAGCAACGCTGACGAAGGCCGCGACGAGGTAGAGCTTCGTCAGACGTTTCACGGGCAATCTCCTTTGTAAATAAGGAACCTCGGGACCCTAGCGAGAGCGTGTGATGGCGGTGTTAGGTGCCGCAGAACGGCTCAGGCAGCGGTTCTGAGCGCTTCGATCTCGCGTGAGACCGCCAGACGCTCGAGCGCCGTGCCCTCGATCTGGCGGACACGCTCCCGTGTAATTCCGAGCCTGCGCCCGATCTCCTCGAGCGACTGCGGCTCTTCGGGGCCGAGCCCGTAGCGAAGGGTGAGGACCGTCTGTTCCCGGTCGGGCAGGTTCGCGAGCGCGCGGTGCAGGGTGCTCTCGGTCAGGCTGACCTCGACCTCTTCCTCGACGCCGCCCTCCGCAACGCCGACGAGATCGCCGATCGACGCGTCGTTGTCGTCGCCGACCGGCTTGTCGAGACTCGTCACCGCGCGCGCCGCCTCGCGGACCTCGCGCAGGTGCTTCAGCGAGATCTTCGAGGCCTCGGAGATCTCCTCGTCGGTCGGCGGCCGACCGAGCTTTGCCATCAGCTCGCGCTCTGCACGGCCGATCTTCTGCTCGCGGTCGGCGATGTGGACCGGGATCCGAATCGTGCGGGACTTGTTGGCGACGCCGCGCTGCACCGCCTGCCGGATCCACCAGGTCGCGTAGGTCGAGAACTTGTAGCCGCGGCGCCAGTCGAACTTCTCGACGGCGCGGATCAGGCCGATCACGCCCTCCTGGATCAGGTCGAGCAGCGACAGGCCGTGGCCCTGGTACTTCTTCGCGATCGAGACGACGAGGCGCAGGTTCGAGTTGATCATCCGGTTCTTCGCGTCGACGTCGCCGTCCTCGATCTTCTTCGCGAGCTCGACCTCCTCGGCGGCGCTCAGCAGCGCGTAGCGACCCGCCTCGTTCAGGAACAGCTGCAGCGAGTCGGTCGTCGCGGTCGCCAGGTCGCCGTTGACGTACGTCGCGTCGCCGCTGGTCTCCCGGCCGCAGTCGTCGGAGAGGCTGATCCCCCGTTCCTCGAGCTCCGCATAGAGCGTCTCGAGCTCCTCCTCGTCGAGCTCGAGGTCCTGTACGGCTGCGCTGAACTGGGACAGGTTGAGGCAACCGGCTTCCTCACCGGCGTCCAGAATCGGCGCGAGGATCTCTCGACTCATGAGCAGCGGTGTTCCCAGAGTAGCGCCGCCCGCTAACCACGTGTCCGAAACGGACATCTGGCGCCGGAACCGGCCACGTGCGATCGTGACGAAGATGGCACGAAGCCGTCACCCCTCTGTTCGCGGCCCGTCTCTACCGTCGGAGATGTCGTCGAACAGGAGGTACAGAGATGCGTCCAATCGCACTCCGTGCGGCAGTGGTCATCTCGATCGCAGTCGCGCTCTCGCCCGCGCCCGCTTCGGCCAAGCCGCCCGGCACGCCGAAACCCCAGGACGCACGCGAGGCCCAGAGGCTCTTCGCGAGCCCGGGGGGAGCGCGCATCTTGGCGCAACGCGTTGTCAGCATCGAGGAGGTTGCAGCGGTCGCGTCGGCGACAGAAGGGTTGGCCGTCTCGGACGCGCTCGCTCGCGTCACCGGGGCGGAGCCTGGCGCTGCTTCGGTCGCCGCTGCCGCCACCTGCTACTGGGTCGAGTATTCGCACAGCCGCGGCGTCTTTCCCGTACCACCGCTGGGTCGTGGGTCAGACCTACTGGTGCTTCCAGTACGGCGGCGCCATCACGTACCGCTCGAGCAACACCTCGGCGCGCGTGGACGGCGTGTGCTCCGGCAGAAACGCGCGCGACTGGAAGGTCGCGGGCGGCGCCGGGTACTCGTCGGTCGTCGTGCATCACGAGGCGGACTTCTCGTGCACCACGCCGTGGTGGTTCCCGCTGAACGACACGTTGTGGATGGAGGCGACCTTCGACTCCTACGGGAATGCGTGGATGTCGCGGTGGGCCTAGCGGTGGGCGCTAGCGTCGTGAAGCGCGACGTCCGTACCGTGATCCTCATCGTGACCGGGGCGGTCGCGCTGATTGTCGCCGGGTGGATCGTGACGCTCGTCCTCTTCAAGGCCGGCGAGAGGACGGACCCTCCGCGACGCATCCCGGTGACGACCGTGCAGGGCTGAGGAGCATCCCCAACTCCTCAGCCCTGCAGTTAGACTCGTTTCGTGATCTGGGAGCTGGTCTTCATGCTCGTGATCCTGAAGATCCCGGTCGTCTACCTGTGCGCAGTCGTCTGGTGGGCGATCAGGGCCGAGCCGCTGCCGCCGGAGGGTGCGGCCCGGCTTGCGCCCCTCGCCCCGACGGCTCCGCCTGAGTGCGGCTGGCGGACGCAGCGGGCGCGTGTGCTTCGCCGTGGCCCGGTGCCGCGCGGGGGCGGTCGTATCGGTCGGCCCGTCCGGCTCGCGTCGAGCCAGGCTAGGGTGCGCGTGTGAGCGTCGACTACGGGAGCGCCCGGTCCGGCCGCTGGTCGGCAACGGACACGGTCGCGGGACTGCTCGCGTCGCTCTCCATCTTCGCCAGCTGCCTCGGCATGATCTACCGCCCGGTCCGGATCATCCCGTTCGCGATCCTCGTCGCCCTGATCGCTGCCCGGATGTCCGAGCGGCAGCAGCGGCTGGCGGGCATTGCGGTCGCGATCGGCGTGATCTGCTGGACCGTGGGGATGACGATCGCGGTCGTCACGGAGAACCCCCTCTACTAGGCAATCCCCCCTTCTGGGCTCGTCGCGGTTGCTACAACACAGTCTGTGAGTGCGCAAGACGTCGACGGCCTGAACTCCGGCTACGCCCGTCTGCTGCTCGAGGACTACCTCGAGAACCCCGACGCGGTCCCCGCCGAGTGGCGCGAGCTCTTCGAGAGCGGCGACAGCGAGCTCGTCGCCTCGCACCCGGGCTTGCTGCGCCTGCTGGAGATCACTCGAGCGCGGCAACGGGCATCCTGCGCCCCCGCGCCGCCCCGCGCGCCGGCACCGGCGGCTGCACCGGCCCCCGAGGCCGCTCCGGAGCCCGAGAGCACGACAGTCGCACCGGCGCCCGCGATCGACGAGACCCTGCTCGGCGGCGTCGCTGCCGCGATGGCTCTCGTCAAGGCACACCGGATGCACGGCCACCTGGCGGCGCGCCTCGACCCGCTCGGCTCCGAGCCGCTCGGCGACCCCGCGCTCGACGAGACGAGCCTGATCCCGCCGCTGACGCCGGAGCTGCAGGCGCGCATCCCGGCAAAGCTGTTGCGCGTGCACGTCCCCGGCGAGACGCTGAAGGAAGCGCTCCCGGCGCTGCGCGAGGTCTACACCGGCACGATGGCCTACGAGATCGAGCACCTTTCGGATCACGCCGAGCGGGTCTGGCTCAGGCAGGCGATCGAGTCGAGCCGCTACCGGCAGCCGCTGAAGCCGGATGAGCGCATCCGCCTGCTGAAGGCGCTCGCTCGCGTCGAGGGGTTCGAGCAGTACCTCCGCCGCTCGTTCCTCGGCCAGAAGCAGTTCTCGCTCGAGGGCCTGGACACGATGGTGCCGATGCTCGACGAGGCGGTCGAGATCGCCGCCGGCGCCGGAGCGCACGAGATCGTGATCGGCATGGCGCACCGCGGCCGCCTGAACGTGCTCGTGCACACGGTCGGCCTCTCCTACGAGTCGGTTCTCCGCGAGTTCGAGGGCGAGCGGACGATCGACGCGGTCGTCACGAACGACGAAGGAGGCACCGGCGACGTCAAGTACCACCTCTCGGCGACCGGCACGCGCGCGACCAGGTCGGGCGAGGTCACGATCACGCTTGCTCCGAACCCCAGCCACCTCGAGGCGGTCGACCCGGTCGTCGAGGGCTGGACCCGAGCCGAGCAGACCGACCGCTCGACCGGCGGCGGCATCCACGACCCTTCCGTCGCGCTGCCGATCCTGATCCACGGCGACGCGTCGTTCGCCGGCCAGGGTGTCGTCGCCGAGACGCTCAACCTCTCGAGCCTCGACGGCTACACGACCGGCGGCACTCTCCACCTGATCTCGAACAACCAGGTCGGCTTCACCACGAACCCGAACGAGGGTCGCTCGACCCGCTACTCGAGCGACCTCGCGAAGGGCTTCGACATCCCGATCATCCACGTCAACGCAAACGATCCCGAGGCCGCGATCGCTGCCGTCCGGCTCGCTCTCGCGTACCGGCAGGAGTTCGGGCACGACATCGTCGTCGACCTCATCGGCTACAGGCGCTTCGGGCACAACGAGCAGGACGAGGCCGCGTACACCCAGCCGCTGATGGTCGCGCAGATCGCCGCGCAACCGACCGCCGGCCAGCTGTACGCAGCGCAGCTCGTCGAGGAGGGCGTCCTGACCGCGGCGGAGGCCGAGGCGCTGATCGAGCAGACGCAGAACGAGCTGCGGGCCGCGCACGAGCGCCTGAAGGCATCGATTGCGGAACCGCGCGTGACGAGGGAAGGAAAGATCCCGGCCGACACGGGCGGTGCCGTGCTCACCGCTGTCCGGCGGGAACGGCTCGAGGCGCTGAACGAGCAGTTGCTCTCGCTGCCGGAGGACTTCGAGGCGAATGCCAAGCTTCTGAAGCAGCTCGAGAAGCGTCGGGAGGCACTCCGCGAGGGCGGGATCGACTGGGGCCAGGGCGAGGCGCTTGCGTTCGCCAGCCTGCTCACGGAAGGCATTCCGATCCGGCTCACCGGCCAGGACACCGAGCGCGGCACCTTCTCGCACCGTCACGCCGTCCTCCACGATCAGCGCACCGGCGAGACGTTCGCGCCGATCCAGCACCTGCCCGAGGCCGACGCGTCGATGGAGATCTACAACTCGCCGCTCTCCGAGTTCGCCTGCCTCGGGTTCGAGTACGGCTATGCCGTCGCCGCGCCCGACGCGCTCGTCCTGTGGGAGGCCCAGTTCGGCGACTTCGTCAACGGCGCCCAGATCGTCGTCGACCAGTTCCTCGTCGCCGGCCTCTCGAAGTGGGGACAGACCTCACGGCTGACGCTGCTCCTGCCCCACGGCTACGAGGGGAACGGGCCGGAGCACTCGAGCGCCAAGCTCGAACGGTTCCTGCAGCTCGCCGCCCAGGAGAACATTCGCGTCGCGAACTGCACCACCGCCGCGCAGTACTTCCACCTCCTGCGCCGCCAGGCTCTCGATGCGACTGCGCGGCCGCTCATCGTGATGACGCCGAAAGGGCCTCCTGCGACTGAAGCAGGCGGGCTCGGTCCTCGCCGATCTCTCGGAGGGCAAGTTCGAGCCCGTCCTCGACGATCCGCGCGCCGAGCATGCGGCGGTGACGCAGGCTCGTGCTCTGCTCCGGCAAGCTCTTCTACGACATCGACGGCCACGAGGACCGCGCCAGGTGCGACGTCCGTCGCGGTTGCGCGGCTCGAGCAGCTCTACCCGTTTCCGGTCGAGCCGGCCGCCGCGCTCACGGCGGGCTACCCGAACCTGCGGGAGATCGTGTGGGCCCAGGAGGAGCCGCAGAACATGGGAGCCTGGCGAACGATCCGTCACCGCCTCGAGGCGGCGGCGCCCGACGACGTCCCGGTGCACTACGTCGGTCGGCCCTGGCGCGCCAGCCCGAGCGAGGGTTACCCGACCGCGCATCGCCTCGAGCAGGACAGGATCGTCCGCGAGGCGCTGGGGACTGCGTAAGCCCTCCTAGCGCGGCCTGCGGCGGGCGGCGAGAATCGCCGCGCCGACCTTCGGGCCGTGAGTTCGCGCAGCCCTCAGCACTTGCTGGCGTTGGGCCGGGGGAAGCCGCCGCCAGAGGTGAAAGGCGGTGAAGGCGATTCCGATTGGACTCGTGGGCCGGAAGCGTGGCATCGATCTATGTTCGCACAACGCCGCGCAGGGGCGTCAGCGTTACGCACCCGTCACCCTGTGCTGCCCGGCTCCTCGGTCGGCGGCGGCGGCTCCGGTGAGGACTCGCCCTTCCAGAACTTCGCCTCCTGCGACCGTTCCGTCACCCGCACGCTCTGTCTTCGCGACGGCGCGGGCGGGGGCGGCGGCGGGCGCTCGACGACGGGCTCAGTCGGAGGCGGCGAGCCGGCAGTGTTCCTCGTCGGCTCGGGCGCCGGCTCAGGCGCCGGCGTGGGGGCGGGTGCCGGCGTCGGAACGGGTGTCGGCGTCGGAGCAGGCGTCGGCTTGGGAGTGGGAGCGGGCTTCGGCTTCGGCGTGGGCTTCGGCGTTGCCGGCCGCACCGGCACTGCCGCGGGGCGCGCAGGCGTCGGCGCCGCCGGGCGGGACGGCGCGGGCGTGACGACACTGACGGACTGCGCAACGGCCTGAGGAGCCGGCGCCGCGTGTGCGCGGCTTGGGCTTCGGGGTCGCCCGCGCAGGCTCACGAGCAGGCGCCGGCGGAATGCGAATGACGGTGCCGTCTCGCTCAGGCACCAGCGGGTCGAACGAATGAGCGAAGCGCGTGGGGGACTCTGCGCCGTCGCCTAGAAGAAGCATCGGCAACGCCAATGCACCGCCAGCTCCGCCAATTGCGAGCGCTACCGCGAGCGCGCGCACCAAAATCGACCTCATGTTGCTTCCCCCCGGTGCCGAAAACACTTCCCAGGGGACTTATCGGCAGGTGATGGGGGAAACTGAAGAGTCAAGATGTTGGGAAGCTTCAAGTTTAAGCTGGTCGGGACGTTTTTGGCACTTTCTGTGCTGCCGTTGGCGGCCGCGTTCTGGGGTTTCAGCCAGGTCGCCGAACGGAGTGTGACGACAAGTGCGGACGACCGCCTCGCCGCCGGGGTCACCGCCGCCTTGGCCGCGTTCGAGGACGAGCGGCGGAATGTCGAACGAGCGGCGGAGACCCTCGGCAGTACGAAGGCCTTCCAGACGGCCGTCGCGCGTGACGACCGTGCCGCGATCGCGAGCCTTCTCGCACGGTATCCGGCGCTCCGCGTCGAGACATCCGGCGGCACCACGATCGGGCGTGTGCCGCCGTTGGCCGCCGAGACAACGGTTTCGCTCGTCGGGCCCGGCAATCGCTCGGCGACCATCGTGGCCTCCGTTCCCCTCGACGACTCGCTGGCCCGCAAGCTGCACGCGCGCTCGGGCCTGACTGCTCCGGACGAGCTGGCGATCGTGCGGCCGAGCGGCCGGATCAGCGCCGCGTCCACTGCGACGCTCGGCGGCACCATCGACGTGACGCCGGGTCGTGTGGCGACTGCGACGATCGGAGAGTCCAGCTTCCGCGCGCTCGGAGCGCGACTCGTGCCCGAGAGCGGCGTCCAGCTCGCCGCGCTCACCCCGTCGTCCGCGATCGCGTCCGAGAAGCGAAACCTGATCGGCCGGCTGCTGCTCGGCCTCGTCGGGTCGCTCCTCCTGATCGCGGTCGTCGCCTACGTCGCCGGCCGTTCGATCGTCGGCTCGCTCGGGCGCCTGGCTGACGCCGCCAACTCCATCGCGGCCGGTCGACTGCGCGAGCGGGTGCCGATCAAGGGGCGCGACGAGTTCGCGGAGCTCGGCCGGGCATTCAACAAGATGGCCGCCCAGCTCGAGGCGCGGATGGACGAGCTCGAGAAGGAGCGACGCCGGCTGCGCGAGGCGAACGCCCGCTTCGGGGACGCGCTGGCGGCAACGCTCGACGCGGAGCAGCTCCGCCGGGTGATCGTGGAATCGGCCGTCGAGGCCACGCATGCCGACGGAGGTGTCGTCATCGCCGAGGACGGCTCGTTCGTCGAGACCGGCGACGTCGGTGCCGGCGGCGCCCGCCTGGACTTCGAGCTCAGGGCCGGACTGCGAAGCTTCGGCCGGCTGCTTCTCGTCGGCGAGGAGTTCGACGTCGAGGAGCGGATGATCGCCGCGTCGCTCGCCGGGCAGGCGGTCGTGGCGCTCGAGAATGCGCGGCTCCACCAGATGGTCGAGCGGCAGGCGCTGGTCGACGGCCTCACGGGGCTCGCAAACCGGCGCCAGGCGGACGCGTCCCTCGCAACCGAGCTCACCCGAGCCGAGCGTCTGGGAGGCCCGGTGGGGCTCATCCTCGCCGACGTCGACGACTTCAAGCTGGTCAACGATCGTCACGGGCACCCGACCGGGGACATCGTTCTGCGCGACATCGCGCAGGCGCTGCACGAAACCGTCCGTGAGATCGACACCGCGGCACGGTGGGGAGGAGAGGAGTTCGCGGTGATCCTTCCCGGCACGGATCTCATGGGTGCTGCGCAGGTCGCCGAGCGCGTTCGCCAGACGCTCAGCGAGCGTGGGCTTGTCTCCGCCGAAGGCGTGCCGCTGCACGTCACCGCCAGCTTCGGCGTCGCCGCCTCCGAACCGACGACGACGATGTCCGAGCTCGTCGAAGCGGCCGACGAAGCGCTGTACCGGGCCAAGCGTGCGGGGAAGAATCGCGTTTACGCCGGCACCGAGCAGGTAACCCAGATGTAGCAGAATCGTGTCGGAGCAGGAGATTTTCCGGGTCCTGCGCTACAATCCCGCCCCAGCACCACCGAAGTTGTCCACCACGGAGGCCCCTATGGCAGTTGAGACGCCCTCGCTTTTCGCACGTGTCATCCAGGATCACCTCGAGCTGAAGCGCCGCAACTCAGAGCTCGAAGGCGCGATGCCGATCAACGGCTATCGCATTGACGATCCGTTCGACAACCACCCCCTGTTCAAGACCGAGGAGCAGGCCCGGCTGGAGGAAACCATGGACGGCGACGAGCCGGCCGTGTCCGTTGAGGCCGCCGCGCTCCTTTGGCCCGGCGAGGAATCCCTCGAGCACGTCACGGTGGAGTCGTCCAACGGCGAGCGCGAAGAGACTACGGGCCTCTGGTCGAAGTCACGCGACTTCGACTGGGGCGACTAGCCACTCGCTGCTGCAGCTTCTGCCGCAAGCCTGAGGTCTGCAACAAACCGCGCTTTCGCGCGCTCTCGTTCCTCACCTGGTTCGCCTGCGTATCCGCTGGAAGACCTTCACTCGCGCGGGGGATCGCTCGCAGCGGGTACCGCAGCCGATACAGCAACCCACTGCTGCGTAACAGGAGGGAACAAACGTGCTGCGGAAAGTCTTTCTGATTGGAATCTTCACGCTCGTGGTCGCCGTGCCTGCACAGGCGAATCGGGGCAAGGAACTGCGGATCTCAGGGCCCGTCGTCAGGGCATCTGCCCAGGCTGTGTCGGTCGAGAATCGTGTCGGCGACGCAATGCTGACGTGCACGGTCCCGGCCCGGCTCGCCGAAAAGGTCGCCGCGTTGAAGGTCGGCGACAAGGTGCGCATGCTCTGCGTTCGTCACAAGGGCCGCCGCGCCGAGCTGCGCATGATCGGCCGCCTCGGCGAGAAGGCCGAGAAGGCACGCGAGAAGAACGGACGAGAAGGCCGAGGAGAAGAAGGCGGACGAGAAGCGCGGCGAGAAGCAGATGGCCGCCGGACAGGTCGCCGAGCTCGCCATGGGCGTGATCGTCGTCCAGTCGGACACCGGCCGTCTCGCCTGCAAGGTCCCGGCTGAGAAGCAGGCGAAGGTTGCCGGCCTCAAGGTCGGAGACAAGGTGAAGATCTACTGCCTCGCCGGCGTCCTCGTCGGCATCGAGCGCGCCCCGTCGACAGACGAGCGCAAGGCGGGCGAGGAGCACAAGCTCTACGGCCGGATCACCGCACTCTCGCGGGAGTCCGTGACCGTCCAGGGTGAGGCCGGCACGCTCACCTGCACGCCGCCCGTGTCGGTGGCGGAGAAGATCGTGGGACGCTTCGCCGTCGGCGACAGCGTCAAGATGATGTGCCGCGGCTCCGAGCTCACGTACCTCGAGAAGCAGGCCTAGGCAAACGGCTTACGCTGCCGGCGTCTCCTCTGGGAGCGCCGGCAGCGAGTCGTCCACGAGCTTGTGGGCGAGGCGGCGGAACGGGCCGTCCTGGGCCATCAGCTCCCGCTCGGTGCCGCGCTGAGTGATGCGGCCGTGCTCGAGCACCAGGATCTCGTCCGCACGCCGAACGGTCGCGAGACGGTGAGCGATGATGATCGACGTCCGCCCGGAGAGAAGGCGGTCGAACGCGCGCTCGATCAGGATCTCGGTCGGGCGGTCGATGTTCGAGGTCGCCTCGTCGAGGATCAGGATGCGGGGGTCGGCGAGCAGCGCCCTCGCGATCGAGATCAGCTGGCGCTCGCCGGTGGAGAGGCCGGCGCCGCCCTCGCGCACGACGTGGTCGAGCCCATGTTCGAGCCTGGCGGCGACCCGGTCGACTCCGACCGCAGCCGCCGTCTCCCGCACCTCCTCGTCGGAGGCGTCGGGCTTCGCGAAGCGGATGTTGTCGGCGATCGTGCCGCTGAAGAGGAAGGGATCCTGGAGGACGACGCCGAGCTGGCGCCGGTAGCCGACGAGCTCGACGTCGCGTAGGTCGGTGCCGTCCACGCGCACTGCGCCCTGGTCCGGGTCGTAGAAGCGCGCGATCAGCTTCGCGGTCGTGGACTTGCCGCCGCCCGATTCGCCCACCAGGGCGATGCAGCCGCCGGGCGCCACGGAGATGTCGATCGCGTGCAGCACCGGCTCCTCGCCGTACGCGAACGTGACGTGGTCGAGCTCGAGCCGGCCGTCGATTCGGCCGAGCGGCCGCGCGTCCTTGCGGTCGGCCACGTCGATCTCGGCGTCGAGCACGGAGCTGATCTTGTCCATCGCAGCACTTGCCGCCTGCACCTGGCCGTAGAGCTCGGAGAGCTCCTGGAGCGGCTGGAAGACGAGCGCCAGCAGTCCGACCGCAGCGACGAGCGTGCCGATCTGCATCGACCCCGAACCGATGAACTGGGCGCCGGCGTAGATGACCGAGGCAGTCGCGATCGCTCCCAGCAGCTCGATCGCGGGGAAGAAGACCGAGTAGATCTTCTGCACGCGGACGTTCGCCACGCGGTTCTCCTGGTTGAGCCCGTCGAACTCGGCCTGGAACGCGCGCTCGCGGTTGAACGCCTGGACGACTGCCATCCCGGCGACCGACTCGGCGAGCTGCGCGGTCACGATCGCGATCCGGGTCCGCACCTCTGACGCCGCCTCGTGCGAGACGCGCTGGAACCAGCGCGTGACCACGATCCCGGGCGGAAGCACGCAGAGGGCCACGAGCCCGAGCCGCCAGTCGAGCAGGAAGAGCCCGCCGACGGCGGCGATCAGCGTCAGGGTGTTGACGACGAGCGTCGTCAGGCCCTGGTTGAGGACGTCCGAGAGCGCGTCGATGTCGCTCGTCAGCCGCGAGATGATCCAGCCCGCCTTCTGCTGCGAGAAGTAGCGGAGCGAGAGCGACGTCAGGTGCTGGAAGAGGTCGCGGCGGAGCTCGAGCACGATCCGCTGGCCCACGTCGGCGAGCCCGAGCCACGTCAGCGTGCCGAGCACCCAGGCTGCGGCGTTGACCCCGACGTAGCCGATCACGGCGAGCAGCAGGTGGTGCTCGTCGCCCTTCTCGATGCCGTTGTTGATCGCGTCCTGGACGAGATGCCAGCCGACGACCGGTGCCGCGGCGGAGAGCGCGGCGAGCAGGGCGATGAGAGCCAGGCGACCCTTTCCGCTCGGCCGGCGTAGGGGAGCAGGCGCGAGAGCCCGGTGTGGTGCTTGCGTCTACGCGGCAACGGACTCGTCTCCGAAGAGGGCCGTGAAGAGCCCGCCCGCCGCGAGCAGCTCGGCCGGCGGCCCCTGCTCCACGACGCGACCGTCCTCGATCACGACCGCGCGGTCGGCGACGCCGATCGTCGAGAGCCGCTGGGTCGCGACGAGCACCGTGCGGCCCGCGACTGCGGGACGGAGATTCTCGACGAGCAGGCGCTCGGTCTGGGTGTCGACGGCCGACATCGGGTCGTCGAGCACGAGCACGCGCGCGCCCGCGAGCAGCGCCCGGGCGAGCGCGACACGCTGCCGCTGGCCGCCGGAGAGGTTGACGCCGCGCTCGCCGATCAGCGTGTCGTAGCCCTCCGGCAGGTCGTCGACGAAAGCCGAGACGCCGGCGGCGTCGCAGGCCGCGAGCACGTCGTCCCAGTCCGCGTCCGGCCTGGCGGAGAGCAGGTTGTCGCGCAGGAGCACGGAGAAGAGGACGGGCTTCTGCGTCACGATCGCGACCGCGTTCCGCAGGTCTGCGACGGGCACGTCGCGCGTGTCGATCCCGCCGACCAGGACCTGTCCTCCGGTCGGGTCGTAGAAGCGGGGCAGCAGGTTGAGCAGCGTCGTCTTCCCCGACCCGGTCGGGCCGCAGACGGCGACGATCTCCCCCGGCTCGACGGCCAGGTCGATCCCGCGCAGGACCTCGGACTCCGTGCCGTACGCGAACCGGACCTCCTCGAAGCGCACCGGGAGCGCTCCAGCCGGCAGCCGCTTCGGGTCCGTCGGCTCCGGCAACGGCTGGATCCCCTCGAGCCACGCGAAGCTGCGCCCGGCCGAGGCGACCGCGCGCTGACCGAGGTTGATGATCCAGCCGATCGCCTCGAGCGGCCACACGAGCTGCAGCAGCAGGGTGATGAAGAGCATGAACTCGCCGATCGTCAGCGTGCCCGCGATCACTTCGCGGCCGCCCAGCAGGAGCACCGCGGCGATTCCAAGGGTCGGGAGGAAGAGCAGGCCGGGGAGGTAGTGCGCCTCGACGGTCGCCTGGCGCATCGTCTCGTGGCGCACCGCCTCGGCCCGGCCGAGGAAGCGCGTGCGGACGTCCGCCTCGCGTCCGAACGCCTGCACCATCTCGATCCCGACCACGGCCTCGTCCGTCGCCTCGGTCAGATGGCCCTTCTTCGCCTGGACGAGCCGCGAGATCGGGAAGAGCCGGTGCGCGAAGACCCAGGTGAGGACGGCGATCGCCGGCATCGCGAGCGCCGAGAAGAGCGCGAGCCGCGCGTTCACGGTCAGGAGCACGGCTCCCGCGGCGACGATCATCATCGCGCTCTGCATCCCCTGGACGACGCCCCAGCCGATGAAGTAGCGCACCGGATAGATGTCGTTCGTGGCGCGCGAGATCACCTCTCCGGTCGCGTGCCGGTCGAAGAACGCACGCGGATAGGTGAGGTAGGCGTGGTAGAGCATTCCGCGCAGGCGCGCCTCGACGGCGATCCCGACCCGCGCGGTCGCGAAGCGGCGCGAGAAGTTGACGAAGAAGCGCAGGACGGCGAGCACGAGGATCGCGCCGAGATACGGGAGCAGCCGTTCGTGCTCCGGGCCGACGATCGCCTGGTCGACCACGCGTTGGATCAGGATCGGGATCGTGATCGAGAGCGCGGTGTTGACGAGCGCGAACGCCAGGCCGGCTGCGACCAGGCGGCGCTGTTCCCACCAGAGGGGGAAGAGTCGGCGCAAGGTCGGCCAGAGGGCAAGATCAGGTGGATCGACGTGGTTCATGCGGTGCTTCCCCTGTGGCGGCCAGCGAGGGCTGCCACAGGCGCGCCCTGCTCGGGCAACGCGGGGCAAGAACCTGACGATACCAGCGGCCTGCAGCGCCGTGAATGGCTTAACCGCGCCGCACAGCCCGTGATGCCACGTTGACATTTACGAGATGTCAGTCGTGACTTGACATGACATCACAGTGATGTCATAGTGCAGCCATGGAGATGGCACATCACATCCACGCGATCCAGGAGGACCTCGCGGCGGCAGCATCGCTCGCCACCGACGAGCCCACCGTGGAGGCCGGCCGCCGGCTCACGCAGGCGCTCGGCTCCTCGCTGCACCTGCGTCTGCTCGACGTCGTCAGCGAGGCCGCGCTTGCCCTCTCGGGCTCGGTGCCCGGCCGGATCGAGGTCCGCCTCGCCGGTCGCGACCCTGAGCTCGTGTACATCGAAGAGGAAGAGGAGCCGGAGCGCACGCAGACCGCGAGCGCCGACGACGCCTTCTCCGCCCGCATCACCCTGCGCCTGCCCGAAGGTCTGAAGGCGCAGCTCGAGGTCGCCGCCAATCTGGAAGGCACCTCGGTCAATGCCTGGATCGTGCGCGCGCTTCAGCGCGGGCTCGAGCCTCGCACCCGTTCTGTTCGCACCGGCCGGCGTCTGTCCGGCTACGCGGACAGCTAGGAAAGGAGACGCACGTGTCCCGTCTTCACCCAATCTCGTACGGCGCCGGAGTCCTGTTGCTTCCGGACTGGTGCTGCCCCGAACCGCCCGACAACCGCGTCGTCAAGCCTGCGCGCAAGTTGAAGGAGTCCCGCCGTGCACGTATTTGACACTCCCGACAAGACGCGCCTCCGCGTCAAGAACGCCGCCGGGCTGATCTCGGTCGACCCGAGCGAGACCGGCCGCACCACGGTCGAGCTCGAGGCGCTCCGTGACGACGACGCCACCCGCGAGGCAATCGAGCGGGCGACGGTCGAGATGAACGGCAACGACGATCGCGGTCGAGATCGGCGTCGGCGGCAAGGGCTTCGGCGTCGGTCCGGCCTGGATCACCTTCGGTCGCACTCCGCAGGTCGGTATCCGCATCCGCTGTCCCGAAGGCACCGACCTCGACTGCACCACCGCGTCCGCCGACGTCGATGCCAGCCGGCCGGCTCGGCAACGTGGAGTTGAAGACGGCGTCCGGCGACATCGTCGTCGAGCATGTCGCCGGGCTCCGCGTGCAGTCGGCAAGCGGGGACGTCCGTGCCGCGACGGTCGACGGCGAAGCACGTATTCAGACGGTCTCCGGTGACGTCCGACTCGGCACGGTCACCGGCCCGGTCACGGCGACGCTCGTCTCCGGCGACTTCGCGATCGACGACGCGCAGACCGACCTGAGCGCGAAGACCGTCTCCGGCGACCAGCGGATCGACGCGATCCGGCAGGGACAGATCACGCTCCAGTCGGTCTCCGGCGACGTGCGCATCGGCGTCCGCCCCGGCACTCGCCTGCGCATCGACGCCAACTCGGACGAGCGGCGACGTCAGCTCCGAGCTCGACGTCAAGGATGCGCCGTCCGAGACACCCAGCGGGTCCGAGGCGCGGCTGCAGGTCGAAGACCGTCAGCGGCGACATCGAGATCACCCGGGCCGCGCCGTCTCTGCGTGAGATGAAGCGGCCAGGAGGTCTCTGGCGGCACCGCGACTTCCTGTCGCTCTGGGGCGCGGAGACGATCAGCCAGTTCGGGACGCAGGTCAGCTTGCTGGCGCTGCCGCTCGTCGCGATCATCGTGCTCGAGGAGAGCAGCTTCCGGGTCGCGGCCCTCACGACCGTCGAGTTCCTGCCGTTCCTGCTCTTCGCTCTACCCGCCGGGGTCTGGGTCGACCGCCTGCGGCGGCGCCCGATCCTGATCCTCGGGGATCTCGGCCGCGCCGCTGCGCTCGTCTCGGTTCCGGTTGCGCACTGGCTCGGCGTCCTGACGATCTGGCAGCTGTACGCCGTCGGCGTTCGCGACGGGCATCTGCACCGTCTTCTTCGACGTGGCCTACCAGTCGTACCTGCCGGCCCTGGTCGGGCGGGAGCAGATCGTCGAGGGCAACTCGAAGCTCGAGATCAGCCGCTCGGCGGCGAACATCGCCGGCCCCGGCGTCGCCGGCGGTCTCGTCGCGGTCCTGACCGCTCCCGTCGCGATCCTCGCCGACGCGATCAGCTTCCTCGCGTCCGCCTTCCTGCTCGGCGATGATCAAGAAGGTCGAGGAGCCGCCGCCGCGCGAGGAGCGGCGCTCGATGAAGGCCGAGCTCGGCGAGGGCCTGCGCTATGTCTTCACCCATCCCTACCAGCGCGGCATGGTGGCGCGGTCGCGCTCTCGAACTTCTTCGGCAACCTCGTCTTCTCGATCCTGCTCGTCTACGCGGTCCGGAGCTCGGACTCTCGGCCGGCACGATCGGTGTCGTGCTCGCGTCGGCAATCTCGGCACGCTCGCGGCAGCGCTGACGGCGCGGCGGATCAGCGACCGCCTCGGCGTCGGCAGAACGATCCGGGCTCGGCCTCTCCGCCGGGACGATCGGCGTCGCGCTCGCCGTAGGCAATCTCGGCACGCTCGCGGCAGCGCTGACCGCGCGGCGGATCAGCGACCGTCTCGGTGTGGGCAGGACGATCGTCTATGCGGCGGGTATGTTCGGTCCCGGCACGCTCCTGATCGCCGTGGCGCCCAAGGACCTCGCGATTCCGTTCCTGATTGCGAGCGGCCTGGTGGTCGGCTTCGGCGTCATCCTCTTCAACGTCACCGCGATCAGCCTGATCCAGGCGATCACGCCTGATCGGATGCTCGGACGGGCGAACGCCTCGCGGCGGTTCGTCGTCTGGGGCGTGATTCCGGTTCGGCGGGCTCGTCGGTGGCGCGCTCGCCGCCACGATCGGGCTGCGCGAGACGATCTTCATCGGTTCGATCGGCAGCCTCTCCGCCGTGGTGCCGATCCTGCTCTCGCCGGTCCGCTCGGTCGGGAAGATGTCCGAGCTCGACGATCAGTCCGTGCCGATCGCCTCCGCGAGCAGCGCACAGGCGTAGCTCTGCCAGGCGAGGTCCGGCTGCGCACGCAGCCGCGCAAGCCCGTCGCTCACCGCCGGCAACCCCTCCGAGGCGGCCGCGAGGCGGGCGAGCGAGTCCTCGAGCTGGTCACGCGCGCCGGGCTCGTCGAGATCCTCCGCGACCGACGTCACCGCGCGTCCGTCGAGCTCGAGCTCGCGGCGCGGGTCGCCGCCGGCCGCGAGCAGCAGCTCGGCCCGGCGAACCGTCGCCTTGACCTCGTCCGGGTCGAGCTCGACCTCCTGGCCTGCGAGCCAGGCGAGGCCGGGCAACAGATTGTCGCCCGGCCCCGCCTCGAGGAGCTCCAGCAGCTCACGCAGCTGAGGTCACGGGATGTACGCCAGGTCCTCCGCCGGTGGCCCCGCCATCGGGGTTTCGAAGAGCGGCCCGGCGCCGTCGGGATCGACGACGACCGCACCGCTGGAGGCGAAGAACTGCGCGATCTGATCCTGGGCCGCGAGTGCCACCACGCCGGCGCTGGGCGTCGACAGACCGGGCAGCCTGGTCAGGAACGTGTGCGGGTTCTTCGGGAACGTCGGATCGGCAGCGAAGGCGAGATCGTTCCGGAACAGGGTCGTCCGGTCCTCCAGCCCGCCGGCGCGGATGATCGCCGAGGTCGTCGGGTTCGGCACGGTCGCGTCGGTGCGGGCGTACTGCAGGATGATCGACTTCGCCGGCACGCCCGACAGCGGCTGCGCGCGCAGGTGGACGGCGTACGCAGCCGGGTTCCCCGCCTGTGACGTCCACTCCGTCCACTCGAGCAGCTGTTGGATCGCCGACGCCCCCGGGACCGTGTCGACCAGCGGCGGCAGGTTCCGCAGCGGCATGTTCTCGTTGAAGGCGAATCCCGGCAGGTTGATCAGCGGCGGCGTGCGGTTGATCAGACTGAGCGTCACGAGCCCGCGGAACGATGGGCTCAGCCGGGCGATCTCGACGATCGCGCCGCCCGGGACGTTCGGGACGCCGAGGCGGACGTTCGGCTCCACGGCGAGGAACTTCGTGCCGTAGATGCCGCCGAACGACTGGCCGAAGTACGAGATCTTCGCCGGGTCGAGATCGCGGGTCCCGTTCCCGTCGACATCCATTCCGACCTCGACCTCGCGGACGAGCTGCATCAGGTCGATCACCGTCTGGCGCAGGCCGTCCCGGCTCCCGATCAGCGTCTGCGGCGGCGTCGCATTGATGCCGTCGGTGCCGCCGAACAGGCCGTTGCCGTCCAGGTCGACCTCACGGCCGCCGGCGGGGAGCACCACAGGGCCGCCCGCCGCGCGGTTCACGATCAGCGTTCCGAGCGGGCCGCCGCCGTGGCCGACGACGTTGATCGCGATCGTCGCGATCCCCCGCCGCGCCATCGAGCCGGCGACGACGAACGGGCTCCCGTTCTTGTTGTCCGTGAACCCGTGGCCGTAGATCGCCACCGGCCACCCGCCCGCCGGCGCGGTCCCCGCCGGAAGGAAGAGGTTGAAGTAGAGACGGTTCGTCCCCTGTACCGCCGGCACGCCGGTCCGGCTGCCGACCGGCGGGATCACCTTCGACGGGGTCTGGTAGTCCGGCGAGTCGAACGCCCCGAAGGCAATCGAGCCGACTCCGGCGAGGAACGGCGTCCCGGTCGGCGAGACTGCGAAGCCGGGTGCGGTCGTCGTCTGCCGCGAGAACAGGATCGACGTCACGTCCGTGGTCGGGAACACCGTCCGCTCACCGCCGGCGCCGAGCACGAAGCTCGCGGGCGACGGGGTGGACGCCTTGATCTGGCGGCGCACCTGTTCGAGCAACGCCGTCGCGCTCTGGGTGGTGAAGATGCTCGCCACCGCGACCTTGGAGAGCAGCTTCCCGGGAAGCCCGTGCACGAGATGCGAGTTGTGGAACCACGCGGACTTGATCTTCTTGCCCGTTGCGTCGCGGACGTCGGTTGTGACGACGAGGACGTACGTCGTGTGCTGGCGCAGTAGTTGGTCGGACTCGACGTGCAGCGTGTTGGCCGCGGGCTCCCAGGCGATCTGGTTGATGCCTGTGATCCGCAAGTCCGGGAGCCGGACGAGGAAGACGTTCGAGCTGTCGACGCTCGCCGGATCGATCGGGCCCGTGAACGGGATCGAGATCCGCGGCTGCAGGTTGAAGCCGTCGAGCGTGTTGAGGACGTCGATGTCGGCGCAGTCGGACGGGCGCACGGCGCAGTCCGGCTTCGGCAGCTTGACGCGAAGACCGGTCTTCTGCGACCAGTCGAATGTCGTCCAGCGGTTGCTGGGGAACGGCCCGCCCTCGGGGCTCGACAGGTCGAAGCGAGGCTGAACACCCGCTGCGTGTGCGAGCGAAGGCAGTGCGAGGATCATGAGGAACGTGAGAAGCGCGAGAAGCAGCGCTCGGCGGGACGAGGCCATCAGAGTCTCCCCTCTCTGTCGATGAGCCGGCGGGCGAGGCTACCACGGACGGTCCCCCGAAGCTACGCGGTCAAACGACGATCGGTTCGCTCCCACGGGAGCGCTCGAACCAGTCCGACCAGCTGCCGTCGTAGGCACGCGCCTCGCTGTCGCCGACCTCGACGATCCGGTCGACGATGCGGTCGAGGAAATAGCGGTCGTGCGAGATGACGCAGACGGTGCCGTCGAACTCCTCGAGGGCTGCTTCGAGCGCCTCCACCGAGTCGATGTCGAGGTGATTCGTCGGCTCGTCCAGCACGAGGAGATTCGGCCGCTGCAGCATCAAGAGCAGCAGTTGCAGCCGTGTGCGCTCACCGCCCGAGAGGAGCTTGTTCGCCCGTCGCACCTGCTCGTACGGGAACAGGAACTTCATCAGCAGCGCGACGGCCTCGCCCTCGGAGCAGCGATGCGCGAGCCGGACCGTGTCCAGCGGGCTCGATTCGGGATCGAGCGTCTCCTGGTCCTGCGCGAGGTAGCCGGTCCGGATCGACGGGCCGACCCAGACCTCGCCCACGGTCGGCTCGAGCTCACCCACGACGGTCTTCAGAAGCACGCTCTTGCCGGCCCCGTTCGCGCCGACGAAGCCGACGCGCTCGCCGTGCATGACGGTCAGCTCGACGTCTGCGAGCACGACGTCCTCGCCGAACTGCATGCCCACGTGGCGCAGCTCGAAGACGCGCTGGCCGCCCCGCTCGTGCGGGTGCAGGCGGAGCGCGATCTTGCGGCGCTCGAGCACGGGGCGCTCGATCTTCTCCATCCGGTCGATCTGGCGTTGCTTGTTCCGGGCCTGCTTGATGTGGCGCTCGTCGACGACCCGGTGCGCCCAGTCCTTGAACCGCCGGATCGCTGCTTCGAGCCGCTCGATCTCCTTCTGCTGTGTCACGTACTGCTGCTGCTGCCGCTGGAGCTCGAGCTCCCGGGCGAGCGTGTACGCGGAGTAGTTGCCCGGCCACATGCGGATCCGGCCGCCGTGGAGCTCGGCGATCTGACTGACCGTTTCGTCGAGCAGGTACCGGTCGTGCGAGACGGCGACGACGGCTCCGTCGAAGGAGGAGATGAGGCGCTCCAGCAGCGAGCGGCCGACCGCGTCGAGGTGCGCTTCGGGCTCGTCGAGCAGGAGGACGTCGGGGTCCTGTGCGAGGCAGGCCGCGAGTGCGATCAGCTTCCGCTGGCCGCCCGAGAGGGCGTTCGTCGGCAACGTCAGGTCGGCCTCTTCGAGCCCGAGGTCGAGCAGCGTCGCCCGAGCGCGGCCGTCGATGCTCGGCCCGCCGGCTTCCTCCCAGCGCTCGACGAGCTCCTCCTGGCGCCGAAGGACGCGTGACATCTTGTCGAGGTCGGCCGCCAGCTCCGGCGAGGCCAGCTGGTCGGAGATCCGGTGCAGCTCGCGGTCGAGCTCGTCGAGGTCGGGCCGTGCCGCGCGGACGGTCTCGAGCGCGTTCCGCTCGTCCCCGAGCGGATGCTGCGGCAGGAACGAGGTGATGATCCCGCGGCGGCGGACGGAGGTTCCCGCGTCCGGCTCCTCGAGCCCCGCGATGAGCCTGAGCATGGTCGACTTGCCGGAGCCGTTCGCGCCGATCACGCCGACGCGGGCACGCGGCTCGATCGCGAAGTCGAGGCCGTCGAGCACGGTTCGGCTGCCGAACGACTTGCGGACGGCGTTGAGGCTGACGAGGGCCATGCCGCTACCCGCTGCGAACGACGGAGAGCACGTACTCGTCCTTGCCGTCGCGCAACGCGTCGGCGAGCCGGGCGTCGCCGGAGATCCCGGTCCGGGCGGCAAGCACCTCGTACAGCCGGTCGTCGCTCAGACCGGCGTTGCGGCCTGCCTCGACGAGACGCGCGATCACCGGCAGCGGCTTTCCGTCCGGGGCGAACTGCCAGGCCGGATAGAGGTAGTCCTGCCCACCCGGGCGCCGGACGCCCAGCAGCTCACCGGACCGGCGCATTGCATCGAGCCGGTGTGTGCCGACCCCGAGCCGCGTGGACAGCCACGAGCCCGAGAGCGATTCCTCCGCCAGCTTCACGTCCATGACCGAACTATGCCGTGGCGAGACGCTCGCGTCGATTGCGCCGGTCGCCGAGGGCCCAGCGAATGCCCTGGATCGTCCAGCCGCCGACTGCGAGGAGGATCAGCCCGAGTGCGAGGAGTGCGATGAGGAGCGTGCGCTTCATGGAGAGCACGCTACGCCGCCGCCGCGACGGCGGCATCGGCCGTGGCGCCGATTCGGGGTCATCCTCGAGGCGGATCTTTCACTGCTGTCTATGCTGGGTGCGTGCCGGGTCATTGGGAGCTGATCGCGCTGGTATTCATCCTTCTGCTCCTGTTCGGTTCGAAGCAGATCCCGCAGATCGCACGGCAGCTCGGGCGCGGCCTGCGCGAGGTCAAGGAGACGGTCGGCGACGTCGACCCGCGCGAGGACATCAAGCGCACGATGGATACGAAGCCGCTCGAGGCGCCGGACGACGAGTCGAGCGCCGAGCGCTAGTCGCCGCTGACGAGGGCGCGCAGGCTCTCGTGCTCTTCGCGGCAGGCCGGGCAACCCTGAAGGTGGGCGCGCAGGCCGGGGAGTGCGGCGTCCACGTCGGCGCCGGCGAGCTCGAGCTCGACGTACCGGTCGAGCTGGTCGAAGCAGGCGTCGCAGCCGACTTCGGGCTCGGCTGGGCCGAGGAGACGGCCCAGTGTCTCTTTCAAATCGGGGCGCTCGGTCACTTCGTCTCCTCCAGGAAGGATCCAACAGACAGGCCACACTCGTCCAGGTGACGGCGGAGCTTGCGCCGCGCGTCGTGGAGCGTCTTGTAGAGCGCGCCGCGGTTGGTGCCGAGACGCTCGGCGAGGACGTCGATCGGCACGCCGTTCAGGGCGAGCGCGATGAGCACGCGACGCTGGTGCGGTGTCAGCACGTCCGCGATCGCGCGTTGCAGCGTCGCGAGGAGCTCGCTTTGCTCCGCCTCCAGGTCCGGCGCGAGCCCGGTGCTCGAGAAGAGCGACCAGGTCTCCGGCTCGAGCGGCACCTCGCGACCCTGCCAGGCGCGTTTCCGCAGCTTCACGGCTGCCTCGAGCAGCGCGAACTTGTAGACCCAGGTCGTGAAGCGGCTGGCGCCGCGGAAGTCGTCCAGCCGCCTGAGCACGCTCATCAGGGCGTCGTCGGCGGCCTCGAGCGCGATGTCGTCGAGCTCGTCGCCGCGCAGGTGCGGCAGCGTCGGGCGCCGGCGGGCGACCTCGAAGCGGGCTGCGCGGACCAGCAGGGCGTGCAGCCGCGCGACCGCGGCGTCCTTGGTCGCTCCGTCCGCACGAAGATCGTCGAGCCAGCGGCGCGACTCCTCGTCGAGGGCGGGGTACTCGAGGACTTCGAGCGGCTGGACGGTCGGTTCCACTGACCGGACCATAGGCTCAACCAACGCGAGTTGCATCAGACGGTGTGACCGTGCGAGACGGCAAGCGATGCAAACGCGCTGAAGCAGGCGATCAGCATGGTCAGTCCCAGCGGGATCGGGGCGTATCGGTGAACCGTCAGACGACGTCGCCGGAGCAGATGCATCGCAGCGACCAGACCGACCAGCTCGACGGCCTTGGTGAAGAGCGCGAGCCCGTCGATCGCTTCCGGGTCGGGATGGAGCAGAGGCAGCCCGGTGGTCACGGCGAGGCCGTAGCTCAGGAGCAGCCCGCCGAAGAGAGCCGCGGCCGCAGCGAGCGCGGCGGCGCTGACGACCCGCGTCAGCGCGACGGCGACTGCGACGAGGAGAGCGGCCGCAATCGCAAAACCAGCTCCGGCGCGCCGCCTTCCGCCAGATGATCCGGGATGAGCGCGGCGTGGATGCCGGCGCTGATCGCACAGGCGACGATGACCAGGTCGCGCTCGATCGCGGCCGGCGTGATCACTTGACGATCACCTCGCCGTCCATGTCCCGGCTGTGCAGCGTGCAGACGTACTTGTAGGTGCCGGGCTTGTCGAACGCGATCGAGACGCTCTTGCCGCGCTCCACCTTGTGGTCCTCTTGCCCGTCGACCTGCACCGTGTGGGTGAAGTTGTCGTCGTTCGTCCAGGTGACGCTCGAGCCGGCGTCGACCTCGATCTTCTCGGGGTCGAAGCGATAGCTCTTGGCCATCGTCACCTCCGTCGTCGCGACCGGGGCGGAGTCGCCGGAGCCGCCGCAGCCCGCCGCGACCCCGAGCAGGGACGCGGCGAAGGGCGAAAGGGAGAACCCGTCGCATCAGCGGCTTGACTCGAGGGCGGGCCGGCGAGCGTCGGCGACCTGCCAGACGGCGGCTGCGAAGACGAGCACGAACGCGACCAGGTCGAAGACCTCGGCGATCGTGTGCGCGAACAGGAACACGGTCCAGTCGAGGTGGTAGGTCATGTAGGTCAGCTCGGCCGCGGCGAAGAGCGAGAACGCCGTCCCGAGCAGTGAGAGCTCGCGCTTGAACGCCACCCACGCGAAGCCGCGCCGAGCGCGAACGCCGCGATGTGCACGACCATGAAGAACGCGGTCGGCAGCTCGTTGATCCAATCGCCCCAGGGCATCCCTTCCTCCTTGTCGTCGGGGTGTCGGAGGATTGGTGTCCGCCGAGGCACGCGCTCAGTGACGCTAACTGTTCCGCTGCTCCCCTTCAGATCCTCGTCGACATCGTCAGTCCGCGTGCCCGAGACCCCAGCCGCCATCGATCACGATCTCCTGCCCGGTCACGTATTCCGACGCTGGCGACGCGAGGAAGAGGGCGAGCGGCTTGACGTCGTCGGGCCAGCCGACTCGGTGCATGGGGATGTCCTTCGACATCGCGTCCTGCGTCGAGGGATTGTGTGCGTGGCCGCCGCCGATGTTCGTGACGAAGAAGCCGGGCGCGATCGCGTTCGCCGTGATGCCATCGCCCGCAAGCTCGAGCGCGATGCACCGCACGAAGTGGCGGGCGCCTGCCTGTCGCTGCCATGTACGCGGAGCCGATCGCCGTCTCGACCTTCGTCGCGGCGAGTGACGTCGTGACGACGATCCGCCCGAACCGGCGCGGACGCATGTGGCGCGCCGCCGCCCGGGAGGTCGCGAAGATCCCGTTCAGGTTTACATCGATCACGCGGTTCCAGCGCTCGTCCGCGTAGCGCTCAAGCGCGCCCTCGAGGACGCGCGGCCGCTCGCTCCCGGCCCACGCGCCGAGGAAGCCGGCGCCCGAGTCGATGCCCGCGTTCGCAAACGCGACGTCCAGCCGCCCGTACGCCGCGGCCGCATCGTCGATCGTGCGGTCGAGCGCGCCGTGGTCGGTCACGTCGGCAACGGCGCGCGCGCACGTCGAGCCCCTCGCCGCGAAGCCGCTCGACCTGCTCCTCGACATCTGTCAGCAGTCGACGTCGATCATGGTTACGCGCGCCCCGTGGGCCGCGAGCACCTCGCCATAGGCGAGCCCGAGCCCGCTCGCTCCGCCCGTCACGACCACGCCGAACCCGGCAACGTCGAACCGTGAGGAGACATTCACGCGCCGACCCTACCGCGCGGATCCGCGATCGGCGCGGCGCCCGAACGAGCCGGGCGCCGCGCCTCACGTCCTTGAGTCGCTATCCCTGCACGGTGAACGACTGCACGAGCGCCGCGCTCGAGCTGTCGCCGGCGTACACATCGATCTGGCCCGGCTCCACGACGAACCTGCCGCGCTCGTCGTAGAAGCCGAAGTCGTTCCTGTCGAGCGTGAACGTCACCCTTCGCGTCTCGCCCGGGTTCAGGGTCACGCGCTCGAACCCCCGCAGCCGGCGGACAGGCTGCGAGATGCTGGCCACCGGGTCGTGGATGTAGAGCTGGACGACGTCGTCACCCTTGCGGCTGCCCGTGTTCTTCACGCTCACCGAGGCGGTGAGACTGCGGTGGCGCGACACGGTCGAGGAGCTCAGCTGCAGGTTCGAGACCTCGAACGTCGTGTAGCTGAGCCCGTAGCCGAACTCGAAGAGCGGCGAGCAGCTCGGGATGTCGCGGTGGCGAGAGTTGTACTTCGACGTCCGCGTTGCACGGCCGCCCGGTCCGCTCGTGGTTGTAGTAGATCGGCACCTGGCCGAGCCGGCGCGGGAACGAGACGGGCAGCTTCCCGCCCGGATTCACCTTGCCGAACAGGACATCGGCGACCGCGTTGCCTGCCTGCACGCCCGGGAACCAGGCCTCGAGGAGTGCGGGCATGTCGTCGACGACGTCCTCCAGCGCGAGCGGCCGGCCGGTGAACAGAACGACCACGTACGGCTTCCCGGTCGCCTTGATCGCCCGGATCAGCTCCTCCTGCCGGCCGGGAAGGTCGAGCGTGCTGCGCGCTGCGGCCTCGCCGCTCATCTCGCGCGTCTCGCCCAGGGCGAGCACGACCTGGTCCGCCGCCTGGGCGGCGGCGACCGCCGCTGCGAACCCGGCGTCGGAGCCGCAGCCTTCGGGATCCGTGTGCGGCGGCTCGGTGTTCGAGAGCTTGCAGCCCTCGGCGTAGGTCGCGCCGGGGCTCTGCGTGTTGATGCCGTCGAAGACGGTCACGACATCGCTGTCGCGGCCGACACCCCACCACGGACCGAGCATGTCGTGCTGGTTGCCGGCGAGTGGTCCGATCACAGCCGTCTTCCTGGCCGGATTGAGCGGCAGGATCCCGCCCTTGTTCTGGAGTAGCACCATCGAGCGGCTCGCCGCCTTGCGCGCGGCCGCTACCGCGTCGGGCCGCAGCATCTGCGCCTCGGCCTGCGCGGGCGTGAACGGTGCGTACGGGTGCTCGAACAGGCCGGCGCGGAACTTGACGCGCAGGATCCTGCGCACGGCGTCGTCGACGCGCTTCATCGAGATCCGGCGTTCCTGCAGCAGCTGCGCGCCGAAGTCGCGGATCAGCGTGCTCGTCATCTCGGAGTCCACGCCGGAGTTGAGCGCGAGCGCGGCGGCGCCGGGCCCGTCGGCGGCGACTCCGTGCCCGCATTCCCCGGCGTCGGGCGTCTTCGGCGGGCAGGCTCGCATCTCGGCGACGGCGGTCCAGTCGCTCTCGACGAACCCGTCGAAGTCCCACTCGTCCTTGAGGATCTCGTTCATCAGCTCGTCGTGGCCGCAGCCCGGCACGCCGTTGATCGCGTTGAACGAGCACATGACCGTGTCGGCGCCGGCATCGATCGCGGCCTTGAAGGGCGGCAGGTAGAAGTTCCAGAGCCGCTGGACGGACATGTCGGTGGTGTTGTAGTCGCGGCCGCTCTCGGGCTGGCCGTAGGCGGCGAAGTGCTTGGGGCTGGCAACGAGCTTGTCGGGCGCGCTGTAGTCCGACCCCTGAATCGCCTTGACGCGCGCGGCCGCGAGCACCGAGTTCAGGTAGGGGTCCTCGCCGGCGGCCTCTGAGATCCTGCCCCAGCGCGGTTCGTGGGAGACGTCGATCATCGGGGCGTAGGTCTGCTTGAGCCCGACGACGGCCGACTCGCGGGCGCCGTACTTGTGGTCGTCGAACGCCACCTGCGGATCGAAGCTCGCCCCGGTGGCGAGCGGGATCGGGAAGATCGTCCGGAACCCGTGGATCGTGTCGAAGGCAAAGAGGATCGGAATCTTGAGCCGCGACTCCTCGACAGCCATGCGCTGGAGGTCTCTGATCCTCTGCGGATCGGTCACGCTCAGGACCGAGCCGAGGCCCTTGCGCACGCCGTCGTCGGTGACCAGGAAGTCCGGCAGGAGCTGGATCTGCTGCAGCTTCTCCTCGGTTGTCATCTTCGAAAGCAGCGCGTTGACGCGCGACTCGATGCCGCGATCGGCTGGGTGCCGTGCGGGCTGGAGTGCCTGCTCGTCGCTCGGCTGCGTCGCGGCGACGACGCCGCCCGCGATCGCCGTGCCGAGCGCCAGAATCGACACTGCGAGCCAGAGCCTGGGCCTGAACCTCGACATGGGTAGTCCCCTTCCCCGTAGTCGGACTGGATACGGGCGTGCGTTACCCCCGCAGTGGCGAGTGAAACGTGGCCCGAAGACAGGCGGGAACCAACACCGCCGCATTGTCCTAACCCTGGAACCTTCCTGCGTGCTGCGGTGTAGTACAGCGCGATGCTTCGTGCCGCCGCAATCGCAGCAGCAATAGCAAGCCTCGCGCTCGCCGCGCCCGCCCACGCCGCAGCGCCCAACTACATCATGATCCACGGGCCAGGGCTGGAAAAGCCCATCCTGCTACCACGCTGGTCAGAGAACGGAACGGTTCTCGTCACGCTGGTACAAGCGCCCTACGCGAGTCCACAGCGCATCCGCCAGCTGCGCAACCGCCCCAGGCTCGGCCTGGCCCTGTTCTGGGGCTGGAGCGACCGACCCCGGCCCTCGAGCCCTGCCGCAGCGAACCAGCGAGGCTGGTTCTACCCAGCGCACGGCTCCCAACCGCCGGTCGTCGCGCTTCGGGTCGACGGCACCGACCAGCCCCGACTCGCCCCGCCCCGCTTCCTCCGCATCCTCGCCCGGTACGGGGTGCCGATCCGCAACTAGCCTCTTTCGATCCAGCGCAGTAACCTCAACGCCAGATGTTTCGGGCGTTGTACCGGCAGATCGCCAGATTCCTCAACTGGGTCAACCGCACTGGATCCGAGTCAAGCGCATCGCAGGCCATAAAGGAAGCCGAGGACCACCGCCGGGACATCGAGAATCGCTCGGGCGGCGGCTGGGGCGCCTAAAGGGCGAGCGGACACACACGGTGCGGCTCTACCTCAGTCGAGGCGCAGGATTGTTTCCTCGATCTCCTCACCGCGACCGCGTGCGAAGCCGCGGTCGACGCCAACGCGTCGGAACCCAGCTTTCTCCAGGACGCGAAGCGAACCGGCGTTGTCCGATGCCGCTCGGGCATACATTGGACGCTCGGCAGTCTCGGCAAGAAGAATCTGAAGCGCTGCGCTCGCGATGCCTTTCCCCCATTGCGCGCGGTCTACCCAGTAGGTCACCTCGAGCTGATTGTCGATTCGGAAGGACCCGATCGTTCCAGCGACTGCTCCGTCGACATCGATGACTCGGTGCGAGACGCTTGTGTCGGCCCGCAGGCGCGACGTCCGGTTGAGAAACGCGCGGCGATCGGTCTGATCCTCGGTTGTGAAGGCTGCCATTCGGATCGACTCCGGATCCGTCACTTGCTGAAAGATCGTGTCGAGATCCCGGTCCTCGAGCGCCCTCAGCGAGACGTTCATCTGGGCGATCCTACGGGTCTCGCCACTGGGTTAGCGGTGCCGCCGGTACTGCAGCTCGACGATCCCGTTGCTGGAGGCGGTGCTGGAGACCAGGTCGAGCCGGTAGGACTTGGGGACGCCGTCGAACAGCCGGGTGCCCTCGCCCGCGACGTAGGGGAACAAGCTCAGCTGGAGCTCGTCGATCAGGTCGAGCCGCATGAGCGACCGCCAGAGGCTGACGCCGCCCCAGACCACGATGTGGCCGTCGCCGCCCAGCCTGAGCTTGTCGATCTCTTCTGCCGTGTCACCAGCGGCGATGGTGGTGTTGGCCCAGTCGGCCGTCTTCAGGGTCCGGGAGAAGACGACCTTGCGCGCGGCGTTCAGGATCGGGGCGAAAGGGTGGTCGGTGGACGTTGTCATGGCTCCGGCGATGCTCTCGTAGGCGGTGCGGCCCATGATGTGCGCGTACGCGCTCCGGAGAAAGTCGAGTTGCGCCGGGTCGTCGGGCTCGCGGTTTTCGGGCAGGTCGAAGCAGAACTTCCAAAACTCGGTGCCCTCGTCGGCGAGAAGGCCGTCGAGCGAGTAGTTGAACACTGTCGCTATCAGCTTCCGCATGCTCAGAACTCCTTGGTCTCGGGTCGTCTCGGGGACCGTGCGCGCCTGTTCCGGGCCGGCACGCCGGCGTGGCCGCGCGGCGTCTGTGGCCTGTCGCTAGTGCTTCAGACCTCACTGCCGCCCGGAAGTCATCGGTGCCCGTCAAACTGGCCGGTTGCGCGGAAGGCCGAGGGCGCTCACTTGGGCCAGCGTCCGCGAATGTCCCCTGAGCAACCCCGGATACGATTGCGACATGAGCCCGCGATTCCTACCGCTGGCGCGATCCCCCACTCAAAGACGCTCGATGGTGGGAGCGGCTGGCGGTTTGGGTCACCGGCGGCGGGATGAAGATGTCGCTGCGCCGAAGACGACAGTAGGGCTCCAACGTGTCAACCTCGGTTGAGCGGGCGTCCGGGAATGTCCCGTAAAGCGAGCGCGGAGCCGGGTAGCCTTGCGCCGTGGATTGGTTCGCTGTGCGTCACGTGATCGAGGACTCAGGCGCGTATGAGGAACGTGTCACGCTGTGGGAGGTCGCGTCCGACGATGAGGCGATTGCGCGTGCGGAGGAAGAAGCATCCGCCTACGCCGCAGCGGTCGGCGGAAATGCCCTCGATCTCTTCCAGTCTTATCGACTAGCTGATCCCCCGGTTCATGGCGGCGGAAGTCTTCTCGCTGATCCGGACCAGCGCCTTGCTGCCTGAGCAGGTACCTCGACACGTTCTTCGACAGTGGACAGGAGCATCAGCGAACGGACGGCTAGGCGCACCCTCGCCTGGGCGGGCGTCCTCTCGCCTGATCTCGACTAGATGCCGCGGAGCGTCGTGTCAGTCGAGGAGCTGTTGGCGTTGCAGCGTCAACGTGCGCTAGCCGAAAGGATCGGCGCATCCCGCCGGAATCCCCAGACCGCGGCGTAGATCCCGAGGAACAGCTCCCACACGAACTCGGGGGCGACCAGGAGGACGCCACGCTGGTCTGGCTCCCACCAGTCGAAGAGCACGCCGACGTTCCCGATCAGAAGGAGCGGCCCGCCGATCAGACCGAACCAGGCCATGCGCCGCGGGACGAGGCCGGAGCTGTACATCAGGTAGCCGAGGATCAGCCCGTTCCCGAAGGGGACGATGAGCCCAGGGCCGAACAGGAACGTCCAGTCCTTGAGTGCGGCGAGGGAGACGGCGAGGTCGGCCGCGTCCGGAGAGTCTTGGCGCAGGCTGACGACGCCGAGCACGAGGATGATCCCGCCCGCGATGAAGACGCACTCGATGATTCGAGCAGCGACGTAGCCGATGGCGAGGAGCTCGTTCTGTCGCCTCACGATCGGGTAGAGCACAACGGCCGTGCCGACGTTCGAGATGATGAGCAGGAGCTCCAGGAACGCGCCCAGGTAGATCTGGCTGTCCTTGCCGTCACCGGCGATGTACGCGGCCGGATCGTCGAGAACCGATTGGAAGAGAGCGAGTGCGCCGATCGACGTGACGAACGTGATCAGGAAGAGCACTCCGAAGATCCGCGCATTCCTCTGGTCTTCAGCCATCTCGCCTCCTCGGTAGCCCGTTACGGGACTAGACGCGACGCGGCGATTTTAGACTCTTGACGCAAAGTCACAGATTCGGACCGGTGCCTCCGGCTTTGAGTGGCTAGGAAACGGTCGGTGTGCGCGTCAACGCTCGAGGGCAGTGGATGCAAGGGCCATGCCACGACGTCGGAAGAGAGAGGGGTCCCGTGGGCTACACAGTCGAGCGGGCGTCCGCCAGATAGATCTCAGCTGGGCCTACCTCAAGATACGACTCGTCGTTTCCGAAGCTGACGAGATAGGTCGGCGCAGTTTGGTCGAGCCGGCCGACAACGCGGCAGGCCGCATCTGCGGCGTGAAGTCCGTGACGCTCGAATAGCCGCACAGCATCGTCCGGGATGAACTCGGTAAAGATGGAGCCTCGTTTTGTTGTGTTCATGCGCCTGCAACCGTCCGATCAGCCGATTACCCGATCTATCGGCCGGGATCGACCCGCCTTGAGCTGGGCTTGTCTGGACGAGAGGCTCTCCTCAGCGAAGTCAGCTGGCGCGAAGTGTCAACTCAGCCGATCAGTAGATCCCGGCCGACGCCTACAGTTCTGGCAATGCCCCGTCGCGACCTCGACCCGCTGCAACTCGGCCGGGACGAGGACTGGGTCGGCAACAACGCGGCCTTCACCTGCCCGGCGTGCGGGAAGGTGTTCCTTGTGAGCGGGCCCCTGCACCGCAACGGGCGTGATTGTCCAGACTGTGGGCGATCGCACGCTAAGGTCGGGGGCGGCGCGAAATCCGGCGGCACCGCCTGGATCGAGAGTCCCTAGCTCGAGCCCGCCGTCGAGGGACCGGCTCGGCGAGGAAGAAGAAGAAGTGGTGGAGCGTGCCGGGATCGAACCGGCGACCTCCGCGTTGCAAACGCGGCGCTCTCCCAGCTGAGCTAACGCCCCACGCAGGGGTTCAGTGTAGAGGCTCTTCCGACGTCTGGCCGCCGCGCAGGCCGCGCTCCTGGAGGGCGCGTAGGCCGGCACTGAAGGTCTGCGGCTCGGCCTCGCGCTTGCGGCCGCCCTGCTCGAGCCGGCGGATGCGGGCTTCGAGCGCGTCGAGATTCCCGGCCGGCGGCGCCTCCTTCGCGGCCAGCGCTCGCTCGCGGGCGGCGAGCTCTGCCTCCTGCTCGGCGAGCGCGTCGCTGCGCTGCGCGAGCTCCGCGTGCGTGCGCGCGAACGCCTGCTCGGCGGTTCGTAGCTCGGCGAGCTTCGCCTCGATCCGTTCGAGCTCGGCCGGCGCTTCGGCCGGCTCGGGCTCCACCGCAGGCTGCGGTCTCGTCGGCTCGCGCGCTTCGAGCGCCGCTTCGCGCTCGTCGAGCTCCGTCGCCCGCAGGGTGAGTGACTGCTCGAGCTCCGTCAGCGTCGTCTCTCGCTCGGCAAGGGCGGTCTCGCGCTGCTCCAGCTCTTCGGCGCGGGTATCGAGCGTCCGCTCGCGCGCCTCCAGTTTCTTGGCGCTCGCGGTCGGCGCTTTCGGCTCGGGTCGGGGGCGAGGGCTCGCCGTGTCCGCTGCGTCGCAAGCGCCTGCTCTCTCGCAGCTACCTCGGCCTCGCGACGCTCGAGCTCAGCCGTACGCGCCTCGAGCGCGCCGCGCGCCTGCTTCGCCTCCGCGAGCCTCAGGCGGACCGAATCCAGCCGCGAGCCGCGAGCTTCGGCGGCGGCGAGCTTCTGCTCTCGCTTCTCGACTCGCGCCAGAGCCTCGGCCAGCTCCCGCTCGCGCTGCTGGACGGCCACGACACGCTCGGAGACGGTGCGCTTCAGTGTCTCGAGCTCGGCGGCCGCCTCGGCGCGCTGTCGCCGCAGGGCGTCACGCTCCGACTCGATATCGGAGGGTTCCTCGTTTCGATCGAGCAACCCCTTCAGGCCCATGGTGGGCCCGATGGTACTTCAGCTAGGCGGCGCGCTCCAGGCGCTCTTCCTGGCGGGCGCGGCGCACGATGTCGTCGCGCTCGCCGAAGCGGATGCGGGCGCGCTCGGCACGGTGCTCGTCCCACAGCGTGACGAGCTGCTCGTCGATGTGCTTGATCTCGTCCACGATCGCCTGCTGTCGGCCGTGGGAGAGGTCCTGCCACAGCTCTCCACGCACCTCGCTCAGGCGCTCGATTTCTGCGTGAATCTCTGGAATCGTTCGCATGCCTCTTCAAACGAGCAGCGCGCCGTCCTGATTCCAGAGCGGAAACGGCTGAACGAAAACACAACAATCACTCGTAGCCGAGGTCTGAGATCCGGTCCTCCTCGAAGCCGAAGTAGTGGGCGAGCTCGTGCAGGACCGTGATCCTGATCTGCTCCTCGAGCTCGGCCGGGTCGGGAAAGTCCTGCTCGAGCGGCCGCTGGTAGATCGAGATCTTGGCGGGCATGTACTCCGGCTGGTCGAAGAGGCCGTAGAGGTCAGGCTCCTCGCGATTCTGCGGCTCGATCACGACCGCGACGTTCTCGAGCCCGCGTGCGAGCTCCGGCGGCAGCGAGTCGAGCGCGGCGAGAACGTGTTCTTCGAAGGTCATCGTCAGTACACCGGGGCGAGCGGCCGGCGTTTCTGGAAGAGCTTGACAGTGACCATGCCGAAGACGAAGCCGCCGATGTGGGCGAAGAACGCGACGCCGCCGCCCGCTTGCGGGGAGGCGAGCGAGGTACTGCCTTCGAGCAGCTGGAATCCGAACCAGATGCCGAGGAAGAGCACGGCCGGGACCTCGCGCAGGATGAAGATGATGATGGTCAGCACCTTGGCGTGCGGCAGCAGCACGATGTAGCCGCCGAGCACCGCCGAGATCGGCGCCGCTCGCGCCGATGTTCGGGATTGTCGCGTCGAAGTCGCTCGCGAACATCAGGGTCACGAAGGTCTGGGTCGCCGTCGCCGCGTAGCCGCCGAGGAGGTAGAAGACGAGGTACCGGATCTTGCCCAGCGCGTCCTCGACGTTGTTGCCGAAGATCCAGAGGAAGAGCATGTTGCCGAGCAGGTGCGCCCAGCTGCCGTGCATGAACATCGCGGTGAACGAGGTCAGGAGCCAGCCGTGCCCGACCTGGGCGCAGGAGCCCTCGAGCTCGCACGGCTGGTAGGCCAGCGAGGTGACCGAGCCCTCCAGGTCGGGAAGCTGGTAGAGCACCCAGACGAGGACGTTCGCAGCGATCAACGCGATCGTGACGAGCGGGAACGACCGCGTCGGCACGTTGTCGCGGAGCGGCAGCACGCGGCGATGGTATCCCGTTAGAGTCGGGCGCATGGCTCCCTTCCCGGACGGCCTGAACGAGCAGGTCGGGCACGAGTTCGGCGCGTCGCAGCAGTACGTCGCGATCGCCGTCTACTACGACGCCCTGACGCTCCCGCGGCTCGCCGCGCACTTCTATCGGCAGGCGGTCGAGGAGCGAAACCACGCGATGATGATCGTCCAGTACCTGCTCGACGCCGACGAGCCGATCACGATCCCGGGGATCGAGGCGCCGCAGACCGAGTTCGCGGACGTCGTCGAGCCCGTCCGGCTCGCGCTCGAGCAGGAGAAGCGTGTGACCGAGCAGATCTCGGATCTGGCGAAGCTCGCGCGGACGGAAGGCGATCTCGTCGGCGAGCAGTTCCTGCACTGGTTCCTGCAGGAGCAGCGCGAGGAGATCTCGTCGATGGCCGCGCTGCTGACGGTCGTCGAGCGCTCGCGCGACAACGTGATGCTGATCGAGGACTTCCTGGCGCGCGAGGTGGTCGGGGACGAAGGCGCCGATCGCCGGTGCGCCGCCGGCCGCGGGCGGAGCGCTCTAAGCGCGGCAGTTGGGATCGCCGAGCGGACGTGCTCCGCGACGGCTTCCATCTCGACCGCTGCGCCCGTCACGTCCTTCAACAGCTCGTCGGCGTTCGGCTGCTGCCCGAGCTCCCACAGCTCCTTCAGGAGCGAGCCCGCCTCGCGGCGGCGGAACCAGTCGCTGCCGAACTCTTCGCGCATGAAGGTCGTCATCTGCGCCGAGAAGGCCCACGCGCGGAGGTACGACGTGACGTAGTAGCTCGAGTCGATGTCCGAGAGGTAGTCCGTCGGGCTCGGCTCGACCTTGAGCGCGTCGCCGAGGATCTCGACGTAGCGGCTCTGCATCTGCGTCGGGTCGGGCGCGGCGTGGAACTCGATCTCGTAGAGGAGCTTGGCGCAGTAGCGGCGGACGTAGAAGAGAAGCTGCACCGCACCTTCCGCCGCGAAGGTCTCCGGCCGCGGAAAGTCGAGCATGCTCGAGAGCCACGCGCGGTCGTCGATCAGGTGGTCGAAGAGCATCGCCCAGCCTTCGGTGACCGCGTTGTCGCCGAGCCGCTTCTCCTCCATCTTCAGGTCGGGGCTGGTGAAGGCGAAGTGCTCGGTGTGCCCGGCCTCGTGGAAGAGCGCGTACCAGTCGTCCGGGCCGCCCTGTGGCTGGATCACCAGCATCACCTTGCCGGGGATCTCGATCGGCGCGCAGAACGCGCGCGGGCTCTTCGTCGGGCGCTCCTCCACGTCGAGGTGGACGTTGTCCTGAGCGTCGAGGTCGATGCCGAGATTCGAGAGCGTGCCGCGCAGCGCCGGGATCATCCGGTCGGCCGGGAAGGCCTCGTCCCAGCGTGGAGCCGCGGAAGAAGCGCCGCACGTCGTGGCGCTCCGCCTCGGAGAGCCCGATGCCGACGCGCTCGCGCAGGACGCGGTCCATCGACTCCTCGTAGAGCCGCTCGGTCGAGTCGAGAAACGCGCGGCACTGCGACGCGAGCCCCTCGAGGTCGTACTGGAAGCGGTCGCGATAGAGGTTGAAGTAGGTGGGCGCGCCGAGCTCCGGAACCGCGCGCTGAGTCAGGTGCGCGGCTTCGAGGTAGAGCGGGTTCAGGTGCTCCTCGGTCAGATCGTTCCGCGCTGCTTCGAGCCGTGCCCGCGAGTCCCGGTCGGCGGTGTTCGCGATCGTCGGCGGCAGCATCCGGTAGCCGACCGCCTCGCCGTCGTGCTGCGTCTCGAGCTTGGTCTCCAGCTCCGCGATCTTCTCGGCGTGCTCGCGCGTGAGCTCGCCGAGGTACCCCTCGCAGCCGAAGCGGAAGAGCTCCAGGTTCGTGCGGCCGTCGACCGTCTCGCCGAGCCGCTTGATCGTCTCGAGGTCGATGAGATCGGCGTGGCGCTCGTAGATCGCGCGCAGCTCGAAGTCGGGCTTCAGGCCCGCGTAGTGGAGGTAGTACTCCTCGTCGAGCTCGGCGATGAAGCGGTCGGCGCCGGCGCGGTAGCCGTCGAGCTCGCGGTCACTGAACGTTGTCTCGCTCACGCGGCCTAGGATACGCGCCGTGCAGGAGCTGAGAGTGAAAACCGAGCGCCGGAGCCAGCTCGTCGACATCACGCGGCAGGTAGAGGCAGCGCTCGGCGAGCTCAACGGCGCGACGGCCGCTCTCGTCTACGTCCCGCATACCACCGCGGGCGTGACGATCAACGAGCACGCCGATCCTGCTGTGGCGCGCGACTTCGAGACCGCGCTCGAGCGGATCGTCTCCGAGGACTGGCCGTGGCAGCACATCGAAGAGGGCGAGGAGAACGCCCCGACGCACATCCGCGCGGCGTTCATGGGCTCGGACGTGCTCGTGCCGGTTCGTGACGGCCGCCTCGCGCTCGGGACCTGGCAGGGGATCTTCCTCTGCGAGTTCGACGGCCCTCGCGAGCGCTCTGTCTACGTCACTGCGCTGACTTGATCGAGGTCTCGCACCTCACGAAACGGTACGGCAGCGTCCTCGCCGTCGACGATCTCTCGTTCCGCGCCGAGCCCGGACGCGTCACCGGCTTCCTCGGCCCGAACGGCGCAGGCAAGACGACCACTCTGCGCGCACTCGTTGCGCTGCTCCATGCGACGAGCGGCGACGCAACGATCCTCGGGCGCCACTATGCGGAGCTCGACGACCCCGTCCGCACGGTCGGCGCGATCCTCGAGGCGAACGCGTTCCACCCGGGCCGGACCGGCCGCAACCATCTGCGCACGATCGCGGCGGCGGGCGGCATCGACGACGCGCGTGTCGATGAGGCGCTGCAACTCGTCGACCTCACCGAGGCTGCGAACCGGCGCGCGAAGGGCTACTCGCTCGGGATGAAGCAGCGCCTCTCGCTCGCCGGCGCGCTGCTGGGCGACCCGCAGGTGCTCGTGCTGGACGAGCCGGCGAACGGGCTCGATCCTCAGGGCATCCGCTGGCTGCGCGACTTGCTCCGCTCGCTCGCGCGCGAGGGGCGCACGGTGCTCGTCTCCAGCCACGTTCTCACCGAGATGGCGCAGCTGGCCGACGACGTCGTGATCATCGCCAAGGGCCGGCTGATCAAGCAGGCGCCGATGGCCGAGGTCCTGGCGGCCGGCAGCGGGCGCGGCACGCGGGTTCGCACGCCGGACCGCGACCGGCTCGCGGCGGCGCTCGTACGTGCCGGGACCGATGCTCAACCCCTGGGCGACGACGGGCTCGCCGTCGATGCTCCGCCGGCGAAGGTGGGTGAGGTCGCCGCCGCCGAGGGAATCGTCCTCCACGAGCTCGTGGCCGACGCGGAATCGCTCGAGGACGTCTTTCTCGAGCTCACGGAGGGGGCGAGCACGCCCTCGTGAGGCTTCTGGCGTCAGAGCTCGTGAAGCTCCGGACGATCCGCACGTCGTACGTCCTGCTGCTCGGGACGGTCCTGCTCAGCGCCGGCGCGGCGGCCGGCTTCGTGGGCTCGGGCTCGGTCGACCGGGACGACGCCGACCCTGCGCTCTCGCTCGGCCAGGCAGCGAGCTTCGGGACCGTGTTCGTGACCGTGCTCGGGATTCTGCTCGTCACGAACGAGTACCGGCACGGCACGATCATGACCACCTTTCTCGCGGAGCCGCACCGCGTCCGCGTCCTGTTCGCGAAGCTCGTGTCCGCGGCGATTGTCGGCCTCGTGTTCGCCCTGAGTGCGATCACTCGCTGCGGCTGCAGTGGCACTGCCGTGGCTCGCGGGGCGAGGAGAGTCGCTGCAGCTGGACGATCAGGCTCTCGAGGGCGTCGGCCGGGTGTTGCTCGCGTTCGTCCTGACGGCCGTGCTCGCTGCTGCAGTGGGCGCGATCGTCCAGAGCCAGGTCGGCGCGCTCGTCGGCTGGTTCATCTGGATCCTGGTCGTCGAGTCGGTGATCACCGTGCTCTCGGGCCTGCTGCTGACGGAGGTCGGCGAGCCGGATCCGGTCTCCAAGTTCCTCCCCGGGTCGTCGCTCGGCGGCATCGTCGGCGGCGAGGGCAGCGAGTTCGTGCTCGACGGCGGTGGCGCCGCGCTGCTTGCGCTCGGCTACGTGACCGCGTTCTCCGCACTCGCCGCTGTCGCGATCACCCGCCGCGACCCGTAGCTACCCTCATCACCGGTGGCCGCGCCGGTGAAGATGGACGAGGAGGTCGAGCTCCAGGTCGACTCGCTCGCCTACGGCGGGAACGGCGTCGCCCGGCTGAACGGGTTCGTCGTCTTCGTCCGCAGAGGCTTGCCGGGCGATCGGGTCCGGGCCCGGGTGACGAAGGTGAAGCGCGGTTTCGCAGAGGCGCTCGCGACCGACGTTCTCGAGCCGTCGCCGCACCGCGTCGACGCCCCGTGCGCTCACTACCCCGTCTGCGGCGGCTGCCGCTTTCAGGATCTCGACTACGCCGTCCAGGCGGCGGCGAAGGAAGACCAGGTCCGCGACGCCCTCAAGCGGATCGGCGGGATCGCGGAGCCGCCCCTGGAGCCGATCCTGCCGGCCGAGTCGCCGTTCTTCTACCGCAACAAGATGGAGTACTCCTTCACCCAGACGCCTGACGGCCCCACGCTCGGCTTCCACAAGGCGGGCCGCTGGGACGAGGTGCTCGAGATCGAGAAGTGCTGGCTGACGACCGACCTCGGCAACTCGATCCGGAACGCCGTCCGCGACTGGGCGCGTGAGGAGAACCTCGTCGCCTACGACCAGACCGAGCACACCGGCTACCTCCGCCATCTCGTCGTCCGCGAGGGCCGGAACACCGGCCAGGCGCTCGTCGTGCTCGTCACCGCGCCGGGGGAGAAGTTCGAGCGCGGCTACTTCGTCGAGGTGCTCAAGCGCTTTCCCGAGGTGCGCTCGATCCACTGGGCGGTGAACGACACGCCGTCCGAGGTGACGAACCTTCCCTCGACGCTGCTCTGGGGCGAGGACGCGATCGAGGAGGAGCTGCTCGGGCTGCGCTTCCGCGTCCGTCCGAACGCGTTTCTGCAGACGAACACGGAGATGGCCGAGAAGCTCTACGAAATCGCGATCGAGTACGCCGCGCTGACGGGCACCGAGACGGTCTACGACCTCTATTGCGGCACCGGCACGATCGGGATCTCGATGGCGCGCAACGCGCTGAGCGTCTGGGGCGTCGAGATCTCGGAGGAGTCGGTCGCGTGCGCGCTCGAGAACCTCGAGCTGAACTCGATCGGCAACGCGGCGTTCTTCGCGGGCAACGTCGGTCAGTCGCTCGAGGATCTCGCCGAGCGGGCCGGGCCGCCCGACGTGGTCGTCGTCGACCCGCCGCGCGCCGGCCTGGCGGGGAAAGCGCTGAAGCGGACCGGCGCGCTCGGCGCGGCGCGGATCGTCTACGTCTCGTGCAACCCGACGACGCTGGCGTCAGACGTGAAGGTGCTGCGCGCCGAGCACGGCTACGAGCTCGCCCGCGTGCGGCCGGTCGACATGTTCCCGCACACGCCGCACGTCGAGGCGGTCGCGCTCCTCACGCGCACCTGAGTAACAGACTGTTACAAGGCATCGCGAACGCCCGCACTGGCGCGGGAAGGCCAAGTAACAGACTGTTACTTGGCCGGTTCGCTAGCGCCAGATCGCGCCGAGCCGGTCGGCGTGCCCCGCCGGGACCGGCTGCGCCTTTCCCGCCGAGTAGCGGGCCGCCGTCCAGGCTCCGACGGCGGCGTCGAGCAGGTCCGCTTCGGGGATTCCTCGCACCGCTCCGGGCAGCTTGATCCCGGCGTCGGCGAGGATCTCGCGCCGTCGTTCGAGGCCTTCCGGCGTGTGCTTCGACTCGAACACGTGCGACCCGGAGAGCTCGCAGAACGACACCTCGGGGTGCATTTCGATCACGCGCTCGTCGACCTCCGCCAGCGCGTGCACCTCGAGGATCTTCTTGCCGAGCGCGAACGCCTGCTGGGAGAGGCCCTTGCCGGTGACCGTCCGCGTGATCTCGTTCGCCTCCGAGAACGTGCGTGCCTCGAGGGCCGCGCGCGGCGGGGTCGGAAAGACGCTGCTCGCGCGGCTGCCGCCCACGAAGGCTCGCGCCGCTGCATCGGCCGGCCGTGCGCCGAGCCCGGGCGGGTCGATCGGAATGTCGACCGCGATCACCCGCGCCTGCAGCGACAGCACCTCGGCGAACGTGACATGCGTCGAGACCTCGACGTCCCCGCTGGGGTCGAGCGAGACCGCCACCCAACCCTTGCGGTAGCCGTCGACACCGGCGACGAGCACGCTCGCCTCGACCTGCGGGCTCCGGCTCGGCGCCTGCGGCGTCGCCGGATCGAGACGCGGTGCCGGGACGGAGTTGCGAAAGCCGAGCAGGACGAGCCGCGCGAGCGCGACGTTCATCGCCTCGGGACTGTCGAGCGGCACCTCGGCGACTGGCTTTCCGTCCGCATTCCTGAGCACGACGGTCCCGGACTTCGTTCCGTCCGCGGCATGGTTGAACTCGAGCGACAGATCGAGCCGCGCGTCGTGGAGCGCCCGCCTGATCGGCTCGTCGAGGTCGTCGCGCATGGCGGAACGCTAGATCATCTAGCTCCGTTCGCGCCTCAGCCGCTCCACCTTCGCCTCGTCCGCGGCGAGTTGCTCGGGGTGGACGTCGCTGAGGGAGATCGGGCTCGGCTCGCGCGGCTCGACCACGAGCCCGTTCGGGAGGTCGTGCACGAGCGCCTCACCGGCGTCGGCGCCGCCGATCGTGAGGCGGCAGAGGATCTCGGCCCCCGCCGCATCCGCTTGCTCGACCGGGAAGCGGTCTTCGCTCCGGACCGGTTCGATCGTGGCCGTGACCGGCGGGTGTTCGCGCGTCAACAGCACGATCTTCGCGGGCATCCGCTCGATCACGTCCGCCCCGAGGTCGTAGACACCCGCGCGGCTGTAGATGTGGACGGGAGCGCGCCCGCGCCGCCGCAGCGCGTGCCAGAGCAGGTCGGCGTTCGCGAGCAGGAACCCGAAGGCGATCGCGGGGAGAGCCGGCAGGCCGCGGTCGATCTTCACGGAGAGGATGAGCGTGCACGCGATCAGGCCGCTCATCGCCAACCAGGTCCAGCCGGTCCGGAGCCCGAACCGCCGCGCCGCCGCGACGAACAGAGCGAAGAAGAGGATGTCCGGTGGCCCGAGGTTCGCGGTGCCGTTCCCTCCGGGCACGCGGAAGGCGATCGAGACGTGCTCGAAGACGCTCTCGTGGTCGCTCGTGATCTTCCCGGTCGGCCCGAAGAAGACGGACCAGATGTCGACCCACGGAATGATGACCGCGACCAGCGCCGCCCAGGCGACGTTCTCGAAGTACGAGAGGAACCAGAAGCCGAGCAGAACGAGCGCGAACAGCTTCGCCAGGTTGAAGATGACGTCGAGGTCGGCGAACCCCGCGCCAACCGCGACCACGACCAGTGCAAGTGCGACCGGCAACAGCCGCGGCCGGAACGCGAGCGGCAGCAGCACAAGCACCAGCGTGAACGTCGCCGGGATCAGAACGAGCGCGATGAACAGGATGTCCGGCCAGAGGCCGGCGCTCCACAGACGGTTGGCGGCGGCGGTGTACGCCGCGATCGTCGCCGTCAGGCCCGCGAGTGCGAGTGCCCGGCGAGGCCCGCCTAGTACGGCGGCAACTCTTGCCACCACGGACCGAGCGCCTTGAAGGCGTTCCAGAACGCCGTCTTCGCCGGCGCCTCGTCGAGCGCGGCGTCGATGTCCGGGACGACGAGCGCCTCGACGGTCGCGGTGAAGCGCTGAAGACCCTCGGCCGCCGGGTCGACTGGATCCGAGAGCGGGAACTCGAGCGCATTCGTGAACTCGACCGTCGGCTCGCCCATCAGCACCAGGAGCTTCGGCTGGACGATGTGCAGCTCCTGCGTCAGCCACGGCCTGGCTTCCTCCGGGTCCTGGCCGGCGAACTTGAGGCAGTTCGTCCCGTAGACGGACATCGGGTCGACCCGCAGGCGCTGCAGCGACTTCAGCAGGGCCTGGCCCGCCCGTCCGTAGAACGCAACGCCCTCCTGCACCTCGGAGGGCTTCGGCTCGTACTTGAGCAGGAAGATGTCCGCGAGCGGGTGCCCGGAGCCGAGCACGGGGACGTGCGTCTCGTCACCTGCGCGGCCGATCTCGTCGCCGAGCTCGTTGATCTCGGAGATCGCCTTCTTCAGGTAACGCTGGTAGATCTCATCGGTAGGCACAGCGGACACGGGCGTCCTGTCTCGGTTCTCTCCTAGCGCACCTTTTCCTTGACTTGCGCCACCCACTTGAGGCTCTGCAGGTAGGCGAGCGACTTCGGCCGACGCAGGACCTCGGCCGTGCGCACCGAGAGGAGGAACTCCTCCGGCCCGTCGAACGCGCGCATCCGCAACGCACCGGTTCCCACTCCCTGCAGGACGTGCGCGTCCGACCCCGCGCCCGCCGGCAGGCCGTACTTCCGTGCGAAGCGGGCTGCTTCGTCGTTGTAGCCCTCGAAGAGCAGCCGCGCGTTGTAGACCTCGAGGACGTCGATCTCGTGCAGGTGCCGGTGCACGGTGGCCGGGAACGGGATCGCATGCATCCGGTCGAACGGATGGGGGAGGTAGACGACGCCCTCCTGCTCGCGGATCGCGGCGACCGTCTCGGCGAACGACATGCCGCGGGGGATCTCCTCGCGCAGGAAGAGCCCGATCACCTCACCCTGGTCGTCCGTCTTCACCTCCTCGCCGGGAATCACGATCAGGTCGCGCCCACGCGACTTCGCGACCGCTTCCTGGGCGCCGCCGAACACGTTGTGGTCTGTGATCGCGATTGCCCCGAGCCCTTCCGCTTCGGCGTGGTCGAGCAGCTCGTCCACCTCGATCGAGCAGTCGTGCGACCACGTCGTGTGCATGTGCAGGTCGGCGACGATCCAGGGCCGGTCGGCGAGAGGATCGGCGTCGCGCTTGCGGGTGCGCCGCCTGCCGCCGAGGCCGCGATAGATCTCGTCGAGATCCTTCGCCACCGCGGCGAAGCTCTGCTCCTCGGCGCGGGCGCGCGCTTCCCGGCCTCGGCGCTCGCGCAACTCGTCGTCCTCGACGAGCCGGGCGACCGCCGCGGCCGCGAGCTCGGGCTGTTCGAAGACGCCCGGAGGATCTGCAAGCACTGCGCCCGCGGCCGCCGCCTCGAGCCGGAGTCGGGCCGAGCCGGTCGGGGCGGGCACGACGATCGCTGCCTCGGCGAGGATCGCCGCCCGGGCCTGAGGCCGGCGTCCGGAGCGGATGTGCACCCGGTCTCGCAGCACGAGCGGGATTCCGGGCCGGGTCGACAGCGGCTTCGTCCGGACGAGCACGGCGTCCCACCCGGGCAGGTCGCGCAACGAGCGGAGCGCGGCGCGTGCGACAGGCAGAGAGCCGGAATGGAGCTCGATCGCGACGAGCTTGCGCTTCTTGCCCGGCTTGAACAGCTCGGTGTCGACTCCGGGCGAGACGATGCGGTAGTCGCCGGGAAAGCGCTCGGCTGCCGCCGCGGCCGTCGTCTGGGAGGTCGCGAGGAGGGCGTCGATGCGAGCGAGCAGCTTCTCTCTCAGCGCTCGCCGCGGCGGATAGCCGAGCCGCTCGGGCGAGAAGAACGTGGCGACGCCGAGCGCCTCGGAGTCGCGCAGCGCGAGGTACGAGATGCTCGGCAGTCCGGGCTCGAAGCCGTGGACGACGTCGAAGCTCCCCTGCTGGAGCGCGAGGTGGAGGTTCGCGCGGACGCCGACGGGGACGCCCAGCGTCGACCGGCGCGAGACGGGCACGGCTGCGCCGATGGCGATCACGTCGGCGGCCTCGCCCCGCGCCAGTGCGCGCCGGCCGGCGATCAAGTCCGCCGTGCGGGCGGAGGGAGCGAGCACGGTGACCGAGTGGCCGAGTGCTCTCAGCTCCTTCGCGATCCCAGCGACATGCTCGTTGACATCGTGCGGCTGTGACCACCCGAAGGGGCTCACAAGGCAAATCCTCACCGAGCGAGTGTAGTTAGAGTCGCCCGATGAAGATCCGCGCCGCGGTGCTGGAGGAGTTCGGCGCGCCGCTGACGGTGCAGGAGCTCGACCTCGCCGAGCCGAAGGCGGGCGAGGTCCTCGTCCGGCTCGTCGCGTGCGGCGTCTGCCACACCGACCTCTACACGGCCTCCGGCGCCGATCCGTCCGGCTATGCGCCGACGGTGCTCGGGCACGAGGGTGCGGGGGTTGTCGAGCGCCTGGGCGAAGGCGTCACTTCGCTCGAGCCCGGCGACCACGTCGTCACGCTCTTCTCGCCCCAGTGCCGCGAGTGCATCCACTGCCGCAGCACGCGCACGAACCTCTGCCTCGCGATCCGCGAAGAGCAGGGCAAGGGCCACCTCCCGGACGGTACGACGCGCCTCTCGAGGGACGGCGAGCCGATCCGCCACTTCATGGGGACGTCGACGTTCGCGGAGTACACGGTGATGCCCGAGATCGCGCTCGCGAAGATCAACAGAGAGGCGCCGCTCGACCGCGCGTGCCTCTTCGCGTGTGGGCTCTCGACCGGGATCGGGGCGGCGATGAAGACCGCGGCAGTCGAGCGGGGCTCGACCTGCGTCGTCTTCGGCGCGGGAATGGTCGGGCTCGGCGCGGTCGCCGGCTGCCGGCTCCAGGGCGCGGAGCGGATCATCTGCGTCGACCTCTCGAGCGATCGGCTCGAGCTCGCGAAGGGGCAGGGTGCGACCGAGACGATGATCGGCGGGCCCGACGTGGTGGAGCAGATCCTCGAGCTGACGGGAGGCTTCGGAGCCGACTACACCTTCGAAGCGACGGGCAACGTCGCCGTCATGCGCCAGGCTGTCGAGTCGGCCCGGATGGGGTGGGGGCTCTGCACGGTCGCGGGCGTGGCGGGCAAGGGCGAGACGCTCGAGGTCGTGCCGCGCTACCTGATCACCGGCCGGCGCGTTGCGGGCTCCTCGTTCGGCGGGATCAAGGGCCGCGACGAGGTGCCGCAGCTCGTCGACCGCTGGCTCGATGGCCAGCTCGACGTCGACCCGTTTCTCTCCCACACGCTCACGCTCGACGACGTGAACCGCGGCTTCGAGCTGATGCACGCTCAGGATGGGATCCGGAGCGTGATCTCCTTCTCGTAGCGGTTGCCTGGGCGCGGCGCCTGCGTTAGCGTCGCGGCGTCGTCTTGCGAGAGGAGGAACCATGTGCCTTCCCGGCACGATCGAGACGGTTCGCGAACGGGTCGAGCAGGAGGGGCTGCCGAGGCTCGACCGCCGGAAGGTGTTGCTCGGTGCGGCGGGTGCCGCCCTGGCAACGGCGCTTCCGGCGGGAGCCCAGACGCTCGACGAAGTCGAAGAACCGGCTCCAGGACCTGACGCATGTTCTGCGCAAGGAGTTTCCGCTCTTCCTCGGCACCACGATCCCCACCGAGCGCGACGTGATCGTGACCGTCCCTGCGAACGGCTTCTACGCCCAGCGGTGGGCGTTCTGGGAGCACATCGGCACGCACCTCGACGCGCCCGCCCACTTTGTCGTCGACGGTCGGCACTCACCGGAGCTCACCCTCGACGAGCTCGTGCGCCCGCTGGCCGTGGTCGACATCTCCAAGCGGGTCCGCCGTGACCCGGATGCGATGGTGCTGCCGTCCGATCTGGCCGACTACGAGCGCCACCACGGGCGGATTCCACGCGGTGCCGTCGTCGCCATGAGCTCGGGCTGGGACTCGCGCGTGGGAGACACCGAGGCGTACCTGAACGTCGGGCCGGACGGCTTGCAGCACTTTCCCGGGCTTCGGCAAGGATGCCGTCGAGTGGCTGATCGAGCGGCGCGACATCGCAGCGATCGGCGTCGACACGCTCAGCCTCGATCCCGGCGAGGCCGCGAGCTTCGACGCGCACGTGACGCTCCTGACCGCGAACCGCTACGGGATCGAGAACCTCGCCAACCTTCGCCGCGTGCCGCCACGGGGGGCGACGATCTTCGTCGGCATCGTCCCGTGGGAGAACGGGTCGGGCGGGCCTGCACGGGTCTGGGCCCAATGGTGAGCTGCCGGTGGTGAGCTGACTTGCCGGGCGCCGGCCTCGAAGCCGGCGCCCGGCAACGCCCTGAATCCCTCAACTTCGGGGCCACGCGGCCGATTTCCGGATCAATATGCGTCACGGGCTTCCACACTACGGCGTAGGCGTCGGGCTACGGTCGGCTGCTTCATGCGCGGACGCGGTTCTGGGCTGTGCTCGTCCTCGGTGCCGCCGCAGGTCGCTGTCTACGCGCTGGTGGGCGACGATTCCGCGATCCGCGCGCCGCTCTACGTCGTGATCGCGGTGTTCGCCGCGTCGGCACTCGCGGTCAGCGCGGCGTTCGCGCCGACACGCGCCCGGTTGGGCTGGCTGTTGATCGCGACGGGTCAGGTGTGCTGGGCGGTCGGAGACGTCGTCTGGATCGGCGATCGACATGACCGGGTGGGACCCCGTACCCGTCGGCCGCGGATGTGCTGTACGTCGCCGGCTACCCGCTGCTCGCGGTTGGTCTCGGACTGCTGCTCTGGTCCGGGCGCCGGAGGGTCGACTGGGGTGACCTCGTCGATGTCGCCATCGTCACGCTTGCCTCGCTGCTCGTGCTCTGGCCGATCGTGTTTCAGCCGCGCTGGACGAGGGCTGGAGCTGGACGACACTCACCGGTCTCTCGTACTCCGTCGGGGACGTCCTCCTGCTCGGCTTGCTCGCGGCCTTGTTCTTCCACGGTGAGCGCCGTTCGCCCGTGATCTGGCTGACGGCCGGGTCGCTCGTCCTCGTGTTCGTCGCCGACCTCATCTATTACGTCCCGACGTTCGGGGCGAGCGCGACCGCCGCAGACCTGGTCGGACTCCACGTGGCTCGCGGGCTACGTCCTGATCGCCGCGGCCGGCATTCACCCCGCCGAACGCCGGAGCCCGAAGGCCGTCGGCTGCCGTCGAGTCCTCGCCGCTGCGACGGCTTCGCTTCGTCGGCATCGCTCTCTTGACGATGCCGACCGCGTTCGCGGTCGAGCATCTCGCCGGCACCGGCAGCACGGACTGGCGCGCATCCGTGGCCATCAACGGGGCCGTCGCCGGGCTCGTCGTCCTTCGCCTGCGGATCCTCCTCACGCAGGTCGACGGTGCGCGGCTCGAAGCCTTTACAGCCAAGAGCCGATTCGAGACCGTGTTCGAGTCAGCGGGGCTCGGGATCAGCATTACCGAGCACGGCATGCTCAAGCGCACGAACCCGGCGTTCCAGAAGCTCGTCGGCTACACGGGCGAAGAGCTCTCGACCATGAGCGTCGCCGATGTCGTCCATCCTGACGACTTCGACGCGATCGTCGACCCGGCGAAGATCGAAGGAGGACACGCGACGTTCGAGCGGCGTTTCGTCCGGAGCGACGGAGAGATCGTCCACGTCCACATCAACCTCACGTACTCCAGTGCGACCGGGATGGCGATCGCAGTGATCGAGGACGTCACGGGACGGAAGGAGCTCGAGGAGGAGATGCGCCAGGCCCAGAAGATGGAAGCCGTCGGACGTCTCGCCGGCGGCATCGCCCACGACTTCAACAACATCCTCACCGTCGTCAGCGGCCACACCGAGCTACTCCGCGATCACCTTCCCCAGGACGCCGAGGAAGCCGAAGCCGACGTCAAGACGATTCTCGACGCGGTGCGGCGCGCGAACGACCTCACGCGACAGCTGCTCACGTTCAGCCGCCGCGAAGAGCCCCAGACGGCCGTCATCGAGCCTGCGGATCTCTTCCGCGACACCGAGATCCTGATCCGCAACGTCATCGGCGGCAGCGTCGCTCTCGAAACCAACATCGCGGCCACGTCTCCGTCGGTGATCGCCGACCCGGTCCAGCTCAGCCAGGTCGTGCTGAACCTCGCCGTCAACGCTCGCGATGCGATGCCCGACGGCGGCAAGCTCACGTTCACCGTCGACGACTTCCGGGTTGACGGCCCGCGCGACGACTTGCCCGGTGTGCCCTACGGCCTCTATTGCCGGGTGACCGTCCAGGACACCGGCTGCGGGATGGACGAGAACACTCGCGGCCACGTGTTCGAGCCGTTCTACACGACGAAGCAGGTGGGGAAGGGGACCGGGCTGGGCCTCGCGATCACCTACGGCATCGTCACCCAGGCCGGCGGCTACATCTTCGTCGACTCCGAGATCGGTCACGGCACGCGGTTCCAGATCCTGCTCCCGGCGGCGGAGCCTTCTCCGTCGGTCACGCAACCGATCGTCGCCGGCGACCACGTCCGAGCGGCGTAGCCCTCAGCGAGCACGTCGCGTGCTCGATCATCGATCATCGTATTAGAGTCACCGCAACAGCTCTCCGACGAAAGGAGACACGGTGACGAGCACGGAAACCGGCGTCGGCATCGAGGCGAGGTCGCCGGCGATCTACGAGCTGGTCGAGGAGGGATCCGCGGTCGAGCGGGTCGCGACCGGCTTCACGTTCACCGAAGGCCCGATCTGGCATCCCGACGGCTACCTCCTGTTCTCCGACATGCCCGGCGATGTCCGGCGCAAGTACACGGCGGGCCAGGGAGCCGAGGAAGTGATGCGTCCCGCCTTCAAGTGCAACGGCATGACGCTCGACGCGAATCTTGACCTGATCGTCTGCGAGCACGTGACGAGCGCGCTCTGGCGCGAGCGGCGCGACGGGTCGCGCGAGGTACTCGCCTATCACTACGAGGGGAAGTACCTGAACAGCCCGAACGACGTCTGCGTCCGCTCGGACGGGTCGATCTACTTCTCCGACCCGTGGTACGGACGCATGCCCGGGTTCGGTATCGAGCGCGAGCGGGAGCTGGGCTGGCAGGGCGTCTTCCGGATTCCGCCCGGCGGCGGCCCGGAGGAGGTCGAGCTCGTCGTCGACAAGGACGAGTTCGAGATGCCGAACGGCCTTTGCTTCTCGCCCGACGAGTCGCTGCTGTACATCAACGACACGCCCAGGGCGCACATCAAGGTGTTCGACGTCGACGCGGACGGGTCGATCTCGAACGGTCGCATGTTCTTCGAGGGAGTCGGCTCCGGCGTGATCGAGGAAGGCATCCCGGACGGGATGAAGTGCGACGAGCAGGGCAACATCTGGGTCACCGGCCCTGCCGGGATCTGGATCGTCTCCGCCGCCGGTGAGCACCTGGGCGTGATCAAGGTGCCGGAGAACACCGGCAACCTGACCTGGGGCGGCGAGGACTGGCGCACGGTCTTCATCCCGAGCTCGACCTCCCTCTACACGATCCGCGCCAAGGTCGGCCCGCGCCGCGAGCCGTACATGCGCTAGGAGGACGCAGATGAATGACGAGGCACTGACCCTGGACCCGGCTCGTTGCGCGCTGATCATCCAGGACATGCAGAACGACGTGATGATGGACGGCGGCGTCTGGGAAGAGACAGGTGCCCCGGAGCATGCGAAGGAGCAGAACGTCGTCGAGAACGTGAAGCGCCTTGCGGAGACGTGTCGGAGCAAGGGCATCCCCGTGCTCCACGTCTGGTACATCGTCGAGGAGGGGGCACCCGGACTCAAGCTCAACGCCGGGCTCTTCCAGGGCGTCAAGGAGACGGGAGGACTGGTGCGCGGCTCCTGGGGCGCGGCGCCGGCCGAAGGGCTCGAGCCTCAGGAGGGCGACTTCGTCGTCGAGAAGATGCGCATGAACGCTTGGGAGGGGACGAGGCTCGAAAGCCTTCTCAAGGGGCTCGGTCGCGACACGGTCATCGTCACCGGTGCGTGGACGAACATGTCGGTGGAACACACCGCTCGGACCGGCGCCGACAAGGGCTACTACATGGTCGTCCCCGAGGACGGTTGCTCGACGATGAACGCGGAGTGGCACAACGCCTCGATCAACTTCGCGCTGCAGAACGTGTCGACCGTGACGAATTGCGGCGCCGTGACCGAGGCGCTCAGCGGGGTTCCGGCGGCGGTCTGAAAGAAGCGGGTGAAGGGTCTGGCGCCTGCCGGGCCCTTCGCTCCTGCGGCGCCAGCCGCTCGATTATCGTTTGCCCATGACGGTCGTCGAGCTTCCGCTGCTGCGCCGGCAGGCCTACCTCGACGGGAGATGGGTCGACTCCGACTCCGGCCAGACGTTCCCCGTCGTCAATCCGGCCACCGGCGAGGTGATCGCGGACGTGCCGCGGCTGGGTGCGGCCGAGACCCGCCGCGCGCTCGAGGCGGCCGGGCGCGCGTACCCGGAGTGGCGGTCGCGCACCGCGAAGAGCCGGGCGAGCATCCTCCGTCGCCTCGCCGACCTGATGCTCGAGCACCAGGAGGATCTTGCGCGCCTGCTCGTCACCGAACAGGGCAAGCCACTCGCCGAGGCGCGAACCGAGATCGAGTACGCCGCCTCGTTCTACGAGTGGTTCGGCGAGGAGGCGAAGCGGGCGTACGGCGACACGATTCCGACCCCGAGCGCCGACCGGCGCATCCTCGTCCTCAAGCAGCCGGTCGGGGTGACCGCGGGCATCACGCCCTGGAACTTCCCGGCGGCGATGCCGACGCGGAAGACGGCGCCGGCACTCGCCGCGGGCTGCACGATGGTCCTGAAGCCGGCCGAGCAGACGCCGCTGACGGCGCTCGCCGTCGCCGCGCTCGCCGACGAGGCCGGCCTGCCCAGCCGGCGTGCTCTCCGTGGTGACCGGCGCCGCAGAGGATGCGCCCGCGATCGGCGCGGAGATGACGTCGAACCCACTCGTGCGCAAGCTCGGCTTCACCGGCTCGACCGAGGTCGGCAAGCTGCTGATGCAGCAGTGCTCGGCGCAGCTGAAGCAGGTCTCGCTGGAGCTCGGCGGCAACGCGCCCTTCATCGTCTTCGACGATGCCGACCTCGACGCAGCCGTTGCCGGCGCCACGCTTTGCAAGTTCCGCAACTCGGGCCAGACCTGCATCAGCGCGAATCGCATCCTCGTCCAGGACGGTGTCTACGACGACTTCGTCGAGCGCTTCACGAGCGCGGCCGCCGGACTGACCGTCGCCGACGGCTTCACGCCCGGAGTCGACGTTGGGCCGCTGATCGACGAGCCTGCGGTGGCAAAGGTCGAGCGCCACGTGAAGGACGCAGTCGAGCGCGGCGCCGAGCTCGTGCTCGGAGGAAGCCGCCTCGAGGGCCAGTTCTTCCAGCCGACGGTGCTCACGGGTGTGTCGGCCGACGCGGCGATGAGCTGCGAGGAGACGTTCGGCCCCGTCGCCGGAATCGCGCGCTTCGCAGACGAGGAGGAGGCCGTGCGCGTGGCCAACGACACGCCGTACGGCCTGGCCGCGTACTTCTACGCGCAGTCGAACGCGCGGACGTGGCGCGTGTCGGAGGCGCTCGAGTACGGCATCGTCGGGATCAACACCGGCTTCATCTCCACCGAGGTCGCGCCCTTCGGCGGGATGAAGGAGTCGGGCATGGGCCGCGAGGGCTCGAAGTACGGGCTGGACGAGTGGCTCGAGCTGAAGTATCTGGCGGTCGGAGGCGTGGACCCACCGTGATCGTCGAGCAGCGCGACTACCACGTGTACACCGGCAAGCTGCCGGAGCTCCTCAGCCTGTACGAGAGCGAGGGGATCCCGCTGCAGCAGGAGATCCTCGGCGGCCTGGTCGGCGTCTTCACGACCGACGTCGGCGCGCTCTCCACCTACACGACGCTCTGGCGGTACGACTCCTACGCGGAGCGGGAGGAGAAGCGCGCGCGCCTGCAGGCCGACAGCCGCTGGCAGGACTTCCTGCGCCGGGTGCAGCCGCTGATGCACACGCAGCAGAACCGGATCCTGGTGCCGACCTCCTTCTCGCCGCTGCGGTGATGGGACAGCTCGACGGCAAGGTCGCGATCGTCACGGGTGCGGCTCAGGGAATCGGGCGCGCGATCGCGGACGGGCTCGCGCGCGAGGGAGCCCGGATCGTCGTCGTCGACCTCGAGCGGGCTGACGAGACCGCGGCGAGCTTCTCCGATGGCGTCGCGATCACCGCCGACGTCTCCTCGGAGGAGGACACCGCCAGGATGGCGCGGGAGGCGCTCGAGCAATGCGGCTCGATCGACATCCTCGTCAACAACGCCGGTCTCTACGCCTCGCTCGCGATGCGCCCGTTCACCGACATCCCGCTCGAGGAGTGGCGGCGCGTGATGGACGTCAACGTGGCGTCGATGTTCCTCGCCTGCCGTGCGGTCGTGCCGGCGATGCGCGAGCGGGGTGGGGGCAAGATCGTGAACATCTCGTCGGGCACGCCGTTCCGCGGCGTCCCGTTCCTGCTCCACTACGTCACGAGCAAGGGCGCGATCGTCGCGCTCACCCGTGCGCTGGCGCGGGAGCTCGGGAAGGACGAGATCCACGTGAACTGCGTCGCACCCGGCTTCACGATGTCGGACGGCGTCAAGGCCCAGCCTGAGGTGATCGAGGCGTTGCAGGGACCGTCGGTGGCGGCCCGCACGATTCAGCGCGATCAGCTGCCCGAGGACGTCGTCGGAGCCGTCGTCTTCCTCTGCACGCCTGCGGCCGGCTTCATCACCGGGCAGACGATGGTGATCGACGGCGGGCAGTACTTCCATTGAGGTTCACGCTCCACGAGCATCCGGCCGGAGTCGAAACCCAGCCTGGGCTGCGCGTCGTCTACGACCTCGAGCGAAACGAGGCATCGGCCGGGCAGGCTCGCGTCAGCGGCCACGCCCTCGTCTGGGAGCTCGGCGGTGACGCCGCGGGCGCTGCACTTGCCGCGGAGGTGGAGCTCGACCCCGGGGTCGGCTGGGTCGTCCGCTGCGACCGGATCGACTTCCCGCCCGGCGGCATCGCACACCGCCACGTCCATCCAGGGCCTGGAATCCGGCGGCTGCTCCACGGCGAGCTGACGATCGACGCGGAGGGGAGCGAGCGATCGATGGGTCCGGGCGACGCCTGGTTCGAGGGGCCGGAGTATCCCGTTCTCGCCACGGCCTCGGCGACCGAGGACACCGCCTTCGTCCGCGTGCTGCTGCTCCCGCGCGAGTGGGAGGGGAAGCGGACGATCCGCTACCTCGACCCCGCCGACGACGCCAAGCCGAAGCTGCAGCGAGCGACCGTCCTCCTCGAGGAACCGCTCGACCTGTGAGGAACGGCGGCCGCATCCTCGTCGACCAGCTCGAGCTGAACGGGGTCGACCTCGCGTTCTGCCTCCCGGGCGAGAGCTTCCTGCCCGTGCTCGACGCGCTTCACGACTCGTCGATCAGGCTCGTCTCCTGCCGGCACGAGCAGGGAGCCGCGAACGCCGCCGAGGCGTACGGCAAGCTGACCGGCCGGCCCGGGATCTGCCTCGTCACCCGCGGACCGGGGGCCACCCAGGCGGCGGTCGGCGTGCACACCGCGATGCAGGACTCGACGCCGCTGATCCTGCTCGTCGGGCACGTGCCGCGGGCGTTCGAGGGGCGCGACGCCTGGCAGGAGATCGACTACGCGCGCTCGTTCAGCGGCTTCGCCAAGGCGGCGTGGCACGCCGATCGCGCCGAGCGCCTGCCCGAGCACCTGGAGCGCGCCTTCTCGCTCGCGCTCTCCGGACGGCCCGGGCCGGTGGTGCTCGCGCTCCCCGAGGACGTGCTTCTCGAGGAGGCGGACGTCGCGGACGCAGCACCCGTTCGCCCTCCCCGCTCGTCGCCGAGCAACGAGGACCTGACGCGCCTGCGCGAGCTGCTCGCGGCGTCCGAGCGGCCGCTGGTGATCGTCGGCGAGGGCGGCTGGACGCGCGAGACAGGGAAGGACGTGCTCGCCTTCTGCGAGGCGAACGAGCTGCCTGTCGCGTGCGCGTTCCGCTGCCAGGACTTCGTCGACAACCGGTCTCGCTCGTACGCCGGCGTCCTCGGCGTCGCGATGGACGACGGGCTGGCGACGCGGCTCCGCGAGGCCGACCTCGTCCTCGCGCTCGGCGGCCGGCTGGGAGAGGTGCCGACGCGCCGCTACACGCTCCTCGAGGTCCCGCACCCGCGGCAGACGCTCGTCCACGCCCACCCCGACCCGGACGAGCTCGGCTTCGTCTACCGCCCCGACCTGCCGATCGCCTGCGACCTGCCCGAGCTTGCCGCCGCGTTGCGGCAGCTGGAGCCGGTCGAGCCGCGCTGGCCGGAGTGGACGCGCGCGGCCCGCGCGGACTACGAGGCGAATCTCCGGCACGAGGCCATGGAAGGGCCGGTCGACCTCGGAGAGATCATGGCGTTCCTGCGCGGGCGGCTGCCCGGCGACGCGATCCAGACCTGCGGAGCGGGCAACTTCACCGTCTGGGCGCACCGGTTCGCCGAGTTCACCGAGTACGGCACACAGGTCTGTCCGCGCAGCGGCTCGATGGGCTACGGCGTCGCCGCGGCGGTTGCGGCGAAGCTCGTCCACCCCGACCGGATCGCCCTCTGCTTCACCGGCGACGGCGACTTCGTGATGAGCTCGCCGGAGTTCGCCACCGCCGTGCAGTACGAGCTGCCGATCGTCGTCGTCCTCGTCAACAACGGGATGTACGGGACGATCCGCATGCACCAGGAGCGGCAGTTCCCCGGTCGCGTGATCGGCACGGATCTCGTCAACCCGGACTTCCCCGCGCTGGCGCAGGCCTACGGCGGCTTCGGGGAGCGGGTCGAGCGGACGGCGGACTTCGAGGCCGCGTTCGAGCGGGCTCTCGGTTCCGGCCTGCCGGCGCTGCTCGAGCTGCCGGTCGACCCCGAGCGGATCAGCCCGCGGGTCAGGCTCAGCGAGCTGCAGGCGGCGGCGAGATGACCCGTCGGGAGATCAGGGCCGATGGGCTGGCCGACCCGATCTCGCACTACACGGATGCCGTGGTCGCAGGCGATCTGCTCTTCGTCTCCGGCCTGGTGGGCGTCGACCGGCACGGAGCGCTCGTGGGCGGCGAGGACGTCGCGGCGCAGGCGCGGCAGGTGTTCGCCAACATGCGTGCGGTGCTCGACGAGGCGGGCTGCCGCTTCGAGGACGTCGTCAAGGTGACGGTGTACCTCACGGACGTCGACGACCGCCCGAAGATCAACCCGGTGCGGCAGGAGGTCTTCGGCGATGCCCGGCCGGCGAGCACGCTCGTCGAGGTCTCGCGGCTCGCCGTGCCCGGTGCGAAGGTCGAGATCGAGGCCGTCGCTCTGATCCCCACGCGGTAACGGGCGACCCGTCAGGCGGCAGCAGAATGCCGTCTGGACCATCGATTATCGAGTAGCACGACGTTGAAAGTCCCCTGACAGCTTGGTACGTTCGCCCGCGGGTGAGCGAGCGAGGACGTCTCTGGGATCTGCGTGTGCTGCCGAAGCTGGCCGCCGCGGTCCTGGTCCTTTTCGCGGTTCTCTACGTGCTCGTGATCTCGAACCCGCCGCCTGCCGACGGCAGCTTCGGGGACTGGCGGACGACCACGTACGGCTCGGCGCTCGACGACCCGGGCTCGTTCCTCCTGATCCTGCTCGACGCGCTCACGTTCGCAGGGCTCCTGTTCATCGTCGCGAGCGGCTTCTCGCTCATCTTCGGCCTGATGCGGGTGGTGAACATGGCCCACGGGTCGTTCTACCTGCTGGCCGGCTACATCGCCTACGAGGTCCAGCAGAAGATGACGGGGCAGGGAGGCTTCGCGATTGCCGGTGTCGACGTCTCGACCTGGGAGTGGGTGTTGCCGGTGCTCGTCGCAGCCGCGATCGTCGCCGTGGTCGGCGTCGTCGTCCAGCAGACGCTGCTGCGCTGGAACCAGGGCCAGGATCTCCGTCAGGCGCTGCTCACGATCGCGGTCTCGGTGATCGTCGCCGACCAGGTGATTGCGCACTTTCCGCGGTCGGGAGCCGTCCAGGTCGGTGGCGGCAACGCCGTCAGCCTCACCTGGCCCGGCTGGACCGAGCGCCGGATCGACCTGCAGGTCTGGAACATCGACTACTCGCTCGCCCGCCTCGTCATGCTCGCGCTCGGCGTCGCCGTCGGGATCGGCCTCTGGCTCTGGCTCTACCGGACGAGGACGGGGAAGGTCATCCGCGCCGGCGTCGACGACCCGCAGATGACCTCGGCGCTCGGGATCAACATCCAGAAGACGTTCGCGATCGCCTTCGCCATCGGTGCGGCGCTGGCGGCGCTCGGCGCGGCCGTCGGGAGCTCGCAGGGCAACGTCGCCTCCGGCCAGGACGCCCAATGGCTGCTGAACGCGCTCGTCGTCGTGATCGTCGGCGGGATGGGATCGCTGCTGGGCGCCGCGGCGGGCGCCCTGCTCTATGCGCTCGTGCTGACGTTCTCCGCCGCGTACCTGCCGATCACGAGCGACAACTGCTGCTCGCAGTACTCGATCGTGCTCACGTTCGTGCTGATCGCGATCGTGCTCGCGTTCCGTCCGCAGGGACTCTTCGGGAGAGCCGGATGAGGCAGGTCCGACCCGAAGGCCACGTCCGAGCGTCTGATCGGGCTCGTGCTGCTCGTGCTCCTCGCGCTCGGGCCGGCCTTCTTCAACGACTACTGGGTGAGCGCGATCCTCACCCAGATGTTCATCTTCGGGATCGCCGCGGCGAGCCTGATCTTCCTGTCGGCGTACGGCGGGATGACCTCGCTCGCGCAGACGGCGCTGATGGGCATCTCCGCCTATCTGCTCGGGAACATGGTCACGAAGGGCGGGGCCGGCGGCGAGTCCAAGGGCTTGACCCTGGGCTGGGACCCGACTGTCGCGCTCGTGCTCGCACTCGTCATCACGACGCTGATCGGGCTGATCTTCGGCCTCGTCGCCGCTCGCAGTCTCGGCATCTACTTCCTGATGCTGACGCTGACCTACGGCGTGATCGCGAACTACTTCTTCGGCCAGGTGACGCAGTTCGGCGGGTTCTCGCCGATTGCCGGCGTCAATCGGTACACGCCCGGGTGGGTCGGGGACATCGTCGGCCACCCGGACAAGCTCTACTACATCGCGTTCGGGGCCTCGCTCGTCATGTACGGCGTGATCAGGTACCTCGTGCGGACTCCCTTCGGGCTCTCGTTACAGGGTGTGCGCGACGACCCCGTGCGTATGAGCTCGCTCGGCTTCAACGTGCCGCTGCACCGGGCGCTTGCGTTCGGCTTCGCCTCCTTCGTCGCTGCCGTCGCGGGGATCCTGTTCATCTGGTGGGAGGGGCAGATCGCGCCGGGCAACATCGGCCTCGCCGCCACGATCGAGCTGCTCGTGATCGCCGTGATCGGCGGCCTCACCCGGATCGAGGGCGCCTGGCTCGGCGCCTTCGCCTTCATCGTCATCAACAACTACGTTCGCGACGTCGAGCTGCCCGTGATCGGCGGCAGCTTCAACACGATCATCGGCCTCATCTTCCTCGTCATCGTCATCGTCTCTCCGGACGGGCTCATGGGTCTCTGGGACCGCCTCTGGCGTTCCCTGGGAAGGCGCGGCGGCGGAACGCCGGCAGCCGCCTCCGTGACTCGCCAGGCCGCTCCGGAGGCGAGCCCGCCGTGAAAGGGGGTCCTGGTTAACCAACGAACCGCTGCTTGCTCGTCACACCCCACAGACGTCGAATCCAAAACGCAAAGGGAGGGCACAAATGAGGAAATTGCGTAGCTGGAAGCTCCTGCTTCCGCTCGCTGCGCTCGCAGTCGTCGCCACGGTCTGGGTTTCGGGCTCGTTCGCCGCATCCCAGTCCCACACGATCAGGGTCGCGATCATGACCGACTGCAAGGGCGCATTCGGCTTCGGGTACGAGCTCGACATCGGCGGCGCGCAGGCCGCGTTCGCTCAGTACGCCAACGGCAAGGTCAAGAACAAGAACAAGCCGTCGGCAGGCATGACGGGGATCACGGTCAGAGGCCACAAGGTCCAGATCGTCGGCTACGGCTGCGGCGACGACACGGTCCCGACCGCGGGCAAAGAGACCCGTCGGCTGATGGAGCAGCTGAAGGCGGACGTCATGATCGGCCCGCTCTCCGGCGACGAAGCCGTGTCGGTCGCGAACTACGCCAAGTCGCACCTGACGAAGACGTTCATCATCGGAACGGCGGGCTCGCAGGATCCGACCCTGCAGCTCGCGGTGAAGAACGTGTTCCGCTACCACGGCGACGGTGCCCAGTGGAACGCCGGCCTCGGCGAGATCCTCTACAAGAAGCTGGGCTGGCGTAAGGCCGCGATCATCATGGACGACTACAGCTTCGGCTGGACGTCGGGCGCCGGGATCATCGCGGACTTCTGCGCGATCGGCGGGCAGATCACGAAGCGCGTGTTCCCGCCGCTCAACACGACGGACTACGCGCCGTTCGTGCGGCAGCTGCCGCGCCCCGGAACCGTTGACGGCTACATGTGGGTCGTCGGCGGAACCGGGACGGCCTCCAGCCTGAAGGCGTTCGAGCAGGCCTACGGCGCGATCGACCCGAAGCAGCACGCGGGGAACCTGTTCTTCGCGTTCCTCGGGGCCGACAAGGTCGTGGGTCCGAAGGTCGTCGGAACGTACGTCGGCGGGTTCGGCACCGGTCCCGGCCTCAAGACCCGGCAGGCGAGGGCCTACGAGACCGATCATGAAGACGTGGTATCCGAAGCTGCCGGCGGCCGACGGCTTCGTCTACAACTACTACAACGCCGCCTGGGCGTTCATCCGCGCCCTGCAGGCCAACGACGGACAGGTGGGCGCGGCATTGCAGAGCAGGATGCCCAAGACCAACAGGTCGGCCTACGAGGTCTCCGACGGCGGGATCGTCAAGCTCGACTCCCGTCGGCAGGCCATTCAGGACCAGTACCCGCTGCAGGTCGTCAAGAACCCGGACGGCTCGATCGGCACCAAGATCGTCGGCTTCGTGCCGAACGTCGATCAGTCGTTCGGTGGCCTGTTCAAGCCCTCGAGCCCCGCGCCCGGTCGCTCGCAGCCCAAGTGCGTGAAGAAGAAGCTGCCGTGGCAGGGCAAGATCCGCGAGGTGACGAACGGCGTCATCACGAGCAAGGTCATCAAGTAGGACATGACGGAGGCTCCGACCACCGTTCCGAACGCTGTGCCGACTCTCCGCTTGCGGGGAGTCGGCCGGCGCTTCGGCGGTCTGCTCGCCGTGAGTGACGTCGATCTCGACGTCGCCCACGGCGAGCGTCGGGCCATCCTCGGCCCGAACGGAGCCGGCAAGACCACCCTCTTCAACGTCGTCTCGGGAGACCTGGCCGCGTCCTCCGGCAGCGTCGAGCTCTTCGGCGAGGACGTGACGACGCTGCCACCGAGAAAGCGCACGAAGCGCCGGCTGGCGCGCACCTACCAGCAGTCCCGCATGCTCCTCGGCATCAGCGTCGAGGACAGCATCTACCTCTCGGCACTCGGGGTCGGCGCCGGCCACTTGCGGCCCGTGACGCTGCCCCGGAAGGACGAGGCGCTTCGCGAACGGGCACGTGCGGCCGCGAAGCGTGCCGCGATCGACCACCGGCTCTCCGAGCTCGTTGGCAACCTCTCCCACGGCGAGCACCGGCAGGTCTCGATTGCGATGGCGCTCGCGTCGGAGCCGAAGCTCCTGATGCTCGACGAGCCCGCATCCGGCCTCTCCCGCGGCGAGCGCCAGCTCCTCACCGAGCTGCTGCTGGGGCTCGATCCGGAGATCACGCTGGTGCTGATCGAGCACGACATGGACGTCGCGCTCACGGTCGCCGAGCAGGTGACGATGATGCACAACGGTCGCGTCATCGTCGAAGGCACCCCGGACGAGATCCGGGGCAACACCCTCGTCCACGATCTCTATCTGGGCCGGCACCACCAACGCGATGAGTGAGGTCCTGCTCCGCGTCGAAGACCTTCGCGCCTTCTACGGCAGCGCCCAGGTCCTCCAGGGCGTCAGCTTCTCGATGGGTCAGGAGTCGGTCGCGATCGTCGGTCGCAACGGCATGGGCAAGTCGACTCTGTGCTGCCGCGATCATGGGCTTCTCACCCCCGCAGCGCGACCGGTTCCGTGCAGTTCGAGGGGAAGGAGCTGATGGGCAGGCCCTCGTACAAGAGGGCCCGCGCGGGGCTCGGCTACGTCCCACAGGGCAGACGCCTCTTTCCCTCGCTCACGGTCGACGAGCACCTCCTGATCGCCGCCAGAAAGGCCGAGGGCGGGTGGACCGCCGAGCGTGTCTACGAGCTCTTTCCGCGGCTGGCCGAGCGCAAGCGGAACGGCGGCGCGGAGCTCTCGGGCGGCGAGCAGCAGATGCTGGCGATCGGGCGCGCGCTGCTCGGCAATCCGAGGCTCCTGATCATGGACGAGCCCTCCGAGGGCCTCGCGCCTGCAATCGTGGACATGATGGTCGAAGCGTTCAAGCAACTGGAAGAGGACGGCCTCGCGATCCTGCTGATCGAACAGAAGCTCGACGTCGCGACCTCGCTCGCCGAGCGCCAGCTGGTGATGGTCGGCGGCGAGATCGCGCTCGAGACCACCGCCGCCGAGCTCGAGCGTGACACCGAGATGCAGCGACGATTCCTCGGCGTCGAGCCCGTGGCTCACGCGTGAGGGCGGCCCGGGCGCTCCTCGCCCTCGGCACGGCGCTTCTCCTCGCGGCGTGCGGCGGCTCGGACGAGGCGGATCCCGATCTCGCCTTCGTCAGCACGCGCGACGGGGACTACGCGATCTACGCGATGAACACGAGCGAAGGCGGGGAGCACCGGCTCACCGATGCTCAGGGCGATCCCTGCGACGCCCGAGCGGACTGTTCTTCCAGATCGACCCCGCGTGGTCACCGGACGGCAGCACGATCGCGTTCGCGAGCAAGCGGAGCGGGACCTTCGATCTCTACGCGATGAGCCGGGACGGAAGCGGCACGCGTCGCCTGACGTCCACGAAGGAGGACGACACACAGCCGACCTGGTCGCCCGACGGCGACCGGATCGCCTTCGCGCGTGGCGCTTCGAGCCGGCTCTTCGTGATGAACGCCGACGGCTCCGGCGCGCGTCGGGTGACGGACGAGGAGGCTCGAGGAAAGCGAGCCTGCGTGGTCGCCGGACGGACGCTCGATCGCCTACGTGCGGAGAAGCCCCGGCACGAGCATCCGCGAGCTCTGGCTGGTGCGCCCGGACGGTTCGCAGCGGCGGAGCCTGACGAAGCTCGACGGCGTGGCTCACGCACCGGCGTGGTCGCCGGACGGACAGCGGCTCGCATTCTCCGCGAACGTGGGGAACAACCGTTTCGACATCTACACGATCGGCCTCGACGGTCAGGACCCGCGGCTCGTGACCTCGCGCGACGACTCGTTCGAGCCGTCCTGGTCGCCCGACGGCAAGACGATCGTCTTCGCGGAAGCCGGGGCGCTCGTCGCGATCGACGTGCGAGAACGGCGAGGAGCAGAGGCTCACGGATCCCGACAACAACGACTCGAGCCCGGCGTGGGCGCCGCCGGCCGAAGAAGAGGCCGGCTGAGGCAGGCTAGAACGTGCCGTAGCGCTCGTAGGCCGCCAGTGGCGGCATGCCGTCGCGGACGGCCGCGCGGATCTCGCTCTCGGTCGCAGCTTTCGCTTCCGCCTCGGCGAGGACGCTCTCGGCGATCGCGTGCGGCACGACCACGACGCCGTCGTCGTCGCCGACGACCCAGTCGCCCGGCTCGATCCGGACCCGTCCGATCGTCACCGGCACCTGCGTCGCTTCCAGCTCCCACCGCCACGTCGAGTCCTCCGGCGTCACGAAGCGGGAGAAGACGGGAAAGCCCTCGTCGAGGATGAAGCGGACGTCCCGGCAGCCGCCGTCGAGGACGCAGCCGGCGACGCCCCGTGCCTTCAACGAGGTCACCGAGAGCTCACCGAGGTGGGCGGAGACGTCCTGTGCGCACGCGTAGACGGCCACGTGGCCCTGCGGGACGTCACCGAGCATCTGCAGCACCTTCCGGAGCGCAGCGTCGTGGTCGGCGGTCTCCGCCGGCCGGCCCTGGACGGTGTAGGCAGGCCCTGCGAGCCGCAGGCCGGGCGCGAGCGGCCGGATCGAAGGCGGGAGCGTCTGCGTCGCGATGCCCGCGCGTGTCGAGGACGTCCGCGAGCGCGGCGCTGTAGATCGCCTCGAAGCGGGCCTTCACGGCACCGGGATCCCGAGATCGGGTGGGCGGTCGTCGCCGCGCCCCTCGACGAGCTCCGGTGCCTGCTCCTGCAGCAGGCGGAGCACGAGCTCGGCGCGGCGGACGCGCTCCCGGCCGAGCTTCGTCGCCACATCCTGGAGGTGCAGGCCGGCCGGATAGATGTTCGGCGCGTTGCGGATCCCGAGCTTCACGTACATCGGAGCGGCGGCGCGAATCATCGCGGGCACCTCGTAGAAGCGCACGAAGCCGCCCTGGTCGTCCGGCACCTCCACGTAGACGTCGAGCGGTGCCGAGCACGCTGCCCGCAGCTCGCCCAGCTCGGCCGGCGAGAGATCCGTGGAGACGTTGATCGTCGACGCGCCGAGCCCTTCGAGCGCCCGCGCCGTCGGCGGGTTCGCGCACGGCAGCAGCACCGAGGTCTTGAGGACGAGCGTCTCCGGCAGGTCGCCGTCCTCCTTCATCCGGCCGAGCGTCGCCAGGACGCCTGCGTCCGCCACGAGCACCGAGCGAATGCCGAGCCCGACGGCGCGCCGGGCCTCTGCGACAGACCAGTCGACGCCGGCCTGTCCGCGCGCCACGCCGCCGACGGCGTTGGTCGTGAACGACTGACCACCCGCATCCCAGGCGCCGCGCGGGCCGAGGAAGAGCGAGACCTCGACGCCGTGCTCTGCCCCGAGCGATGCCATCTCAGAGATCTCCGCGTCGGTCAGCATCATCACGCCCGAGCCCTGCGAGACCCGCCGCACCGGCACGTCGCGGGCCTCGGCCTCCTCGAGCACGGCCCGCAGAACCTCAGGCCCTTCGACGGAAGGGATCTCGATCCGGTACCTCAGGCCGTCCGCAAAGCGCGCGTCGCTCATCGATCCACCGTCGCGTGATCATCCCAGGTTGACGCGAGACAATCGAGCATCGATGATCGCCGCGGCTTGAGCATCGCGCGAACCGTTCTCCGTGAGCAGGTCAAGGACGTTCTTCTCGAACGGATCCTGCGCGGGGAGCTCGAGCCGGGAGAGCGCCTGGTCGAGACGCGGCTGGCGCGCGAGCTGGGCACGAGCCAGGCGCCCGTGCGCGAGGCGCTCCGCGATCTCGAGCTCCTGCGCCTCGTCGAGTCGGAGCCGTTTCGCGGCTCCCGGGTGCGCGCCGTCGACGACTCGCAGCTGCTGCCGGTGTTTCCCGTCCGGGCGGCGCTCGAGGAGCTCGCCGCCGCGCGAGGCGGCCCGAAACGCCAGCGACGTGGGCGCACTCGACCGCGAGCTCGAGTCGATGCGGGAGGCTGCCGCCGCCGCCGACTGGCGCACGCAGATCGCGCACGACGTCGCCTTCCACCGGACGATGGTCGAGCTGGCCGGCAACGAGCCGCTGCTGCAGTCCTGGCTCGTGCTCGGGGTCGAGGTCTCGACCGCGTTCGCGACCTACCAGACCTTGTGGGATCAGACCGAGCTCGCCGAGTTCCACGTCCCGATCGTCGAGGCGATCCGGGCCGGCGACTCCAGGCGCGCCGGTGCGGAGGCCCGCAAGCACGTTCGGCGGACCGAGCGGGTCGTCCGGCAGCGAATTCGAGACTCCCTCAGGCCAGCGGCGCGTCCTGGTAGACCGTGACCGTCTCCGTGTAGAACTCGATCGCGGCACGGCCCTGTTCGTGCGGGCCCCAGCCGGACTCCTTGATGCCGCCGAACGGGACGTGCACGTCGGCGCCGGCGGTCTGCGAGTTGACGTGGATGATCCCGGCGCCGATCTCCTCGCTGAAGCGCTGCACGACGTGGAGGTCACGCGTGAAGATGGCGGCCGAGAGGCCGAAGCGGACGGCGTTCGCCCGCGCGATCGCCTCGTCGAACGTGGCGAAGCGATAGAGCGAGGCGACCGGCCCGAAGACCTCTTCGCACGCGAGCTCGGCGTCGTCGGCGAGTCCCTCGAAGAGCGTCGGCGCGATCAGATAGCCGTCGCCGTCTGCACGCTCGCCGCCGGCGAGCAGGGTTCCGTCGCCGCCGGCCCGCTCGATCGCCGCCAGGACGTCCTCCATCGCGCTCTCGTTCACCACGGGACCGACCTCGACGTCCGGATCGGCCGGGTCGCCGACCTTGCCGGCGGCCATGCGCGCGAGCAGCCGCTCCCGGAAGTCGTCGTAGACGGCGTCCTGAACGAGGATCCGGCGCGTCGCCGTGCACTTCTGCCCCGCCGACCAGAAGGCGCCGGCGTAGGCGGCCTCGACAGCGCGGTCGAGCTCGGCGTCGGCCATCACGACGAGCGGATTCTGGCCGCCGAGCTCCAGCTGCACGCGGCAGTTGCGAGCGGTCGCCTCGTCGCGCACCGCGCGGCCCACCGGCACGGAGCCGGTGAACGAGATCGCGCGCACGTCCGGATGTCGGACGAGCTCTGCTCCGACCTTCGAGCCTGCGCCGGTGAGGACGTTGAGGACTCCCGCAGGCAGCCCCGCCTCGGCGAACGCCTCCGCGACGTGGAGGCCGGTGCGCGGCGCCTCGTAGCCGAGCTTCAACACGACGGTGTTGCCGTGGATGAGCGCCGGGGCGAGCTTCCAGACGGGAATCGCGATCGGGAAGTTCCAGGGCGTGATCAGGGCGACGACGCCGAGTGGCCGGCGGAGCGTGTAGAGCCGCTGGCTCGGCACCGAGGGTGCGTAGACCTCGCCGACCGGCCGCCAGGCCTCGCCTGCGGCGAAGCGGAGGATGGTGGCGGCGCGCATGGCCTCCATGCGCGCCTCGCGCAGCGGCTTGCCCATCTCCGCCGTCATGTCCTGCGCGATCTGCTCCGCGCGGGCCTCGATCGCCGTGGCGGCCTTGTCGAAGTAGGCGGCTCGCTGCGCGGGCGGGAGCGCCGCCCAGGCCGGAAAGGCCTGACCCGCCGCTTCGACCGCCGCGCGGCCGTCGGCCGCGTCCGAGGCTGGATAGACCCCGGTCACCTGCGACGGGCGCCACGGGCTCCGCTTCTCGTAGCTCTCGCCGCTCGCGCTCTCGCGCCATTCGCCGCCGACGTAGTTCTTCGCCGGCGTTCCGGTGAGCGTGTCAGACATGAACGAGGCTCCTTTCGACGATGCTGGCGGCGGAGACGACGGGGTTCGCGAGGATGCCGATCCCGGGCACCTCGATCTCGACGAGCTGTCCCGGCTCGAGCGTGAAGTCGTCGGGAGGGACGAGCCCGGTTCCGGTGAGCAGGACGCTGCCGGGCGGGACCGGGTTCTCGCGCAGCAGGAAGGTGACGAGGTCCGCGAACGTCCTTTTCATGCGCCCCGTCGACGTCTCGCCCGCAAAGACCTCCCGTCCCGTCTCGGAGAGGATGCGCATCCGGATCTCGAACGGTCCGGCGCCGACGGGGGAGAGAACGGCCGGCCCGAGCGCACAGGCGCCGGCGTAGACCTTCGCCTGTGGCAGGTAGAGCGGGTTCGCACCTTCGATCTCCCGGGACGAGACGTCGTTGCCGATCGTGACGCCGACGATCTCGCCGCCGGCTCCGACGACCAGGCCGATCTCCGGCTCGGGGACGTTCCAGGACGAGTCCGAGCGGATGCCGATCGGCTCGCCGGGACCGACCGTGCGGCGGCAGCCCGCGTCCTTGAGGAAGAGCTCGGGCGCTCGGCGTCGTAGACGAGCGTGTACACGTCCTGGACGGCGCTCTCCTCGACGCGCGCATCCCGTGAGCGCTCGTACGTGACGCCCGCGCACCAGACCTCCGGCGGATCGAGGGGGCGGAGCAGCCGGTACGGCTCGGGCAGCGTCAGCCGGTCGGAGTCGAGCAGCTCGATCCGGCCGCTGCGCTCGGCGTGGACGACGCCGTCCTCGACGGTTGCGTCCTCGGCGCCGTTCGGGCCGGTCAGCCGCACCCGGCGCACTAGTGGACTCCCTCAGAAAATCGATTATCGTTGACGTCGCCCATCGCTTCACGCCAAGCCTAAAGCCTCGTCGCCCATGAGCTTCGATCCGATCCGCGACTACCCGCTCGGCAGCCGTCGGCCAGACCTCGTGTCGACGCTCGGCGGCACTCCGCTCGCCGAGGTGACGCTCGAGGCGGTGCGGGCGGGGCGGATCTCGGCCCGCGATGCGAGGGCCACGCCGGAGACCCTGCGCCGGCAGGCGGCGGTTGCGAGCGCGGCAGGACGGGAGCCGCTCGCCGAGAGCCTGGAGCGCGCGGCCGAGCTGGCACTGGTTTCGGACGGCGAGCTGCTCGAGATCTACACGGCGCTCCGCCCGGGCCGGTCGACCGCGGCCGAGTTGGAGAGCTGGGCTGCCCGCCTCGACGGCTACGCGGCAGTGCGCACAGCCGCGTTCGTACGGGAGGCCGCGGCCGTGTACGAGCAGCGAGGGCTGCTCGCAGGTGCGTAGCCGGCGCTTCGAAGCGCGCGAGCGGCGAGAGCTCAATCGCGAGCTGCTCGTGTCGCCGCATCCCGAGCTGGGCCTCGTGGCGGCGGGCGGGCCTCTCGATCCGGAGCCGGAGCTGCTCGTCGAGGACGGCGTCGTCGTGCGCCTGGACGGCCGCGCCGCGCCCGATTTCGACGTCATCGACCGCTTCGTCGTCGCGCACGGGCTCGACCTCGATATCGCCCGCGAGGCAATGGCGCTCGACGACCTCGCGCTCGCCCGGATGCTCGTCGACGTCGACGTGCCGCGCCCGGAGCTCGTCCGCCTCGCGCGCGGCCTGACGCCGGCGAAGCTGGCACGCGTGATCGGGCTGCTCGATCCCGTCGAGCTGATGCTCGCGCTCAAGAAGCTGCGCGCGCGGCGGGTACCCGCGAACCAGGCGCACGTCACGAACCTGAAGGAGAGCCCGGCGCTCCTGGCGGCCGACGCGGCCGAGGGGGCGCGGCGAGGCTTCGCCGAGATCGAGACGACCGTCGGCGTCGCGCGCTACGCGCCCCTGAACGCGATCTCGCTCCTGATCGGCGCGCAGACGGGCCGGCCGGGCGTGATGACCCAGTGCGCCGTCGAGGAGCGCCGCAACCTGGAGCTGGCGATCCGCGGCCTCGTCACGTACGCCGAGACGCTGTCCGTCTACGGGACCGAGCCGGTCTTCGTCGACGGTGACGACACGCCGTGGTCGAAGGCGTTCCTCGGCGCGGCCTACGCCTCGCGGGGCGTCAAGGTGCGCTTCACCTCGGGCACGGGCTCCGAGGCGCTGATGGGCCACGCGCAGGGTCTCTCGATGCTCTACCTCGAGGCGCGCTGCCTCGCCGCAGCGCGCGCGGCCGGCTCGCAGGGCGTCCAGAACGGGTCGATCTCGTGCGTCGCGCTCGTCCTCGCGGTGCCGGGCGGCACGCGGGCGATCCTCGGCGAGAACGTCCTCGCGGCGTGGCTCGACCTCGAGGTCGCCTCCGGCAACGACGCGATCGCCTCGCACTCCGAGATCCGCAAGACGGCGAAGCTGATGGGGCAGTTCCTCCCCGGCACCGACTTCGTCACGTCCGGCTACTCCGTGATGCCGCGCCACGACAACACGTTCGGCGGCGGGAACTTCGACGCCGACGACATCGACGAGTGGCTGACGATCCAGCGCGACTGGCAGGTCGACGCCGGGATCGAGCCGGTGGCCGAGGACGAGGTGCTTCGCGTGCGCGAGTCGGCGGCACGCGCGGTGCAGGCGGTCTTCGCCGAGCTCGGCCTCCCGCCGGTCTCGGACGCCGAGGTCGAAGCTGCGACCGTCGGCTACGACTCGAGCGAGATGCCGGACCGGGACCGCGCCGCCGACGTCGAGGCGGCCGACGACTTCCTCGCTCGCGGTGTCTCCGGGCTCGACGTCGCGCTCGCGCTCGACCGGCGCGGCTTCGGCGAGGTCGCGGAGGCGATCGTCTCGATGCAGCGCCAGCGGATCTCGGCCGACTACCTGCAGACCGCCGCGGTGATCGACGCCGACGGCCTCGTCCATTCGGCCGTGAACGACCCGAACGTCTACAGCGGCCCCGGCACCGGCTACCGGCTCGAAGGCGAGCGGTGGCGGCTGCTCCAGTCGCTGCCGAACGTCGTCGACCCGGCCGAGCTGCTCGGCAGCGAAGCCGACGCGGAGCCCGTCGTGCTCGAGGGCGAGGAGGCGGCGAAGGGAGCCGATCCGGAGGAGGTCGTCGTCGCGGTCGGGCCGGCGTTCGCCGACACGATCAGGCAGACGATCGCCGACCAGAGCCATCGGGACGTGCTCGAGGCGATCTGCGAGGGGATCCGCGACGTCGGCGCCAAGCCGCGCCTCGTGCGGATCCGCCGCACCGCCGACGTCGCCTTCATCGCGCATGCCGGCGCGCAGCTCTCCGGCTCGCGTGTCGCGCTCGGGATCCAGTCGAAGGGCACCGCGGTGATCCACCGTGCCGACCTCGAGCCGCTCGACAACCTCGAGCTCTTCGGCATGTCGCCGCTCTACACCCTCGCGTCGTACCGCGCGATGGGGCAGAACGCGGCCGGCTACGCGCTCGGGCGCCGCGTCGGCCCCGTGCCGACGGAGCTGGACAACTTCGCACGCGCGAAGCTGATCGTCCGCACGACGCTGCTGCACGCGCGCGAGACCCAGGCTGTGCGGCCGGGCGCGGCGGCGGTCGAGCTCGAGCTCGCCGTGCCGGTCGCGTCGAGCTGAGCTCTACGTGCTCGGCTTGCCGCCCTGGCCCCAGTGGCTCGGCGCGATCCCCTGGATGATCACGTGGATGTGCTCCTTGGCCGCGCCGCTCGACTCGTGGAGCGCGTCCGTCAGCGCCTCGATCATCTTCGGCACGGACTCCTCGGTGACGCGGCGGTCGTAGAGCTTGACTTCGATCACGGGCATGGGAGAGCTCCTCTCGGTTGGCTGAGACCGATCCTACGGCGGCGGTACGGTAGGGAGATGGCGATCCGGCTCCAGCACTGCGGGCTTCTCGTCTCGGATGTCGAGCGCTCGCGGAGCTTCTACGGCGAGGCACTCGGCCTCGAGGAGCTGTCACGCCCCTCGAACTTCGCCTTCGCAGGAGCCTGGTTTGCGCTCGGGGACACCGAGATCCACCTGCTCGCGGAGGCGGACACGACCGGCCGGGCCGGCATGCACCCACCCGGCCCGGGCCTCGCGGGCGGACTGGCGACGCACCTCGCGCTCGAGGTCGACGACCTGCCCGCCTGGCAGGAGCGGCTGGGCTGCGCATGGCGTGGAAGCCGCCGCCGGCCCGATGCCCCGCGGTGACGGCGTCGACCAGCTCTTCGTCCTCGATCCGGACGGCTACGTCGTCGAGCTGTTCGAGCGGACGGGGCAGGATCAGGCCGACGCGCCCGAGCGCGCGCCGATCCGCGGCTGAGCTAGCGGTCCGCGTGCAGCGAGTCGCCCTGCTCGCCGAGCACGAGGTCGCGTTCCGAGTCGGGCACGTGGTCGCGCAGCACGGGCGCGAGCGCCTCGACGAACGTGACGCCCTCCGCTGAGTGCAGCTCGTGCTCGACGCCGCGATTGACGACGACGAGGTCGCCGGCCGCGAGCTCCTTCGTCTCGCCGGCGACCGTCATCGTCAGCGAGCCCTCGACGATCCACATCACCTGCTCCGCCGTCTCGTGCGCGTGCCGCGCGACCGTCGTCCCGGGCTCGTAGGTGACGTGGCAGAGCATCACCTGCTCGCCGCCGACGGCACGGAGCCCCACGCCCGGGAAGAGAGCGTGGGGCTCGACGCCGTTCCAGCTTCGGAAGGCCGACGGTCAGGCGGGGACCTCGAACGTCATCGCGCCGTCGGAGAGCGCGTTCACCGAGAGCTCCTCGTCCCAGACGACCTTCCTTCCTTCCCGGCGCGGCCCGCCGCCGTCCTGCTTCGCGTCGAGTGCCCGGAGCACCCGCTCGGGAGTGATCGGCAGCTCCGTGACCCAGACGCCGACCGCGTCGAAGACGGCCGCTGCGATCGCCGGCGGCTGCGGGTTGTTCGCCATCTCGCCGATCCCCTTCGCGCCGTACGGGCCTCCCGCAGACGGGTTCTCGATGATCAGCGTGTCCACCTGCGGCAGGTCTTCCATGCCGGGCGCGAGGTACGAGCCGAACTGCGAGCCACGGTGCTCGACGCTCGGGTAGTACGGGTAGCAGCCCTCCAGCACTCCGAGCCCGAGGCCCTGCATCGCGCCACCCTCGATCTGACCCTCGACGAGAGTCGGGTTGATCGCCTTGCCGACGTCGAAGCACTGGACGAGCCGCGTCACCTTCACCTGGCCGGTCTCGTCGTCGACCTCGACCTCGGCCGCGCAGGCGGCGTACGAGATCGCCGCGTGCGGCGGCAGGTCGACGCGACCCGTCTCGGGATCGACGATCGCGGCGTACGGGTTCAGGTGCGCCCCGGTGCCGGTGATCAGCTCGCCGTGCGTCCAGGTGGCCGCGACGGCGACGTCGGCGACGGAGATCTGCTTCTGCGGCGCCCCCTTCGCGGTGACCATTCCGTCCTCGACCTCGAGGTCGGCCGCGTCGATCTCGAGCTCCTTGCCCGCGATCTCCAGCAGCTTCGCCTTGGCGCTCTCGGCCGCCTTCTTCACGGCCATGCCGGCCACGAACGTCGCCCGCGAGGCGAACGTGCCGGTGCAGACGGGTGACGAGTCGGTGTTCGAGTTGTCGTAGGTGACCCAGTCGTAGGGGACGCCGAGGGTGTCGGCGACGATCTGCGACTGAATCGTCTTCGAGCCGTTCCCGATGTCGGCGGTGCCCGAGAAGACGTCCACTCGCCCGTCCGGCTTGATCTTGATCCAGGCCTGCGACGGGTCGCCGTTCTGGTTCATGCCGGTCGGGTACTCGATCGCGGAGATGCCGCGTCCCTTGTGGATTGCCATCAGTGAGCCTCCGGGCTTCCGAGCTGGCCGACGAGGTGCTCGGGCAGCCACGCCCCCGTCCGAAGCTCGCTCGTCGCGGTGCGGTAGTCGGCCGACAGCTCGTGCCCGAGCTCGTCCGCGACCGCCTGGATCGTGGGAACCGTCGACGGATCGGTGTAGGCGATCCCGTTCGGCGACGTGTCGCCCTTGCGGTTGGCGTTCTTGAGCCTGATCTCGAACGGGTCGAGCCCGAGCTCCAGCGCGATCCGGCTCATGTGCGTCTCGACCGCGAACGAGACGGACGTGACGCCGAACCCTCGCATCGCCGTCGTCGGCACGCGGTTCGTGAAGACGACGTAGCCGTCGAACTCCAGGTTCGGGATCGTGTAGGCGCCGGTGTGGTGGAAGCTGTGCTTCGTCAGGCCGTAGGGCGAGAAGCGGGCGTAGGCGCCCGAGTCGTGCAGCGTCAGCATCTTGCGGCCCAGGATCCAGCCGTCCTTCGTCACCGCGTCCGCGATCTCCATGTGCCACGGCGCCCGCGTCGAGGAGCAGAGGAACTCCTCCTCGCGCGTCCAGCGCCACTTCACCGGCCGGCCCGACTTGAGCGCGAGGAGCGCGCAGATCGTGTCCGTCGCGGTGTCCACCTTGCCGCCGAAGCCGCCGCCGACCGTGCCGCCGACGAACTTGAGCTTGTTCAGCGGCAGCTGCAGGTGCGCGGCGACGACGCCCATCGAGAAGTAGAGCGCCTGCGTGCAGGAGTAGATCGTCAGGCGGCCGTCGGCCTCGGGCACGACGTGGCACACCTGCGTCTCGATCGGGACGTGCTCGATCGCGGCGGGGCGGTAGACGCCCTGCACGATCACGTCCGCCTGCTCGAACGCCTCGTCGATCGAGCCCTTGCGGATCTGACGCCGGTCCATCTCACCTTCGAAGTGCGGGTACCAGTTGCCCCAGTGGTGCACCTTCGGCGCGTCCGCGTCGAACGCCTTGCGGACGTCGTAGAGCGCCGGCTTCTCCTCGAGCTCGAGCCCGATCGCCTCGACGGCGGCCTGCGCGGTCTCCTCGTCCTCCGCCGCGACGACTGCGATCGGCTGGCCCTTGTAGCGGACGTCGTCCTTCGCGAGCAGCGGCTCGTCGGCCGGGATGCCGAGGGCCGAGAGGTGCCCGTACTCCAGCAGGGGCACGTCCTTCCAGGTGATGATCGCGTGCACGCCCTTCATCGCCTCGGCCTTCGAGAGGTCGAGCCCGGTGATGTCCGCGTGATCCACGGGTGAGCGGAGTGCCTTCGCCCAGAGCGTGCCGGTCGCGCGGATGTCGTCGACGTACATCGTTCGGCCCGTGACGTGGGCGACGCCGTCGTAGCGCGGAAGTCGTGCGCCGACGGCCTTCATGCCGGTGCCCCCGGAATCTCCACCGGCGCCTCGTCACTCGTCTGCGGCAACCAGCGCTGCGTGGCCTCGATCTCGCCGCCTGCCGCGGCTGCGACGGCGTTGATGATCTTGACGTAGCCGGTGCAGCGGCAGACGTGTCCGGCGAGCGCCTTCTGGATCGACTCGCGTTCGGGAGTGCCGCCGGCCTCCAGGTAGCCGTGAGCGGCGAGCACCATGCCGGAGGTGCAGAACCCGCACTGCGCGGCGTAGTGCTCGTGGAACGCCGTCTGGATCGGCGACAGCGCCTCCGGCGAGCCGAGGCCCTCGAGCGTCGTGATCTCCGCACCGTCGATCGCGGCGACCGCGACCAGGCACGCTCGCCGCGGCGCACCGTCGACGAGGATGGTGCAGGAGCCGCAGCCGCCTTGCTGGCAGCCGGCCTTCGGGCTCGTGATCCCGAGCTCCTCGCGGAGCACGTGCAGGAGCGGTGTCAGCGGAGGGGTCTCGAACGACCGCTCGACACCGTTGACGGTCAGCTTCATCAGACCTCCTCGAGCTGCGTGAGCGCCCGGCGGACGAGCACGGGCAGGATTCGCTTCCGGTACCAGGCAGACGCGAGCGCGTCGTCGGCGAACGTCGCGTCCGTCAGGGCCGCGTCGCCTGCCGCGTCCGGGTCGCTCGCCTTCGCCTCGGCACTCGGAAGCCGGACCGCGTGACCCGGCACGCCGCTGGCCGCCAGCCGGACCGTGCCGTCTCCGCCGCGCGCCGCCGAGACGGCGAGGGCCGTGTAGTCGTGCGTGTGCGGCCGGGTCAGGGGAGCGAAGGCGCCGGCCGAGGGCTCCTCGTACGAGACGTCGAGCAGCAGCCGGTCCTGGCGATGCGGAAGGAAGTCCTCGAGCGGCTCGGTCGTCTCGCCGCCGGCGCCTGCTGAACGCACGGTCGCGCCGACCGCGAGAAACGCACCCTGCAGATCGCCGCGAGGCGCCTCGGGCCCCTCGCCGGCACAGAGGTTGCCGCCGACGGTGCCCTGCGCGCGGATCTCGCTGTCGGCGACGTTCGCTGCGCACGGTCCGATCGGGGCCGAGCAGCGCCTCGAGCTCCGAGACCGGTGTCGTCGCGCCGATCGTGACGCGGGACCCGTCGCGGCTGATCCCGGCGAGCCCGGCGCCGGTCAGCAGCATCGCGCGTTCCGGGCGCAGCCTCCCGCTCGTCAACTCGGGGACGACGATCGTGCCGCCGGCGATCACCGTCACGCCCGCCTCGAAGAGGGAGACAGCCTCCTCGGGTGACGACGGTTGGAGTACGTCAGGCGCAGTCATTGACCATCCTTCGTTCGGGATCCCTCGTGTCCGCCGAGTCTAGAACGGTGCCGCCCCACGAACAAATGAGAATCGATTATTCGCAGCTGAACGGTCGGGAGGGGTCGAGTAGGCTCCTCCGGTGACCTTCGACACGATCGACGAGCTCGAGACGGCCCTGCGCGAGGCGGACTATCTGCCCGATCGCGGCCTCGCCACGGCTCTCTTTCTCTCGCTCGCGCTCGAGAAGCCGGTGCTCCTCGAGGGGGAAGCGGGAGTGGGGAAGACGGAGGCGGCGAAGGCGCTCGCACGGGCGCTCGGCGCGCGGCTGATCCGGCTGCAGTGCTACGAGGGCCTCGACGTCACCCACGCCGTCTACGAGTGGAACTATCCGCGCCAGCTGCTCCACATCCGCGCGGCGCAGGAGGGGACGGTCTCGGAGGACGAGCTCTTCGGGCCCGAGTTCCTGATCCGGCGCCCGCTGCTCGAGGCGATCGACACCGACGAGCAGGTGGTGCTCCTGATCGACGAGGTCGACCGCGCGGACGAGGAATTCGAAGCGTTCCTGCTCGAGGTGCTCTCCGACTTCCAGATCACGATCCCGGAGCTGGGAACGATCCAGGCGCGCCGGAAGCCCGCGGTCGTGCTGACCTCGAACCGCACCCGAGAGCTCCACGACGCGCTCAAGCGGCGTGCTCTCTTCCACTGGATCGGCCATCCCTCGCTGCAGCGAGAGGTGGAGATCGTGCGGCTGCGCGTGCCGGGGATTCCGGAGCGCCTGGCCGAGGAGGCGGCTGCGTTCGTCCGCGGTCTGCGCGGGCTCGACCTCGCGAAGCCGCCGGGCGTCGCCGAGACGATCGACTGGGCCCAGGCGCTCGCCGCGCTCGGCCGCGAGGAGATCGACGCGGAGGTCGTCGAGCAGACGCTCGGCTCGGTGCTCAAGTACCGCGAGGACCTCGAGGCCGTTCGCGACGAGACGCTCGTCGGGCTGATCGACGAGGCCCGGACGGCGTCGGGCCGGTAGAGCCGTGCCCGGCTCGGCGATCGTCCGCCACGTCGTCACCTTCGGCCGCGTGCTCCGGGAAGTCGGCATCGAGGTCGGGCCGGGCCGGGTCGTCGATGCGGTGCGCGGGCTGGGCGCTGTCGACGTGACGAGGCAGGAGGACGTCTACTTCGCGCTCAGGCAGACGCTCGTCTCCCGGCACGACGAGCTCGAGCTCTTCGACCGCGCGTTCGTCGCCTGGTTCCTGCGCGGGCCGGTCGCGCCGCTCGTCCGCGCAGAAGGAGCGCCGGAAGCTCGCCGACCGGATCGAGGCGACGCTTACCTCCGACGCTGGGGGATGACGACGCCGAGGTGGTCGGCGAGCCGATCGAGCGCGGCGCGTCGGCGCACGAGCTCCTGCGCGAGAAGGACTTCGCGGAGATGACGGCCGAGGAGTTCGAACGCGCTCGCCGCCTGCTGCTCGCCATCGCGCGTAGCCGTCCACGGCGGACGTCGCGCCGGCGGATTCCCGATCCCCGCGGCGACCGTCTCGACATGCGGAGGCTGATCCGGCGTTCGCTGCGCACCGGCGGGGATCCTGTCGACCAGCCGTGGAAGGCTCGGAAGGAGGTCCCGCGAAAGCTCGTCGTTCTCTGCGACGTGTCCGGCTCGATGGACGCCTACGCGCGTGCGCTGCTGCTGTTTCTGCACGCGCTGGTCGGCAGCGGGCGCGGTGTCGAGGCGTTCGGCTTCGGGACGAAACTGACGTGCCTCACCCGCGACCTCGCCACGCGCGATCCGGAGAGCGCGCTCGCCCGGGCCTCGGCGAGCGACGTCGACTGGGGGAGCGGGACACGGATCGGTGCCTCGCTGAAGGAGTTCAACGACCTGTACGGCCGGCGCGCCCTCTCGCGCGGCGCCGTCGTCGTGATCGTCTCGGACGGCTGGGAGCGTGAGGGGCCGGAGCTCGTCGGGCGCGAGATGGCGAGGCTGGCCCGCGCCGCCTACGCAGTCATCTGGGTGAACCCGCTCAAGGGCAACCCGCAGTACCAGCCGCTCGCCGGTGGCATGCGCGCTGCCCTGCCCTTCGTGGACCGTTTCCTCTCCGGGCACAACCTGCTCAGCCTCGAGGAGCTCGCCGCCGTCGTCGCGGGGATCGAGCGCCGTCACGCCGCCTGAGACGGGTCAGGCGCCGCGCACGATCAGCGTCTCGCCCTCGGCAAGCTCCACTTCCACGCGTCCCGGGCCGCGGCCGACCACGCGTTCGGCACGAGTCGTCCCCGAGGTACGGCCGAGCACCGGCACGAGGAACCAGGCGAGCGCAGCCAGGATCCAGACCGTGCCGAGCAGCTTGCCCCACGAGTCGGATGTGTCGCCGTCGTCCCAGATCACCAGGATCGTGCCGACGGTTGCGACCGAGGAGAGGACGAGGTGGGCGGCGTAGAGCGGCGCGAATTGTGCTCGCCGCAGGAGCAGCCGGCCGGTCGCCGCCAGTAGGACGACGCCGAGCAGCAGGAGCGCGGTCAGGTACCACTCGTCCGAAGGGGAGTCGGTCCAGATCTGGTGCACGATCACCGCGAAGGCGCCGACACCCGTGGCCACAGCCACCCAGCCGAGCGAGACGAACTCGCGACGATCGATCAGTGCGAGCCCGGCGAGACAGGCCGATCCCGCGCCGAGGGCGATCGCGAGCGTCCCGAGGATCTTCCAGTCGGTGTCCGTGAACTCGCCGCGCAGCAGCGCGACGATCGAGATCAGAGCGGCGACGCCGAGCAGCGTCGCCGCCCCGATCCAGAAGAGCCGGCGGAAGCCGACGTCGAGCGTCACGCGGACGCCGTCGTCTTGTGCCTTCTTCAGCGCGTTCTGCGCGATGAACTTCTCCGTCGCCTCGTACGCCTCGTCGTCGACGATCTGCACGGGCGGCGACTTCATCAGGTAGCTCGACGGGCCTTCGAGCGCGCCGGCGATGCCGTTGTTCAGCGCGAGCTTCGCCATCCGGACGGCGTCGATCACGATCCCGGCCGAGTTCGGCGAGTCCCAGACCTCGAGCTTGAGCTCGATGTTCAGCGGCACGTCGCCGAAGGAGGTGCCCTCCATGCGGATGAACGCCCACTTGCGGTCGGTCAGCCAGGGCACGTAGTCGGACGGGCCGACGTGCACGTTGCCCTCGCCCATGTCGTAGTCGAGCATCGAGGTGACGGCGTTCGTCTTCGAGATCTTCTTCGACTCGAGGCGGGTGCGCTCGAGCATGTTGAGGAAGTCCGAGTTGCCGCCGACGTTCAGCTGCATCGTCCGGTCGAGATGGACGCCACGCTCGCGGAAGAGGCTCGTGAGCACGCGGTGGGTGATCGTCGCGCCGACCTGGGACTTGATGTCGTCGCCGATGATCGGCAGGCCCTTCTCCTCGAAGCGCTTCTGCCAGTAGCTCTCGCGGGCGATGAAGACGGGCATGCAGTTGACGAGCGCGACGCCGGCCTCGAGGCACTGCTCGGCGTACCACTTCGCGGCGGCCTCGGAGCCGACCGGGAGATAGCTGACGACGACGTCGGTCTTCGTCTCGCGGAGGATCCCGACGATGTCGTCCGTCTCGCCCGGCGACTTCGTGACGACCTCGGAGATGTACTTGCCGAGGCCGTCGTGCGTCATGCCGCGGTTGACGGTGATGCCGGTCTTCGGCACGTCGGCGAACTTGATCGTGTCGTTCGGGTGCGCCCAGATCGCGTCGGCGAGATCCTTGCCGACCTTGTCGGTCGTCACGTCGAACGCGGCCGTGAACTCGATGTCGGAGATGTGGTAGCCCGCCGAGGTTCACGTGCATCAGGCCCGGGACGAACTGGTCGTCCGGCGCGTCCTTGTAGTACTGCACGCCCTGGACGAGGGAGTTGGCGCAGTTGCCGACGCCGACGATCGCGACGCGGACCTTGTCCTTCCCGCGTGCCTTGCCGTTGCTCGAGCCGTTCGTAGAAGCCATCGTGTCCTTTCGGTTGCTGGTGAAGGGGATCTCGAGTGCGTCACTGAGAGTGACGAGCACGAGGTCGTTGACGTTCAGCTTGCGTCGCCGCGCCGCGGCCTTGAGCTCGCGGCGGAGCTCGGGCGGCATCCGCAGCACGACGGCACCGGCGGCACCCGGAATCGCCTTGCGGCGGCGGCCGCTGGGGGAGAACGGAATGCCGAAGCGCTCCGAGAGGAGCGCGACGGCGACGTCGTTCAGGTTCGACTCGCGGCGGGCGACCTCGCGGACGAGGGCGCGCTTGAGCGAGCCGGGCATGCGAACGAGTACACTCGTCCGCTCGGTGTGAGAAGTGCTAGCAGCCAAACTGCTAGCACCATACCACGTCTGCTATGTCTCTGCTGCGTCAGGGGCCTGCCCTCGCGAGAGCGGCTCTGGAGCGAGCCGCCCCGCGAGGACACGCACCTCGACCCTAGGTCTCCCCAGCGCCGCTCGCGCCGGGGGAATCCCTAGGTTTCGCGTCACTACAGCTGGTTCGCGAGACCGATCAAGGTCGTTGCCTGGGCTTGCGTCAGCCAGCCGGCCGGGACGAGCGCCTGTACGCCTGACTTGTAGGCAGTCACGAACGCCGCCTTCTGCTTCGGCGTGAGCCACGGGCCGATCGCGGTGAGCCTGTAGCAGAGGACGTTCGCCACCAGGTCGACGACGACCTTCTGCCGCGGGTTGAGCGAGAGGTAGCGCTGCGAGCTCTGGATGAACTGCTTGGTCTTCAGGCAGAGAGCGCCGATCGTGATCGGCACCGGTGCGGGAACCGCCTGCACGGTGAAGCTCGTCGAGCCGTGGCCGACGTTGCCCGCGCTGTCGGTCGCGTCGGCCGAGAGAGCGTGCGAGCCGAGCGTGAAGTTGGACGCGGCCTCCGCGATGCTCACGCACGTGCTGGACGGCGAGCCCCGAGCCCGGTGTGTCATCGGCGGCCGAGCAGGTGATGCTGATGGTCTCGGCGGTCGTGTAGGTGCCGGCGTTCCCGGTGTAGGAGACGACCGGCGCCTTCGTGTCGAGCTTGACCGTGTCGCTGGTGGCCGCGGCCGGGTTGCCGGCAACGTCGCTGACGCCGCAGGTGATCGCGTGCACACCCTCGCCCGCGGCGCTTGCAGTGAAGCTCGGGGACGAGCCCGAGACGGCGAGCGCCGTCGGAGCGCCGCCGTTGAGCGCTGTCGCGTGCAGCTCGGCGTTCCGGCGAGTCCGCTGCCGGCGTCGCTCGAAGTGATCGAGACGACCACAGGCCCGTTCACGTTCCACCCGTTTGCGCCGTCCGCGGCGTGCGAGACCGAGAGCGAAGGCGGCGTCGTATCGGAGACCGGCTCCACGATCGCGAAGGGCGAGAACGAGCTCAGCGAGGCGCTGCAGATCTGTGGCGGCACAACCGGCGTCTGAGTGACGTCCGTCGGGCCTGGGTAGTGGAACAGCCTCGAGCTCGCAGTCACCGACGGATCCGTGATGCAGAGCGTGGCGGTCGCGAACGCCGCCGTCGTCGAGACGTTGTAGTAGCTGCCGTTGAGAGTGAAGCCGGCCGGGATCGCCGGGCCGCTACTGCTCGTCGTCACTGTCGTCTGGCCCGCTGCGGTCACCGACTCGAAGAAGATCGTGACCGGCCCGAACGTCAGGGTCATCGGGTCCGGCGAGGCCGGCGTGTTCAGCGGCGGAATGCCGTTGAGCTCGACGGCACCGACGTCGCACGCGCCGGTCGTCCGCGTGTAACCGCGCTGGTCGGTGGTCGGGCAGGCGCCGTTCGTCCCGTTCCCGATCGCCGCAGCGGGCGGCAGAATCGTCGGCGTCGGTCCGCCGTTGCGATCGAGAGGTACGAGGGTGACCCCGGTCCCGACCTGGTCCGCAACGCCGGGAGTGCCGCAGAAGTTCCCGATGAGGTTGTGTCCAATCGAAAAGACACTGTTGCCGGCACAGTCGATCGTGTTCCCGCCGACGATCGTGTTCCTCATCTCCACGCGGCTGCCGTTGCCTCTCGACTCGATCCCGATGAAGTTTCTGGTGAACGTGTCGCTGAAGAGCTCGACGCTGTAGTTGGTGCCGGTGGAGAGACCTCGGTCGGTGTTGTCCGCGAACGTGCTGTTGGTGATCGACGCGACGTCGACTCCCGTGAGGAAGACGCCGGTCGCATTGCCGCTGACCGTGCTGCCGGACATCGTGAAACGGCTCGGACTGAAGCCACGAAATGACACGCCGACGGTGTTGCCCTTGATGATCACGTCGCGCAGCACGAGCGAGCCGACGGCCGACGATGCGCCGCCGTTCATCACGATCGCCTTGCCGACACCGGAACTGGTCTCGTCCACGAACGCGACCTTCTGGAAGGTGATCGTGTTCGGATTGCCGTCGATCTTGACGAGGTAGCCCGTTGCGACGCAGGGGCTGACGTGCGAGGTGAACGTCGAGGCCTCGGCTTCGGGCCCGGTGATCGCGATCGGACCCGGACCGGTCATTCCGGCAAACCCGCGCCCGACGAAGCTGATCTCGCCGTTGGCTCCCGTCAGCTCGATCGGGCAGTAGGAGCCGCCCTCGAGCCTGATCGTGTCCGGGCCTGGGTTCGCCGTCGCCGCGGCGATCGCGTCCGGAAGCGTCGGACACGTGATCGGAGGAAGCGTCCCCGCCCAGGTGATGACCCCGCAGGCGTTGTAGGTGGCGGCCGATGCGGTGTGCGGCGCCGCCAGCGCCAGCGCGGCGAGTGCCAGCGGCACGACGAGCCCGGCGAGCGTGATGTGTGCGCGTGTCCTCATCTGAGGTCCCTTCGTAGAGGTTGGCGCGCTCTCGCGAGGCGGTGCCGGGCCGCCGGCACCACCAGCGAGAACGCGCTCACTTCGACACTACGAGCGGCGGCTCCCGCTCGCGCCGGGGAAAGCCCTAGGCTTGCGGAAGATGCTGATCGGCCGCGAGGTGGAGTCCGCGACGCTTGCGACGGCGCTCGCCTCCGCGCGCGCCGGCGCCGGCGCGGCATTCGTCCTCGTCGGCGAGCCTGGGATCGGCAAGACGACGCTCCTGCGCGAGCTCGTCGAGCTGGCGGGTGAGATGACCATCCTCGAGACGGCCGGCGTCGAGTCCGAGGCCGACCTTCCGTATGCGGCGCTCATCGACGTGCTGACGCCGGTGCTGCACCGCCTCGACGCGCTCCCGGAGGCCCAGGCCGACGCTCTGTCCGCCGCGCTTGCGCTCGGCCCGCCCGGTGCCTTCGACCGCTTTGCGGTCGGCGTGGCGACACTCGGGCTCCTCGCCGCCGCCGCCGAGGACGGCCCGGCGCTGATCGTCGTCGACGACCTGCAATGGGTCGACTCGGCATCCCGCGACGCGTTCTCGTTCGCCTCGCGGCGGCTCGCAGGGGTCTCCGGCGGTCTTTGTTGCGGCGCAACGGGCCGGCGCGCGGCGCATGCCGGGCCTGCAGGTGGTGCCGGTCGGCCCGCTCGACCGTGATGACTCGACCAGGGTGCTCGCGGAGAACGAGGGCCGCATCGCACCGGACGTGCTGAAGAGGATCCTCGATGCCGCCCGCGGGAACCCGCTCGCGCTCGTCGAGCTGCCGCACCTGCTGACACCCGGCCAGCTCGCCGGTACCGAGGCGCTCGCGAACCCGATCCCGACGGCGAACGGCCTCGAGCGGGCGTTCGCTGCGCGGCTCGCGCCGCTCTCTGCCGGCGGGCCGTCTGGCGACCGTCGTCGCCGCGGCGGACAGCTCCGGTACCGCCGGCGTCGTCCTCGGTGCGTTCCGCGCACTCGGGCTCGCCGAGCGGGATCTCGGTGAGGTCGGAGTCGCTCGGCCTGCTCGCAGATCGAGGCCAACCGACTCGAGTTCCGTCATCCGCTCGTTCGCTCCGCCGCCTACCACGGCGCCGATCCGGCCGAGCGGCGGCTCGTGCACGCCGCGCTCGCGGACGCGGATGCGGATCCCGATCGCCGCGCCTGGCACCGAGCGGCTGCCACGCTTGGGCCCGACGAGGCCATCGCGGACGAGCTCGACCGCGCCGGGGCACGAGCCTCGGCGAGAGGCGCGTTCGGCGCCGGAGCGGCCGCCCTCGAGCGCGCCGCCGCGTTGACGGAGGGTCATGCGGCCCGAGGTGCTCGGCTCCTGCGCGCCGCGAACGCCATGGATGCGGCGGGAAATCTCGTCCGGAGCCAGGCGCTCGCTCACGAGGCCGCACAGCTGATCGACGATCCGCGCCTCCACGCGGAGCTCGTCATCCTGCTCGGCCGGCTCCGGATGGCGGCGGGCGAGGTGGAGGCAGGGCACTCGATGCTCCTGGATGAGCCGAGCAGGTCAGCGAGCTCGATCCGGCGCTCGCGGCGGCACTGCTCAGCTTCGCCGCGAACCTGCCGTTCTTCCGGCTCGAAGGGCCTGCCGCAGTCGAGCTGACCGAGCGCGCGTGGAGTCTGGGCGATCCAGCCGAGGCGCGGACGCCGACCGAACGGAACGCGTACGCGCTCGCGAAGACGATGGCCGGTGACGCGACCGGTCCGGCGCTCCTCGTCGAGCTCGCGCTCGAAGCCGGCAAGGACGTGGAGACGGGGCACCAGATGGGTGCCGCCGTCGGGCTGGCCGCTCGTCTGGGTCGAGGAGTACGCCGTCGCCCGGACACTGCTCACCTGGGCGGTCGGGCGTGCAGCGGGCGGGTGGCTCGCTGCTCCACCTGCCGCAGTCGCTGATCGAGCTGTCGGAGCTCGACTTCCGGGTCGGCCGCTGGGTGCCGGCTCTCGCCGGAGCCTACGAGGCGATCGCGCTGTTCGAGGAGACCGCTCAGCGAACCGAGCTCGGGTTCGCGCAGGCGACGATCGCCAGGATCGAGGCCGCGCTCGGTCACGACGAGGACTGCCGACGCCGCGTGCAGGCGGGCTTCGCCGCCGATGCCGCGTCCGGCCTGCTGATGGCGAGCGCGCTACGCCGGCGCGGCGCTCGGCTTCCTGGAGCTGGGGCGCGGCGAGCCGGAGCCGCGATCGTGGCGCTCGAACCGGTGGAGCGCATCGTGCGCGAGAGCGGTCTGGGCGAGCCCTGGCTCTCCAGTGGGCGCCGGACCTGGTCGAGGCGTGCAGTCACGCTGGGCGCACCGATCGCGCCGCCGAGGTTCTCGAGGCGTTCGAGCGTGCAGGCGCAGGCCACGGGCCGCATCTCCGCGCTGGCGGCCGCGGCGCGCTGCCGTGGGCTCCTGGCGCCCGACGACGCGTTCGAGCCGCTCTTCGCTGTCGCACTCGAGTTGCACGACCTCGTACCGACGCCGTTCGAGCGCGCCCGGACCGAGCTCGCCTACGGCGAGCGGCTACGGCGGACGCAGAAGCGATCGAAGGCGCGCGAGCGGCTGCAGACGGCGCTCCAGACGTTCGAGCGGCTCGGCGCGGAGCCCTGGGCGGAGCGCGCCCGCAGCGAGCTTCGTGCCTCGGGTCAGTCGGTGCGAACACCCGAGCAGCAGGCGGGAGACGCGCTCACGCCGCAGGAGCTGCAGGTCGCCGCGCTCGTCGCCGGCGGAGCCACGAACCGAGAAGCAGCGGCGGCCCTGTTCCTCAGCGTGAAGACGATCGAGTTCCACCTCGGGCACGTCTACCGCAAGCTCGGCATCCGCTCCCGGACCGAGCTCGTGCGCGCGTCTGGACGCTCCGGCTTAGCTAGTACGGACGACTCGCAGCTCGCGGCGGACGTGCAGGATCCGCTGCAGCACGGTGAACCACGCGGTCACCGCGAGAACGCCGATCGCCCACGGCAGGACACCCCACGGTGCGAGCGCCAGCCCGGCCGAGATCACGACGACGCGCTCGGCGCGGGAGCCGATGCCGACGTCGCCCTTGATCCCGAGGCCCTCCGCCTTGGCGCGGGCGTACGGGACGAGGAACGAGCCGCCGATCGCCGCGACGGCAAACGCGAGCGCGAGCTCCTGGCCGTCGCGCATGAAGACCAGCGCGATCGAGCCGAGCATCAGCCCTTCGCCGACGCGGTCGAGTGTCGAGTCGAGGAAGCCGCCGAACGGGGTCTGCTTCCCGCCCGCCCTGGCGAGCGCCCCGTCGAGGATGTCCAGCACCGAGCCGACGACGAACGCGAGCGCGCCGGCCCAGAAGAAGAGCACCTCGTGCCGGTACTCGAAGTAGACGAGCACCGCGCCGACCGCGCAGAGCGTCACGCCGGCGGCAGTGAGCATGTTCGGCGTCACGCGGGTGCGGGCGAGGCCCGTCATCGAGCGGGCCGCGATCACTCGCGCGCCCGCCGTGTACACGGTCTTGACGCTCATGCCACGGCGTGCGCGCGGAGACGCCGCCACGGGCGGTAGACGACGGCGGCAGCGATTCCGGCGACGGCGACGCCCGCGGCGATGTCGAGCCAGAAGTGGTTGCCGGTCGCCATCACGCTGAACCAGACCCAGACCGGCCATGCCAGCCAGAGCGCCTTCGCCCAGCGCGAGCGCACGACGAGCGCCATCACGACCCCGACGATCAGCGCGTCGCAGGAATGAAGGCTCGGCATCGCTGCGTAGGGATTCGCCGAGAACTGGACGACGCTCGAGTTGTGCGTCAGGGCCGCGTGCTGGGCGAGCGTGTCGGTGAACCCCGCCTGCGGGAACATCCGCGGCGGCGCCGTCGGGAAGGTGATGTAGCCGACGAGGCCGATCAGGTTCGCGATGATCAGCGTGTTCCGGAACCGGCTGAAGCGCTCGTGCGCACGGAAGTAGACGTACAGCAGCGCGAATCCGACGACGGCGAACTGCGAGAGCCAGTAGGTGTACGAGGTCGCCTGGATCAGCACCGACGACCTCTCGACGAGGTGTTGGAGCGGCAGTTCGATCATCGAGTGCAGGCTGCGCTGGATGTCGATGATCGATTCGCCGTTCGCGAAGGCCTCCTGGGTGCCCTCGTGGTCCGCGACGCCGCGCGCCAGCTGATAGACGACGTAGAAACCGATCCAGAACGCGAACTGGAGGCCGAGGTGAGCCCAGCCGCGCGGAAGGCGCCGGGTCGCGGCTGCGGTGGAGGTGGTCATCGAACGGCGGATTCTACCCCGCGTCGCCGGAGGCCCCGGCCATCCGATCCCCGCTCGCGGGCGTAGTTACGGTCCGTAACCGACGCGAGGAGGCGGGATGAGGACGATCGTGCTGGGAATTGTGGCCGGGGCCGCGGCAGCCCTCGTCCTCACGGTGGGCGCGCTTGGAGGCACCGCGGCGCCGGCGCCGCAGCGGGTCACCGTCGGCATGACGGAGTTCAAGTTCACCGTCGTCCCGAAGACGGCCCGGAAGGGCGCCGTGATCACCTTCGCGGTCACGAACAAGGGTGCGATCGCGCACAACTTCAAGATCGCGGCCAAGAAGACGCCCGTGATCGCCGCCGGGAAGCGCGGGACGCTGAAGGTCACCTTCCAGAAGGCCGGCCGCTTTGCCTATCTCTGCACGCTGCCGAGCCACGCGGAAGCAGGGATGAAGGGCGTCTTGATCGTGAAATAAATCCCGTCCGGCGGACTTGTGTCCACCCGGCTGGAGGCGTAGGCTTGCGGAGCGCCGCCCGCCGCCGCCGCGCGTCTTGGCGACGCTGCTCCTATCCAGTCGTCGAGGGGGAGGGAATGGCCAAGACAGTGAAGCTGACGGTGAACGGCAAGCGCCACACCGTCAAGTCTGCGCCGGACACGCCGCTGCTCTACGTCCTGCGCAACGAGCTCGACCTTTACGGACCGCGTTACGGCTGCGGGCTCTCGCAGTGCGGGGCGTGCACCGTCCACGTGGACGGACAGGCCGTCCGCTCGTGCATCGTGCCGGCGTCCGCAATGGCCGGCAAGAAGGTGACGACGCTCGAGGGGCTCGGGGAGAAGCACCCGGTCGTCGACGCGTTCGTCCAGGAGGGAGCCGCCCAGTGCGGCTACTGCATCAACGGGATGGTGATGCAGTCGATCGTGTTCCTGAAGAAGAATCCCCGGCCGACCGAGGCGCAGATCAAGCAGGCCCTCAACGCCAACATCTGCCGCTGCGGGACGCACTACCGGATCGTCAAAGCTGTCAAGCGTGCCGCGCAAGCGACGGCATAGGAAGGGGGAGAGAGATGACCAGCATGATCGAGAAGCCCCATTCCCGCCGTGACTTCCTCAAGGGGAGTGGCGCCCTGATCGTCGCGTTCACCGTTCCGCTCGGTGCCGGAGCCACGCGCGCGCGCGCGGCTACCGCCGCGATCGGCCCCGCGCTGATCGACGCGACCCAGATCGACTCGTGGGTCGTGGTCGGGCAGGACGGCCGCGTCAGGATCCACACCGGCAAGGTCGAGCTCGGCACGGGGCTCAGGACAGCGCACATGCAGATCGCCGCCGACGAGCTCGACGTCGCGATCGGAAATATCGACCTGCTCGAATCGGACACGTGGTTCACGCCAGACCAGGGGACGACCTCCGGCAGCCAGTCGATCAAGACGAACTTCCGGGCCGGCCTTCGACAGGCCTGTGCCGAAGCGAGGAAGGTCCTGATCGACCTCGCCGCCCAGAAGCTCGGCGTGCCGGCGAACACGCTCGTCACGCGTGAGGGAGCCGTGGTCAGCACGACCGATTCGTCGAAGAAGGCGACCTACGGCGAGCTGATCGGCGGCCAGCGCTTCAATCTGAGGATCACCGGCAGGGCGCCGCTGAAGAAGCCGTCCGAGCTCAAGGTGGTCGGCAAGCCGATCCGCCACGTCGACATCGAGGACAAGGTCAAGAGCAAGCAGGAGTACGTCCAGAACGTCAAGGTGCCGGGGATGCTCCACGGTCGCGTCGTCCGGCCGCCGGGGATCAACGCGAAGCTCGTCAGCGTCGACGGGTTCCCGAAGCGGATCCCGGACCTCGTCAAGGTCGTCGTCCAGAAGGACTTCGTCGGCGTCGTCGCCCGCAGCGAGATCGGGGCGATCCGCGCCGCGGAGACGCTGAAGGTGACCTGGAAAGACCCTGGCGGCGCCCCGAAGAGTCACGACGAGCTGTACGCCCAGATGCAGACGCTGCCCGCGCAGTCACGGCTGCTCGCAAGCGACGGCAGCGTCGACAAGGCGCTGGCCGGGGCCGCCAAGGTCCTCGAGGCGACCTACTACTACCCGTACCAGCTGCACGGCTCGATGGGCCCGTCCTGCGCGATCGCGGACGTGAAGGCGGACGAGGCGACCGTCTGGTCGCCGACGCAGGGCGTCTACCCGCTCCGCACCGCCGTCGCGAGGGTGCTCGGGTTCCGCGACCAGCAGGTGCACGTGATCTACAAGGAAGGGTCGGGCTGCTACGGCCTGAACGGCGCCGACACGGCTTCGATCGACGCGACGCTTCTGTCGAAGGCCGTCGGTGCCCCGGTCCGCGTTCAGTGGATGCGCTCCGACGAGCACGTCTGGGAGCACTACGGCAACCCGATGGTCATGAAGGTCAAGGCCGGGCTCGACGCCGACGGCGACCTGATCGCCTGGGACTACGAGAGCATCTCCGCCTCGCGCGGCGGCCGCCCGGGCAACATCGGGGCGGCAAACCTGCCGACCGGCGCCCTGATCGGGCTCACGCTCGCGCCCGTGCGAGCCACTGCACCGACGTTCCCGCCGCTCGGCGCGGACACGTCGAACACGGAGGCCGGGTACCTGAAGGACGAGGAGGGTCTCGTCCCGAACGCCCGCGTGATCGCCAAGACGGTCTCGTCGCAGTTCTTCACGGGCCCGCTCCGCTCGCCGGCGCGGATCCAGAACACGTTCGCGAACGAGAGCTTCATCGACGAGCTCGCCGCGGAGGTCGGCGCCGACCCGGTGACGTACCGGCTCCGCTACGTCGGCGACGACCGGCTCCGGGACGTGATCGAGGTGGCTGCGAAGGCTGCCGGCTGGCAGGTCCGCAAGTCGCCGAAGCCGGCGTCGAAGGGCGACATCGCCACCGGTCGCGGCTTCGCCGCGATGCAGTACGAGGGCATCGACGGCTACGCCGGCGTCGTCTGCGAGGTCGAGGTGAACAAGAAGACCGGCAAGGTGCGGGTGACCCGCGTGGTCGTCTCGCACGATGTCGGGATCATCATCAACCCGAACGGGCTCAAGGCCCAGATCGAGGGGAACGTCGTCCACGGTGTCTCCCGCGCGCTCAAGGAAGAGGTCGTCCTCGACGGCAAGACCTCCAAGAGCCGGGACTGGGAGAGCTACCAGGTGCTCCGCTTCACCGAGCTCCCGGAGATCAAGATCTCGCTCATCAACCGGCCGAACGAGGCACCGACCGGCTCGGGCGAGAATGCGATGACGGCGATCCCGCCGGCCGTCGCGAACGCGGTGTTCGACGCGACCGGCGCCCGCATTCGCCGGCTGCCCCTCACGCCGGCGCGCGTGAAGGCGGCGATCGCGGCGCTGTAGATCGAGACGCGCTGTAGACGAGACCAGGGGCGGCCGCGAGGCCGCCCCCTCGTCTCTTCACCAGGGGAAGCCGCGCTCGGCGATCGCTTCCTCGACGAGGCCGCGCGCCAGCGCGAGGAAGAGCTCGTCCTTGGGCGGGTGCGCCGGCATCGGCTCCTCGAGCAGACGGTCGATCGTCGCCGCGGTCAGCGGCATCTCGACCTCCACCTCCTCGGCGAGGACGGCGAGGAAGCGGCGCATCGCGAGCCGGGCGTCGTCGCCGTCGAGCGTCATCCGCCTCGTCAGCCAGCTCGCCGCCATGCCGACGACGTCGACGCCCTCGGAGCCCTCGGGCGGATAGCTGGCGACGTAGCGGTAGCCCTCGTCTTTCAGGAGCTCGAGGTCGACCGCGAGCGCCGGCGCTGCGGCGCGCGCGAGCACCGGCCCGCGCTCGACGCGCTCGTCCTCGTCCATCCCGTCGAGCAGCGGCTCGACGTCGGCGAGAGCCTCCTTGATCGAGGCGTCCCGGGCGAGGTACGGCAGCGCAAGCCGGTAGGCGAGCCCGAGCCGGACGTCGTCATCGCCCTCAGCCTCGACCGCGTCGGCGGCGGCGGCAAGCCTTTCGCGCAGGACGTCGGCGGGCGCGCGGGTCGCGAGCGCCTCGGCGACCGCCGCGAGCAGCTGCCGTGGCTCCCCCCGCGGCACGTCGACCTCGATCGCGTCTGCGAGCTCCAGCGTGCGGGCGTCGGTGAAGGGGGAGAGCGGCTCGAGCTGGTGCTCCGCCTCAGCCACCGATGTAGCTCATCTCCACCTTGGGCAGCGACGCGGTCGCCTCCGAGCGCCGCTCCGAGTAGCGGTCGGTGCGCTTGCTCCAGATGCCGGTGACCGCGTCGCGCAGCTCCTCGTCCGAGGCTCCGCCGCGGACGAGCGCACGCAGGTCGTGCCCGCGAATGCCGAAGAGACAGGTGTAGAGCCGGCCCTCGGCCGAGATGCGCGAGCGCGTGCAGTCGCCGCAGAAAGGCTGTGTGACCGACGAGATCAGGCCGACCTCGCCGCCGCCGTCCGCGTAGCGCCAGCGCTTCGCGACCTCGCCGCGGTAGCCCGGGTCGACGGGCTCGAGTGGGAACTGGGCCGAGATCCGCTCGACGATCTCCGCCGCCGGAACGACGTCGTCCAGCCGCCAGCCGTTGGTCGTGCCGACGTCCATGTACTCGATGAACCGAAGCGTGTGCCCGGTGCCGCGGAAGTGCGAGGCCATCTCGAGGATCGAGTGCTCGTTCAGCCCTCGCTTGATCACCGCGTTCACCTTCACGGGCATCCCCGCCGCGGCCGCTGCGTCGATCCCGTCGAGCACCCGCTGCACCGGGAAGTCGACGTCGTTCATCGCCTGGAACGTCTCGTCGTCGAGCGAGTCCAGGCTGACGGTGACGCGATCGAGACCTGCCGCGGCAAGCGCTGCAGCTTTCGGCGCGAGGAGCGACGCGTTCGTCGTCAGCGTGAGCTCCGCGTCGAGCGGCGCGAGCAGGGCGATCAGCCGGTCGACGTCCTTCCGGACGAGCGGCTCGCCGCCCGTGAGCCGCAGCTTGTTGACGCCGAGGCCGACGAAGACGCGCGCCACCCGCTCGATCTCCTCGAACGTCAGCAGTTCCTTGCGGTCGAGGAAGCGGTAGTCGCTCCCGAAGACCTCCTTCGGCATGCAGTAGACGCAGCGGAAGTTGCAGCGGTCGGTAACCGAGATCCGGAGGTCGCGGAGCGGTCGGCCGAGGCGGTCCAGGGTCATGGACCTGAGCGTAGCGATGTTCCCCCTTGTTGCCTAGAAATCAGGTTTCTCCAGCCGGCTGGATCCAGCCCTACCACGGTTGCGGCCGCCTGATCACGACGACCATCCGCGTTGTCTGGTCGGAGAGGTTGATGTGCCGGTGCCCGCTCTCGCCCGAGACGTAGGCGGCGCTGTCGCCCGCGTCGAGCACGATCTCGCGCCCGTCGGCGAACTCGGTGCGCACCTTGCCCTCGAGGACGAACACGAAGATCTCATTCGTCTGGACGATGAAGTCCTTCATCGCCGCGTTCGGGGGCAGCGTTGTCAGCAGGGCCTGCATCGCGTGCGGCCCGTCCGGCGTGAGAATCTCGACGTCGATCCCCTCCGCCTCGTAGTGCATCGCGCGGCGATCGTCGGCGCGAACGACGAGCGGGTCGGGGTGCCGCGGCTCCGGGACGAGGTCTGCCAGCCGGATGTCGTAGAGCCTCGCGAGACGGCTGAGCCGGCCGATGGTGATGTCGCTGCGACCGGTCTCGATCAGCGAGAGCAGCGAGCGGGAAACGCCCGTCGCCTCCGCTACCTGCGCCAGCGACAACCCCCGCGCGTTGCGCGCTTGGCGGAGCGCGACGCCGAGTTCCGCGTCGTGCGGAGGGTGCGTTTCGGGATCACGTTCGCTCAGTTCGATCACCTCAGCCTAGTGCGTTCCCGGGCTGGTAGCACGTCGAGTGGTACTTCTCGTCCAACCCGTTGGACGGTTCATCTATCGTTTGCCGGAACGTGTCAACAGGTGGGTTCCGAGTGACGAGGAGGGTCTCTTGAGCAAGGTTCAGAAGGGGTCTGTGATTGCGGTCCTGACGGCGGCCGTTTCGCTCCTGGCCGCGGTATCGGCCTTCGGCGGCTCGGACGCGGCGACTGCGACGACTGTCAACGTCACGGCCGGCAAGCCGAGTGAGTTCAAATTCGTCCTTTCGAAGAAGACGATCGTGAAGGGCCTCACCACGTTCAAGGTGACGAACAAGGGCACGGTCAGCCACGACTTCAAGATCGCCGGCAAGAAGACGTTGTCGATCAAGGCCGGCAAGACGGCCACGCTCAAGGTCACCTTCAAGAAAGCGGGGAAGTTCCCGTTCCTGTGCACGCTCGAGGGACATGCGGTTGCCGGGATGAAGGGGACACTGACCGTCAAGGCCGCCACGTAGATCTGCTTCCGACGAGGTTCGAGCGAGGGCGCCGGCGACGGCGCCCTCCGTCGTTCTCTACGAGCTCAGGAGGCTGACGACGCCCGACTCGGCGGTCGCGGCGCGTCGCGCAGCGGCGGTCGCCTCGACGATCTCCGCCGCGATCGCGACTGCGACCTCTTCGGGCGAGCGGGCGCCGATTGCAATCCCGATCGGGGCGTGGATGCGAGCGATCTCGGCGTCACCGACGCCCTCGGCCCGCAGCCGCTCCTCGCGGTCGGCGGTCGTCACCTTGCTCCCCATCGCGCCGATGTAGGCGGCCGGCGTGTCGAGCGCGGCGACGATGGCCGGTACGTCGAACTTCTCGTCGTGCGTGAGGACGCAGATCGCGGTCCTCGCGTCGACCGGGGCGCTGCGGAGGAACGAGTCGGGCCACTCGACGACGAGCTCATCGGCCTCCGGGAAGCGCGCGGGCGTGACGAACCTGGCGCGGGCGTCGCAGACCGTGACCCGGTACCCCAGCAGCTTGCCGACGCGCGCCAGCGCCGCGGCGTGGTCGATCGCGCCGAAGATGTACATCTGCGGCCGCGGCAAGAGCGAGTGCACGAACACCGCGGCGCCGTCGACGTCGGCGAGTGCGCTCTCGCCGCCCGCGAGCAGCCGGGCAACCGGACCGTCCGAGCCGTCGTGGAGCCAGTGCTCGCCGATGCTCTCACCGCTCGCGGTCAGAGCGAGTGCCGCAGGCCGGTCGGACCGGACTGCCTCGTCGAGGGCGGGCACGAGCGTCGTGTCGAGCTCGGCGATCAGGATGCCGACCGTGCCACCGCACGAGAGCCCGACCTCCACCGCCTCGTCGTCGGCGATTCCGTACTCGCGCACGCGGGCCGGGCCGCCGTCCAGCACCTCCTGCGCCTCCCTGATCACGGCGGGCTCGACGCAACCGCCTGTGACCGACCCGGCGATCTCGCCCAGGTCGTTGAGGGCCAGTGACGCACCCGGATCGCGCGGAGCCGAGCCACGCCGCTCGACCACGGTCGCCATCGCGACCCGCCGGCCGTCGGCGTGCCAGCGCGCCAGGGTGGGAAGGATGTCCCGCATGCACCCAACCTAGCCGCTCGGAGCATGGTTGGAAACCAGCCGGAGCAGGGAATACACGAGCTGTAAGCGAGGAAAGGGGTCAACATGGATTCGGATCGCATCGAAGGCAAGGTCAAGGAAGCCGAGGGCAAGATCACCGGCGACGAGGAGCTGGAGAAGGAGGGCCAGGCCCAGGACAAGTGGGGCAAGGCCAAGGACAAGGCCGACGACGCCTGGGAGTCCACCAAGGACGCGGCCGAGAGCGCCAAGGAGTCGGTCGACAAGCGGATCTGATCGATCAGCCGTCCTCGGGCTCCGGCAGCTCCCGGAGCCCGAGGATCGGCGACGGCAGGAGCCAGAGGAAGCCGGCGAGCGCGCCGGCCGTCGCGATCCACAGCGTCGGCCGGAGACCGATCCAGGTCCCGAGCGCCCCGCCGACGAGGGCGCCGAGCGGGCGGACGCCGAAGTTCACGACCGTGTAGGCGCCGGAGACGCGTGAGCGCAGCCGGTCCGGGATCACCGCGGCGAAGATCGCGCCGACGCTGATGTCGAGCATCATCACGCCGAGCCCGGAGCCGAACTCGGCGACGAAGAGGCAAGTCAGGATCACCCAGCGCGGCCCACCGGCGAGCGGGACGAGCAGGAGCGGCGCCGGGAAGACGATGCAGCCCACGCGCGAACGCCGGCCCGATGCCGATCCTGCGGGCGACGCGACCGGTGACGACCGCGCCGAGGACGCCGCCGACGGCGCCGGCGCCGAGCACGAGTCCGAGCGTCCCCGGTTCGATGCCGAGCGACTTTGTTCGCGTAGAGGATGAAGAGCGCGAAGAAGACGTAGTTGAAGAAGTTGATCGTCGCCGTGGCACCGAGCGCGGCCCGGACGATCGGGTTGCCGAACACCCAGCGGACGCCGGCGACGACATGGCCCTTGCCCGGAGCCTCGGGCGGTGGCTCCTCGGCCTCGACGCTCCGCAGGAAGAGGGCCGAGACGACGTAGGAGCAGGCGTCGACGACGAGCGTCACGGGCGCCGAGAGGTCTGCACGAGCAGGCCGCCGATGCTCGGTCCCGCGACGTACGAGAAGGCACGGCTTCCGTGCATGATCGAGCCGCCCTCGATCAAGCGGTCGCGCGGCACGAGCGCGACGAAGAGCCGGCATGTACGAGACGTGGAAGAGCACGCTCAGCGTCCCCGTCAGGAACGCGACGACGAACATGTGCGGGAACGTGAGCGCGTCGAACGCGTAGGCGAGCGGGATCGAGCCGATCAGGAGCGCGCGGCCGAGGTCGGTCGCGATCATGATGTGCCGCTTCCGTTCGCGCTGGTCGGCCCAGGCGCCCGCGTGGAGCGACAGGAGGAGGTTCGGCGCGAGCTCGGCGGCGACGAGGTATCCCATCTGGGCGGCGCTGGCGTCGAGCGTCAGCACGGCGACGAGCGGCAGGGCGATCAGGCTGACCTGGTCGCCGAGCAGCGAGACTGTCTGGCCGAGCCAGAAGCGGCGGAACTGCGCGTTTTCGCGCAGGAGGGACGGCACCACCATGGTGGCGACTCTAATCTCGCGCGATGCGGCCCCTGATTGCCTTGATCGCCGTCACCGCGGTCTGGGGTTTCACCTTCGTGCAGGTCAAGGACGCCGTGGCGCTCTATCCGCTCTTCGCCTTCCTCGCCGTCCGCTTTGCGATCGCGTCGCTCGTGCTCGCCGTCCCGGCCGCCGGGCGCATGCGCTCACTGGGTCGCCGTGGCTGGGTCGCCGGGGTCGGGCTCGGCCTTCTGCTGGCGACGGGCTACGCGCTGCAGACGGCGGGGCTCGAGCGGACGACGGTCTCGAGCGCCGGCTTCATCACGGGCCTCTACGTCGTCTTCACACCGCTCCTCGCGCTGCTGCTCTTCCGGACGCGGGTGGGCAGAGCGGTCTGGATCGGGGTCGCGCTCGCGGTTGCAGGGCTCGCGATGCTCTCGGGCGTGAGTGCGGGCGACCCCGTCGGCGACCTGCTCGTGCTCGCCGGTGCGGCGGCGTACTCGGTTCAGATCGTGCTGATGGAGCGTTACGCGCCGCGCTACGACGCCGTCGCGTTCACACAGGCCGAGATGCTGGCGGCGTTCGCCGGCTTCGCCGTCGTCGCCGTTGCGCTCGGCCAGGTCGAGCTGCCGCGCGGCTGGACGGTCTGGGGCGCGTTGCTCGTCACCGGCATCTTCGCGAGCGCGCTCGCCTTTCTCGTCCAGACCTGGGCGCAGCAGCGGGCGAGCGCGACCCAGACTGCGCTTGCGTTCGCCATGGAGCCGGTCTTCGCCGGCATCTTCGGCTTCTGGCTCGCGGGCGACCGGCTGGGCGCAGTGGGCTGGGGCGGCTGCGCCCTGATCATGGCCGGAATCCTCGTCGCCGAGCCGGAGGCGGGGAGGACGTTGCGGCGGCTAGTCCGCTAGTCGAAGTCGCTTTGCCACGTCGTCGAACCTGCCGAAACGTTACTAGCGGCGCGGTACTCGCGCGCTTCTGGGGGAACCTCTGAGCCGTTCGGGGGATGGCTGGTATTTCGGCTCCGCCGTTACTAACTCATGCGGCGCCTCACATGGAAGGCGGTGCCGCAAGCTGTGGCGTGGGATCCGCCCACGAAACTCCGTCCTCAGGTGAGCGGCCGGAGCAGGTTGCCTGCTTGTCAATGGCGACGACGCTCCACGCAATTGAGGGAAGGGATCTCAAAATGAAGTTCTTCAACAAGAGGGCTGCTCTCGGGCTGCTCGTCCTGGGATCGGTGCTGCCGCTGACATTCGCCGCCAGCGCCGTCGCCGCCCAGGCGCCGGTTCCGCTCGGCAACGCGGGCAGCTTCGCGATCCTCGCCGGCTCCGGGATCACAAACGTGCCCACGTCCGTGATCAGAGGCGATGTCGGCCTCAGCCCGACGACGGGCGCCGCAATCACCGGGCTCGGCTGCGTCGAGGTGACGCGGCACGATCTACAAGGTCGATGCAGCCGGCGATGCCTGCTTCATCAACAACCCGGGCCTGCTCACGACCACCAAGAGCGACCTGGTCAATGCATTCGACAACGCCACGGCGCAGACGCCGACCCAGGACATCACCGGCGTCAACCTTTCAGGACAGACGTACGGGGCCGGGGTCTACAGTGCGTCCGGCGACATCCTGATCAGCGGCGCCGCGCCGCTGACACTGAACGGTGGCGGCAACGCAGACGCGGTCTTCATCTTCCAGGCCGCAGCCGGTCAGAACCTGAGCGTCGTCGGCACGTCGAACGTGACCTACACGAACGGCGCCCAGCCCTGCAACGTCTTCTGGAAGGTCAATTCGGCCTTCCTGTCGAACACCGGCTTCTCGTTTGTCGGGACGATCCTCGCCCTGCAACAGATCACGCTCACGACCAACATCACCGTCGAGGGCAGGCTCCTGGCTCGCAACGACAACGTGACGTTGATCAGCGACACGATCACGCGGCCCTCGACGTGCGTCACGCAGGCTGAGACTGACGCCAGCAACGTCGCGACTGCCGCCGCTGCCGCAGAGGTTGCGAGAGTCGAAGCCGAGAGGGTCGCAGCCGTCGAAGCTGCGACAAAGGCCGCAGCTGCGAAGGCGGCCGCGACGAAGAAGGCTGCAGCAGCGAAGAAGGCTGCAGCGGCGAAGAAGGCTGCGCGGCGAAGAAGGCTGCGCGGCGAAGAAGGCTGCAGCGGCGAAGAAGGCTGCCGCGGCGAAGAAGGCCGCTGCGGCGAAGAAGGCCGCCGCAGCGAAGAAGACGACGTCTTCGGCAGGCGGCTCGACGAGCGTCAGCGGTCCTGCGCTGCCGCCGGTCAACAACGCCGGCTTCACCGGCTAGGACGACGTCATCGGCCCGAACCAGAGATCGGCAGCAGGGGTGCGCACGCGCGCACCCCTGCGCGTTCTTGCACCTCTCGCGGTAGCGATGCTGGCCTGCTGCTCGCGGCGTCGGTGACGGCGCGACCTGCGCCGGCCGGGACTCCCACCGTGGCTCGGACGCAGGAGCTCGCGATCGTCGTCCACGGCCAGACCGCGATGTCGAGGCCGGACGAACGCTCGACTCGGCGTGCCTGGGTCGAGCGCAAGCGTCCGATCACCGAAGGGCGCACTGTGCTGCCGGTGATCGGCCACCGAACCGGCGCCAACGGCGTCCGGTGGCTCAGGGTCCGGCTGCCAGGTCGTCCGCACAACAGCACGGGCTGGATCAGGAAAGCCAGGACAATGCAGTCCGCTACGAGCTGGCGCGTCGTCGTCGACCTCTCTGAGCGGCGACTGATGGTCTACCGCAGCGGCCGGCTCGTCCGGACGTTCTCGTCGGTGATCGGGTCGTCCGCGACCCCGACACCGCGGGGGCAGCACTTCGTCGAGGAGACAGTCGCGCTCACGAAACGCCACGTCGGTGGCCCGTACGCGCTCGCCTTGAGTGCGCGTTCGTTTGTCCTGCAGGAGTTCGCAGGCGGCCCCGGTCAGATCGCCGTGCACGGCGTCTGGAATGTCGGTGGCACGATGGGCACAGCGGCTTCGCACGGCTGCGTCCGCCTGGATACCGCTGCGATCACCTGGATCGGTCAGCGGATCGGACCCGGCGTGCCGGTCACGATCATCGCCTAACGTCGGGACCGCAGTACCTCGGGCCCGGTCGGGCGCGGGTCGCCGTCGCCCGGCTCGGCGGTGACGCTCAGCACCGGGAACAGGGCGGGGTCGACGGCGGCGGCGAACGTGACCTCCGATCGTCCGTTCTCGTCCGGGTGGAACGTGCCGGCCGAGATGCGGTTCGGCCTCGCCGGCGTGTCCCCCGGCCCGACGAACCAGAGCTCGTAGTAGTCCCCCTTGGGCAGGATCGGCAGCTCGTCCGTCTGCAGCTGGACGACGCGGCCGATCCCGGTCTTCCGCACCTCGACCGCGGCCTCGGCGCCGTTCGGAGAGTCGAGGACCGCCCGCAGCTCGAGCTCGCCCGCCGGGCCGCCGCCGAGCTGGAGCGCGAGCAACAGGATCGCGGCAGCTGCGGCGAGCGCTCCGGCGCCGAACGCCAGCCGGAACCGCCGGCGCGGCGGTCGGGGCGCCGGCGCCCGCTCGGTCGCCGCCAGCTCGACTGCGAGGAGCACCTTGCCCTTCAGGCCGGGCGGCGGCGCGTCGAGGGCGATGGCGTCGCGCAGGAGTTCCGCTGCCTGCTCGAGCTCGGCCAGTTCTCTTCCGTTCGCATCAGTCAACGAGACCGCGCTCCTTCAGCTCCGTGGAAAGGGCACGCAACGCGTACAGCGTGCGCGTCTTGACCGTGCCGAGCGGGATGCCGAGCCGTTCCGCGACCTGGGTCTGCGTGAGGTCGCCGTGGTACTGGAGCTCGAGCACCTCGCGGTGGGCCGGCGTCAGCGCGTCCAGCGCCTCGCCCACGTCGAGCCGGAGCACCACCTCGTCGAACGCCGCACCGCCGATTCTGTCCTCCGTCTCGAGCCCGTCGGCCGCGGCCGACGGCTCTTTCGCGCTCCTCCGCCACAGGTCGACGGCGGCGCGTCGTGCCAGCGTGTAGACGAACGTTCGCACCGACGAGCGCCGGGGGTCGTACCGATCCGCAGAGCGCCACAACCGCACGAACGTCTCCTGCACGAGATCCTCCGCGAGCCCTCGGTCGTGCAGGAGGTGCACGCCGAGCGCGTAGAGCCGTCGTCCGTACAGGTCGTAGAGGGCGGCGAGCGCCTCGTCGCGATCCCCGGCAGCCAGGCGGGCGACGAGCCCAGCTTCGCCGAGTGCGGCTGCGTCTCGTGCTTCGGTGCGTGGCAGCAGGCGGGAGATCACCGAGGGGTTCGCAGACATGGCCGGTTCGGTTCGGCGGGGACGGGTCGGCACACGACCCGTCCCCGCCGGTCCTGCCTCCTACTGGTCCTGCCACGCCGCGAGCCCGGTCACGACGACGTTGCCGCCGCCGATCCGGCCCAGCTGGCGCGTCTTGCCGGTGGTCACGTCGAGCGTGTAGAGCCGTGCACCCGAGCGCCCGGAGTGCGCGCCGGCGACATAGCCGCGGTTCTCCGCACCGGCGATGTCGAAGCCGACGTCGCTGCCGAGGTCGAGCCCGGTCGAGAGCGGGTTCATCAGCGTGCCCGCGTTGGCCGGGTTCTGCAGCCACAGGCGGTCCTTCTTGCCCGAGGTGTCATAGGCGAACAGCATCGTCGCGGTCGGGCGGTTCGCGAACGCTGCGAACGACGAGTTCGTGTACGCCGAGCCGACGACCGTTACGTCAGCGGGCGTCAGCTTCGTGTCGTTCATCAGCAGGCTGCCCGGATCCGGGTCGAGCCTGAAGTTGTCGTCCGCGTCGCTCGTGATGCGGATCTTGTCCACGGTCGGGTTGAAGTCGAAGCCGATCCGGTCGCCCTGGAGCGCGGTCGGCGTCGTCTCGAACGCCGGGCCTTCGGCGACTGCGATCGCCGTGCGCTGGATTCACGCGGTAGACGACACGGTCGCTGCCGAGCGCGTACAGGTCGCCGGTCGCCGGCCGGAAGTCGATCCCCTTCAGCGAGACGCCCGCGGCCAGGCCGGTGATCGGCTTCGAGCGCACGAGCCACGGCGTGCGCTCGCCGAAGCGGAGCAGGTTCCCGGCGTTGTCCGTGGCGAACAGCACCCGGGACTGCTTGCCGAAGGTGTGGCTCCGGTTGCCGCCGGCGAGCGCGACGAGCGGGACGAGCAGCGCCACAGCGACTGCGGCGATGACACTGCGTGTGAGAAAGGACATGGCGTGAGCCTCCTTGGAGTTGGATGACGTCACGCGCTTTCGCAGCCGGCCTCACGAACGGTTCAACGACCGGCCGGACCGACTTCGGGCGGACCGAGACCTCGCGGCTAAGATCAGACCAGGGACTGCGCCGTCGCGCTGGACGAAATCAGATCAGCCAGCTCGCCGTCGTCACGCTCAGCTCGCCGCCGGGGCGCAGGTCCTTGACCATGTCCCAGTGCACGGCGCTCTCGTTCTTGCCGCCGGCGTACGTGTAGCTCGCGCCCACCGCGAGGTGGACGGTGCCGTCGATCTTCTCGTCGAAGAGGACGTTCCGCGTGAAGCGGGTGATCCTCGGGTTGCAGCCGAGGCCGAGCTCGCCCAGGCGGCGCGCGCCCTCGTCCGTCGCGAGCACCTGCTGCAGGAACTCCTCGCCCTCCTCGGCGCTCGCCTCGACGACCTCGCCCGCGCGGAAGACGAGCCGTGCGCCGACGACGTCGTGGCCGAGGTAGACGGCCGGGAACTCGGCGTACGTGATCACGCCCTCGGCGCTGTCCTCGAGCGGGCTGTAGAAGACCTCTCCGTCCGGCATGTTGCGGAAGCCGGCGGAGACGACACCTTCGCGGCCTTCGATCCCGATCGTGAGGTCCGTGCCCTCGCCCACGATGCGGACGGAGCCGCCGCGGTCGAAGCGTGCCTTGATCTCCTCCATCCGCGCTTCCTCGGCGTCCCAGTCGAGCAGGCAGGCGTCGTAGACGAAGTCCGAGTACTCGTCGAGCGTCATTCCCGCCTGCTCGGCAGCGGCGGCCGTCGGGTACTCGGCCACCGCCCAGCGGACGTCGAGGCTGCGAGCGCGCTTGCTCGCCGGCACCATTGCCTGCTGCACGAGCCGGCGGCGCTCGGGATCGAGCTCGGCGCCGGCGTGGACGTCCTCGGGCGCGCGAATCGTGAGTCGCGCATCCTCGTTGTCGATCGCGTAGCGCTCGATCGGAGGCAGCTCGCCGAGAAGCTCGAGCGGCGCCTCGAGCATCCAGTCGAGGTCGACGCGGAAGCGGTCGGGGCCCCAGTTGATCCGCGGCAGGTAGTAGGCGCCGCGGCGGGCGATTGCGCGGGCGACCTCGGTCACGAGCGGCCGTGCCAGCGGTGTTGCCCGCACCGAGACCTGCCAGCCGGGCTGCACGTCGAGGCATCTGCTCACGATCAGCTCCGCGAGCTCGGAGTCGCGCGGATCTGCCACGGGCGGCATCCTAACGACCGTGCTCGAGGCGCTGCCGCTCGCCGCCGGGTTCGGCGAGTCGCGGGTGACGCGGACGGAGATCGGCGCTCAGCTTCTCGTCGCACGGTAGGTTCGCCGGGTGGACGCGGTCGTGCTCGCCCTGGCCTCGGCCGCCCTGTTCGGCTCCATGACGGTCGCGATCCGCTTCGCGCTCGCGCGCGTCCCGGATGCGGAGGCCGGGGCGTTGCTGACGATTCTCGTCGCCCTCGCCGTCACGCTCCCGTTTGCCGCTGCGGGCGACCTCCAGCTCACCGGCGTCTGGCCGTTCCTGCTCGCAGGCGTGCTCGGTCCGGGCGGGTCGCAGCTGCTCTTCACGCTCGCGATCCGTGACGCGGGGCCCTCTCGTACGTCCGTCACCGTGGGGACGGCGCCGCTCTTCTCGGTCGCGATCGCACTCGTGCTGCTCGACGAGCCGGCGAAGGCGGGCGTGATCCTCGGCGCGATCCTGATCGTCGTCGGCGGGATCCTGCTCGTCCGCGAGCCCGGCCGGCCGGAGCACGTGAAATGGATCGGGCTCGGCTTCGCGCTCGCCGCGACGATCATCTTCGCCGTCCGCGACAACCTCGTGCGGCATCTCTCGCTGGACACCGAGGTGGAGCCGGCGCTCGCGGCCGCAGCGACCCTCGCCGCAGGCGGACTGACGGTTGCCGTCTGGCTGCTCGTCACGCGGCGACGGCTTCCGCTCGCCGGGTTGCGTGCGTTCGCGCTCGCGGGCGTCTTCTTCGGGCTGTCGTACCTCTGCCTCTTCGAGGCCTACTACCGGGGTCGCGTCTCTGTCGTCTCGCCGCTCGTCGCGACCGAGTCGCTCTGGGGCGTCGCGCTCTCGGCGCTCCTGCTCCGCCGGCACGAGCTCGTCGGCCCGCGCCTCTTCGGCGGCGCCGCGCTCGTGGTCGCGGGCGGAATACTGATCGGGATCTTTCGTTAGATCTGATAGAATGACGCTCAGATTTTCTGACGTACAAGACATCAGCACGAAGGAGACAGACAGTATGGCAAAGACAATCGGTATCGACCTCGGCACCACGAACAGCTGTATGGCGGTGCTCGAGGGCGGCGAGCCGACCGTGATCCCGAACGCCGAGGGCGGCCGCACGACGCCGTCCGTCGTCGCGTTCACGAAGGACGGTCAGCGGCTCGTCGGGGCGCCCGCAAAGCGCCAGCAGGTGACGAACCCGCAGAACACGATCTTCTCGATCAAGCGCTTCGTCGGCCGCAAGTGGGACGAGGTCTCGGAAGAGATGACCATCGTCCCGTACGAGGTCGCGAAGGGCGAGAACGGGGACGCGCGGGTCAAGGTCGAGGGCAGCGAGTACGCCCCCGAGGAGATCAGCGCGATGATCCTGCAGAAGCTGAAGGCCGACGCCGAGGCGTATCTCGGCGAGCCGGTCGCCGACGCGGTGATCACCGTCCCGGCTTACTTCAACAACGCGCAGCGCGAGGCGACGAAGGACGCGGGCAAGATCGCGGGCCTCAACGTGCTCCGCATCATCAACGAGCCGACCGCGGCGGCGCTCGCGTACGGCCTCGACAAGGAAGGCGCCGACCAGACGATCCTCGTCTTCGACCTCGGCGGCGGCACGTTCGACGTGTCCGTGCTCGAGCTCGGCGACGGCGTCTTCGAGGTCAAGTCGACGAACGGGGACAACCACCTCGGCGGCGACAACTTCGACAAGGCGGTCGTCGACTGGATGGTCGCCGAGTTCAAGCGCGACCAGGGCATCGACCTGGCCGCGGACAAGATGGCCCTGCAGCGGCTCTACGAGGCCGCCGAGAAGGCCAAGATCGAGCTCTCCTCGACGATGACGACGCAGATCAACCTGCCGTTCGTCACCGCCACCGCCGAGGGCCCGAAGCATCTCGACCTGCAGCTCACCCGGGCGAAGCTCGGTGAGATCACCGCCGACCTGATCGAGCGGACCGTCGGTCCGACGAAGGCCGCGCTCGCCGACGCGGGGCTCGACGCCTCGAAGATCGAGCACGTCGTGCTCGTCGGCGGCATGACCCGCATGCCCGCGGTGCAGGAGAAGGTCAAGGAGCTGCTCGGCAAGGATCCCCACAAGGGCGTCAACCCGGACGAGGTCGTCGCCGTCGGCGCGGCCATCCAGGCCGGCGTTCTCCGGGGCGAGGTCAAGGACGTGCTCCTGCTCGACGTCACTCCTCTTTCCCTCGGGATCGAGACCAAGGGCGGCGTCTTCACGAAGCTGATCGACCGCAACACGACGATCCCGACCCGCAAGGCCGAGACGTTCTCGACCGCCGAGGACAACCAGCCGTCGGTCGAGATCCACGTGCTCCAGGGCGAGACGGAGATGGCGGTCTACAACAAGACGCTCGGCAAGTTCCAGCTCGTCGGCATCGCGCCGGCGCCGCGGGGCATGCCGCAGATCGAGGTCGGCTTCGACATCGACGCGAACGGGATCATCCACGTCACCGCCAAGGACCTCGGCACCGGCAACGAGCAGCAGATCAAGATCGAAGGCGGCTCGGGCCTGTCCGAGGACGAGGTGCAGCGGATGGTCAAGGAGGCCGAGGCGCACGCCGACGAGGCGCACAAGCTGCGCGAGCTCGCAGATGCGCGCAACACGGCGGAGAGCCTCGCCTACCAGACCGAGAACACGCTCAAGGAGCACCGCGACAAGCTCGAGGAGTCCGATGCCTCGACGATCGAGGGTCGGATCATGGAGCTGCGCGGCTCGCTCGAGTCGAGCGACGTGAACGAGATCCGGCAGAAGACGGACGCGCTGAACGAGGCGTCGCGGAAGCTGGCGGACGTGCTCTACGCCCAGTCGACCGCCCAGGCGCAGTCCCAGGCGGCCGGCAACGGCGACGCGAGCACCGAGGACGAAGTCGTCGAGGACGCCGACTACGAGGTCATCGACGAGGAAGAAGAGGCGAAGACCTCGTGACCGACCAGCCGCTCGAGCACGACGGGCGAGCAGGCTCGAGGACGAGAGCTCGTCGAGGAGCCGGAGGCGGAGGAATCCGCGCCGGCTCCGGACGACTCGTATCTGCGCCTCGCGGCCGACTTCGACAACTACCGCAAGCGGACGGCCCGCGAGCATGCCGAGCTGACCCAGCGCGCGAACGAGCGGCTGCTGAACGAGCTGCTGCCCGTGCTCGACGATCTCGAGCGGGCGCTCGAGGCCGCCGCGGAGCATGAGGAGGCGAAGCTCGAGGAGGGCGTCCGCCTCGTCCATCGCTCGCTGCTCGGGCTCGTCGAGCGCCACGGCCTCACCGAGATCGACACGGAGGGCGCCTTCGACCCGCACGTCCACGAGGCGCTGCTCGCCCAGCCGGCCGAGGGTGCTGAGGAGGGCTCGGTTCTCCAGGTGTTGCAGAAGGGCTACCGGCTCGGCGACAAGGTGATCCGCCCCGCCCGGGTGATCGTGGCCGAATGACCAACCTGTACGACACGCTCGGCGTTGCCAAGAACGCCTCGGCCGACGAGATCAAGAAGGCCTATCGAAAGCTCGCGCGCGAGCATCATCCCGACGCGAGCGGGGGCGACGAGGCGCGCTTCAAGGAGATCCAGGGCGCCTACGACGTCCTCTCGGACGACGAGAAGCGCAAGGCCTACGACGCCTACGGCTCGACGAACGGCCGCGGCCCGATGGGTGGCGGAGGCCCGCAGTTCCAGGATTTCGACCTGAGCGATCTCGGCGATCTCTTCGGCGGCCTCTTCGGAGGCGGCGGCGGCTTCGGTCGCCAGCGCGGGCCGCAGGCTGCAAGATTTACACCGGAGCGCGGCGCCGACCTCCAGACGGAGGTGCACGTCTCCTTCGAGGACTCGCTCAAGGGGATTCAGGTGCCGGTTCGCGCAGAGGTCGAGACCGCCTGCCACACGTGCGGCGGCACGGGCGCCGAGCCCGGCACGGCGCCGATCACGTGCCCGCAGTGCGGTGGCCGCGGCGTCGTCTCCGACTCGCAGGGCCTCTTCTCGCTCTCCCATCCCTGCCCGCGCTGCCGTGGCAACGGCACGGTGATCGAGAAGCCGTGCAAGACGTGCCGCGGGAGCGGGCGCGAGCGCGTGCAGAAGACCTTCCAGGTCAAGATCCCGGCCGGCGCCAAGGACGGGACTCGCATCCGCCTCAAGGGGCGAGGCGAGCCGGGCCGCAACGGCGGTCCCGCCGGTGACCTCTGGGTCGTGACGCGCGTCGCCGCCTCACCGGTCTTCGAGCGCCGCGGCTCGGATCTGATCGTCGACGTCCCGGTCAGCTACGCCGATGCAGCGCTCGGCGCCAAGCTCGAGGTGCCGACGCCCGACGGCCCGATCTCGCTCAAGGTCCCGGCCGGCTCGCAGCCCGGCAAGCTGCTGAAGGTCAAGGGTCGCGGTGTGCCGCACCTGAAGGGCGGCGGCAAGGGCGACCTGCTCGCGCGTCTGAAGCTGACCGTCCCCGAGAAGGTCTCGAAGAAGGAGCGCGAGCTGCTCGAGGAGCTGCGGAAGGTGAGCCGCTGATGGACAGGCACCCCCGCTACATGATCTCCGTCGCCGCCGAGCTCGTCGGCATGCACCAGCAGACGCTGCGCATGTACGAGTCGAAGGGGCTCGTGCGCCCAGGGCGAACGCCCGGCGGCACGCGGCTCTATTCCGAGGCCGACCTGGAGCGGTTGCGCGTGATCCAGCGCCTGACGACCGAGCTCGGCCTCAACCTCGCAGGCGTCGAGCACGTGCTGCGGCTCGAGGACGAGCTGCGCAAGCAGCGCGCTCGCGCCGAGCGGCTCGAGCGCGAGCTGCGCGAGGAGATCCGGACCGTCCACCGCTCGTACAAGCGGGAGATCGTCCTCTACCAGCCCGAACGACACCCGGCACCAAGGAGCTAGATGGATTTCAACAAGCTGACGATCAAGAGCCAGGAGGCCGTCGCGGCCGCGCAGGAGCTTGCGCGCCGGACCGGCAATCCCGAGCTCTACCCCGAGCACCTCGTGCTCGCGCTGCTCGACCAGGAGCTGCCGGCGCAGCTCGTGCCCGATCCCGCCGCGCTGCGCGCCGAGACCGAGGCGGCGCTCGCCACGAAGCCGGCGATCCAGGGCGCCTCGCAGCAGCCCCAGGCGGGCGCCGCGTTCTCGCGCGTCCTCGACAAGGCGTTCGACGAGGCGAAGAAGCTCGAGGACGAGTACGTCTCGACCGAGCATCTGCTGCTCGCGCTCGACGTCGTCCCACGCGACGTCCTGCTCGCGAAGATCAAGGAGGTGCGCGGCGGGCAGCGGGTCACGAGCCAGGATCCCGAGGGCACCTACCAGGCGCTCTCGAAGTTCGGCCGCGACCTGACCGAGGCCGCCGAGCAGGGCAAGCTCGATCCGGTCATCGGCCGCGACGAAGAGATCCGGCGTGTGATCCAGGTCCTGTCGCGTCGCACGAAGAACAACCCCGTTCTGATCGGCGAGCCCGGCGTCGGCAAGACGGCGATCGCCGAAGGTCTCGCGCAGCGGATCGTCGCCGGCGACGTGCCGGAGGGCCTGAAGGGCAAGCGCGTCTGGGCGCTCGACGTCGGCGCGCTCCTCGCCGGGGCGAAGTACCGCGGCGAGTTCGAGGAGCGCCTGAAGGCCGTTCTCGCCGAGATCAAGAACGCCGAGGGCCAGATCATCCTCTTCATCGACGAGGTGCACACGATCGTCGGCGCCGGCGCGGCCGAGGGCGCCGTCGACGCGGCCCAGATGCTGAAGCCGATGCTCGCGCGCGGCGAGCTGCGCACCGTGGGTGCGACGACGCTCGACGAGTACCGCAAGCACATCGAGAAGGACGCCGCCCTCGAGCGCCGCTTCCAGCCCGTCTTCGTCGGCGAGCCGTCGGTCGTCGACACGATCGCGATCCTGCGCGGCCTGAAGGAGAAGTACGAGTCGCACCACCGCGTCCGGATCCGCGACGCGGCGCTCGTCGCCGCAGCGGTGCTCTCCGATCGCTACATCTCCGACCGGCAGCTGCCCGACAAGGCGATCGACCTCATCGACGAGGCTGCGTCCCGCCTGAAGATGGAGATCGACAGCTCACCCGGTCGAGCTCGACCAGGCCGACCGCGCCGTGCGGCAGCTCGAGATCGAGCTCGCCGCGATGGGCAAGGAGTCGAAGGAGGTGCGCGAGCCCGTCGAGCGCCAGCTCGCCGACGCGAAGGAGCGCCACGCCGGACTGGCGGGCCGCTGGGCGGAGGAGAAGAGCGCGCTCGACCGGATCGGCGAGATCACGAACCGGATCGACGAGCTGCGCATGGAGGCCGAGCGCGCCGAGCGCGCCGGCGACCTGCAGCGCGTCGCCGAGATCCGCTACGGCGAGTTGCCCGCGCTCGAGAAGGAGCTGGAGGAGCGGGAGACGCCGGCCGAGCCGATGGTGAAGGAGGAGGTCGACGAGGACGACATCGCCGCCGTCGTCGCCTCGTGGACCGGGATTCCCGTCTCGCGCCTGCTCGAGGGCGAGACCGAGAAGCTGATCCACATGGAGGAGCGGCTGCACCGGCGGGTGATCGGCCAGTACGAGGCCGTCGAGGCGGTCTCGAACGCTCTCCGCCGCGCCCGCTCCGGGCTCCAGGATCCCGACCGGCCGATCGGCTCCTTCGTCTTCCTCGGCCCGACCGGGCGTCGGCAAGACCGAGCTCGCCCGCGCGCTCGCCGAGTTCATGTTCGACGACGAGCGGGCCATGATCCGGATCGACATGTCCGAGTACCAGGAGCGGCACACCGTGTCGCGCCTGGTCGGAGCGCCGCCCGGCTACGTCGGCTACGACGAGGGCGGCCAGCTCACGGAAGCCGTGCGCCGGCGGCCGTACTCGGTCGTCCTGCTCGACGAGATCGAGAAGGCGCACTCCGAGGTCTTCGACGTCCTCCTGCAGGTGCTCGACGACGGGCGCCTCACCGACGGCCAGGGCCGCACGGTCGACTTCCGGAACACGGTGCTGATCATGACCTCCAACATCCGCTCGGCCGAGCAGATGCGGGAGCACTTCCGGCCCGAGTTCCTGAACCGGATCGACGAGATCGTCGTCTTCGAGGCGCTGGACAAGGAGCAGCTCGCCGAGATCGCAGAGCTCCAGCTCGAGCGGCTGCGTGCCCGCCTCGCCGAGCGCAAGCTCTCGCTCGAGCTCACCGACGCCGCCAAGGAAGTGCTGGCCGAGGCCGGCTGGGATCCGACCTACGGCGCCCGGCCGCTCAAGCGCGCGCTGCAGCGCCTGGTCGAGAACCCGCTCGCGCAGCGGCTGCTCGAGGGCGAGTTCGCCGAGGGCGAGACGATCCGTGTCGACGCGCAGAACGGCGAGCTCGTCTTCGAGCACGCTACGTCGCCCGCGCCGGCTGTGGTCTAGCCCGAGCTTGGTTCAGCGTGCCGCGAAGCGGACAATGTCCGCATGTCCGCCGCCATCGTCGGCCGGGAGGACGAGCTCACCGCGATCAGGCAGTTCCTGAGCCGGGACGATTGGCCGCGCACGCTTCTGCTCGAGGGTGAGGCGGGGGCGGGGAAGACGACGCTCTGGCAGGACGCGGTCGACTCGGTGCAAGGGATGTTCCACGTGTTCCTCGCCCGGCCACTCGAGTCGGAGGCCAAGCTCGCCTACTCGGGTGTCGGGGACCTGCTCGAGGGCGCGCACGAGTCCTTCGACGAGTTGCCTGCGCCGCAGGCCGAGGCGCTGCGAGCGGCTCTTCTGCTCGGAGAGTCCGGGGCCCGGCGGCGTCGATCAGCGCGGGGTGACGCTCGGTTTCGTCGGCGTCCTCCGCACGCTGGCGGCCGCACAGCCCGTGCTCATCGCCGTCGACGACATCCAGTGGCTCGATGGGGCGTCCGCACGAGTGCTGCTCTCGGCGGCGCGGCGGTTGGGCGAGGAGCGGGTTGCGTTCCTCCTGGCGCTTCGCGAAACGGAGCGGCTGAGCCTGTCGTTTTCGCCCGAGAGGGCTTTGCCCGCGTTCGAGCGGCTTGCGATCGAGGGCCTGAGCCTCCGGGAGCTGCACCAGCTGCTGCAGGAGCGTCTCGGCCTCGTCCTGCCCCTCCCGACGCTCCGGACCGTGCACGAAACGGCGCAAGGCAACCCGTTCTTCGCGTTGGAGCTCGCCCGCGCGCTGGACCAGGGTGGTGTTGCCGGCGCGCCCGTGCGTGTCCCGGATTCGTTGCACGAGCTCGTTGCCGCACGGGTGATGGCCGTGCCGAAGGAGGCACGGACGGCGTTGCTCGCCGCCGCCGCGCTTGCCGACCCCACCCTCGAGCTGATCGGCGCCGTCGCGGGTGACGACAGCGAGTCGGCGCTCGGACCTGCGGTCGAAGCCGAGCTCGTCACGATTGTCGGCGGGCGTGTCCGCTTTACGCACCCGCTGCTGGCCGCAGCTGCCTACAGCGGCGCCGGGCCGACGGAGCGCCGGAGTGTCCACGCAGCACTCGCGACTCGTGTGCGACCGGAGGAGCGCGCCCGTCACCTCGCCCTTGCTGCCGTCGGTCCGAATGAGGACGTAGCGGCCGCGCTGGACGAAGCGGCGAGCCTGGCGCGCGCCCGCGGTGCCCCGAGCGAAGCTGCCGAATTGCTCGAGGCCGCTCGTCGCTTGACCCCACCGATTTCGGACGCCGAAGCGCTCCGCCGGGCAGTCGACGCCGCGAACCACCACTTCGAGGCAGGCGACGCGCGCCGTGCGCGCGCGCTGCTCGACGAGGCCATTCCGAAGCTGCCGGCGGGTGCCGAGCGCGCGCGGGCACTCATCGTCCTGGCCCGCGTTCGCTCGTACGACGACGACATCCGGGCGGCTGTGGCGCTGCTGGAGTCGGCGGTCTCCGAAGGAGCAGGGGAGCCGCTCGTGCAGGGTCGTGCACACGAGATCTTGTCCGGCATCTTCTTTCGCCTGCGCGAGCGGCTCGCAGAGTCTGTCGAGCACGCACGAGCGGCGCTCGGCATCGCCCGTGAGCAGAACGACCCGGAGCTCGCCGCGGCGGCGCTCGGCTCGCTTCTCCTCGCCGAGGCCGCGCTTGGCTCCGCGGATGCACCGGCGACGCTGGCCGCAGCGGCCGCGGTTGGGTCGTCCGGTCGCGGAACCAGGGCGATGGGCGGCGCGGAGTTCCAGGTCGCCGTCGTCAGGATGTGGTGGGAGCAACTCGACGAAGGGAAGGCGATGTTCGAGCGGATGCTCGCGGCCGCCGAAGCGATGGGCGACGAGAGCTCGGTGCCCTACATCCGGGTCACTGCTTCGCAGACGGAGTGCCTTCGCGGCCGCTTTGCCGAGGCCGCGGCACACGCCGACGATGGAGCGCTCCGCGCGGAGCAGGTCGGACAGCAGACGCTGGTGGCCTACGCGACGGCCCTCCGGGCGCTTGCGGACGCTCACCGCGGGCACGAGGATGCGGCGCGCTCGGCCGCTGCGCAGGCGCTCTCCGTTGCCGGCAGCACCAGCGGCAGACCGGCTGAGCAGTTTGCGACGGCCGCGCTTGGGCTGCTCGAGCTCTCGCTCGGACGAAACGCCGAAGCGGCGGGCGTGCTCACGCCACTCGTCGCGTTCGCACGGGAGCACGAGATGCTTGAGCCGGGGTTGACGCGATTCGTCCCCGATCTCGTCGAAGCGCTCGTTGCGTGCGAACGGCTCGACGAAGCCGAGGATCACCTCGATTGGTTCGAGGCGAATGCCGAGCGGCTCGAGCGGGCGTCCGGCCAGGGCGCGGCGGCCCGCTGCCGCGGGCTGCTCGCGGCGGCAAGGGGGGACCGGGCCGGGTCGCTCGTGGCTCTCGAGCGAGCGCTCGGCCACCACGTTCTCGCGCCGCTGCCGTTCGACCGGGCTCGGACCCTCCTGGCGCTCGGTGCCGCGTGCCGCAGGGCCAACGACCGGCGGCGGGCACGGTCGGCGCTCGAGGAGGCGCGCACGTTGTTCCGCTCGCTGGATGCTGCGGTCTGGGAGCAGCGAGCCGAGGAGGAGCTGGCTCGCATCGGTGGTCGAGCTCCCGCCTCCGGTGCGCTCACGCCGGTCGAGCAGCGCGTTGTCGAGCTGGTCACGGCCGGCCGCACGAACCGCGAGGTGGCAGCTGCGCTCTTCCTCAGCACGCGCACCGTCGAAGGCCATCTCTCCCGTGTCTACGGAAAGCTCGGCGTTCGCTCCCGGGTCGAGCTCGCGCGCAAGCTCGCGGGTCAGGGCGGCAAAGTCACGTAGTTCCACGGTTTTTCGCGCCGTCGCCTCCGCCTAGCGTCGAAGCATCACTCGACGAGCCGGATCGAAGGATCCGGAAAGGAGGCGGACAGCATGAGGACTCGGAAGACACTTGCACTGACGGCGGCGATCCTGACCCTGGGAGTGCCTATCGCGGCGGCAGCCCCGGACGGCTACCAGCCGGACGCGATCGATCGGTATCTCGCCAACAACGGCCCCGACGGCTTTCAGCCTCAGCTCCACGCGAACGCCCAGACGGACGTTGTCGACCGCCACGTCGCCAATGTGCTGAAGCAGGCAGATCTGCCGGCCGCGGCCGGCGCGGATGGTGGGGGCATCAGTTGGCGGACCGGTGTTCTCGGCATGCTCGGCGGCGCCTCGATCGTCCTACTCGCCTTCGCCGGTGCGTCTGCGCTGCGCGGGCGGCGCCGCGTCGTTCTGCGCTAGCGGCGCGAAATCGAGCCATCGAGAAGCTGAGCTGAGCGGAGACGCGAACCGGATCAAGACCGTCATCGGCTGCACCTAGCCCACCTGAGAGGGTACGGCGCCGACCGACCGGAGCCGTACCCTCAGTTCCATGCTCCCGCCGATCGTGAACAGCGATCCCGGCGACGAGACCGAGCAGCGAGTAGAGCGCCGGTCGAGTCGTTCTCTAGGGCCAGCGGCCGGGGCCGGCCTCGGCCGGGTCGGCGTGCTCCCACTCTGCTCGGGGCGGCGCGAAGAGATCGAGCACGCTGGCCCCATCCGGGCCGGCCTCGGCGCGGTGGGGCGTGTTCGACGGGATCTCCCAGGTCTCGCCGGGGCCGAGCTCGCGCTCCTCGTCCCCGACGCGGAAGCGGATCGAGCCGCGGAGGACGAGCCCGAGCTGCTCGTGGTCGTGGCTGTGCGTCTCCGCGATCGCGCCCGGCTCGAGCTCGACGACGGCGAGCGTCAGCCGCTCGCCGTGGACGGCGCGCGCCGTGATTCCGTCCCAGACCCTGCGGGGAACGATCGAGCGGACGTCGTCGAACGCGCTCAATCGACCCGCTCGAGAAACGTCGTCTGGCCGCGCTCGGGAGGTGCGCCGATGATGAACAGGCGCAGCTCGTCCTCGTGGCGATTCGAGAGCTGCAACGCGGTGCCGGGCTGGACGACGAGCACGCTGCCCTTCGCGAGCTCGTGCTTCTCCGGCTGGTCGCCCTCGCCCATGTGGATCGTGAGCGTGCCGTCGAGGACCACGAAGACCTCCTCCTGGATCGGATCGATGTGGCGACGGCCGACGGCGCCGGGCGGATAGCGCCAGAGGTTCGCCCGCGCTCGTGTCATCTGCTCGGAGAGCGCTGCCACCTCCCGGCCGCTGTCGTCGCCGCGGGGCTCCCAGTCGAGCTCGGCAGCTTGGAAGATCGAGTAGCTCACGGGTCAATTCTCACATGCAGACGCGTCCCGGGGAGAGGTCGGGACGCGTCTAGCTCTGTTTAGGCGTGTGAGCGACGCACGGAAGGGAAGGCGACGCTGCCTCTCACGCTCGGCTCGAGGAAGGGGTGGAGCCGGCGGTGGCGTAGGGTTGTCGCGGCGGTCGCTCGGTTCATGGCCAGAGCCTCGCAGCCAGGGAGCGTTCTGCGCCTTCGGCGCGCAGGTGTTCGGGGGTACGGTCTACCGCACTCTTTGTCCACCGACTACTTGAGGTAGCGGTCGAACCACTCGAGCAGGAGCTCGAAGCGCTGCACCCTGTGCACCGGATTCCCCGAGCGCGTCAGCTCATGGGTCTCGACCGGGAAGCGCACCAGCTCGACGTCCTTCTTCAGCAGCCGCAGCGTCGTGAAGAGCTGCTCGGCCTGCTCGATGTTGCAGCGCAGGTCCTGCTCGGAGTGCAGGATCAGGAGCGGCGTCTCGATCTCCTTCGCGTACGTCCACGGCGACATGCGGAGGTACATCTCGACGTCGTCGTGGACGAACTCGCCGTGGTAGCCCTTGAACGCCCAGCCGATGTCGCTGGAGCCGTACATCGAGACGAGGTTGTTGACGGCGCGCTCGGAGCACGCGGCCTTGAAGCGGTTCGTGTGGCCGACGATCCAGGAGGTCATGTAGCCGCCGTACGAGCCGCCCATGACGCCGAGCCGGTCGGGGTCGGTGAAGTCGAACTGCTCGAGCGCGGCGTCCGTGACCGGCCATGACGTCCTCGTAGTCGACGCGTTCCCCAGCCGGGGCCGAGCTCACCGGGGCCCATGATCGCGCGCCCCCACTCCTCGGAGTAGCCGGAGGAGCCACGCGGATTCGAGTAGACGACCGCGTAGCCGGCGCCGGCGTAGACCTGAAACTCGTCGAAGAACCCGTTCCCGTACTGCGTGAACGGGCCGCCGTGGATGTTGAGGAGGACCGGGTAGCGCGTGCCCTCCTCGAAGCCGGCAGGCCGCACGATCCAGGCCTCGACCTCGGTGCCGTCCTTCGAGACGGCCGTGAACCGCTCGGGCTCGATCAGCTCGCGCCCGGTCGTGAAGTCGCGACCGACCGTGGTGAGCTGTTTCTCGCCCGCGTACAGCTCGGAGAGGTTCGGCGCCGTCGTGCCGGCTCGGACGATCTCGCCGTCGCGAGCGTCGAAGCCTCCAAGGACGATGTCGCCGCCGTGCACGAGCTCCGGCTCGCCGCCGCCGGGCGAGACCCGGTAGACGTGGACGTTGCCGCGGTCCTCGATCGCGAACACGATCGAGTCACCGTCCCAGATCGGTTCGCGTAGTTCGGGATAGGGGTCGCACTGCCGGTCGAGCGAGGTCGTCAGGAGCCGCAGGTCCTGGCCTGTCTCCGCGTCGACGACGCCGATCTGCGGATGGCGCGGGAAGTCGAAGCCGCCGGGCGTCCACTTGACGGCGAGCAGCTTGCCGTCGGGCGAGTAGCTCGGGGCGTAGTAGGCGCTGTCCCCCGGAGTCAGGCGCTTCGGCTCGCCGCCGGTCGCGGGAACGAGGTAGACGTCGCTGACGAACTCGATGTCCCAGTTCTCGGCGCGCGACGACGTGAACGCGATGCTCTTCCCGTCTGGAGCCCACGTCGGCTGCGCGTCCTCGAAGTCGCCCTCCGTGAGCTGCCTCGCTTCGCCGGAGCCGTCGGCGGCGACGACGAAGATGTGGCGTCGCCGGTCGCCGATCCAGCCGACACTGTCCAGCTTGAACTGCAGCCGCCTGAACCGCCGCGGCTGCCGCTTCTTGTCTTCCTCCTCGTCGTACGCCTCGTCGGGCACGCGGGCCGAGAAGGCGATCTGCGTTCCGTCCGGCGACCACGCGGGCTCACCGATGTCGTCCTTGACGTCGGTCAGGCACTCGGGCTCGCCGCCCGAGGCCGGAATCACGTAGAGCTGCCGCTTCGCCTTCTCGTCGCCCCGCTTGGAGACGAACGCCAGCCGCTCGCCGTCCGGCGACCAGCGCGGTTGCGCGTCGTTCTTCCCGGTGGTGAATCTCCGTGGCGGCTCGGAGCCGTCCGTCTTCGCGAGCCAGATCGACTGGCGGTACTCGTTCTCGTCCTTGTCGATCGACCAGACGACGTAGGCAACGTCTTTGCCGCCCGGCCGCAGGCGGGGATCGGAGACCCCCGTGAGCTCGTAAACGTCCTCCGGCCGCATCCCTCCCACTAGTCGCACTATCTCACGTACGGTCCGCGGCCATGCGCGTTCTCGTCGTCGGGTCCGGGGGAGTGGGAGCTGCGGTCGCCGCGGTGGCGCAGCGTCGCGGCTTCTTCGAGCGGATGGTGTTCGCGGACGTGGACGAGGCCCGCGCCCGCCGTGCGATCGGGCCCTACGGCGACGAGCGCCTCGGCGCAGCAGCGGTCGATGCGTCCGACGCCGCGGCGATCGCGGAGCTCGCGCCACGGGCCGAAGGTGTGGACGCGATCCTCAACGCCGTCGACCCTCGCTTCAACCCACCGATCTTCCAGGCTGCCTTCGACGCCGGCTGCACCTACCTCGACATGGCGATGACGCTCTCGCACGCCGAGACGGGCGAGAAGCTCGGCGACGCTCAGTTCGCGCCAGGCCGCCCGCTGGGAGGAGGCCGGCCGGCTCGCGCTCGTCGGCATCGAGATCGAGCCGGGCCTCTCCGACGTCTTCGCCCGTCCCACGCGCACGACGAGCTCTTCTCGGAGATCGACACGATCGGGATCCGCGACGGCGCGAATCTCGAAGTCGAGGGCTAC
>CAWJYW010000002.1:0-33988 GCA_963847255.1 uncultured Gaiellaceae bacterium
GGTCACGGCTGCGGAGACGGTCGCACCCGGCTGCCGCGCCGTAATCGCCACCAACGGAGGGGTCGTGTCGGAGGTGGCGACCGCGCTCGCTTCGTTCCACGCGGGGCCGATGTTGCCGGCCAAGTCCTCGGCGGTGACTCGATAGTAGTAGGTACCCGCCGCGAGCCCGGTGTCGGTGTAGCTCGTCGCGGTCGGCTGAGCGACCCGGTTCGCGAGTCGAATGCGTGAAGCCGGCGCTCGTGCCGCGGTGGAGGTTGTAGCGCGCGACGGCGGCGTTGTCGGTCGCGGCCCCCCAGGCGAGGCCGATCTGGCCAAGGCCACCCGTCGCAGTCAGCGGCCGCGGGCGCTCGGCGGCGTCGTGTCGGGCGAGGTGATGGCCGTGTTCATGTCGGTCTGGATCTCCGCGGTGGTCAGGGCGCGGTTGTAGATGCGGATTTCGTCGATCTGCCGGGAACCATTCGCCCCAGATGCTGTTGCCGCCAATCTTCAGCGGTGCGGTGGAGGTGAGGATCGTCGCCGGCGACGAGCCGCGTCCCGACTTGGGCGCCGTTGACGTATAGGGCGATGACGTCTGCCGTCGTAGGTGGCGGCGAGGTGGCGGTCCAGGGCCGAGCGGGAACGCCGCGGTGCCGTCGAGATCTTGGCGGTGCCGCCGGTGTGATGTTGGCGGTGCGGCCGGTTTGCGCCGGCGTTCGCGTACAGGCCGTACGCGAGTAGTAGCCCGGGCCGCTCCTTGAGCATGATGGTGCTCCAGCCAGCGATCGAGGACGGCTTGACCCACGCCTCGAGCGTGAGGCTTGGTAGTGAGGTCGAGCGAGGGGGTGTCGGGCACGGTGACGGCGGCGTTGTTGCCGTTGAAGGTCAGGGCGTTGCCGTAGTAGCGGCCGGTGGTGGGGCCGGCCCTGCTGGCGCTGGCGGGGTGCCGTTGTTGCCGGTGCCGGATTGGTCGGTGATGGTGGTGCCGCTGCCGGTGTCGAGCCCGTAGGCGGCGACGAGGCCGGTGATGGCGTGGGGCGGTGACGGTGGCGGTGGCTTGGTTGGAGGTGTGGGCTTGTGTTGCCGGCGGCGTCTTCGGCGGTGAGCTTGTAGTGGTAGGTGCCGGCGGCGAGGCCGGTGTCGGTGTAGCTGGTGCCGGTGGGTTGGGCGATCCGGTTGGCGGTGGTGTGGGGTGAAGCCGCTGCTGGTGGAGCGGTGGAGGTTGTAGCGGGTGACGGCGACGTTGTCGGTGGCGGCGGTCCAGCTGAGGGTGGCTTGGCCGGCGCCGCCGGTGGCGTTGAGGGTGGGGGTGCTGGGCGGGGTGGTGTCGGCGACGGTGGCGGTGGCGGTGTTGGAGAGCGGGGCCGATGTTGCCGGCGGCGTCTTCGGCGGTGGCCTTGTAGAAGTAGGTGCCGGGGGCGAGGCCGGTGTCGGCGTGGCTGAGGCCGGTGGGTTGGGCGATCCGGTTGCCGCTGGTGGGGGTGAAGCCGCTGCTGGTGCCGCGGTGGAGGTTGTAGCGGGCGACGGCGACGTTGTCGCTGGCCGCGGCCCAGCTGAGGTTGATCGTGCGTGCCGGCGGCGGTGGCGGTGAGGGTGCCGGGCGCGCTAGGCGGGGTCGCGTCGGCGACGGTGGCGGTGGCCTCGTTCGAGGCGGTGCTGATGTTGCCGGCGGCGTCCTCGGCGGTGACCTTGTAGAAGTAGCTGCCGGTCGCGAGGCCGGTGTCGGCGTAGCTGGTGCCGGTCGGTTGCGCGATCCGGTTGCGCGGTGGTGGGGGTGAACCCGCTCGTGGTGGAGCGGTGGACGTTGTAGCGGACGACGGCGACGTCGTCGGTGGCGGCGGTCCAGGTGAGGCTGGCTGTAGTGCCGGCGCCGCGCGGCGCTCAGCCCGGCCGGGGCGGTCGGCGCGGGTGGTGTCGGCGGACGGTGGCGGTGGCGGTGTTCGAGCGGGGCCGACGTTGCCGGCCGCGTCCTCGGCGGTGACCTTGTAGAAGTAGGTGCCGGGGGCGAGGCCGGTGTCGCGTAGCTGGTGCCGGTGGGTTGCGCGATCCGGTTGGCGGCGCTGGGGGTGAAGCCGCGGTGGTGCCGCGGTGGAGGTTGTAGCGGGCTGACGGCGACGTTGTCGGTGGCCGCGGTCCAGCTGAGGTTGACGGTGCTGCCGGTGACCGGCGGCGGTCAGCGTTCCGGGCGCGGAGGGTGCGGTCGCGTCCGCGATGGTGGCGGCGGCTCTCGTTCGAGGCGGGGCTGATGTTGCCGGCCGCGTCCTCGGCGGTGACCTTGTAGAAGTAGCTGCCGGTCGCGAGGCCCGCTGTCGGCGTAGCTGGTACCGGTCGGCTGCGCGATCCGGTTCGCCAGGCGTGGGCGTGAAGCCGGCGCGTGCGTGCCCCGGTGGAGGTTGTAGCGGACGACGCCGACGTTGTCGGTCGACGGCGGTCCAGGACAGGTGGCCGTGCTCCCGGTCACCGACGCCGATCAGCCCGGCCGGCGCGGTCGGCGCGGTGGTGTCCGCGGTACGGTCGCTGCCGCCTCGTTCGAGGCAGGCCCGACGTTCCCGGCCGCGTCCTCGGCGGTCACCCGGTAGAAGTACGAGCCCGGCGCCGTGTTGTCGACGTAGCCGGTCCCGGTCGGCTGCGCGATCCGGTTCGCCGCCGAAGGCGTGAACCCCGGCGCTCGTGCCCCGGTGCACGTTGTAGCGCACGACACCGACGTTGTCCGTCGCCGCCCCCCACGACAGCGTCGCCTGCCCGACCGCACCCGACCGCCGACAACGCGCCCGGCGCCGACGGCGCCGCGTGTCCCGACGATCGCGACTGCCTCGTTCGAGGCCGGGCCGACGTTGCCGGCCGCGTCCTCCGCGGTGACCTGGTAGTAGTAGGTGCCGGCGGCGACCGGTGTCGGTGTACGCTGACGCCGGTCGGCTGCGCGACCCGGTTCGCGCAGCGACGGCGTGAACCCGTACTCGTGCCGCGGTGCACGTTGTAGCGAACGACACCGACGTCGTCCGACGCCGGCCCCCAACGTCAACGGCGCCTCGCAGGTCGAGCCACCGGCGCCGCAGCTGTCCCCGGCGCGCCCGGCGGCGACCGCGTCCGGGTTCGTGATCGGACGTGTTCATGTCCGTCTGGATCTCGGTGGCGGTGAGCGCGCGGTTGTAGACGCGCACCTCGTCGATCTGGCCGCCGAACCACTCACCCCAGATCGCGTTGCCGCCGAGCTTCAACGGGCTCGTGACGTCGACGACTGACGCCCGCAGCGAGCAGCTGCGCGGCCTGCGTGCCGTTGACGTAGAGCGCCAGCACGTTCCCGTTGTAGGTCGTCCGCCAGGTGCGTCCAGGTGTTGAGCGGCAAGCTGCGCTGTGCCGATCGCGCTTCGGTAGCCGCCGATGTACACCTCGCCGATCGGCGCCCTGTCGTTACCGGATCCGTTGGCGTACAGCCCGTACGCGCTGCCGCCGGGCCGCTCCTTCATCAGTACGGTGCGGTAGCTCGTTGCCGAGCGCGGTCGGGCTGCACCCACGCCTCGAGGGTCATTCCGGTGGTGAGGTCGAGGCAGGCGGTGTCGGGGATCGTGGCGGACGGCGTTGGTGCCGTTGAAGGAGAGGGCGTTCCCGTACCGGCCCGCGTGGGGCCGGCCCACGTTGTGTTGGTCGTGGTGCCGTTGTTGCCGGTGCCGGATTGGTCGGTGATGGTGGTGCCGGTGCCGGTGTCGAGGCCGTAGGCGGCGACGAGGCCGGTTGCGGGTGGGGCGGTGACGGTGGCGCTGGCTTGGTTGGAGGGGGGGCTGAGGTTGCCGGCGGCGTCTTCGGCGGTGAGTTTGTAGTGGTAGGTGCCGGCGGCGAGGCCGGTGTCGGTGTGGCTGGTGCCGGTGGGTTGGGCGATTCGGTTGGCGGTGGTGGGGGTGAAGCCGCTGGTGGTGGAGCGGTGGAGGTTGTAGCGGGTGACGGCGACGTTGTCGGTGGCGGCGGTCCAGGTGAGGGTGGCTTGGCCGGCGCCGCCGTGTGGCGTTGAGGGTGGGGGTGCTGGGCGGGGTGGTGTCGGCGACGGTGGCGCGTGGCGGTGTTGGAGACGGGGCCGATGTTGCCGGCGGCGTCTTCGGCGGTTGCCTTGTAGAAGTAGGTGCCGGGGGCGAGGCCGCGTGTCTGCGTAGCTGGTGCCGGTGGGTTGGGCGATCCGGTTGGCGGTGCTGGGGGTGAAGCCGCTGCTGGTGCCGCGGTGGAGGTTGTAGCGGGCGACGGCGACGTTGTCGCGTGGCGGCGGTCCAGGTGAGGTTGACGGTGCTGCCGGTGAGGGTGGCGGTGAGGCTGGCCGGGCGCGGTGGGCGGGGTGGCGTCGGCGACGGTCGCGGTGGCCTCGTTCGAGGCGGCCGCTGATGTTGCCGGCCGCGTCCTCGGCGGTGACCTTGTAGAAGTAGGTGCCGGTCGCGAGCCCCGTGTCGGCGTAGCTGGTGCCGGTCGGCTGCGCGACCCGGTTCGCCAGCGTGGGCGTGAACCCGCCGTCGTGCCCCGATGCACGTTGTAGCGCGACGACGCCGACGTTGTCGGACGCCGTCCCCCAGGACAGGGTCGCCTCTCCCGACCGACCCGACCGCCCAAGCCGTGCCCGGCGCCGACGGCGCGGGTCGTGTCCCGGACCGTCGCCGACGCCTCGTTCGAGACCGGCCCCACGTTCCCGGCCGCGTCCTCCGCCGTCACCCGGTAGAAGTACGAGCCCGCCGCCACGTTGTCCGTGTACGCCAGTCCCGGTCGGCTGCGCGACCCGATTCGCCGGCGACGGCGTGAACCCCGCACTCGTCCCGCGATGCACGTTGTAGCGAACGACACCCGACGTTGTCCGACGCCGCACCCCACGATCAACGTCGCCCGACCGCAGACCGCCCGCCGCCGTCAACGCCCCCGGCGCCGACGGCGGCGGTCTGATCGCGCGTCGCCGACGGCCCGGTTCATGTCCGCCTGGATCTCCGTTGCGGTCAGCGCGCGGTTGTAGACGCGCACCTCGTCGATCAAGCCGCTGAACCACTCGCCCCAGATCGCGTTGCCGCCGATCTTCAGCGGGTCCGTCGAGGTCGCGATCGACCCGGTGGCGAGCAGCGTCGCGGCCTGGACGCCGTTGACGTAGAGCGCCAGTACGTTGCCGTCGTAGGTCGTCGCGAGATGCGTCCACGCGTTCAGCGGCAACGCGCCGGCGCCGCGGACGTCGCGGTCGACGCCGCCGATCATCCCGTTGCCGCTCGGCCGGCCGTCGCCGGTGCTCGGCGTAGAGGCCGTAGGCGTAGTAGCCGGGCTGCTCCTTCAGCACGACCGTCCGCCAGTCGTTGCCGAGCGCCGTCGGACGAACCCAGGCCTCGAGCGTCATCCCGCTCGTGAGATCGAGGCCATTGGCGTCGGGCACGCTCACGGACGCATTCGTGCCGTTGAAGGAGAGTGCGTTGCCGAACTTGCCCGCGGTGGCGCCGGCCCAGGTCGCGTTCGTGATCGTGCCGTTGTGCCCGTTGCCCGACTGGTCGGTGGCGGCGTGCCGGTGCCGTCGTCGAAGCCGTACGCGGCGACGAGCACCGGGCGGCGCCCGAGTTCGACACCGTCACGGACACTGCGTGCGGACGTCGCGATGTTCCCGGCCAGGTCGCGTGCGACGGCGGTCAGCGTGTGCGATCCGTTGCCAGCCGTCGGTCGTGTCCCAGGAGACCGAGTAGGGCGCCGACGTGTCCTCGAGCGCCGAGATCGGCGCCGTCGAGCTTGAACTGGACGCCGGCGACGGCGTCGTTGTCGGCCGCGTTGGCGGTGACGTCGAGCGTGCCCGCCACTGTGGCCCCGCTCGCGGGCGCGGTGAGCGAGACCGTCGGCGGCGTCGTGTCGCCCGACTGCGCCGCCGGGTTCTGGCGGATGAACGAGCCGACCGACGGGACGCCGTTCGTGTCGACGAGGAAGAGCAGGTAGTCGCCGGGCGGCGCGAGGTTCGCGTTCGCCGGCGCCTGGACGGTGAGCGTGCTCCCGCTCACCGTGAAGTTCAGGAACTGGAAGCGCTGGTTCATGTCGAGCGCGTGCGTGACCGACGGCGACCGGATCAGCGACACCTTCGCGATCTGAGCCGCGTTCGGCGTCGTCGACGGTGAAGCTCGACCCGTAGCTCATCGAGCCGGGCGCGGTCGTGATCGTCGGCCGCGGGCCCTTGAACAGGTACGGCGGCGAGTAGATCTCGCCGGTCCGCTGGTCGGTGCCGCCGCCGATTGCGCCGCCGCCGGCCATCAGCACGCGGCCGTCGGGCAGCAGCAGCGCGGTCGAGTGGTAGAGCCGCCCGTTCGCTGAAGCGACGTCGACGGTCGTCCACGTCTCCGTGTCCGGATTCCAGATCTCCGCCGGCAGCACCGACTTCGACAGGTCGACTCCGTCCGAGCGCGATGCCGCCGCCGCTCGCGAGCACGGTGCCGTCGGGGAGCAGCGTCAGGTTGTGGTACGCGCGGCCGTGCGCCATCGGCGCGGTCTCGCGCCAGGCCGGCGAGCCGGCGTTCATGTCGATCACGGCGGTGCGGCCCGTGCGTGTCGTAGGCGAGCGGCGCCCTGGAAGTCCGGGTCGGCCCACGTGCCGGACTTCATGATCTTGTTCGGCCGGTACATGACCGCGCTGTGGCCGTCGAAGGGACTCGTCGCCGACGCGTCGACCACGTCCACGTCCCCGGCGTCAGGATGCGCGTGGTCGTGTCCGGGCCGACGTCGAGGATGCGGCCGTCCGAGAGGACGAAGAGCTGCGGATAGAGCGGCGAGGTCAGCTGGCGCGCTCGTCAGGCTCGTCCATGTGTTCGTTGTCGGGTTGTAGAGCTCCGGCAGCGAGTTGACCGACGCGTCCGAGAACGGCGGCGGCTGGCCTGGGCGGTCCTGCACGATCCGGTCGCCGGCGAACGTGAGCACGCGGCCGTCCGGCAGCTGCGTCGCGGTCGGGTACCAGCGCGGCTCGGCCATGTCGGCGCCGCGGAAGTACGTGTTCGTCTGCGCGTTGTAGAGCGTCGTGTCCTTGAGCCCTTCGTACGCGTTGATGTGGCCGCCGACGATCAGCGTGCGCCCGTCGGCGAGCTGGATGTGCCCCGAGCAGAAGAGGTTGCGGCCGTAGGGGACCTGCCGGAACGTGCCCGTCGCCGGGTTCCAGAGCCGCTCGGAGTTGAGAGCCGGCGCCGAATCCGTCGAGCATGAACACCTCGCCGGTCGACGTCAGCGACATGTGGACGGCGACGATCGGCCACGGCTGCGGCGCGCTCCACTGGCCGACGATGTCGGGCGGGTCGCTGACGGCGGCGCTCGAGCCGCCGAGCTGGACGAGCGAGAGGACGACGGCGACCGAGTGCGAGCGCAGAGCGTTGCCACGAGGGAATCCCTCGCCAGAGCCGCTGGGTGTGAGCCGCTGTTTTCCGCATGGTCAGTCCGGCCGCGCGGTCGCCGACGTCTCTTTATCCCGCGCAGCCGCGAGCCGGCGGACAAGGGTCGGAGGTTCAGGCCCGCCTATCCATGCGGCGAGGTTCGAAGATGAGGCGAGCCCATCCGTCGCTCGCGCTGCCGCGCTCGAGCGCGAGCTCCGCTCGCGAGCGCGAGGCCCCACGCGGCCATCGGCACGAAGACGAGCTCGAGCCGGAACGCGCTGAACGACCGGCGCGGCGAGCACGTAGCCGAGCGCCAAGAACGGCGCCGGCGGTCATCAGCGTCGTCGCTGGGCTCCTCGTCTCGCGCCGACGCCAGACGAGCAGGAGGAGCGCGAGGACACCGCCGACGAGGTAGAGGGCCGTGTACCACTCGCCCCGCCGGAGGAAGCCGACGTTCGCGCGGACGAGCTCGACGAGCTGCGCCCGGGTAGTTGCTCGCAATGAAGCCCCACGACGTGTCGGCGGACGGCTCGGAGTCGTTGACGAGCAGCGCGAGCAGGTTCGCGCACGGGCGTGGTGAAGAGGAGGAGCGCGGGGAGGGCGGCCGCGACGCCGGTCGCGAAGAGCGCGACCGGCACTCGCGAGCCGATAGCGAAGCGCGCAGAAGCCGGCGGCGAGCACGGGGATCCACGTGCTGTCGCGCGTGAAGCGAGCAGCGCGATCGCCGCGATCCAGAGCGGAAGCCAGCGGAGGCCGCGGTCGAGGGTGAGGATCGCCGCACCGAGCGCCACGATCTAGAGCGCGAGTCCCCAGCTGTCGGTGAGCGGGTACGACGAGTGCTCGGTGAGCGGCGGCAGGAACGCCGCCGCGCCGGCGACGACCGCCGCGATCGCGATCCGGAAGCGCAGGAGCAGCAGGCCGAAGAGCGCGAGGATCGACGCGACGTAGCCGGCGAGTGAGAGGTAGAGGAGCGAGCGGTCTTCGGCGAGCGGGTAGAGCGCAGCTCCGGCGAGCGGCACCGCGACGCGCCGCTCGTAGAACGGCTCGTTGTACTCGACCCAGGCGGGATCGCCGCGTGTGCTCGGGATCCTCGCGCGCGCAGCTCGGCGGAAAGCGGGCCTTCGAACGTCTCGCTCGATGCGCCTCCTCGTGGCTCGGCGCCGCGGAGCTCGAGCAGCCGCGCCTGGTAGTAGAGCGCGTCCGGCGTCCACGTGACGGGATCCCGCAACGCGGGCCAGACGGCGACGACACGAGAGGGCGGCCAGGATGGCCGCGAGGATGCCGATCGTCGTGCGCGCTCCTGTCACCGTCCCCCCGTCGACCGCCGGCTCAGGCTCCGCCGGCGGAGGCCCGAGCGGCGAGCTCTCGCTGCTCGCGGTGCCACTCGATCGTACGCTCGAGGCCATCGTCGAGCGAGACCTTCGCCTCGAAGCCGAGCAGCTCGCGCGCCTTCGTCGTGTCGGGCACGCGGTGGCGCACGTCCTGGTAGTTGCCGGGCATCTCGTCGTAGCCGATGAACGTCGCCCGCAGCGGCTGCGGGATCTCGAGCCGCTCCTGGACCTTCTCGGCGAGGCACCTGATCGAGAGGGAGTCGGTCGAGCCGATGTTGACGACCTCGCCGCGGGCCTCCGGCGTCTGGAGCGCGCGCATGAAGCCGTCCACCGTGTCCTCGACGTAGGTGAAGCTCCGCGTCTGCAGGCCGTCGCCGTGGATCTCCGCGGCTTCGCCGTTGAGCAGCGCTTCGATGAAGGTCACCGTCGGGCCGCCCCACCAGGTCAGGTGGTTGCGCGGGCCGTAGACGTTGAAGAGGCGCAGGATCGTCACCTTCAGGCCGCGCTCGTCGGCGAGCGCGAGCGCGTGGTGCTCGTCGTACATCTTCGAGACCGCGTACGCCCAGCGCTTGGTGGTCGGCGGCCCGATCACGAGCTGGCCGTCCTCGCGGTAGGGCGGCGTGCCGTCCCCGTACACGTCGGACGTCGACGTCACGATCACGTCTGCGTCGAGCGAGAGCGCGACCGAGCAGGCCGCGTTCACGCCGGTCACGTTGACCTCGAGCGTCGACAGCGTGCCGCCGTAGCGCGGGATCTTCTTCGCCGCGAGGTGCATGATCGCGTCGCAGCCTTCGAACGCCGCCCGCAGCGGTCGCCGCTGCGTGCAGTCGAGCACCTCGAACGTGAAGCCGCGATGCTCGAGGAACGGCTCCAGGTTCGCCATCGAGCCGTAGGAGAGGTCGTCGACGCCGACGACCTCGTAGTCCTCGTTCAACAGTCGTTCGCAGAGGTGCGAGCCGACGAACCCGGCCGCACCGGTGACTCCGATCTTGGTCATTTGACCCCCGTCATGCCGCCGCCTTTTCGAGAACCGGGAGCCGATCGAGGATCCCGGGAACAACCTGGTTCGAGACGCCCGTGACCGCCTGGCCGCTGACGATCTCGGGATAGACGTGCGCCGTCGAGGCGAGCGAGAGGCCCGGCGCCGGGAACATGTCCGGCAGCCGCTTCGCTCCGCCGACGAGGTGCACCGGCTCCGTCACGCGCGCCCGCTGCACCACCGACGAGACGATCTCGTCGTCGCGCAGGTCGGGGAAGATCGTGCGCGCGTAGCCGAGGTACGCCTGCTCGAGCTCCTCCGGCGAGCGCTCCTGGTCCGGATGGCCCGGGTCGACGTACTTGGAGACGTAGAGCAGGTGGCCGCCCAGCTTCTCCGGGTCGGCGACGTGCGTCGTCTCGACGATCGTGGTCAGCGGCACGCGGCGGTCGGTGATGTTGAGGTGGTAGTAGGGGCTGACGCTGCGCTTGACGCGCAGGAGCAGGCAGACGACGCCGAGGTAGCGGCAGTGGTCGGCCGGCGCGCGGTCGGCGAGCTCGGGTGAGAGCAGCCGGCGAGCCATCGGCGGCGCGAGCGTGCAGAGGACGTGGTCGAAGCGGCGGAGGCGACCGTCGACGACGACACCGACGGCGCGGCCGCCCTCGGATGCAATCTGCTCTACGGTCGCCCCCGCCCTTACGTCGCCCCCGAGGGCGACGATCCTGCGCTCGAGGGCGTCGATGAGTGTCTGGTAGCCGCCGTCCAAGCCAGCCCATCACCTCGCGACCGCTCTTGTCGCGAGTCGAGCCCATGCGGCGGGTCCGGGCCCAGATGTAGGTCGCGGGCAGGTCCTCGAAGCGGCCGTCGAACTTGGAGTCGAGCAGCGGCTTCCAGAGCTTCTCGACGACGCCGCGCCCGCAGTGGCGCCGCAGCCATTCGTCGAGCGGCTCGTCGTCGAGCGCGTCGTGACCCTTGGTCAGCTGACAGCGGGCGACGAAGGCCGCGAGCCGCACGCGCTCGTGCGGCTTCAGGAGCGGGAAGGTGAGGAACTCCTTCGGCGAGGTCATCGAGAAGAGGCGGCCGTCGCCGTAGAAGCCGACCTTGGTCGGCCGGAAGCGCCAGCGGTCGCCGAGCCCGAGCTCGTCGGCGAGGCCGACGATGCGGTCGTCGCTGGGCAGGACGACGTGGTAGAAGCGGTCGACCGGGGTGCCGTCGAAGTCGAACGACCCGACGAGCCCGCCGAGGTCGGGTGCGCGCTCGTACAGGGACACGGCGACGCCGGCCTGCGCGAGCCTGTAGGCCGCGGTCATCCCGAGGATGCCCCCGCCGACGATCCCGACGCTCGGCCTCATGCCGAGGCGACGCCGTCCGACGGTGCGGGCACCGGCTCCGGCACGCCCGAGCGCTCCCGGAAGAGCATCCGCCAGTACGCGAGCATGGTCTTGAAGACCGGCATCTTGCTCTCGCCGTTGCGGCGGCTCCAGTCGAGCGAGACCGGCACCTCGACGATGCGCGCGCCCATCGAGGCGAGCTTGGCGAGCAGCTCCGCCTTGCAGGCGAAGCCACGCTCGCGGATCAGGTGCTCGCCGTGGCGACGCGACGCCTCGCGGAGCGTCGAGGCTCGGTAGACGCGGAAGAAGGAAGACACGGTCGTCGCCTCGAGCCCGAGGCCCTTGCGGACGACCCAGCCGGCGCCCGCGCTGAGCAGGCGGCGGTGCGCGCTGACGCCGACCATCTGCCAGTCGGCGAGGACGACGTCCGCGCCGAGGTGGACTTCGTCCAGCATCTGCGGAAGCGCGCCGAGGTCGCTCGTCGTGTCGGCCTCGAGCGTCACGATCAGCGCGTCGGGCCCTGCATGCTCGAGCGCCGCGTCGAAGCCGGTGCGGAACGCTGCGCCCGGCCCCTGGTTGACCTCCAGCCGCACGAGCTCGACCGGCAGCGGCCCCTCGTACGACTCGACGAGCTCCGGCGTCGCGTCGGCCGAGCCGTCGTCGACGATGAAGATCCGCGAGCGCTCGCCGAGCAGGTCGGCGGCGCCTGCGAGGTCGGCGAAGAGTCCCGGGAGGTTCTCCTCCTCGTTGAAGGCGGGAATGACGAACAGGAGTTGCCGCGCCACTCCTGGCGTCTCTTCTGCCGCCGACCTTGCGGTCTGCTCCACGATGCTCACGTCGCTCGCTTCTCCCACCTCGAATTTCTTGCCGTGCCCCTGAAAAGGAGCCTAGGAGTGGGGCGTCCGAGGAACCAGGCCAGAGCGGGAATCCCGTCCGGCAGTCGGGGCAGCTAGCCCTTCGGGGGGTAGTCGCGCGAGTGATGGACCGTGGAAACCCTGGTCCGAAGGGGATTTCTAGCGGCCGGGCGCGCGGCGCATGATCGAAGGCGTGTGGCGAGGACGCATCCCGGCGCAGCCCGCGCCGCTTCTCGGGGACGGCGCGACGTGACCGAGATCGCGGTCGCTCCGGCCGTCGCCGCCGAGCGGCGGCGGCAGCCGCGCACGTTCGACGGCGCCCTGCTCCTCTCCGGGGCGACGGTCGCCTCGGGCGTGCTCGCCTACGCCTACCACGTGCTCGCGGCGCGCATCCTCGGCCCGGAGGCCTACGGGCTCGTCGCGGTGCTCTGGGCGGCGCTCTTCCTGCTCGTCGTCGTCCTTTTCCGGCCGCTCGAGCAGACGACCTCCCGCGCGTTCGCCGACCGCCTGGCGCGCGGCCAGGAGATCCGCTCGGTATTGCGCGCGATGCTCAGGATCTACCTCGTCCTCGCCGCCGGCATCGCGATCGCAGGCGCACTGGGCTGGGACGCTGTGCGCGAGCAACTCTTTCTCGGCGACAGCTTCTACGTCGCCGCGCTTCTGCTCGGCCTTGCCGCCTACGGCGTCGCGTACGTCATGCGCGGCGTCTGCGCCGGGTCGGGCTGGTTCGGCGGCTACGCGCTGCTCCTGACCACGGACGGCGCCATCCGTGTCGCAGTCGTCCTGCCGCTGCTCGTCGTCGCTTCGCGCGATCTCGCCGCCGCCGCGATGGTCGCGGCCGCGGTCGCCAGCGTGGTCGTGCCGGTGCTCGTGGGTCGGCGCGTGCTCCGTTCGCTGGTCCGGCAGCGTGAGGGAACGCCGTTCCACGTCGGCGCGGCGGTTGCGTTTGCCTGGCCGGCCGCCGTGATCGCGATCGCCGACCAGGTGCTCGTCAACGGCGGGCCGCTCCTCGTCATGCTCGGCGGCGGCGAGAACGCGAGCGAGGTCGCCGGGCTCGTCTTCGCGGCGACGATGCTCGTGCGCGTGCCGGTCTTCATCTTCCAGGGCCTGGCGACGTCGCTCCTGCCGAACCTGACGCGGCTCCACGCCGCCGCCGAGCGCGCGCTCTTCCGGCGGGCGGTGCTGCGGACGGTCGGCGGCCTTGCCGCGTGCGCTGCGCTGATCGTGCTGGTCGCCGCTGCCGTCGGTCCCGCGGCGCTCCAGGCCGTCTACGGGCCCGAGTACACGTCGACGCGAGTCGAGCTGGCGCTGCTCGGCGTCGGCATCGGCTGCTACCTCGCCACCTCGACGTTCTCGCAGGCGCTCCTCGCGCTCGACTGCGGGCGAATCGCGGCGCTCGGCTGGGTCATCTCGGCGCTCGTCTTCCTCGGCGTCTACGCGGTCGTGCCGGGCGAGGCGCTCTTCCGCGTGGCCACCGCGTTCGCCGTCGGCACCGCCGCCGCCGTGCCGCTGCTCGGGCTCGCGCTCGTGCGGCGCCGGAGAGCGCCATGAGGGCACCCGTCAACGTCGGCGTCGTCTGCGACTCGTCCGGACTGGGGGACACGCTCGCGCGCACGTTCGACGCGCTTCCTCAGGCGCGCCTGCGCTGGATCTGCGACCGGGCGCCGCGCGTCGCCAGCGTCGGCTACAGCGCTGCCACCACATGGACGACCGAGTTCGGCAAGCTGCTCGCGGACGAGGACCTCGACGCGGTCGTGTTCGCCTCGACGGAGCTCGCGGCCGAAGGGCGCGCGCTCGCTGCGCTGGCGGCCGACAAGCACGTCCTCGTCGACGGACCGCTCGCCCGGCGCTCCGTCGAGGCCGACGAGCTCGTCGACGCCGCAGCTCGCCACAAGCGGCAGCTGATGGCCCATTCCGCTGCGCTCTACCGGCCGGGTGTGACCCGGTTGCACCGGCTGCTCGAGCGTGGCGCGCTCGGCGAGATCTTCTACGTGCACGCGTACCGCTTCGACCTGCAACGCGACGACTCGGGCGATCTGCTCCGCGAGCTGGGCGCGGAGACGATTGCCGTCGTGCTCGACCTGCTCCGGGACGAGCCGGTCGAGGCGATCGCAGTCGGAGAGTCGTACCTCGGCGGCGAGCGGCCCGACGTCGCCCACGCCAAGCTCTCCTTCGCCACGGGCATCGACGTCCATCTGCACCTCTCGTACCTCGAGGGCGAGCGGGCGGAGCGGATTGTCGTCGTGGGCTCGGAAGCGACTGCGGTCCTCGACGCGTCGGATCCCGAGCGCGAGCTCTCGCTTCGCGTCAACGGCTCGGCCGGGCGAGCGTTCGGGGAGCTCGCGGATGAGCAGGGCGGCACGATCACGTTTCGGCTGCCGGCCGACGACTGTCTTGGGGCAGGCTGCGTCCGCTTCCTGACCGCGGTGCGCTCCCGCAGCGAGGTCCCGTACGGGCGCGAGGGCTCCGCGGCGCTCGCGGTCGTCGAAGCGCTCGAGCGCTCGTGCGCGACACACGGCACGACCGAGGCGATCGCGCCGCGTCAGGGACAGGACCAGGAGAACGTGATCGCGTTTCGCGCTCGACCGTGAGATCCGCGCTCGCCCGGGACTCTTGATCAGCAAGAGGGCCTCTCTTTGCGCACACAAGCTTAGGGAGCTTTCTCCATATTTTTTCCAATGAAACCTTCACTTTCGTCGCGTTCTGCGCTAGGTTCTGCACAGGAGACAAGGCGGGCGTGGCGGGCGCAGGCGGCGCAAGCACCACACGCAACACGGCAAGGCACGAAAGGCGGCCCTTTCGATGACTCAATACAACGGGCGAACGGCGGTACTCGTCGACCACCATCCACTCTGGCTCGACGCGGTCAGCATGGTGGTGGGAGACCTCGGACTCACTGTCGTCGGCACGGCGACGTCGGGGCGCGAAGGGCTTGCGCTCGTGACGGAGCATCGTCCCGACGTCCTCGTCACCGGCATCCAGATGCCGGACGGCGACCTCGACGGCATCGAGCTCGTGCGCAAGGGGAACGAGATCGTCCCCGGCCTACGGGCGATCGTGCTGTCGGTGTACGACGATGCAAAGCACATCGACGCCGCGCTTGCGTCAGGCGCGGTGGCATACGTGATCAAGACGGCGCACCCGGACGACCTGCGCTCGGCGATCAGGCAGGCGTTCGCGCACTCGGTGTATCTGCCCGGCAGCCGTCCGGCTGCGGCGCAGGCGGCGCGGGTCGCGACGGAGGACCTCCCGGACCTGACGCGGCGCGAGCTGGAGATCCTCCAGCTGGTCGCGGAGGGGCACTCGAACACTCAGCTGGCGAAGATGCTCTGGGTGACCGAGCAGACGGTGAAGTTCCACCTCTCGAACGTGTACCGGAAGCTCGACGTCGCGAACCGGACCGAGGCGAGCCGCTGGGCCCAGCTGCACGGCCTGCTGGCCTCGCCGCAGAAGTCCGAGCAGCTCGCGCGCGCGCAGACCGCCTAGGCGGCAAGCTCTGCTCCCCCGTGCGCCCGACGGCGCGCGGGGGAGCTAGCTCTACCTGCACGGCGACGTGCCGCTGTCGCGGTATGTCGATCCGGCGACCGGGACGAAGCGCCAGTCGTAGCTCGCCGGACGCAGAGTGAGCTGCAGAAGGCCGTAGCTGTGGAACTGGCGCGCGACGCTCCGCGGCCGAGCGAGCCGGCGAAGCACCGGGTAGAGGCTGCGCCCACCGGTGCCGACGACGAAGGAACGGATCCCGCCGAGCGGGGCGAAGCGCTCGTAGTGATGGTCGTGGCCGGCGAGGACGACGTCGACGCCGCCGCGAGCGAGCGTCGTCCAGAGCGCGTCGATCGTGGAGTCGGAGCCGTGCAGGCCGGAGCTGAAGCGCGGGTGGTGCATGTAGGCGACCGCGCAGCGGGCGGGATGCTGCCGCAGGTCGGCGGCGAGCCAGCGTTGCTGCGGCGAGCCGGGCCCGCAGCCGCCGGCGGGACGACAGTTCGAGTTCAGGACGACGACGTGCCAGCTGCCGAGCTCGTACGAGTAGTAGCCGCGGCGCGGCAGGCCGAAGTAGGCGATCGCCGTCGCTGCGTTGCCGGTGCCGTACTCGTGGTTCCCGAGCGCCAAGCGCGTGCGGCGGCGGAACGGCGCCCACGAGTAGCAGTCGCGAAACTCGCTCGCGGTGCCGCGCTCGTAGACCGCGTCGCCGAGTAGCGCGATCGTTCCGGGTAGGCGCGCGAGGAGCGCCGCCGTCGCCTCGTCGCCGGTCGAGCGACAGGAGGCGACGTCCCCGGCGGCGAGCAGCGTCGGCGGTGCGGGAGCGAGCAGCGAGAGCGCGCTCGCGAGCGCGGCGAGGATCAAGCGGCGACGCGCTGCTGTGCGAGCACGAGCTCGGCGATCTGAATGGCGTTCAACGCCGCGCCCTTGCGCAGGTTGTCGCAAACGACGAAGAGGACGAGCCCGTTCTCGGCGGTGGAGTCTTTGCGGATGCGGCCGACGAGCACCTCGTCGCCGCCCGCGGCGATGCCCGGCGTGGGGAACTGCTCGATCCTGATCCCGGGTGCTCCGGCGAGGATCGACGTCGCCTGCTCGGCCGAGAGCGGCTCGGTCGTCTCCAGCCAGACCGCCTCGGCGTGGCCGACGAGGACGGGCACGCGCACGCAACTCGCGCTCACCGGCAACGCCGGCAGCTCCAGGATCTTCCGCGTCTCCTCGCGCAGCTTCTCCTCCTCGTCGAACTCGACCCCGTCGAAGCTCCAGTCCATGCGCAGGTCGTTGTCCTCCGGCGACTGCGCCCGGAGCCGCTCCATCGCCTGAGCGCCGGCGCCGGAGGCGGACTGGTAGGTGGCGACCCTGACCCGCTCGAGGCCGGCCGCGTCGTGGAGCGGCTTCAGCGCGCAGGTGAGCGGGATCGCGCAGCAGTTCGGGTTGGCGACGATGCCGCTGTGCTCGGCAGCGCGCGCGCCGTTCACCTCGGGCACGACGAGTGGCACCCCCGGCTCGAGCCGGAAGGCCGCCGACTTGTCGACACAGACCGCGCCGCCGGCGACGGCGTGCGGGACGAGCTCGCGGCTCGCCTGCGTGCCGACCGAGAACAGGCAGAGATCGAGATCGCCGGCCGAAAGCGCCTCGGGCGTCGCCTCCTCGACGACGGCGCCGTCGAGCACGGTGCCCGCCGAGCGCGCGCTCGCGAACAGGCGCACGTCGCGGTAGCCGCGCTCGCGCAGCAGCTGGAGCGTGACGGTCCCCACTGCGCCCGTGGCCCCGACGACGCCGATCCGTGAGTCCTTAGCCAAGCTCGAACGCCTCGTGGAGCACCTGGACGGCTCGGTCGACGTCGGTCGAGGGCACGTGACAGGCGATCTTGATCGGCGAGGTCGTGACGATCGGAGCCTCGATCCCCGCCTCCTCGAGCGTGGCGAAGGTCTTCGCGGCCACGCCCGGATGGCTCTTCATCCCGGCGCCGACGAGGCTGACCTTCCCCAGGTCGTCGCGCGAGCTCCAGCTGACGCCCAGCCCGTCCAGCGTGCGCGCGGCGTCGGCACGATCTTCGACGGGGGCGGAGAAGACGATCTCGGAGTCGGTCTGCACGATCGTGTCCACGTTCACGGATGCCTCGGCGAGCGCTCCGAAGAGTCGCGCGGGCGTGGTGCCGTCGACCCGGTAGACGGTCTCCTCGCGCTGGTGCACGACGCCGGAGATCAGTGCTTTCTCGAGCCCACGATTTTCAGATGACACAGCGTCGTCCTCCTCCTGGATCCATGTCCCATCTCCTTCTTCGAACGACGACCGGACGTGGAGCCGCACATTGTGGCTGCGGGCGACTTCGATCGAGCGGGTGGCGAGCACGCCGGCGCCGGAGCACGCCATCTCGAGCATCTCGTCGAAGCTGACGCGGGTCAGCTGCCGCGCGCCGGGGACGAGACGGGGGTCGGCCGAGTACACACCGCGCACGTCGGTGTAGATCTCGCAGTGCTCCGCGCCGAGCGCGGCCGCCAGCGCGACCGCGGTCGTGTCGGAGCCGCCGCGGCCGAGCGTCGTCACCTCGAACGCGGTCGAGACGCCCTGGAAGCCGGCGACGAGCACGATCCGGCCTTCGTCGAGGGCTTCGTGGATCCGGCGCGCGCGCACCTCGACGATCTTCGCCTTGCCGTGCACGGTGTCGGTGACGATCCCGGCCTGGGAGCCCGTGAGCGAGATCGCCTCGTGGCCGAGGTCGTGGATTGCCATCGCAGCCAGCGCGCAGGAGATTCGCTCGCCGACGGAGACGAGCATGTCGAGCTCGCGCGGGTGGGGCGTGGGCGAGATCTGGTGCGCGAGGTCGAGCAGCTCGTCGGTCGTCTTGCCCATCGCGGAGAGGACGCCTACGACCCGGTGGCCCTGCTCGCGTGCGGCGACGAGCCGCGCGGCGACGCGCATCAGCCGCTCGGGATCGCCGACGGACGTGCCGCCGAACTTCATCACCACGGTTCCGAGCGGCGTCGCCTCCGCGTCTGCACCGACCGCAGGAACCGCTTCGTACTCGGTCGCGGCCATCCGGCGAGTGTAGATGAGCCCTCGGAAGCGGCCGCTTAAAACACTGAACCGACGAACCCGAGGGCCCGTCGGTTCAGATGGCAGGACTCTAGAGTCGGCTGCCGTGCGCGTCAAGGAGGGCCTGGGCGAAAGTTCGCTCTTTGCGGGAATTCCGTGTCGGCGTCTCCGAAGCGCCTGGACCACGAAAAATGCTGAACCGACAAACCCGAAGGCCCACCGGTTCAGCCCGGCGAATCTATCCACCCACGCCACGACTTGCAAGTGCCGCCCGCGCCGAAGCTCGCAAAGTGCGCCAAAATTATATTTCGCGGCGGCCCGCGAGCGCGCGGCCGAGCGTGACCTCGTCCGCATACTCGAGGTCGCCGCCGACCGGGAGCCCGCTCGCCAGCCGCGTCACGGTGGCGCGGCCGCGGAGGCGGTCGGCGAGGAAGGCCGCCGTCGCCTCGCCGCTCATGTTCGGGTTCGTCGCGAGCACGACCTCGGTGATCCCGCCCTCGGCGACGCGACGGATCAGCTCGTCGATCCGGAGATGCTCGGGCTCGACGCCGTCGAGAGGCGAGAGCGAGCCGCCTAGCACGTGGTAGAGGCCGCGATACTCGTGCGTGCGCTCGAGCGAGATGACGTCGACGGGCTGCTCGACGACGCAGACGACGGTGCGGTCTCGACGCGGGTCGCGGCAGATGGCGCACAACTCGTCCTCGGTCAGGTTGCCGCACTCGCGGCAGAAGCGGACGCGCTCCTTAACCTCCTCGATCGCCGACGCGAGCGCAAGCGCCTCGTCCCGCGGTACCGAGAGGAGGTGGAAGGCGAGCCGCTGCGCCGTCCGGGACCCGATTCCCGGCAGGCGCGTCAGCTGCGCGACGAGGTTGTCGACCGCGGGGCTCAGCACAGCGGTGAGCGTACCGCCCATTTCGGACTGTTCAGCAGCATTGAGCGCAGGTAAGGGTTTTGTGCGGATTTGCCCAGATTCGAGAATAAATCCGCTCCGCTGCCGTTCTACTACCTGAGCGACGCGTAGACCGTGTCGGCTTAGACCCCCACCTTTTTTCGGAGGACTTGAAATGCGCACGGATGGTGCACTCGGCCTTGAGGGCCTCAACACGAACACGGCCCTGGCCGACTTTCTGCTCGACGCGGAGGCGCGTGGCGTCGTCGACGCCGCCGAGCTCGAAGCTCTTCAGCTCGACCACGAGCTGGACGACGATGCCGTCGAGGAGCTGCGGGCGACACTGGCCGCCGCCGACGTCGAGATCGAGGAGACAGCACCGGCCGCCGACGAGTCGGCTACCGCCGGCCTCGATCTGCGCCCCGTGGGCGTCGTCCGCGACAGCCTGCAGCTCTTCCTGAACGAGATCGGCCAGCACCCGCTGCTGACCGCATCTGAGGAGGTCGCGCTCGCGAAGCGGATCGAGCGCGGCGACCTGGAGGCCAAGGAGCGCATGGTCAACTCCAACCTGCGCCTCGTCGTCTCGATCGCGAAGCGCTACCAGGGCCACGGTCTGCCGCTGCTCGACCTGATCCAGGACGGCACGATCGGCCTCAACCGCGCGGTCGAGAAGTTCGACTACCGCAAGGGCTTCAAGTTCTCGACCTACGCGACCTGGTGGATCCGGCAGTCCTGCCAGCGCGCGGTCGCAAACCAGTCGGACACGATCCGCATCCCCGTGCACGTGCAGGAGCGGCGCCTGAAGCTGAAGCGCGCCCGCCAGAAGCTCGAGGCGATCCACGGGCGTGCCGCGACGCTCGACGAGCTCGTCAAGGAGACGCAGCTCAAGCGCCATCACGTCGAGGAGGCCCTCGAGGCCGTTGAGGCGTCCGTGTCGCTCAACCAGACGATCGGAGACGGTGACGGCGAGCTCGGCGATCTCTTCGCCGACCGCGGCGCCGAGGATCCGGTGGACATCGTCGACACCACGCTGGAGCACCAGCGCGTCCGCGCTGCGATGGCGCGCCTGCCCGAGCGCGAGCGCAAGGTGCTCGAGCTTCGGTTCGGCTTCGACGACGGCGAGGGCGCGAGCCTCGAGCAGATCGGGCGCAAGCTCGACCTGACGCGCGAGCGGATCCGGCAGCTGGAGGCGAGCGCGCTGAGCGGGCTCGAGAAGCTGCTCCGGACCCAGCCCCTGCACTCCGGCGAGTCGCTCGCCGGCGTGGCCTAGACCTCGCGGTCTGGTTCCGCTCCCATTCCCGCGTAGAGGACGCCCTCGCCGAACTCGGCGAGGCGCCTCTCCGCGAGCTCGACGAACGCCCGGGCCGCCGGCGAGACCGGCGCGTTCCGGCGCGCGATGAACGCAAACGTGTCGTAGAGCGGTTCTGCGAACGAGACGAAGCCGAGCGAACGGAAGCGTCGCCGCTGCGTGAGCGCCGCGCGGGGGGCGACCGTGTCGCCGAGCCCGCTGGCGGCGAGATCGAGCGCGGCCTCCATGTCCTCGATCTCGATCACGGGCTCGAGCTGGACGCCGGCCTGCTGCGCCCGCTCCTGCAGCTGCCGGCGGGTCGGGTCGTTCCAGCCGTAGCGGGCGTCGTAGAGGATCAGCGGCGCCGCCGCGACCTGCTCGATCGGCACCGGCTCGCGCACCCGCTCGGGGTCGCTGCTGACGTACACGACCTCCTCGCGCCGGGCCGGTCGCACGTCGAGCCCTTCGTCGTCGACGGGGAGGACGACGAGCGCCGCCTCGAGCCTGCCGCGGCGGACGTCCTCCGCCACCTCGGAGGAGTTCTGGCCGACGAGCCGGAGCGCGACGCCGGGGTGCCGGGAGCGGAAGTCGGCGACGAGGCGCGAGAGCAGGAAGCCCGAAGCGGTGCCGAACATGCCGATGCTGAGCGTGCCGCCGCGCAGCTCGCGAACCTCGACGACCGCCTCGCGCGCGGCTTCGAGCGCGGCGAGCACCCGCTCCGCCTCGGGCCGAAAGGCGCGGCCGGCCTCGGTCAGGACGACGCCGCGCCCTGCTCGGGCGAAGAGCTCGACGCCGAGCTCGGCCTCGAGCGCGCGCACCTGCTCGGAGAGCGAGGGTTGGGCGAGGTAGAGGGCGCGCGCGGCCCGGCTGAACGAGCCGTGCTCCGCCGCAGCCAGGAAGTAGGTGAGCTGCTGAAGGTTCATAGGTAATTCCTATCGTTCATCAAGAGAGCTGAGTCTACCCCTACCGCTCAAACGTCCCTACCGTGCCGGTCATGCACGTCCAGTGGACTCGGGAACGCGTCGGTGTGGCGCTCTGCCTCGTCGCCGGCGCGGCGTTCGCGCTCCAGCCGTTGCTCGTCAAAGGCGCCTTCGCCGACGGTGCGAGCGTGGCCTCGGTCGGCGCGATCCGCTTCACCCTCGCGGCCGTCGTGCTCGCCGTGCTGTGCCGGCGCGCGCTCGCCTCGACGCCGCTCCGCGCGCTCCTGCCTCCGTTCCTGCTCGGGCTGACGCTCTACGGCCTCGAGACCGGCCTCTTCTTCGCCTCGCTCGAGCGGATCGACGCCTCGCTCGCGTCGCTCGTGATCTGCGGCTATCCGGCGCTCGTCGTCGCCGGGGCGGTTCTGCTCCGGCGCGAACGAGCCGAGCAAGCGTCGCGTGGCCGCGCTCGCCGTCGCGCTCGCCGGGGTCGCGCTCGTGCTCGCCGGCGGCTTCGGCGGAGCGGTCGACCCGGTCGGGGTCGCGCTCGCGCTCGCCGCCGCGGTGACCTACGCCGCCTACGTGCTCGTGTCGGACCGGCTCCTCGGCGGGACGCCGCCGCTCGTGCTCGCCACGATGCTCTGCGCGGGGGCGGCGGCCGCGTTCGCGCTCGGCGGCGCGGCCACCGGCTCGCTCACCGTCGGCCTGCCCGTCCGTGCCCTGCTGCTGCTGGCCGCGGTCGCACTCGTCGCGACGGTGCTGCCGGTCGGGGCCTTGCTGGCTGGCATCCAGCGCATCGGCCCGTCGCGCGCGACGATCCTCGGCACCGTCGAGCCGCCGCTGACGATCGGCCTCGCGGCGCTCGTCCTGGGCGAGCGGCTCGGGCTCGTGCAGCTGCTCGGCGCAGCGCTCGTCGTCTCCGCGGTGGTGATCCTGCAGGCCCGCCCACGTCTGCGGCCGCGGTCGGCGCCCTCGCTCGAGCCGCTCGCCGCTTAGGGGAGGGGCGGCGTTGCCGCCGCCCCTCCCGATCTCCTACCGGTCGGACCAGTACGCGGAGGTAGCCACCGCCGGCCACTCGCGTTCCGGATCGGCTCGGTAGAGCGGGTTCATCGCGAACACGACCATCCGCGCGGTGCCCGTCGTGTTCGTGCCGTGCGCGATCACGGCCGCCCCCGGGGCGGTCGCCGACTCCGGATCGGGCGACCACAGCCCCGCCGCGAAGTAGCCGGTCAGCGGGAGGCGCGCATCGACGCTCATCGTCGACGGGACCGTGGTGAACCACGTCGGCGGGTCGACGATCGCGGTGTCGCGGGCGGGGTACGCGCCGACGACCGGGCTGGCCGCGCCGCCGACGTTGTCCCACCAGATGATCCCGCTCCGCCCGTCGCCGCCGCGAGACAGGGCTGTCAGGCCGGTCACCTGCGATCCGGCGGTGAGGAAGTGCGCGCCGGCGACTCCGGCTCCGAGGTAGCCGCCGCCGCGGCCGAAGAACTCGGTCAACCGCGTCCGCGCGACCGGGTTGGCCGCGGAGGGCCAGTTGCCGGTGTTGTAGACGAGGTCGTACCCGAGCAACGGATCCTCGGGGGCCGAGTTGATCGTGCCGACCGAGACCGGATCGGCCGTGAAGCCGAGGTTCCGGAGCACCCAGATGTTCTGGTCGAGCCCACCGACGAGCACCGCGATCCGCGGCACCCGCTCGATCGGCTCGAGCGAGGGCAGGTTGCCCGTCTGCACGCGCCTCACGACGAGCTCGGCGTCGCGAACGGCGTCCCTGAGCGCCCGGCTCGTGTCCCGGTCGCCGGCGAAGACCGCGCTCCCGGCGGGTAGGGTCTCCCCGTCGGCCGTCGTGAACGACGCGAGGGCCACCTGCGCCGAGACGCCGGCCGCGAGCAGGCCGTTGAGTGTGCGCACAGCCGTCGGCGAGTCGAGCTCGAGCGCGTATGCGTCGGCCCGCCCGGAGTCGACCTCGCCGCGGGTCTCATCCGGTCGCCGGATCTCGTCCGTTCTCGGCGAGAACGCCGCGTCGCGTGGGATCGTGACGACCGAGGCGCCCCACAGGTAGCCGTGGCTCCAGGCCGCCGGCGGCGCGTAGAGGATGCTGATCCGGCTCGAGACGTCGACGCCGATGCCGAGCGCCGTGTCGGCGAGCCCGCGCCGTGCCTGGTTCATCCAGACCACGTACGAGCCCCTCTCGAACGTCTGGCCCTCGAAGGACGTGTCGCGGTCGAGCTCCGAGACGACGATCTGGTTGTCGAGCAGCCACTGGACGAGACGGGTCGCCTCGGGGGCGCTGCGCTGGCCCTCGCCGCGCGGGATCACGTAGGCGCGCGGATACTCGGTCATCCAGTTGTTGTCGACGTCGAACGGAGGCGGGCAGCACGCCGGCCTCGGCGCGTTCTCGACGCCGCGGCGGTAGATCTCGAGCTGGTCCGCGAGCAGCTCCTCGCGGTTTTCGACGACGTACTCGAACGTCGACCAGCTCGTCACGTACTGCGCCAGGCGGGCGCCGGCGCGGCCGCCGCACGAGGTCACGCTCTGGCACATCTCGACCGTCGACGAGTCGAGCCCGACGTGCTGCGCGAACATCGCCGTGTAGAACGGGCCCCAGTCGTCCCAGCCCTCGGCCTCGGCAGGCCCGGGCAGGTCGCCGTCGGCGCAGATGCCGGACGGCGGCGGCAGGTCCGCATCCGAGCACCAGTCGTTGATCGGCCGCTGGATCTGGAGCCCCACAGCGTTCAGCGCGGCCTCGTTGGCGTCGATCCGGCCTTGGTTCCACTTCAGCCAGAGGTCGTATTCGATGCTCGGGTTGTGTGGCTTCGTCGTCGCCTCGATCAGCGTCGGCGTCGCGTAGCCGTGCAGGTCGAGCACCTCGGGCGGCAGCCACTCGTGCATGATCTGCGTCGACGCTTTCGTCTCCGACTGCGACTGGGTCAGGTAGTCGCGGTTGAGGTCGAAGCCGTTGCCGTTCGCGCGCGTGCCGGCGACGCGCCCGTCGGGGTTCTGGATCGGGTTGAAGACGACGACGCGCGTGGTCGAGGATCGCGTCGACCTCGGGGTCGGCGCCCGCGGGCGTCGTCGCGAGCTTCTCGATCAGCTGCATCGCCGCGTCCACGCCCTCGTACTCGTTGCCGTGGATCCCGCCCTGGATGAAGATCGGCACCTTCACCTGGCCGTCCGCCCGCTCGAGCCGCTCCAGCGCGCGGGCCGGGTCGCTCAGGGCGACGCGCTTGATCTGCTCCCAGTTGCGGAACGCCTCCTGTCGTGCGTTCGTGTCGAGCGCGTTGATCGTGACGCGGTACATCGCGCGGCCGAGCGCGGACGTTCCCGCGGCCTCGATGGTCATGCGCCCGCCGCTCTCCGCCGCGATCGCGTCGAGCGTGCAGCCGATCGCGTAGTAGGGGATGTGCGGGAAGCTGCCGACCGGATGGGTTGGGTCGGTGCCGTCGGGCAGGGCGGCGGCGGCGTCGCTCTCCGCGGTTCCGCACCACGGCGGGGCGATCGCCGCCCGGCCGGAGCCGAGGCCGATCGTCGCGGCGAGCGCCGCGGCAGCGAGAACGAGACCGATCCTCTGAATGAGTGCCACGTGTCCTCCTTGCTGTCCGGGGTGCTCAGCCGCAGGGGGACGAACCTTGAGCGTGGTCTGTTGAGCTCCGGATCCTGACAAACCCGAACCGCGGGTGCGAAAGCCTGGACTTTCGGTCATTACGCACCGACCCCGGTCGCGCCATTGTGCGTTCAAGCACGTGGTGATGGCTCCGGGAGAGAGGATCGCCGTGAAGGTGCGGGTGAGCAATCCCGCGCTCGTCCAGGACTTGATCGAGTTTCTCGGGCGGGCGCGGTGCAAGACGGCCGGCGTGCATGGCGCCGTGCTCGAGGTGGAGCTGCCGGGAGTCTCGGACACGGCGGTCGCGCGGCGCGATCTGAATCTCTATCTCGCCGCCTGGCGCGGCCTCCATCCGCCTGCGGAGGCGCGCATCCTCGACTAGGAAAACCCGGGCAAACCTAGGCCGCCGAGCTCGCCGGGGATCATCCCCTGCATCTTCGACTCCATCAATGCCTTGCCCGAGCGAAGCGCCTCGTTGACGGCCGCGAGCACGAGATCGGCGAGCATCTCTGGGTCGTCCGGGTCGATCGCCTTCGGGTCGATCGTAATCGCGACGATTTCGCCGCCTCCGGTCGCCTTGACGGTCACCATGCCGCCTCCGGCCGACGCCTCGACGACCTCGTTCGCCGCCTCCTCCTGGGCCTGCTGGAGCTGAGACTGCATCTGCTGGGCCTGCTGCATCAGTTTGTTCATGTCGAACTTGCTCACCGTGTCTCCTCCACTTCCTCTGCGTCGAACGTGTCCTTGAACATCGAGATCAGGTCGTCCTCGCTCAGCTGCTCGTCGGTCTCCTCGGTGGGCTCCGCCGGCTCGCCGAGCGCAAGGGTGACGCCGAGCCGGTGCCCTGTGACCTCGTAGAGCGCGTCGCGGATCACGCCGACTGCTTTCGGTTCCTCCGCCTGCCGCCGGTGGAAGTCGGCGCTGGCGGGAAACTCGAGCGTCAGCGTCTCGGCCTCGAGCGCCGCCGGGCGAGCTTCGCCGAGGAGCGAGGCGACTGGAATCGAGCGCGACTGAACGGCGGGTAGCACGGTGCGCTGCCACGCTTCCTGGAGCTGCTCGAGCGCGAGCGGAGGCGCCTGGACTGCAGCCGTCTGCTCCCGCTTCGGCTGCGGCGCGACGGGGGTCGGCTCGGTCGGCGCTGCGGGTACCACCGAGGCCCCGCTCACGCGCTGCTCGAGCTGCTCGACGCGGAACGCAAGCGACTCGCGCGACAGGTCGGAGCCGGGACTCGTCACCTTGACAAGGGCGAGCTCGAGCGGCAGTCGTGCGTCCGCTCCCTGGCGCGAGTCCTCGACCGCGATCGCGAGCAGATCGCAGAGCCTGAGCACGGTCGGAGCCGGGAGCTGGTTCGCCTGCTCCCGCAGCCGCTCGCGCGTCTCGTCGGTCACGGGCAGCGAGTCGGGCACGTGACCCATGTGCTGGACGAGGAGCAGGTGGCGCAGATGCTCGAGCAGGTCGGTGACGAGCCGCGCCAGGTCCTGACCCTGCTCGGCGAGCTCCTCGACGAGGACGAGGGCCCCGGCCGTGTCGCGGTCGACGATCGTGTCGCAGAGCCGGAAGAGCGCGTCCTCCTCGACGGCGCCGAGCAGCTGGAGCACGGCCTGGACGTCGATCGAGTTGCCGGTCGCGGAGGCGAGCTGGTCGAGTGTGGAGACCGCGTCCCGGAACGAGCCCCGCCCGCCGCGCGCGATCAAGGCCAGCGCTGCGTCGGGCGCCTCGATCTTCTCCGCGTCAGCAATTCGCCGCAGCACGCGCACGAGCTCGGGCAGGCGCGGCCGCGCGAAGACGAACGTCTGGCAGCGCGATCGCACCGTCGGCAGCACCTTCGCGAGGTCGGTCGTGCAGAAGACGAAGACGAGATGAGGCGGCGGCTCCTCGATCAGCTTCAGGAGCGCATTCCAGGCGGCGTCGGTGAGCTGGTGCGCCTCGTCGAGGATGTAGACCTTGTAGCGGCCCTCGGCGGGCTGGAGGATGACCCGCTCCCGGATCTCCCTGATGTCGTCGATCCCGCGTTGCGAGGCGGCGTCCATCTCGATCACATCGAGTGACGTGCCGTTGGCGATCGAGACGCAGGCGTGGCAGACCTTGTCCGGCGTCGCCGTCGGGCCGGCGGCGCAGTTGAGCGCCTTCGCCAGGATTCGCGCCATCGACGTCTTGCCGGTGCCGCGCGGCCCAGCGAAGAGGTACGCCTGCCGTACCTGGTCGAGCTCGATCGCGTTTCGCAGCGTCCTGACGACCGCGTCCTGACCGACCACGTCGTCGAAGTCGAGCGGCCGGTAGGAGCGGTAGAGCGCCGTCACTCCTCCGATTCAAGCAGGAATCGCTCGGCGTACGTGCGCGGCGCTCGCCGCAGTTTTCCGCTCTATGCGCGAAAGCGTCCGCGCCCGAAATAGCCGAGCACGAAGCACGACCAGGACTATGACCAGGATCCAGAACCAACTCATGGGGGCTCCTTAGGTGGGGGTTGCAACATCCCCGCTTCGCTGCGGCTCTAATCTCTCCTGCTGGTAGCGTCGCCGGGTGGCGACGGCCGAGCGGGTCCTCACGCGGCGCGAGCTGAACCGCGCGCTGCTCCAGCGACAGCTCCTGCTCGAACGGCACCGGCTGACGGCCGTGAAGGCGGTCGAGCGGCTCGGCGGCCTGCAGGCGCAGTCCACGCCGAGCCCGTACCTGTCTCTCTGGACGCGGCTCGAGGGCTTCGAGCGCGACGAGCTCATCCGGGCGCTGATGGGTCGGCGGCTCGTCAAGGCGCTGCTCCAGCGCGGGACGCTGCACGTCGTGACGCCGCGCGACTTCTGGGCGATCGCGACCGCGCGGCGCGAGCTCGGCGGAGTCCTCTGGCCGCCCGCCTACGAGGCGCTCGTTCCGAAGTCCACGCTGGGGAAGCTCGCGCAAGTCGCCGTCGCCGCGCTCGGGTCGGGCGAGCGCACATTCAAGGAGATGCGCGCGCTGCTGGAGCCGTACGCGAAGGGGCCGGCGACGCCGACGTTCCTCTGGCGCCGCGTTCAGGGGTACGCGTACGTCGTGCACGTGCCGCCGTCGGGAATCTGGGGCTACGGGGGTCAGGGGGTGTACGCCGCGGCCGACAGGCGGCTGCGCGGTGGGCCGTCGCCGCCACTGGAGGCGTTCGATCGGCTCGTCCGCTCGTACCTTGCCGCCTACGGTCCCGCGACGAAGCAGGACGTCTCCCAGTGGGCGGGTGTTCCGCGCCTCACGCCGATCGCAGAGTCGCTGGACCGGCTGTCCCTGCGGACGTTCCGCGACGAACGGGGCCGGCTGCTCTACGACCTGCGCCGAGCGCCGCTGCCGGACGCCGAGACGCCGGCTCCGGCGCGGCTGGTGCCCCGCTTCGACAACCTCGTCCTCTCGCACGACGACCGCGCGCGGATCCTGGGCGACTTTCCCCCGTCGCGCATCGTCACGAAGAATGGAATCGTGCACGCGACGTTCCTCGTCGACGGCTTCGTCGCCGGCACGTGGCAGCTGGAGGGCGGCCGCGTCGTCCTCGAGCCGTTCGGGAAGCTCGACGCTGAGGTGAGGCGCGAGTTGAAGCAGGAAGCCGACCGCCTCGAGTCGTTCGTGGCGTAGTTACTGCGGGCGCGCGGTCGAGTCGCGGACGACGAGCCGCGTCTGCAGCTCGACGTTGAGGCCTTCGACGCGCTGGTTCTCGAGCAGGCGCAGGAGCAGGCTGACCGCCATCCGCCCCATCTCGGCGAGCGGCTGGCGTACGGTCGTCAGCGCGGGGGTGACAATGCCGGCCTGCTCCGAGTCGTCGAAGCCTACGACGGAAAGATCGTCGGGCACGCGGAGCCCGCGCTTGCGCGCCTCGCGGACGACGGCGACGGCCATGTTGTCGTTGAACGCGAACACGGCAGTCGGAGGATCGGGCAGATCGAGCAGCTTCGCCGCTGCGGCCTCTCCGCCTTCGATCGAGTAGTCCCCCTCGACGACGAGATCCGGATCCGCCAGAGCGCCTGCGGAAGCGTGGGCGGAGTGGTACCCCTTCAGGCGCTCGATGCTCGCGAGCCACTCCGGGATGCCTGTCAGCGCGGCGATCCGCTTGTGCCCGAGCGACAGCAGGTGCTCCACGGCTGCGTGCGCGCCCGATGCGTTCGCCGCGGACACCGCGGCGACTCCGTCGTCGAGCGGCACGCGGGGGTCGACGACGACGAATGGGTAACCGGCACGCCGGAGCGCCTTCAACTCCTCGTTCGTCTCCTCAGGCAGCATCAGGACGGCGCCGTCGGTCGTGCCGTGCATCAGCCGGTCGAGCAACGTGACCGCGCGGTCGTGGAGATGCAGGGTCGGCGAAAGCACGACTCCCATGTCCTGCTCGTAGAGCGCCTCGGCCGCACCGGCGAGAATGTGCGCGAAGTAGGCCGCCTCGACGATCGGGATGGTGACGCCGACGAGGCCGGTGCGCCCACCGGAGAGCGCACGGGCGCTCCGATTCGTGGCGAAGCGCTGGTCGCGCACGACGCGCAGGACCGACTCGCGGGTTGCCGGCGCCACGTCGGGGTGGTCGTTGAGGACGCGGGAGACCGTTGCGATCGAGACACCGGCGGCGCTCGCCACCTCCCGGATCGTCGCGCGCGGCTTGATTCCTCGTTCCTCAGGTGAAGCCATCGGAACATTGAACCAGTCATTCCCGGAAACGTCTACAGAGATTGCGCTCGAAGCGCGCAGTGACACCGGTCGATATGGCTTGAACAAGCACTTGACTTCCTGGAAACAATCTGTTAACCGTTCCCGGAACAGCCTCGAGTTTCGCCGCCAACGGCGGAGTCCTGTCGGTCTACGATGACCCTCCGTGCAAGAGACATGGAGATCAGAGAGGGGAGAGGTATGAAGAGTCGAGTTCGCTCCGTACGCTTCGGTGTTCGGACGGCGGGGGTGCTTGGCGTGGCCAGCCTCCTCGTTGCGATCGCGGTCCAGGGAGCTGCGGCCAAGACAGACGGCGCGGCGGCACCCGCCCCGACGCACAGGTGCCTGGTCATGACCGGGTCAGGAGATCCGGCATTCGTCAAGAACTTCAATCCGTTTACCGCCACCAGCCTGCCGAGCGGCGCGTTCGTCAAAGGGGCGTTCTACGAGCCGCTGATCATCACGACGCCCGCAGGCGGCGGCCATCAGTACCCATGGCTGGCGCGGAGCTGGAAGTGGTCGAACGGGAACAAGACCCTCACGCTCTCGCTGGCGCAGAACGCCAAGTGGTCGGACGGCCAGCCGCTCACGTCGGCTGACGTCGTCTACACCCTCACGGCCGGCAAGCAGGACAAGGTGATGGACCAGATCGGGCTCTACCGGCCCGGTACGAACCTCGCTTCGGTGAAGGCAAGCGGCGAGTACGGCGTCGTGATCAACCTGAAGACTCCGGACTCGCAGTTCATCGCGGCGAACCTGAATCTGGTCGCTGTTCTGCCGCAGCACATCTGGTCGAAGGTCGCGAAGCCGGCCACCTTCCTGAACCCGGACCCGGTCGGCTCGGGCCCGTTCACCCAGATCACCCGCTTCACGACCCAGAACTACGTCCTGGACAAGAACCCGGACTACTGGCAGGCCGGGATGCCGAAGATCCCCTGCCTCGAGTACCAGCAGGCGTCCTCCAACGACGCGGCGCTCCTGCTGATCAAGAGCGGCAAGGTCGACTGGACGCACAACTTCGTCCCGAACGTCGAGAAGGCCTACTCCAGCGTCGACAAGGCGCACTACCACTCCTTCTACGCGACGACCGCGTATCCGATCGGCCTGATGCTGGATACGACCAAGTACCCGTACAGCCTGCCGGTCCTGCGCAAGGCGATCAGCCTGGCGATCGACCGGAACACGGTCTCGAAGCTCGGTGAGTACGGCTACGCGCCGCCCGCCGACGCGATCGGCCTCAACGGCCTCTTCCCGCAGTGGGTGACCGACCCGGCGCTGAAGGCCAAGGCGAAGGCGATGGCTGCGTACAGGCCGAACGCGGCGAAGGCGATGCTGAGGGCCAACGGCTTCACCTACAAGGGCAGCGACCTGTACGACCCGAAGGGCAAGCGGGTCGAGATCTCGCCGCACGTGATCTCGGGCTGGTCGGACTGGGTCGCCTCGCTCCAGATCATCACGAGGAACCTGAAGGCGATCGGGATCAACTCGAGCGTCAAGCTCGAGCCGGACTGGAACGCGTGGTATCCCAGCGCGTCGAGCACCAAGACCCCGACGCTCCTGTGGCAGAACGCGTCTCAGGGCTCGCCGTACGGCTACTTCTTCTCGATGATGGCGAAGAACGCGTACACGCCGGCAGGACAGGACGGCACGACGACCGGCAACTGGATCCACTACCAGAACGCCCAGGCGACCTCCCTCCTGAACAAGTGGAAGGTCACCCTGAACGAGTCAGCGCAGAAGAAGATCGCGACGCAACTCCAGAGGCTCTGGCTCGACCAGCTGCCGATGGTGCCGATCTTCATCGGACCGCGCTGGTCGACCTACAGCACCAAGTACTTCCACTGCTTCACGTCGCCCAAGAACTTCTACGGCGACCCGATCTTCACGACCTTCCCCGACAACGTGCTGTCGTTCACCCGGATCTGCCCGGGCGGACAGGCAGGACAGTGATCTGACCGACGTGGCCGGCGGGCGGGCTCGACGACAGAGCCCGCCCGCCGGCTGATACTTGGTCGGGGCCGCACATGCGCTGGTTCGTCCGTCGCTTCTTCTTCTACGTCTTCGCCCTCTGGGTCGCGGTGACGCTGAACTTCCTGCTCCCGCGGCTGATGCCCGGCGACCCGGTCGGCGGCCTGCTCGCCCGGTTGACGCCGGCGCAGATCCAGGCGAATCCGGGGATCATCCAGACCTACCGCGACATCCTCGGCGATGACGAGGGCTCGCTCTGGAGCGAGTACATCAACTACCTGCAGCGCGTCGTCAGGCTCGACTTCGGGCTCTCGACCTCCAACTACCCGACGGAGGTCACCGAGATCATCGGTCGCACGCTTCCCTACTCGATCTTCCTCGTCGGCGTCGCCTTCGTGCTCGCCTTCTTCATCGGGATCACGATCGGGATGATCGCGGCGTGGCGTCGCGGCGGTACCGTCGACAACGTCGCCGTCCCGTTGCTGATGTCGCTCGGCGCGTTCCCGGCGTTCTTCACGGCGCTCGTGGCCGTCTACTTCCTCGGCCTCAAGGCGGGGTGGTTCCCGATCCAGCACGCCTACGCCAGCGATGCGATCCCGGGCTTCAACTGGCCGTTTCTGTCGAGCGCCTTCCGCCACTCGCAGCTGCCGATCATCGTGATCACGCTCGTCTTCGTCGGCGGCTGGGTGCTGAACATGCGCACGGTGATGATCAACACGATCGCCGAGGACTACGTCTCCATGGCCCACGCGAAGGGCCTGCACGACCGCCGCGTGATGACGCGCTACGCGGGCAGGAACGCAATCCTGCCGCCGCTGAACGGCTTCGCGGCACAGTTCGCGACCGCTGTCGGCGGGCTCGTCTTCATCGAGTTCGTCTTCAGCTACCCCGGCGCCGGCTTGACGCTGCAGCAGGCGGCGCTCGGCGCCGACTACGCGCTCACACAGGCGCTTCTCCTCGTCCTCGCATTCACCGTGATCGCTGCCAACTTCATCATGGACATCTTCAACTTCATCCTCGACCCGCGGGTCCGGACGGCCTGATGTCGCAGATCCAGCCGCTCACGGTCGAGGAGATCTGCCCGCCGACGCGCCGCCGCTGACGGAGCCCACGCCCGGGCGCCGCCGCTTCGGCATCCCGCAGTGGATGGTGCTGCTGCTCTCGAATCCGAAGTCGTGCTTCGGCCTGCTCGTGCTGGGGTCGATCGTCCTCGTCGCGATCTTCGCTCCCTGGATCGCGACGCACGACCCGAACGCGTTCTCCCTCTTCTTCGACGCCGGCCAAGCGCCCTCACGAAGTCATCTGTTCGGAACGACCGATCAGGGCACCGACGTCTTCTCGCAGGTCGTGCTCGGCGCGCGCTCCTCGCTGATCCTCGGTTTCACTGCGGCCGTGCTCGCGACGGCTCTCTCCCTGTTCGGGATCCTCGCGGCCTACGCGGGCGGGTGGAGACCGACGAGGTCGTCAACTTCTTCACGAACGTCTTCCTCGTGATCCCGACGATCCCGCTGCTCGTGGTCGTGTCGTCCTACATGGAGACCCGCGGCAACCGGACGATGATCCTGATCCTCGGCCTCACCCTCTGGGCGTTCGAGGCGCGCATCCTGCGCGCCCAGGCGCTCTCGCTGCGGAACCGCGACTTCGTCCTCGCCGCCAAGGTCGCCGGCGAGTCGACCTCGCGCATCATCTTCAGCGAGCTGATCCCGAACATGATCAGCAGGATCGCCGCCGCGTTCGTCCTCGTCTTCTACATCGCGATCCTCACCGCCGCGGGCCTGGAGTTCCTCGGTCTCGGCAACATGGAGCAGACGAGCTGGGGCGTGACGCTCTACTAGGACCAGGTCAATTCGGTCGTGCTCCAGGGTGAGTGGTGGCCGTTCCTCTTCCCCGGAATCGCGCTGGCGCTCACCGTGGCCGCTCGTCTTCATCCTTGGCCGGCCTCGACCGAGGTCTCGAATCCGCGCCTCCGAGCCGAAGAAGACGCAGCGGCGCGCCTGGGGCACGCTCCTGTTCGGGAAGGGGCGGTCGTGACCGTCGCCACAGGCACTCTGCTCGAGCTCGAGGACGTGACCGTCGACTACGTGCTTCGCGACCGGCGTGTCCGGGCCGTGGACAGCGTCTCGCTCTCGCTCACGCCCGGCGAGACGCTCGGCATCGCCGGCGAGTCCGGCTGCGGCAAGAGCACGCTTGCGAACGCGATTCTCCGAGATCCTCAAGCCCCCGGCGGAACTCAGCTCCGGCCGCATCCTCTTCGAGGGCACGGACCTCGCCGCCATGAGCACCGAGCAGCTCCGCCGCTTCCGCTGGCGTCACGTCTCGCTCGTCTTTCAGAGCGCGATGGACGTGCTGAACCC
>CAWJYW010000003.1:0-8027 GCA_963847255.1 uncultured Gaiellaceae bacterium
AAGAGCAAGTTCGGCCTGCTGAACCTCGATCGCCAGGGCAACGTCGGCGCATCCACCCTCAAGAGCTGGATCGAGGAAGGGTACTCGGACTACCTCCCCGTCAACACCGACTACCCGCCGGTGAACGGCGAGAAGAACGGCATCAAGAAGTCGCTCGAGGACGCCGCCGACGAGCAGCGCACGCTGCTGTTCCCGGTCTTCGACACCGCTAGCGCGAGCACCGGGTTCCACGTGATCGGCTGGGCCGCGTTCGTGATCGACGACGTCGTCAAGTGGAACGGCCACAACCACGAGCTCAAGGGCCACTACGTGACCTTCATCGCCACCGACCTCGCCGCCGGAAACCCGATCACCGACCTCAGCAACGACTTCGGCGTGCACGTGATCACGCTGACCAAATGAGAAGCGAAAGGACGCTCCCGTGACCAAACCCAGACTTCGAAACCTGATGCTGCCGGTGGCGCTCGCCGTTCTCGCGGTCGTGCTCATCGGCGCCTACATCGTCAGCTACCGCAACAGCGTCAACGAGAGCGCCGAGCTCGTGCAGGTGCTGGTCGCAGCGCGCGACATCCCGGCCGGCACGGACGGCTGCGGCGGTGGCGAGCGGCGGCTTCCTGAAGACCGAGACCGTCCCGCGCCGCGCGGTCGTGCCCGGCTCGGTGCGTGAGCGCCGCGCCGCTGACCTCGCTGGTCGCCAAGGACCCGGTCTACAAGGGGCAGCAGGTCACGCTGCGCCAGTTCGGGCCGATCTCGCAGGGCGGCATCTTCGCGAAGTTCTCCGGCAGGCAGCGCGCGGTCGCGCGTTCTCGGCGACCCGACCCAGCTGCTCGCCGGCACTCTCTCCGAGGGCGACTACGTCGACGTGGTCGCGACCGCTCAGTACACGAGCTTCGGGCGCAACCGCGCGACGACCCGCGTCGTGCTGCGGAACCTGCTCGTGCTCGACACGCCCGACGAGGGCACGGAGATCGACGTGAGCAGCGGCGCGGACACCCAGGTGACGCTCGTGATGACCGACCGCCAGGCCCAGACGATGGGCTGGGCGATGAAGAACAGCACCTGGTTCCTCGCTGCTGCGCCCGACCACAAAGCCGACGGACAGCTCGGTCACACTCGAGACGCTGAAGACCTTCCTCGGCCGTGCGCTGCCGCCGGAGCAGGCCGCCGGGCAGATCTCCGGCGACTTCCTGGAGAGCACCCGTGGTTAGCAACGGCGCCAAGCCCACTCCGCACGTCCGCGTGCTGCTGAGCGGCCCGGCCGCGATCGAGGTCGCGGCGACGCTCGCCTACGAGCCGGCGCTGTCGGTGATCCGGCTCGGCGAGGACGGAGCCTCGGCGGCCGACGTCGCCGTCCTCGCGCTCGAGTCCTCCGCCGATCCCGATGTCGCCGACGAGGCCCGCCGCCTGCGCGAGCGGACGAGCGCTCCCTTCGTCCTCGCCGCCTACGGCGAGCCGAACGGCATCGTCGAGGCAGGCCTCGCGACCGGCGCGGCCGACGTCCTCGTCCTCCCGCAGTCGGCCGAGACGCTGGTCTTCGCGCTCCGCAAGGCGGCGAGAGCCGCCGCGGACACGTCGACCGCCAAGGTCGTCACCGTCTTCTCCCCGAAGGGCGGCAGCGGCAAGACGGTGCTGGCGACGAACCTCGCCGTCGCGGCCGCGCGCTCCGGCGTGAAGACGATCCTCGTCGACCTCGACCTGCAGTTCGGCGACTCCGCCTTGACGCTGGCGCTGACGCCGCGGGCGACGATCGCCGACCTCGCGGCTTCGGGCGGCATCGATGCCGAGAAGCTGAAGGCGTACGTCACGACGGACTCCCGGAGCGGACTCGCCGTGCTGCCGTCGCCGCGGCGGCCCGAGGATGCCGACGTGGTCGGCCCGGCCGAGCTCGCCGCCGTCCTCGCCGCAGCACGAGACGCATACGAGGCCGTCGTGATCGACACCGGCCCGCTGTTCGACGGCGCGATGCTCGCGGCGCTCGACCACAGCGACCAGCTGCTGCTCATCTGCAATCCCGAGGTGACGTCGCTCAAGAACGTCCGCATCGGCCTCGAGACGATCGACCGGCTCGGCTTCGAGCGCGAGCGTGTCTCGCTGGTCGCGAACCGCGTCGGCGCCGCCGGCGGGGTCGACCTCGCCGAGATCGAGCTCGTGCTCGATGCGGAGATGGCGTACGAACTGCCCGACGATCGCGCCGTTCCCACCGCCGTCAACCGCGCGTTCCCCGTCGTGCTCTCCGACGAGAACAGCCCGTTCGCACGCGCGCTGAGCCTGCTACTGCCGTCGGTCTTCCCGGGCTCGCCCGAGGCGAGCGATTCAGCACCCCGTGCGACCCAGCGTCGCTTCCTCCTGCGGGGCCGGCGATGAGCGCGATCGACCGCAACGGACTCTCGCGCGGCAACGACAGCTCGATGCTCGCCGAACGACTTCGGGTCGACCGCACCACGGTGCGGGCCCGCGCCCTTGATCCACACGCCGAGCTGAAGACGAAGATCCACCGGAACGTGCATCGCGAGGCTCGGCAGCGCCTTCCTGAACCTCGAGGGCAGCGACGTGCTGGCTCTCCGGGTGGGCGTCATCGTCAGAGACGAGCTGAACGCCGAGGAGACGCCGCTCAGCCCGAGCGAGCACGCCGACCTCGAACGCCAGATTGCCGACGACATCCTCGGCTACGGCCCGCTCGAGCCGTTCCTGAACGACCCCAGCGTGACCGAGGTGATGGTCAACGGCCCCGACCAGCTGTACATCGAGCGGAACGGCCGGATCGAGGAGACAGAGGCGACGTTCCTCGACGACGCGCATCTCCTCCGGATCATCGACCGCATCGTTTCGCAGGTCGGCCGGCGCATCGACGAGTCCTCGCCGATGGTCGACGCGCGCCTGCCCGACGGAAGCCGCGTCAACGCGATCATCCCGCCGCTCGCGCTCAGCGGCCCCTCGCTCACGATCCGCAAGTTCTCGCGGAACGCGCTCACGCTCGAGAACCTGGCAGGCCTCGGCTCGGTCAGCGAGCAGGCGGCCGACTTCCTCGCGCGGTGCGTCGAGGGCAAGCTCAACATCCTCATCTCCGGCGGCACCGGCACCGGCAAGACGACGCTCCTGAACGCCGTCTCCGCCTTCGTTCCGGCCGCCGAGCGGATCGTCACCGTCGAGGACGCGGCCGAGCTGCGCCTCCTGCAGCGGCACGTCGTGTCGCTCGAGTCGCGCCCGCCGAACGTCGAAGGGCAGGGCGAGATCCGCATCCGTGAGCTCGTCCGCAACGCCCTCCGCATGCGGCCCGACCGCATCATCGTCGGCGAGGTCCGCGGCGCCGAGGCGCTGGACATGCTCCAGGCCATGAACACGGGCCACGACGGTTCGCTGACCACGGTCCACGCGAACTCGGCGAGAGACGCCCTGCACCGGCTCGAGATGCTCGTACTGATGGGCGGGATCGAGCTGCCGGTCAAGGCGATCCGTGAGCAGATCGCCGGCGGCTTCGACCTGCTGGTCCACATCAGCCGGCTCGTCGACGGCTCCCGGCGCGTCACCCAGATCACCGAGATCGCCGGCATGGAAGGCGACGTCGTCACGCTCCAGGACCTCTTCATCGCCCGAGCGTCCGAGCACGGCAAGGCGCTGCTCGGGCCGCTCCAGTCGACGATGCTGAGGCCGGGTTTCCTCGCCAAGCTCGCCGCCAACGGCGTCGAGCTGCCGCCCTCGGCCTGGCTGGAGGCTGCATGAGACGGGCGGCCCTCATTGCTCTCGCCGCGCTGACGCTGCTCTCCCTGCCTGGCGCAGCGCAGGCGTCCGGCTCCGTGCAGATCCGCCGCGTCGACCTCGACAGGTTCCCGCTCGTGCGCGTGACGGCAGTCGTGCCCAAGGGCAGTCGTCCCGCTCTCGCCGAGGACGGGCGCCCAGCCGACTATGTCACCGCCAGAGCACTGGGCTCCGCGCACGCGGTCGTGCTCGCCGTCGACAACTCGGCCTCGATGAAGGGTCGACCGCTGCGCGATGCGAAGCGTGCGGCCGCGGGATTCCTCGTACGCGAGCGGGCGGCGGGCCGGGCCGGCCTCGTGTCCTTCGGCCACGAGGCGCTCGCGCTGACGCAGCCGCGCGAAGGGACATCGTCGGCAGCAGCGAAGCTCTCGTCCCTCGCCCCGGACCTGCAGACAGGGGACGGCGCTCTACGACGCCGTCGTCCGGTCGGCCGCGCGGCTACAGCAGATGTCGACGGGCACACGCGTCCTCATCCTGCTCACCGACGGGAACGACCTCGGCTCGAAGAACACCCAGTCCGAGGCGATCGCCGCAGCGCGCCGCGCCGATGTGACCGTGTACGCGATCGCGGCCGGGGCGAGAAGCGACACCAAGGCCCTGGCAGCACTCACGGGTTCGACGGGCGGCCGTGTCTTCGACGTCGCCGACACGGCACGCCTCGACGCCACGTACCGGTCGCTCGCACGTGAGCTGCGACGCACGTGGCACCTCTCATACCTCTCGACGGCCAGGCAGGGCGACCGGCTCACGCTGGCCGTACACGCGGCGGGAGCCACGGCGAAGACCCCGGTGCGGATTCCCGGGAGTGCACGATCCGGTCTCGTCCCGAGCGCCGTCGCCGGCAACCCGATCACGGCGGCGGTCGTCGTCGCGCTGGCCGCGCTGCTGCTCGCCGGCGCAGCGTCCGCCGGACGCGGTCGTCGGCGTTCATCGAAACTCAGCCGCCTGCTCGAGCCGCACGTCACGCTCCGTGACATCGCCCAGCGGGATCAGCAGCCCACGGCCAAGCTGGAGTCCCTGTTCGCCTGGACGGAGCGCTCTCTGAGCGGATCGCCCGGCTCGGAGCGTCTGGCACGCGTGCTGGAGCGCTCGGGCCTCGAGTTGCGCGCCGGCCATGTTCCCTATCTCGCCGGCATCGCGGCCTTTGTTCTCGGCATGGTCGGCACGATGGCGGGCGCTCCGCCCGCGCTGGCCCTCCTGCTGATGCTCGTCGGCCTCGCCACACCGTTCGTCGTCTTGCAGGTCGTCGCCCGCCGGCGGACACAGGCGTTCGACCGCCAGCTGCCGGATGTCCTCGCCACGATCGCCTCGACGCTCCGCGCCGGCCACGGACTGCGGACCGGCCTGCGGGCTATCGCCGACGACGGCGCGGCGCCCTCCTCCGAGGAGTTCGGCCGCGTGCTCGGCGAAGAGCGGCTCGGTCGGCCGCTCGACGAGGCACTCGCCGCGATGTGCGAGCGCATCGGGTCGAGCGACTTCGAGTACGTGGCAACCGCAGTGAACGTCCAGTCCCAGACGGGCGGCTCGCTCGCCGGTCTCTTCGACACCCTCGCGGAGACGGTCCGCGAACGGCAGCGGCACGCCCGCAAGCTCAAGGCGCTCACCGGCCTGGGCCGCATGTCGGCGATCGCCCTCGTCGGGCTGCCGATCGGGCTCGGGCTGCTGATGACCCTCATGAGCCCGGATTACATGAGCCCGCTGTACTCGACCTCGAGCGGACACATGGTGATCGGCATCTGCCTGACGTCGATGGCGATCGGCAGCCTGTTTCTCAAGCGAATCGTCTCGGTGAGGTACTAGGCGATGATCGTCCTCCTCGTCACGGGAGTCGCCTGCCTGGCGCTGTGCGCCTTCCAGCTGACGCGGCCGCGCCGCGACGCCGAGCGCGATCGCCGGGCCGCGCTGCAGAGCGTTCGTTCCGCCGCGGGCGCCGGCTCCGGCGCCGCACCCGCACAGCGGCGGTCGGTGCTGCTCGGTCGGATCTCGACGCTGCTCGTCCGCGTTCACGTGAAGCTCTGGCGCCGTCAGTCTCCGGACGACATCGCCGCGCAGCTCCGCCGCGCCGGATCCTCCCGGCGGCTGACGCCGGAGGTCTTCATGGCCGGGCGTGTCGTCCTGACGGGCCTGGGAGTGCTGGCCGGGCTCACGCTCGCCGACGGCGGGCGTGCAATCGTGCTCGCGCTCTTCTTCGGCTTCGCTGCCGTCTACCTGCCCTGGTTCCTCCTCAGCAAGTCGGCAGCCCAGCGGGCCGACCGGATCGACGGCGAGCTGCCCCACTTCGTCGACCAGCTCGCGATCGCGATCGAGGCCGGCATGAGCTTCGACGCGGCGCTCAGTTATCTGGTCGACGCGAGCGACGGACCGCTCTCAGAGGAGATCGGCAGAGTCATGGCTGAGCTCCGCGTCGGCGAATCGAGGCGCGCGGCGCTGCGGAGCTTCGGCGAGCGCGTGGGCAGCGAGAACGCAATCGCGTTCGCGAACGCCGTGGCCTCCTCCGAGCAACTCGGATCGCCGCTCGCCGGCATCCTGCGCTCCCAGGCGGCCGACCTCCGCCATCGGCGCCAGATGAACGCGGAAGAGCGGGCGCAGAAGGCTCCGGTGAAGATGCTCTTCCCGATCGCGATCTTCATCCTGCCCGTGATGTTCGTCGTGATCCTCGCGCCGGTGTTCCTCGGCGGTGGCATCCTCTAGCGTGTCAGTGGAGCCGGCCGATCGCGGCCCGCGTGACCCAGCCGCCGCTCAGGAAGACGTAGGTGAACAGGGGCAGGGCAACCCCGAACAGCTGAACGTACGCGGCGGCAGGGATGCCGCTACTCCTGATCGCGGCCAGAGCGGGAGCCAGCACCAGCGTCAGCAGGAGGACTGCCGCAATGACGTGCACGAGCGCGCCGACGACCGAGTGTGGACCAAAGTTCGTGTAGCGCGCGATGATCCAGAGCGCCAGCAGCGCTGCACCGCATACCAGGGCGACCACGAAGGTGTGAATGCTCATGCCCGCACCTCTCTCGAGCGGCGGGAATACGAGCGGAACTCCCGTTCGAAGGCGGGCCACCAAGGGGCCAGGTCCGGGTCGTCCTCCGGGCCTAAGCGTTCGTCCTCCGCGCTCCACGGCAGGACGAGAAACACACCGACGCCGAAAGCGACGACGCCGACGACGAACGCCGCCTGATCGAGCGGGGCCGCCGGACGCGCGAGCAGATGCAAGACCAGGGCAAGCGGGAGCGGGACGGCGACGAGCATCGCCCCGAGCGCGCGCGTGGTCGACGACGCGGCCTGAGAGCGTGACGGTCGCGCCGCCACCCCGATCGCGGTCAGGAGGCAAACGCCGAGAAGGAGGGCGAAGGCGGACAGGCACTACAGAATACGCATGGCTGACGGATAGCTGACCCGATCGGGCTAACTGCCTGGAAATGGGCACAGCGCCCCCAGGCTGCCTCTACTCTGGAGCCCATGGACACGCGCGTTGTGATCGTCGAGGACCACCCACTGATGCTGAGCGCGATCCGCGAGATCCTGGAGCATGCCGACGGGTTCTTCGTGGTCGGGACGGCCAGCTCCGGCCTCCAAGTCGAGCCGCTCGTCTCGCGCACGAGGCCCGACCTCGTCCTGCTCGATCTCCAGCTGCCGGGCCTCGACGGCCTCAGCTGCCTCGCGCTGCTCCGGGAGCACCATCCGGACGCGACGGTCATCGTGTTCTCGGGGCTCGACGACCAAGAGTCGATCGACAAGGCGCTCTCGGGGGGCGCGGCCGCGTACGTGAGCAAGTCGATCACGACGTCCGACATCCCCGCCGTGATCCGCCAGGCATGGAATGGGACCGTCCATTTCGCCTCGCCGAAGGTCTCCCGCGGCGCTGTCGTACATGCAGGTCGCCAGAGCCAGGTCACGCAAGCCCGGCTCGAGGCGGGTTTGACCGCGCGCGAGCTCGAAGTTCTCGAAGCGGTGGCCCGCGGCCTCTCGAACCGCGCCGTCGGCGAGGAGCTGTTCCTCTCCGACCAAACCGTGAAGTTCCACCTGCACAAGGTCTTCCGCAAGCTCAGGGTGACGAACCGCACCGAAGCGACGAGGATGGCCTACGAAATCGGCCTCGTCGCCGACAACGTCGTCGCCGTCGCGTAGGCAACTCTCAGCGCCCCTTGGTGTCACCGCGCCGCGGGTAGGCACTGCGGGACGCCGCGACGATCTGAGGTCATCCGGTCCGCCTACCCGCGCCGCCATGCCTGCGCGTCTCCACCGCGTCGCTGTCGCGCTCTGAGCCTGAGAACTGGACT
>CAWJYW010000004.1:0-175465 GCA_963847255.1 uncultured Gaiellaceae bacterium
CGAGTAGCTCCCCCGCGCTGCCCGTTCTCACGGGCGCGCGAGGGAGCGGTGCTTCTTCTAGCCGACCGACGCGCCGGCGAGCTGCTCGTGCTTCGGTGACCCCAGCAGACCGTGGAGCTGAGCCCAGCGGCTCGCCTCGGTCCGGTTGGCCACGTCGAGCTTCCGGTACACGTTGGACAGGTGGAACTTCACGGTCTGCTCGGTCACCCACAGCATCTTCGCGAGCTGCGTGTTCGAGTGTCCCTCCGCGACCAGCTGGAGGATCTCCAGCTCGCGCCGCGTCAGGTCGGGCAGATCCTCGGTCGCGGCGCGCGACGTCTGCGCCGCGGCCGGCCGGCTGCCCGGCAGATAGACCGAGTGTGCGAACGCCTGCCGGATGGCGGAGCGAAGGTCATCCGGATGCGCCGTCTTGATCACGTACGCGACTGCGCCCGCCGCTAGGGCCGCGTCGATGTGCTTCGTGTCGTCGTAGACCGACAGCACGATCCCGCGCAGGGTGGGAACGATCTCGTTCCCCTTGCGCACGAGCTCGATGCCGTCGATGTCCCCCTCCGGCATCTGAATGCCGGTGACCAGGACGTCGGGACGATGCTCCGTCACGAGCGCAAGCCCATCGCGCCCGGACGTCGCTGTGCCGACGACCGTCAAGCCGAGATCCGCCACGACCAGACTCACTGCGTCCAGCCAAAGCGGATGATGATCTACAAGTACTGCCGTACGCCCGTTGTACTGGCTCATTCGAAAGGGCCGCCTTTCGTCTCACATGTCTTGCGTGTGGTGCTCCAACCTCCACGCCCGCCTCTTACCCTGTGCTCAACCTAGCGCAGTTTGTGATGAAAGTGAAGGTTTGTGTGGAATTTTTCTGGAGAAAAGGTGTTGAACTTCTCGCAACCGGAGGTCTGCTCAATCGGCTAGTGGCATTGACGGCAGGCCCGGCGTAACGTCTCTCGATGCGCGTTGTGAGGCCGCTTACACGCGCGCAGCAGCGCGGCGGACGCTTTATCGCCTGCGCTCGAGGGTGAGTCGCCGGATTTCCTGAGACCAAGCAGGAAGTCCGGGACTTGCCCTGCAAATCTCCCTTTTGGGGGATGCGCGACTCCCCCACGGTGGGTCATCTTGGCGTGAGGCGGCGGCCGCCTCCACTTGGTCGGGGGGCGGTCGCCGGCTCAGTCGTCTCAGCGTGCGCGGAACGCGATCACGTTCTGCTCGAGCCGTCCGGGCCGCGGCGCGATCGTCTCGATGGTGCCGCGGTTCAGACACGAGAGCTCGAGCGCCTCGGTGACCGCCAGCGCCGTCGATGCCTCGCGCCCGTACGGAATCTCGCTCTGCGAGCGGACGGCGGTCAGGAACCGGGCACACGCAACCGGAAGCGAGTCCTCCGCCGGCAGCCGGAAGCTGATCTTGTCGCCCTGCTCGACCGTCAGGTCGTCGAACTCGGCGGGCGTCGGCCCGTTGACGAAGATCGAGAGCTCGTGCTCCGACTCGGTCGCGTCGAGCACCGCAGTCGCTTCCGAGCCGACGACCGAGATGTGATCGACGGTCTCCCCTTCGAGGCACGAGAGGTGCACGTAGACGCCGATCCCGGTGGCGAAGTCGAGCTTGGCGAAGATCACGTCCGGCGCCTGGCGCCCGAGATAGGAGACCCCGCTCGCGTGTGCCTCGACCGGCTCGTCGCCGAGGAGGTCGAGCACGGTCGCGATCGTGTCGGCGCCGAGATCCCAGAGCACGTCGACGTCCTGCTCGGACCGCAAGGCGTAGCGCCGCGCGTGCACGTAGAAGATCTCACCGAGCGCGCCGCGGTCGATGAGCCGGTGCAGCCGGAGCACGCCGGGGCGCAGCAGCGCGGGCGAATGCGCCATCAGATGCCGGTTCCGCTTGGCAGCGGCCGCCACGAGCGCGTCCGCCTCGGCCGAGTTGGAGGCGAGCGCGCCGTCGATGAAGACGTGCTTGTCCGCCGCGAGTGCCGCGAGCGCCCGCCCCGACCCCGCGAGCTCGGAGGAGGCGAAGACGACGACGTCGAGATCCTCGTCCTGCAGCAGCTCGTCGAAGTCGCTCGTCCAGGCGGTCGCCGGCCCGTAGCCCACGCTTGCCGTCCGCGGCGGCTGGTCGCAGATCCAGCGCAACGTCGCCTGCGGCAGCTCGTCGAACGCCCGGGCGAGCGTCGCCCCGAGGCCGGAACGGCCGGACACGACACCGACGGTGACCGGCGTTCTCACCCGTCCCTCCGGCGATGGACGAGCGCGTAGCCGAGGAGCGGCACCGCAACAGCCGTCCCGAGCGCGAACGCGGTCGAGACGCGGAAGAGCGCCTCGCCTGAAATGAGGGCATAGGCGACCAGGAACACGGCGGCCGAGACGATCCAGCCGAGCGCCGCGATGCGGCCGCAGTCGAGCGCGAGCAGCGCCTGCGAGAACGTCGACGTCGCGAGGTAGCAGCCGACGCCGACTCCGAGGAGCGCGAGCTCGAGCCTGCCGGCCGTGTACTCGGAGCCGTAGACCGCCTGCAGCGCCTCGGGCCCGATGGCGGCCGCGGTGACCGCGATGACCGCTGCGACGCCGGCCAGACCAACCGCGGCGCGAAGGACAGCGCGGCGGAAGCGCGCGCGCTCGGCGGTCGCGTGCATCCGCGTCAGGTTCGGCAGCATCGAGGTTGCGAGGCCCTGGAAGACGAAGACCGGGATCCGGACGAGCATCGTGGCCGCGAAGACGAGGCCGGCGACCTTGCCGACGTTCTCGCCGCCGCCGAGCATCACGAGCAGCGGGCCGCCGTTGACGAGCACCTGGTCGGCGATCGCGATCACAGCCGCCGGCCAGGCGAAGGCGACGGCGGCGCCGACGTGGAACGGCGATCCCTCTCCCCTGTGGACGAGCGGGCGAAGCACGCGGCGCCCCACCAGCACCGGCAGCGCGACGCTTCCGACCGCGGCGGCGACCATCGCTGCCGCAGCGAGATCGCGCGACGCAACGAAGAGGAGTGGCACGACGACCGCGACGCGGACGGCACCGTCCGAGACGAGCAGCAGTGCGTAGCCGTTGAACCAGCCGGCGCCGGCGAAGACGCCGCGCATCACGTAGGCAACGCCGTACGCGGCGAGGCCGACGACGAGCGCGGCCGTGAAGAAGGAGTCGCCCAGGAAGAGCTGGTCGCCGATCAGGCCCCAGCCGACTGCGCCCGCGACCGTGATGAGGACCGCGAGCACCAGATAGATCCGGAGCATGGCCCGCAGGACGGAGCGAACCTCGTGCCCTCGCGCCAGCCGGTCGGCGAGCGCCCTGGACGTCGTCTGCTCGAGCGGCCGGAAGAGCACGACCACGAGCAGGAACAGCGCCGCCCAGAGCACGGCGACGAGACCGTAGGCCTCGGGGCCGAGCACGCGGGCGGCGAGCACGTGGTAGGCGTAGGCGAAGATCCCGGACGCGATCGTCGCTCCCGAGAGGAGCACGGCGCCGTCGAAGCTCCGAGGCGCTCTCCGGACGCGCTCCGTCGCGACGGTCGGATTGACCGCCATCTCAGTCACGCCGTACCACCGGCGAATACCGGCAGAACCGGTGTCGTAGGACGTCCTCGCCACACGCCTCGAATCATGCGCTGTAGAGGCCTCCGGGATAAATCCCCTACAGGTCAGGGTTTGCGCGGACTTTCGTAGACATGTCAGCCCCCCGAAGGGCTAGCTGCCCCAACCCCCGACTGGTATTGCCGCTCTGGCCTGGAAGCCTCGCTCCGCCCCTCCTAGGCTCCTTGCAACGGGGGCACGACCGACTTCGACGGTGGGAGAGCGAACGCACGTGAGCACCATGGAGATGACTACGGCGGCGGTGGACGAGGGGACTCAGGCCGAAAGCAGGCCACAACTCCTCTTCGTCATCCCTGCCTTCAACGAGGAAGAGAACCTGCCGAACCTCTTCGCCGACCTGGCGCAGACGAGCGACCTGCTCGGCGAGGGCTCGCGGATCTTCATCGTCGACGACGGCTCGGCGGACGACACGTCCGCGCTCGTCGAGGCCTATTCCGGCCCGCTTCCGGTCGAGCTCGTCCGGCTCGAGGTCAACCAGGGCCCCGGCGCGGCGTTCCGGACCGGCTTCACGTCCGCGCTGCAGTGCGCCGACCCCGACGCGTTGATCGTCACGCTCGAGGCCGACACGACCGGCGACCTCGGCGCGCTGCCGCAGATGCTCGACGAGGTTCGGCGCGGCGCCGACGTCGTGCTCGCCGACTGGCGGATGGAGGGCGTCAGCGCCCACCGCCGCCTGCTGAGCGCAGCCGCCGGCTGGGTCGTGCGCCACAGCCTCGGGCTGGAGGCAACCACCGTTTCTTCCTTCTTCCGCGTCTACCGGGCGTCGACGCTCCAGGATGCATCGACCCGCTACGGCGACCGCCTGATCCGCGAGCGCGGCTTCGCCTGCAAGGCCGAGCTGCTCGCGAAGCTCGCAGCGATGAACGCGCGCATCGTCGAGGTGCCTGTCTCGCTCGACTGGAGCAAGCGGAACGGCGAGAGCAAGATGCCGGTCTTCAAGACGATGCTCGCCTACTGGCGGATGCTCTTCCGCGCACGCGAGGTCGCGCCCGAACCGATTCCTGCTGCACCCGAAGGCGCGCTCGGCGCATGAGGCCGAGCGTCGGGATCGTCGGCGGCGGCATCCTCGGGATGACCGCCGCATATCGCCTCGCGCAGGCAGGCGTCGCCGTGTCGCTCTACGAGCGGGCGCCCGGATCTCGGCGGGCTCGTGGGGTCCTTCGACTTCGACGGGACGCCCGCCGATCGCTTCTACCACGTCGTCCTGCCGAGCGACGATCGGGTCGTCGGCCTCGCCGACGAGCTCGGGCTCGGCGACAAGTGGCGCTTCCAGCCGACGAGGGTCGGCTTCTACGGCGACGGACGGCTCTTCTCGATGACCTCGCCGAAAGAGTTCCTCACCTTTCCCTTGCTCCGCCCGCACGAGCGCGTGCGACTGGCGATGTTCGTCGCGCGCTGCCAGCTGACCAAGGAGCACGACAAGCTCGATGACGAGCCGCTGCTGGACTGGCTCGAGCGGCACTGCGGTCGTGGAGTGGTCGAGAAGCTGTGGAAGCCGCTCCTCGACTCCAAGTTCGACGGCAAGTTCGACGACCTGCCCGCCACCTACATCTGGGCGCGGACGCGCCGGATGGGCTCGACGCGGGACAAGAGCGGCCGCGAGGTCATGGGCTGGCTCGACGGCGGCTACCAAACGATCATCGACGCCCTCGAGAAGAAGATCGTCGCCCTGGGCGGCGTGGTACACGCAGGGGCGACCGTCGAGCAGATCGCCGCCGAAGGCGGCCGCGCCGTCGGTGTCGTGGTCGACGGTCGCCTCCAGCGGTTTGATCACGTTCTCTGCAGCCTGGCGCCGCCGATGGCGCGCCGCGTGCTCGCGCCCGAGCTCGCCGAGCAGGCGCCGGCCGACCACTGCCGCTACCTCGGCGTCATTTGCCTGCTGCTCCGCGTCAAGCGGAGCGTCAGCCCGTATTACCACCTGAACATCACGGACCGGCGTGTCCCGCTGACGACGGTGGTAGAGACCACGCACGTGGTCGATCCAGAGCGTGTCGGGGGGCACCTGCTCTACGTCTCGAAGTACGTCGACCCGGGGCACCCGGATCACGAGGCCTCGCCGGAGGAGCTCGAGCGGAAGTACATGACGTACGCCCGCACGATCTTCCCCGACCTGCGCGACGACGAGATCGTCTCGTCGGTCGTGCAGCGGGCGCGCGTGACCGAGCCGGTGCACCTCGTCGGCGGCGCCAAGCGCCTGCCCGAGATGTTCTCGGTGCCGGGGCTCTCGCTCGCTTCGACCGCGCACGTCTACCCGGAGATCGTCAGCGGGCAGGCCGTGATCGGCGTCTCGAACCAGGTCGTGCCCGGGATCCTCGAGCGGCTTCCGGCCGCCCGGCAGGCGGCGGCATGACCACCGTCGCGGTTGCATTCCAGGAGCGAATCGAGCGGGTGCGAACCGCAGCGTTCTCAGACGCACGGGCGATCCCCGCCCTCGCGCTCCTGACGGCAATCCTCGCAGCCTTTACCTGGGGCACCTGGGGCGATCTCGACAGCGACACGGGCTACGACATTGCTGCATCTGCCCGAATCGTCGACGGCGAGCTTCCCGTACCGGGACTTCGTCTACTACTACGGGCCCCTGGCGCCCGCGCTCGGCGGCCTCGTCTCCTTCGTCGCCAATGTCGGCATCTGGTCGGCCGTTGGTCTCGGGTTCGCGATCACGCTGGCGATCCTCGCTGCGACCTACGGGGTAGCGCGCATCGTCGTCGACCCCCTCGGCGCCGCTCTCGCCACGACGATCGCGGCCGCCGTCGCCTTCATCCCCGACAACTTCAGCTACGTCCTTCCTCACACGAACGATGCGACGCTCGGCACGCTGCTGCTGCTCGTCCTGCTGATCGGGATCTGGCGCTATGCGTGCAACGCGACGGCCGCCCGGCTCGTCGCGGTTGGCAGCTGCGTCGGACTCCTCGCTCTTGACCAAGCCCGAGCCTGCGGTCGCCGGTCTCTTCGCGGTCGCGATCTGGCTCGTCGTTGCGGAGCAGGAGCGGTACATCGCTGCGGCGTGAAGTCGCACTTGTCGCCGCCCCGGCGCTGCTGATTCCGGCTGTCGTCTACGGCGGCCTCCTGACGTTCGTCTCAGCCGACCGGCTCCTGTTCGACAACCTCTACCCGGTCGACGTGCTCGAGGCCGGCGGCAACGTCGAGGTTCGCGGCCGCGTGCCGCTGACTCTCTCGAGCTTCGTCGAACTTGGCGGCAAGTTCGCGCTCTACGCCGCCGGCGCCGCGCTGATGCTCGTTGCGGCGTATTGCCTGCAGCGCGGCGGACTCGCGCGACGGGCCGCCCTCGTTGCTCGTCGGGATCGCCGGAGTGGTGGCGATTGGCGCGGCGCTTGCGAACCCCGAGGCCCTCCGTCACGGGCTCGAGTTCATCTACGGCTGGATTCCGGCGGGAGCTGCAGTGGCACTCGTCATCTGTGCCTGGCGGATGCGGAGGAACGGTGACGAACTGGAGCCCGCGGGCGCAGGTTGAGCTCACTGGCCTGGCCGCGCTCACCGCGCTCGCGGCCACGACGTACCCCGGCTTCTTTCCACACGCACCTCATGAGCAGATGGCGGCGTACTACATCCCGCTCGCAGCGATCTTCCTCGTCCATATTCATCTCCGGGAGCTCGCCCGCTCGCGTCAGGCGTACGTCCTCGGCGCGCTCTGGGTCGGCTTCATCGCCGTCGCCGGAGTCGGGCTGACGCTCAAGGATGCACGCGCGGAATCGGTCGTCGTGCACGGTGCGGCCGGTTCGCTCTCAGAAGAGCCACGCGAGGCAGCGCTGTATGCAGGGGGCGCTCGGCTGGATCGAGCGCGAGACGAAACCCGGCGAGCCCATCTTCGTGGCGCCGATGATGACCGGGCTCTACGCGCTCTCAGGACGGACGAGCCCAGTCGAGGAACTCTCGATCCTCCCCGACGCGCTCCCGTCTGTCGACGACGAGCGGCGAGCCATCGATGCACTCGAGTCAGCAGGCGTGCGACTCGTGATCACCGACGACCGCACGTGGCCCGGCTACGGCCACACATCGTTCGGCATGTCATTCGACAAGGAGTTGGCGACCTGGATTCGACAGAACTACAGGCGCGCGGCGGTCATCGTGGCCCCCGCCCACGAAACATTCGAAGGCGCGCGCCCGGAACGCACGCTGTCCATCTGGCTGAGGAGGAACCAATGAGAAGGGTCGGTGTAACGGGGGCTGCGGGATTCATCGGCTCCAATCTGTGCGAGCGACTGCTCGCGGACGGATATGAGGTCGTCGGGGTCGACGATCTCTCCTACGGCTCGATTGCGAACGTCGCGGCGTTCATGGAGCACCCGTCGTTCACATTCGAGGTGCTCGACTGCACGCGCGAGCGGCGGCTGCGGGCGGCTTTCGACGGCTGCGACGCGATCGCCCACCTGGCGGCGATGAAGATTCCCCGCTTCGGCGGGACGCTCTCGACGCTCCAGGTGAACGTCGGTGGAGTGCATGCGGCGTGCGACGTCGCACTGGACCTCGACGCAGATATCGTGATCACGTCCACGTCGGACGTCTACGGCAACGCGACATCGCCGTTCCGCGAGGACAACGAGCTCGTGATCGGGCCGCCGACCACCAAGCGGTGGGCATACGCGGTCTCGAAGATGTACGACGAGCACGTCGCGCTTGCGCTCGCGGACGAGAAGGATCTGCGCGTGACGATCCTGCGGCTGTTCAACGTCTATGGGCCGAAGAATCACCTCAGCTGGTGGGGCGGCCCGGTCGTCACCTTCCTCGAGTCGCTGCTCGACGGCGAACCGATGGAGATCCATGGGGACGGGCAGCAGACCAGGACGTTCACGTACGTCGACGACACCGTCGACGGGCATCGTCAGGGCGCTCGAACGCCCGGAGTCCCGCGGCGAGGTGATCAACCTCGGTGGCGTCGAGACGCTGACGATCCTCGAGCTCGCGCAGCGGTGCCAGGAGTCGCTCGACCACTCGCCGGCTCCGCTCCGCGCGAACTTCATCACCTACGAGAGCCTGCCCGGCAACTACCAGGACGTTCGGCACCGCGTCCCCGACACGACCAAGGCCGAGCGACTGCTCGGATTCAAGACGAGCGTGGACTTCGCCGAAGGACTCGCACGTACTGTCGCGTGGCACCGGGCCTGCCGGGACCTCAGCACGGCGGTCGAGGGCTAGCGCTCGACCACTCGATGGTTCGTCCCACCCGGAAAGCGATCTGGACCTCCGTGGCCGTTGCGGCTGTGGCCACGCTTGCCCTGCTCATGACACCGAGCAGCTCGATCCTCGCTGCGCCGGACCAAGACGGCGAGTGGGGCGCACCGATTGCCTGGCCGATCGTGGCCGTCCACATGTCGCTCACGCCGACCGGGCGAGGTTTTCGCGCTTGACGGGTTCGAGGACGCCCTCAACTCGGAGCGGCTCTGGAATCCAGCGACGAACACGTTCCAGTCCGTGCCGTACGGTCGCAACCTCTTCTGCTCCGGGCACATCCAGCTGCCTGACGGCCGGACCCTGATCGCCGGCGGCCACATCAGCGCATACGCCGGGCTGAACGATACGACGCTCTACAACGCCTCGACGAACACCTACTTCCGCGGCGCGGACATGGCGGAACCACGCTGGTATCCGAGCGTGACGCAGCTTGCCCGACGGCCGCGTGCTCGCCTTCGCCGGCGACCGCATCACGCAGGACCGTCCGGGCCAGCTACCGCCCTTCGAGGATGCGTCTGTGAACTCACTGCCGGAGCTCTACAACCCCGGCACGAACACGTGGACGAGCCTTCCGAGCGGCCAGCTCACGTCACCGTTGTATCCGTACCTCTTCGTTCTCTCCGACGGCCGGATCCTCAACGTCGGTCCGGACTTGACGACGCGCGTCCTCACGCCCGGACCATGGACCTGGTCGAGCGTCGGCACGAGCCCGTTCGACGGGCACAGCGCAGTGATGTACAGGCCGAACAAGATCATGAAGGCCGGCTCCTGGGCCGACCCGGATTTCAAGGACTCGACCGCGTACAACACGCACGGCCGCACGGCCGTCATCGACATGAACGCCCAGACGCCTGTCTGGCGCGAAACGGCGTCGATGGCTCATAGCCGCGCCTACCACAACCTGACGCTGCTCCCGGACGGGACGGTGCTGGCGAGCGGCGGCGGGACGCGCTCTGACGGTGTGATCGCCGGTAACGCCGTTCTTCCGGCGGAGATCTGGAACCCCGACACCGAGACGTGGAGGACGGTCGACTCGCTCACCAACGGCCGGCTGTACCACTCGACGGCGCTTCTGCTTCCCGACGGTCGCGTGCTGATGGCGGGTGGCGGCGCGTTGCCTGGATCCGTCGCAGTCAACCAGCGGAACGCCGAGATCTACTCCCCGCCCTACCTCTTCAAGGGGCCGCGACCGACGATCACCACCGCGCCGTCGACGATGCAGTACGGAGCGAGCTTCGACGTGACGACGCCGAACGCGGCCCAGATCGCGCACGTCTCGCTGATCCGCTCGCCGTCAGTCACGCACGCGATCGACATGAACCAGCGATTCCAGTACCTCAACTTCACGCCCGGCGCGGGCAAGGTGACCGTGCAGGCCCCCGCGAACGCGAACCTCGCGCCTCCGGGTGACTACATGCTCTTCCTGGTTGACACGAACGGGGTGCCATCGGTGGCGTCATTCGTCCGAGCCGCAAGCGCGCCCGACACGACACCGCCGACCGTGGCGGTCACGGCACCGGCGGCAGGATCGACTGTCTCGGCCACGATCTCGGTGACCGCGACGGCAGGGGACGACAACGCGGTCGCCGGCGTGCAGTTCAGGCTCGACGGCTCCAACCTCGGCGCCGAGGACACGACGGCGCCGTACACGACGTCGTGGGACACACAAACAGCGACGAACGGCTCGCACTCGTTGACGGCGGTCGCACGCGACCTGGCCGGCAATACGACCACCTCCTCCCCAGCCGTCGGAGTGACGGTGTCGAACGCCGGCCCGCTGCTCGGTCTCGTCGCGGCATACGGGTTCGACCAGACCACCGGCACCACATTGACCGATGTCTCGGGTCTGTCGAACCACGGTTCGGTCTCGGGAGCCACCTGGACCACGTCCGGTAGATACGGGTCGGCGCTCTCGTTCGACGGCGTGAACGACCTGGTCAGCGTGGCGGACGCTGCGTCACTCGACTTGACGAATGCGATGACGGTCGAGGCCTGGGTCAGACCGACCGCTGCTCGGCAGTAACTGGCGAACAGTCGCCTTCAAGGAGACGGGCAACTACTACGCATACGCGCTCTATGCGAGCACGGGATCCGGGGTGCCGAGTGGGAACGGGCTCGTGGGCGTCACGGACGCCGACGTTCGTGCCGCCTCCTCGATCCCCGCGTCGAGTTGGACGCATCTCGCAACGACCTATGACGGGAACATGCTCCGGATCTTCGTCAACGGGGTCCAGTCCGCCCAGCTGCTCCAGGTCGGATCTCTGACCACATCGACCGGCTCGTTGCGCATCGGCGGGAACAACATCTGGCCGGAGTGGTTCCAGGGAGACATCGACGAGCTTCGGGTCTACAACCGAGCGCTGACGGCAGGGCAGATCTCGGCTGACATGGCTACGAGCATCACCAACCCCGACACCGTCGCACCGACGGCGCCCGGAGATCTCAGCGCCTCCGGCTCGATCAGCTCGGTCGCGTTGAGCTGGACGGCGGCGACCGACAACACGGCGGTCGCCCGCTACAACGTGCATCGGGGCACGACGGCCGGGTTCACGCCGAGCGTGGCGAATCGGATCGCGCAGCCGACCGGGACGACGTACACAGATACGGGTCTCGCCGCCGGCACCTACTACTACCGGGTCACCGCCGAGGACGCGGCCGGGAACATCGGACCGACGTCGTCAGAAGCAACCGGGACAACGACCGGCGACGTCGTCGCCCCGTCTGCACCGGGCACGCTAAGTGCCAGCGCGGGCGCAGGCAGCGCAGCTCTCACCTGGGGAGCGGCAAGCGACAACGTCGCCGTCGCCCGCTACAACGTGCACCGTTCCACGACTGCCGGGTTCACGCCGACCGCCGGCAACCGCATCACGCAGGTCACGACGCTGAACCACACCGACGCCGGACTCGCAGCCGGGACGTATTACTACCGGGTCACCGCCGAAGACGCCGCCGGCAACATCGGCCCGGCGTCCAACCAGGCATCGGTGACCGTGTCCACCGCTCCGCCCGTCGGGTTGGTCGCGGCCTACAGCTTCGACCAAGGATCGGGCACGGCGCTCACGGACCTCTCAGGGTCCGCGGAACCACGGCTCGATCAGCGGCGCAACCTGGGCCGGCGCAGGAAAGTACGGCGGAGCGCTCACGTTCGACGGAGTCAACGACATCGTCAACGTGCCCGACTCGCCGAGCCTCGATCTCACGTCGCAGATGACCCTCGAGGCCTGGATTCGTCCCACCGCGCTCGGCAACAACTGGCGCACCGTCCTGCTGAAGGAGCAGACCGGCAACTACGTCTATGGTCTCTACGGCAAGCACCGGCACGGGCCGACCGAGCGTGAATGCGATCACGGGCGGCTCCGATCGCGACCTCCGCGGAACGTCGTCGCCTGCGCTGAACACGTGGACCCACCTCGCCAGGCACGTACAACGGCTCGACCCTGACGCTCTATCTCAACGGCGTATCCGTGGGAACGCTGGCGACGACGGGCGCGATCACGACCTCGACCGGTGGGTTGAAGATCGGCGGCACGTCGCTCTGGCCCGAGTGGTTCCAGGGCGACATCGACGAAGTGCGGATCTACAACCGCGCGCTCAGCGCAGCGGAGATTCAGACCGACATGAACGCGAGTGTCGGGAATCCGGACAACCAGGCACCGACGGCGCCGTCGTCTCTCGCCGGCAGCGGTGGCCTGAGCTCCGTTTCGCTCACCTGGGCAGCCTCGACGGACAACGTCGGGGTCGTGCGCTACAACCTGCATCGCTCGACAACCGCAGGCTTCACGCCCAGCGCCGCGAACCGCATCGCGCAACCCACCGGTACGAGCTACTCACGACACCGGCCTGACTCCCGCCACGTACTACTACCGGGTCACTGCGGAAGATGCGGCGGGCAACGTCAGCGCTGCGTCGAACGAAGCGAACGCCGTCGTCACAGGCGACACGCAGGCACCCTCGACGCCGTCCAACCTCAACGGCTCCGGATCGCTCAGCTCCGTGGCTCTCAACTGGATCGGTTCGACCGACAACGTCGGCGTGACGCGCTACAACCTCCACCGCGCAACCACCGCCGGATTTACTCCTAGCGCGGCGAACCGCATCGCACAGCCGACCGGAACGTCCTACACCGACACCGGGCTCGCCGCCGGCACCTATTTCTACCGAGTGACCGCCGAGGACGCCGCGGGCAACATCAGCGCGCTCTCCAACGAGGCGAGCGCCGTCGTCACGGGCGACACGCAGGCGCCGACGACGCCGACGAGCCTCATCGCGAGCGGATCGGTGTCAGCTCCGCCGGGCTCACCTGGACGGCGTCCACGGACAACGTTGCAGTGAGCCGCTACAACGTTCATCGCTCCACGACTGCCGGATTCACGCCGAGCGCGGCGAACCGAGTCGCACAGCCGACAAGCCCGAGCTACTCCGACCCGAGCCTTTCCCCGGGCACCTACTACTACCGAGTCACCGCGGAAGACGCCGCCGGAAACATCAGCGCGCCATCCAACGAGGCCTCCGCAGCCGTCACCGGGGACACGCAGGCGCCGACGGCTCCAAGCAGCCTCACAGCGACGCCCGGATCAACGAGCGCAGCCCTGACGTGGACCCGCTGCGACCGACAACGTAGGCGTGATCCGCTACAACGTCCATCGTTCGACCACGAACGGATTTACGCCGAGTGTCGCGAACCGAATCGCCCAGCCATCGGGCTTGACGTACACGGACTCGCCGCTCTCCGCCGGAACGTACTACTACCGCGTCACGGCTGAGGACGCCGCCGCTAACGTCGGTCCCGCGTCTCCGCAGGCGACCGCCGTGGTCAGCAATGCCGCCCCCGGACTTGTTGCCGCGTACGCGTTGGACGAGACATCCGGAACAGTGGTCTCGGACAAGGCCGGGACGAATACCGGTTCGGTGTCGGGCGCTACGTGGGTCCCTGGCGGCCGGTACGGCGGGGCGCTCTCCTTCGACGGCGCGAACGACTGGGTGACCATCCCTGACGCAAGCGCGCTCGACCTGACGACTGCGATGACACTCGAAGCATGGGTGCGCCCGTCGGCGCTCGCTGCCGACTGGAGCTCGGTCGTCTTCAAGGAGCAGGCAAGCAACTACGCCTACGGGCTCTACGCGAGCACCGGAACGAGCCGGCCGAGCGCCAATGCGGTCACCGGTGGCACCGACCACGACATCCGTGGCGCGAGCTCGCTGGCACTGAACACGTGGACTCATCTTGCTGCAACCTACGATGGAGCCAACTTGCGCCTCTACGTCGGCGGTGCCCTCGTCGGGACCCAGGCAGCGACAGGTTCGATCGCCACCTCCACCGGCGTTCTTCATCTGGGTGGGAACCTCGTCTGGGGTGAGTGGTTCGCGGGACTGATCGACGAGGTGCGGATCTACAACCGCGCTCTGACCCAGGCGGAGATCCAGTCGGACATGAACCTGAGCATCGGTACCCCGGACACGAGCGCACCGAGCGCGCCCGGAACGCTCAGCGCGGTCGGCGCGATTTCGACTGCGAACGTCTCGTGGGGCGCCGCGACGGACAACGTCGGCGTGAGCCGATACAACGTCCACCGCTCGACCACGCCCGGTTTCACGCCTTCCGTCGCCAACCGGATCGCCCAGCCAAACGGCACGAGCTTCGGCGATACCGGACTCAGCGCCGGCACCTACTACTACCGCGTCACGGCTGAAGACGCCGCAGGCAACGTCGGCCCGGCGACGAACGAGGCGAGCGCGATCGTGACGAGCGATACGTCCGCTCCGACCGCTCCGTCCGGCCTGGCGGCAACTGCCGGCCCTGGACAGGCCGCCCTCGCATGGACGGCATCGACCGACAACGTCGGCGTCGCACGTTACGACGTTCACCGAGCCACGACGGCGGGCTTCCTACCCTCAGCGGCGAACCGCATCGCTCAGCCCACCACGCCGGGCTACACGGACGGGAGCCTGCCTGCAGGCACGTACTTCTACAAGGTGATCGCCGCCGACGGAGCCGGCAATCTCTCTCCCTCCTCCAACGAGGCAAGTGCCACGGTGACGTCGGCACCTCCGGTCGGCCTGGTCGCCGCCTACGGGTTCGACGAAGGCACCGGGACGAGCATCGCTGACTCCTCCGGCAGCTCCAACAACGGCACCAGCGCCGGCCCGACTTGGACGATCGGGAAATTCGGCGCCGCCCTGTCCTTCGACGGAACGAACGACTGGGTGACGATCCCGGACTCCAGCTCACTCGATCTCACGAGCGCCATGACGGTCGAAGCGTGGGCGCTCCCGACCGCCCTCGGCACCGCGTGGCGCACGCTCGTCCTCAAGGAAGGGTCGAGCAACTACGCATACGCGCTTTACGCCAACACGGGCACTAGCAGGCCGAGCGGGAATGCAGTCACAGGCGGCGTCGACCATGACCTGCGAGGATCCGCTTCGCTCGCCCTCAACAACTGGGTGCATCTCGCAACGACGTACGACGGCGCGAACCTTCGGCTGTACGTCGACGGCACACTGGTGGGAACACAGGCGGCAGCGGGCTCGATTTCGGTCTCGAGCGGCGTGCTTCGGATCGGCGGCACCAGCGTGTTCCCCGGTGAGTTCTTCCAGGGGCGGATCGACGAAGTGCGGGTCTACAACCGCGCGCTGACCCAGGCCCAGCTCCAGGCAGACATGACGGCAGCCGCAGCGCCGGACACTCGAAATCCGACGGTAACCGTCGTGACGCCCGCAAACCTCGCTACGAACGTCGTCATCGATGCGAGGCCCGACCGCAACGTTCAGCGAGGCGATGAACCCGGCCACGATCACGACCGCCACCTTCGAGCTGCGCGATGGTGGCGGAACCCTCGTCCCCGGGACGATCGCCTACGACCCCCTGACCGCGCGAGCGACGCTGACGCCGACGAGCGCGCTCGTCTACGGCACGACGTACACCGGAAAACTGCTGGGCGGCCCGACGGGCGTGAAGGACCTGTCAGGGCGCTCGCTCGCAGCCGACCACGTCTGGACGTTCAGCACGGAGCCCGCGCCGCCGCCCGTCGCGCTGATCACGACGGGAAGCAACCCGTTCACGACGTACGCAGGCGAGATCCTCCGAGCCGAGGGATTCAGCTTCGCTTCTCTCGACAAGTCGCTGATGTCCGCGCCGGTGCTCGCCTTCTACGACGTGATCGTCCTCGGCGAGACAACTCTGACGGCAGCCCAGGTCTCGTTGCTGTCGAACTGGGTCACCGCGGGCGGCAACCTGATCGCACTGCGCCCCGACAAGCAGCTGGCGGGACTCCTCGGCCTCACGGACGCCGCGGCAACGCTCACAAACGGCTACGTGCTCGTGAACACGGCAAGCCAAGCCGGGACAGGGATCGTCGGCCAGACGATCCAGTACCACGGCACGGCCGACCGCTACACACTGAACGGCGCAGCCAGCATCGCAACCTTGTACTCGACAGCCTCGGTGGCCACGACGAACCCAGCTGTGACGTTGCGATCGGTCGGCTCGAGCGGTGGACAGGCGGCGGCGTTCGCGTACGACCTCGCCCGCTCGGTCGTCCTGACACGGCAGGGCAATCCTGCATGGGTGGGGCAAGACCGCGACGGCGACTTCCCGATCCGTCCCAACGATCTCTTTTACGGCGCCAGCGCCGGCGACGTCCAGCCGGACTGGCTCAACACGTCCAAGATCGCGATCCCTCAGGCCGACGAGCAGCAGCGCTTGCTCGCGAATCTGATCGTGACGATGGAGCGGGACCGGAAGCCGTTGCCGCGCTTCGGGTATCTCCCACGAGGCGAGAAGGCCGCGATCGTGATGACCGGTGACGACCACGGCATCGGCGGCACCGCCGGCCGCTTCGAGCAGTACCGGGCGGCAAGCCCGCCGGGTTGCTCTCTCGCGCTCTGGGAGTGCGTGCGCGGCACCTCGTACCTCTACACCTCGAGCCCGCTCACGAACGCCCAGGCCGCCACGTACGTGGCGGACGGGTTCGAGGTGGCGCTGCACCCGACGCCCACCGGGGGCCTCGGCTGTGCGAACTGGACGCCGGCCTCCCTCGAGTTCATGTACTTCAGCCAGCTCAACGCTTTCAACGCCAAGTACACGAGCGTTCCACCGTCGATCACGAGCCGTACTCACTGCGTCGCGTGGAGCGATTGGTCGACCCAACCCCTAACCGAGCTCGCCCACGGCATCCGCTTCGACACGAACTACTACCACCACCCCGCGAGCTGGATCGGCGGCTTGCCCGGTTTCATGACCGGCTCGGGCATTCCGATGCGCTTCGCGAACACCGACGGGAGCCTCGTGGACGTCTACCAGGCCCACACGTTCATGACCGACGAGGCGGGTCAGGTCTATCCGTTCACGGTCGACGCGCTGCTCGACAAGGCGATCGGTCCAGAGGGCTACTACGGCGTCTTCACCGTGAACCAGCACACCGACCAGGTCAATTCGGCCGGCTCGGACGCGATCGTCGCCTCCGCGCTGGCACGCAGCGTCCCGATCGTCTCGGCCAAGCAGATGCTCAGCTGGATCGACGGCCGCAACGCTTCGGCATTCCGATCGTTCTCGTGGAGCGCGAACACACTGACGTTCACCGTGTCGGTCGGCGCCGGGGCAGCAGGCATCCAGGTTCTGCTGCCCACGCAGTCGCCGGCGGGTGTGCTGAATGGGGTGACCCGTGGTGGCAATGCCGTCTCGTTCGCCACGCAGACGATCAAGGGCATTCAGTACGCCGTCTTCACCGGCACCGACGGAGCGTACGCGGCGACCTACGGGCCATAAGACAGGGCCGACTACGACCCTGAGATCTGCGGCTCGAGCGCCGAGCCGCGCCGGCGCCGCACGATCGTCAGCACCTCTTCCCGCGTTTCGGGTGCACGCCAAGCACAGCACGGGATGAAGACGGCGATGCCGACCACGACGCAGAGCACGAGGCGAACCCACGCCGGCGCGCCCGCGCCGATCAGGAGGAGCCGGAGCGCTGTCACGACCAGGCCCATGATCGCCGTCGCCTGCACCACGCCGCCAAGGCTGCGAAAGAACCACCAGAGCGGCACGCCAACGGCGCGGGCGGTGAGATAGGCGTTCAATGGCTCGACGAGACACACCGCAACGGCGTAACTGGCCGCGACACCGACGATCCCCCACTGGAGCCCGAAGGCGAACCCGGCCATGCTCGCGACGAACCAGACGATCGTGAACCAGAACAGCGTCTCGACGCGACCGAGTGCCAGCAGGATCTCGCCGTTCAGGGTCTGCAAAGACTGGACGATCCCGACAATCGCGAGGATCCGCAACACCGGCACCACGTCCGCCCAGTCCGGCCCGAGCGCGACGAGAACGAAGTCCGGCGCCACGATGAAGAGCCCCACGAGCGAGGAGATCGAGATCGCACCGACGAGGCGCGTCACCCTGATCCACACCTCCGCCATCCGCGTCGTGTCGTGCTGCATCCGCGAGAACGCCGGGAAGAGCACTTGCTGGATGGGACCGGCGACCTGATGAAAGGGCGCCAACACGACGTTGTAGGAGAGAGCGAACGTGCCGAGCGCGGCGGCCCCGAGGTAGCGCCCGATCAGGACGTTGCCGCCGTTCCGGCCTGCGAAGTAGACGAGGTTCTGTGCGAAGAGCTTGCCTCCGAACGCTCCGAGGGTGCGCACGCTGTCGAGCGAGAACGTGAGCGACGGCCGCCACCGCATGAATCGCCACAGCAGCACGGTCGACACTGCGCCGATCGCAAGCTGCTGCCAGACGATCGCCCACGCACCGAAGCCGTTCAGGGCGACGCCGATCCCCACGACCGCACCCACCAGCGTCGCGCCGATCTGCCGGAGCTCGAGCGCCTTGAAGTTCATGTCCCGCGCGAGCAAGGCGGCCTGTGTGGTACCGATCGAGGTGATGAAGAAGCCGAACGACAGGGCCACGAAGAGCGGCCGGACCTCCGGCTCACCGTAGAAGTCGGCCAGAGGTCCCGGAGAGCGCGACTCCGGCAATTGTGCACGCTGCGCCGACCGCGACCCCCATCCAGAAGACCGTCGAGCGGTCGGCGTCCGATAATTCGCTCTTCTGAATCAGCGCCGTACCGAGCGCAGAGTCGGCGATCAAGACGACGAAGCCGGAGAAGATGAGCACCATTGCGGCCAGGCCGAAGTCGTGAGGCGCGAGCAGGCGCGCCAGGATGATTGCGACGACGAAACGCGTGAGCTGGAGGAAGATCTGCGAGCCTGCCTTCCACGCGATTCCGCGCAGGACGCTCGAGCGCAGGTCGCGAAGTGCCGGCTGGGTCATTCGCGCACGGCGGCCGTCCCCGAGCGCCCAAGTGTCTCCTCGAGATAGCGACGGAGCTCGCCGGCGAGCGACGTAGGCCCGGTCGAACCGGGAAGTGCTTGAGCGGACACCTGCGCGAGCGCGTCCTCCAGGCCGTCAGCGTCCTCGACGAGCGTCACCAGACCAGCCTGCTCGAAGCGCCGCGCGAAGTCGACCTGGTGGTCGTCGACGGCCTCACCGAGCCGCCCTCGTCGCGGCACCACAACCGGGCGCTTGCCCGCACCGAGTGCGACCAACACCGATCCCACACCAGCGTGTGTCACGACAACCCGGGCGCGGGTGACGCTCTCGACCACCTCGTCGAACGGGAGGAAGTCGACGCAGGTTGCATGGGCCGGCCGGATCGATGAGGAACCGTGCTGGACGACCAGCTCCTCGGTCGACGGCAGATCCGCGACCGCGCGAAGGAGCCTATCGAACGGGGCTTCGTTGGTCCCGACGGTGACGAAGATCATGCGCGGGCTGAGAACACGTTGCCCGCGTACCGCGAGCCGGGCACCGCTGCGACAAGTTCGGGCCACTGGACATAGATGCGATCGGCGACGGGCGCGATCATACGGCAGCTCAGAGAAGGCCGCTCGATCCGGGTGAGGCTTTCGACGTACACGACCCGGGCGCCGCAGAGCCGGCCGATCCACGCAAACGGCACCGCCACGCCGGCGCCGGTGGTCATCACGACTTTCGGCCGCAGCTTCCGCACCACGCGCCAAGCAACGACCATGTTGCGGAGCAGGTTCTTCACGCTCCGATTCGTGGGTCCGTACGCATAGAAGACACGTTCGTCGGCGAGGAGGGAGCGAGCGTCGCTCTTGTCGAACGTCACCCAGGCGCGCGTCGTCGAGCCCCAGGCCTCCCGCAGCGCCACGAGCTGGAGCAGATGGCCGCCGGACGAGCAGACGAGGAGCAACTCGACACGATCCAACGTGGTTCGGGCTACCGGAGCCTCCGCCCGTCGAACCAACCGCGCGCCTGGGCGACCCCCGAGTAGTACGGCAGAAAGACGTAGATCAGCGGGACCGCGACCAGCGATTCGCGTCGGCTCGGACGCACGCCGTTCACTCCGAGCCACCGGCGGTCCGGTCCGACGGACTGTCCCCAGCGTCGCCGCGCGCGGATCGGTTGGACCAGCGGCACCCACGAGCGCAGCCGGAGCCCCTCGGGCGTACGCCCTGCGCGGGCCTCACGTGCGGCGTACCACCGGTTATAGATCCACATCGCCCGGAGGAACGACTTCGCACGATCGCGGGTTGGGTGCCAGACGATTGCTTCGGCGGCGTAGTCGAAGCCGCCCCCGCCGCGACGCACCGCTGCACGAAGTCGAAGTCTCCGTGCTCCGGCAACGTGTCGTCGAAGCCTCCGACACGCTCGTAGAGCTCACGGCGCAAGAAGAGGTTTGCGGTCTCGGCCGTCCCGCGGAGCACCTGGCGCTCGTGGTCCTTCGCAGCCTCCATGTCCAGAAGCGTCCAAATCGTTCGAGGAACCGAGACGTCGAATCGGATGCGTCCCGCTGCGAGATCCGTCTCCTCGCAGTGCGATCAGGCCCTGCTCGAGCCACTCGGGCTCGGGCCGGCAATCCGCGTCGCAAAAGGCGAGGACGGGGGCGTGGGATGCGCGCGCTGCGCGGTTGCGCGCACCGTACGAGTTGATGGGCGGGCCAGGCTCCACGCGGATCCAGCCATCTTCTGTGGCGAGACCCTCAGTTGAGCCGTCGGTCGACCCATCGTCGCCGATCACAACTTCGAACGATTCGCGCGGCAGTGTCTGCCGCTCGAGTGCCTCGATGAGCCGGAGCAGGTCGGCGCGTCCGTTGCGCACGGGCACGATGACGCTCACGCGCAGTCCTGGTGACGGGCCGTTCATCACTTGTCACGTTAGTGCGACCCCCGGGGGCACACCACGGTAAAAGAACCAGTAGTGGTCTAGCCGATCGGCTAGGGGCAGGTCCGAGAAACGCTGGTCCAAAGGGCATGGGAACCTGCGCGTCTCCCTCCTACGATGCATCCATGATCGACGAAGCCTACGCACAACATTCCCACGACGCTCTCCTCCGCCTGACACCGCGGGAGCTCGAGGTGCTCCGCATGATCTCGGAGGGCCTCACGAACGCCGAGGTGGCCTCGCGCCTTCATCTGAGCGTGCATGCGATCAAGTTCCACCTCGCTGGCATCTATCGGCGACTCAGCGTCGCAAACCGGACCGAGGCGGCTGTGATGTACTTCCGCGCGCAGGCAGCACCGGTCCAGACACGACGACTCAGCGGCCGGCTGACGTGGATCTCGAGCTTTACCTTCGCGTCATCTGGCGCTTCAAGCTCCTCGTACTCATGGGGCTGCTCTTGGCGCTGTCGCTCGCCATGCTCTCGATGGTGAAGGTGACCGGCGACGGTCTTCAGTACCGAGAGAGCGAGCTGTGGGCAAGCAGCACGAGGATCCTTGTGACGCAGCGTGGCTTTCCGAGCGGACGAGCTGTCACCGACGAGCGCGATCGAGGAGCAGGCTGACCAGCTCGGTTTCCGCTTCGCCAACCCGGACCGCTTCATCAGCCTCGCGTTTCTCTACGCGGAACTCGCGACGAGCGACCCGGTCAAGCGGCTCATGCGGCAGGACGGCCCGATCAACGGCCAGCTCTTCGCCGGCGCAGTCGTGCAGCAGAACGTGACCCTGCCGCTCGTCGACATCGAGGCGGTGACCACCGACCAGAGCACGCGATCGTGCTCTCGCAGCGCGCGACGGCGGCATTCGAGAAGTACCTGCGCCAACAGCAGAACGCCAACGACGTGCCCGGCACCGACCGCGTCGTCGTCCAGGTTCTCTCGCGCTCGCCCGGCGCCCGCCTCTTCCAGGGTCGGTCGACGACGCTGCCGATCATCATCTTCCTCACCGTGATGATCGCGACCATCGGCCTCGCGTTCATCCTCGAGAACCTGCGGCCGCGGGTGAAGCCGCGTGGCCGAGCAGGTGGATCGGGCGTGCCCGACGCGGCGCGCCGACCGGCGTAGCCGATGCGCCTGATCGTCGGGCAGCAGCGAGCCCCGGTCGAGCATCGCAACGGCCGTCGTCGCTCGGCGTCGCTCGGACTGGTGGCGCCGACCACGGCGACCGGCTCTTCCACACTCGGCATCGCCCTCGTCACCTCGGGTGGTGGCCGATCGTCGCGATTGCACACCGTTGGCTCCTCAGCTGGCCGACGCTCGTCGCGACGCTGATCGCAGTCATTCTCTTCATCCCGATCCGGCGCTACACCCTGCCGGGCAACCTGCCGTTCGAGCTCGAGCCGTACCGGGTGCTCGTGGCCGTGCTCGTCCTGATCTGGACGGCGTCGCTGCTCGTCGATCCGCGTGTGCGCCTGCGACGAGCTGGAATCGAGGGGCCGCTCGCTCTGATCGTCGCGACATCCTTCGCCTCGATCATCGTCAACCCCGCGCAAGATCGCCCTCGTCGAGACGGACGTGACCAAGAAGCTGACCTTCTTCGCGAGTTTCGTGCTCGTGCTCTACCTCGTCGTCAGCGTGGTCAGACGCACTGAGGCTGCCGACTTCCTCGCGAAGACGCTCGTCGGCGGCGGCGCCGTCGTCGCCGCCCTGGCCGTCGTCGAGAGCCGCACCGGCTACAACCCGTTCAACAATCTGTCCGGCGTGCTGCCGTTCCTCCAACTCAGCGAGGCTCCGGATCTGCTCGACCGAGGTGCCCGACTTCGAGTCGCGGCGTCGGCGCAGCACCCGATCGCGCTCGGGCGCGGCACTCGTGATGCTCGTGCCACTGGCGCTCTACCTGTTCCAGCGCGCCCGGCAGACGCGCTGGCTCGTCTGCGGCCTCGTGCTCGCGCTCGGCTGCATGGCGACCGTGTCTCGCACCGGAGTCGTGATGCTCGTCGTCGTCGGACTCGTCTTCCTGTGGCTGCGCGCCAAAGGAGACGCGGCGGCTGTGGCCGGCGCTGCTGCCTGCGTTGATCGTGCTGCATTTCGCCCTGCCCGGAACGATCGGCTCGCTGAAGCAGTCCTTCCTGCCCGCCGGCGGTCTTATCGCCGAGCAGCAGAAGGACCCCGGCTGGACCGGCAGTGGCCGGATCGCAGACCTGGGACCGGCGCTTGACGAGCTGAGCGGCAACCCGATACTCGGACAAGGCTTCGGACTCGCGGATCGTCGACTCGCGCGCGGGTGGCTTCGCGCAGATCCTCGACAACCAGTGGCTGAGCACGCTGCTCGAGGTCGGCGATCCTCGGGACGATCGCCTGGCTCTGGTTCTTCTGGCGCGTCGTGAGACGGTTCGGGAAGGAGGCGAAGCGGGACGACTCCGCTCGAGGCTGGCTGCTCGCGGCGGTGGCCGCATCGACGGCGGCGTTCGCCGTCGGGATGCTGACCTACGACGCGTTCTCGTTCATCCAGGTCACGTTCCTGCTCTTCATCATGGTCGGCATCGGCGCGTCGCTGCTGCCGGAGCCCGTCCCGCGTGGCCGAGCTTCGCGTCGTCTCAGGCCGCCGGCCGGCGGCCCATGGCCTCGAGCACGCGTAGCGGCAGTCGCCGCATGCTCTGCTGCCGGCGAATGTAGGCGCGGGCCGAGACATCCGGGCAGCGCGGCTCACGCTTCAGCGCAGCCTCCACGTAGCCCCAGATCATCGCGAGCGGCAGCGGCTCCGCGCGGGCGTGCCAGAGCGCCCGCAGCGTCAGGTACCAGATCCGATAGCCGAGGTACCTCGCCGCGCGCCCCTGCGCCTGGCGGGCGCGGCGGGCGGATCCATCCCGCTCGCCCTCCGCCCGGTGGTGCCGGAACGGCAGGTCCTTGAAGGTCTTGGTCGTCCAGCCGCGGGCGTTGGCCCGGAACTCGTCGACGCCGTCCCACCCCATCCGGTGCTCGAGCGGGAGCACATCCTGGAGGCACGCCCAGCGGTAGGCGCGCGCGGCGCCCCAGACGGTCGTCGCCGGTCACGTGCCGCTCACGCCACTCGCCGCCGCTCTCCTCGGTGCAGGTGCCGCTCGCCATCCCGAGCTGCGGGTCGTCGGCGAACCGCGCGATCAGCTGCTCGAAGTAGCCGGCGTCGAACGAGAGGTCTGCGTCGAGCTTGACGACGACGTCGGGCGCCTCGTCGAGCTCGGCGACGCCCGGTCTCGAAGGCTCGGGCAATCGGACCGCCGCGCTCCAGCGCCAGCTGTCCGAGCGAGGAGAGCCGGATCCAGTGGTGCTCGCGCCGAAGTCGCGTCGACGATCGGCGACCGTTTCGTCCGTGGAGCCGGTGTCGACGATCGTCCACGACCGCGGCCGCAGGCGCTGTGTCGCAAGCGCGTCGGCGAGGCAGCGGATGTTGCCGGCCTCGTTCCGGACCGGCGTGACGACCGCGTATGTGAGCGACCCGGCGCTCACGCGGCGATGGGCGTGCGCGGCCCGGCGGCCCGGCCGCCACTCGATCGCCCGGGGCAGGTACGACGAGAGCCAGACCTCGAGCATCAGGATCGAGAGGAGCGCGTAGCCGTTCCCCGGCGCCGATCCGTCTGCATGTCCGCGGACGAGGCGCTCGACCTCGGCGCGGTCGAGCATCTCCGCATACGCCGGGTCGGGCCGAGCAGATAGTCGGAGATCGCACCCTTGGTCTGGGCGCGGAACCAACCGTCGACGGCGGCGTTGAAGAAGCCGACCTTCGGCTTGTCGATGATCCGGTCCGGGATCAGCCCGCGGGCGCCGTGCTTGAGGACGTGCTTCGTGTCGAGCCGCCGCACCTTGTGCCGGCTCGGAATCGTCGCGCAGTACTCGACCACGTGGTGATCGAGGAAGGGCACGCGGACCTCGAGCGAGTGCGCCATCGACGCGCGGTCGAAGTAGTGGAGCATGTCGTCGACGAGCCCGAGCTGGCCGTCGAGATAGAGCGTGGCGGGCAGCGGGTCGTCGGCGACGCCGCCGAGCCGGCTCTGGAGGGCGCGCAGCCCGGCGCCGCCGCCGACCTCGGCCAGCGGGCCTCGGGCGAGGCGCCTGAGCATCGGTGCGTCGACGTTGCCGCTCATGGCGAGCAGGCGAGACGCCGGATCGTCCGCGCGCAGGGTGCGCGAGGCGCGGGCAGCCGCGACGGCCCGTGCTCCAGCAGGCGGCCGCCGACCGCTCGGAGCGGACGCGGCAGGCGCTGCCAGGCGCCCGCGATCGCTGCGGCGCGGTGCTTCCGGTAGCCGCCGAGCAGCTCGTCGGCGCCCTGTCCCGAGAGCGCGACCGTGACCTCGGACGCCGCCAGCTCGGAGAGGGCGAGAAAACCAAGCGAAGAGAGGTCGGCGAGCGGCTCGTCGAGGTGCCAGACGAGATCGCTGAGATCGACGGTCTGCTCCGCGAACGACAGCTCGAGCTCGTGGTGGTCGGTGCCGAAGAACTCCGCGACGTACCGCGCGTCGGCGAGCTCGTTGCCCTCGCCGGCCTCGGCGAAACCGATCGAGAACGTCTTCACCGGGTTGCTCATCTGCTTCGCCATCAAGCCGACGATCACGCTCGAGTCGATGCCGCCGCTCAGCATCGCCCCGAGCGGGACGTCGCTCATCAGGCGCAGCCGGACCGACTCCTCCAGCTCCGTGTACAGCCGCTCCGAGCACTCCTCGAGCGTCGCGTCCACGGGCATCGGCTCCGGGTACGCCCAGTACTGCTCGACGGAGACGCCGCCGGAGTCGACGACGAGCCGGTGGCCGGGCATCAGCTTCCGCACCGCCGCCAGCGGCGTCATCGGCCCGGGCACGAACCCGAGCGTCATGAAGGCCTCAATCGCCTCGTAGTCGAGCTCGAGCGGCACGAGGCCGCTCGCGAGCAGGCTCTTCAGCTCGGACGCGAAGACGAGCAGGTCGCCCACCTCGGCGTAGTAGATCGGCTTGATCCCGAGCCGGTCGCGCACGATCGTCGCGCGCCGCTCGCGCCCGTCCCAGACCGCGATCCCGAACATGCCCCGCAGCTGAGTCTCGAAGGCCGTGCCGTGTTCCTCGTAGAGGTGCGGGATGATCTTGGTGTCGCATCTGGACGCGAAGCGATGGCCGCCGCAGTTACGAGCCGGAGCGCACCTCCTCGTGGTTGAAGAGCTCGCCGTTCTGCATCGCCCAGATCGTGCTCGTCCTCGTTCGCGAACGGCTGATGGCCGCCCTCGACGTCGACGATGCTCAGGCGCCGGGCGCCGAACGCGACGCCGTCGCCGAGAACGTGCCGCGGTCGTTGGGACCGCGATGGACCATCGCGTCGGTCATCCGGTCGAGGACTTCCGGCTCGACCACCGGCCGCGGCTCTCCCCGCACCTGTACGATTCCGCAAATGCCACACATCGCACTCCTCACGCTAGTCGCGGCGTCGTGCTGCATCGACTGCCTTTCGGCCAGAAAGCTCGCGCGGCTCGCCTAGCCGTACGGCTAGGACCTCGACGCTGCCTCGAGCAGCGCCCGCGCGTGCCCGTATCGCATCTCTTCCGCCCCGCGACACGATGATGTGCGTCAGCGCTCCGAGCGCGACACCGAGCCGCTCGAGGCTCGCTCGACGGCGGCCGCGGTGCTTGGTTGCGTAGCGGACCCGACTCGCCGCGAGCACCGGCAGCATCGTCGGGCGAGGGGCCGATGCGCCACCCTCGTGCTCCACGACCGCGCTCGGCTCGAACGCCACGCTGGCGCCCGAGTCCCAGAGACGGCGGCAGAGGTCGATGTCCTCGCAGTACATGAAGAAGCCGTCGTCCAGGCCGCCGAGTGCCTCGAGCGCCGAGCGCCGCAGGAGGATGCACGCACCGGACACCCAGTCGGGCGAGCCGGGCCGGTCGTACGCCTGCTCGTCGCGGACGACCTCGTCGGTCCACCTGGCGCGCGGGAAGAGTCGGTGCAGGAAGAGGGCTTGCGCATATGTGGAGCGCAGGCGCGGGAAGCGCCGCAGCGAGAAGTCGAGCCGGCCTTCGAAGTCGACGATCCTGGGCGCGACGGCGGCGGTCTCAGGGTTTCGGTCGAGAACCTCGAGCAGCCGCGCCAACGCGCCTTCCCGCAGGCGAGTGTCGGGGTTCAGAAGGAGGACGGCACGTGCCTCGCCGGCTCGCCAGCCGACGTTGCAGCCATGGGCAAACCCGCCGTTCTGCTCGAGTGAAATCACTGTCGACGGCAGATCGGCCACGGACTCGGCGCTCCCATCCGCTGAGCGCATTGGCGCCGAATATCCTTCCCCACGTCCCTGGCTCCCTCTTGACAGGGGCTCAGCGCATCACGCAACCGATCTCGGCTGTTGAAGGAGACGACAACGACGTCTACCTCCGCTGCCATTCGAGCAGGGTAACACCCGGGTAGACCTGGTCTGGACAGCTACGAAGAACCATGCTTTCGTTGGCACACAGTGGATCATTCGCAAGTCCCGGAGCCGGAGGAGAAAGACGACATCGCCGTCGTCGTGCTCACCCACAATCGCGTCCACCTCATCAGCCAGTGTGTCGAGAACGTCTTGCAGCGGACATCTGCTGCGACGCGCGAAATCCTGATCTGGGACAACGGGTCAACTGATGGAACGGCGCAGTATCTCGACTCGCTCCGTGGATACGAGGGTACGGGTCGTTCGCAGCGAGAAAAACATCGGCCAAAACGGATACGCCCGCGGCTTCGCCATGACGTCCGCCAAGTACCTCGTGGAACTCGACGACGACGTCGTCGACGCGCCGCTGGAGTGGGACGCCATGCTGCTCGACGCCTACCGCAGACTCCCAGACGTCGGGTTTCTGGCAGCAGATCTCGAGGACGATCCCCACGATATTGCTGCGGACTACCGATACCGCATCCGTCCGCACGAATACGTCTCGGTCCATGAGAACGGCGTCCGACTGCTGAAAGGCCCGACTGGAGGTGGCTGCGCCATGACGGCGCGCGATCTCTATGACCGCGTGGGCGGCTTTCGGCAGGACGAGCGTCATCTTCCAGAAAGGCCGCTTACATCAACGCCATTGGTGAACTCGGTTACGAGCCCGCGATCCTGGCCGACTTGAAGGTTCACCACACCGGAGGCCCGTACTACGCCAGCCAATCCGCCGAGAAGGAGTGGTACTGGGCTAGCTTGAATCGCCGCAAAGCTAGAAGATCGGCGATCAAGAAGGCCCTCCTGAGAGCGCCGTTCGTGCGACGGCTGAACGCGCGTCACGGCTGGTTCGTGGAGCCGTAAACATCCGTTAGCAGCGCGGGCAACCGGACCCTCCGCTAGGGTGCGGCCTTCACCAATGCCACGACTTGGATTCTCCAGATGGCCCCTTGCGTTGGTGTTCGCTTTGGTGGTGGCAAGCTCTTGCGTGAGCTCCGCGCCTTCGAGCACCGGCATGGTCCCGGCAACGCTGCCGGACGTGTCCGCCGCGGCCGACACCCAACCTCCCTCCGTTCCGCAGGGGATGAGGTTCGCGGGTCGTAGCCGAACGTCCGTCGCGCTTCGCTGGAATGCGGCGACCGACAACGTCGGCGTCGCCGGCTACCGGCTCCTCCGAAACGGGGTTGCCATCGCGACGGTCAAGCAGCTGCGGTACACGTACGCCAGGCTCACCTGCGGCAGGACGTACACCTTCGCCCTGCAGGCCTACGATGCGGCCGGAAACGCCTCGAATCGCGCCGAGGCGACGGGAAGGACGGCGACGCTCGCCTGCGCCACCAAGCCCGCTGCCAAACCGAAACCGCCGGTCGCCAAGCCAAAGCCCCCCGCACTGCCGCGTGTCGGCACACACGCCAATCTCTGGGTCGACGCGAGCGGCGGCTCGCGCTCGCGGACCGCGGCGGCAGCCGCGTATGTCGACGCCCGCGCGTGCTCGACGCTCAATGCCGCGTACCAGGCGGCTGCGAATGGAGACACGATCCTCGTCCGCGGCGGCAGCTACGGGAGGCAAGTGATCGCCCAGAAGACTGCCGCCGCACCGCCTGGGATGCCGGCATCGCGACCCTCCCCGGCGAGTCTGTCGTGTTCGGGACGCTGGAGATCAAGGGGAGTTTCCTTCAGGTGTCAGGCCCATTTCGGGCGGAGCGTCTCGAAGTCGACGCCAACGGAAACAGCCCGGCCAACGCACCGGTCGAAAGTGTGCTCGTCGACAGGTTCGAGGTCGATGGCCACGGCCTGAGCGGAGAGCCCGTCGGCTATCTGCGAGGCGCAGCGCGCGTGACGTGGCGGAACGGCGAGATCCACAACAACAAGAACATGTCACTCGCGCTCGCCGACCAGACGGCATCAGTCGGCGGTGTGACCAACATCACCTTCGACCGGATGAGGATCCACGATGCGCTCCTCGACGCCGGCTCGGACGCCCACACAGAGTGCCTCTTCGCCCAGGGAGTCAACAACCTGCGGATCACGAACAGCCACTTCTACCGCTGCGCAGTAATGGACGTCTTCATCACCCGCGACCCGAACAACAACACCGACGCCGTCGGCGGTTTCATCGAAAACAACATCTTCGAGCCGCCGCTCGCGAGCGGCAACGTCTGCTGCGCGGGCAACGCTTTCCACTTCCGCAATGGCGATGAACCGGCTCCGGACATCAACAATTGGGACTTCCGGTACAACCTCTTCGTTGGCAGCCTGTCGTTTGGCGGCAACGAAAACGTCGTCGAAGGAGCTGGACTCCGCGTGCTCGGCAACGCTCTTCCTCGGCCGGTCGGACTGCAAGCGCGGCGCCACCTACGCCAACAATGTCCACGGCGACGGATCGACGTGTGGCGGCGCCGGCGAGGTCGCCTCGAGCACGACCACCATCCGCTCCGGCTACATGGGCTACGTCGGCTCGATTGCGACGAACAACAACTGGCACCTGAATTCCAAGAGCGTCCTGCTCGACAAGGGCTCACCCTCCTCGTACCCGAGCGCCGATCGCGACGGGAAACGTCGCTTCGCGGGCCGCGCGCCCGATGCGGGCCCGTACGAGTTTCACTAGACGCGCTCGGGACCACATCACGCTCGGGGTGCGGCTTTGCCGTCGCCGCCGATTACTTTTGTGGCAACGCGATCACTCAATTGAGCCATCCCGGCTCCCGACGTGCTTCCCGATACCGGATGCGCCACCCGAAGCCATCCCTAGGAGCACGCAATGTGGAGCGCCGCACTCCCTTGCAGGCGCTATCGACTTGCCCTGCTTTGTTCGATCATCGCCGCAGCCGCGGTCGTCGCGTCACCCCTGTCCAGCGCCGCCTCCGCCCCGAAAGGGCAGGAGGTCTGGGCCGTTGCGCTGCCGTCCGGGGTAAAGACCGTCAAGCCCGCCCAACTGAGCTGGTTCGCGACCCGCGGTGTCACCACGGTCGTCGTCTTCGGGGTGCCGCAGCGCTCGCTCCAGCCCCTCGCCGCAGCGGCCTCGCGGGTGAAGCTGAACGTGATTGCGCCTAAGCGGGGGATCCCGAAGGCCGCCTGCAAGGCGAAGACCGGAGCGCTCCGCACTTGTGCAGCGCTTGCGCCCTCCGTCGTTACTGCGGTCAGGCTGGCCCGTCGTGGCCTCGTCGACTTCGTGGTCGTGCGCGTGAACACAGTGCGACAGCTGCGGATGCTCCGAGGGACCGGCGCCAAGCGCAGCCGCATCGTCGCCGTGCTGCCGCTGAGCGCCAAGGCCGCGTGGCGCGCGGGTGTCGTCTACGCCTCAACCGACCCAGCGCTCGAGCTCGCGGTGAGCTTCGTCCCCGGCGGCGTCGAAGCCGCTCGGGAACCTTCTTTCCGAGCTGCCGCGCACGAAGACGGCGTCCACCGCAGGCCCTGCCGCCGGACCCGCCGCACCCGTCTCCCTCCTCGTCGTCGCCCGCTCGATCTCGAGTGTCTCGCTGCGATGGACATCGCCGGCAGATTCGGTTTCCGGCTACGGCGTCTACAAGGACGGCAGCTTCGTGCTCAACGTCGGCACCCCCGCCATTGTCCTGACGGGCCTGCAATGCGGCCGTGAGTACACCTTCAGCGTCGATGCCTACGACGGCGGCGGCAGGTCCAGCCGCATCTCGACCGTTGCCTCGACTGGCTCCTGTTCCGCCGCCGACGGAGGTGGAGGCGGCGGCACGGCCGATCTGCTCCCGCCGACGATCCCGCTCGGCCTTGTCAAGGCCTCGTCCACGCAGACGAGCATCAACGTGACCTGGACGGCCTCGACCGACAACGTCGGCGTCGTCGGCTACGGGCTCTACCGAGGCGGCTCGACGTCCGGCTCGTCGTTCGTGACCTCATTCACCTTCTCCGGCCTCACATGCGGCGGTACCTACTCGCTCGCCGTCGACGCGTACGACGCCGTCGGAAACCGATCGGCGAAGACGACGGTCTCAGCGTCCACGAGCGCTTGCTCGGGTGGCGGCGACACGTCATCTCCGACCGTGCCGGGCGCAGTTGCGAAGACGGGCTCGACCACGACCTCCATCTCGGTCTCGTGGAATGCGTCGACCGACAACGTCGGCGTCTCCGGCTACGGCCTGTACCGCAACAACGCCTCCACGGGCTCGACCAGCGCTACAAGTGCGACCTTCTCCAGCCTCGTCTGCGGGACGAGCTACACACTCTCGGTCGATGCGTTCGACGCAACGGGCAACCGCAGCGCGAAGGCCAACCTGGCAGCAGCGACGTCGGCGTGTCCGCCGTCGTCCGACGCCCAGCCGCCTACTGTCCCGCAAGGGACGGCGTTCGGCGCAATCACGCAGACGACGGTCGCGCTCAGCTGGGCCGCGTCCACGGACAACGTCGCCGTTGCGGGTTACAACCTGCTCCGCGACGGCGTCAGCGTCGCCACCGTCGCCACGCCGGGGTACACCTTCTCGGGTCTCACGTGTGGAACGGCGTACACGTTCTCCCTCGCGGCGTACGACGCAGCCGGCAACGCCTCGAACGCGGCGGAGGCTTCGGGCTCCACGTCGACCGCCGCGTGCAGCGGCCCTCCGCCCCCACCCCCGCCTCCACCCCCGCCTCCGTTCGGGTGGCGAACGTCTGGGTGGACACGGACGGTGGTTCCTGCATCAGGAAGGCAACAGCGGTCGCGTACTCAGCGCCGAGGCCTGCGTCGTTCCAGAACGGGTGGCCAGCGGGCCGGCGACACCGCTCGGGTCAGGCCGGGTGTCTATGGCCAGCAGGTGATCACCGACGGGCAGCGACGACCGCTCCGATCGTGCATCATCGGCGACGCCGGTGTCACGATTCGGTCGGGATCCACTCCGGCTCTACGGGCGGCTTGGTCTGACGAACGGCTTCGAGGTGGACGGCAACGGCGACACGCCGCGAACGAGCCACGTCGAGCAGGTCGGAGGTCAAACGGCTCCAACGTGCTTCGGCCACGTACTTGACCTGGCGGCTCCGAGTCGGCAGCCTCCGCGGCCAGAACAGCGTCACCTGGCGGGTCGGCAGCTCGTGCCAAGACGACCGAGCGGCTTCGTCTGCGGCCAACGCCAACTGACCTGGCGGCCTGAACAACGTGACGGTCGACCGGCTCGGACCCACGAGCGCAGCTCGACGCGGCTCGGAGATCAACGGCACCAACGTGACCTTCGAATCATGTGAACCTGCACGGTTCCTTCGTCAGCCTCTATCCGCGCGGCCAGAACTTCACCTGGCGCGTCGGCACCCGGCCAGGACGGCGTCGCCGGCGGGTAGGTCGAGAACAGCGGTGATCGAGGCACCGCTCGTCAGCGAGCGACGTCTGCTGCGCCGGCACGACTCCAGTTCCGCGAACGGCGCGTGCAGCACCAGACGTGACGATATACAGCGAGCGTGCCTTGTCGAGCGGTGGAGGGGTCCGGCAAGATCTTCATCAGCGGCTCCTCAGGCTCCGGACGGCGCGAGCTCGGCTACCACGTCCATCGCAGGTTCAACTCGATGAGCGCCAGCGGAGCCGCTAAGCTCCGGCCTCATCCGCTCGAGGCTCCACGCTCGCGAATACGTCCGCGTCCAGAACACCCAGAACGTGACGATCTCGAACAGCGTCTTCGTCGACGACCGGGCGACCCCGGGTCGTCTCGAGCAGCGACGCGAGCGGCATCAGCGGCTATGCCCGGCAGCGTCCAGGACGCGGTGCAGACGCGTAGGCAGCGCCGGCCAGACGCCGTAAACACCGCGAGCAGCGAGGAGAGCAGTTGTTTCAAGTAGTGCGTAATAATAACTGCACGAGCGCTGAGAGGCCGATTGGGACAGGCATCGAGGGCACAGGCCAGATGGCTGCGAACGAGCAGGTTCTTCGATCAGCGGCGTCGAGCGCGTCGCGTGCTCAACGCGGCGAGCGACTGCTCGGCAACACGCGGCTACGGGGCACGAGCCTCGAGGAGATCGGTCGTGATGGCCTGTCGCGCGGCACACCAGGCTACTTTTCGGATCGAAGCAACGGCTAACGGCAGCTACGCGATCGCAGCCCCACGCAACGTCCAGGCAACGCAAACGGCGGCAGCCTGCGCATCAAGAACAACGAGTCGTGCCCGTCATGAGCTCCTCGGAGCTCGTCACAGCGCACCTCGGCGTGCTCACGCCGACCGACGCTCGTGCGGCTGATCCAATGGGAGACACTCGAGGGCCACGGCCAGATCCTCGGCGCGATCGGCGCTCAGGCGCACGCCTTCGTCGAGCTCATCCAGCGCCTCGGCGGCACCGATTGGGATCAGGGAGCTCGACGAGACGTTCGCGACCGAGCTGCTCATCAGCGCGACGGCGATGTGCTGGTTCCCGCTCGCCCACGCAGACGCAGTGAGCGGACGTTCCACCGGGACCCGCATGCCCGGGGCGGCGCCGCGCGGCAACACCGGCCCCGTCGAACGCGTCCTGATGAAACTCGCGCTGCTAGCTACGCCAGACACCTAGCGGCAACAAGTCGCTCAAGCCGCAAGACATCACCCGTTTCGGGGATGCCGTGTCACCTCGCGGGCGGCAGGTGAGCGACCGACCCGTATGAGGTACAAGAGTTACTTGCTTGACGGTCAGCAAGCTTCTCTGTACGGTGCTGCCCTTTACAGACCCCAAGAGATATCAACCTCGCTTGCAACGACCGCCGTTGTCAGTTGAAGGAGGACTCGCCACATGCGCCGCCACCCGCTCCGGCACGCTCGCCGTGCCTATCTTCTTCCTGCCCTGCTTCTGGCCTCGCTCGCCGCCGCGTCCTGACCGGAAGCGCTCGGCCGCCGGCCGCAGCCGCCACGCACCGGACTCGTCGGTGCTTACTCCTTCGATGCCGGCTCCGGCACGTCGGTCGCCGACAGTTCCGGCTCTGCCAACAACGGCACGCTCTCCGGCCCGACCTGGACAACCGCCGGCAAGAACGGAAAGGCGCTGTCGTTCGACGGCGTCAACGACTGGGTCACGATCGCCGACTCCGCGTCGCTCGACTTCTCCAACGGCATGACCCTCGAAGCCTGGGTCAAGCCGACAGGGCAGCGATCTGGCGCACCGTCGTCATGAAGGAGACGACCGGGCGGCCTCACCTACGCCCTCTACTCGAATACCAACAGCAGTCGTCCGATCGGCCGAGATGCGGCTCTCGGACACAGAGATGCGCGCGGCCCCGCCCGCTAGCCGCCGCGACGTGGACGCACCTCGCCACCACGTACGACGGCTCCACGCTGCGCCTGTACTCGAACGGCACCCAGGTAGGTAGCCAGGCAGTCACGGGCGCGATGGCCAATTCGTCCGGTGCGCTTCGTATTGGTGGGAACGCCGTCTGGGCCGAGTGGTTTTCCGGCCAGATCGACGACCTCCGTCTCTACAACCGGGCTCTCACGGTCGCCGAGGTCCAGAGCGACATGAACACACCCGTCGGCGGCACGCCGCGCCGCCCGCCGCCGGCCGACACTCAGGCGCCGACCGCGCCGTCCGGGCTCACGGCAAGCGGCCAGACCCAGACGCAGATCACGCTCAACTGGACAGCGTCCAGCGACAACGTCGCCGTCACCGGCTATAGCCGCTACTCGAACGGCACCCTCATCTCGAGCGGCACCGGTAACAGCTTCAGCTTCACCGGCCTTACCTGCGGTACCAGCTACACGCTGGCTGTCGACGCCTACGACGCCGCCGGCAACCGCTCCACACGGCCGTCGATCTCGGCTTCGACCCTGGCTTGCGCCGCCGGCACCGGGCCGGTCGCCGCCTATTCCTTCGACGCTGCTTCCGGTACGAGCCTCACCGACAACTCCGGTAGCGGCAACACCGGCTCGATCTCAGGCGCCACCTGGACGAGCGCCGGCAAGTCCGGCGGAGCGCTCAACTTCGACGGCGTCAACGACCTGGTCACCGTCGCCGACAAGGCATCGCTCGACCTCACGACCGGAATGACTCTCGAGGCGTGGGTCCGCCCGACCGCGAACAGCACCTGGCGGACCGTCGTCACCAAAGAGACGAGCGGCAACCTGACCTACGGGCTGTTCTCCAACTCCGATGTCGCGCAACCGAGCTCGATCGTCTCGATCGGCGCCAACCCTGTACAGGACATCACTCGCGGCACCACCGAGGTCCCGATGTCGGCTTGGGCGCACCTCGCGTCCACCTACGACGGAGCTGTGCTGCGCCTGTACCTCAACGGCACCCAGGTCTCGAGCAAGAACGTGACGGGTGCAATGGCCAACTCGGCCGGCCCGCTCCAGATCGGGGGCAACAACGTCTGGGCGGAATGGTTCCAGGGCCAGATGGACGATCTCCGCATCTACAACCGGGCCCTCACACCAAGCCAGCTTCAGACCGACATGAACACGCCGGTCGCACCGCCCCCGGCCGGTGACAGTCAGGCACCCTCGGCTCCGGCCGGCCTGGTCGTCAGCGGCCAGACCCAGACCGCGCTGACGCTGTCCTGGAACGCCTCGACCGATAACGTCGGCGTCACCGGCTACAGCACGTACCGCAACAGCGCCGCAGCCGGCACAACCACGCCAGCGACACGCACCTACACGTACACCGGCCTCGCTTGCGGGACCGCGTACTCACTGGGAGTGGACGCAGCGGACGCTGCCGGAAACCGCTCCGCGCAGGCAACCGCCAGCGGCACTACCAGCGCCTGTACCCCGGGAGACACTCAGGCACCGTCCGTCCCGGCGAGCCTGGTCGTCAGCGGCCAGACGCAGACCGCGCTGACGCTCTCCTGGAACGCCTCGACCGACAACGTCGGCGTCACCGGCTACAGCACCTATCGAAGCGGTTCCGCAGCTGGTTCGACGGCCGCCGCGACCCGCACGTACACCTACACCGGCCTGACCTGCGGAAACACGTATCCGCTCGCCGTCGACGCAGTTGACGCTGCCGGTAACCGGTCCGGGCAGGGGTCCGTGAACGGTACGACGAGCGCTTGCGCGCCGCCGCCGCCGCCGGGGCGCGAACGTCTGGGTGGACACGGACGGTGGGCTGCCGAGGCCCGGTGAAACGCCGCGGCTACTGGCCTTCCGGCGTCAGGAACGGAACACGGCCGCGTCGTGGCAGCTGCTCGAGGCCTGCACATCGTTCAGAAGGACGCGCCGCGTGCGTCAGCGATCGACGCGTCCGGCGACACCGTTCCAGAACGCGTAGAACGGTCAACGCAGGAGGAAAAATCAACTGACGGGCCTGAACAGCACGGCAACAGTCCGCTCGAGACGTCGCAGCGAGGCCTTCACGTCGACGGCCGCGAACGCGACGGCGCTCGATCGGCACCCGCGGCGTCAGCGCGGTGTCTATGGCCAGCAGGTGATCACGGGCAACAAGACCGCTCGCCGACGTTCATCATCGGCGACGCCGGTGTACGATTCGAGGTTCCACGACGCGCGCTCGTTCAGGTGCGGCTACCAGAGCGGCTTGGTCTATGTGCCAACGCGCCAACAACCTGAATGACCAACAATTGACCACTGCTCGGTGACGGACGTTTCATCTCCGGCTCGACGGCCACGGCCGTCGAGCGGATCGGGCTAGATGAGAAAAGTATTGAGCAGGTCACAGAGTGTGGTGGTTCCACTCCGGCAACGGCGGCTAGCCAGCGTGACTTCGATCAACTGTGACTGCCGGTTCAACACTTCGTCAGCGCTCTATCTAGCAGCGCGGCGAGAATCTTCAGAGGGCCTGGCGTCGTCGGCAATGTCCTCGGCAGAGGGTGGAAGAAAAGATACAGCAGAACGCATTCTCTCGGAGATGCACGACTGCATCACGTCCGGCGAGCTCGTGCGGCTACAGAGCGGCTTGGTCTGTGCCAACGCCAACTGACCTGAGCCTGAACAACGTTGACATGGTCATACAGCGGCTATCCGACGAGCCACGAGCGGTAACGGACGGATGAAGAATGGGTAGAGTAATTATAGAGTAGTTGCACGAGTGTGATGAGAGCACCGGTCAGGACGTGACGTTGGATCTTGAACTGCGATCAGGCTCTTCGTCAGCCCGAGCACCTTCTCCCGGTGGATCTCGGCGTCGGGGAAGAGCCGCTTCAGGTCGCGGGCGCCGAGCAGCGTGATCTCCTCCCATTGCCCTTTCGCCTGCCAGCCAAGGGTGAAGCGCCGGTTGAGCGCCATGCGCACCCGCCGGGGCAGGAACTGGAAGAGCGGCAGCTGGTAGTGCGGCTCGATCGGAAACCAGCGATTCGGAGTCTGGAGGTAGTAGCGCCGCGCCACCCTCCCCAGCTCCGAGGCGAACGCGGGCTGGAGGGCAGGCGGCACGTGCTCGATCACCGAGTTCGAGAAGCCGACGTCGAACTCACCGTCGGCGAAGGGCAGCTTCGTGCCGTCGGCCTGCATCGCGGTCACGTTCGGTGAGCCGAGCCATCGGCGTCGTATCGAGATTCAGCTCGACGGCGACGATCGGGTAGATCGGTGTTGAACCGCTCGAGCGCGGCGCCCCATGCGGCGCCGACGTCGATGATCCTGTCCTCCGGCTTCAGGTCGCAGAGCACCTCGAAGAGCTCGTACCGTTGACGGCGCCAGCGCTGGACGGTCGCACTGCTCGAGGCGAACTTGCGGAGCGGGCCGAAGAAGGAGAGTCCCATCCCGGGACTTCTAGCACCTTCCCTATCATCGCCCGGGTGTCTAAGAGCTCATTGAGCGCTTCCTCTTCCACTCGTACCACTTCCCGCCGATCGGAGGCTCGGGCGCGCAGCGGCCGCTGCGCATGGCTCGCTTCCTGCACGAGCTCGGCTGGGACCCGGTCGTCGTGACCGGCGGCGGTGCGACCGCGGACCGCTGGGCGCCCGAGGACGAGACGCTCGTCGCCGAGATTCCGCCGGAGCTCGAGGTGCATCGCCTGCCCGCGGCCGCGGAGCCCGAGGGCGCCTCGCGCTGGCGCGGACGCGCGGAGCGCTGGCTCTTCCTCCGCCCGCGCTGGTCGCAGTGGTGGATCGACGGCAGCACGGAGCTGGGCGTGCGGGTCGCCGGCGACATCGACCTGATCTACGTCTGGATGCAGCCCTACGACTCCGCGTACTCCGGCGCCGAGCTCTCGCGCCGGCTCGGCAAGCCGTGGGTGGCCGATCTCGGCGACCCGTGGGCACTCGACGAGATGATGGTGTACCCGAGCGCCCTCCACCGCCGGCGCGACCTGGCGCGGATGGGCAAGCAGCTCGGAACGGCCGCCGCGATCGTGATGAGCACACCGGAGGCCGTACGGCGGCTGCTGGCGGAGTTCCCTCGGCTCGCGGACCGGCCTGTCGTGGCGATCCCGAACGGCTTCGCGGCGGAGGACTTCGACGGCGCGTCGCCGGAGCGCACGGACGGCACGTTCCGGCTCGTGCACACGGGTTACCTGCACACCGAGCTCGGGCTCCAGCATCGGCGTTCGCTCCCGTTACGCCGCGTGCTCCGCGGCAGCGTTCCGGGGCTCGACATCCTCACGCGTTCGCACGTCCATCTCGTCGAGGCGGTCAACCGCCTGCTCGCGGAGACCCCTCGCTCGCGACAGCTTCGAGCTCCATCTCGCCGGCGTGCTCACCGAGGCCGACCGCGAGGTCGCTGCGCGCTGCCCGGTCGTGAAGCTGCACGGCTACGTCACGCATGCGGACTCGATCGAGCTGATGCGCTCGGCGAACCTCCTCTTCCTGCCGATGCAGAACCTCCCGGCAGGGGTGCGGGCGACGATCGTGCCCGGGAAGACCTACGAGTACCTCGCCTCCGGCACGACGATCCTCGGCGCTGTGCCGGAGGGCGACGCGCGCGACATCCTCACGGAGGCCGGGAACGCCGTGATCGTCGGGCCGGACGACGTCGACGGGATCGTCGAGGCGATTGCGGACGCAGATCGAGGCGCTCCGCGCCGGCACGCCGAGCCCCGTCACGCGGGCCGACGTCGTCGCCCGCTTCGAGTACCGGCATCTCGCCGGCCAGCTCGGCGTGTCGGCAGGTGTGAGCGAGCGAGGTGCTCGCCGAGCGCTACCGGAAGAGATCGACTCAGTACGCGCCGCGGCGGCCGAGCACGACCGGGATCGTCTGGCAGAGGATCTTCAGGTCCCACCAGAGCGACCAGTTGGTCACGTACAGGTAGTCGAGCTTCGTCATCTCCTCGAAGGGGATGTCGTTTCGCCCGAGCACCTGCCACAGCCCCGTGATCCCCGGCGTCATGTCGAGGCGCCGCGAGGCCCAGCCGGTGATCAGGTCGGCCTCGTAGACGACGAACGGGCGCGGGCCGACGAGGCTCATCTCGCCTCTGAGGACGTTCCAGAGCTGCGGCAGCTCGTCGATGCTCGTCTTGCGCAGGAACGCGCCCACACGCGTGACGCGCGGGTCGCGGCCCTTGATCTTGAAGAGCGGCCCGTCGACCTCGTTCATGTGCAGCACCTCGGCGCGGCGCGCCTCGGCCCCGACGGCCATCGTCCGGAACTTGAAGATGTGGAACGTCGAGTTGAGTCGCCCGCGGCGGGCCTGGCGGTAGAAAGCGGTGCCCTTGCTGTCGAGCTTGATCGCGGCCGCGACGACTGCGAACACCGGTGCGAGCACGAGCAGGGCGCTCGCGGAGACGACGATGTCGACCGTGCGCTTGAGCGCTCGCGCGCTCCGGCCGAGGCGGATCGGCGGCAGCGTCACCACGGGCATGCCCTCGACGTCGTCGAGCGTCGCGTAGGACGTGAAGATCTCGAAGTAGCGCGGCACGATCGAGACCTGCACGTCGGGCCGGTGAACGGTGCGGAGGAGGTCGAGCGTCTCTTCGTGGCTTCCCACCGACGACGCGATCAGGATCCGGTCGACCTCGTAGGAGTCGACGATCTCGGCGACGACGGCGGCCGAGCCGATCACCGGCTCCGGCAGGCCATCGTCCGCCTCGCCCTCGGCGCTGAGGAAGCCGACGATCTCGAGGCCGTACTCCGGATGCGCGGTGATCTTGCGGTAGACGAGCAGCGCCTCGGAGCCGGTGCCGACGATCAGCGTTCGCCGCGGCTGCATCAGACGCGGGAAGACCCAGCTGCGGATGGTTCCGCGCGCGACCGGAATCAGGACGAGCGCGACCGCGAGGAAGATGAACGCCTCGGCCGGGGTGTAGACCCACCAGCCGAAGAAGTAGTCGATGCCCTGATTCAGAAGGAGATAGCCGAGCGATCCCACGAGCATCGCGTGGAAGAGATCGCGTGTCTCGTCGAAGCTCGAGACCGAGATGCGCAGGCTGTCGTTGTCGTAGAGCTTGTTCGCGGTGAACACCGTGAGCCAGACGAACGGCGCCGTGACGGCGACGAGCGCGAGGAACCAGGCGTCGCCCGAAACGGGCGGCAACGGTGCGATCCGGTCGGCGATCAGGTACGAGGCCGTGTACGCGACGGCGAGCATGCCGAGGTCGCTGACCGCCAGGATCCTGGTCCGCCCTCGCCGCAGCCGGTGCACTCGCATACGCGTGAATCGGTCAAGGGCAGCTACGCGATCCAGACCCACGCCAACGTCCAGACGCAAACGGTTCCGTTCAAGGTCAACGCCGGCGCTGCGATACCGCCGCGTTATCGACAGGCTCAACCCGGCCGGCGCCGCTGCGGCAACAAAAATTCCGGCCCCGTCCGCAGTCCTGGAAGGCGGCCTGCTAGACGGCCGCTGCCGCTTTCAGGTTTAATTACGCAGTGCGACGACACGAGCGGATCGACGCGTGTTATGTTCGCAACAAGGCGTCGTCCTGCTCATCAATAGCTCCGAGACGGCTTCGGGCGAGCCGATCTGCGGCAGAGCAACGGGGGCACAACCGCACGATGGCTACGAACGAGCAGGTCCGGCGATCAGGGGCGCTGACGCGCGTCGCGGTGCTCGATGCGGCCGAGCGGCTGTTCGCCGCCCGTGGCTACCGGGGCACGAGCCTGGAGGAGATCGGCCGTGAGGCCGGCCTGTCGCGCGGCACCCCGGGCTACTTCTTCGGTTCCAAGCAACGGCTGTACGGCGAGGTCCTCGACCGCATTCTGACCCGCGCGCAGGCGACCCTGGCTGCTGCGAGCGCGCGCACCAAGGACGAGAGCGTGCAGGTGCCGGAGCTCGTGGAAGAACTCGTCAACGCGCACCTCGGCGTGCTGACGGCCGACCCCACGCTCGTGCGGCTGATCCAGTGGGAGACACTCGAGGGCCATGGCCAGATCCTCGGCGCGATTGGCGCTCACGCACACGCCTTCGTCGAGCTGATCCAGGGTCTCAGCGCTCGAATCGGGCCCGGCAAGCTGGACGAGGAGACGGCTACCAAACTAGTGCTCGATGCGGCGGCGATGTGCTGGTTCCCGCTTGCCCATGCTGACGCCCTCGAGCGAACGTTCGGCACCGACCCCCACTCCCGGGAAGCCTTCGAGCTCAATGCGAAGACAGTCGTCGAGTTCGTCCTCGGGGTTAGCCAGAGGATTGGCCAAAGCGGGATCGTCGTGGCGCGGAATTCGAGACGGGGAACGGGACGCGGCAGAGACGCGGAGCCGACGCCAGCTGCGATCCGACTGCCGTCATATTTCGCGCGCTGTCGTCGACTCGTGATCGTGCGCGTGCGCAGCGCAGGTCACGTGCACGGCGCGCCCAGCCGCGCCGTCGTGAAAGAGGCGATCGGCTATGGCGGTGATCTCGGTGTCAGCTAAGGACGACTGGGTGTAAGAGCGCTAGCGACAGCTGAGCCCGGACAGGAAGGAGCACGCAGTTCGCCCCGTTCCGTGCCGCCGGCGGGCTCATCCCGCCTGCTTTCGCAGTCTAGGAGCGTCTCTGGGCGACTCCCCCGCCTGTTGAGTCCAGATCGAGAAGACTCGCCATGCGGCCAAATGCCCGCTTGGCACTGCCCGAATGGCTAGGTGCCGAGATGTGGCGATCTGGTCTACATCTTCGCGCTGTTCCGCGCCTACTCTGGGATCTAGTGGCTCAGCCCTCCGCAGCTACAGTCGTGCCCGCCCTGACCCTCGTGCGGCCCCTCGTCGACCGCGCACGCAATCGAGGTCGCCGGTGTGACGAAGCGTTTCGGGCAGCGGGACGCACTCGCCGACGTCTCACTGACGGTGGCGCCCGGCCAGGTGCACGCCCTGCTCGGCCCGAACGGCGCCGGCAAGACGACCCTGCTGCGGATCCTCAGCGGCATCGTCAGCCCCGACGCGGGCACGGTGACGCTCGCCGGCCTTCATCCGCGGGCGGCGCGGCATCTTCTCGGACTCGTCCCGGCGGGCGACCGCTCCTTCTACCTGCGGATCTCGGCGCTCGAGAACCTCGTCTTCTTCGGCCGGCTCCACGGACTTCGCCGGCGCGAGGCCGTCGAACGCTCGCGGCAGGCACTCGCCGTCCGTCGGACTCGCCCGCGAGGAGCGGAAGCGGGCCGGCCACCTCTCGAAGGGAATGCAGCGCCGCCTGGCAGTGGCGCGCGCTCTGATCTGCGAGCCGGCGATCCTGCTCGTGGACGAGGCGACGCACGATCTCGATCCCGAAGGAGCCCGCGCCGTGCGTGCCCTCGTCGCGAAGGCGGCCCGCGAGCGCTCGATCGCCGTGCTCTGGACGACACAGCGCCTGGAGGAGATCGCGGGCTTTGCGGATCGCGTCACGCTGCTCGACACCGGCCGGACGCGATTCTGCGGCTCCGTCGACGACCTGATCGCGCATTCGCTCGTCCGCCGGTACGTCCTGACGATTCCGGGCCTCGACGAGAGCCGCGAGATCATCGCGCTGCGCGCCTCGGGCGCACTCGCCGGACGCGGCGACATCGGGGTCGTCCCCTCCGACCGCGACCGGTTCGTCCTCGAGCTGCGGGAGCATGCCGTGCTCGGCGACGCGCTCGCAGCGTTGACCGCGGCGGGCTTCCCGATCGTGGCCTGCCGGCCCGACCGCTCGGAGATCGAGGAAGCGTTCATCGCGCTCACCCGGCGGGAGGCAGAGTGACCGAGCTCACGTACGCGGACGCACCCTCGCGCCTCCAGGAGCTCCGCAAGCTGAGCGCCTTCGTGCGGCGTGACCTCCTCGTCCAGTGGAGCTACCGCCTCTCGTTCCTCACGAGCTTCATCGGCCTCTTCGGCGGCGCGCTGATCTTCTACTTCATCGGGAAGATGGTCGACCCGGCAACGATCCCGACCGTGGGCGGGAAGCAGGTCAGCTACCTCGAGTTTGCGGTCGTCGGCATGACGCTCGGCGGTTTCGTCCATCTCGGTCTCGAGCGGGTGTCGGCCGCCCTGCGCAACGAGCAGCTGATGGGCACGCTCGAGTCGCTGCTGACGACCCCGACCTCGTCGCAGACGATCCAGGTCGGCTCGGTCCTGTTCGACCTGATCTTCATCCCGCTGCGAATGGGCCTCTTGCTCCTGCTGCTCGCGCTCGTCTTCGGGCTCGAACCTCGACGCCGGCGGCGTGCCCCAGTCCCTCGTGCTCCTTGTGTTCTTCATGCCGTTTGTCTGGGGTCTCGGCATTCTCGCCGCAGCGATCACGCTGACGTTCCGGCGCGGCGCCGGAATCGTCGGCCTCGCGATCGGTGCGCTGACCCTCGTCTCCGGACTGTATTTCCCGCTCACCCTGCTGCCCAACTGGCTCGAGACCGATCTCGGCGGCGAACCCGCTCGCGATCGCGGCGACCGGCCTGCGCGACGCGCTGCTCGGCGGCACGGGTTGGAGCTCGATCGGAACGACATCCTGATCCTCACGCCGCTCTCGATCGCGTCGATCCTCGTCGGCACGATCGCGTTCAAGCTCGCGCTCACCCGCGAGCGGCGTCTCGGCACACTGGGGGCGTATTGATCACCGCCTTCGAACCGCTCAGCGTCGCAGCCGCCGAACAACGAGGAGATCGTGTACGACGCATCCCTCTGGACGAACGTCGCCCGACTGATCGAGCGCGCCCCGCGCGAGTCCGACCTGCGCTACCACGGCGTCGACCTCCTCGCCGCGCAGCACGATCGAAGGCTCGGCCGGACGCCGGCGCTGCACACGATCGCCGCGACACGCACCGCCGCCGCCACGTCGCTGATCGCCCCACTCGTGCTCCAGCGCGCGCTCGCAGCGGTGAACGGCCCGGTCGTGCTGATGAAGGGCCCCGAGGTCGCGGAGTACTACGAGAACTCGCTCACGCGCCCGTACCGGGACATCGATCTGCTCGTCGAGGACGCCGACGCCGCCTGGAACGCGATGGTCGAAGCCGGCTTCGAGCCCACGGGCGATCCGGAGCTCTACATCGGGATCCATCATCTTCGCCCACTCGTCCTGCCCGGCCTGCCGCTCGTCGTCGAGGTGCACCACGAGCCCGAAGTGGCTCGACGGGATCGCGCCGCCGACTGCGGAGCTGCTCCGATACCGCGGTGCCGTCCGCGACCGGGATTCCCGGGCTGCTCACGCTCGAGCCGGCACGACACGCGGTCGTCCTTGCAGTCCATGCCTGGGCGCACGTGCCACTGAGCCGGCTCGGCCGCCTGATCGACGTGGCCGCCGTGTCACAGGGAGTCGACCGCGCCGAGACGGCCGCGATCGCGCAGGCCTGGGACGTCGAGCGGCTCTGGCGCGTCACGCAGGCGACGATCGACTCGCTGCTCGGCCAAGCGGCCTCGACCGCTCGCGGGACGCATCTGGGCGCGCCATCTGTGGAGCGCACGCGAGCGCACGGTTCTCGAACGGCACCTCGAGCGCTGGCTCGGGCCGTTCTCGATGCTGCCGCCGGCGCGTGCGGCCAGGGTCACAGGCCAGCACCTCGCCCAGCAGTTCACGCCTGGAAGAGGGCGAGACGCGCGCGCAGATGATTCGCCGCTCGACCCGTGCGGTGACAGATGCGTTCAAGCGCCAGTCCGACCACGACAAGGCGACCGAGGCAATGCAGCGTAAGGAGAGCTCATGACGAGGAAACTGAGCCTGCGGGGAGACGACCTCGCCTGGCGCACGGTCGACGATGAGCTGATCGCGATCGACGTGCGCGACTCGACCTACCTGAGCGCGAACGACAGCGGGCTGCTGATGTGGAACGCGCTCGCCGCGGGAACGACGAGAGAAGAACTGGCCGCGAGCCTCGTCGAGGAGTACGGGATCGACGCGGGAACTGCGAGTCAGGATGTCGACGCGTTTCTCGCCGACCTGAAGGAGCGCGGGCTGCTCGATGAAGCTGACACGTCTGACTGACGCCGGCGCCTGGCGCGGCGCTCTGTGGGCCCACCGGGCCGTGCGCGATGCGCGACGGCAGCTGCGGGACGGCAACCTGAACGATCTTTCGGTCGCGCCGCCCTACCGGCTGCCGCCGTCGGCCGACTACGGCGTCCACGCCGTGCTCCGGCGCCTGCCTTCCACGTGCCTCGAGCGCGCCGTCGTCCTCCAGCGGTGGCGCATCGCGCAGGGCGATCCGCGCGAGATCGTGATCGGCGTCCTGCGCGAGGAGGACGAGTTCAAGGCGCACGCGTGGGTCGAAGGCGAAGGCGACCAGCTCGCACCGGCGTTCGAAGAGCTGATGCGGGTGCCCGCAACGCCCGCGCGGTGACCGTCACGAGGCTGACACCGCTCGAGGTCGCGTCCGGCCTCGTGCTCGGCACACGGCGCCGGCATCGGGTCGCGTCGGGCTCCTCGACGCCACGCGAGGCGCTCGAGCGCTCACTGCTGCCGGCGCTGCAGCGAGCTCCGTGCGTCGTCAGCTTCTCGGGTGGCCGTGACTCTTCCGCGGTGCTCGCAGTCGCCACGCTGGTGGCTCGGCGTGAGGGACTGCCCGATCCGATCCCGGCGACGCTGCGGTTCCCTTCTGCCGAAGGATCGGCCGAGTCGGAGTGGCAAGAGCAGGTCGTCGAGCATCTCGGCCTCACCGACTGGATTCGCGTGGAGCGCACCGGAGAGCTGGACTGCGTCGGCCCGGTGGCGACGGCCGTGCTTGCACGCCACGGCCTGCTCTGGCCGTGCAACGCGCACTTCCACGTGCCGGTGATCGAAGCCGCGCGCGGCGGCTCGCTGCTCACCGGCATCGGCGGCGACGAGATGTTCGGCCCGTCCCGGTGGTGGTATGCGCGGCGTGTGCTCGGCCGGCGTGTGCGGCCGAGGCCCCGCGACGTCCTGGCGATCGGTCTGGCTCTCGCACCGCCCCTGCTCCGGCGCCCTGTGATCCGCCGCAAGACGCACGTTCCCTACCCCTGGCTGCGGGCCGGCGCCGTCGCCGAGCTCGAGCGAGGACTCGCGGCGGACGAGGCCGCCGAGCCGTTCGGCTGGCGCGGCCGCATCGAGTGGCGCGCCGACCGCCGGTATCTCGACGTCGGCACCGCGAGCCTTGCAGAGCTCGGTCTCGCCGAGGACGTCGTGCTCTCACACCCGTTGTTCGGCGACGAATTCGCCTCCGCTCTGGCCTCCCTTCCCACCGCGGACAGGTTCCGCAGCCGCCAGGAGGCGATGGACGCGTTCTTCCACGACGTCCTGCCGGCGCCCGTCCGAGCCCGTTCGACGAAGGCAGCCTTCGACGGTGCGTTCTGGCACGAGCACAGCCGTGAGCTCGTTGCGCGCTGGAACGGCGAAGGCGTCGACGAGACGCTGGTCGATCCCGAGCTTCTCCGCCAGGAGTGGTTGACCGAGACACCGGATCCACGCACGTACACGCTGCTGCAATCCGTGAAGATCGCCGTCGACCTTGCTGGGAGTGTCAGCCGCCGAGAGCCGCGAGCAGCCTGCTGCCGGCCTCCTCGAACCGATCCCAGCCGTGCGGACGCCGGAACTCCCAACCAGGTAGAGCGGCGAGCTCGAGGAACCTCTGCGGGCTCAGCGGCGGGACGCGCAGGCCCAGATGCTCGGTGAGCCGCGGCAGGCGCTCGGAGGCGGGGACCGGCTCGACGGCGACATCGTCGCCCCACGCCAGGAAGATCCAGCCCCGGAAGCGGCCCCCCGGCGGTACCTCTCCCAGCGCGAGCCGCCAGCGCTCGCGCGCGCCGACGATGCCCAGATAGTTGCCTGCGGAGAGCCGCTCGGCTGCCTCCGCGCGCAGGTCGAGCACGCGCGGGCCTGCGTGCGGCCTCCCGCCCTCGAGCACGAGCATGTCGTCGCACACCACGGGCAGGCCCTGCGCCGCGATCCAGGCCAGCGTCGTGCTCTTGCCACCTTCGCGGTCGGCGAGGAGGCCCCAGACGTCGTCTCCGAGCGCGAACGCGCCCCCGTGGAAGCTGTCGCGGCCGAGCCAGCGGGCGGCGACCGCAGCCACGGGCGCGAGATAGGGATGGACGAGCTCGTCGGCAGTCAGCAACTCGGGTGTCACGAACTCCGCACGAGCCTCCGCCCGGTCGACGAGGATGGTTCCGCCCGAGCGCAACCGCAATTCGGCCCGGTCCTCGCCGAGCCGGTCCATCAGCCTCTCGGCCTGGCCGATCGTGTTGACAAGAGTGTAAGTCGGCCATTCGGGCTCGGCCGGGACCAGCGCGGAGGCCGCGGAATCGACGCCGGAAAGCGCCAGTCCATACGCTCCAACGGCTTGAAGGCCCGACGCCACGCCCGCGCAACTCTAGCCGCGCGGCTAGTTGTAGATCCAGGGACACAAACCTACAATTCAGCTACAACAACTGTAGGTGGGGGAGGCGTCAGTGCCGGACTCAAAGACGATCACTAAGACCGAGTACGAGGCACCAGTGCTTCGTGTGCTCGGCTCGCTGCATTCGCTCACGCAGCAGGACAAGATGTACGGCTCCAGCGACGGCTTCACGTTCATGGGGACGTCCATCACGAACGCCTCGCCGTAGTGAGCACGGTCGAAGGAGCAACGCAGTACGAGCCGCCGGCGCTCCGCGTCGTCGGTTCGCTGCACGAGCTTACGCAGGCCGGCCAGCACGACATTCCGTGCTTCTGGACCAAGACGATCGGGCCGCCGGACTACTTCACGTTCATCCCGATCGCCAACTGCTCCTCGTAGCGACCGCGAACAACGAAGCATTTGAGAGCCGCGACTTCGGTCGCGGCTCTCTTCGTGGTCCGCATCAACCGATCGGGACCTGCATGTCCTGCTGGATCTCGCCGGCGCTCAGCACCCGGTTGTAGACGCGCACCTCGTCGATCAGTCCGGCGAACCACTCGCCCCAGATGCTGTTGCCGCCGATCCGGAGGACGCCTGTCGACGCAGCCATCGCTCCCGAACCCGAGGTCGAGCCCGCGAGGACGCCGTTGACGTAGAGGCGAAGGACGGCTCCGTCGAAGGTCGTCGCCAGATGCGTCCAGGCGTTCAGCGGCAACGCCGCCGTCCCGGTCGCGTTCCGCTCCGAGCCGTTGTAGACCTGTCCGAGCGGACGCGCGCCGGCCTGGTCGGCGTAGAGCCCGTAGACGACTCCGCCCGTCCGTTCCTTCAGCACGACCGTCCGCCAGCCACCGAGCGCCGAGGGGCGGACCCACGCCTCGAGCGTCATCGCATTCGTCAGGTCGAGCGAGTTCGAGTCCGGGGTGGTCACCCAGTCGTTGACGCCGTCGAAGCTGAGCGCCGAGCCGTACCGGCCGGCGGCGTTCCAGGTGGCGCCGGACAGCGACCCCGTGTTGCCTGCGGCCGACGAGTCGGCGACGCTCGAGCCCGAGCCGGCGTTGAATCCGTAGGCCGCGACGAGGCCGGCGGTCGCGGCAGGAACGACCGCCGTCAACTGCGCCGACGCACTGCTGACGTTCCCGGCCGCATCCTCCGCGGTCACCCGGTAGTAGTAGGTGCCGGCAGCGAGACCGGAGTCCGTGTAGCTCGTCCCCGTCGGCTGAGCGATCCGGTTCGCGGCCGAGGGTGTGAAGCCTGCCGTCTGCGAGCGATGGACGTTGTAGCGCGCGACACCCACGTTGTCGCTCGACGCCGTCCAGCGCAAGCGCCACCGACCCAGCCGACGTCGACCCCGACAGCCCGGACGGTGCGGACGGAGCCGTCGTGTCGGGCGGCGGCGGCGAGCCGCTCACAGCCGTCGCCATGTCCTGCTGCACCTCCGAGCGCCGACAACGCCCGGTCGTAGATCCGCACCTCATCGATCAAACCGGCGAACCACTCCCCCCAGACACTGTTGCCGCCGAGATGCAAGACCCCCGTCGACGCCGCCATCGCACCCGACACAGCCAGCGAGGACGCCAGCGACCCGTTCACGTACAGCCGCAGCCACGACCCGTCATAGGTCGTCGCCAGGTGCGTCCAGGCGTTCAGCGGCAACGCCGCCGTCCCGACCGCGTTCCGCTCGGAGCCGATGAACACCTGACCCAACGGCCGCGAGCCGGCCTGATCGGCAAACAACCCGTACACAACCCCACCCGGACGCTCCTTGAAGACCACCGTCCGCCAACCACCAAGCGCCGAAGGCCGCACCCACGCCTCCAGCGTCATCCCAGTCGTCAGATCGAGCGTGCTCGCATCCGGCACCGTCACCCAGTCGTTGACCCCGTCGAAGCTCAACGCCGAGCCAAACCGACCCGCCCCACTCCACACCGCCCCCGAAATCGAGCCCACATTCCCCTTCCCGGAGGAATCCGCGGCACTCGAGCCCGACCCCGCATCAAACCCATACGCCGCGACCAGGCCCAGGCCCAGCGGCGGCCCGGCCGAGTTGCTGACGGTGACGGTGATCGCCGTGGAGGTGGTGGTCTGGGAGGCGCTGTCGCGGGCGACGGCGGTCAGTTGGTAGCTGCCGTTGCCGACGGTCGTCGTGTCCCAGGAGATCGAGTACGGGGACGACGTGTCCTCGGCGCCGAGGTTCGCCGCGCCAAGCCGGAACTGGACGCCGGCGACGCCGACATCGTCCGAGGCGGCAGCGCTGACCGAGACCGTGCCGCTGACAGTCGCACCCGCAGCGGGCGCCGTGACCGAAACCGTCGGCGGCTGATCGGCGGGAACCACCGCCGTCAACTGCGGCGAGGGAGCACTGACGTTGCCCGCAGCGTCCTCGGCAGTCACCCGGTAGTAGTAGGTGCCGGCCGCCAGCCCCGAATCGGTGTAGCCCGTCCCCGTCGGCTGCGCGACCCGGTTCCCAGCCGCCGGCGTGAAGCCCGCCGTCTGCGACCGGTGCAGGTTGTAGCGAGCAACACCCACGTTGTCGCTCGAAGCCGGCCAGCTCAGCGTCACAGAGCCGATCGCGGTCGAAGCGGTCAACCCCGAGGGCGCCGTAGGAGGCGACGTGTCCGGCGGCGGCGGCGAGCCACTCACAGCCGTCGCCATGTCCTGCTGCACCTCGCCGACGCTCAGCGCTCGGTTGTAGACGCGCACCTCGTCGATCAAGCCCGGCAAACCACTCCCCCCAGACACTGTTGCCACCGAGGCGCAGCACCCCCGTCGACGCCGCCATCGCACCCGAGACAGACGTCGAGCCCGTCAGCGACACCATTGACGTAGAGACGCACAGCCGCACCGTCATAGGTCGTCGCCAGATGCGTCCAGGCGTTCAGCGGCAACGCCGCCGTCCCGACCGCGTTCCGCTCGGAGCCGATGAACACCTGACCCAACGGCCGCGAGCCGGCCTGATCGGCAAACAACCCATACACAACCCCACCCGGACGCTCCTTGAAGACCACCGTCCGCCAACCACCAAGCGCCGACGGCCGCACCCACGCCTCCAGCGTCATCCCAGTCGTCAGATCGAGCGTGCTCGCATCCGGCACCGTCACCCAGTCGTTGACCCCGTCGAAGCTCAACGCCGAGCCAAACCGACCCGCCCCACTCCACACCGCCCCCGAAATCGAACCCACATTCCCCCTCCCCGACGAATCCGCAGCACTCGAGCCCGACCCCGCATCAAACCCATACGCCGCCACCAGGCCGGCGGAAGCGGCGCCCTGCACGAACGTGGCGGTGTAGGTCGTCGGGATTGGCCGGGGTGACAATCGAGTGCGCCGCTGAACCGCCGTCCGACCACGACTGGAAGTTCCAGGTCGTACCGGAACCGTCGGTCTGCGACGGAGCATCGACCGCGAACGAGTGGCCCTCCCATGACGTGAGCGTCTTCGGCGCGGTGTACGTCGTGCCGGCGAGGACGACGTTCCGGCCGGCAGGACTGGTCGAGAAGGTGAGATCCACCTTCCTGGGCAGGACGTTCCGCGTCACGGTGGTCTTGACCCCGCGCGAGTCGGTGGCTGTCAGCTGGATCTCGAGGTAGCCGTCGATCCCGGAACCGAGATCCTCGGGAGCCGGCTGCGTGATCTGCACGTCGTTCCCTGCAGTCGGCGCGAGGAACGGGTGGGTGTGCGTGTCGTGGTGGCGAAGCACGAGCCAGCTGAGGCTCGACGCGGGCAGCGCACCGTCCTCGGCGTCGGTCGCGGTCCCGTGCAGGGTGATCGTCTGGCCGACTGCGAATCGCGCCGCCGTCGTCGGGGTGTCGATCGTCACCTGCGGGGCCGTGTTGCCGGCGTCGATGGGGGCCGAGACCGGGGACGACTGGGCGCCGTCGTTGTCGCGCACCGTCAGCGTCGCAGTGAAGGTGCCCGCCGTCGTGTACGTGTGGCTCGTCGTCGCGGAGCTCGTCGTCTGGGGCGGCGAGCCGTCGCCGAAGTTCCAGGTGTAGGTGAGCGTGTCGCCCGCATCGGGATCCGTGCTCGCGCTGCCGTCGAAGCTCACGGCCAGCGGGACCGGGCCCGAGGTGGGCGACGCTGTCATGCGAGCCGTCGGAGGCCGGTTGCCGGGGGCGGTCGACTGGAGCAGCCGCACCTCGCCGCCGTCCGAGTAGTTCGTGTAGTAGAGCCCCTGCCCCTGCGGTGACGGCCCGAACGTCATGTTGACGACGGCACCGACGTCGTTCGTGAACTCGCTCCGCGTGTAGCCGCCGCTGCCGTTCGGCGTGAGCACGAAGATCTTGCCGCAGGTGTAGTCCCCGTAGAGATAGGTGCCGTCATAGGAGGACGGCCAGACCCCGTTCGGCACGAAGGCGCCGCCGGTGATCGCAGCGCAGCCGGATTCGGGATGGCTGTACGAATAGACCGGGTTCGTCATCCCGGCGGGTGGCGCGCCGCAGTTGGTCAGCGAGCCGTTGACGCAGGGACCCTCACGCACGTTCCAGCCGTAGTCCGCGCCGGCGACGCCGAGGTCGACCTCCTCCCAGGCGCCCTGGCCGACGTCGTTGATGAAGAAGCGCGTCGCCGTCGTGTTCGGGTCGAAGGCGATGCGGAACGGGTTCCGCAGCCCCCAGGCGAACGTCTCCTGGCACTTGTTGCCCGCTGTGGTTCGGCCGGTGACGTTGCACCGCGCCGTCCCGGCTCCCTGGAAGGGGTTCGAGGGCGGGATGCCGCCGGTGCTCGTGATCCGGAGGATCTTGCCGACGAGTACGTGCTGGTCCGCGAGCTGCGTCGTTCGCGCCGGCGCAGCCGCTGTTTCCGGCCCAGTCGCACCCGCCGTCGCCGACGCTGATGTAGAGATAGCCGTCGTTCCCGAAGCGGACGTCGCCTGCGTTGTGGTTGCCGCCGGGCGACGGGATCTCGTCCACGAGGACCGATTCGCTCGCCATGGAGATCGTCGAGCCGGACATCGTGAAGCGTGAGACGCGGTTCACGCAGGTGCCGCTCTTGTTCCGCGTGTAGTAGAGGTAGACGAAGCCGTTCGAGGTGAACGACGGGTCGACGGCGACGCCGAGCAGGCCTTGCTCGCTCGCCGTGCACAGAACCGACCCGAGGTCGAGAGCCGGAGCCGGCAGGAGCGTGCCGTTCTGCACGACCCTGACGTCGCCGAGCTGCGTCGTCACGAGCAGCTGCCCGCCCGGCGTGAAGGCAAGAGCCGTCGGGCTGCCGATGCTCGCCACGAGGGTGTCGGTGAACCCTGTCGGGACAGCCGTCGCGCTCGTGGGCACGGCTCCGCCCACGAGCGAGACCGCGAGTGCGGCCGCAACAAGCAGGAGCGGGGGTCGAATGCGAGAGGGTGGCGAGATCAGTAGGGGGTTCTGTGCCGCTGGGACGAACGGGAAACCTGGGAGCGAGCGAGCCTACCTCAGCGATCGGCCGGGCGGCTCAGGGACGCTGCGGCACGGGCGCCGGCGCAAAGGCCTCCTTGACCACCCTGAGCACGTGAGCCCGCTTGCCTTCCGCCACCGGCACGAGCCCGCCGAGCTCGAGCCGAAGCAGCTCGACGCGTCCCTGGGTGCGCACGACCCGGAAGCCGAAGTCGGCGAGGAAGTCGCGCGGGAAGACCGTGCGATGGACGAGGAAGCGCTCGTAGGTCGACTCTCCCTCGGGGTAGCGGTACGCGAACGCCTCGAGCGCCCTCGCGCCCTTGTCGCGCGCCTCCCCGATCGCGGCGAGGAAGAGTGACTGCTCGACCCACGGCGTCGCGCTCGAGACGACGTAGACGCACGTCACCAGCACCGCATCGTCGGACGGAGGACCTGCCGGGAGCTCGGCGGCACGCGGAAAGAGGGTCGAAGGGCCGTACTGGATCGAGCCGAGCAGGCGTCCGTCGTCGTCCCGGTAGAGCGCGCCCCAGGCGCCCCACTCGTCCTCGGCCTTCTCGATCCAGCGGTCCTTCGCCGCCGTCCGGCCGTTGCGCGACTGCCACCAGACGCAGGTCTGGCAGACGGAGGGAGCGTGCTCGAGCGTCGCCCCGGTCAGCCCGACGACGCGTTGTGCCATTCGTCCACGATCACGTCGATGGTGTGGGGACGGACGTCTGCCATCCGAGCGAGGCAGTCCGCGACGTTGGCCTGAACCCGGGAGCCGACCTCGCCCGCGTGCGCTCCCCAAGCGAGCGAGAGATGCAGCTCGACGGCCACCTGGCCCTCGTCGCGGGTGACCTTGACGCCCTTGCCGGCGAGGTCACGCACGCCCTCGACCTCGCGCGCAGCATCGGCGGCGTAGGTCGCGAGGACGTCGGGCGAGATGACTGCATGGCCTTCCACTAGGCAACTGATCTTAGAACCAGCTCGGTCACCTCGGGCCGGGCGAAGAAGCGAAGGGGCAGAAACGTCGTGCCGAGGCCGGGCGAGACGTGGAGCGTCGACTCCCCCGCGCCGGTACAACCCCTCGGCGAACATCGCCCGCAGATGGGCGAAGCGGATCTTGCCTCCCGGATACGGCAGCACGATCTGGCCGGCGTGCATGTGGCCGGCGAGGACGAGCTGGTAGCCGGGCGCGGTCAGCCTCGGGTAGTGGCTGAGGAGCATCCGCAGCGCAGCCTCCGCGTCCGGCGCCGGCACGGCTCCCACCGGGTGCGGGCCCATGCCGGCGATCTGGATCCGCCTGCCGCGCCGCTCGACGGTCCGCGACTCGTCCAGGAGCAGCGTCGCCGGCAGCCCGTCCAGCTCGGCCGGGCGCGAGAACGGGTCGCGCGTGACGGCGATGTCGTGGTTGCCGAGCACCGCGAAGGCGTCGAGGCCGCTCAGCGTCTCGTCGAGCTGCGCGCGGCCGCGCGGGTGCGAGAGCAGGTCGCCGGTGGCGACGACGAGATCGGGCCGGCGCTCGCGCACCCACGCCGCCGCCTTCCGCACGGCGACGCTGCCGCGCGACGGCGGCCCGAGGTGGAAGTCGGACAGGTGCGCGATCCGCAGGCCGTCGAGCTCGGCCGGCAGCCCGTCGACCGGGACGTCGAGAACGCGCGTGCGCAGCCAGCCGGCCTCGAACCAGCCGTAGGCGAGCGCCGCCATCGCGAGCGCGAGCAAGATCACGATTGCGGTCACCATCGACTAGCTGCAGACCGTCTCGCGTTCCTTGCCTCCCAAGTAACAGACTGTTACTTGGGAGCTCGACGCCTGTTCCTGGGTCACATCCGCCTTGTAACAGACTGTTACTTGGCCACGCAGCCACGCCGGCCAGGGAGTCGAGAGAGATGTTCAGGGCCGGCGCCCCCCAGGATCGCCGGCCCCGAAACCGCCCCTCCACTCATGAAGACGTCGGGGCGGCCGGAACCTTGCGATCAGACGCTCAGTTTCTCGAGGACGGGCTGCACGGAGACGACGTGGCGCTTGAACTTCAGCTCCGACGCCTCGAGCCCCGCGGCGACGCCGATCAGCTGCGAGAGGTGCAGGATCGGCATCTGGAAGTCCTTGCCGGTCTGCTTCTTCAGCTTCGTCTGCCAGGCGTCGAGCGAGAGGTGGCAGAGCGGGCAGGGCGTCACGATCGCGTCGGCGCCGGCCTCCTTCGCCTGCTCGATCGGCTGGATCAGCTCGCCGAGCGCCGTCTCCTCGCGGGCCTGGATGATCGGGAAGCCGCAGCACTTGATCTTGGCGGGATAGTCGATCGCCTCGCCGCCGCACGCCTCGATGATCCGCTCGAGCGACGACGGACTGTCGGGATCCTCGAAGCCGAGCAGCTTCGACGGGCGCAGGATCTGGCAACCGTAGAACGGCGCGATCTTGAGGCCCTTCAGACCCTTGTGCGCGGCTGCCTGCAGCAGCTCGTAGCCTTCGCCTGCCGCGACGAGCCAGAGGAAATGCTGGACGTCGACCGTGCCCTTGTACTCGGGCACACCGACCTTCGCGAGGTTGTCGTTGACCCGCTCGAGCAGTGCCGCGTCGCCCTGCAGCTGGAAGTTCGCCTGCCGCAGGTTGAGCGTGCAGACGTTGCAGACCGTCATCAGCGTGTCGCAGCCGGTCGCCTCGGAGTAGGCGAGGATGCGCGCGTTCAGATGCAGGTAGTAGTCGGGCTCGGCCTCGTGGATGTCGCCGGCCCCGCAGCAGGTGACCGTCTCGAGCTCGATCAGCTCCAGACCCACCTTCGGCGAGAGCGCCTGCGTCGAGATGTCGAGCTCCTTCGCAGAGAGCGACGCGAGGCAACCCTTGTAGTAGGCGACCGTCCTCACTCGTTCCTTCCGGTGGCGGACCTCGCCTCTCGCGGGCTCCTCGTCGGCGTGGCCGCAGCGTGCTCGAGCCGGCCGAGCGCACGCTCGCCCTGGACGATGCCCATGCGCGCCCTGGCGATCCTGCTGCTTGACGAGGTCGTAGAGCGCCCGCGACTCCTTGACGCCCTCGGCGACGTGCGGCGGGATAGGGAATGGGCACCTTGCCGTGCTTCACCAGCCCCATCGCGAACTTCATCTCCTTGATCGAGGAGACGATGCCCTGCGTCTTCGGGACGAGCTCCGTCTCGCGCAGCCAGCCGGTCGTCTTCGCGGAGGTGACGAACCACTTGGCGTGCTTGGCGCCCATGTCGTCGTCGATGCCCTCCTTCATCGCCTCGGCGCCGAGCTTCGCGATCGCGTCGCGCGGGTCGACACCCTTGGGGCAGCGCTCGTTGCAGAAGTAGCAGCGGGTGCACTCCCAGATCCCGTGCTCGGTGCTGTACTCGTCGAGCCGCTCGGCCTTGGCCGCGTCGCGCGGGTCGCCGACGAAGCGCATCCCCTTCGCGAGCGCCTGCGGCCCCATGAACTCCGGATCGGACTCCATCGCGTTGCACTCGGAGACGCAGCAGCCGCAGTTGATGCAGAGCGACTCCTTGTGGATCACGTTCATCCGCTCCTGCGAGATCCGGTGCTCCTTGCCGTCCTCGGGCTGGTCGTAACCCGGCTGCAGGTAGGGCTTCATCGCCTTGAACTTGGCCCAGAAGGGATCCATGTCGACGACGAGGTCCTTGACGATGGGCAGGTTTCCCATCGCCGAGATCACGGGCACGTGGCCGGCGGTCGCGATGTCGTACATCCGCGTCTTGCAGGCGAGCACGGCGGCCCCGTCCATGCGCATGCCACACGAGCCGCAGATCATCATTCGGCAGCTCTTCCGATAGGCGAGCGAGCCGTCGACCTTGTCCTTGATCGAGGTCGAGCACGTCGAGGAGCGTCACCCATTCGGGCGCCTCGACCTCGTACTCCTTGAGCGCGCGCTGACCGGTCGTCGAGTCGAACCGCCAGATCTTGAGCGCGATGTCGATCGTCTTCTCGGGCGCGTGCGCGGTTGCGTCGACGGCCATCAGTACTTCCTTTCTTGCGGCTGCCACTTCGTCATCGTCACCGGCTTCCAGTCGAGGGTCGGCTTGCCGTCTTCCCACGTCACGAGCGTGTGCTTGAGAAAGTTCTCGTCGTCTCGGTCGGGGAAGTCGTGCGGCCGGGAATGGGCGCCTCGGCTCTCCTTGCGCGCCACGCCGCAGACGACCATGCAGGACGCCAGCTCGAGCAGGAACTCGAGCTCGAGCGCCTGGGTCAGATCGGAGTTGAAGACGTCGCCCTTGTCCTCGACAACGACGTGCTCGTAGCGCTCGCGCAGGCCGTCGACGATCTCGCCCTGGCGGAGCATCTGCTCCTCGCGGCGGAAGACCCCGAAGTTCTCGTGCATCGTCTGCGCGAGCTCGTCGCGGATCCTCCACGGGCGTTCGCCGCTGGAGCGCGCGAGCAACGTCTTCAGGTCGCGCTCGGCATCCGCGAGCTGCGACGGCGGGACGGCGACCGTCGTGTTCGCGAGTGCCCACTCCGCCGCGTGGCGTCCCGCGCGCTTGCCGTACGTGATCGTCTCCATCAGCGCGTTGCCACCCAGCCGGTTTGCCCCGTGGACGGAGACGCACGCGACCTCGCCCGCAGCGTAGAGGCCCTCGAGCGAGGTGCGACCCCAGACATCGGTGTCGACGCCCCCCATGTGGTAGTGGGCGCCCGGACGCACCGGGATCGGCTCGTGGATGGGGTCGATGCCGGCGAAGACGAGCGAGAGCTCGCGGGTTCCGGGTAGCCGCTCGATGATCTTCTCTGCGCCGAGATGGCGTAGGTCGAGCAGCACGTTCCCCTCGACGCTGCGGCCCTCGTCGATCTCCGTCTGCTCCGCGCGGGAGATGACGTCGCGCGAGGCGAGCTCCATCGCGTTCGGCGCGTAGCGCTCGAGGAAGCGCTCGCCCTCGGAGTTGAGGAGGTAGGCGCCCTCACCACGACAGCCCTCGGTGATGAGCACGCCGGTCGGCGAGAGCGTCGTCGGGTGGAACTGCATCATCTCCATGTCCTTCAACGGCACGCCGACGCGCAGCGCCATCGACATCGCATCGCCCGTGCAGGAGTAGGCGTTCGTCGTGCCGATGTAGAGCCGCCCGGCCCCGCCCGTGGCGAGGATGGTCGTCTTCGCGCCGATCGCCTTCAGGCCGCCGTGCAGCAGGTCCCACGCGATGACGCCCTGACAGCGGTCGCCGTCGACAACGAGACGCCAGCCGAAGAACTCCTCATAGACCGTGATGTCGCGCTTGACGAGCTGCTCGTAGAGCACCTGGATCAGGACGTGGCCCGTGATGTCGGCCGCGTAAGCGGTGCGCGGCGCCCCGGCGGCGCCGAAGGGTCGCTGCGCGATCCGGCCGTCGTCGGTACGCGAGAAGACCGCTCCCCAGTGCTCGAGCTGGTAGACGTCGTCCGGCGCCTCGTTGCAGAGGATCTCGATCGCGTCCTGGTCTCCGAGGTAGTCGGACCCCTTGACGGTGTCGAACGCGTGCGTCTCGGGATCGTCCTCGGAGGCGTTCCCAAGCGCCGCGTTGATGCCGCCCTCGGCGGCGCCGGAGTGGCTTCGGGTCGGGTGGAGCTTCGAGACGACGGCGACATCCGCCCCCGCGTCGTGGGCTTCGATCGCGGCGCGCATGCCGGCGCAGCCGGCCCCGATCACCACGACATCGTGCTTCGCGTCCACCGCTGAATGACGCTACCGAATCGGGTCGGGCGCTGCGCTAGAGGCGCGGGCCGGCGTCCACGATGTTGTCGTCGGCGTCGAACTGCGCGAAGTTGTCGCGGAACATCTCCGCGAGCTCGCGCGCCTTCGCGTCGTACGCGTCGGGGTCGCGCCAGGTGCCGCGGGGATCGAGCAGCTTCGAGTCGACGCCGGGAACGTCCACGGGCACGTCGAAGCCGAAGACGTCGTCCGTCCGGTACTCGACTCCGTCGAGCTCGCCGGCGATGCGCGGCGCGGAGCAGGGCGCGCGTCGCCTTGATCGGCATCCGTTCCCCCTCGCCGTACTGGCCACCGGTCCAGCCGGTGTTCACGAGCCAGACCTGGGTGCCGTGCTTGTCGAGCTTCTTCGCGAGCAGGCGGGCGTAGACCACCGGCGGCTGCGGCAGAAAGGGTGCACCGAAGCAGGCCGAGAAGGTCGGCTGCGGCTCCTTGACGCCGATCTCGGTGCCGGCGAGCTTCGCGGTGAAGCCGGAGAGGAACCAGTACATCGCCTGGTCGCGCGTCAGGCGCGCGATCGGCGGCAGGATCCCGAACGCGTCGGCCGTGAGGAAGATCGACGACGACGGATGCCCCGCGCGCTTCGCCGGCAGGGCGTTCGCGATCTGCTCGAGCTTGTAGGCAGCGCGCGTGTTCTCGGTCTTCGAGTCGTCGTCGAGGTCGAGGACGCCGCGCTCGTCCATGACGACGTTCTCGAGGATCGTCCCGTAGGTCCGTGTCGTCTTGTAGATCTCGGGCTCGGCCTCTGCCGAGAGGCGGATCACCTTCGCGTAGCAGCCCCCCTCGAAGTTGAAGACGCCGTCGTCGCCCCAGCCGTGCTCGTCGTCGCCGATCAGCTTGCGCTCCGGATCGGCCGAGAGCGTCGTCTTGCCGGTACCGGACAGGCCGAAGAAGGTCGCGACGTCGCCGGCATCGCCCACGTTCGCCGAGCAGTGCATCGGGAAGACGTCCTCGAGCGGCAGGCGGTCGTTCATCAGCGTGAAGATCGACTTCTTGATCTCGCCGGCGTAGAACGTGCCGCCGATCAGCACCTCCTCGCGGGAGGGGTGGAGCACGACGAACGTGCCGGTGCGGGTGCCGTCCGTCTCGGGGTCGGACTCGAGCCCGGGCGCGTGCAGCACGAGCGCCTGCGGCTCGAACTCGCGCAGCTCCTCCTCGCTCGGGTCGATGAACATCGTGCGGGCGAAGAGCGCGTGGTACGGATGATTCGTGACGATGCGCACGGCGATCCGATGCCTGGGATCGGCGCCTGCGAACGCGTCCACGACGTAGAGGTCGCTGCGGCCGAGGTGCGCGACGGCCTTCTCTCGCAGCCCGTCGAAGTGCTCCTCGGAGATCTCGGCGTTGACGTCGCCCCACCAGATCCTGTCCTCCGAGCCCGCCTCGCGGACGACGAACTTGTCCTTCGGGGAGCGGCCGGTGTGCTTGCCGGTGTCCACATTGAGCGGGCCACCCTCGGCGATCCGCCCTTCTCGGCGCTCGACTGCGTGGTTGTAGAGGAGCGACGTCGTCGGGTTCCAATGGACGGCCTGAGACGGCTCGATGCCATGCTCAGCCAGTCCGACGCGCCCGCCCTCCTTCGTGCTCGTCGCCATCGCGCCGGACATCATAGGTAAGCCGAATCCGAACGGGCGAGAAAACCTGGGCTCTGGCGCGTCAGCGGGTTGCGGGAGCGGCGACGGCGACGACAGGCCGCGGGCGACGATCGACGGTGGGCGACGACGTAGCGGCGGCTACGGCGGCTAGGCTCGCGCTGTGCAGCCGCGCGCACGCGACCTCGGGATCGAGATCGGCAGGCTCCCCACCGGGCCGGACAATGCGATCACGGATGTGCCCGGGACACGGGTCGGCCACACGACGCTGATCGAGGGCGAGGACGTTCGAACCGGTGTCACCATCGTGGCGCCGCCCGTCGAGCCGCTCTTCGCCGGTGCGCACCGGATCAACGGCAACGGCGAGCTGACGGGACTCGAGTGGGTGCGTGACTCGGGTCTGCTGACGACGCCGATCGGGCTGACGAACACCCACTCGGTGGGAGTCGTCCGCGACGCCCTGGTCGCGGCTGCCCAGGCTGCTGCAGCCCGGCGAGCACGACTGGAGCCTCCCGGTCGTCGGCGAGACCTGGGACGGCTTCCTGAACGACATCAACGGCTTCCACGTCAAGGCGGAGCACGTCCGGGACGCGCTCGAGCGGGCAACGGAGGGACCTGTGGAGGAGGGCGCTGTCGGCGGCGGCACCGGCATGGTCTGCCACGGCTTCAAGGGCGGAATCGGCACCTCGTCACGTGTTGCCCCGGACGGCTGGATGGTCGGCGTCCTCGTGCAGGCCAACCACGGCCAGCGGCTGCGCCTGCGCGTGAACGGCGTTCCCGTCGGCGAGAGGATCGGCCCGGACGTCGTGCCGCTGCCGGGAAAGCCCGAGGGCGCAGGCTCGATCATCGTCCTGATCGCGACGGACGCGCCGCTCCTCCCCCTGCAGTGCGAACGCCTCGCACGCCGCGCCGGCTTCGGAATCGCGCGCAGCGGCGGCATGGGCGAGCACTCGAGCGGCGACTTCGCGTTCTGCTTCGCGACCGGCAACCGCGCGCTCGAGACCGACGAGGGCGAGATCCCGCTCAGGATGCTGAACGACAGCCGGATCAACCAGCTCTACGAAGCCGTGATCGACGCCGTCGAGGAGTCGATCCTGAACGCGATGCTCGCCGCCGAGACGATGACCGGGCGCGGCGGCAACACGGTTCACGCCCTGCCCGCCGAGCTGCTCCTCGACGCGCTCTAGGCCGGCTCCATTTCCACCTGGTCGACGTAGCACCAGACCCAGTTCTCACCCGGCTCGAACGATTTGACGATCGGGTGCCCGGTCGCGTGCGAGTGCTTCGACGCATGCTTGTTCGGCGAGCTGTCGCAGCAGCCGACGTGGCCGCACGCGAGACAGAGCCGCAGGTGCACCCAGCGCGAGCCGGTCTGCAGGCACTCCTCGCAGCCGGCGGCGCTCGGCGTCACCGGCCGGATGGTGTCGAGATGGGTACAGCTCACTGGAGAACCTCCTCGGTGTCGCGGGAGACGAGCGAGGCGTAGCGGCCGCCGGCGGCGATCAGCTCCTCGTGCGTGCCGACCTCGACGACGATGCCACGATCGAGCACCACGATCTGGTCGGCGTCGCGGACCGTGGACAGACGGTGTGCGATCGCGATCGTCGTCCTGCCCTCGGCCAGCCGCTCGAGCGCCTCCTGCACGGCCCGCTCGGTCTGGGTGTCGAGTGCGGAGGTGGCCTCGTCGAGGACGAGGATGGGCGGGTTGCGCAGGATCGTCCGCGCGATCGCGATGCGCTGGCGCTCGCCGCCCGAGAAGCGGTAGCCGCGCTCGCCGACGACCGTGTCGTAACCCTCGGGAAGACTCACGATCAGGTCGTGGATCTGCGCGGCGCGTGCTGCTTCCTCGACCTCCTCGTCGGTCGCCTCCGGGTGCGCGAACCGGAGGTTGTCGCGAACGGTGGCGTGAAAGAGATACGTCTCCTGGGAGACGACCCCGACCGCATTCGCGAGCGAGGCGAACGTGAGCTCACGCACGTCGACGCCGTCGATCGTGACGCTCCCGTCGGTGACGTCGTAGAGGCGCGCGACGAGGTAGCCGGCGGTCGTCTTCCCCGAGCCGGTCTCGCCGACGAGCGCGGTCTTCGTCCCCGCCGGCACCTCGAAGGTGACGTCCTGGAGCGTCCAGGCCGCGTCTTCGTAGCGGAACCAGACGTGGTCGAAGGCCACGTCGCCTCGTGGCGCGTCGAGCGTCCGTCGTCCCCTCTTCGATGTCGATCGGGTGGTCGAGGTACTCGAAGACGCGGTCGAACAGCGCCAGCGAGGTCTGCACCTCGAGCGAGACGCCGAGCAGCGAGCCGACCGGGAAGAAGAGACGCGATTGCAGCGTGGTGAAGGCGACCACGGTGCCGATGGAGACCGCGCCGGCGAAGTGCCCGGCGAAGAGGTAGACGAGCGCCGGCATCACGGCGAACGAGGTCTGGATCGAGGCCATCATCCAGCGGCCCGTCATCCGGCTCCGGACCTCGAGGTCGGCCAGGCGGCCCGACTCGCCCTCGAACCGGTCGGCGAGCGCGCCGGCCCGGCCCATCGTCTTGCCGAGCAGGATGCCGGAGACCGAAAGCGACTCCTGGACAAGGCTCGAGATGTCGGCCATCGACTCCTGCCGGACCTTCGCCACCTTTCGCCGCTGGTCGCCGACGCGCTTGGTCATCCAGACGAAGAGCGGCAGCAGGGCGAGCGCGAACAGGGTCAGCCGCCAGTCGAGCACGAACATCGCCACCACGGTGGCGAGCACGATCGTGACGTTCGAGACGATCGAGGTCGCGGTCGAGGTGACGACCTCCTGCACGCCGCCGATGTCGTTCGCGAGCCGCGACTGCACCTCACCCGTGCGGGTGCGCGTGAAGAAGGCGAGCGAGAGCCGCTGCAGATGCTTGTAGACGGCCGTCCGCAGGTCGTGCATCACGCGCTGGCCGACCTGGTTCGAAAGCAGCGTCTGGACCACACCCAGTGCCCCGGTCACGATTGCGATCGCGACCATGCCCGCGACGAGCCATCCCAGCAGCCGCGTGTCTCCGTTCGGGAGGGCATCGTCGATCACCTCTCTCAGCAGAAGTGCCGGGATCACGCCGAGCGCGGACGAGAAGATGATCAGCGCGAGCACACCGCTGAGCCGTCGGCGGTAGGGCTTGAAGAGGGCGACGATCCGCTTCAGATAGGCGCGGCGGACGGCCGGATCCGCGGGCCGCTCCGGCGGCTCCATCAGATCGAACGCGCGTCCCCGTCCACGTGGCATCACGACACAGGGTACGGAGCGCGGCAGGGGCTGCGTCAGGCGGGACTAGAGCGCTCGACGCGAGCCTGCAACTCGCGCGTCAGCGCGCGCGAGGCGGCAACGGTCGGCCGGGCGGCGGCAACCTGGATCGGCTCGCCGACGACGATCCGGATCTTCGAGAAGCGGATGCGGCGGTGCGAGAGCGCGCGGGCGGTGCCGACGATGCGGACCGGGACGATCGGCACTCCGGTCGTGAGCGCGAGCCGGGCGGCGCCGCGCGTCCAGGCGCCGCCGGCCACCGTTCCCTGCGGGAAGATGGCGACGCTCTCGCCCTCCCGCAAGAGCTCCTCGGCCCGCCCGACCGAGAGGAGATCTCGCCGGTCGCGCCGGATCGGGATCCCGCCGAGCGCATCCATCAGCCAGGCTCCCGGCGGATAGCGCCAGAGCTCGACCTTGGCGAGGAAGTGCAGCGGCCGGCGAGTGATGAGCGCGAGCAGCGGCGGGTCGAGCAGCGACTCGTGGTTCGCCGCCACCACGCACGCTCCCGGCGGCACGCGCCCGACGATCTCGATTCGATACAGCAGGCGGGCGAGCACGTACACCACTCCGCGGACGCTCCGGTAGAGCCCTACGTGCACAGGCGCGCCAGCTCGCCGCCGACGAGGTCCGCCCAGCGGCCGGCGCGTGGCATGGGCACGGTTCTCCCCCACGGCGTGCGGAGCGCGATCGGGTGGATCGCGCCGCGGATCATCTGCCGCGAAGCGTCCACGCCGCGTGCCTTCGCACGCTCGTAGCCACGCAGCGAGAGCTCGGGTCTCACGCCCGGGACCCCGGGCAGGCCACGATCGAGCGAGCCGTGCAGGACTGCGAAGCGCCGGCCGTCGAGCGGCGAGACGTCGAGCTCCGGGTAGAGCCACGGCGCCAGGGCGATCACCGTCGAGACCGCCGGATCGTCCGCGACGTGCACCGAGACGGCGCCGCCCATCGAGAAGCCGAGGAGCGCGATCTCCTCTGCGCCGGCAGCGCGTGCGACCCCGATCGCAGCGCGGGCATCCTCGATGCAGAGCGGCAGGCGACGCCAGGACTTGATGCGGTAGCGCACCTCCAGAAACGGCAGCGGAACGCCGTCCGCGGCCAGTCGCTCGACGAGCCACTCGATCGATGCGCTCCACGTGCCGGGCAGCTCGGCCGCCGTGCCGCCGTTGACGCAGATCACGGCACGCGGCCCGGGCGTGCCGGTCCAGCGCGCCTCGGCGCCGGTGGGAAGAGCAAAGGACATGCCCGGACTGTAGGGAAAGGCGTCTGGATGACAGACCGAAGCCGCGATCGACCGCTTCCTCGCCTCGCCCTCGCTCGCCGAGTCGACTCGCCGCGCCTATGCGGCCGACCTGCGCCGCTTCGGCGGCTGGCTCGAGGAGCGCGGGACGGCGGTCGAGGAGATCGACGTCCGCGTGCTCGTCGACTACGCGTCGGAGCTCGGCCGGGCGCGCAACGGGCTCGCGCCGGCCACGATCGCCCGCAACCTGGCCGCCGTGCGCTCGTTCCTCCGCTTCACGCTCGGCCCGACCCGCGTCCCCGATGCGTCACTCGGCCCGCGCCGCCCCCAGCGCCTGCCGGAGGCGCCGAAGCGGGAGGAGATCGAGTCGATCGTCGACTCGCTCGACGCCGACGGGCCGCTCGGCCTGCGCAACCATGCGCTCGTCGAGCTCGTCTACTCCGCCGGCCTCCGAAGTGCCGAGGCGGTCGGGCTCGACCTCGGCGACGTCGACTTCGAGCAGGAGCATGTGCGCGTGCGCGGCAAGGGCGGCAAGGAGCGTGTCGTCCCGCTCGGCGAAGAGGCAGCCCACGTCGTCGCGCGGTACCTGCGCGAGGCGAGACCGGAGCTCGCCCGTGGGGCGAACGACGCGCTCTTCCTCTCCACTCGCGGCCGGCGGCTCGACACGAGCACGCTCCGCCGCCTCCTCCCCCACCCGCACCGGCTGCGGCACTCGTTCGCGACGCACCTGCTCGAGGGTGGGGCCGATCTGCGGACGATCCAGGAGCTCCTCGGACATTCGTCGCTCTCGACCACACAGGTCTACAGCCACGTCGATGCGCGCCGGCTCCGCCGCGTCTACGACTCGTCCCATCCACGGTCGTAAAGAGGATGACGGGCTGGCAGCGGGGAACCGGTACCGGGCCGTGACGAGCCGCCCCGACCCTGATCTCGACAGCTTCCTCGCGCTGCTGGCGACGCGGCGGGCGCCGCGCACCGTGGACGCGTATCGACGCGACCTCGCCCAGCTCGCCGCCTGGCGTGGAGGGCCGGTCGTGCAGGCGACGACCGAGGAGCTCGAGCGCTGGCTCGCCGAGATGCGCGCCGCCGGCCTCGCTCCCTCGACCGCTGCCCGGCGCGTCGCCGCCGTGCGCTCCTTCTTCCGGCACCAGATGCTGCTCGGCGCACGCCAGGACAATCCGGCAGCCGCGCTTCAGCTGCCTCGTCGGGCGCGAACGCTCCCGCGCACGCTCTCGCCCGCCGAGGCCGAGCGGCTGATCGAGGCCGCCTCGGGCACGACGCCACGCTCGATGCGCGACCGCGCACTCGTGGAGCTGATGTACGGCGCCGGCCTGCGCGTCAGCGAGGCGACCGGCCTGCACCGGCGCTCGGTCGACCTGGACGACCGGATCGTGCGCGCGCTCGGCAAGGGGTCGAAGGAGCGGATCGTCCCGCTCGGCCGGCCCGCCGTCGAAGCGCTCCGGCGCTACATCGCCATGGGCCGGCCGCACCTCGACCGCCGCACCCGGCCCGAGCTCTTCCTGAACGCCCGCGGCGGGCCGCTGACCCGCGCCGGCGCCTTCCTGATCCTCCGCCGCCTGGCCGAGAAGGCAGGGCTGGAGCCGCTGCGCGTGCACCCTCACCTGCTCCGCCATTCCTTCGCCACCCATCTGCTCGAGGGGGGCGCCGACCTCCGCAGCGTCCAGGAGATGCTCGGGCACGCCGACCTCTCCACCACCGAGCTGTACACGCACGTATCCGATCGGCGGCGTCGCGAGTTGTATTTTCGCGCGCATCCCCACGCGCGACGACGAACGACTCCGAAAAGGATCTCGGATGACGCTTGACCCTCAGATCGCCGTCCTCGCCGCGCTGACGATGGCGATCGGCTACACGATGTTCTTCACGGGCCTGAAGAAGCACGCGCTCGAGCTCAAGCGGCGCAAGCGGGTCTGCCCCTCCTGCGGCCGCATCATCGCCGGCCGCGTCTGCTCAGGGCACTAGCTCACTAGCCGCAGCAGCTCCTGCTCGCTCGCGCTCGACGGATTGACGAGCGTGATGTGGCCGAGCTTGCGGCCGGGGCGCGGCTCCTTGCCGTACAGGTGGAGATGGGCGTGCGGGATCTCGAGCACATCGAACGTCTTCGGCACGGTGCCGATCAGGTTCACCATCAGCGCGCGCCGCGACTCCGTCGACCCGAGCGGCAGCCCGAGAATCGCGCGCAGGTGGTTCTCGAACTGGCTCGTCTCGGAGCCTTCGATCGTCCAGTGGCCGGTGTTGTGCACCCGCGGCGCGATCTCGTTCGCCAGCAGCGTCCCGCCGACGTCGAAGAGCTCGAGCGCAAGCACGCCGACGTACTCGAGCTCGTCGAGGATCTTCGTTGCGTACGCCTCGGCCTCGTGCCTGGTTCGCGTTCGCTGCGGGCGCACGCGACGTCCGCAGGATCCCGTCCTTGTGCACGTTCTCGACCAGCGGGTAGAAGCGCGTCTCGCCGAGTTGCCCGCGGACGGAGATCAGCGAGAGCTCGCGGTCGAAAGCGACACGTTCCTCGAGGACGTGTCCGGGGACAGTCCCCGGACGGGCCTCGACCAGACGTTGGCCCTTTCCGTCGTAGCCGAGCCGGCGCGTCTTCAGCAGAGCAGGGAACGTCTCGACCTCGTCGTCGATCCTGACCGTCGGGATGCCCAGCCGACGAAAGAGGAGCTTCTCCGTCAACCGGTCCTGGGCAGCCTCGAGCGCCGCTGCACCCGGAACCGCGCCGACGCGGCGTGCCGCCTCGACCGGCACGTTCTCGAACTCGTAGGTGACGACCCTGGCGCCGTCGGCGAGCCTGTCGAGGAGCTCGGGATCGTCGTACTCGCCGATCAGCAGCTCGCCGACCTCCCCGGCCGGCGCGTCCGCTGCGGGATCGAGGAACCGGAACGAGAGCCCGAGCGGGATCCCGGCCAGCGCGAGCATCCGCCCCAGCTGGCCGCCACCGATGACGCCGACGATCACGCAGCGGGATCGGGGCTCGCGAGCACCGACTCGGTCTGGGCCTCGCGGTAGCGGGCGAGACGCTCGCGCACACCCGGGTCGGAGCGCGCCACGATCGCCGCCGCGAGCAGCGCCGCGTTCACCGCTCCCGCGCGGCCGATCGCGAGCGTGCCCACCGGCACTCCCGCCGGCATCTGGACGATCGAGAGCAGCGAGTCCATCCCCTTCAGGGTCTTCGACTCGACCGGGACGCCGAGCACGGGCAGCGCGGTCTTCGCCGCGGCCATGCCCGGCAGGTGCGCAGCGCCTCCGGCACCGGCGATCAGCACCTGCAGGCCGCGTTCCTCCGCTGAGCCCGCGTACTCGAAGAGGAGGTCGGGCGTTCGGTGCGCCGACACGACCTGCTGCTCGAAGGGCACCTCCAGCGCCTCCAGCGTCTCGCACGCGTGGCGCATCGTCTCCCAGTCGGAGCGCGACCCCATGATCACGCCGACGAGCGCGGTCACTTCTGTCTCGACTTCTTCGTCAGCGCGGTGGCGACCGCCCTCGCGGTCTTCCGCAGGTCCTGCTCCTGCTCGTCGTCGTCGGCGAGGCCGTCGAGGATCAGGATCGTCTCGCGCTGCGCGGAGCCGTTCTTCAGGCAGACGATCGCAAGTCTCCGCACCGCCATGTTCGAGTCGTTGGTGGCGATCTCGTGCAGCATCGCGCGCATGCTGTTCACGTCGCCCGGGTGGTCGCGCGAGAGGCCTTCGAGCGCGATCAGCGCCGACCCCCGTGCGGCCGGGCTCTCGTCCTGGAGCCCGCGCCGGACCAGCTCGAGCTTCTGCCGGAAGCGGAACTGCGCGATCGCGCGGTACGCCTGCGCGCGGATCCGGTAGTCGGCGCTGCGGGCCGCATGCTCGAGCTCCTCGTCCCACTGCTGCCGCAGCGTCGCGAGCCCGCGCTCGTCTCCCTGCGACGCGAGCGCGTCAGCCTGCGCCGCAGCCTCCTGCAGCGTCACGAGCCCGGGATCGAGGAGGCCGGCCGGGGGCCGGGGCCGACGTACTTCGCCGACGGGCGGACCAGACGGTTCAGCTTCTTCTGCTCGAGGATGTGCGCCGACCAGCCCGCGGTGCGCGAGCAGGCGAACATCGCCGGCGCGAGCTGCGGCGGCACGTCGGCGACGTCGAGGACGACCGCCGACCAGAACTCGACGTTCGTCTCGAGTGGACGGTCGGGCGACTTCTTCCGCAGCGCGGCGAGCGCGGCCGCCTCGAGCTTGTCGGCGACGTCGTACCGCGGGGCGCCGAGCTCCTTCGCCGTGCGCTTGAGCAGGCGGGCACGCGGATCCTCGGCGCGGTAGACACGGTGGCCGAAGCCCATCAGCCGCTCGCCCTTCTCGATCAGGCTCTCGACATAGGCCTCGGGATTGCCCGACTCCGCGGCCGCGTCGAGCATCGGCAGCACCCGGGCGGGCGCGCCGCCGTGGAGCGGGCCGGAGAGCGCGCCGACCGCGGAGGAGAGCGCCGCGGCGCAGTCGGCGCCCGTGGACGCCGTGATCCGCGCGACGAAGGTCGAAGCGTTGAGGCCGTGCTCGCAGGTGCAGATCCAGTAGGTGTCGATCGCCTGAACGTGCTTCGGGTCGGCCTCGCCGCGCCACTCGAGCAGGAAGCGCTCGGCGGTCGTCTTTCCCTGGGCGACGACCTGCGGGGCGATGCGGTCGTCGTTGCCGTCGGCAATGCGCGCCGACTGCGCTGCGATCGAGATGAACTGCGCCGAGACGCGGCGGAGATCCTCGCGCGCCTCGTCGTCGGTGATGTCGATCAGCTTCTCCAGGCCCCATTCGGCGCCCACGCGGGCGGTCACCGACTGCAGGTCGGCCGGCGTGTTGCCGGTCAGGCCGCCGCCCTCGTAGGGCTCGACCGCGGGCAGACCCGGCTCGAAGCTCTCGTCGACGAGGAGCCCCCACACCTGCTCGAAGCGGTACTGGCCGACCAGCTCCTCGATGTCGACGCCGCGGTAGCGCAGCGACCCACCCTCGCGGTCCGGCTCGGCGATCTCCGTCTCGAAGGCGACCACGCCTTCGAGCCCAGGCTTGAACTCGGTCATCGTTCTCCTCGTCGAGATTTTGGTCAACCGGACGGTACCTCACCGGCGAGGAGGCGACCGTTCCATACAATCCGCCGCCGAATGGCGCATCGCGTGACACTCATCCCCGGCGACGGCACCGGCCCCGAGCTGGCCGAGGCGACCCGGCGGGTCCTCGAGGCGACCGGCGTCGAGTTCGAGTGGGACGTCCAGGACGCCGGCAGCGACGTGATGGACCAGAACGACGGCAATCCGCTGCCGGAGCACGTGCTCGAGTCGATCCGGCAGAGCGGGACGGCGCTGAAGGGGCCGATCACGACCCCGGTCGGCGGCGGGTTCCGGTCGGTGAACGTCGGGCTCCGCACGGCGCTCGACCTCTACGCCCAGGTGCGCCCGTGCAAGAGCTACGCGGGCGTCCGCTCGCGCTACGAGAACGTCGACCTGATCATCGTCCGCGAGAACACGGAGGACCTCTACGCAGGGGTCGAGTTCGAGGAAGGGACGGAGGACGCAGACGAGCTCCTCGACTTCCTCGCCTCCAAGGGGTACGACAAGATCCGGCGCGACTCCGGCATCTCGATCAAGCCGATCTCCGAGACAGGCACTCGCCAGGTCGTCCAGTTCGCGTTCGACTATGCGCGCCGCAACGGCCGCCGCAAGGTCACGGCCGTCCACAAGGCCAACATCATGAAGTACACGGACGGGCTCTTCCTCCATGTCGCGCAGGACGTCGCCGCCGAGAACACCGACATCGAGTTCGAGGACCGGATCGTCGACAACCTCTCGATGCAGCTCGTCCAGCGGCCGGAGGAGTACGACGTGCTCGTGCTGCCGAATCTCTACGGCGACATCGTCTCGGACATCTGCGCCGGCCTGATCGGCGGGCTCGGCCTCGCGCCCGGCGCCAACTTCGGCGAGAAGGGAGCGGTCTTCGAGCCCACCCACGGCTCGGCCCCGAAGTACAAGGGCCAGAACAGGGTCAACCCGATGGCGATGATGCTCTCCGGGATGCTCATGCTTCGCCATCTCGACGAGATGTCTGCGGCCGATCGCCTCGAGCGGGCGATCGCCGAGGTGATCGCCGAGGGCGAGAGCGTCACCTACGACATGAAGCCGACACGCGACGACCCGACGGCGGTCGGAACGAGCGGTGTCGCGGACGCGATCATCGAGAAGCTGGAGGTTCACGCGTGAGACGCAAGGTCACTGTCGTCGGAGCCGGCAACGTCGGCGCGACGTGCGCGCAGGAGCTCGCGCGGCGCGACTACGCCGACGTGGTGCTGGTCGACATCAAGGAAGGTCTCCCGCAGGGCAAGGCTCTGGACATCAACCAGGCTGCTGCGGTCCTCGGCTACGAGGCGAACGTGACCGGGTCGAACGGCTACGACGAGTCGGCCGGCTCCGAGGTCGTCGTGATCACGGCGGGCCTGCCCCGCCAGCCGGGCATGAGCCGCGACGACCTCGTGACGACGAACGAGAAGATCGTCAAGTCCGTCACCGAGCAGGTGGTCGCCGCCAGCCCGGACGCGATCCTGGTCGTCGTCTCCAACCCGCTCGACGCGATGTGCCACGTGGCCAAGAACGTCTCCGACTGGCCGAAGGAGCGCGTCTTCGGGATGGCCGGGATCCTCGACACCGCCCGCTTCTCGGCGTTCATCGCCTGGGAGACCGGCATGTCGATCAAGGACGTCACCGCGATGGTGCTCGGCGGTCACGGCGACCAGATGGTGCCCGTCGTCTCCGCGACGACCGTCGGCGGCATCCCGCTGCGAAAGCTCGCACCCGAGGACCGGATCCAGGCGATGGTCGAGCGCACCGCCAAGGGCGGCGGCGAGCTCGTCAACCTGCTCGGCACCTCCGCCTGGTACGCGCCGGGGGCAGCCGCCGCACAGATGGTCGACGCCATCGTCCTCGACGAGAAGCGCGTCCTCCCGTGCACCGCCTACCTCGAGGGTGAGTACGGCATCGACGGCCTCTACATGGGCGTGCCTGTCGTCCTCGGCGCGGGTGGAATCGAACGGATCGTCGAGCTCGACCTCGACGACGCCGAGCAGCAGGCGCTGAAGGCCTCCGCGGACGCCGTCCGCGAGGTCGTCGGCGTGTTGACCACCTAGATATGGAGCTTGGCCTCCGCGGACGCACGGCAATCGTCTGCGGCGCGTCGGCCGGAATCGGCCTCGGGATGCGCAGAGTCGCTCGCCGAGGCGGGCGCGAACGTCGTCATGTTCGCCCGCCGTCAGGACGTCCTCGAGCGTGAGGCAGAGCGCGTCGGTGGTGTCCCGGTCGTGGGCGACATCACGAGCGCCGAGGATCTCGAGCGGCTCGTCGCGACTGCTGTCGAGCGCTTCGGCGGCGTCGACGTCGTCGTGCTCAACTCCGGCGGCCCGCCGCGGACGAAGGCGCTCGATGCCACCGACGAGCAGGTCGAGAGCGCCGCCCAGCTGCTCCTGCTCGCGCCGATCCGGCTCGTCCGTCTCTGCCGCCCGCACCTCGAGGCGAGCGGCCACGGTCGCGTGATCGCGATCACGTCGAGCGCGGTCAAGGAACCGGTCGACAATCTCGCCCTCTCGAGCGGCGTCCGCCCGGGGCTCGTCGGCTGGCTCAAGGTCGCGGCGCGCGAGCTCGGCCCCGCCGGCGTGACGGTCAACTGCGTCGCGCCCGGACGCATCGACACCGACCGGATCAAGGAGGTCTATCCCGACGGCCCGACGGACGCCGACCTCGCGACGATCCCGCTACGGCGCCTCGGCACGCCCCGTGAGGTGGGCGACGTGGTCTGCTTCCTCGCGTCCGATCGCGGCGGGTACATCTCCGGGACGACGATCGGCGTCGACGGCGGCCTGACCCGGAGCCTGCTGTGAAGCCATTGCGGCTCGTCGGCGTGGGGGTCGCGCTCTTCCTGATCGCCGTCGGCGCAGCGTGGCTCTATCCCGCCGACAGCTATCTCCTCCTCCCGGACGACGCCCATCCCCTCGCCCCACTTGTGAAAGTCGAGGGCGAGAAGCCGCATCCGCCCGGTGGGATCAGCTACGTGGACGTGATCGTCCGGCAGGCATCGGTGCTCGAGGAGCTCGTGCCCTTCACCCGCCCCGACGGCGCCGACCTCGTCCCCGAGCAGGCGATCGTCCCGCCGGGATCGAACTACGCAGAGCGCCGCCGCCAGAACCTTCGGCAGATGGACCGCTCGCAGAAGGTCGCCGCCGCGGTCGCGCTCCGCGAGCTCGGCTACGACGTCGAGGCCAAGCCGGAGGGAGCGCTCATCGTCGACGTGGCGCCCGACTCGCCCGCCGACGGCAAGATCGAGGCAACCGAGGTGATCGTCGGAGTCGACGGCAAGGCGGTGAAGACTCCGGATGACCTGCGCCGGCTGATCGCGAAGCACGAGCCCGGTGAGACGGTGACGCTGTCGGTGCGCGCCGGCGGCGCGACGAGGAGCGTCAAGGTCGGGACGATCGAGAGCCCCGCCGAGAAGGGTCGGCCGATCATCGGCGTCCAGGTCGAGCAGTCTGCGGACATCACGCTGCCGATCGACGTCGAGATCGACCTCGGTGGTGTCGGCGGGCCGTCGGCCGGGCTCGCGTTCGCGCTCGACATCGTGGAAGAGCTGCGCGGCGGCGTCGACCGGGGGCTCAAGGTGGCTGCGACGGGCGAGTTGGAGCTCGACGGGTCTGTCGTCTCGATCGGCGGCGTGAAACAGAAGGTGATCGGCGCGAGGCGCTCAGGCGCCGATGTCTTCCTTGCCCCGGCTGGGGATAACGCCATCGAGGCACGCCGACATGCAGGGGATCTTCGCGTGATCCCTGTGGAGAGTTTTCGACAGGCGTTGCGTGCCCTGGCAACCTTGCCGAGAAAACCTTAGTTAGCAGGAATTTTCTCGGGAATCGAAAGCTCCGGAAATTGCACCGTTTTCGTGGCGGGAGGGGTTGCTGCCCTCGGCAACCATCTCCATAGTGCCACTGTCCTGAGCGGTAGGGACTCTAGCAAGAGGGGACATGAACAAATCTGTTGAAGCAAGCTGTGCAAACTGCTATTTCCGGCAGGCGGGATTGTGCGCCCTGCCCGGCGACACTCCGTGCCCCACGCACCGCCTCGCCAAGGATGCTCTCGGGCCTCCGCGGCAGCCGCGGCTCGTCCCACTGCCGACGCATGCGCCGAGCTTCGCCGCTGCCTGAGTAAAGTCTCCGTCCATGGAGTCGCCCAGCGAGTCGCCCCGCGACGAGTTCGACCGCAGCTGGCAGCCGCGTCTCTGGATCACGCTCGGCGTGCTGATCCTGATCGGGGCCTACCTGATCGCGTTCGTCGTCGGCAACGACGAGGAGGCTTCCGTCAACTTCGTGTTCGCCAAGGCGAACGACGTCGTTGATCTGGGTGATCCTCCTCTCGCTGCTCGCGGGTCTCGTCGGCGGCGTGCTGCTCTCGCAGCTGCACCGCCGCCGTCAGACGCGCAAGAGCGAGGCGAGCGTCGAGACGCCCGAGTCGATCTCGGACGGCGACGCGTAGCTGTAGGCCAGCCGGGCGGACTGCTCGCCGCCGCCGTGGGGGAAGAAGTCCGAGCCTTTGACGAAGGTGACTCCGGCGGCCTCGGCACGCGAGAGCAGCCCCTCCGCATCGACGGGTAGGTCGACCCAGAGGAAGTAGCCGCCCTCCGGCTTGCTCCACGTCGCCTCGCCGTCGAGCTCGCGCTCGAGCGCACCGAGCATCGCGTCGCGGCGGCCCTTCAGCAGACCGCGGATCCGCTCGAGGTTCGGCTCGAACGCGCCGCGGGCGATCAGCTCGTGCACGGTCCCCTGCGTCAGGAACGGCGGCGAGATGTAGGTCGACACGGCGCGCGCTTCGATTCGGGCGGCGAGCTCGGCAGGCGCAACGAACCAGCCGACGCGCAGGCCCGGCGCGGCCGTCTTCGAGAAGGAGGAGGCGTAGGTGACGAGCGTGCCCCCCTCCAGGTCGAAGAGCGACGGCGGTGCCTCGCCCTCGTAGCGGACGAGCCCGTACGGGTCGTCCTCCAGCACGGGGACTCCGTGCGCCGTCGCGAGCTCGACGACGCGCCGGCGCCGCTCGGTCGAGAGCGTGCGCCCGCTCGGGTTCTGGAAGGTCGGGATCGTGTAGAGGAAGCTCGTCTCGCCCGCGGCGAGCTCGCGCGCGAGCGCGTCCGGATCGAGACCTTCGTCGTCCATCGGGAGCGCCACGACGTCGGCTCCCAGGCGGGCGAGGATCTTCAGCGGGCGATCGTAGGTCGGCGCCTCGACCAGGACCCGACCCGGACGAGAGGCGAGCAGCTCCTCCGTGTAGAAGACGAAGCCCTGGAGCCCACCCGTCGTCAGGAGGATCCGGCCCGGATCGACCCCGTGGCGGGCGCCCAGCGACTCGCGCAGCGGCGCGTAGCCGCCGCCCGGGCCGTAGGCGAGCACTGACGGGTCGGCCTCGATCGCAACGCGCGCACAATCGGCCAGAAGGTCGGCGTCGAGGCACTCCAGCGCGGGCGCGCCACGGGCGAACGAGATCATGCGGAACACACTAACGATGCGGTCTGCTGCTACTTTGTTCCTTACGGACGGCGTGGTGTCGTCCTGTGAGGTTTGTTCTTCTTCGGTTCTCCCCTGTGATGGCACAGGCGGACGAGGCAGGCGGATCTCGTCCGAACACGAAGGAGTCCAATCCGAATATGCAGTCTTTCCTTGAGCTGGGCGTGTCTCCACGCGTCGCAGAGGCACTTGCCGCGCGCGACATCCTTGCTCCCTTCCGCATCCAGGGGCTCGTGCTCCCGGATGCCCTCGCCGGCCGCGACATCCTCGCGAAGTCGCCCACGGGCTCCGGCAAGACGCTCGCCTTCGCCGTGCCGCTCGTCGAGCGCCTCGACGCGAGCGACGACCGCCCGTCCGGGCTCGTGCTGGTGCCCACCCGCGAGCTCGCAGCCCAGGTCACGGCGGAGATCGGCACGATCGCGCCGGCGCACGACCTCAGGGTCGCTGCCGTCTACGGCGGCGTCTCGATCTCGGCGCAGGCCAAGGCCTCCCGTGACGCGCACATCCTGGTCGCCACCCCCGGCCGCCTGCAGGACCTGATCGAGCGGAGGATCGTCTCGCTCGACGGCGTCCGCATGCTGATCCTCGACGAGGCCGACCGGATGCTCGACATGGGCTTCCAGCCTCAGGTCGACCGGATCGTCGCCCGGCTGCCCAAGAGGCGGCAGACGATGTTCTTCTCCGCGACGCTCGACGGTCAGGTCGGCGAGCTCGCGCGGGCGTACACGACGAACCCGTCCCGCTTCGAGGCCGAGCTGACGATCGACCAGCAGCAGGGCGAGATCGACCACCAGTTCGTGCCGGTGACGGCCGAGAACAAGGTCGAGACGCTGGCCGGGATGCTGGCCAAGGAGCGCGGCCTCGTGCTCGTCTTCGTGCGCACGAAGCGCGGCGCCGACCGGCTCGTCCAGAAGCTGGCCCGTCACGAGGTCACAGCGGTCGCGATGCACGGCGACATGAACCAGAGCCAGCGCGAGCGCGCTCTGAAGCGCTTCGAGCAGGGCACGGTCAAGACGCTCGTCGCCACCGACGTCGCCGCCCGCGGCCTCGACCTCGACGACATCACGCACGTGATCAACTTCGATCCGCCGGAGGAGCACACCGCGTACATCCACCGCATCGGCCGCACCGGCCGCGCGGGCAAGGACGGGATCGGCGTGACGCTCGTCCTCCCCGAGCAGCAGGCCGAGGTCAGCCACGTCGCGCGGATGCTCGGGCACACCGAGCAGTTCAAGAGCGAGGGGATGACGGTCGCGCCGCCGCGGCTCGTCTACGCGTCGAAGCGGCGCAACTCCAAGTGGGGCCCGACGCGCCCCCGCCGCAAGATCTAGCGCGACCCGCACAAACCGAGCCTAGTAACAGTCTGTTACTAGGCTCATTCGCTCTCGTCAGCGCACCGCTGCACCCAAGTAACAGTCTGTTACTTGGATAGATTCGCGGCGTGGACGCCGCGGCCCGGTCCAACATCGCCGATCCGTCGCTCGCCCCCGAAGGCGAGCAGCGGATCCGGTGGGTGGCAAAGCACTCGCCCGTCCTGAACCGGCTGGCGCGCGAGCGGCTCGCCGACGGAGCTCTCACCGGAAAGCGGGTCGCAGTCGTCGTGCACCTGGAGGCGAAGACCGCGTACCTCGCGACGCTGCTCGCGGACGCCGGCGCGGAGGTGGTCGCCTCAGGCTCGAACCCTGGCTCGACGCAGGACTCGATCTGCGCCGCCCTCGTCGCGCGCGGGATCGAGGTGCACGCAACGCACGGCGCTTCGCGCGAGCAGTTCGACGCCGACCTGCTCGCGGTCGCCGACACCCGTCCGGAGATCGTCGTCGACGACGGCGCAGAGCTGACTGCGCGGATCGTCGAGCATCGACCAGAGGTCGCCGCAGAGCTGCGCGGCGTGACCGAGGAGACGACGACGGGGGTCGCACGGCTGCGGGCGATGGAGGCAGCGGGCAAGCTCAGCTTCCCGGCGATCGCCGCGAACGACGCCCTCTGCAAGCACCTCTTCGACAACCGCTACGGCACCGGGCAGTCGACGCTGGCCGCGATCGACCGGCTCACGAACCTCACCTTCCCCGGCCGCGAGTTCTGCATCGTCGGCTACGGCTGGGTCGGGAAGGGCCTGGCGCGAGCAGCCCGCGGCGCCGGCGGCCGGGTGACCGTCGTCGAGATCGACCCCATCGCTGCCCTCGAAGCGCACATGGACGGCCATCGAGTGGCGCGGCTCGAAGACGCGCTCCCGGACGCCGACGTGCTGATCTCCGCAACAGGCGCGATGGACTGCGTCCCGCGCGAGGCGCTCGTGCACCTGAAGGACGGCGTCCTGATCGCGAACGGCGGCCACCACGAGCGCGAGGTCGCGATCGACGGGCTCGGCCCTGGAGAAGAGGTGCGTCCCGGCATCGAGGCGCGCGCGATTCCGGGCGGAGGCACCGCCTACGTCCTCGTCGACGGCCGCCAGACGAACGTCGCGGGCGGGGACGGGCATCCGGTCGAGATCATGGATCTCTCGTTCTCCGTGCAGGCACTCTCGGCGCATCTCCTCGCACGCGGCGGCCTCGCGCCCGGGCTCCACCGCTTCCCGGACGAGCTCGACCGCGAGATCGCGCGGACGAAGCTGGCGACGCTCGGGCTCGAGCTCGGCGAGCCGACCGGCGGCCCAGCGGGAGTTCAGCGAGCGCTGGTCGGTGTAGCGGACGCGCCGAGCAGCTCCCGCAGCCGCACGCGGTGCCCGGTGACGAGCAAGGCCCGCCCGTAGATGGACGACGCCAGGCGGACGAACAGCACCGCCGTCGCCGCGGTCAACAGCATCGCGAGCACGAGCTGCCAGACGGGCACCTCGCCCGACGCCCAGCGAACCGGCATCGCGAGCGGTGCGGTGAGCGGGAAGAGCGACAGCGCAATGCTCCAGACGCTGTCGGGGTCGCTGGTGACGACGAACACACCGAGCAGATAGGCGACGAGCAATGTCGTCGACACCGGTGTGATCGCGGACGTGACCTCCGTGATCTTGTTCACGAGCGAGGCCGCCGCAGCGAAGACGAATGCGTACAGCGCGAAGCCGAGCAGGAACCACACGATCGCGAGCGCGAGGTCGGCGCCTGCGATCGGCGGAAGGCCGATGTCGTCGGTCAGCTGCACCGCGACGGCGAGCGGCGCCGCAAGTACGAGCAGCTGAAAGAGCGTGACGAGGCCGACCGCCAGCACGTTTCCGACCAGCACCTGGCTCGGCCGCAGCACCGCAAGCAGCACCTCGGAGATCCGCGTCGCCTTCTCCATCCCGATCGTCGTCGCGATCGCCGAGCCTGCGAACGTCAACGCCATGTAGAGCACGACTCCCACGGCGAAGCCGATGCCCGCGCGGCTCTCGTCCTCGACGCGCCCGATCGACACCTGCTCGGGCGGCTCGGCCGATCGCACCTCCTCGATCTGCTCCGGCGTCAGACCTGCCTCCTCCAGCCGGTGCGCGACCTCGAGCGTGACGACGATCTGAGAGACGATGGCCGGGAAGGTGTCGCCTTGCTCCGCCGACGTGTAGAGCGTGTCGCCGACGAGGCCGGCGTCGGCGTCACCATCGCGGATCGCCTGTCGCACAGCCTCCTCGTCGGGACGCACAGCGAGCTCGACGCTCGAAGTCCTGGGACGCGCCGGCCGCGTCGAGGGCGTCGACGACCGCTTCCGGCGCCCGACCGACGGTCGCGAGCGTGTAGGTCGTCTCGTCGTCCTGCAAAAGCTGCGGCACTGTCACACCCGCGATCGAGACGACGAGCAGCAGGAGGGTGACGATCTTGAACGTCCGCGACGTCACGCTCTCCCGGAGGGCACGCTCCGCGACGAGCTCGGACCCCTGCCACCAGCCGCGCACTCAGCTCACCGCCGCCGGGTCGGCGTGCCGGCCCGCAGCCTGGAAGAAGAGCTGCGAGAGCGTGGGCAGCTCGAGCCCGAAGTCGTCGACGCGGCCCGCTGCACGCGCTGCGTCGAGCACGGCGAGCGGATCGACGTCGGGCGGCAGCGCGAGCCGCAACTCGTCCGCCTCGTCGCTCACGACGGCGACGCCCGGGAGCGCCTGCAGCCAGTCGCGGTCGAAGGTGTCCACATGCAACCGCAGCTGCCGCTCCCCGGACGCGGCCCGGAGGCCGGCGACCGGGCCCTCGAGCACGACGCGGCCCAGGTCGACCATCACGATCTGCTCGCAGAGGTCCTGGACGAGGTCGAGCTGGTGGCTCGAAAAGAGCACGATCCGGCCCTCCCGCGCGCGCTGCCGCAGGCTCTCGGAGAGCTCCGCGACCGCGGCGGGGTCGAGTCCCGCGAACGGCTCGTCGAGCGCGATCACATGGGGGTCGTGCACGAGCGCAGTCGCGAGCTGGAGTCGCTGCTGCATCCCGCCGGAGAGCGAGTCGGTGCGGTCGTGCCAGCGTTCGGCGAGCCCGAGCTCGTCGAGCACGACGCGGGCCCGCTCGGTCGCGTCGTGGCGGGAAAGGCCGTGCAGCCGCCCGAAGTGGACGACCTGCTCGCCGGACGGCATCGCCGCGTAGAGACCTCGCTCCTGCGGCATGTAGCCCCAGCCGCGGCGATCCTCCCTGCCCACCTGCCGCCCGCCGAAGCGGATCTCGCCGCGGTCGGGCGCGAGCACTGCGAGCAGGACGCGGAGCAGTGTCGTCTTGCCGGCGCCGTTCGGACCGAGGAGCCCGGTCAGCACGCCCGGTGCGACGTCGAAGGAGACGCCGTCGAGCGCGACGCGACTGCCGAACGAGTGCGCAACGTCACGGATCTCGAGCTCCATCCGCTCGATGCTAGGTGCGGCGTGGGCCGTGCCGTCGAGTCAGCCGCGCGCGACCTCGGCGGCGAACTGCGCCACCTCGGTCGGTGAGGTGCCGACGCGGATGCCCTTCGCCTCCAGCGCCTCCTTCTTCCCCTGCGCCGTGCCGGACGAGCCGGAGATGATCGCGCCGGCGTGGCCCATCGTCTTGCCGGGAGGCGCGGTGAAGCCGGCGATGTAGGCGACGACCGGCTTCGTCACGTGCGCTTCGATGAACGCGGCCGCCTTCTCCTCCTCGTCGCCGCCGATCTCGCCGACCATCACGACGTACTCGGTCTGCGGATCGGCCTGGAACTTCTCGAGCACGTCGATGAAGGACGAGCCGACGATCGGGTCGCCCCCGATCCCGACGATCGTCGAGTTGCCGAGACCCATCTGGGTCAGCTCGTGGCCGATCTGGTACGTCAGGGTGCCCGAGCGCGAGACGAGGCCGATGTTCCCCTCGGTGAAGATCTCGGCGGGGATGATCCCGACGTTGGCCTTGCCCGGCGAGAGCGCGCCCGGACAGTTCGGGCCGAGCATCGTCACACCCTTCGGCCGGATGTAGGAGTAGATCCGCAGCATCTCGTGCGCCGGCAGTCCCTCGGCGATGCAGATCACGGTGCCGATGCCCGAGTCGACTGCCTCGTAGATCGCGTCGGCCGCGAACGGTGCGGGCACGAAGACCATCGTCGTGTTCGCGCCGGTGGCGTCGACCGCGTCGGCGACGGTGTCGAAGACGGGAATCCCCTCGACGTCCTGGCCGCCCTTTCCCGGCGTGACGCCGGCGACGACCTGCGTGCCGTAGCGCTTGTTGCGAAGCCCGTGGAACGAGCCCTCGGAGCCGGTCAGGCCCTGGACGACGAGCTTCGTGTCCTTGTCGACGATGATCGCCACTAGCTCGCCTTCCGCGCTTTCAGGACGAGCTTCGTGTCGACGTACTCGTCGCCCTCGATCTGGTCGGCGAGCAGCTCCCTGATGAGCGGCCTGTCCTCGGCGGGCGTCTCCGAGCGCGACGAACCAGTCCTCGAGCGAGCGCCGCTTCTCGAACGACTCGACCTGCTCGACCTGCGAGCCCCGCGGCCTCGAGCAGCGAGCGCCACTCGTCCTCGGTGTAGGAGCGGACGTGCGTCGGATCGTGGAGCTTCTCGGCGGCCTCGACGTGCTCGCTCACGTAGAGCGTGTCCTCGATCACGACGAGGTCGTTGCTGACACGCGCCATCTCGGCGACGGCTGCGGCGATGTCGTCGAAGTGGTGCGGCGCGATCCGCGAGACGACGAGGTCGAAGGCGCCGTCCGCGAACGGAAGATCCTCTGCGCGGCAGATCACGTCGGGCTGCATCCCCGGTGCGGGATCGGAGCTCACGACCTGGAGCCCTGCCTCGCGCAGCCGGCGTGCGACGTGCCCGCCGCCGGTCGCCACGTCCAGCGCCGTGCGCGAGCCCTCGGCCCAGCTCACGATCAGGTCGAGATCCTCGCCCTCCCGCTGCTCGGGGGCGTTCCGGTACGCCTCGGCGCGTGACGACCAGTCACTCACTTCGCCAGCTCCACGGCCTTGCGCGCCGCTTCCAGCATCGTCGGCTCGACGTAGAGGTTCGGCGGAGCCGCGTCGGCGAGGACCTTCCGCCCCTCCTCGGCGTTCGTGCCGTCGAGGCGGACGACGATCGGCTGCTCGATCGTCATCCGCTCGAGCGCAGCGAGGATGCCGCGCGCCACCTCGTCGCAGCGGGTGATGCCGCCGAAGATGTTGAAGAGGATCGACTTCACCTGCGGGTCCTGCAGGATCACCTCGAGCGCGTCGACGACGCCTTCCGCGTCGCCGCCGCCGCCGAGGTCGCAGAAGTTCGCAGGCCTGCCCGCCCGCGAGCGCGATCACGTCGAGCGTCGACATCACGAGCCCGGCGCCGTTGCCGAGGATCCCGACCTCGCCGTCGAGCTTCACGTACGTGACGCCCTTCTCGCGCGCGAGCGCCTCGAGCGGGTCGGCCGCGCTCACGTCCCGCATCTCGGCGATGTCCGGATGCTTGTAGAGCGCGTTGTCGTCGACGGTGAACTTCGAGTCGAGCGCCTTCACCTCGCCGTCGGGCGTGACGATCAGCGGATTGATCTCGCAGAGCATCGCGTCGCAGCCGACGAAGGCGTCGTAGAGCTTCCCGACGATGGCGGCGATCTGCTTCTGCTCGCTCTTGTCCTCGACGCCCGCGCCGTAGATCAGGCGGCGGGCCTGCCAGGGCTGGAAGCCTTCGAGCGGGTCGACGTGCAGCCGAACGAGCGCGTCGGGATCCTTCTCGGCGACCTCCTCGATCTCCATTCCACCCTGCGTGGTGAACATCAGGAGCGCCTTCTTCACGCCCCGGTCGAACGTGATCGAGAGGTAGTACTCCTTCTCGATCTCCGACGCGCTCTCGATCCAGAGCGTCCGCACGACGTGCCCGCGAATGTCGAGACCGAGGATCTGCTTCGCCTTCTCCTCGGCGTCCGCGGGGTCGTCTGCGAGCTTGATCCCACCCGCCTTGCCGCGGCCGCCCGTCAGCACCTGCGCCTTCACGACGACCGGGCCGCCGATCTCCTCGGCCGCCGCACGCGCCTCCTCGGGCGTCGTCGCAGCGCGTCCCTCCGAGACCGGGATGCCGAAGCGCTTGAAGAGCTGCTTGCCCTGATACTCGTAGAGGTCCAAAGCGACCGGGACTCTAGCTGCGTAGATTGGAGCGATGCGCCGGCCACTGTTTCTCGCCGCCGTGCTGCTGCTCGCGGGCTGCGGCAGCGCCGAGCTCGAGCCGCTGAAGACCGACCGCGCCGCCGAGCCGCAGCGCGCCGAGCTCGGCTGGCGCGAGAGCTATCCGAGCACGGGTCAGCGGCTCGTCTTCGTCGTCGACACGCTCGAGGTCACGAAGGACGGGCTGGTCGGCCGACATCGCCGTCACGAACTTGACCCGCATCCCGTTCGAGCTCGGAGCCGCTCCGGAACCCCTCGCCTTCGGGTTGACGCTCTTCGCCAACGACGACCTCGATGCGCTGAAGGAGGCCTCGAAGAACGGCCGGCTCCCTCCGCCTCGCCTGGCGGCTCGGTTCGACCCCTCTCCGCCCGACGTGCTCGCACCGAAGCAAACCTGGCGCACGACCATGTCGGCTCCCGGCTCGCTCGCCGACGGCGCCTACGTCCGCGTCTCGTTCGGGTGGCTCGTGGCCAAGGGCGACCCGCCGGAGGACATGGTTCCGAGGGTGCACTGGACCACGGACCGGTCGTACCGGCTCTAGCGCAGAGACGCTGTAACCTGCGCGGTCCGAAGGCCCGCCGCCAAGGAGGAGCAATGGACGACGAGAGCACCACCCTGAACGACGACGAGATCGAGTCCGCCGGGGACGACCCTGCCGCAACCGCCGCGGACGACTCCGACGGTGACGACACCGACACGACCGACGGCGATACGGACGACAGTGACTCGAGCGACTCGGACGGGGACGACACCGACTCGGACGACGCCTAGCCCTTCCGCTCTCGAACGCGCGATTGCGCCGGTCGAGACCGAGCGCTTCCTCGCGGAGCACTGGGAGCAGAAGCCGCTCGTCGTCCCGCGCGAGGAGGAAGGCCGTTTCGACGACCTCCTCTCCGCGCGGGACGTCGAGCGGCTGATCACCGAGACGGGCATCCGGACACCGGGCTTCCGGCTCGTGAAGGCGGGTGCGACGGTGTCCGGCTACACGACCGACCTGTCCTGGCGACCGGCTGCGTTCACCGGCGTCGCCGACGTCCGGCGCGTGCTCGCGGAGTTCGAGGCCGGCGCGACGATCGTCCTCCAGGGACTGCATCACCTCTGGCTGCCGCTCGCGCGCTACTGCCGGCACCTCGAGGCGTACCTCGGCCATCCCGTGCAGGCGAACGCCTACTACACGCCGAGCGGGTCGCAGGGCCTGCCCGTCCACCACGACACGCACGAGGTGATCTCGCTCCAGGTCGCAGGCGAGAAGCGCTGGCTGGTCTACGAGCCCGTGCTCGACCTGCCGCTGAAGAACCAGCGCTACAAGTCGTCGCTCGGCGCACCCGGCGATCCGGTGCTCGACGTGGTCGCTGCGCGCGGGCGACACGATGTACCTGCCGCGAGGCTGGCTCCACCAGGCGCTCACCTCCGACTCCGACTCTCTCCACATCACCGTCGGCGTCAACGTCCGCCGCTGGATCGACGAGGCCCGCGCCGAGCTCGACGCGCAGGAGGACGACATCGCCTACCGCCGCACGATCGACGCGGACGAGCCGCCCGAGTTGCCGTCGCTCGACGCGGACGAGGTCCGGGAGCGTGCGCGCGACCGCTTCGTGCGCAGCCGGAGACCGATCCTCGACGGTCAGCTCTCCGAGCTGCGAGCACTCGACCGGCTCGACCTCGACACCGAGCTCGAGCGGCGAGACACCGTGATCGCCGACCTGCACGACACGACACTCGTCTTCGAGGGCCGCGACCTTCGCTTCCCGGAGCGGATCGCTGCGGAGCTGGAGTTCCTCGTCACGACCGACGCGCCGTTTCGCGGCTCCGAGCTGCCCGGCTCGCTCGACGACGCGGGCCGGCTCGTGCTGCTCAGGCGGCTCGTGCGCGAGGGGTTCCTGCGACGTAGTGCGTCGGCCGCCTGAGCTGAGCCGCGGAGCAGGTGAGATGCGTCGCCTCGCCCAGCTCGCGGTGCACGTCGACGTCGTAGGTCGTCCCGCCGGCCTCGACCTGCGCATGCCAGACGTCGCCGTCGCGCTCGATCGCCACGAGCTTCACGTCGAAGACGCCGAGTAGCCCGGTCTCCTCCCGGACGCGACGCTCTGCCGCCTGCGCGGCAAAGCCGTGGCACGACCGGCCGCGGTAGTGCGGCAGATGGATGCGGCCGTCGAGCGCCGCCTCGAGCACCGGCCACGCCTCCGACGGCTCGACGCGCCCGTAGTAGACGCCCTCCGGCAGGGCGACGAGGTTCCCCGCGAAGCGGTCGCCGCCGATGTGCGTCGATTGCCAGGCCCAGCCGTCCTCGACCTGCTCGCACACCGCGTCGTAGAGCGGCCGGCCGTACTTGGCGCAGCAGCGGTCGTGCTTGCCGTGCGTGCAGACGAGGAAGAGCGGGTGATCGACGGGCGAGCCCGCAGCGTCGAGCTGGAGGCCGAGCAGGTCGTCGTGCCGCTCCAGCTCGAGCCGGCGGGCCGAGCCCGCGCTCTCCGTCGTGCTGACGACGAAGGCGAGGAGCCCGTCGCGGCCGCGCCGCTCGGCGCGACGGACGAAGAGGATCCGCGCATGCGGCAGCCGCGTGCGCTCGGCGACCAGATGCGCTTTCAGCTCCTTGCTCAGCGTCGACCCGTCGACGGCGTCGTGCGCCCAGAGCCCGCGGTACTCGATCAGGATCCAGGTGTCGACGCGGCTCGCGGTCGCAGCGAGCGACTCGCCGTGCGCGAGCGACGTCTCGGCGCAGAGTGCTCTAGACGGCAAGGACGAGGCAGATCACCTGCCCGCTCGCGACCGCGTCCCCGACCGCGACCGACAGCCCGGAGACCCTGCCGGGACGGTGCGCGACGATCTCGTTCTCCATCTTCATCGCCTCGACGATGCAGACGACCTTCCCGGCTTCGATCTCTTCACCCTCGGCCACCTCGACCTTCAGCACCGTCCCCTGCATCGGGGTGACGACGGCCTCGCTGCCGGCGCCGCCCGGGCCGTGGGCCGCACGTTCGCGCCGGCGGCGCGCGAGCTCTACCCAGGGCGGCTCGGGCTCGAGCACGGTCACGTCGTAGCGGCGCCCGCCGACCTCGACGGCGGTCGCGCGCGGACGGACGCGGCCGTTCGTCGACGACGCGGCCTGAGGCGCGTCCCGCGTCAGCTCGCCGGCCCGCAGTGCGATCTCCTCCGACTCGACGATGCCGTGACAGGTCTTGCCGGCGACGAAGCACGGATGCGAGAGCAGCGCCTTGTGGAAGCCGAGCAGGGTCGGCAGGCCGCCGAGCTCGAACTCGTCGAGCGCGCGGAGCATCCGCATCCTGGCGTGCTCGCGGTCGACGCCGTGCACGATCAGCTTCGCGATCATCGGGTCGTAGAGACCGGTGATCTCCGAGCCGGCGACGACGCCCGAGTCGACCCGGACTCCGGGGCCGCTCGGCTCGCGGTAGGCGGTGATGCGCCCGGGCGCGGGCAGGAAGCCGTTGGCGACGTCCTCGGCGTTGATCCGGCACTCGATCGAGTGGCCGCGCAGCTGCACGTCCTCCTGCCGGACGGAGAGCGGCTCGCCGGCGGCGACGAGGATCTGCTCCCGCACGAGGTCGATCCCGGTCACCTCCTCGGTGACCGTGTGCTCGACCTGGATGCGGGTGTTCATCTCCATGAAGTAGTACTCGCCGTCCGCGGTCAGGAGCCCTTCGATCGTGCCCGCCGAGCGGTAGCCCGCCGCGCGAGCAGCGTCGACGGCAATCCCGCCCGATCCGCTCGCGCAGCGCGTCGTCGACGGCAGGCGACGGCGTCTCCTCGATCAGCTTCTGGTGTCGGCGCTGGATCGTGCAGTCGCGCTCGCCGAGGTGGATCACGTTCCCGTGCGCGTCGGCGAGCACCTGCACCTCGACGTGCCGCGGATCCTCGAGGTAGCGCTCGACGTAGACGCGGCTGTCGGCGAAGTACTTCTCCCCCTCGCGCTGCGCCGACTCGAAGGCGCGCTCGGCCTCGTCCGGCGCGGCGACGAGCTTCATCCCCTTGCCACCGCCGCCCGCCGCGGCCTTGACGATCAGCGGATAGCCGACCTCCTCGCCGAGGCGCAGGACTTCCTCGACCGTCTCGACCGGGTCGGTGGCGCCGGGGATGATCGGCACGCCGGCCTCGCGCATCGCCGTCCTGGCGCGTGTCTTCGATCCCATCAGCTCGATCGCCTCGCTGGGAGGGCCGATCCAGGTCAGGCCCGACGCCTCGACCGAGCGAGCAAAGGCGGCGTTCTCGGCGAGGAAGCCGTAGCCGGGATGGATCGCCTCCGCGCCTGCCTGCCGGGCGGCGTCGAGGATCCGATCGCCGACGAGATAGCTCTCGGCCGCCGGGCCGGGGCCGATCAGATACGCCTCGTCGGCGGCACGCACGTGCAGTGCATCACGGTCCGCTTCGGAGTAGACGGCAACCGGGACGACGCCGAGCTCACGCAGGGTGCGGAAGATCCGGATCGCGATCTCGCCTCGGTTCGCGACGAGCACTTTCGAGAAGGGAGCCATGCTGGAACGTATTCTCCCCAAGCGTTGACGCTTCCGGATCAGCTGACCGTCGCCCGCGCGGCCTCCGTGCCGATCGTCGTGCTCCTCTACGCGTGGGACTTCCCGAACAACGAGTACTGGGCGACCGCGATCTTCTGTGTCGCGATGGCCACCGACTGGTTCGACGGCCGGATCGCGCGCCGGCGCGGCGTGACCTCGCAACTCGGCTCGCTGCTCGATCCGATCGCCGACAAGGTGCTCGTCCTCGCCGTGCTCGTGATGCTGATCGAGGACGGAGTCTGGCCGGCATGGATGGTCGCGGCGATCGTGGCGCGCGAGATCCTGATCTCCGGCCTGCGGCTCGCGGCGATCGAGCGAGGCGTCGTGATCGCCGCACGCGATCTCGGCAAGCTGAAGACGTGGGCGCAGGCAACGGCCGCGGCGCTCGGCGGCTTCGCGGCCGCGGGCGCCTGGGACGACAGCATCGCCTGGTGGGCGCTGCTCGTCGCGCTCGTGCTGACCTGGGTGTCGGGGTTGGACTACGCCCGCACGGCACCGCGCCTGCTGCGCGGAACGGCCGGCCTAGGCCGGGCTGCCGCGAGTCGCACCACTCGCTGAACGCGGCCCAGGCGGCGAGATAGCCCGGCGAGCTGGGTGAGCCCTCGGGCGACCTCCACCTTGATCGAGATCACGCAGATCGGGCAGAAGGGCTCTTCGGCGGAGCGGGCTGGATGGTCTCCACAGCGGCAGCACATAGTGATGGTTGAACGGCCGGCGGCCGCCTGCGCGGTTACGGGTCGAGCTCGGCTTCCTCGACGCCCTCGGCGAGCGCGGCCCGCGCCCAGTCGCCGAGGTCGTCCTCGTCGCCCGCAGCGAGGGCCGCGACGATCGCCTCGCGCTCCTGCTCGGACGGCTCCGGCTCGATCGCGATCGGCACGTCGACGAGCCTACACCGACCCCGCTTGTAACCCGGATCACCTGAAATCACCCCTTCGAGGGATTACCTGCGTCAGCCGGAGGTTCAGAATCCCGAGTCTGTTCAGGCGTCCATGTTTTGCGGTGTAGGAGGGGAAAGGCATGTTGCAGTGGAAGAATGCTCGACTTGCGGCTGTGCTCGTCACCATCGTGAGTCTCTCGGCTGACTCTGGGAAACTGGGGTTGGCACCTCTTCACCTGGGGCTGGTAGGGCCCACGCTGTGAGCATCGGGGCGAAAATGCCCCCGCGGCTCGCGGCGGTCGTTCTGCCGGTTGGGCTGCTGGGTCTCGCGGTCGCTGCGGCGGCCGCGATCTCGTTCGCCGTCTCTCCCCGCGATGCGATGACGCTCGCGGGGATCGCCGGCCTGCTCGCGGCCTCGACGCTGGCCGAGCGCTATCCGGTTCCGCTCGACGGGATCGACACCGGCGGCGTCTCGCTCGGCTTCGTCTTCTGTACGGCGGCCATCGTGCTCTACGGCTGGGCAGGCCGGCGTGATCGTCGGTTTCGCCGCGCCGATCATGCAGCTGCTCGAGCACCGGCCGCCGATCAGGGTGGGCTACAACGCATCGGTGCTCTCGATCGCGGCGATCGTGGCGGGCCTCGCCATCGCGCCGCTCCGCGGCGACGAAGCGGTGCTCGTCCTCGCACAGGTCGTCGTCGCCGCGCTCACGCACTTCGGCGTCAACCTGCTGCTGATCAGCCTCGTCGTCGGCGTCAGCGCCCGGAAGCCGTTCCTCGACGTCGCTCGGACGAGCATCGAGATCACGGCTCTGCCGTTTCGCGCTGATGTCGTCGGCGGCGCTGATGCTGGTCGTGCTCTGGCAGCGCTCGCCGTTCCTGTCGGCTGCGCTCGTGGGGCCGCTGCTCGCGATCGCGCTCTACCAGCGCTCGACGTTCCGCGAGCTGCGCGCGATGCGGCTCGCGCTCACCGACCCGCTGACCGGGCTCGGCAACCACCGCCACTTCCACGACCGGCTCGAGCGCGAGATCGCAGACTCCAGCGCGCAGGGCTACCCGCTCAGCCTGTGCCTCGTGGACATCGACGACTTCAAGCGGATCAACGACCGCTTCGGCCACCCGGGCGGCGACAAGGTGCTCGCCCAGCTGGCGACGAACCTCCGGCAGGGCGGCGAGGCGTTCCGGCTCGGCGGAGACGAGTTCGCGATCCTGCTCCCCGGCCGCGACGAGGAAGGCGCGCGGATCGCCGCCGAGGCGATCATCGAGCGGATCGCAGCGGTCGAGCTCGAGCCCGCAGGTCCCGTCACGATCAGCGCAGGCATCGCGACGGTGCCGGAGGAAGAGCTGAGCCGGGACGAGCTCGTGCGGCGCGCGGACAGCGCCCTCTACTGGGCGAAGGAGTACGGCAAGAACCAGGTGCGCGTCTACCGGCCCGACGTGGTCGAGATCGCCGAGCTGAAGCGGCTCGCCGCCGGGCCCGACCGCGCCGCGCGCTTCCGTGCCGCGGCGAGCCTCGCCAAGGCTGTCGACGCGCGCGACGCCTACACCGGCTCGCACTCCGAGCGGGTGGCCGACCTGGCCGCGCGGATCGCGACACGCCTCGGCGTCGATCGCGAGCAGGTCGAGCTGACACGCCTCGCCGGCAGCCTGCACGACCTGGGCAAGCTGGCGATCCCGGAGGAGATCCTGCGCAAGCCCGGCCCGCTCTCGGAGACGGAGCGGCTCGTGCTCGAGCGCCACCCGCAGATCGGCTTCCGCATGCTCGAGAGCCTCGGAGTCGATCCGGTCGCCGACTGGGTGCTGCACCACCACGAGCGGTGGGACGGCTCCGGCTACCCGGACGGGGTCAGCGGGGACGAGATCCCGCTCGGCGCCAGGATCATCTTCGTCGCGGACGCCTACGACGCGATGACGTCCGACCGGGTCTATCGCGGCCGGCTGTCCGACGACGAGGCGATCGCCGAGCTCGCGCGCTGCTCGGGCACGCAGTTCGATCCGGAGATCGTCGCCGCGCTCGCCGACGAGCTCGGCGTCGGGGCCGCCTGGCCGGTCGCCGCCGTCTCGCGTAGCTTCCGCCGCTACGCGGGCTAGGTCGTCGTCCATGAACAGAGAGCAGCGAGCGCCGTCAAGCGCGGCGCAGGATCCGGCGCGTCGAGCAGCAGCAGCTGCAGAAGCTCGCTCCTCCCGGCACCCCGCAGGACGTCACCAGCGAGCGCGGCGAAGAGCCGCGCCACGGCAAGGTGACGGCCGACAAGTGGAACCAGTAGCCGGTGCGGTCAACGCCTGCGGATCGCTCTGGGTACGAACCGCCAGCATCTCGATTCGGGTCATAGCACGGACGTGGCCTCGTGCTCGCGGCGGACGAGTCGCGTGAGCCCGGTCACGCCTTCGTCAACGAGCACCGCTGCGCCACGATGCCACCCACGTTTCGCAGGCACAGACGTGAAACGGCCGGTGAACCCTCCTCCGGCGATCTCGATCCGAACGGCAGAGACGGTCGCGTAGGAGCGGTTGACCTGGCGAACAAGCCCCAGACCGGCGGCATCGCCGGTCAGCGCCGGCACGGCCGACGGGCGAACGGCACAGCGGGGCGAGGTCAGTACGGCGCGAACGCCGCAGGCGCCGCACACCACCCCTGCTCGTCGTCGACAGGCGTCCGGATCGGTTCGAGACCAGCGCGAGCAGCGTCGATCACGGTCGCTCGGTCGGCCGACGTCGGCTCGGCCTACAGCGATACGAGACGGGTTGCGGTCGCCTTGAACGAGGCGACGACCGGCTCGCCTTCGGCGAGCGCGAGCCGGTCCGCGGACGCCGCCGTGACCTCCGCGGTCAGCGGGCCGACCCGCACACGGACACGGTTCCCGAGCGTGACGAGCGAGCGCACGTCGCCCTGCACGTGGTTCACGGCGGAGTCCGCCGGCACGGAGCGCGCGAGCGAGACCTCCCACGGGTAGACGGCCAGGCCGACCCTCCCCTCACCCGCGTCGGTCGTGAACGCAGAGCCGCCGGCGTCGAGGACGACCTCGGTCAGGCCGTCGGCGCCCGGCCGCGCGGTTCCGTGCAGCAGGTTCGCGCCCGTAAAGCTCGCGACGAACGCGTCCGCCGGGGCGGCGAGCAGCTCGGCGGCGCTCCCGAGCTGGAGGATCCGGCCCGTCGACGATCACGCCCACGCGATCGGCGAGCGCCGCCGCATCCTCGAAGTCGTGCGTGACGAGCAGCGTCGGCAGGCGCAGCTCGGCCAGCAGCTCGGCGAGCTCGCCGCGGACGACGCCGCGGGTGTGCGCGTCGAGTGCGGAGAGCGGCTCGTCGAGGAGGAGGACGGCCGGGTCGCGGGCGAGCGCGCGGGCGAGCGCGACACGTTGCCGCTCGCCGCCCGAGAGATCGCCGGGGCGAGCACCGGCGAGGTGCGAGATCCGGAAGCGCTCGAGCAGCTCGTCGACCCGCTCCGCGGCCGCCGAAGGCGACGTTGCGGCGGACGTCGAGGTGCGGGAAGAGCGCGTACTCCTGGAAGACGAGACCGACCGAGCGGCGCTCGGGCGGCAGGTCGATCCCCGCCGCTGTGTCGAGCCAGGCCTCTGCGCCGAGCGCGACGCGCCCGCTCGTCGGGCCGGAGCAGCCCCGCGATCGACGCGCAGCACGCTCGACTTCCCGGCTCCCGACGGTCCGACGAGCGCGAGCGTCTCCCGCCCGAGCTCGAGGTCTAGCGAGAGCGCGGAAGGAGCGAAGAGGGTGGTCGAGGTGGAGGTTGAGCGTGTCCATGAGGGCACGAGCTTGACGGCGAGGAGGACGGCGGCGCTGACGACGACGAGCTCGGCGCCGATCGCGAGGGCGACGTCGAAGTCGACGTCGAACTGCTCGTAGACGGCGAGCGAGAGCGTCTGCGTGACGCCCTGGAGAGAGCCGGCGAACATGATCGTCGCGCCGAACTCGCCGATCCCGCGGGCGAACGCGAGCGCCCACCCGCCGCCGAGACCGCCGGCCGCGAGCGGCAGCGCGACGCGGAAGAACGTTCGGCCGGGCCCGGCGCCGAGCGTCCGCGCGGCCCCGGTCAGCGAGGGGTCGACCGCCTCGAAGGCGGAGATGGCCGCGCGGACGTAGAACGGGCTCGCGACGAACATCACCGCCAGGACGACGGCGACCTGGGTGAACGCGATCTCGATCCCGAGGAAGTCCGAGCGTGCCGCCGAGGAGCCCGATCCGGCCGAACGCGGCGAGCAGCCCGATCCCCGCGACCGCGGGCGGCAGCACGAGCGGCAGCTCGACCGCGGTGACGAGGAGCGCGCGGCCGCGGAAGCTGCGTGTCGCGATCAGATACGCGGTCGGCGTCCCGAAGAGCAGGATCAGGACGTTCGCGATCAGCGTCGTCTTCAGCGTGACGAGCAGCGCGTCGACCGCGGCCGGGCTCGTCATGCCGTCGAGCAGCCGGCCGGGCGGGATCTGGAGGAAGATCGCGAGGATCGGCAGGAGCAGGAAGGAGAGGGCGACGCGCGGTCGCGACGGCGAGCGCCGCGCCGAACGGCGCTTCTCACGGGAGCCCGAAGCCCGCGCGCTTGAGCTCGCGCCTGCCGTCGTCGCCGAGCAGGTCGGCGACCAACTCGAGCGCGCCGTCTCGGTTGTTCGAGCCCTTCACGACCGCGATCTCGTAGCGGACCGTCGGCTGTGACCGCGGCGGCAGCGGGATCGCGATCAACCGCGACGACGCGGCGCGCACGTCGGTCGCGTAGACGAAGCCCGCATCGGCCTGGCCGAGCGCGAGCTTGCCGACGATCCCCTTCACGTCCGGCTCCTGGCTGACCGCCTTCCGCAGCACCCGCAGGAGGCCCAGCCGCTTCAGCACCTCGCGCGTGTAGAGGCCGATCGGCACCTTCGCGCCGCGACGACGAGCTTCAGCTTCGGCCGCTTCGCGAGGTCCTGGAACGGAGCGGATCTTCGCCGGGTTCGAGCGCGGCACCGCGAGCACGAGCGAGTTCGTGGCGAAGAGTGCGCGGCCTCTCGACGAGGCCGTCTCGGTAGAGGTCCTGCGTGTAGACCGGGCTCGCCGAGGCGAAGACGTCGGCCGGCGCGCCGTTCCGGATCTGGAGCGCGAGCTGGTTCGAGCCCGCAAACTGGAAGCGGGACGACGGCGAGACCTTCGGGAACACCTCGGTGAGCGACGCCGCCGCGTAGACGGTCGCGGGCCCCTCGGCGCGCGTCGACGTGAAGCCGGCGACGAGCCGCGATCGCGGCGACGAGCAGCACGCCGAAGGCAAGGCCGCGTTTCACCGCTCCACCATCACCGACGTCGACTTGACGACCCCGGCGGCGCTCATGCCGGCACGCAGGCCGAGCTCCTCGACCGACTCGCGGGTCACGATCGCGACGACGCGGGACGGCTCGGTGACGTCGATCTCGACGCGCGCGATCAGACCGTCGACCTCGACGGACCGAACGACGCCGCGGAAGCGGTTGCGGGCCGAGAGCGACTCGTCGCCGACCGGGCCGCGCAGGCGCTCGACCTCGGACGCCGGGACGACGCGCCGGTTCGCCGAGTCCCGCTCGACGCGGATCTTGCCGTCGCGATCCCAGCGCCGGAGCGTGTCGACGCTGATTCCGAGCGCGCGGGCGGCCTCCGCGGCCGAGAGTGTTTGCCTAGGCATTGCCTAGACAATACAAGCGACTCGCCACCGTCCGCAACAGCCTGTCTGCGCCGGGACCCGTCCGGGGACTGTCCCCGGACATGTCCCGAAAGAGCGTCGTTCGTCCGGTGGATCTTTGGGCGTATCTTTCGCCGCGGTCGCTAGAGCGGGATGTTGCCGTGCTTGCGCTTCGGCCGCGGCTCGCGCTTCGTCAGCGAGACCTCGAGCGCGGAGATGAGGACCGGTCGCGTCCGGCGCGGCTCGATCACCTCGTCGACGTAGCCCCGCTCGGCGGCGTGGTACGGGTTCGCGAAGCGCTCCTTGTAGTCGGCGATCAGCTCGGCGCGGCGCGCCTCGGGGTCGGCGGCCTCCTCGAGCTCCTTGCGGAAGATGATGTTGACCGCGCCGTCCGGCCCCATCACCGCGACCTCCGCCGTCGGCCACGCGACGTTGAAGTCGGCGCGGATGTGCTTCGAGCTCATGACGTCGTACGCGCCGCCGTACGCCTTGCGCGTGATCACCGTCAGCTTCGGCACCGTCGCCTCGGCGTAGGCGTAGAGGAGCTTCGCGCCGTGCCGGATGATCCCACCCCACTCCTGCTCGGTTCCCGGCAGGAAGCCCGGGACGTCGACGAAGGTGACGAGCGGGATGTTGAACGCGTCGCAGGTGCGGACGAAGCGGGCCGCCTTCACGGATGCGTCGATGTCGAGCACGCCGGCGAGCGCCGCCGGCTGGTTGCCGACGACCCCGACCGAATGGCCGCCGAGCCGCGCGAACCCACAGACGATGTTCTCGGCGAAGCGCGGCTGCACTTCGAGGAACTCGGCGTCGTCGACGACCTTCGTGATCACCTGCTTCATGTCGTACGGCTTCGTCGCCTCGTCCGGGATGAAGGTGTCCAGCTCCGGCTCCTCCCGGTCGACCGGGTCCGACGGGGCGGCGTACGGCGCGCGCTCGAGGTTGTTCTGCGGCAGGAACGAGAGCAGGTAGCGCGCGTCCTCGAGGCATGCCTCCTCGTCCGCCGCGGTGAAGTGCGCGACACCCGACTTGGACGCGTGCGTCGAGGCGCCCCCGAGCTCCTCGAAGGAAACCTCCTCGCCCGTCACCGTCTTCACCACGTCGGGCCCGGTGATGAACATGTAGGACGTCTCGTCGGCCATCAGCACGAAGTCGGTGATCGCCGGCGAGTAGACGGCGCCGCCGGCGCAGGGCCCGAGCACGAGCGAGATCTGCGGCACGACGCCGGAGGCCTGCACGTTCCGCCAGAAGATCTCGGCGTAGCCGGCGAGCGAGACGACCCCTTCCTGGATCCGCGCGCCGCCGGAGTCGTTGATCCCGATCACCGGGCAGCCGTACTTGACGGCCATGTCCATCACCTTGCAGATCTTCTCGGCGAACACCTCGGAGAGCGAGCCGCCGAAGACGGTGAAGTCCTGTGAGAAGACGAAGACCTTGCGTCCCAGGATCTCGCCGTACCCGGTGACGACGGCGTCGCCGTACGGCCGGTTCGCCATCGACTCGAAGTCCGGGTTCCGATGGCGGACGTAGCGGTCGAGCTCGACGAACGAGCCCGGGTCGAGCAGCTTCTCGACTCGCTCGCGCGCCAGCAGCTTCCCCCGCTCCCGCTGCCGGGCGACGGCCTTCTCGTTGCCGGCGTGCGCCGCCTGCTCGGAGAGCTCCTGCAGCCAGGCGAGCTTGGCGGCGGTGGTGTCGTGCGTCTCGGCCATGGAGCCGCAGCCTAACGGCCGTGAGACTTTGTGTTTCTGAAACACAAGGCTTCCTCGCCCGCGCAACCATGCGGGCGGGACCGAGCTTGTGTTTCTGAAACACAAGCTCCTGTCGCCGGCGCGGTAGATTCGCCGCATGGAACCGCCGCTCGACCGCTCGACCACCTGGCCCTACGTCGACGGCGAGCCGGGGCCGTACCACTACGCGCGGAACGCGCACCCGGTCGGAGTCGAGGCCGAGCGCGCCCTCGGCGAGCTCGAGGGTGGCGATGCGCTCCTGTTCTCGTCGGGCATGGGAGCCGAGACGGCACTCGTGCTGGCGCTGCTCTCGCCCGGCTCGACGATCGCGCTCGCGGAGGACGCCTACTACGGGACCGGCGTTCTCTTCGGGGAGCTCGAGCGCTGGGGCCTCCAGCACGTCCTGTTCGACCAGACCGGACCGCCGCCGCGCGGGCGCCGACCTCGTCTGGATCGAGGCACCGTCGAATCCGCTGCTGACGATGCCCGACTTCGAAGCGGCGGCGGCGCACCCGGGTCTCGTCGTCTGCGACGCGACAGCGGCGACGCCGGTGCACCTACGGCCGCTCGAGCTCGGCTGCGACCTCGTGCTCCACTCGGCGACCAAGTACCTCGCGGGCCATCACGACGTGCTCCTCGGCGCCGTCGTCTGCAAGCGCGCGGAGCATGCCGCCCGCCTGCTCGAGCTCCGGACGCGCACCGGGATCGTCGCGGCGCCCGACGCCGCGTGGCTGCTGGTGCGCGGGCTGAAGACGCTCGAGGTTCGCGTCAGCCGTCAGAGCCAGACGGCGAGGATCCTCGCCGAGCGGCTGGAGGAGCACGAACAGGTGCACAACGGTGAGATATCCCGGCTTCGGAGCACTGCTGTCGTTCGACACCGCCGACGGCGCAGGCGCGCGCCGCGTCGAGACCGCGACGAAGCTGATTCTCAATGCCACGAGCCTCGGCGGCGTCCAGTCGACGATCGAGACGCGCCATCGCTGGGAGGGCGATCGCGTCCCCGAGGGCCTGCTGCGGCTCTCGGTCGGGCTCGAGCCGGCCGATCAGCTCTGGCTCGACCTCGCCGACGCGCTGAAACAGGCGTAACCGCTCGACATTTCGCGGTCTGCAGGCCGTTAAACATCGCCCTCGAATGGGCATACACGCGCGAGGAGCCAGAGGAGCTCCTGCGCGGCCCCCGCTGACGACAAAGGAGTCAACCCGTGCCCCGAGTGCCAACGGCCGGTGAGCGCACCAAGCGCACCCGGAAAACCCCAACCACCGCTCAGTCGACGAACGGAGCCGGGCGCCTGACCGACGCGCAGCTCGACAAGCTCGTCAAGGCGCTCGAAGCCGCGCGCGACGGAGACTTTTCGGTCCGGCTGCGCGCGGAAGGCCCGCTGGCAGACGTTGCCGCGGCGTTCAACGCGCTCGTCGAGCGCAACCAGCAGGTGACGAAAGAGCTCGTCCGGGTCAGCAAGGTCGTGGGTCGTGAGGGTCGCATCAACGAGCGGGCCAGCGTCGCGGGGGCGCCGGGCTCGTGGTCGGAGAAGGTCGGAGCTGTCAACGAGCTCGTCGACAACCTGGCGAGGCCGACGATCGAGGTCGCGCGCGTGATCGACGCCGTCGCCGACGGCGACCTGACGCAGCGGATCCAGCTCGAGATCGACGGCCAGCCCGTGCGCGGCGAGTTCCGCCGCATCGGCACGACCGTGAACGCGATGGTCGACCAGCTCTCCTCCTTCGCCGCCGAGGTGACGCGCGTCGCGCGCGAGGTCGGCACCGAGGGGATCCTCGGCGGGCAGGCGAAGGTGAAGGGCGTCTCCGGCACCTGGAAGGACCTGACGGACTCGGTCAACCAGATGGCGTCCAACCTGACGGGACAGGTGCGGAACATCGCGGACGTGACGACCGCCGTCGCGAACGGCGACCTCTCGCGGAAGGTCACGGTGGACGTCAAGGGCGAGGTGCTCGAGCTGAAGAACACCGTCAACACGATGGTCGACCAGCTCTCCCTCTTCGCCGACGAGGTGACGCGCGTCGCGCGCGAGGTCGGCACCGACGGGAAGCTCGGCGGCCAGGCGCAGGTGAAGGGCGTCTCCGGCGTGTGGAAGGACCTGACGGAGAACGTCAACACCCTGGCGAACAACCTCACCGGCCAGGTGCGGAACATCGCCGCCGTCACGACCGCGGTCGCGAACGGCGACCTCTCCCGCAAGATCACCGTGGACGTGAAGGGCGAGGTGCTCGAGCTGAAGGAGACCGTCAACACGATGGTCGACCAGCTCCGCTCGTTCTCCGCCGAGGTGACACGCGTCGCGAAGGAGGTCGGCACCGAGGGCAAGCTCGGCGGCCAGGCGCAGGTCGAAGGCGTCTCCGGCGTGTGGCGCGACCTGACGGAGAACGTGAACACGCTGGCGAACAACCTCACCGGCCAGGTGCGGAACATCGCCGAGGTGACGACTGCGGTGGCGAACGGCGACCTCTCGAAGAAGATCACCGTCGACGTCCGCGGCGAGGTGCTCGAGCTGAAGGAGACCGTCAACACGATGGTCGACCAGCTGCGCGCGTTCGCCGCCGAGGTGACCCGCGTCGCCCGCGAGGTCGGCACCGAGGGCAAGCTCGGCGGCCAGGCGCAGGTCGAAGGCGTCTCCGGCACCTGGCGTGACCTGACGGACAACGTGAACACGCTGGCCGGCAACCTCACCTCGCAGGTCCGCAACATCGCCGCGGTCACGACCGCCGTCGCCAACGGCGACCTCTCGAAGAAGATCACCGTCGACGTCAAGGGCGAGATCCAGGAGCTGAAGGACACGATCAACACGATGGTCGACCAGCTCTCGTCGTTCGCCGCCGAGGTGACCCGCGTCGCCCGCGAGGTCGGCACCGAGGGCAAGCTCGGCGGCCAGGCCCAGGTCGAAGGCGTCTCCGGCACCTGGCGCGGCCTGACCGAGAACGTCAACACGCTCGCCAACAACCTCACCGACCAGGTGCGGAACATCGCCGAGGTGACGACCGCCGTCGCCCAGGGCGACCTCTCGAAGAAGATCACCGTCGACGCTCGCGGCGAGGTGCTCGAGCTCAAGAGCACGATCAACACGATGGTCGACCAGCTCTCGGCGTTCGCCGCCGAGGTCACGCGCGTCGCCAAGGAGGTCGGCACCGAGGGCAAGCTCGGCGGCCAGGCCCAGGTCGAAGGCGTCTCCGGCACCTGGCGCGGGCTGACGGAGAACGTGAACCTGATGGCCGACAACCTGACGGCGCAGGTGCGCTCGATCGCCGAGGTGACGACGGCCGTCGCGAAGGGCGACCTGACGCAGAAGATCACGATCGAGACGAAGGGCGAGATCGCCCGGCTCGCGTCGACGATCAACACGATGGTCGACCAGCTCTCGAGCTTCGCCGCCGAGGTCACGCGCGTCGCGAAGGAGGTCGGCACCGAAGGCAAGCTCGGCGGCCAGGCGGAAGTCGAAGGCGTCTCCGGCACCTGGCGCGGCCTGACGGACAACGTGAACCTGCTCGCGAACAACCTCACGAGCCAGGTGCGCGCGATCGCAGACGTGACGACCGCGGTCGCCAAGGGCGATCTCTCGCAGAAGATCACCGTCGACGCCAAGGGCGAGATCGCCCTGCTGAAGGGGACGATCAACACGATGGTCGACCAGCTCTCGGCGTTCGCCGGCGAGGTGACCCGCGTCGCCCGCGAGGTCGGCACCGAAGGGAAGCTCGGCGTCGAGGCGGAGGTCAAGGGCGTCTCCGGCGTCTGGCGCGACCTGACGCAGAACGTGAACACCATGTCGAGCTCGCTGACGGCGCAGGTGCGCAACATCGCCGAGGTGACGACCGCCGTCGCGAACGGCGACCTCTCGAAGAAGGTCACCGTCGACGTGAAGGGCGAGATCCTCGAGCTGAAGCAGACGATCAACACGATGGTCGACCAGCTCTCGGCGTTCGCCGCCGAGGTCACGCGCGTCGCCAAGGAGGTCGGCACCGAGGGCAAGCTCGGCGGCCAGGCCCAGGTCGAGGGCGTCTCCGGCACCTGGCGCGGCCTGACCGAGAACGTGAACACGCTCGCCAACAACCTCACCGACCAGGTGCGGAACATCGCCGAGGTGACGACCGCCGTCGCCCAGGGCGATCTCTCCCGCAAGATCACGGTCGAGGCGAAGGGCGAGGTCGCCCAGCTCGCCTCGACGATCAACACGATGGTCGACCAGCTGTCCTCGTTCGCTGCCGAGGTGACCCGCGTCGCCCGCGAGGTCGGCACCGAGGGCAAGCTCGGCGGCCAGGCGCAGGTGAAGGGCGTCTCCGGCACGTGGCGCGACCTGACCGACAACGTGAACTTCATGGCCGGCTCGCTGACCGAGCAGGTGCGCAACATCGCCACCGTGACCACCGCGGTCGCGAACGGCGACCTCTCGAAGAAGATCACCGTCGACGCCAAGGGCGAGATCTTCGAGCTCAAGGACACGATCAACACGATGGTCGAGCAGCTCCGCGCCTTCGCCTCCGAGGTGACACGCGTCGCCCGCGAGGTCGGCACCGAGGGCCGCCTCGGCGGTCAGGCCGCCGTCGAAGGCGTCTCCGGCACGTGGAAGGACCTGACGGAGAACGTCAACTTCATGGTCTTCACCGTCACCGAGCAGGTGCGCAACATCGCGACCGTGACGACCGCGGTCGCGAACGGCGACCTCTCCAAGAAGGTGACCGTGGACGTGAAGGGAGAAGTGCTCGAGCTCAAGGACACGATCAACACGATGGTCGACCAGCTCTCGGCGTTCGCCGCCGAGGTGACGCGCGTCGCCCGCGAGGTCGGCACCGAAGGCCGTCTCGGCGGGCAGGCCGAGGTCGCAGGCGTCTCGGGCACCTGGAAGGACCTGACCGAGAACGTGAACCTGCTCGCGAACAACCTCACCGACCAGGTGCGCGCGATCGCAGACGTGACGACCGCGGTCGCCAAGGGCGATCTCTCCCAGAAGATCACCGTCGCGGCCAAGGGTGAGGTGGCGCAGCTCGCAGGGACGATCAACACGATGGTCGATCAGCTCTCGACCTTCGCGGCCGAGGTGACGCGCGTCGCGCAGGAAGTCGGCACCGAAGGGAAGCTCGGCGTCCAGGCGCAGGTCGAAGGCGTCTCCGGCGTGTGGAAGGGCCTGACCGACAACGTCAACCAGCTGGCCGAGACGCTGACGACGCAGCTGCGCGCGATCGCAGACGTCTCGACGGCCGTGACGCAGGGCGACCTGACGCGCTCGATCAACGTCGAGGCGGCGGGCGAGGTCTCGGACCTCAAGGACAACATCAACCAGATGATCGGCAACCTCCGCGAGACGACCGAGCGGAACGCCGCGCAGGACTGGCTCAACTCGAACCTCGCCCGCTTCTCCGGGATGCTCCAGGGCCAGCGCGACCAGAAGACCGTCGCGCGGCTCCTGATGAGCGAGGTGACGCCGATCGTCGCCGCGCACCACGGCGCCTTCTACGTGGCCGAGGACACCGGTGAGGACGAGGAGACCGAGCTGCATCTGATCGCGTCGTACGGCTACAAGGAGCGCAAGTCGCTGGCGAATCGCTTCAAGGTCGGCGAGGCGCTGATCGGGCAGGCGGCGCTCGAGCGGAAGGTGATCGTGATCACGCAGGCTCCCGAGGACTACATCACGATCGCCTCCGGCCTCGGCGAAGCCGCTCCGACGAGCATCATCGTCCTCCCCGTCCTCTTCGAGGAGACGGTGATGGCGGTGATCGAGCTCGCGTCGTTCGCGCCGTTCACCGAGGTCCAGCAGACCTTCCTCGAGATGCTCTCCGAGTCGATCGGCGTCGTGCTGAACACGATCAACGCGAACATGCGCACCGAGGAGCTGCTCCTCCAGTCGCAGTCGCTGACGCAGGATCTCCAGAGCCAGTCGGAGGAGCTGCAGGCGCAGCAGGACGAGCTGAGGCGGTCGAACGCAGAGCTCGAGGCGCAGACGGCGACGCTCCGCGCCTCCGAAGAGCTGCTGCAGACCCAGCAGGAGGAGCTCCAGCAGACGAACGAGGAGCTCGAGGAGCGCTCGCAGCAGCTCGAGGAGCAGAACACCCGGATCGAGATCAAGAACGCCGAGATCGAGGAGGCCCGCAGCGCGCTGGAGGAGAAGGCGGAGCAGCTCGCGCTCTCCTCGAAGTACAAGTCCGAGTTCCTCGCGAACATGTCGCACGAGCTGCGGACGCCGCTCAACTCGCTGCTGATCCTGGCGAAGCTGCTCGGCGACAACGTCGACGGGAACCTGACCGCCAAGCAGATCGAGTTCGCGAACACGATCCACAACGCGGGCGCCGAGCTGCTCAGCCTGATCAACGACATCCTCGATCTCTCCAAGGTCGAGGCCGGGAAGATGGACGTGCACACCGCCGAGGTGTCGGTGGCCGAGGAGCTCGCCAGTCTCGAGCGGTCGTTCATGCCGGTGGCCGCCGAGAAGGGCCTGACGTTCGAGCTCGACTTCGCGGAGAGCGCGCTCCCGACGGTCTACACCGACCAGCAGCGGCTCCAGCAGGTCCTGAAGAACCTGCTCTCGAACGCGTTCAAGTTCACCGAGGCGGGCGGCGTCGTCCTTCGGGTCGCCCAGGCGCCGCCGGGGCGCCAGTTCGCCAGCGAGACCCTCGCGAGCGCCGCCCACGTGGTCGGGTTCTCGGTCGTGGACACGGGCGTCGGGATCGCCGCGGACAAGCTGCGCGTGATCTTCGAGGCGTTCCAGCAGGCGGACGGGACGACGAGCCGCCGCTACGGCGGCACGGGGCTCGGCCTGTCGATCAGCCGCGAGATCGCGCGCCTGCTCGGCGGCGAGATCCATGTCGAGTCGGCCCCCGGCGAGGGCAGCACGTTCACGCTCTACCTGCCGGACGTGTTCGTCGAGCACGCGCCCGAAGCGACCGGCGCGGAGTTCCTTGCCGCCGTCACGGCGGGGCTGACCCCGGCCACCGCGGCGCTGCCCCACCCGACGAACGGCGGCGACCCGGACGTCGACGACTTCGATCCCTCGCTGCTCGTCCCGAGCGAGGTCGAGGACGACCGCGACGCGATCGAGGCCGGCGACCGCGTCGTTCTGATCGTCGAGGACGACGCAGACTTCGCCCGCACCGAGCTGGAGATCGCACGCGAGCGCGGCTTCAAGGGGCTCGTCGCGCTTCGCGGCGACACCGGGCTCGCGCTCGCACGCGAGTTCAGGCCGGACGCGATCGTGCTGGACATGACCCTGCCGGTGCTGGACGGCTGGACCGTGCTCGACCGGCTGAAGCGCCATCCGTCGACGCGGCACATCCCGGTGCACATCGTCTCCGGCGTCGAGGAGGCGCAGCCCGCGCTGATGGCCGGCGCCGCCGCCGTCGTCAAGAAGCCCGCTTCGATCGAGGTGCTCCAGGCCGTCTTCGGCGGGATCGAGTCGTTCATCGACCGCGCCGTCCGCAGGCTGCTCGTCGTCGACGACGACGAGGTCCAGCGCGCCGCGATCATCGAGCTGGTCGGGCGGTGACGGCGACGTCGAGATCGTGGCGGTCGGCTCCTCGGAGGAGGCGCTCGCCGCGCTCGACTCCGAGCCGCCCTTCGACTGCATGGTGCTCGACCTGAAGCTGCCGAAGATGACCGGCTTCGACCTGCTCGAGAAGGTCAAGACGAGTGAGAGCTCCCACGGGCTGCCGGTGATCGTCTACACCGGGAAGGAGCTGACCCGGCGCGAGGAGACGAAGCTGAAGCGCTACGCCGAGACGATCGTGGTCAAGGACGCCCGCTCGCCGGAGCGCCTCCTCGACGAGACGTCCCTCTTCCTGCACCGCGTCGAGTCGAAGCTGCCCGAGTCGAAGCGCAAGATGCTCGAGCAGCTCCACAACACCGACGCGCTCTTCCTCGGCAAGAAGATCCTGATCGTCGACGACGACGTGCGGAACGTCTTCGCCCTGGCGAGCGCGCTCGAGGCGAACGGGATGGAGGTGCTGTTCGCGGAGAACGGGCGTGAGGGGATCGAGGCGCTCAAGGCAAACGCGGCCGTCGACCTCGTCCTGATGGACGTGATGATGCCCGAGATGGACGGCTACGAGACGACGCAGGCGATCCGGAAGCTGCCGGAGTTCGAGAAGCTGCCGATCATCGCGCTGACCGCGAAGGCGATGCGCGGCGACCGTGAGCGGTCGATCGCCGCGGGTGCCTCCGACTACATCACGAAGCCCGTCGACACCGACCAACTGCTCTCACTGATGCGGGTGTGGCTCTACCGGTAGATAGAGGGGAGGAGCTCGAGCTCGAGCAGATCGAGATCGAGCTCCTCCTGGAGGGGATCCACCGCCGCTACGGCTTCGACTTCCGCGAGTACGCGCCGGCGTCGCTGAAGCGGCGCCTGCGCCGGCGGATGGACGGGGAGAAGGTCGAGACGGTCTCCGCGCTCCAGAACCTGATCCTGCACGACCCGGCGGTGATGGAGCGGCTGCTGCTCGACCTGTCGATCAACGTGACGGCGATGTTCCGCGACCCCACGTTCTTCTTTGCGTTCCGCGAGAAGGTCATACCGGCCCTTCGCACCTACCCGTTCTCGCGCCTCTGGGTTGCCGGCTGCTCGACCGGCGAGGAGGTCTACTCGCTCGCGATCCTGCTCGCCGAGGAAGGTCTCGCCGACCGCGTGCGGATCTACGCGACCGACATCAACGAGGCGGTGATCGAGACGGCGCGGCTCGGCGTCTTCCCGCTCGACAAGATGCAGGAGTACACGCAGAACTACATTCGCGCCGGCGGCACCCGCTCGTTCTCCGAGTACTACGTCGCCCGCTACGACAGCGCGCAGTTCGCGCGGGAGCTCGTCGAGGACGTTGTCTTCGCCCGGCACAATCTCGCCTCCGACGCCGCGTTCAACGAGTTCAACGTGATCACGTGCCGGAATGTGATGATCTACTTCGCGCAGCCCCTCCAGGAGCACGTGCACCGGCTCTTCTACGAGAGCCTCGCCACGTTCGGAGTACTCGCTCTCGGGCAGAAGGAGACGATCCGGTTCTCGCCGCACGAGAGCTCGTACGAGGAGCTCGACGCCGAAGAGCGGCTCTACAAGAAGGTCCGATGAGATGTACGAGGTGATCGCGATCGGCGCCTCGTGGGGAGGGCTGGAGGCCATGGGCACGCTTCTCGAGGGGATCCCGCAGGACCTCGACCAGGCGATCGTCGTCGCCCAGCACCGCTCGCCCGAGGCGAGCCGCGGCGTGCTCGAAGCGCTGCTCCAGCGGCACGTCGAGCGGCCGGTCACGGAGCCGAGCGACAAGGAGCTGATCGAGCCCGGCCGCGTCTACGTCGCACCTCCGGACTACCACCTGCTGGTCGACGGCGGGCGCTTTGCGCTCTCCGTCGAGGGGCGCGTGCAGTTTGCGCGGCCGTCCATCGACGTCCTCTTCGAATCGGTCGCCGACGGCTACCGTGAGCAGCGCGATCGGAATCGTGCTCACCGGTGCGAACAAGGACGGAGCGGCCGGCCTCGCCGCGATCAAGCGGAACGGCGGTGTCTCGATCGTCCAGGATCCACAGACGGCGAGCAGGCGGACGATGCCCGACGCGGCGCTCGAAGCCTCCGCGGTGGACGCCGTGCTGCCGCTCGAGGAGATCGGCCCCTTTCTCTACGGGTTGTGCTGCCCATGAGCGAAGGCGCGCGAAGCTGCTGCTGGTCGACGACCGGCCGGAGAACCTCCTCGCGCTCGAGGCGATCCTCGAGCCGCTGGGCCAGGAGCTCGTCCGCGTCGAGTCGGGCGAGGAGGCGCTGCGACGCCTGCTCCACGACGAGTACGCCGTGATCCTGCTCGACGTCCAGATGCCGGGCATGGACGGCTTCCAGACCGCGGAGCTGATCAAGAAGCTCGAGCGCACGCGGCACATCCCGATCGTCTTCCTGACCGCGATCTCGAAGGACGCCGAGCACGTCTTCCAGGGCTACGGAGCCGGCGCGGTCGACTATCTGATGAAGCCGTTCGACCCGCACATCCTGCGGGCGAAGGTCTCCGTGTTCATCGACCTCTGGCAGAAGACGGTCGAGATCAGGCGGCAGGACGAGCTGCTCAAGGCGCAGGAGATCGCGGCGCTCGAGCGGGAGAGCGAGCTGCGGTATCGCTCGCTCGCCGACGCCGTTCCGCAGATCGTCTGGACGACGGACGCCGACGGGAAGACGCTCAGCTACAACGAGCGGTGGTACGAGTACACCGGCCTGAAGCGCGGCAGGAAGAGCGACGCGCAAGCGATCGTCCATCCCGACGACGTGCCCGAGATGCTCGAGCGGTGGGAGATGTCGCGACCGACCGGCGACCCGTTCGAGGTCGAGTACCGATTTCGTCGTGCGGACGGTGTCTACCGCTGGCACCTCGGCCGCTCGGTCTGCCTGCGTGACGACTCGAGCGCGATCACCGGCTGGGTCGGCACGGCGACCGACATCCACGATCGCCGGCTCGCGGAGGAGCGGCAGCGCTTCCTTGCGGAGGCCGGCTGGGTGCTCGGCAGCTCGCTCGACTACGAGCAGACGCTCGCGGACGTCGCCCGGCTCGCCGTGCCGCACGTCGCGGACTGGTGCACGGTCGACATCTTCGTCGACGGCAAGCTCGAGCGGCTGGCGCTGGAGCACGTCGACCCGCTCAAGCTGGCGCTGGCACGCGAGCTGCAGGAGACGATGCTGGCGGCGACCGGCGCGGCGGGCGCCGGGGCGATCCGCGACCGCGAAGCTGTGCTCGTCCGCGACATCGACGAGGAGGCGCTCGCGTCCTTCGGGTTCGACGAGAGCCAGCTCGAGATCGCGCGCTCCCTCGCGCCGCGGTCGTACGTGACCGTGCCGCTCGTCGCCCGCGGGGAAGTGTTCGGCTCGATCAGCTTCGTGACAGCCGAGTCGGAGCGGAGGTACGACGAGAGCGATCTCGCGCTCGCCGAGGAGCTCGCCCGCCACGCGGCGGCCGCGATCGACAACGCGCGCCTCTACGCGGAAGCCGAGCGGCGCGGCCGCGCGTCGCGGGCGCTCGAAGCGGTTGGCGACGGCGTCGTCCTCGTCGACCGCGAGGGGATCATTCGCCTCTGGAACACCGCGGCCGCGACGATCACCGGCCTGCCGGAGTCCGATGTGCTCGGCAAGCCGATCGCGGACGTCGTCAAAGGCTGGAACGAGATCTCGCCGCGGATCCCCGTCGCGAGCAAGCCGGGCGAGCTGGTGCACGCCGAGACCGTGCCGGTCGAGTTCGACGGCCGCGAGCTCTGGATCTCCGGCTCCGGGGTCGGCTTCGAGGAAGGGACCGTGTACGCGTTCCGGGACCTGACCGAGGAGCGCGCGCTCGAGGAGATCAAGGCGGAATTCGTCGCGACGGTCTCGCACGAGCTGCGGACGCCGCTCGCCGCGATCTACGGCTCGGCGCAGACGCTCCGCCGCACGGACATCGAGCTCGACCCCGAGATCCAGGTCCAGCTCCTCGGCGTGATCGCGTCGGAATCGGACCGGCTCGGCACGATCGTCAACGACCTCCTCGTCGCCGGCAGCCTCGACGCCGATCAGCTTCCCATCTCCGTCGAGCGCTGCGACCCGGCGGAGCTCGCCGGCTCGGTCGTCGAGGCGGCGAGGACGCACCTGCCCGAGTCGATCGAGCTCCAGCTGAACGCGCCGAAGCGCCTGCTGCGGGTCGTCGCCGATCCCGTCCAGCTGCACCAGGTGCTCGTCAACCTCGTCGACAACGCGATCAAGTACTCGCCGGCAGGGCGGCGAGGTCGCTGTGTCGGTGGCGAACGGCGACGGTCTGATCCGCTTCTCGGTGATCGACAAGGGCCTCGGAATTCCATCCTCGGAGCACCGCCGGATCTTCGAGAAGTTCTACCGTCTCGACCCGGACATGACCCGCGGCATCGGCGGCACCGGCCTCGGCCTCTACATCTGCCGCGAGCTCGTCCGGCGGATGGACGGGAAGATCTGGGTCGAGTCGGCGCTCGGCAAGGGATCGACGTTCGTCGTCGAGCTACCGGCCGCGGCGGCGAGAAAGCCGGCGAAGAAGTCGCCCGCGAAGTCCGCCTGAGCCACGTCCGCCATGGACAGGCGGTGTCAGAGCGCCTGGCACATGTCGCGCGGTCTGGACCGGCTAGCGGGCGCCGCCGGCGACGCCGGTCGCTCCCGCACCCGCCGACTCGCTCGAGAGCTTCGAGGCGAAGTAGACCGGGATCATCGAGAGCAGGATCACGAACACCGCGACGACGTTCACGATCGGAAGCTGGTTCGGGCGCGACAGGTTGTTGAGGATCCAGATCGGCAGCGTCTGGTCGGCACCCGCGGTGAAGGTCGTCACGATCACCTCGTCGAAGCTGAGCGCGAACGCGAGCAGCCCGCCGGCGAGCAGCGCAGTCTTCAGCTGCGGAAACGTGACGTAGCGGAACGTCTGCCAGGCGTCGGCGCCGAGGTCGGCCGAGGCCTCCTCGAGCGAGGCGGCCGTCCGTCTCAGCCTGGCGACGACGTTGTTGTAGACGACGACGATGCAGAAGGTCGCGTGCCCGACCATGATCGTGAAGAGGCCGAGGTCGACCCCGAACGGCTCCGGCAGGTTGCGGAAGGTCGCGTTCAGCGCCATCCCGGTCACGATCCCGGGCAACGCGAGCGGGAGGATGACGAGGAAGGAGATCGCCTCGCGCCCGAAGAAGCGGTGGCGCGCGACCGCGAGCGCCGCGAACCCGCCGAGCAGGACGGCGATCGCCGTCGCGCCGAGCGCAGCCTTCAGGGAGACGACGAGCGCGTCGCGCACGCCGGGGTTGTCGATCGCCCGACCGAACCACTTCGTCGTCAGCCCTTCGATCGGCCAGACGAGCGAGCGACGGGAGTTGAACGCGTAGAGGCCGATCACGAGCAGCGGCACGTAGATGAACGCCAGCGTCAGACCCGTCAGACCGCGCAGCAGCCAGGTGCCGGTCCGCGACGTAGTCACAGGTTCTCGAACGCTCCCGCCCGCCGCGCGAGCAGCAGGTAGATCACCATCACGGCCACGGGCACGGTCGCGAAGGCAGCCGCGAACGGCAGGTTGTTCGCCACGCCGACGTTGATGTAGACGACGTTGCCGATGAACTGCGTGCTCGAGACGAGCTGCGGCGTGATGTAGTCACCGAGCGTCAGCGAGAACGTGAAGATCGAGCCGGCGGCGAGCGCGGGGAGCGCCAGCGGCAGCACCACGCGGCGGAACGTGCGACCGCCCTGGGCGCCGAGATCCGCAGACGCTTCGAGCAGCGACGACGGGATGCGCTCGAGGCCCGCGTAGACGGGCAGGATCATGAACGGCAGCCACAGGTAGGAGAAGACGAGCCACGTCGCCACGTTCCCGAAGCCGGGACCGGAGAGCCCGAGCGGCGAGAGCACCCAGTTCAGCAGCCCTTCCTCCTGGAGGATGATCCGCCAGGCGTAGACCTTCACCAGGTAGCTCGCCCAGAGCGGGAGCAGGATCGCGACCACGAGCAGGTTGCGCGTTCGCCGCGAAGCGACCTTCGCCATGTAGAAGGCGATCGGGAACGCGAGCACCGCGTCGGTCACCGTCACCGCCGCCGCGATGAGCACCGTCCGCTGCGTGATCGTGCGGTAGACGTCGCTCTCCCAGAGCAGACGGAAGTTCTGAAAGCCGTAGTCGTGCACGACCTGGGAGGTGAAGGGGTCGAGCCGCCAGAACGCGGCCAGGAAGAGGACGGCGAGAGACCCGAGATAGGCGAGCAGGAGCCACGAGAGCGGCGGCGTCAGCAGCAGGCCGAGGCGCAGCCGCGGGTGGCGGTGCAGGAACGAGGAAAGGCGCCGCCCCGGACCTTCCCGGGACGGCGCCTCGGTCACCTCAGGGGACGAGCTCACCCCTTGATTTCAGTCCAGGCCTGAGTCCACTCGGAGTAGTCCTTGCAGACCTGCGCCCCGGTCGTCCCCGCAGTCGGCCTGCGGCGTCTTCCAGTAGTAGATCTGGTCGAAGTACTCCTCGTCGTCCGCGTGGAAGAGCGTGCAGTGATCCTTGTTGGCGGTCAGCGCACACGCTTCCTTGGAGGACGGGGCCTCGCCGAAGTACTCGGTCGCGGCCGCGTTCGCCTTCGGCGAGATGATGTGGTTCATCCACAGGTACATGCAGTTCGGGTTCTTCGCCTTCGAGGAGATCATCCAGGTGTCGGACCACCCGGTCGAGCCCTCCTTCGGCAGGACCGCGGCGACGGGCACCTTCTCGCCCTCGAGCACGTTCACGATCACCTGCCAGGTCGTCCCGACGACGCTCTCGCCGCCGGTGAAGGCCGCGATCTGCTTCGTGTAGTCCGACCAGTACTCGCCGATGTTCGCCCGCTGCGTCTTCAGCAGGTCGACTGCGGCCTGGAACTGCGTGTCGTCCAGCTCGTACGGATCCTCGATCTTCAGATCGGGCTGCGTGGCCATCAGGTAGACGGCCGCATCCGCGATGTAGATCGGGCTGTCGTAGGCGGTCACCTTGCCCTTGTACGGCGAGTTCTCCTCCCAGACGACGCTCCACGAGTCGGGCGCCGGCTTGACGACGTCCGTGCGGTACTGGAGCAGGTTCGCGCCGCGGCCGTGCGGGACGCCGTAGTTGACGTCGTCGACGGTGTTGTGCGGCTGATCCTTGAGACCGTCGAAGACGCCCGCGTAGTTCTCGATCAGGTCGGTGTTCACGGGCGCAACGTCGCCGGCGGCGATCAGCCGCAGGCTGGCGTCACCGGAGGCGGAGACACCGTCGTACTGCCCGGTGCGCATCAGCGTCACCATCTCGTCCGACGTGTTCCCGACCTTCACGTTCACCTGGCAGCCGGTCTCGGACTCGAAGTCCGTCACCCAGTCCACCTTCGGGTCCGTGCTTCCGTCCTCGACGTAACCGGCCCACGCGATCAGGTTGACCTGACCCTCGCCTTCGCCGAGTGTCTGCATCATCCCCTCGGGCGCGCCGCTGGCCTCCGTCGTCGTGCCACCGCCCGCGTCGCCCTCGTCATCGTCGCCGCCGCACCCGGCAGCCATGAAGCACAGCACCGTTGTCGCGAGCGTCACCGCTGCCCACCGTCCCACTCTTCGCTGCATCGTCACGTTCCTCCGTTCGACCCGTCGGTTTCGATTACGAAAACGTGCTCCGGCCGCCAGACGAGCCGGACCCGGCTTCCCTGTCGCTCCAGCACCTCGCTCGATCCGCTCTCGAGGTTCTGGCTCACCACCGTCAGCTCGCCGCCGGCGTCGAGCTCCACGTGGTAGCGGGTGATCGCCCCGACGTAGATCACGTCGCGGATCGTCCCCTCCTCCAGGCTGACGCCGGGCTCCGGCTCCTCGCCGTCGCCGAGCATGCGGATCTTCTCCGGCCGGACCGTGAAACGGCGGCCGCCTCGCTCGAGCACGTTCGACACGCCGACGAAGCCGGCGATGAACTCGCTGGCCGGATGCTCGTAGACCTCGGCGGGAGCACCGACCTGCTCGATCTTGCCGTTGTTGAACACGGCGAGGCGGTCGCTCATCGTGAGCGCCTCCTCCTGGTCGTGCGTGACGTAGACGAAGGTGATTCCGAGCTCCTGCTGGATCCGCTTCAGCTCGACCTGGAGCTCCTGGCGGAGCTTGAGGTCGAGCGCGCCGAGAGGCTCGTCGAGGAGCAGCGCCTGGGGCCGGTTGACGATCGCGCGAGCCAGCGCCACGCGCTGCCGCTGGCCGCCGGAGAGCTGCGCGGGCTTGCGGCCGCCGTACCCCTCGAGCTGCACGAGCCGGAGCGCCTCGTCGGCGCGTCGCCGCCGCTCGGCGCGCGGCACCTTCTTCACGCGCAGCCCGTACTCGACGTTCTCCTGGACGGTCATGTGCGGGAAGAGCGCGTAGTCCTGGAAGACGGTGTTCACGTCGCGGGCGTACGGCGGCAGCCTGGACACGTCCTTGCCGCCCAGCTCGACCTTGCCCTCGTCGGGGAGCTCGAAGCCCGCGATGACCCGAAGCGTCGTCGTCTTGCCCGAGCCCGACGGGCCGAGCAGCGTGAAGAACTCGCCGCGCCCGATCTCGAGGTCGACGCCGTCGACCGCGGTCACGTCGCCGTAGCGCTTGCGCAGGCCGGCGACGCGGACATCGATCTCAGCCTGCGGCGGCAAGGGACTCCTCGAGCAGGCCGAGCCCGCGATCGAGCTCGTCGTCGGTGACGGTCAGCGGCGGCAGCAGGCGGATCACGTTCCCGTACAGGCCGCACGAGAGGAGGAGCAGCCCGCGCTCGAAGGCGGCGGCCGTCACCTTGCCTGCGAGGTCCGGGCTCTGCTCGCGGAGCTCGAGCGCCAGCATCGGCCCGAGGCCGCGCACCTCGCCGATCTGCTCGTGGCGCGATGCAATCTCGTCGAGGCGGCCACGCAGCTTGTCGCCGAGCTCGTCGGCGTGGGCGCGGAACGCCGGCTCCGCGACGGTGTCGAGAACCACGGCTGCCGCCGCGCACGCCACTGGATTGCCGCCGAACGTGCCGCCCAGCCCTCCGGGCCCAGGCGCGTCCATGATCTCCGCGCGCCCGGTGACCGCGGCGAGCGGCAGCCCGCCGCCGAGCGACTTGCCCGACACGACGAGATCGGGCTCGACTCCCTCGTAGTGCTCGACCGCCCACATCGGCCCGGTCCGCCCCACGCCGGACTGCACCTCGTCGGCGACGTAGAGGATCCCGTGCTCCTTGCACACCTCCGCGAGCCTCGGCAAGTAATCCGGCGGCATCGGGATGAAGCCTCCCTCGCCCTGGACGGTCTCCAGAACGACGCACGCGACGGACTCGGCGTCGACCTCGCTCTTGAACAGCTGCTCGAGCGCGGCGATCGCGGCGTCCGAGTCGATGCCGCGATACGGGTACGGAGCGACCGTTCGGTACACCTCCGACGGGAACGGCCCGAAGCCGGCCTTGTACGGCCGCACCTTGCTCGTCATCGCCATCGTCAGGAGCGTGCGGCCGTGGAAGCCGTTCTCGAAGACGACGACACCGGAGCGTCCGGTCGCCGCGCGCGCGATCTTGACCGCATTCTCGATCGCCTCGGCCCCCGAGTTCACGAGGATCGACTTCTGGCTCTCGCCGGCGCAGGGCGAGTGCTCTGCGAGCCGGCGGCACACCTCGACGTAGGACTCGTACGTGCCGACCATGAAGCACTGGTGGAGGAACTTGTCGACCTGCTCGTGGATCGCCGCGACGACCGGAGCGAACCCGTGCCCCGTGTTCTGGCACGCGATCCCACCCGCGAAGTCGAGGTAGACCGTGCCGTCCGCGGCCTCGACCTGCGCGCCCTCGGCGCGCACGACCACGAGCCTGGGAGTCGAGACGCCTCGCGCGACGTAGCGCTGCCGCGCCTCGAGGACGTCGTCGACCGCCGAGCGCTCCCGGAGAGACACGCCGCGATTCTCCCCGCCCGCGTCGCTGCGCGCAATGGACGCCCGGGCGACGGATTCCGACCGCCCTTCGACAAAATGGCGCAAACCCGCGTTCGCACAGCATGCGAATACCGCCTGAATGCTTGCTTTTGGCGGTGCGCAAGGAGTAGCGTCTTGGCCCGCGCGTCCAAGCGGCGCCGCCGACTCCATGCTGACCGTCCGGGACATCGCAGATCTGCCGGGCCTCGGGCTCGAGCTCACCGCGGGCTCGGACGGAAGCGACAACCCGATTCGCTGGGTCCATGTCTCGGAGCTTCCCGATCCAACGCCGTGGCTCGAGGGCGGCGAGCTTCTGATCACGACGGGGCTCGGGATCGGCGAGCTCTCCCGGCCCCAGCGCGAGTACGTGCGGCGGCTCGCCGAGCACGGGCTGGCGGGCCTCGCGTTCGGCGTCGGCTTCGGCTGGGCCGAGCCGCCGCGCGGCGCTCGCAGACGAGGCCGAGCAGGTGGGCTTCCCGCTGATCACGGTGCCGTACGACGTGCCGTTCATCGCACTGACGAAGGCGATCTCGGCGCAGCTGGCGAACGCACAGCTCGCACGGGTGGAGCGTGCGCTCGAGGTCCACGAGCGGCTCGCGCATGCCGTCCTCGAGGGACGAGGTGCGCCTGCGCTCCTGGCGATCGTCGGCGAGCACGTCGGCTGCTCGCTCGCACTCGTCGACGAGGCCGGCCGAGTCGTCGGCGAGCGCCAGGGCGCGCGGCTCGACACGTGCGAGCACGTGCTCGACCTCTCGGTGGTCGCGGACGGCGAGACATGGTCCCTCCGCGCAGGCAAGCCGCGCGACGAGCTCTCGGAGTACGACCGCCTCGTGCTCCACCACGGCCAGACCGCGCTCGCCTTCGAGCTCTCGCGCCGCCATGCGGTCTCGGCAGCCGAGCTTCGCCTCGCCGGCGACCTGCTCGAGGATCTCGAGCACGACCGCCTCGACGAGCGGGAGATCGGCCGCCGGATCGCAGCGTTCGGGCTCGATCCGCGAGCGCAGCTACGCCGCGCTCCTCGCGGTCGGAGCCGGACCGGACGACGAGGACGCTCGCGGACGACGATCGCCCGCGAGCTCGGCAGTCGAAGCGTGCGCCACCTCTCGGCGTCACGCCGAGACCGAGCAGCCTTCCTCGTCGCGACCGACCGGGAGGACGACGCCCTGGCGCTGGCGCGCGAGCTCGTCGAAGCGGCGCCCGGGATCCGCGTCGGAGTCGGCAGGCCGTCGTCGGGAACAGGGCTCGGCCGCAGCCTGCTCGAGGCGCGCGCGGCACTCGACGCCGTCACCGGATCGGTCGCGTCCTACCACGACCTCGGCTCGCTCGAGCTGCTGCTGAGCCTGCCGAGCGCTGCGCTCGAGGCGTTCGTCGCCCGCGTCCTCGGACCGGCCGCCGCCAACACCTGGCTCCTCGAGTCGTTGGCGGCTCTGCTCGACAGCGGTTGCCGCTGGAGCGAGGCGGCCGACCGGCTCGGGGTGCACCGGCACACGCTCCGGTACCGCATGGAGCAGCTGCGCAAGCAGACCGGCAGGCACCCGGACGATCCCGAGCAGCGAATGGAGCTCTGGCTGGCGGTGAAGGCGAAGCAGGCGCTCGGCGCCCGCGAGGGCGACGTGCTGGTCGATGCGCCTGTTTGAGCCGGTTTGGCTGGAAATCTCACCCGAAAAGTGTGTGGACAACCGTACTGACACTCACAGCCGCCTCTGACACGATGGGTGCAATGCCCAAGACCGTGGTAATCGCAGACGACCATCCGAGCTTCCGAGCATCGGCACGGGCGATCCTCCAGTCGGAGGGTTTCGAGGTCGTCGGCGAGGCCGAGGACGGGGAGTCGGCGATCGCTGCGGCGCGCGCCCTCCACCCGGACGTGCTCCTGCTCGACGTGCAGCTCCCGGACATGGACGGCTTCGCCGTCTGCAGGGAGCTCGGCCTGAACGGCGGCCCACCGGCCGTCGTTCTCGTCTCGAGCCGGGACGCGTGCGACTACGGTGGGCTGATCGCGCAGAGCGGTGCCCGCGGCTTCATCCCCAAGGATGAGCTGAGCGGGAACGCCCTGTCCGATCTGCTGGGATGAGATCCCGCACGCTCGTCGTGCTCGCGGCCGGCGGGCTCGTGCTCGGAGCCGTCGGAACTGCCTTCGTCCTCACGAGCGACCACGAGGACAACAAGGGCGCGTTCCTGTCGCTCGCGCTCACGGTCGGCCTGTCGTTCCTCGTCTCGGGCGTGCTTGCGCTGTGGCGCCGGCCCGACAACCGGACCGGAGCCCTCCTCGTCGCGGTCGCGTACTTCTGGTTCCTCGGTGGGTTGACGCTGTCGAACGACGACTGGATCTTCACGCTCGGCGTGCTGGTCAACAGCCTGGCGCTCGGCGCGTTCGTCCACCTGCTGCTGGGATTCCCGTCCGGGCGGCTCCATGGACGGCGAGACGTCCTGCTCGTGATCGGTGCCTACGCGCTCGTCTTCGTCGGTTCTCTTGCGCAGCTCCTGGTCGAGGAACGGCCCGACGCCACCTCGTGCCCCGACTGCAAGAGCATGATCGCCGTCACCGACAGCGACACCGCCTCGACGGTCGTTGGCCTGATCGTCGGCGTGCTGGCGCTCGCGCTCGTCGTCGCGATCCTCGTCATCGTCGTGATCCGCTACGTGCGGGCTCGAGGGGCCCTCCGGCGCGCGCTCGGCCCCGTGCTCGGCACCGGCGCACTCGTGATGCTCGTCCTCCTGGTCCAGCTCGTCGTCGGCGCCTTCTCGGAGGCCGCGGCGGAGCCGCTCTACTACGTCTTCCTCGTCACGTTCGCGCTCGTGCCGGTCGCGTTCCTCGCCGGCGTTCTGCGCAGCCGGCTCGCACGCGCCGGCGTCGGCGACGTCCTGCTCGCGCTCGGCCGCGGGGAACGCCGATCCGCGATGCGCTCGCCGCAGACGCTGCGCGACCCGACGCTCGAGATCGCGTACTGGCTGCCCGACTCCGGCCGTTACGTCTCGGCCGACGGCAAGCCGCTCGTCGAGGAGACCGACCACCGCGCCGTGACGCTCGTCGAGCATGCGGGCCGCCCGACGGCCGCGATCCTGCACGATCCGATGCTCAAGGACGAGCCGGAGCTCGTCGAAGCGGTTGCCGCCGCCGCGGGTCTCTGGCTCGACAACGAGCGCCTGCAGGCCAAGCTGCGCGCCCAGCTCGAGTTCCTGGAGACGACGGTCGACACCTCGCCGTCGCTGCTGTGCTCGCTCGACCGTGACGGCCGGATCGCGAACCTGAACCTCGCGGCCACCCGCGCGAGCGGCTACTCCGACCAGGAGGAGGTGCGCTGGCAGCCGTTCTGGGACGTGTTCGTCGGGCCGGAGGAGCGTGACGACTCGCGTGTCCGCTTCGAGGAGGCTGCGCCCTTCCACACGTCAGCCGATTTCGAGCACACCTTCGTGAATCGAGCGGGCAAGGAGCTCACGGTCGCGTGGTCGACGGCGCCGCTCTACGACGAGCAGGGCAACGTCCGCAGCGTGATCTGCGGCGGTCTCGACATCACCGAGCGGCGCCAGCGGGAGCTCGAGCTGGAGGTGGAGCGCGACTTCGCCGGCACGGTGGCGAACACGATCCCGATCTTCCTCGTCGGCGTCTGGGACGACGCGACCGTGAACGAGTACGGCCCGAACCCGGCGTTCGAGGCGCAGCTCGGCTGGAAGCGGGAGGACGTGACCGGCCGCAACCTGCTCGAGTTCGTGCACCCCGACGACCGGTACCTCGCCGGGATGGCGATCAGCTCGGCGGCGAACGGCGTGCCGTCGGAGCGGCGCGAGTCGCGCTGGCTCTGCGAGGACGGCTCCGTTCGGATCGTGGCGTGGAGCGCACGCGAGATCCTCGGCATGGAGGGCCGTACCGTCGTCCTCGTCTCGGGTGCCGACGTCACCGAGCGCCGGGAGCAGGAAGAGGAGATCAGAGCGTCGCGATCACGGATCGTCGAGGCCGGCGACGAGGCGCGGCGCCGTCTCGAGCGGAACCTCCACGACGGCGCCCAGCAGCGGCTCGTCGCGCTGGCGCTCTCGCTGCGACTCGCGCAGTCGAAGGTGAAGTCGGATCCTGCCGCGGCGGAGGAGGTCCTCGTGTCGGCGCGGGAGGAGCTCACAGCCGCTCTCGACGACCTGCGTGAGCTCGCGCGCGGAATCCATCCGGCCGTGCTGACCGACCGTGGTCTCGGGGCGGCGATCGAGGCTCTCGCGACGCGCTCTCCGGTCCCGGTCGACGTCCAGACCACCGACGAGCCGCTCCCGCGCGCGGTGGAAGCGGCCGCCTACTACGTGATCGCGGAGTCGCTCGCGAATGTCAGCAAGTACGCGGCTGCGTCCGGGGTCACCGTGCGCGTCAGCCACGACAACGGGTGCGCGCGCATCGAGGTCGCGGACGACGGAGTCGGCGGCGCCGATGCCGCAGGCGGATCGGGCCTGCGCGGGCTCGCCGACCGCGTCGCAGCGCTCGAAGGGACGCTCTCCGTCGACAGCCCTCCCGGCGGCGGCACGCGCGTGAGTGCGGAGATCCCGCTGCAGTCCGCCCCGCAAGAGTAGGGCCAGCCGTACTTGACGACGCCTGCTTCCCGCATCAACGCGGCAACACCCGCATGAAAGTCTGGCGGCATGAACACAACCGCCAAGGAGGAAGCAATGTACGCCGGTCACAGACATGATCTGGCCCACCGCAGGGGCGACGGCATCGACGTCATCCTCTGGTGGTCACCCGAGGACAACAGCGTCGCCGTCGAGGTCATGCACCTCGCAACGGACTCCTCATTCGAGCTCGTCGTCGAGCGCTCGCGCGCCCTCGACGCCTTCTATCACCCCTTCGCCTACGCAGCGCGCCGCAGCCCGGAACTGCTGGACGTCGCCGCCTAGGTTCAACCCGCAGGTGACGGTGCGCTCCTAGACTTACCTGGTGAGCTCACTTCCGACCGGCACCGTCACCTTCCTGTTCGCCGACGTCGAAGGCTCGACGCGCCTGGCACACGAGCTCGGCGACGGAGTGGCAGCCGGTTCTCGCCGACATCCGGCGCCTGCTGCGAGAAGCGGTCTCCGGAGCAAACGGCCACGAGGTCGACTCGCGCGGAGACGAGCTCTTCGCCGCCTTCGTCTCGTCGTCAGAGGCCGCAGACGCAGCCGTCGACGCACAGCGACGGCTCGGTGGCCACAACTGGCCTGCACCGGTGCGCGTCAGGATCGGACTGCACACCGGCACGGCGACGCTCGCCGAGGACGGCTACGTCGGCGTCGACGTCCATCGCGCCTTCCGGGTCGCATCGGCCGGCCACGGAGGCCAGATCATCACCTCCGAGACGGCCGCCACAGCGCTCGCGCCTGAGCGCGACCTGCGCGATCTCGGCCTCTGGGCGCTCCCCGACATGCCGGAGCCCGAGCGGATCTTCCAGCTCGACGAGACCGGCCTCGCCGGCGACTTCCCGCCGCTGCGCGCCCGTCCCGGCGCCACACCCGTCCGCGTCGTGCTCGCCGACGACTCGGTGCTCCTGCGCGAGGGAATCGCACGCTTGCTCCTCGAGGCCGGATTCGACGTCGTCGCGCAGTCCGGCAACGCCGAGGACCTGCTGCGCCACGTCGCGATGCACAAGCCCGATGTCGCGGTCGTCGACATCCGCATGCCGCCGACGCAGACCGATGAAGGGCTGCGCGCAGCCAAGGAGATCCGCGAGAACCACGAGTCGACGGGCGTGCTCGTCCTCTCCCAGTACGTGGAGCCGGGCTACGCGATGGACTTGCTCTCCGAGAGCGCCGAGGGCGTCGGCTACCTGCTCAAGGACCGGGTCGCCGACATCGAGGAGTTCGCCGCCGCGGTGCGGCGCGTCGCCGAGGGCGGCTCGGCGCTCGATCCGACCGTCGTCAGCGAGCTCGTGGGCAGACACCGCCGCGACGACCCGCTCGCCGACCTCTCACCGCGCGAGCGGGAGGTCCTGGAGTTCATGGCCGAGGGCCGCTCGAACCAGGCGATCGCCGAACGGATGTTCGTCACGCTCCGAGCCGTCGAAAAGCACGTCACGAGCATCTTCGTGAAGCTCCGCCTCCCGGCCACGGCCGAGGATCACCGCCGCGTTCTCGCGGTGCTCGCGCTGCTGCGCGGCTGACGCCGTCTCCAGGCCCCGATCCGGGGAAAGACCAGGGTCGGCTCAGGGTGATGCCGGATACCGCCGCGAACGTCCGGACGGGATGCTGAAAGCACCATGGCAACCGGCAAACACCCCGTCCCGAGAGGTCGCCCAGCCACCCGTTCGCAGGTACGGCTTTCCGCACCCCAAGACACTGGCTCGCCGCATGGTTTGGCCCTTTGCGACCTGTGAGTCTGCGGATATGTCCTTCGACCGTATCCGCAGACTCGCCGACCGGCCCTATCCGGGTCGGATCGAGCTCGCAGCGCTGGCCGCCCTGTACGGCGCGTACGAGCTCGTCCGCGGCTTCGGCAGCGAGGACTGGGTGGCAGCTCGCGCGCACACCGCTGACATCGTCGCGCTGGAGCGCCACCTCCATCTCTTCATCGAGCGCGACGTGCAGAACCTGGCGTCCGCGCTGCCGGGCGTGCCCGCGCTGCTCGGCTTCCTCTACGTCGTCCTGCATTTCGCGGGCACGGCGGTTGCACTCACCTGGGTGCACCGCCGCCGCCCGCACGCGTTCCCGTTCCTCCGCACGACGCTGATCGTCAGCACCGCGCTGGCACTCGTCGGGTACGTCCTGTATCCCGCCGCCCCGCCCCGCCTCGCCGACCTCGGCTTCGCGGACACGGTCACGAGCCACACCGGGCTGAACCTCAGCTCCGACCTGCTCGGCAGCCTCTACAACCCGATCGCCGCCGTCCCGAGCCTGCACTTCGGCTACTCGCTGATCGTCGGCGTCGCGCTCGCCCAGCTCGCCGCGTGGCGCTGGCTGCGCTGGATCGGAGCTGCCTACCCCGCCGCGATGCTGCTGATCATCGTCGCGACCGGCAACCACTTCATCTTCGACGCCGCCGCCGGTGCAGTCGTCGTCGCCGTCGGCTGGCTCGTCGCCTCCCGGCTCGCGGCTCCGGCCCTTCCCGCCCCGGTACGGCTCCCCGCACCGCAAGAGGCCTGGACGCCGCATTCCGCTCCGTCGCACGCCCGGGCAGCCTGAGCTTCATCACCTGAGCTCGATCCCCAACACCTGAAAGGACTCATCCCGTCATGTCACCCTTGAAGCACAGCAACAATCTCGCGGCCCGGATGGGCCGCTGGAGTGCGAACCACTGGAAGACCGCGGTCTTCGGCTGGCTCGCATTCATCGTCGCGTCCGTCTTCATCGGCGGCGCGGTCGGCACGAAGTACCTCGAGGACAACGACCTCGCCGTCGGCGAGGCCGGCCGCGCGACCAAGATCATCGACGCCGGCTTCCCGCAGTCCGCCGACGAGCAGGGCGAGATCGTCCTGATCCAGTCCAAGACCCTGAAGGCGACCGATCCGGCGTTCAAGGCCGCGATCGAGGACGTCACCAAGACACTCGACGCGATGCCGAAGGTGCGCAAGCTCGACTCGCCGCTCGAGGCCGGTCACGCCGATCTGATCTCGGCCGACGGCCACTCGGCGATGGTGCAGTTCAGCCCGCAGGGCACCTACGAGGAGGCAATCCTCTACATCGAGACGATCGAGGCCGCCGTCGACAAGACCGCTGCCCGGCATCCGGGCTTCGAGATCGACGAGCTCGGAAGCGCGAGCACCGGCAAGGCGGTCGACGAAGCGTTCAACAGCATGCTCAAGACGGCCGGCATGGTCGCGCTGCCGCTGACGCTCGTGATCCTGCTGATCGTCTTCGGCTCCGCCGTCGCCGCGCTCATCCCGCTGCTCCTCGCGATCACGGCGGTCATGGCGACCACGGCCCTGATCGCTCTGCCCAGCCAGTTCATCCCGGTCGACGAGTCGATCGCCGAAGTGATCCTGCTGATCGGACTCGCTGTCGGCATCGACTACTCGCTCTTCTACCTCAGGCGCGAACGCGAAGAGCGTGCGGCTGGGCGAAGCGAGCACGCTGCCCTCGAGGCCGCCGCAGCCACCTCCGGCCGCGCCGTCCTGATCTCGGGCGTCACCGTGCTGATCGCGATGGCCGGCATGTTCCTCTCCGGCGACAAGACGTTCATGTCCTTCTCGATCGGGACGATGATGGTCGTCGCGATCGCGATGATCGGCTCGCTGACCGTGCTCCCGGCGCTCCTCGGCCGGCTGGGCGACAAGGTCGAGAAGGGTCGCATCCCGTTCGTGCACCGGCTCCGCCGCAAGGACGGCGACAGCCGCTTCTGGGGCGCGATCCTGACCCGCGTCCTCCGGCGCCCGGTCTTCTCGGCCGTCGCCGCCGGCGCGGTGCTCATCGCGCTGACGATCCCGGCGTTCTCGCTCAACACCGCGACCACCGGGCTCGACGACATCTCGATCCCCGAGATCGAGCCGATGAAGAAGTTCGACGACGCCTTCCCGGGCGGCAACGACCCGGCCGTCGTCGCGATCAAGGCCGATGACGTCCGGGCCGAGTCCGTCCAGCAGGCCATCACCGACCTCAAGCGCGAGGCGCTCGCGACCGGTGAGCTGAAGGGCCCGATCGAGGTCGAGGCAAGCCGCGACAACACCGTCGCGACCGTGGACATCACCCTGGCCGGCTCCGGTACGGACGCCGTCTCGCAGGCTGCACTCGCAACCCTGCGTGACGAGGTGCTGCCGAACACGGTCGGAAAGGTCGACGGCGTCGAGTACGCAGTCACCGGTACGACCGCGCTCGACAAGGACTGGGAAAGCAAGATGAAGACGTCGGCGCCGCTCGTCTTCGGCTTCGTCCTCATCTTCGCCTTCCTGATCCTGCTGGCCTCGTTCCGCTCGCTCGTGGTCGCGATCAAGGCGATCGTCCTCAACCTGCTCTCCGTCGGAGCCGCGTACGGCATCCTCGTCGCGACCTTCCAGTGGGGCTGGGGCGAGAGCCTGCTCGGGTTCAGCTCGAACGGCGGCATCACACCGTGGCTGCCGATGTTCCTGTTCGTGATCCTGTTCGGGCTCTCGATGGACTACCACGTGTTCATCCTGAGCCGCATCCGCGAGGCCTATGACCGCGGCCTCTCGAACGAGGACGCAGTCGCCCACGGCATCAAGTCGTCGGCCGGCGTCGTCACCAGCGCCGCCGTCGTCATGGTCGGCACCTTCTCGGTGTTCGCCCTGCTGCCGGTGATCGACATGAAGGAGATGGGCATCGGCCTCGCAGCCGCAGTCCTGATCGACGCCACGCTGATCCGCGCGGTGCTCCTGCCGGCGACGATGAAGCTCCTCGGCGATCGCAACTGGTACCTGCCGAAGTGGCTCGAGTGGCTCCCCCGCCTCGAGCACGAGCCGGCCCCGAAGGCCCCCGAGGCCCCGGCGCCCGCCCCGGCCGGCTAACGAACCACCCTCCCGCCGGCGGCGCTGCAGCAACAACGCAGCGCCGCCGGCGCACTCCCTCTTCGAATTGGAGACCCAACGATGCAGGTCACCACGCACACCTCGACGCAGGAGCTCCACCGTGAGTCACCGTTGGACAGGTTGCGGGCGACCCGCCTCGACCTGACCAGGCAATCAGCCGTCGCGCTCGGCGCCATGGCAATCGTCGGGCTTCACGTCGCCGACGACGCATTCCTTCATCCCGAGCCCGGAACCTCCGCGGTCGACCACCTCCCGGGTGGGCTCGTGCAGCTTGCCGCACTCGGAGTCGCAGCGGCTGCGTATCGCCGTGGCCGTGCCGGACTCCAGGCGACGATCGCCCTGGTCGTCGGCCTCCTCGCGCTCGTGATCGGAGCCGCTTCCGCCGGCTACGAGACGATCACGGTCGGCGCGTCGGGCGACGACTTCACCGGCCTCCTCGTGCTTCCGGCCGGACTCGCTCTCATCGGCGTCGGGATCGCGACGCTCTGGCAGTCACGCAAGCTGAACGACCGCCGCCGGTGGCGGTACACCCGCAGGGCGTTGATCGCCGTCGCCTCAGCGGTCCTGGCGTACGCGACAATCGCGCCGCTCGGATTCAGCTACGTCATCACGCACGTCATGCGGCAGACCGTGCCCGCCGCCAACCTCGGCGCCGCCCACGAGAACGTCTCGTTCAGGACGAGCGACGGCCTCGAGCTCCAGGGCTGGTACGTGCCCTCGAAGAACGGCGCTGCCGTGATCGCCTTCCCGGGCCGCAGCGGCTCGCAGGCGCACACCCGCATGCTCGTCAGCCACGGCTACGGCGTCCTGCTCTTCGACCGCCGCGGCGAGGGCAAGAGCGAAGGCGACAGCAACCTGCTCGGCTGGGGTGCAGACAAGGACATCCTCGCCGCGATCGAGTTCCTGAAGACCCGGCCCGACGTCGACCCGGGCAAGATCGGCGGGATCGGCCTCTCCGTCGGCGGCGAGCTGATGCTCCAGGCCGCAGCCGAGACCGACGAGCTCGCAGCCGTCGTCTCCGAAGGTGCCGGCACGCGGCAGCTCAGCGAGCAGCTGCAGGAATTCCACGGTTACGAGCGGGTGTTGAACGCACCCGGGTTCCTGTTCGTGACGGCCGGAACGGCCATCTTCTCCAGCACGGCTCCGCCGCCGAACCTGACCGACGTCGCCCCGAAGATCAAGGCAGCCGCTCTTCGTGATCTGGGCTCCCAACGGCGGCAACATCGAGCACATGAGCAAGAAGTACTACGAGCTCGCGGGCAGCAGCTCGAAGCAGATCTGGGCGATGCCGACCGCCAAGCACGTCGGCGGCATCCGCGACCAGCCGAAGGAGTACGAGCGCCGCGTCGTCGGCTTCTTCGACACAACCTCCTCGCAGGCTCCTGACCTGAAAGACCGAAGCCCCGCCCTCTGCAACGGAGAGGGCGGGGCTTCTGACGTTTCTGGAGCCGGAGGCGGGACTCGAACCCACGGCCTACGCATTACAAGTGCGTTGCTCTACCAGCTGAGCTACTCCGGCACGCGCGCCGGACATGGTACTCGCGCCTAGCTCAGAACCTCGCGCGTCTTCTGGTGGGCCAGGATCTTGCGCTTGACCCGCTGGAGCGCGTTGTCGATCGTCTTGCAGTCGCAGCCCAGCTCGACCGCCATGTCCTCGTAGGAGAGGCCCTCGAGGTAGCACCTGAGCGCATCGGCCTCGAGCCGCGACAGGCCGGTGCCGAGCGCGAAGACGAGGCTCTGCAGCTCCTCGGTCGAGATCACGCAGACCGACGGGTCGTTCGTCGTCGGGCCCGGGAGCGCGTCGCCCAGCGTGCACTCGCCGTCGTTGTCCTGGCCGGCCGGCGTGTGGCTGAACGAGATGTACTGGTTCAGCGGCTGGTGCTTGAAGCGCGTCGCCGTCTTGATCGCGGTGATGATCTGCCGCGTCACGCAGAGCTCGGCGAAGCTGCGGAACGACGTCTCCTTGTCGGCGCGAAAGTCCCGCACGGCCTTGTAGAGACCGACGAGTCCCTCCTGAATCAGGTCCTCGGAGTCGCCGCCGGCGAGGAAATAGGAGCTCGCCTTGAGCCGGACGAAGCCCGTGTACCGGCGCATCAACGTGTCGAGCGCGACCTCGCTGCCGTTCCGCGCCCTCATCACCAGCTGCAAATCCTCAAGCTCTCGTTGAGCCTTCTGCGCCGTCTTCGCGACCGTGGCGGTGTGAGCGGACATTCGCGATCTCCTGGATTAGAGCGGGAAAGAGTCGAGGCGGCCGCCGTGCCGGACGCTTAACTCTCACCCTTAGGTTGAGGCAGAAGATAGCAACAGTACCCGCAAGTTACAAGTACTTTGCAATGGACCGAATCTGCTAGGAACGTATGTTCGTATTCAGGCGTCGCCGCGGCGAAGCCGCTCGAGCCGCGCGCGGGTCTCGGGATCCAGCGCGTCACCGAGACGTGAGCCGTGCGACTCGGAATGGCGAGGCGACTCCAGATCTCCGAGGAACGACTCGCGACGATCGCTTCTGGACCTCCTGCCCCGAGGTACCGCGCACCGCGAAGTCGGACGAGACGAGGCAGACCTCTTCGGTGTCTCGATGCTCTGCGGCGAGCCGCTCGAGCACGGCGTCGGCCTGCGGCGCGTAGCAGAACCGCGAGCGGGCCGATCTGGGTGTCCGATCCGGCGCCGTCCCAGACCACGCACGCCGCGTGCGCCGCGCATGGCGACGAACGAAGCGAGTGCGTCGGTCAGCTCGCGCTGGTCGGCGAACGACCCTGCGTGCAGCAGGTTGTACCCGTCGAAGAGGTAGAGGGTCGGGTCAGCCATTGCCTCGTCTGCGCCGCGCCTCGTAGAGGAGGAGCGCGGCCGCGACGCTGACGTTGAGCGATTCGACCTTACCGGCGAGCGGGATCGAGACCGCCGCGTCGCACGCGCGGCGCACGAGCGGTCGCACTCCCTTCCCCTCCGCGCCGAAGACGAGCGCGAGACCGCCGGTGAGGTCGGCGCTCCACATGTCCTGCTCGGCCTCCGCCGAAGCGGCGTAGATCCAGAGGTCGCCGCGCTTGATCTCGTTCAGATAGCGCGCGAGGTTGGGCACGACGGCCACCGGCAGGTGCTCGACAGCACCCGCCGAGGCGCGGCACACGGCGGCCGTCACGCGGGCGGAGCCGTGCGCCGGCACGACGACGCCGGTCGCCCCCGCTCCCTCGGCGCTGCGGATCACGGCGCCCAGGTTGCGGGGATCGGTGACCTGATCGAGGCAGGCGAGCAGCGGCCGCTCGACCGCGGCGAGCTCGTGGGCGTCGGCGTAGCGGTACGGCTCGCACCAGGCGATCACGCCCTGATGGTCGCGCGTCTCGGCCGCCTCGCCGATCTCGCGGTCCGGCTTGACCTGAACGCGCGGCACGTCGGCCAGCCAGGGCTCCGAATTGAGCGCCCGCTCGGTCGCCCAGACCTCGAGAACCTCCCGCGGGCCCCGGATCGCCTCGCGCACCGGTCTGCGGCCGTAGACGAGCTCCCGGGTCACTTCGGGACGAGAACCGAGCCCGCCGGCGTGTCCTGGACGACCCACCCGCGCTCGGCAATCCGGTCGCGCAGATCGTCCGACGCCGCAAAGTCCTTCGCGGCGCGCGCGGCCTCGCGTTCGGCGACGAGCGCTTGCACATCATCCGGGGTTGGCATCCGCATGAAGCCGAGCCCGAAGACGTGGAGCCCGCGCTGGAGGAGCTCGAGCTGACTCGCAGCCCGCCATTCATGGAGTACGGCGAGAGCCTGTGCGGTGTTGAAGTCGTCGTCGAGCGCCGCCTCGAAGGCCTCCCAGCCAACAGCCGGAGCGGGATCTCGATCCTCGTAGACCGCCTGCTGGAAGCTGCGCCACTGAGCCTGGGCGGCCGCCATCGTCTCGTCCGAGAAGTCGATCGGGCTGCGCCAGTGCGCCGTCAGGAAGAAGAGAAGCACCGTCTCGCGGCCCCACTCGTCGAGCACCTCCTGGATCGTCTCGACGTTGCCGAGCGACTTCGACATCTTCTCGCCCGTGAACCGCAGCATCCCGTTGTGCATCCAGATCTTCGCGAACTCGTGACCGAGCGCCCGCGACTGCGCGAGCTCGTTCTCGTGATGCGGGAAGACGAGGTCGAGCCCGCCGCCGTGGATCTCGAAGACGGGGCCGAGCAGCTTCTCCGCCATCGCCGAGCATTCGATGTGCCAGCCGGGGCGGCCGCGACCCCAGGGCGAGTCCCACCAGGTGTCCTCCTCCGGCTTGTTCGCCTTCCACAGCGCGAAGTCGCGCGCGTCTTCCTTGCGCGGGTTCGGCTCCTGCTCCTCGACCTGATCCGGCTTCTGCCCGGAGAGGCGGCCGTACTCCTCCCAGCGCGAGACGCGGAAGTAGACGTCGCCGTCGACCTCGTAGGCGTAGCCGCGCTCGATCAGGTCGACGATGAACGCGACGATCTCGTCGATCGTCTCGGTCGCCTTCGGCCAGTGGTCGACCTCGTCGAGCAAGAAGCGGCCGGTGTCCTCGACGTACCAGCGCGTCGCCTCTTCGGCCCGCTGCGCGCTCGCGCCGGGTGCTGCCTCGTAGATCTTGTCGTTGACGTCCGTGATGTTGTGCACGAGCGTCACGTCGTAGCCGCGCTCGCGCAGCCAGCGCTTGTACCAGACGGCGATCACATACGGACGCGCGTTGCCGATGTGCGCTCGCGCGTAGACCGTCGGGCCGCAGACGTACATCCCGATCGGCCCGGGCGCGTCCGGCAGGTCGACAAGGTCGCGGGCGAGGGTGCTATAGAGCCGCATCGACCCTCCGGAGCGCCTCCTCCTGGGGCAGCGCCGCGATCACCGTCCACAGCTCGGGGCCGCGCTCGACGCCGGTCAGCGCGAGCCGCAGGGCCTTCAGGTCGCCGCCGACCGCCTTCAGCTCCCGCACGATGTCCTTGCCGTCGAGCCCGTTCGCGCGGAGCTCGGCGAACCGCTCCAGCGTCGGTCGCGCATCTTCGGACAGAGTCACGGGCTGCGGCTCCAGGATCGTCTCCGCCATCGCACGTGCCTCGACGAGATCGCGCGCTCCGCGCAGGGCCAGCGCGAGCTGAGGCGGCGCGCCGGCGCGGGCCGCGAGCTCCTCGTCGCTGAGGGCCTCGATCGCATCGATCGCGAGGCGGCGGATCCGCGGCTCGTCCAGGTGGACGTCGTGCGCCGGCTCGCCGAGCTCCTCGAGATAGGCGCGCATCGCCTCCGCGGGCACGCCCGCTTCGCGATAGCCGGCGAGCGTCGGAGCGCCGGCCCGCTTCGAGAGCTTCTTCCCGTCGGCGCCGAGCAGCAGGCCGTGATGCACGTATTCGGGCGGCTCGAAGCCGAGCGCGCGGGAGAGCTGCTGCTGGAGCTCGGTGTTCGCGCGGTGGTCGGCACCGCGGATCACGTGCGTGATGCCGAAGTCATGATCGTCGACGACGCTCGCGAGGTGATAGGTCGGGCTGCCGTCCGGCCGGAGGAGCGTCGTGCGGCCGAAGCGGATCGAGCCGTCCGCATCCGGCTCCCCCACCGCGGTGGCGGCCTCGCGGTGCCGGTCGACCCGCTCGCTCTGGCGAACCGGACCGTCGTTCCAGACGATGCCGATCCACTCGAGGTCGGCGAGAATCTCCTCCACTGCCCCCTCGACCTCTCGCGAGCGGTCGGTGTCGTCGATCCGGAGCAGCATCGTCTCGCCGCGGCGCCGGTTCGCGACCGCGGACAGGGCGCTGCCGAGATGGAGTGAGCCGGTCGGGCTCGGGGCGAAGCGGGTGCGGGCCATGCTCCTGAGTCTACGAGTCTCGCTGAGCGCGAAAGCGGCGCAGGCGCAGCGAGTTCGAGACGACGAAGACGCTCGAGAGGGCCATCGCCCCGCCGGCGATCAGCGGGTTGAGGAGCCCTGCGGCGGCCAGTGGGATCGCCGCGACGTTGTAGGCGAACGCCCAGAAGAGGTTGGCCTTGATCGTCGCGAGTGTTCGCCGGGCGAGGCGGATGGCGTCTGCCGCCGTGCGGAGGTCGCCGGTGACGAGCGTGAGGTCGCTCGCCTCGATCGCGACATCGGTTCCGGTCCCGATTGCGAGCCCCAGATCGGCCTGCGCGAGCGCCGGCGCGTCGTTGACGCCGTCGCCGACCATCGCAACGACGCGGCCTTCGGCCTGGAGCCGCCTGACGACGTCGGCCTTCTCACCCGGCAGGACCTCGGCGATCACTTCGCCGATCCCCACCTCGTGCGCGACCGTCCTCGCGGTCGGCTCGTTGTCGCCGGTGAGCAGGATCGGACGGAGACCGAGTGCCCGCAGCCGCGAGATCGCTTCCCGGCTCGTCGGCTTCACCTGGTCGGAGACGATGAAGAGCGCCTTCACGGAGCCGTCCCAGCCCGCCGCCACGGCCGTCTTGCCCTCTGCCTCGGCGAGACGGCGCGCCTCGATCAACGCCTGCGGCAGCTCGAAGCCCCCACTCCTCGAGCAGCGACGGGCGGCCGGCGAGCACCGCGTGGCCCTCGACAATGCCTTCGACGCCGAGCCCCTCTCTGTTCTTGAAGCTCTCGAGCGGGGACAGGGACGCGCCTTCGGCGGCGGCGGCAGCAGCGATCGCGCGAGCGACCGGATGCTCGGAGGCGTGCTCGAGCGAGCCAACGAGGTGCAGCGCCTGACGGCGGTCGACGCCGGGGGCGAGAGCGACGTCTGTGAGCGTCATCTTCCCGGTGGTGACCGTTCCGGTCTTGTCGAGCAGGATCGTGTCCACCTGGCGAGTCGACTCGAGCACCTCGGGCCCTCTGATCAGGATGCCGAGTTGCGCACCCCGGCCGGTGCCCACGAGGAGAGCGGTCGGGGTCGCCAGCCCGAGTGCGCAGGGGCAGGCGATGATCAGAACCGCCACTCCCGCCGAGAACGCGAATGCGCCGCCCGCTCCGGCGCCGATCCAGAAGGCGAGCGTCGCAACGGCGATCGCGATCACGATCGGCACGAAGACTCCCGAGACGCGATCCGCCAGCCGCTGAGCGGCAGCCTTGCCGGACTGCGCCTCCGTCACGAGCCGTGCGATCTGCGCAAGAGCAGTGTCCGCGCCGACCTTGGTCGCGCGGACGATGAGCCGGCCGCCGACGTTGACCGTCGCCCCGATCACAGCGTCGCCCGGGGCGACCTCGACCGGCACGCTCTCCCCCGTCAGCAGCGACCTGTCGATCGCGGAGTGCCCCTCCTCGACGACACCGTCCGTCGGCAGCTTCTCGCCGGGACGCACGACGAACCTGTCGCCGACCAGCAGGTCCTCGACGGCGACACGCCGCTCGATTCCCTGCTCGTCGAGAACGCTCGCCTCTTTCGCGCCCAGCTCCAGCAGTGCCTTCAGCGCCGCGCCGGCGCGCCGCTTGGCGCGAGCCTCGAAGTAGCGGCCGGCCAGAATGAAGGTGGTCACGACCGAGGCGACTTCGAGATAGATCTGGCTCGCGCTCTCGCCTCGGTCGACGACGAGCTCGAACGGCATGCGCATGGTGGGCTCGCCCGCATCGAGGAAGAAGAGCGCAACGACCGACCACCCCCACGCCGCCAGCGTGCCGACCGAGATGAGGGTGTCCATCGTCGCCGCGCCGTGCTTCAGGTTCATCCACGCGGCCTTGTGGAACGGCCAGCCGCCCCAGATGACAACGGGCGTCGCAAGCTGGAGCGAGAGCCACTGCCAGTTGTCGAACTGCAGGGGCTCGATCATCGCGAGCAGCAGCACGGGCAGCGACAGCAGTGCCGAGACGAGGAGTCGTCGCCGCAGCGGCGCGGTCGGGTCGTCCTCCGCCGCCCCCGGCTCGGGCTCGGTGAGCGTCGCGTGATAGCCGGCCGCCTCGATCGCGGCGATCAGATCCTCGGGTGCGACGCGCAGTGGGTCGAAGTCGACGGCCGCGTTCTCGGTCGCGTAGTTGACCGTCGCCTCGACGCCGTCGAGCTTGTTCAGCCGCTTCTCGATCCGCGTCGCGCAGGACGCGCAGGTCATCCCCTCGATCGGAAGCTCGAGCCGCTCGGGCAGGGTCGCGCTCACGTCGCCACCAGCGTGAACGGCACCGTGTGGACGCTGCCGCCGTGCTTGAACTGGAAGAAGAGGGCATACCGGCCCGGCTCGGCCAGCTCGGCCTCGAACGCCACGGCGCCCGGCCGCGAGCCCTCGCGCGGGTGCACGTGGAGGTAGGCGAGATCATCCGCGCGGATCGCGACCAGGTGGCCGGCTGCACCCAGGTACGGCTGAAGCGAGGACACGGGGCGTCCACCGCGACTGATCTCGAACGTCAGGTCGGTGCCGCGCCGCAGCCGAACGTCGATAGCCGTCCACCGTCGCGGTCTGCCGCGGCGCGGCCAGGCGCTGTGGCGTGAACTCGCCGGGCACGAAGACGTCGCGCCCGAGGACGATCTTCTCGCCGTCCACCTCGAAGTCGGCGTACGCGCGCCAGATGCCTGGGCTCGGCAACGTGACGCCAGTCGTGAAGCCGCCGTTCACCGGGCGCGGGTGCACATGGACGTAGCCGGCGAGGTCTCGCCGGACGAAGATCAGGTGGAGCGGCGGCTCGCCGTGCGCGGTGTCGAGCCGTGTGAACAGCTCGCCGTCGCGTTCGAGCCTGACGTTCAGGCGTGCGGGAGCGCCGGCGCGCAGCGCGCCGGTGTCGAGTCGGAACCGGAAGCCCGAAGCGGTGTCGGAGAGCCCGTTCGCAGTCTCGCCGCCGCCCTCGGCACCGTGGGCCATCGCGTCGACGGGCGCTTCCTCGACCTCGATCCCACTCGCGCGGCCTGCGAATGCAGCGACGGCCGCGAGCGCGGCGAGGCCGACGGCGAAGAGGGCCAGGCGGACGATCGTGTTGCTGCGCTCGCTCAAGCCGCCTCGTACCCGGCTTCGCGGATCGCCTCGCGCACCGCGTCGTCGGAGACGCCCTCGCCGCGCACGACCACGCGCTTCGTGTCGAGGTCGACCTCGACTGCACTGACCCCGCTGACCTGCTCGACCTCCTCGGTCACGGCGGCAGTGCAGTGCGCGCAACTCATGCCCGAGACGGTGTAGCTCAGCTCCTGCACGCCCACCAAGACCTCCTCATTGGATACCCCATGGGGGTATGGTACAGTGCCGAGCATGAACTCGCAGACTCCCGGCTATTCGGACGACAAGGCAGCGGTGCTCAAGCGTCTCGCACGGATCGAGGGCCAGGTGCGGGGAATCGCGAAGATGGTCGAGGACGACCGCTACTGCATTGACGTTCTCACGCAGATCAACGCGGTGCAGAGCGCGACCGAGAGCGTGGCGCTGAGACTCCTCGACGACCACGTGCGTCACTGTGTGGTCGGAAGCGAAGGCGACACGCAGGCGGACCGGCTCGAAGAGCTGATGGACGCCGTCGGTCGGCTCGTCAAGTCGGATGGCTCTGGGAGCGACCCTGGTTGACTACGTCGCGTTCGTCGTCGGCGCCGTCTTCCTGATCGCCGCGGCCGTGGTTGCCGCCGCGTTCCTCCGAGTCGAGACCCCACAAGCGCACGGAGCCGAGATCGGCGGCCACGCAGGAGCGGAGGCCGCCGACTAGCCACGCGTCACCGCGGTGAGCCCACCAGCCCTTCCTCGAACGACTCGGCCTCCTCGTCCACGGGCTCCAGCGGCGGCGGCTCCTCGTCTGCCTCGACTGGGTGCTCCAGGGGGATGAACTCATCGTCAACCGGCGCGGCAGCGTCGCCTCCACCGTCGCCCGCGCCAACGGGTGCAGGGACGACGAAGCCGTGCTCGGCGACGATCTCGGCCGTCACGTCCCGGCCTTCGCGGTTGCGGATGACGGCATCTCCGTCGACGCTGCGCCAGGCGCGGAACGCGTTCTCGCGGACTCGGAAGGCGCCGATCTGCGTGCCGTTGGTCCGGATCACCCTGTACAGCTGAGCTGCGGTGTCCGGAATCTCGAACAACGCCAGGAAGCCGCGAAAGAGACCCTCTGCGTAGAGGTCGTTGAGGAAGTGGTCCTTCGTGATGAACCCGCACTCGAAGAGACCCGCCAACGGCTTGTTCTGGCGTACCCAACCGAGCCTTCCGCCGCTGTAGTCCTCGTCCTTCTTGACTCCACGGTTTTTGAGGCGAGAGACCCGCGCCAGCTCCTTCAGGACGATGTCGGCCTTTCGTTTTCCCTCCTGCGATCCCGTTAGGTGCCACGCCTCGACCCCGGTAGCGGTCGGGGAGTTAAACGAATTCTTGTGCACCTCCGCCGCATAGCCGGAATCTCTGCCGAAGCGGTCATTGATCCACTTGATCTCGTCCTTGAGGTCAAGCGCATGCGGGACCACGACGACTTCGAGCCGACCGTCGGCACGCAGCTTGTCGGCCGTCCGGTTGACGATGTCGATGCACTCGGCCGCTTCGCTGTGTCCGTGCGCCTGAGCGCCGGGCGACGGTCCGCCATGACCCGCTGCCAGGATGATGCGTTTTTCCATCGCACTCACCTCTGATCGGTTGTCTTGTCAGCGAACGTACGAACCTCGGCAACGGAAGTCAAGGGGGCGATGCGGGCCGCCGGCTCGACTACGCTCGAGCTCGTGGAAGAGCTGCTTCTGGCCTGGTTCCAGACACACGGGCGCGATCTCCCGTGGCGGCGGACCAGCGACCCGTACGCGATTCTCGTCAGCGAGGTGATGCTGCAGCAGACGCAGGTCGAGCGGGTGATCCCGCGCTACCTCGCGTGGCTCGAGCGCTGGCCGACGCCTGCTGCGCTCGCCGCCGCCCCTCCCGCCGACGTGATCCGCGCCTGGCAGGGGCTCGGCTACAACCGCCGCGGGCTCAACCTGCACCGCGCCGCCTGCGCGATCGCCGAGCACGGCTGGCCGGAGGATCTCACCGACCTCCCCGGCGTCGGCCCCTACACCGCGGCGGCGATCCGCAATCAGGCCTTCGGCGAGCCGGTGCTGCCCGTCGACACCAACGTCGCACGGATCCAGGAGCGCACCGGGCATGCGTTCGGGCCAGAGGCACTGCAGGCGCTCTTCGACCTCGGCGCGACCGTGTGTCTCGCGCGTGTGCCGCGATGCGAGGCCTGCCCGCTCGCCGGCGAATGCCCGTCGCGCGGTCGCCGGTACGAGCCGCTCCGCAAGCAGTCCCGGTTCGAGGGCTCGTTCCGCCAGCGGCGAGCGCTGCTGCTGCGGGAGGTCGCCGCCGAGCCTCGGCTACTCGAGACGCTGGATCGCGAGGCGGTCGACTCGCTCCTGCGGGACGGCCTCGTCGAGCGGTCGGGCGAGCTCGTGCGTCTGCCTGCCTAGACCTTGTGGTGCATCCAGACGTTGGGCTCGACGTAGACACCCTCGTCGCGCTCGCGGTCGATCTCGACCGGCACGAGCGCGCCCGGGACGACATAGGTGCCGCTCTCGGGGAAGACCAGCTTCGTCCAGTCTTCCCACTCCGCGACCGAGCCTGAGATCCGCATCGACTCAGGCGCGACGCGCACCAGCTTCGCGCCCGCGTCCTCGTGCACGCGCAGCCACGGATCGAGCAGCTTCCCGTCCTCGCGCCGCCACTCGACGTAACGCTCGATCGGCGCGAGGGGGTAGCGGTGCTTCAGGCTCGGCCGCACCGGGGCGACGAGATCCGACAGGCCGCGTGCTGCGACCGCCTTCCGCATCGCGTCGAGCATCGTCTTGCTGAGCCCTTCCCCTCGGTGGTCGACCCCGACCGAGATCGCGATCGCCGAGACCGCCTTCGCGGGTCGGCCCTCGAACGCCTGCCCGAGCGCCGCATCCCAGCCGTCGTCGGGCAGCTCGTCCGGGCCGAACGGGATCGCGACGGCATTCGACTCCGCGATCAGCCGGTCGTCGTCGTCGACGAGCCAGAGCTGGAGGTCCGGATACTCCTCGTACTGCCGGTCCCAGCAGACGCTCGCGACGGCGTCGTGGTGCATGAACTCCTCCCACGTCGCTCCGAGCTCGTCGCGGCGCTGGAGCAGCTCGGGGCGCTCGGCCTGCGAGAAGAGCTTCATGCGCGCTCGAGAAGCGCAACCGCCTGCGCCGCGAGGCCCTCGCCCTTGCCGGTGAAGCCGAGACGGTCGGTGGTCGTCGCGCGGACGTTCACACGCTCCGGCTCGACTCCGAGTGCGGCCGCCAGCCGTTGCCGCATCTCCTCCCGGTGGGTCGCGATCCGTGGTTCTTCGCCGATCAGGATGCAGTCGGCGTTGACGAGCTCGAAGCCCGCGTCACGGACCTGCGTGTAGGCGTCGCGAAGCAGGTGCAGCGAATCCGCTCCCTGCCAGCGCGGGTCGTCCGCAGGGAAGAGCGAGCCGATGTCGCCGAGCCCGGCCGCCCCGAGCACGGCGTCGGTGAGTGCGTGGGCGATCACGTCGCCGTCGGAGTGGCCGGCGAGGCCGCTCGGGAAGTCGATCGCCACCCCACCGAGAACGAGCGGGACGCCCTGCTCGAAGGCGTGCGCATCGACGCCGAGGCCGATCCGAAGCTCAGCCACGGTGAATCCGGCTCGCCTTCACAGCCACGCGGCGACCAGCTCGAGGTCGGCCTTCGTCGTCACCTTCAGCAGGCGCGGGTCACCCTCGACCCACTTGACGCGTCCGCCTCGAGCCTCGACGAGCGAGGAGCAGTCGGTCGCTCCCGAGAGGTCTCCCGCGTAGGCCTCGCGGAGCTTCGACGCCAGGAATGCCTGGGGCGTCTGCACGGCGACCAGCTTCTCACGCGACAGCGTCCCGGTAACGGCGTCGCCCGAGACGGTCTTGACGGTATCGACGATCGGTAGGCCCGGCACGACGCCGTCCCAGCCTTCGGAGAGGGGCGCCAGGACGCGCTCGAGCACGTCGTCGGTCAGAAGCGGCCTGGCTGCGTCGTGCACGAGCACGACGAGTGCATCCTCCGGTACCTCGGCGAGCGCTGCCCGAACCGATTCGGCGCGCGTCGCGCCGCCGCGCACCGCCGCCACGACCTTGCTTGCAGACAGCTCCTCGGCGAGGAGTATCGCGGGCTCCTCCCAGCCTTCCGGGACGGCGACGACGATCGCATCGACCCAGTCGGATTCGTCCAGGCGTCGCAGCGGCTCTGCGAGCAGGGGCAGCTCACCGAGCTTGACGAATGCCTTGGGCCGCTCGTCACCCAGCCGCTCCCCTGCCCCCGCACCGACGAGGAGGGCCCAGACATTCATCTCGCTGCGAAGCTGGCGCCTACGCCGTAGCGGCGGCGGCCTTGGCCTTGCTCTTCTTCTGCGGCTTCTCGCCGTTGCCCGCGAGCACGCCCTCGAGCCACTCGGCAGCCTCTTCCTCGTCGACGGCCTTGGCGTACATCAGCTCGGAGGCGAGGATCTTCTTCGCCTTCACGAACATCTGCTTCTCGCCCGTCGAGAGGCCCTTCTCGTGGTCGCGCAAGGAGAGGTTCTTCACGACCTCGGCCAACTCGAAGATGTCGCCGGTCTTCATCTTGTCCCGGTTGTGCTTGAACCTGCGGTTCCAGTTCTTGGGCATCTCCGACTCGCCGGCGGTCAAGGCCTTGACGACGGTGTTGACGAGGTCCTCGTCGATCACCGTGCGCAAGCCGACCTGCTCGGCGTTCTCGACCGGCACATTCACGGTCATGTCGTTGTGCAGGATCTGGATCGTCAGGTATTCGCGCGTCTGCCCCAGAATCTCGCGCTTTTCCTTCTTCACAACCGTGCCTGCGCCGTGGTGTGGATACACCACTTTGTCGCCAACCTCGAACAAGCCAGCCTCCCCTTGGTGAAAATGAGTCTGTTCAGCGAAGAAGCCGGCGGGCTCGAGAGCTCACCGGCATGCCGTTCCAGTATAGCGGAAATCCCTGGAAACGGCTACTTTTTGGGGGATTAGGCCGATTTGCGGGGGTTTTCGTCGCGCGCTTCGAGCCCGGCGCGGAGCGCATCGCGAAGGGTGCCCGAACCCGAGACGTGGATCTTGGTCCGGCTGCGAGTGCCCTCGGGCGCGATCGCCGCGACGACGCCAAGCTTCGCGCACTCCTCGAGCCTCCGCTCGGACTGCGCGGCAGGACGGAGGCGGCCGGTGAGGCCGATCTCCCCGAACGCCGCGATCCCCTCGCGCACCGGCACACCGCGTGCGGCCGAGGCGATGGCGAGCGCGATCGCGAGGTCGGCTCCCGGCTCGTCGATCCGCAGGCCGCCGGCGACGTTGACGAAGACATCGGCGGAGCCGAGCGCGATGCCGGCATGGCGCGAGAGCACGGCGACGATCATCGCGAGGCGCTTCGGGTCGACTCCCGTTCCGACGCGGCGCGGCATCGCGAGATCGGTGGGCGCCACGAGCGACTGGATCTCGAGCAGGATCGGACGCGTCCCTTCGAGCGCGCAGGCGACTGCGGAGCCGATCTCGCCCGGAAGCGATCTTGCCGAACAGCTCCGAGGGGTCGGGCACTCCGACGAGACCCTCTCCGGTCATCTCGAAGACGCCGAGCTCGTTGGTGGACCCGAAGCGGTTCTTCGTCGCCCGCAGCACGCGGTGCGCGTGGTACCGGTCGCCCTCGAACTGGAGCACGCAGTCGACGAGGTGCTCGAGCACCCGCGGGCCGGCGACGGCGCCGTCCTTGGTCACGTGCCCGACGAGGATCGTGGCGACGCCGAACTCCTTCGCGACGCGAAGCAGGCGCCCGGCGGCTTCACGGACCTGGCCGACCGAGCCCGGAGCGGAGCTCATGTCGGAGGCGTAGAGCGTCTGGATCGAGTCGATCACGCAGACGTCGGGTCGCTCTCGCTCGAGCGTCGCGCAGACGGCGTCGAGCTCGGTCTCGGCGAGGATCTCGACCTGGTCGGTGCCGCCGAGCCGCGCGGCGCGCAGCTTCACCTGCGCGGTCGATTCCTCGCCGGTGACCAGGAGAGCGCGCAGGCCGCCGGCCGAGATCGCTCCGAGCGCGGTCAGGAGCAATGTCGACTTGCCCACGCCAGGCTCGCCGCCGACGAGAACGAGGCTCGCCGGCACGAGGCCGCCGCCGAGCACGCGGTCGAGCTCCGGCACTCCGGTCGAGATCCGCTTCGCCTCCTCGGCGTTGACGTCGACGAGGCGCAGAAGCGGCCTGGCGGCAGCGTTCATTTTCGCCGTCTCGGGCGCCTCCTCGACGAGCGAGCCGAACGCGTTGCAGCCGGGGCACTTGCCGAACCATCTGCCGGCGGAGTAGCCGCACTCGGTGCACGCGAAATTGACTGCTGCCTTGGCCATGAGTCGAGGCTAGCCGCGGCGGCGGACGAGAACGTCACGATCGTGCATCGAATGCGTAACAGCTCTCCGCACGGGAACCCCGACTTGTCGTGCGGTGTAGATGCCGTGGATGCTCGCGCGACTCGTGGCCGTCTGCCTTGCCTGTGCAGCCCTCGTCGGCGCGGGCGGCGCGTCGCCGACGGCACGGCACCCCTATGCCGTTGTCGTCGACTCGAGTGGACGTATCTTCGTGGCGGACGGCGCGTCCCGCCGGATCCTGCAGCTCGACGAGCGCACCCGTCGTCTGCGAGTGCACGCCACCGGGCTCGACGAGCCGACAGGCATCGCAGCCGCCGCAGGCGTTCTCTTCGTCGCGGACTTCCACGCCGGCCTCGTCCGACAGGGTCAGCGGATCGGGCCGGGTGACGACGATTGCGCGGCTGCACGAGGTCACGGCCGTGGCAGCCACTCGCTCGCAGGTGGTCTACGCCGTGACGATGGACGGGACGCTCGCCCGCATCTCGCCCAGCGCACGGTTACTCGGATCCGGGTCGCGGGCGGCCTCGACCGGCCCCACGGCGTCGCGATCGATCGTGACGGGAGCCTGCTCGTCGCCGAGGACTCGCGGCGCGTGCGCCGGATCGACCCCGCAACGGGCCGAGCCGAGCTCGTCGTCGACGGCGTGGACACGAACAGGATCGCGGTGGGCAAGGACGGCACGCTCTATCTCGCCGGCTCGACCCTGCGCCGGCGGCAGCCTCCGCCGGCTCGATCCCGGGGGCCGGCTGTCGATCCTGCTCGACGATCTCCACGTCAGCGACGTCGCGGTCCTCGCCAACGGAAGCCTCGTCGTCACCGCCGTGGAACCCGGCGCCGTCTATCGCGTCAACGCCCGCACCGGCGCCCGCGCGAAGCTCGCCGGCTAACGAGAGAGGCCGCCTTGCGGCGGCCTCTCGGCAGGCTATTCCTCGACGACCGCGGGCTCTTCAGGCTCGCGCCTCGTCGGCCGGCACCGTCACCTTCTCGCGCGGCTCGCCCTCGATGATCTTGATGTCGACGAGCGACTCGCCCTCTTCGCCGGTGAGGTCGTCCTTCCGGTCGATGAGGATCGTGGCGCCGGGGTTGAGGTTGCGGCCGAGCACGAAGTCGGCGAGCGGATCCTCGATGAAGCGCTGGATCGCGCGGCGCAGCGGCCGGGCGCCCATCGCCGGGTCGAAGCCCTGCTCGACGAGCACGTCCTTGGCGGCGTCGGTGAGCTCGATCACGACCTCGTAGGTGGCCATCTGCTCGCGCAGCCGCTTCAGCTGCAGGTCGACGATCGTCAGGATCTCCGACTTCTCGAGCTTGTGGAAGACGATGATCTCGTCGATCCGGTTCAGGAGCTCGGGCCGGAAGACCTTCTTCAGCTCGCCGGTGACGCGGCCCTTCATCTCCTCGTAGCTGAGCCCGTGCTCGTCGCCGATCGAGAAGCCGAGCGTCTGGTTCTTGGCGATCTGGCCGGCGCCGATGTTCGACGTCATGATCACGATCGCGTTCCGGAAGTCGACCTTGCGGCCCTGGGAGTCGGTGAGCTTCCCCTCTTCCAGGATCTGGAGGAGGATGTTGAAGACGTCCGGGTGGGCCTTCTCGATCTCGTCGAGCAGCAGCACCGAGTACGGCTTGCGGCGCACGGCCTCGGTGAGCTGGCCGCCCTCGTCGTAGCCGACGTAGCCGGGCGGTGAGCCGACGAGCCGGGACACGGAGTGCTTCTCCATGTACTCCGACATGTCGACCTGGATCATCGCGTCCTCGTCGCCGAACAGGAACTCGGCGAGGGTGCGCGCGAGCTCCGTCTTGCCGACGCCGGACGGGCCGAGGAAGATGAACGAGCCGGTCGGCCGCTTCGGGTCCTTGATCCCTGCGCGGGCGCGGCGGATCGCCTTCGAGGCGGCCACGATCGCCTGGTGCTGGCCGACGACGCGCTTGTGGAGCTCGTCCTCCATCCGGATCAGCTTCTGGGACTCGGCCTCGGTGAGCTTGAAGACGGGGATGCCCGTCCACATGGAGACGATGTCTGCGATCTCGTCCTCGCCGACCTCCGGCTGCTCCTCGGACTCCTCGGTGCGCCAGTTCTCCTCGAGCTCCTTCTTCTTCTGCGTCAGCTTCCGCTCCTTGTCGCGCAGCGACGCAGCCTTCTCGAACTCCTGCGACTCGATCGCGTTCTCCTTCTCCGTGCGCACGCGCTCGATCTCGTCCTCGAGCTCGCGGTAGCGCGGCGGCGCGGTCATCGTCTTGATGCGCAGACGCGAGCCGGCCTCGTCGATCAGGTCGATCGCCTTGTCCGGGAGGTGCCGGTCCTGGATGTAGCGGTCGGCCAGCACGGCGGCCGCGCGCAGCGCGTCGTCGGAGATCTGGCAGCGGTGATGCGCCTCGTAGCGGTCGCGGAGGCCGCGCAGGATCTGAACGGTGTCGTCGATCGACGGCTCCTCGACCCGGACCTGCTGGAAGCGGCGCTCGAGCGCAGCGTCGCGCTCCAGGTACTTGCGGTACTCGTCGAGCGTCGTCGCCCCGATCGTCTGCAGCTCGCCGCGGGCGAGCGCCGGCTTCAGGATCGACGCCGCGTCGATCGCACCCTCGGCCGCACCGGCCCCGACGAGGTTATGGAGCTCGTCGATGAAGAGGATGATGTCGCCCCGCTGCATGATCTCCTTCATCACCTTCTTGAGCCGCTCCTCGAACTCGCCGCGGTACTTGGAGCCGGCGACGAGGGCAGCCAGATCCAGGGTGTAGATCTGCTTGTTCTTCAGCAGCTCGGGCACCTGGTTCGTGGAGATGCGCGTCGCGAGCCCTTCGACGACGGCGGTCTTGCCGACGCCCGGCTCGCCGATCAGGACCGGGTTGTTCTTCTGGCGGCGCGAGAGGATCTGCATCACGCGCTCGATCTCGGTCTGGCGCCCGACGACGGGATCGAGCTTCCCGTCCGTGGCAGCCTTGGTGAGGTTGCGGCCGAACTGGTCGAGCAGCTTCGAGCTCTTCGCCTTCTCGCCCGCAGCGCCGCCGGAGCCCTGCTGGCGCCGGCCGGGGCCGGACAGCATGCGGATGATCTCGTTGCGAATCTTCTCGGCGTCGGCGTCGAAGTCGAGCAGGATGCGAGCGGCGACGCCTTCGTTCTCGCGCACGAGCCCGAGCAGGATGTGCTCGGTGCCGATGTAGTTGTGTCCGAGCGACAGCGCCTCGCGGAGGGCGAGCTCGAGGACCTTCTTCGCGCGCGGCGTGAAGGGGATCTGACCGGTCGTGACCTCGTCGCCCTGGCCGACGATGCGCGCCACCTGCGCGCGCACTTCCTCGACCGTGATGTCGAGCGACTCGAGCACGCGCGCGGCAAGACCTTCCTCTTCGCGGAGGAGGCCGAGGAGAATGTGCTCGGTACCGATGTAGTTGTGCTTGAGGGCGCGGGCCTCGTCCTGCGCTAGGACGACTACCTGGCGAGCCCGTTCTGTGAATCGCTCGAACATCCCTGTCGACCCTCCTTCCAACCGATAACCGGGGGGAAGCTCACCCACCCCCCGAGTCGAAGGTCTACGCCCATGGTATCGGACGGCACTGTCGTTCCCGTTAGCGAGACTACGTCGACGAGCGGAGCGCGGGGAAGAGGATCACGTCCCGGATCGTCTCGCGTCCGGTCAGCACCATCGCCAGCCGGTCGATCCCGAGCCCGAGCCCGCCGGTCGGCGGCATGCCGTACGAGAGCGCCTCCACGTAGTCCGGATCCTCCTGCTCCCCTTCGACGAACTCGGATTGGCGCCGAAAGCGCTCGCGCTGCTCGTCCGAGTCGTTGATCTCCGAGAACGCGTTCCCGAGCTCCATCCCGCCGACGAAGTACTCGAAGCGCTCGGTCAACGACTCGTCGTCGTCGGTCGAGCGCGCGAACGGCGAGATCTCGATCGGGTAGTCGTGCACGATCGTCGGCTCGATCAGGCTCGGCTCGACGTAGTGGCTGAACGCGTGGTCGACCAGCTGGGCCCAGTCCTTGTCCGCGTTGGTGTCGACCTCGCGCGCGTTCAGCTCGCCGCGCAGCTGCGACTCGTCGCGGATCCAGAGGCCGTGCTCGGCGAGGGCGTCGGTGAAGCGGACCCGCTTCCAGGGCGCCTTCAGGTCGAGCTCGTGCCCCTTGAAGGTCGTCTTCGTCGTCCCTGTCACCTCGAGCGCCACCGACTCGATCAGCTGCTCCATCCGCTCCATCGTGTCGCGGTAGTCCGCGTAGGCCTCGTACCACTCGAGCATCGTGAACTCGTTCGAGTGCTTGTACGAGATGCCCTCGTTGCGGAAGTCCTTGCCGATCTCGTAGACGCGCTCGAGCCCGCCGACGATCAGGCGCTTCAGGTAGAGCTCGGTCGCGATCCGGAGATAGAAGTCCTGCTCGAGGTAGTTCCAGTGCGTGACGAACGGCTCCGCGAAGGCGCCGCCGTAGCGCGGTTGCAGCACCGGCGTCTCGACCTCGACGAAGCCGTCGGCGTCGAGGTGCCGCCTGATCGCGGAGACGATGCGGCTGCGCAGGAGGAAGTCCGCGCGCGTCTCCTCGTTCATCAGCAGGTCGAGGTAGCGCTTTCGGTACCGGAGCTCGACGTCGGTGAGGCCGTGGAACGTGTCCGGCAGCGGGTGCACGGTTCTTCGCGAGCAGCTCGAAGTCGGCGACCTTCAGCGACGGCTCGCCGCGGCGCGACTTCGCGGGATGTCCCTGCACGCCGACGATGTCGCCGAGGTCGACGTCGACCTTCTCCGAGATCAGCTGGATGCGGCCGCTCCGGTCGACGAGGTCGAGGAACGTGATCTTCCCCATCTCGCGCCGCGCCATGACGCGGCCGGCGAGGCGGAACTGCTGCGCTTCGTCCTCCGCGCCCGGCTCGAGCGCCTCGGCGTGCGCACGGACCGCAGCGATCTCGTCCCGGTCGGGAAAGCGCTTCGGCAACATGGCCGAGAAGCCTACGCTGCTTTGATGTCGAGGATCTTGTACTTCAGAGATCCTCTAGGGGCGCTGACCTCACGGTCTCGCGCTTTCGTGTCCCTTGAAGGTCGTCTTCGTCGTCCCGGTCGCCTCGAGCGCGACCGTCTCGATCAGCCGCTCGATCCGCTCCATCGTGTCGCGGTAGTCCGCGTAGGCCTCGTACCACTCGAGCATCGTGAACTCGTTCGAGTGCTTGTACGAGATGCCCTCGTTGCGAAAGTCCTTGCCGATCTCGTAGACGCGCTCGAGCCCGCCGACGATCAGCCGCTTCAGGTAGAGCTCGGTCGCGATCCGGAGGTAGAAGTCCTGGCCGAGGTAGTTCCAGTGCGTGACGAACGGCTCGGCGAACGCGCCGCCGTAGCGCGGCTGCAGCACCGGTGTCTCGACCTCGACGAAGCCGTCGGCGTCGAGGTGGCGTCTGATCGCCGACACGATGCGGCTGCGCAGGAGGAAGTCCGCGCGCGTCTCCTCGTTCATCAGCAGGTCGAGGTAGCGCTTGCGGTAGCGCTGCTCGACGTCGGTGAGACCGTGGAAGGTGTCCGGCAGCGGCGCGCGGTTCTTCGCGAGCAGCTCGAAGTCGGCGACCTTCAGCGACGGCTCGCCGCGGCGCGACCTCGCCGGGTGTCCCCGCACGCCGACGATGTCGCCGAGGTCGACGTCGACCTTCTCGGCGATCAGCTGGATCCGGCCGCTCCGGTCGACGAGGTCGAGGAACGTGATCTTCCCCATCTCGCGCCGCGCCATCACCCGGCCGGCGAGCCGGAACTGCTGCGCCTCGTCCTCGGCGCCCGGCTCGAGCGCCTCGGCCTGCGCGCGGACGGCAGCGATCTCGTCCCGGTCGGGAAAGCGCTTCGGCAGCATCGCGCGAGTCTAGACGGGTCACGCCCAGATCAGCCAGCCGACCAGCAGGCCGCGGGAAACGCTGTCGCGCGAACAGCACATCGTCCGGACTCTAGTTCCACTGGAAACGGGGCGTAGCGTGCTCCGGCGCGTCGCTCGCGCCGCACGGCCGGAGGGGATAGTGCGGAAGCACAGACCCGGAGAGCCGGGTGGCGCGAGCGGCGCGAGGTCGGCGGAGCCGGGCTCCGCCCGGCGGGAGCCGACCGGCCGGTGCGCGCTACGCGGCTTTGATGTCGAGGATCTTGTACTTCAGCGATCCTCGCGGGGCTGAGACCTCGACGGTCTCGCCCTTCTTCTTGCCGATGATCGCCTTGCCGACCGGCGACTCGTTCGAGAGCTTCAGCTCGGACGGATTGGCCTCGGCGGAACCGACGATCGTGTACTCGACGGTCTGGTTCGCATCGACGTCCTTCAGGCGCACCTTGGCGCCGATCGAGACGACGCTGAGGTCGACGTCGCGCGTCTGGATCACGCGCGCGTTCGAGAGACGCTCCTCGAGCTGCGCGATCTTGTGCTCGAGCATCGCCTGCTCGTTCTTTGCATCGTCGTACTCGGCGTTCTCGGCGATGTCGCCGAACTCGCGCGCAACGCGGATGCGATCGGCCACCTCTCGGCGCTTCTCGGTCGAGAGAGTGTCGATTTCCACCTTCAGCTTCTCGTAGCCCTCAGGCGTGAGAATGACTTCCTTCAACTGCTGCCTCCCAAGGAAAAGCCGGCGAACGTGCGCCGACGCGGGCGGGAATGGTAGCGATGAGATCGGTCGAGGTCAATACCTCCGAGTAGCATCCGTAAACAATGTCTGCTCGATCTCAGGGAAAGCTGGTGGATCCGCGACGTCGAGATCCCGACCCGCGTCGTCCTCGCGCCGATGGCAGGCGTCAGCGTGCAGGCGTTCCGGCGCCAGGGCCGCCGCTTCGGCGCCGGGCTCGTCTGCTCGGAGATGGTCAGCTGCGCCGGGATCGAGCACCGGAACGAGCGGACGCTCGGATATCTGCGCGTCGCCGCGGACGAGCATCCGCTCGCGATCCAGATCTTCGGCTCGGAGCCGCGGGCGATGGCCGAGGCGGCGCGCATGGTGGTGGCCGCCGGCGCCGACCTCGTCGACATCAACTTCGGCTGCCCCGTCCGCAAGGTGACGAAGACCGGAGCGGGCGCGACGCTCCTCGACGACCCGGCTCGCGCCTGCGGAATCGTGGAGTCGGTGGCGACGGCGGTCGACGTGCCGGTGAGCGTGAAGATGCGCCGCGGGCTGCGGGACGGTTCGCGCACGTGCCTCGAGGTCGGGCCGATGCTCGTCGAGGTGGGCGCTGCGACGCTGACTCTCCATCCGCGCTCCGCCCAGCAGATGTACACGGGCACCGCCGACCACGCCCTCACGGCCGAGCTCGTCTCGCTCGTCGACGTCCCCGTGATCGCGTCGGGCGACGTGACGTCGCGCGCCAAGGCGCAGTCCGTGCTCGCGACGACCGGCGCCGCCGCGGTGATGGTCGGCCGCGGCGCGCAGGGAAACCCCTGGGCGATTCGCCAGATCGTGGACGGGGAGGCCGGTGAGCCGACGCGCGAGGAGGTCGTGGCCGAGCTCGTCCTGTTCATCCGCGAGACCGTGCGCGAGCTCGGCGAGCGGCGCGCCTCCAGCTTCCTGAAGAAGTTCTACGGCTGGTACCTCGGCCGGGGCCGCTTCCCACGCCAGTTCAAGCAGGAGCTCGTCGTGCTCGACTCGACCGAGGAGGTCGAGCGCCTCCTGATCGCCGCCGCGCCGGGAGCGCTGCCGCTGCTCGAGCTGCTGGAGGACGAGCTTCCAGCGGGGACGAGGTGCTGCTCGACCTCCCGATCTCGATCTACGGCGGCGGCTAGCTCAGCGGTTCAGCTGCCAGACGATCCGCAGCCCTTCGAGCGTGAGGTGCGGGTCGACTCGGTCGAGCGTGCGCGCGTGCGGAGCGATCAGGTCGGCGAGCCCGCCGGTCGCCACCGTCTGCGCCTCGACGCCGAGCTCCTCGCGGATCCGCCCGACGATGCCGTCCACCTGGCCGGCGAATCCGTAGACGAGCCCCGATTGCAGGGCAGCGACCGTCGTCTTTCCGATCACGGACGCGGGAGCCGCGAAGTCGACCTTCACGAGCCGCGCCGCCCGGGCGAAGAGCGCGTCCATCGAGACCTCGATCCCCGGCGCGAGCACCCCGCCGACGAACTCCCCGTCCGGCGAGAGGATGTCGAAGTTGATCGAGGTGCCGAAGTCGACGACGATGCAGGGCGCGCCGTAGCGTCGCATTCGCCGCGACCGCGTTGACGATCCGGTCCGGCCCGAGCTCTCGCGGATCGTCGTAGCGGATCGGGATCCCCGTCTTCACTCCGGGCTCCGACGGTCAGGAGCGGCGTCTGCGCCCAGCGCTCCGCAACTCGCTCCCACTCGCGCTGCAGCGCCGGCACCGTCGTCGAGAGGCAGATCCCGTCGACGTCCTCGAGCTCGAAGAGCGCGCCGAGCGTGACGCCGAGCTCGTCGCCGGTGCGGCTGCGGTCGGTCGCGAGCCGGAAGCTGTCGGCGAGCCGCTCGCCCTCGAACAGGCCGAGCACCGTCTGCGTATTGCCGACGTCGACCGCAGAGCAGCATGTCGCCTCTAGGGCGTGTCGTCGTCCGGTGCGAGAGGCGTTCGCCGAGGCGCTCGGCGCAGCGCCTCCGCGGTCAGCTTGGGATCGTCGTTCTCGCCGCGCAGCTCCTCGACGGTGACGTCGCTCGAGGTGTAGACCTCGGCGCGCGGGATGATCCGGGTCGGGCGGTTCTTGTCCCAGACCCACACGTCCTCCATCTTCACGTGGAAGAACGGATAGCTCGCCTGGGGCGAGACCTGAAGGTCGAGCTTGTTGCAGAGGTAGGTCGCGTCGGCCGTGAGGATGCAGTAGCGGAAGAGGCCGAAGACGGCCGTGTACTCCCGCTTCAGCGTCAGCTCGAGCTCCGCCTCGAATTCGTCGAGATCGTCCAGGTGGGACATAGCTTCAGTCTAGCTCCGCGAGCAGCTCCTCCACCCCGCCGTGGCCCGGAACGACGAGCTTCGGCGCCAGGTCGGCGAGAGGCTCCAGGACGAACCGGCGCTCGTGCAGGCGCGGATGCGGAACGGTCAGGCCATCCTCGTCGATCACCTCGTCGCCGTAGAGCAGCAGGTCGAGGTCGATCGTGCGCGGCCCCCAGCGCTCCCTGCGCTCGCGCCCCAGCCGACGCTCGACCGCGAGGAGGACGTCGAGCAGCTCCCGCGGCGCGAGCTCGGTCTCGAGCGCGGCGACGCCGTTCAGGAACCGCGGCTGGTCGGTGACGCCGACCGGATCCGTCTCGCGCAGGGGCGAGACGGCAACGACGCCCGGAAGCTGTGCGACCGCGGCACGGATCGTCTCCTCGCGGTCCCCCAGGTTGGCGCCGAGGCCGACGTACGCGACCGTCACGGGCGCGTGGCGCGCACGGCGGCGAACGTGACCGGCGGATCGAGCACGACGTCCGGCTTGCGCACGCGCACGGAGACTCGCTCGACCGGGAAGCGCGCGACCAGCTCGTCCGCCACCGCGGACGCGAGCGCCTCGAGCAGGTGGTAGGCACGGCCGTCCGAGACCTCCTTCACGCAGGCGGCGACGTCCCGGTAGTCGACCGCGTCCTCGAGCTTGTCCGAGCTGCCGGCCTCGCCGACCTCGAGCTCGATGTCGAAGAGGAAGTTCTGCCCTCGCTCGCGCTCCCAGTCGAGCGCGCCATGGAAGCCGTGGATCAGCATGCCGGTGAGCTCGATCGTCACGCGATCGCCCCCGCCGCCGTCAGCGCCTCGACGTGCTCTCGGACGTCGTGCACGCGGAAGATCGAGGCGCCCGCGCTCGTACGCGGCGACCGCCGCACCCAGCGACGCGGCAAGCGAGCCGGTTCGCGCTTCCGGATCGAAGAGACGTCCGAGCGAGCTCTTGCGCGAGAGCCCGATCAGCACCGGGCGCCCGAGCGAGACGAGGACGTCGAGCCGGCGGACGAGCTCGAAGTTCTGCGCCGCCGTCTTGCCGAAGCCGATCCCGGGATCGAGGCAGATCCGCTCCTCCGGGATCCCGGCTGCGACCGCGAATGCCAGCCGCTCTTCGAGGAACGCCGCCACGTCGGAGACGACGTCGTCGTAGCGCGGGTCGGCCTGCATCGTGCGCGGCTCGCCCTGCATGTGCATCAGGCAGAGGTACGCACCGCTCTCGGCAACGACTCCGGCGAGCTCGGCGTCGCCCCGCAGCGCGGTGACGTCGTTGACGAGCTCGGCGCCGAGCTCGAGCGCGCGGCGGGCAACCTCGCTCTTCGCCGTGTCGATCGAGACGGGAACGCCGTCGAGCCGCTCGAGAACCGGCACGACCCGGCGGAGCTCCTCGTCGACCGAGACCCCGGCGGAGCCGGGCCTCGTCGACTCGCCGCCCACGTCGACGATCGCGGCACCTTCCTCGACCATGCGCCGAGCCGCCGCAGCCGCGACGCCCGGGTCGAAGTGCACGCCGCCGTCCGAAAAGCTGTCTGGGGTCACGTTCACGATCCCCATCACGGCCGGGCGCTGCAAACGTTCCTCCACCGATGGACGTCTCACCCTGCGATGGAGACTAGCTCGCGCGTGCGTACCGCCTTCCTCACGGCGCTCGGCGTGCTCGTCGCGCTGACCGTCGTCGCGATCGCTGCCCGAGGCTCGATCCCGACGGGCGAGGGCGGCACGCGCAGGCCGACGCAGACGCTCATCGACATCCTCTTCACGCTGTACCTGCTGGTGCTCGCGAGCTCCGTGGCGTTGGCTCATCTACCTCGTCGTCCTGCGTCGCCAGATCGCGGCGCAGGGCGGCGCGGTCGGCCGGCGCACGCCGTTCGAGTCGTTCCTGATCGCAGTCGTCTTCATCGGAGCAGCGTCGCTGCTCGGGCGAAGGATCGCGGATCAGAATCCGGTCGCGCCTCCGCAAGCGCCGCAGTCGATCTTCGGGGGCGGAGCGACGCCGACGACTCCGGACGGGGCCGCGTACGAGCCGGAGTTCGCCTGGGCACCGGCCGTCGTCACCGTCGCGTTGATCGTGCTCGCGCTTCGGCGCCTGGTGGTACGGAGGACGGGCCCGCAAGCGGGCGCGAGGCGAGCTCCGAAGTCGAGAAGACCCGCTTGCGACCGAGCTCGCCGCGGCCGTGGACGCGTCGCTCGACGACCTGCGGGCCGAACCGGATCCACGCCGGGCAGTGATCGCAGCCTACGCGCGGCTCGAACGTGTCCTGGCCGCTCACCGGCTGCCGCGACGGCCTGCCGAGGCGCCGCTCGAGTACCTCGCACGGATGCTCGACGACCTCTCGGTCAGCCCGGAGGCGGCTCGCCGGCTGACCGACCTCTTCGAAAGGGCTAAGTTCTCGCAGCATGCAGTGGCCGCAGAGATGAAGGAGGAAGCGATCTCGGCGCTCGAGACGGTTCGCGACGATCTGCTCGCGGCGCGCGCGCTCGCCGAGGAGGAGCATCTGGCGGCAATGGCGGCGCAGCGCGAGAGGACGGCGTAGATGCGGCGGGCACTCTCGCTCGCCCGGCTTCCTCTCTTCGTCACGCTCGTGCTCGCGATCGTGCTTCTCGTCGATCCCGGCCGGGCGGAGCTCGCTGTGCACGTGTGGGTTCTTGTCCTCGCGGCGATCGGGCTCGGCCACCTGCTCGCGGCTCTCCGCAACGCCCTCCCGCCGCGCGTTCCGTCCGCGTTCGACGCCGCGCTGCGAACGCGTGCCCGTCCCGCGCAGCGGATCCCCGAGCTCGAGCGCATGGAGCGGGAGGTCGCGCTCGGCCTCGCAACCGCCTTCGACCTCCACTTCCGGCTGCGGCCGAGCCTCCGGGGGATCGCGACCGAGCTCCTGGCGGCCCGCCGCGGAATCGATCTCGACGGCAACCCGGACGCCGCGCACCGCGTGCTCGGCGACGATGCCTGGGAGATCGTCCGCGGTGATCGCGAGGCGTCGCGCGAGCACTTCGCCGCCGGCGTCGACATCGCCTCGCTGCGGCGGGCCGTCGCTGCACTGGAGGCGCTCTGATGGAGCTCGCCCAGGTCCAGGAGCACGCGACGCGGATCCTCGACGAGGTCGAGCGCGCGGTCGTCGGCAAGCGCGACGCGACTCGAGCTCGTGCTGATGGGGCTGCTCGCCGACGGCCATGTGCTGCTCGAGGACTATCCGGGGCTCGCGAAGACACTCGCGGCGCGTTCCTTCGCGGCCGTGACCAGCATCGGCTTCAACCGGATCCAGTTCACGCCCGACCTGATGCCCTCCGACGTCACCGGCTCGTCGATCTGGAACCAGCGCGACGCCGACTTCCTCTTCCGGCCGGGGCCGATCTTCACCAACCTCCTCCTGGCCGACGAGATCAACCGCGCGCCACCGAAGACCCAGGCCGCGCTGCTCGAGGCGATGCAGGAACGGCAGGTCACGATCGAGGGTGTCACGCACCCGCTGGCCCGCCCGTTCCTCGTCCTGGCGACGCAGAACCCGATCGAGTACGAGGGCACCTATCCCCTGCCCGAGGCGCAGCTCGACCGCTTCCTGCTGCGCGTCGGCTTCGGCTACCCGAGCAAGAGCGACGAATGGGAGGTGCTCTCGCGGCGGCTCGAGCGACGCGAGGACGAGGTCGAGCTCGAGCCGGTGATCGACGGGCCGACGCTGCTCGAGCTGCAGGCGGCGATCGAGCACGTCCACGTCGGACAGGCCGTCGGCGCCTACATCGTCGAGCTGGTCTCGGCGACGCGCACCAGCAACTCGACCGCGGTCGGGGCCAGCCCGCGCGGCAGCCTCGCCGTGCTCAAGCTCGCGCGCTGCAAGGCGGCGCTCTCGGGCCGCGACTTCGTCACGCCCGACGACGTGAAGGCTGTCGCGGTGCCCGCGCTCGCGCACCGGCTGATGCTCAGACCCGAGCTCTGGGTGCAGCAGGTCGCCGGCGACGACGTCGTCCGCGAGGTGCTCGAGAGCGTGCCCACGCCCGCTGCCGAAGAGACGGCGCCGGCGGCTGAGTGACGCCGTCGGCGTCGCCTCGGGTGACGGCGTACGCGGGCCTCGCGGCGCTCTTCCTCTTCGCTGCGCTTGCGATCCGGCAGCCCGAGCTGGCGATCGTCGCAACGCCGTTCGCGCTCCTGCCCGCACTCGGGCTGGTGCTCGCGCGCTCTCCCGAGCCGCGGGTCTGGCTCACGCTCGACCGGCCGACGGCGCTCGAGAACGATGAGCTGGAGCTGGAGCTCGTCGTCGCCTCGGAGCGGCCGATCGAGCGGCTCGAGCTGCTGCTCGCCCTGCCCGAAGGGCTCGAGATCGTCTCCGGCGGGCGCGGCGCTGTCGCTGCGGCTCGGCTGGGAGGACGAACGAACGATCGAGCTGCGGCTCCGCTGCGTCCGGTGGGGGAACTACGAGATCGGCGACATCCGGCTGCGGGCGCGGGACCGGCTCGGGCTGCTCGACCTGGGAGACGCGGTTCGACCGACGAACGGGTCTGCGGGTGTACCCGCTCCCGGAGACGCTGCGCGCGATCGTCGCACCTGTCTCGACGCAGCCGTTCTCAGGCAATCAGGTCGCACGCCAGAAGGGCGAAGGGCTCGAGTTCGCCGATCTACGCGAGTTCGCAGCGGGCGACCGCGTTCGCTCGATCAACTGGCGGGCGAGCGCCCGCCGCAACGTGCTCGTGGTCAACGAGCGCCATCCGGAGCGGAACGCCGACGTGATTCTCTTCCTCGACACGTTCGCCGACGCGCGCGCGGGCGGGCGCTCGACCCTCGATCTGGCCGTGCGCGCGACCGCGACGCTCGCCACCCGCTACCTCGAGCGCCGCGATCGCGTCGGGCTCGTCTCGTTCGGCGGCGTCCTCCGCTGGCTGACGCCGGGGATGGGCGTCGGTCAGCGCTACCGGATCGTCGACGCGCTGCTCTCGTCGGAGATCGTCTTCAACTACGTGTGGAAGGACATCTCGATCATCCCCGCGCGCATGCTGCCGCCGCAGGCGCTCGTGGTCGCGGTCACGCCTCTGCTCGACGACCGCATCGTCGAGGCGCTCGCCGACCTCAGAGCGCGCCGGTACGACCTCGCGGTCGTGGAGGTGTCTCCGGCCGGTTTCGCGACACCGGGCGAGCGGGAGTCCGACCAGCTCGCCTACCGGCTCTGGCTGCTGCGGCGTGAGGAGATCCGCGCCCGCTACGAGCGCCTCGGCATCGCGGTGGCGACCTGGAGCGACGAACAGCCCCTGGACGCCGTCCTCGAGGGGGTGAGGGCATTCCGAAGGCACGCTCCGCTCGCGCGCGCGTAGCCGCAGGCGCTGCGTCCGTGCTCGTCGGGGCGGCCACCGGCGCGTGGTTCGCTGCGATCGCGGCGGACGGCTACCTCGTCCGCGCGAACGTGGTCGCCAGCGTCGTCGCGCTGACGGTGCTCGCAGCCGGCCTCGCTCTGCGCATCCCGGTCTCCGTTCCTGCAGCGATCGCACTCCTCGGCGCCGAGTACGTCGCGATCCTCGGGTTCGAAGCCGACACGCTCGACACGCAGGCTCCGCTCGTCGCCGGCGCGTTGCTCGCCGTCGCGGAGCTCGCGTACTGGTCGCTCGAGCTCCGGGGCCCGGTCGTCGACGAGGCCGGAACCTACCTCCGCCGGATCGCGCTCCTCGCGACACTCGTCGTCGGCGTCGTCGGCGTCGGCGCGATCATGCTGACGCTCGTCGAGGTCGTCGAGGCCGGCGGCATCGCCGTCGACATCCTCGGTGCGGTAGCCGCCTTCGGCGCGCTCGCCCTGCTCGCCCTCGCCGCCCGCCGCACGCCCTAGGACACGCCGGGTCCTGGCGCCGTCTGCAGGACTGACGCCTGGCGAGTCTGAGCGCGATGAGCATCCGCTCTGCGGACGCTCAGCTCGCGCTAGCCGGTATCAGGCTCGGGCGGCTGCATCGAGACGCCCGGAACGGGACGCGGCTTCGGCTTCGGCGCGGGCTTGCGCTCGGGGCCCTCGACGGGCGCCTCCACCGGCTCCACGATCTCCTCCGGGAAGATCGTCTCCTCCGCCTCACCGGCCAGCAGACGCTCGAACTGGTCCTTGTCGATCGTCTCGCGCTCGATCAGGATCACGGAGAGCTTGTGCAGCTCCTCCATGTGCTCGCGGAGAACGCGGTGGGCGGTCTGGTGCGCCTCCTCGATCACGCGGCGGATCTCGTCGTCGATCTCACGCGCGATCTCGTCCGAGTAGTCGGGCTCGTGACCCATCTCACGGCCGAGGAACGGCATGGCTCGCGTCGCGGCCGAGCACGCGCGGGCCGAGCTTCTCGCTCATCCCGTAGCGCATGATCATCGCCTTCGAGGTCGCGGTCACCTTCTCGAGGTCGTTCGCGGCGCCGGTGGTCACCTCGTGGAAGACGAGCTCCTCCGCGGCGCGGCCGCCGAGCGTCATCGCCAGATCGTCCATCAGCGCCGAGCGGGTCGTCAGATAGCGATCCTCGGTCGGCAGCGAGATCGTCAGGCCGAGCGCCTGGCCGCGGGAGACGATCGTGATCTTGTGGATCGGATTCGTGTGCTCGAGGTAGTAGCCGACGAGCGCGTGGCCCATCTCGTGGTAGGCCGTGATCTTCCGCTCCTTCTCGCCGAGCAGGCGGGCCTTCTTCTCCGGCCCGGCGAGCACGCGCATGATTCCTTCCTCGAGCTCGTCCTGGCCGATCACCTTCTTGCCGAAGCGGGCGGAGAGCAGGGCGGCCTCGTTGATCAGGTTCGCGAGATCGGCGCCCGTGAAGCCGGGCGTGCCCGGCTGCGAGCGTGTCGAGATCGACTTCGGTCGCCAGCGGCTTGCCCTTGGAGTGCACCTCGAGGATCTTGCGGCGGCCGATCCGGTCGGGCCGGTCGACGACGATCTGGCGGTCGAAGCGGCCGGGACGGAGCAGGGCCGGATCGAGGATGTCCGGGCGGTTGGTGGCGGCGATCAGGATGATGTTGTCCTTCATCTCGAAGCCGTCCATCTCGACGAGCAGCTGGTTCAGCGTCTGCTCGCGCTCGTCGTGGCCGCCGCCGAGGCCGGCGCCGCGATGACGCCCGACGGCGTCGATCTCGTCCATGAAGATGATGCAGGGGCTCGCCTGCTTCGCCTGCTCGAACAGGTCGCGGACGCGCGAGGCGCCGACGCCGACGAACATCTCGACGAAGTCCGAGCCCGAGATCGAGAAGAACGGCACACCCGCCTCGCCCGCGACGGCGCGCGCGAGCAGGGTCTTACCGGTACCGGGAGGACCGTAGAGGAGGACGCCCTTCGGGATCCGGGCGCCGAGCGCCTGGAACTTCTTCGGGTTCTCGAGGAACTCCTTGATCTCGTGCAGCTCCTCGACCGCCTCGTCCGCACCGGCCACGTCCTTGAAGCCGATCTTCGGCGAGTCGGGAGTCATGCGTTTCGCGCGCGACTTGCCGAAGCTCATCACCTTCGAGCCGCCGCCCTGAACCTGGTTCATCAGGAAGATCCAGAAGCCGAAGAGGAGCACGAACGGGAGCAGCGAGGTGAGGATCGTCCACCACGCGCTCGACCCCTTGCCCTTCGAGTCGTACGTGACCCCCTCGTCCTTCAGGAGATTCTCCACCTGGAGCGCGGAGACGTCGCTCGGGTAGTTGACCTTCACCTTCTCGCCGCCGGTCAGCGTCGCGGTGATCTGCTGGCGGTTCGGGGTGAAGAGGACTTCCTGGACGTTCCCGTTCTTGATCTCGGTCTGCAGCTGCGAGTACGTGCGCTTCGTCTGGTTGCTGTCGTTCCGGAGCATCACCTGACTCGCCACGTAGACGAGCGCCACGATGACGATCAAGGGGAACAGCGCGCTGCGGAAGAATCTGTTCACGGGGTCAACGGAGGGTAGCAGCCTCTACAGGAGTCACCCCTTTTCCGGACCGTCGATCCGGGGTCGCAATACCGTCTTAATGCGGCGGAATCAGGTCTGGATGCAGCACCGCGACGTACGGCAGGTTGCGGTAGCGCTCCGCGAAGTCGAGCCCGTAGCCGATCACGAACTTGTTCGGGATCTCGAAGCCGACGAAACGGACGGGCACCTCGATCTCGCGGCGCTCCGGTTTCGTCAGCAGGGCGCAGATCTCCAGCGATGCCGGCTTGCGCGCCTTGAGGCTGCGCATCAGATAGGAGAGCGTCAGGCCGGAGTCGATGATGTCCTCGACGACGAGGACGTCGCGGCCGGCGATGTTCGCGTCCAGGTCCTTCAGAATCCGCACGACGCCGGAGGAGTCGGTCGCGGCGCCGTAGCTCGAGATCGCCATGAAGTCGATCTCGCACGGGATCGTCAGCTCGCGCATCAGGTCGGCCATGAAGAAGACCGCCCCCTTGAGCACGCCCACGAGCAACAGGTCGCGGCCCTCGTACTCCTGGGAGATCTCCGCGCCGAGCTCGCGGATCCGCGCCTGCAGCGGCTCCTCCTCGATCAGGATCTCACCGACAGCGTCCTTCACCGTCTCCATCTAACGGCTCCTTCCCATCCCGGTGCCTCGGCCACGCCCGGCACGGCCACGACCTCTTCGCCGTGCACCACGACCGGCCAGCCGTCGCGCTCCGACCTCGGCACCTTGGCGTCCACGAAGAGATCCTGCACTTTCTTGCGGCGGCCTGCGAGGTGATCACCCGGGCGGCGGCCGCGCACCTCGAGCCCGGGGCGGTCGGACTCGAGCGTCCAGGGGCCCCAGGTCACCGTGCCCTCCAGGCGCAGCGTGTCGTATTCGCGCACGGCGCGGACACCTCCGCCCAGATCGGCGGCCCGCGAGCCCTCACGGTCCGCGAGCAGCTCGGCGAGCGTGCGCTCGAGAGCCCGGGGAAGCCGTGGTCGCTCTGTCGGCGAGAGACAGGAGCGAGGCGCGAGCGCGCGGATCGAGCCGCTCCAGCAACGGCAGGATCTCGTCCCGGATCAGACCGCGCTTCGTGCCGGGATTCGACGTGTCGTCGCGGTACGGCAGCCCGCGCGCGTCGCACCACGCACGCACCTCCTCGCGCCAGAGGCCGAGCAGCGGCCGGACGACGCCGTCCTCGCGGCGGGCCTTGATCCGCTGCGGCGAGCCGGAGGCGACGAGGCCGAGCAGCACCGACTCGACCTGATCCGAGGCGGTGTGGCCCGTGGCCCGCAGCCGGTCGGTCGCGAACGAGTAGCGAAGGTCGCGCAGCTCCGCTTCCGTCGATCCCGAAGCCTCGACGATCTCGGCGCCGAAGGCTTCCCGGCAGAAGCGGGCGTCCTCGTCGGACTCGGCGCCGCGCAGCCCGTGCGCGACGTGCAGCGCCGAGACCCGGTAGCCGAGCTCACCGAGGGCGTGCCAGAGGCAGGTCGAGTCCGCTCCGCCCGAGACGAGAACAGTGACGTCGCCGCCCGGCTCGATCAGGCCGTGCTCGCGGATGTGCGACTCGATGCGCTCCAGCATCGCTTCAGTTTGCCCTAGAACGCGGGCGATGCAATCCAGGCCTCGAGCACGTCGACAGCCCGCTCGAGGTCCTCACGCTCGAGCCGGAGGACGGTCGCGTAGTCGACCTGGGCCATCCTGCTCCGCGGCGGCGTCCCCGAGGCGGCGTCGCGCAGGTACGCGATCGGCAGCGAGTGGGCGACCAGCAGCACGGTTCCCTCCGGGCGGTCGAGCACCCGGCGGAAGCCCGCGGCGTAGCGGCTCACGATCTCGGCGCGGTGCTCTCCCCCGGGGGGAGCGTCGAGCGGGCCCCGTCCGACGATCCACTCGAGGTAGACGTCGAGCGACCCGCCCTCGAACTCGCCGTAGCGCGGGTCGTTCAGCTCAGGGACGACGACGAACGGGACGTCACGCCCGGCGAGAGCCAGCTCAGCGGTTTCGCGGACCCGCTCGAACTCGGTGACCGCACAGAGGTCGATCGGTTCCTCCGCGAGGATCCGGCCGAGAGCACGAGCCTGGTCGCGTCCCGCCTCGGTCAGCGGGCACGAGACGCCCGGGTCGCCGTTGACGAGCTGCTTGGCGCTGTACTCGGACTCCCCGTGCCGCGCGAGTAGCAGCCGCTTCACAGGAGAACGCTGCGGTAATTCAGCACGTGCTCCATCCCGATCTTCTCGTAGAGACCGATCGCGGCCTCGTTCTCGGCGCGAACGAAGAGGCAGACGCGCGGCACACGCTCCAGCAGCAGCCGGACGAGATCGCGGAGCCCTCGCTCCCCGTTGCCGGCGCCGCGCACACGGGGGTCGGTCCAGACCTGCTGCAGCTGCACCGCCTCGGGCGTCCACGCCGAAGCCTCTGCCTTGAAGAGGATGACGCCGTCCTCCTCCCAGATCCACGACCGTCCCTCCTCGATCTGGGCTCGCGTGCGCCAGCGAAAGCCCTCCGCGTCGCGCAGGAGCGGATCGATGCCGAGCTCGGTCTCGTGCGCCTTCGCGCAGGCCGGGACGAGCAGGTCGAGATCCGCGATCGCGGCAGCGCGAAGCCCGCTGTCTCCCGCATCGGGCGGCGCGGAGATGGTGTAGACGGGCTGGCCGGGCCGGTCCTCCCGCGGTCGCGGCAGGCGGCTTGCAACCGCGTCCCACAGCTCGGACACCGCGCCCTGCTCGCCGATCAGCATCCGTGCTCGGGCGCGCACCGTCACGTCGCCGTAGACACCGCAGCCGCGCCCCGACGGAACGACGTTCGCGCCCGTGTGGCAGAGCGAGACGAGGCGGCCGTCGTCGGCGACCCCCGCGAACCGGCCGAGCCCACGGCGCGCCACGTCCTCGAGGAAGACCCGCTCGACCGGGTCCTCGGCGCAGTACGCGAGGATCTGCTCGAGGGGCGGGTCGACGATCTGCACCATGCTCCTGATCTTCACGTATAGGGTCTCGCGGATGCCGATTCACGTGAGAGCCGAACCGGGCGAGTACGCCGAAGCCTGCCTGCTGCCCGGCGACCCGCTGCGGGCCAAGTACATCGCCGAGACGTACTTCGACGACGTCGTCCAGCGCAACTCCGAGCGCGGCCTGCTCGGCTACAGCGGCACGTGGGAGGGAAAGCCGGTCTCCGTGCAGGGCACCGGCATGGGCTGCCCCGGCGCGACGATCGTCTTCGAGGAGCTCGTGCAGCTCGGCGTCAAGAAGCTGCTGCGCGTGGGCACGTGCGGCGGCCTGCAGCCGCATCACGCGCTCGGCGACATGATCGTCGCGCTCAGCGCCGTGCCGGCCGACTCGACAGCGATGCATCTCGTCGGCAACGAGCCGCATTGCCCGACCGCGAGCTGGGAGCTGATCCACGGGGCCGTCCACGCCGCCAAGGAAATAGGCCAGGAGATGCACGTCGGCCCGATCGTCTCGAGCGACCTCTTCTACAACCCCGACGACGGGCAGTACGAGCGCTGGTCGAAGCGCGGCGTCCTGGCCGTCGAGATGGAGGCGGCTGCGCTCTTCACCGTCGGCGCGATTCGGGGCGTCGAGGCAGGCTGCCTCCTGATCGTCAGCGACATCATCGTCGAGGGCGAGTTCAAGCGCGTCACCGACGACGAGATGAAGGCAGCGGTCGACCGGATGACACGCGTGGCCCTCGCCACCGCGACCTCCAGCCATTAGCGACACCGTCTTCCTCGTCAACCCGGCGTCGGCGAACGGGTCGACGGGACGGCGCTGGGCGGAGATGGCTCACCGCGCCGCGACGCGCGGGCTCGAGGGCGACACGCTCTTCTCGCAGGGCCCGGGCCAACTCGGCGAGCTCGCCCGCAGCGCTGCCGACGGCGGGGCGAAACTGCTCGTCGTCGTCGGCGGTGACGGGTCGGTGAACGAGGTCGCGAACGGGATCGCCGGCCGCGACGACGTCGAGATCGCGGTGATCCCGCGCGGGACTGGTTGGGACTTCGCCCGCACCTACAAGATCCCGCACAAGCTCGACGGCGCGGTCGACGTGGCGCTCACGGGGCGGCCGCGCACGATCGACCTGGGGCGCGCCAGCTACCGCGCCTGGGACGGGAGCGAGGCGTCGACCTACTTCGCCAACGTGGCGAGCGCGGGGATGAGCGGCGCGATCGCCCAGCGCGCGAACGACACGACGAAGGTGCTCGGCGGCAAGATCTCCTACCTCTGGGCGACGATCGCCGTCTTCGCGCGGTGGCAGAACTCCGAGCTGCGCCTGACCGTCGACGACGAGAGCCGCGTGGGTCAGATGCACGACGTCGTCGTCGCCAACGGACGCACGTTCGGCGGCGGGATGATCATCTGCCCGGAAGCGGAGCCCGACGACGGCCTCTTCGACGTGCTCACGATCGGCGACCTGACCAAGGGCGACCTGCTCGTGACGCTGCCGAAGACCTACCGCGGCCGCCATCTGCCGCACCCGAAGGCAGAGCTCCTGCGCGGCAAGGTCGTGACGATCGAGGCGGACGCGCCGCTGCCGGTCGAGCTCGACGGCGAGCAACCGGGCAACACGCCGGCGCGGTTCGAGGTCGTGCCGGGCGCACTGCGCGTGCGCGTGCCGGCTTCAGTAACAGTCTGTTACTAGGCCGGCGGTTTCGGAGCCGTCGCCCGCTTGCGGCCGCCGGTGGTCGTCTTCCGCGCTGTCGACGACTTGCGGGCCGGCGCCTTCTTCGACTCCCCCGCCAGCTGCTTCTCGAGCTTCGCGACACGCTTCTCCAGCTCGTCGAGGCCCCGCAGCTTCTTCTGCATCTCGTCGAGCCGCGCCTTGGTCTCGTTCGCCGCGTCGACGAGCCTGGATCCACCGGGCACGTCCTGGAGCCTGTGCAGCGCCTCGGCGGTGAGATCCTGGAACCGGGCGAGGATGTCCTTCTGCTGTGTCTTGGCCATGGCGCGATCGTACCCTCGCGGCGCACGAACGTAACGACGAACTGTCTTTTCCCCGCGCTCGACGTCAGAGCCTGCAGGATCGATGCCGCCGCGTCCGAAGCTGCAACAGCCGACGCACGGAGTATGAACAGCACCATGCGCACGTCGGTATCGCAATTTTGACCTTTTCTTCACCCTTTCTGTTCATGTTTCGGACCGGATGACGACTAACGTGAGAGAGAGATGACCAAGCACTTCGGCAGACGAGTACGCCAGCTTCACGAGCACACGTCCGTGACCGCGCACGCACTGCGCCAGCACGCCGGGATCCCCTACGAGGTCGAGCAGAAGGTCTGCAGCGACTGCAAGCGGGTTCTCGACGAGCGGACCGTGCGCCGCGCGGCCGCGTAGCTCGGAATCAGGCGAGTCGCAGCCGGCTCGGCCGGACTGCCTTACGTTCTGCGGAGTCCGCCTCGCCTGCGAGAGTTGAGCTCGTGGAGGGGTTCAACTTCTCGACCGACATTCTCGTCCGCTTCGCCGAGACGGATGCGCAGGGGATCGCGCACCACGCGTCGTTCGTGGTCTGGCTCGAGGTCGCCCGCGTCGCGTATCTGACCGAGTTCGCCGGCGGCTATCAGGGGATCCGGGCGCACGGGATCGAGGCGCTGACGACCGAGGTGCAGGTTCGGTATCACCGTGCAGCGCACTTCGACGAGCAGCTGACGGTCTGGACACGCTGCGTCGACCTGCGCGGCGCGCGCTTCCGCTACGAGTACGCGATCGAGCGTGAAGGCATCCTCGTCGCCGACGGCCACACCTCGCATGCGATCGTCGACTCCGCCACCCGCCGGCCGACGCGCGTGCCCGCCTGGTTCGTCGAGGTGATCGCTAAGGCTGAGGAGGCGTAGACGCCGGCGGGGCGTTCGGCACGCCGGCCACTTCGCCGGGCACGAGCGGATCGACCTTCGGCGGCTTCTTCTTCGGCTTCGGCTTCGGCTTCGTCCCCACGCGGATGACCCTCGGCTCGGACCGGTACTGCGAGTACCAGCTGTCCTCGTGCAGCAGCGTGCCGTCCGCGGAGTAGACCGTCCGGCTGACGCTCGTCGCGCGCGCCGGCTGGCCGTATTCGAGTACCTCGCTCTTGCCCTTCAGCCACGTCGGCTCGGGAACGCGCTTCACCTTGGGGGCGCCGATGACTCGGAGCGGCTGCTCGCTCGACTCGACTCGCCGGTTCTGAGGCGTTCCGTACAGGTTGACGGTCAGCGAGCCGGAGCCGACGAAGGTGCGCAGGAGCAGCCAGTTGTCGGTGTCGTTCGTGAACTTGAGGTCGAGATCCGGGTAGTTGACCGTCGCGTCGCGCCCCAGCGGGTAGTGCGAGATGTAGAGCGCGTGGTTCGTGCGCTCGTCGATCTGGAGACCGGCCTCGTAGGCGGCGTTGAAGACGGTCGTCGAAACCTGGCAGATGCCACCGCCGAGCCCGGTCTGGAGCTCGCCGTTGATGATCACCGGCGCCTCCTGGAATCCCTTCTCGGCCGTGCGCTCGCCGGTCGTGCCGTTGAACGAGAACGTCTTGCCGGGGGCGATCAGCGCGCCGTCGATCAGCTGCGCCACCAGGGCGACGTTGTGCAGGCGGCTCGGGATGCCGCCGTAGGTCGTGTAGTAGCTGCCGACGACACCGGTGATCCCCATCGTCTGCGCCTCGGCCACCGTGCGGTCGGCGACCGTGGTGCGGGCTGCGAGTGTCGCGGTGCGGGCGGTGGGCGACGTCGCGGCCGCGAGGATCGCCTCCGCGGTCGCGGGGACGTCGACGCCCAGGCCGGGCTTGTCCGGGGTGATCTCGATCTCGCCGCCGGCGCGGACCGCGAAGCCCGCATCGACCGGAGCGTGCTCGACCGTCTTGCGCAGCTTGTCGAACCACGCCTCGGCTCCCGGGCCTGCGATCGCCAGCTGGGTCTTGCCCTCAGCGGGAAGCGAAAGGAGCTCGGCGATGCGCCAGCGGGGAAGCCTCCAGCGCGTGCCCTCGTATTCGAGCCGAACAGGTGCCGACAGCGCGAGGCGAGCCTGGCGAGCCGCAGGGGCGAGATCGGCGGCGCCGACCTCGACCGGGTCGATCCGGACGGGAAGCGCAACGGTGCCGCCGCGCTCGAGCCGCGCGAGCGCGCGGACGATCCTGCTCTCGGCCGCCTTCCGGTTGAGCTGCAACCCAGCCTGGCCCGGTACCACGTCGATCGACAGCCCGCGGCGGACGAGCTTGGCCTCGACGTGCGTCCGGTCGATCTCGCCGGGTGAGACCCTCCAGCTTGTAGTCGAGGGCGGCCGCGTACGCCTGGACGGGCGGCATGACCTCGGCGCCGAAGAAGCGGGCCTGCAGCCGGCGGAAGCCGCGCACGGGCCCGAAGCCCTCTCCCTCGCGGGCGGCGGACTGGATTGCGGACGCCCAGTCGGCCTCGACGCCGAGCGTCGTCGCCTTGATCGGATAGCTCTCGCCTCCCGCCGTGAACACGACCGGCACGTGCGCGACCTTGTCGAAGCGCTGCTCCAGCAGCACGCGCGCCTGATCCGGCGTCAACCCGCCTACGTCGACGCCCGCGATCGCCACACCGTCCGCGAGCCGCGCGGTCGAACCGGCGAATGCGAGCCCGACGAGCGCGACCAGGACTGCGAGGAGCGCGATCGAGACCAGGATCCAACGCGCGATCAGCCTCGCTGAACGCTGCTCCAGGCGCCGAACCGGCGCGAACTAGTGTCGATTCGACCCGCACGAAGTCAGTCAGTGTAGCCGCCGTCCTGGCGGGCCAAGGTTACGGCTCGGTAAAGCCGGAGCGCCTAGCGGCGGAGGTACTGGACGATCACGTGCCGCTGGATCTCGGAGGTGCCCTCGACGATCTGGAGCACCTTCGCGTCGCGCATCCACTTCTCGACCGGGTGGTCGCGCATGATCCCCGCGCCTCCCAGGACCTGAACCGCATCGGTCGTGATGCTCATCGCCGCGTCGGCCGCGAACGCTTTCGCATAGGAGCCGAGGAGGCCTGCGTCGTCGCCGGCGTCCAGGGCCGCCGCAGCGCGCCAGACCAGCAGGCGAGCCGCTTCGACCTGCATCGCCATGTCCGCGAGCTTGAAGGACACGCCCTGCTTCGCGATCAGCGGCTTGCCGAACGCGCGCCGCTCGTTCGCGTACTCGGTCGCATACTCGAACGCGGCGCGCGCGATCCCGAGCGCAGAGGCCGCGACCTGCGGCCGCGAGTGCATGAAGAAGTCCATCGCGATCGCGAAGCCCTCGCCTTCCTCGCCCAGCAACCTGTCGGACGGGATGCGGGCTTCGTCGAACAGGATCGAGCCGGTATACGACGCGCGCAGCCCGAGCTTCGGCTCCTTGCGTCCCGCCGACACGCCGGGATCGCCTGCCTCGACCAGGAAGGCGGTGATCGCCCCGTCGAGTTTCGCGAAGACGATCGTCAGCTCGGCGATGCCGCCGTTCGTGACGTAGCACTTCTCCCCGCTCAGGACGTACTCGTCGCCGTCGAGCCGCGCGGTCGACTGGATCGCGGCGACGTCGGAGCCCGCGCCGGGCTCGGTGAAGGCGATCGCGGCGAGGCAGCCCTCCTCCGAGGCGAGCCGGGTGAGCCAGCGTTCCTTCTGCTCCGCCGTGCCCGAGCGCAGGAGCGGCCGTACCGGAAACATCGTCGCGCCGATCGGCGCCGAGAGGCCCGCGCAGCCCCACGAGAGCTCCTCGGCGATCAGCGAGGACGTGACGGCCGTGACTCCGCCGCCCCCGTACTCGACCGGAATCGCGTGCGAGGTGAGGCCGAGCGCCGCTGCCTTGCCGAGGAGCTCGGGTGGGCAGTCCTCGCGGTCGTCCCACTCGCGCGCGATCGGCCGCAGCTCACGCTCGGCGAAGTCGTGGGCCAGGTCGCGGAGCTCGCGCTGCTCCGGCGTCAGGTCGAACGAGATCCCGGCGGCTGCTACCCGCGCCACCGAGGCTCGACTCCTAAGCTCGTCGCTGCTAGAGGTCGGCCGACTGCCCGCCGTCGAACGGGCACTGCCCATCGTGCGACTTGAACTCCGTCACCATGGGCTCCGCGGCCGGGGCCTTCGTCACGTTCGACGAGCTCTTGGCGATCGCCGAGGGAACGGCAAGGAAGATGCCGACAACCCCAAGCACCACCACGCGCTTGATCATGGCGGGAGCATACCCAAATCGTGGCTTTCAACACAACTGTCTAAAACACGAACAGCTCGACGCCGCCGCTGACGTTCAGCTGCACGCCGGTGATGTAGTTCGCGAGGTCCGAGCAGAGGAAGCAGATCGCGTTCGCGATGTCCTCCGGCTCCCCTGGGCGCTTGAAGACGGTGCGGTTGGCGATCCGCTCGTTCATCGCCGGATTCGCGAAGTGGAACGCCTCCGTGCCGATGATTCCGGGCACGATCGCGTTGCACGTGATCCCGTGGCGGCCGCCCTCCATCGCCAGCGTGCGCGTGAGCCCGAGGATGCCCGCCTTCGTGGTCGAGTAGCTCGCCTGTCCGAAGCCGCCGAGGGTGCCCGCGACCGAGGCCATGTTGATGATCCGGCCCCACTCCCGCTCCTTCATGTGCGGCCAGACGGCCTGGGCGCAGTTGAAGCCGCCGGTCAGGTTGACGCGCAGGTCGCGCTCCCACAGGTCCGGGTTCTGATCCGTGAACTGGCCGACGTGGTCGAGCGTGCCCGCGTTGTTGATCAGGATGTCGACCGAGCCGAACTCCTCGACGACGCGATCGACGGTTTCCTTCACCTGCTCGCGGTCGGTCACGTCGCACTTGATCGCCGCGGCGCGGCGGCCCATCTCCTGGATCTCCTTCGCGGTCGCCTCGGTGTAGACGATGCCCTGGGCCTTCGCGACCTGGGCGAGGACGCCGTAGGACTCGGCGGTCTCCGTCGACTCGTCCGACTCGACCTGGATGTCCGCGATCACGACGTCCGCGCCGGCGCGGGCGAGCGCGAGCGCATCCGCCCGTCCGAGTCCCCTGGAGCCTCCCGTGACCAGGGCTACGCGCCCGGCGAGGTCGATTTCAAGCGCCACGCCTCGATCCTACGGTAGAAGGGCTGGATGCACAGGATTGACGTCGCCGAGCGCCGCGCACGACTCGTCGTGCGGCACCGGCTCGACCCCGCGGCACGCGCGGGTGATCCGCTGGCGGTCGCACGCTCACTCGTCTGCCTGCACGCGACGGACGCGGTCACGGTCTTCCTCGCCATCCAGGCGCGTAGCAATGACATCGCGCCGGCGGACGTCGAGCGAGCGCTCTACGACGAGCGGAGCCTCGTCCGCATGCTCGCGATGCGGCGCACGCTCTGGGCCGTGCCGCGCGAGCTCGTGCCGGTCGTCTTCGCCGCCGCGACGAAGGCGGTCGCCGCGACGCAGCGGAAGCGCCTCGAGGGCTTCCTACGCGAGAGCGGCGTGACGACCCGGCCCGGCCCGTGGATCACGCGCGCGGGGAACGCCGCCGTCGCCGCCGTGGCGGCGCGGGGGGAGGCGATGACGACAGACGTGACGCGCGACGTGGCGCTGCTCGCGAAGAAGCTGCGCTTCGGCTCCGGCAAGTGGAAGGTCGAGCAGAGCACTGGCGCCCGCGTGCTCCCGCAGATGGCGATGGAGGGGCGGCTGATCCGCGGGCGGCCGCGCGGAACGTGGATCAGCCCGCAGTTCCGCTGGGTCACGACAGAGGACTGGCTCGGCGGGCCGATCGAGGAGCTCGACGTCGCCGCCGCGCAGGCCGAGCTCCTACGCCGCTGGCTCGCCGCGTTCGGTCCGGCGACCGAGGCGGACATCCGCTGGTGGGCCGGCTGGACGGCTCGCGAGGCGCGCGCCGCGCTCGCCGCCGTCGCTCCCGCCGAGGTCGACCTCGGCGGCGGCACGGGCTACGTGCTCGCCGACGACCTCGAGCCGACATCCGCGCCGGAGCGCTCGGCCGCGCTCCTCCCCACGCTCGACCCGACGACGATGGGCTGGAAGCAGCGCGAGTGGTACCTCGGCGCGCACGGCCCGACACTCTTCGACACGAACGGGAACGCAGGCCCCACGATCTGGTGGGACGGACGCATCGTCGGCGGCTGGAGCCAGCGCCGGGACGGCGAGATCAAGCTGGGCCTACTGGAGGACGTCGGCAGCGACGCGCGCGCCGCCATCGACGTCGAGGTCGCCCGCCTGCAGGCGTGGATCGGCGACGTTCGCTTCTCCCCCGGTTTCCTGCCGCCCTTCCAGCGCGGGCTCGCCGAGACTCTAGCTCCGCGGCAGGAAGATCTCCTTCGCGATCACGAGCCGCTGGATCTGCGACGTGCCTTCGTAGATCTGGAACAGCTTCGCGTCGCGCATCAGCTTCTCGACCGGGTACTCCTTCATGTAGCCGTAGCCGCCGAAGACCTGCACGGCGTCGGTCGTCACCTTCATCGCCGTGTCGGCCGAGAACCGCTTCGCGAACGAGGACTCGAGCGTCGCGCGCCCGCCCTGGTCGTGCATCCATGCGGCCTGCCAGACGAGCAGCCGCGCGGCGGCGATCTCGGTCGCCATGTCGGCGATCATGAAGCTGATCCCCTGGTGCATCGCGATCGGGACGTCGAAGGTGACGCGCTGCTTGGCGTACTCGACCGCGTACTCGTAGGCGGCCTGGGCGACGCCGACGGCGCCGGCGGCAGTGCCGGGGCGCGTGAAGTCGAGCGTCTGCATCGCGATCTTGAAGCCGTCGCCCTCCTCGCCGAGGCGGTTCGCAGCCGGAACGACGACGTCGGTGAGCGCGAACGCCGAGGTGTCGGTCGAGCGCTGGCCCATCTTGTCGAGGTGCTTCTCCATCTGGACGCCCGGTGTGTCCATCGGGACGATGAACGCGGACATCCCCTTGTGGCCCTTGGCCGGATCCGTCTTCGCGAAGACGACCGTCCACGCCGCGTGGCCGGCGTTCGAGATGAACGTCTTCGACCCGTTCAGGACGTACTCGTCGCCGCGGCGCTCGGCGGTCGTCTTCAGGTTGGCGACGTCGGAGCCGGCCTCGGGCTCCGAGAGGCCGAAGGAGCAGAGAATCGGCTCTTCGAGGAGCGGCGGCAGCCACTTCGCCTGCTGCTCCTCGCTGCCGGCGATGATCACCGGGCCGGAGCCGAGGCCGTTCGCCCCGATCGACGTGCCGATGCCGGAGCAGCCCCAGTTGAGCTCCTCGCCGACGAGGATCCCGTCGAAGGTCGAGAGCCCGAGCCCACCGAGCGACTCGGGCACGTGCAGGTTCATCAGGCCGAGCTCGTGCGCCTTGGCGATCACGTCGGCAGGGTGAGTCTGGTGCTCGTCGTACTCGGCCGCCTTGGGCCGGATCTCCTTCTCGGCGAACTCGCGAGCAAGCTCGCGAAGACCCTTCTGCTCCTCGCTCAAAGCGAACGAGACCCCCGAGCCGACGCTGGCATCTACACCCTGTTCGATCGTGGCCATGCGTGATCCTCCGCAAATCGATTGACTAGTCAGTCAACATTGTAGAGCCACCTCCGCCTTTACGCGAGTCTCATTCTCGAGAGGTACGCTGCGCCGGCTTGGCATGGGTCTTCGCAGGGTGAAACTCCTCGCCGCGGCGATCGCGGCTTCGTGCCTCCTCGCCCCGGCCGCGGACGGGGCGGCCGGTGCGCGCCCGCCCCTCGTCTGGCTGAAGGGCGAGGGCAACTTCACGAAGTCGCATCGCCACCCGGAAACGATCGACAGGATCGTCGTGCACGTCACCGAGGGCGCGTTCTGGGGCTCGGTCCGGTGGCTGAAGAGCCCGCGCGCACATGCGTCGTCGCACTACATCGTCGCGCGCGGCGGCCGGATCGTGCAGCTCGTCCACCTCTCGGACATCGCCTGGCACGCCGGCAACTGGAAGGTCAACTCCCACTCCGTCGGAATCGAGCACGAGGGCTACACGTACGGCTCGGAGGGCTTCACCGACGCGCAATACAACGCCTCGGCCCGGCTCGCCGCGTGGATCGCGCGGCGCTCGCTGATGCCGATCGACCGGAAGCACATCATCGGCCACGCCGAGGTGCCGGCGCCCGGCGGCGGCCGCGGCGGCTCGTCGCACCACACCGATCCCGGGCCGCACTGGAACTGGAGCCGCTACCTCCAGCTCGTGCGCCGGTACGCGGGCTTCGAGAAGCTGAGCGTGACGCCCGAGCTCCCGCCGGGGACGCTGCGCGGCGTCGTCCCGTGGCGGGCGAAGGCGACCGGCGGCATCACGAGCGTCGAGTTCTCGGTCAACGGTCGCGTCGTCTGGGTCGACCGGCGCGCGCCGTTCGCGTTCGCCGGCGGACGCGGCCTGAACACGACGACGCTCGGCAACGGCAGGCACGTGCTCCAGGTGCACGGGATCGCCGGCCCCGGCCGCTACGACATCGCCCGAAAGACGATCGTCGTCGACAACAAGGCCTTCGCGCTCACGAGCGCCGGTGCGCGTCCCTGGACGAAGGTCCGCGGCACGGTGAAGCTGCGCGTCCGGCCGTGGGGCGCGAAGGCGACGCGCATCGTCTTCCGGGTCGACGGCCACAAGCGAGAGGTCGACTCGCGCGCGCCGTTCCTCTTCGCCTGGAGCGCGAAGCGCGCAAAGCCGGGCAAGCACGTGCTCCAGGTCGTCGCGACCTCCGTCGACGGCCGTGACGCCCGCCTGCGAATCCCGGTCGTCGTCAGCCGCCCGAAACCGAAGCCGAAGCCGAAGCCGAAGCCGGTGCCCAAGCCCACGTTCGAAATCGCCGCCCAGAGCCTGTCCGACGGCCAGCAGGTGACGGGGCTCGTGCTCTGGCGCGTCGACGTGACCGGGCCGGCGACCCGCGTCGAGTTCTGGATCGACGGCAAGCTTGCGCGGCACCGATCTGCAGCGGCCGTTCACGCTCGGCTGGGACACCGCCTCGGAGGCACCCGGCGAGCACAGCATCGAGGCCCGCGCGTTCGGCGCCGGCCGCACCGCCACGGCGCCGCTCACCGTCACGGTCGGCTAGAGCTCGACGCCGACGAGGCGGAAGAACCAGAGCGCGCTCGTGTACCAGACGCCGATCAGGACCGCGAAGAGGAGCCCGCCGGCGATGGGTAGGACCGCAGTCGGGAAGCGCTTCAGCTCCACGATCGTGATCTTGGCGGCGAACGCGCCGTAGAAGGCGCTGCCGAACAGGGAGTGCCAGAGCACCCGGTCGTCGCCGCTCTGGAAGCCCAGCTTGAAGATGCAGTGGTAGGCGACCGGCAGCGTCGCCACGAACGCGAGCCGACCCGACCAGCGGTGCACCGGATTCACCCAGGCCGGCTTCTCCCACGGCAGCTTGTGGAAGATCCACGCCGCCGTGAAGAGCTGGAAGACCGCGAGCGCCGCCGCGACGGACGCGAGCCACGCCTTCATGTGGATCGGGTCGCTGAAGACCAGGTCGAAGTACCCACCCGGGCTGTCTCGCCCGCCTCGGGGGCGTAGGCCTTCGCCAGCAGGCCGGCGAGGAGCGCGAAGAAGGCAAAGGCGAGCAGCGGCGCGAGCAGCCACTGTGGCGAGCGCTTCGGCCGCGGTGGGAACGGCCTGTCCTACCGCCTCCGACATCGACAGGACATTCTCATGTTCAGCCCACGCTGTTCAACCTGCTGCGGCCACGAGGCGCCGGTAGCGCAGCACTCGCACGAGCTTCGCGTCGAGCTCACCCGCTCTGGCGAGCGGCACCAGCCCCGCGATCATCCTCCGGGCGTCGTCGGCGCTCGTGGTGAGGACGAGATCGGCGCCGGCGCGCAGGGCGAGCTTCGCCCACTGGGGCGCCAACGGGCGATGGAGGATCCCGAGCGAATCCGTGATTGCGATCCCGCGGAAGCCGAGGTGTCGCAGCAGCGCGTACGTCTTCGGCTCGAGCGACGCGCGGCGCGGCGCCGAGCCGCGGATAGATGGCGTGCCCGACCATCACGCACGGGACTCCCGCCCGGATCGCCGCGCGGAACGGAGCCAGGTCCGCCGACCGCAGGACGCCGTAGACGCGTGCCACGTCGGTGGACGCCGGTGTCGAGCCAAGGCCCGGGAAGTGCTTCACGCACGCAGCACGACCGAGACCGCGGGCAAAGGCGACGCCGTACTCGGGCCGGGCGAAGTGCCGCGAGCCGAGCGGGCCGTCGGGCAGGTCGAGCACGGGGCGAACGACGCGTGAACTCCTTCGCGCCGAAGCGCCGCCGCCGTCGCCGCTCCCGCAGCACGGGCCTCGGCAGCGCTGCGATAGGCCGACGCCGCTCGCCACGGGGCGATCGAGCGGAACGTCTTCACGGTCCCGCCTTCCTGGTCGGCGAAGACGAGCGCGCCTCTCGGCCGCGCAGCGTCCGTGTTCCACTGCCGAACGAGCACGCCGCCGAACCCCGGCCCGGCCGGCATCCCGGCGACGACGACCGCTGCCGCCTTTTCGTGCGGGGTCATCGCCGCGACCTCGGATTCGACGGAGCCGGAGAGCAGAAGCGTCAGCGCCTGGACGATCGCGGCGAGCACGGCGCAACGGTAGCCTTCCGCCGATGGCCGTGACCGAGAAGACGACCGCTCTCGACCCGCTCGATTTCCTCGCGATCGACGGCCTGCTCGACGACGAAGAGCGCGCCATCCGCGACACCGTCCGCTCGTTCGTCCGCGAGAAGGTCTTGCCGGACGTCGGCGACTGGTTCGAGCAGGGGATCCTCCCGCGCGAGCTGATCGCGGAGCTCGGCAAGCTCGGGCTCTTCGGGATGCATCTCGACGGCTACGGGCTTCCGGGCGCCAGCGCCGTCGCGTACGGGCTCACCTGCCTCGAGCTCGAGGCCGGCGACTCCGGCGTGCGCAGCGCCGTCTCCGTGCAGGGGTCGCTCGCGATGTATCTCGATCTGGAACTGGGGCTCGGAGGAGCAGAAGCAGCGCTGGCTGCCGGCGATGCACTCCGGCGAGGCGATCGGCTGCTTCGGCCTGACCGAGCCCGATGCCGGCTCCGACCCCGCCTCGATGCGCACCCACGCTCGCCGCGACGGCTCCGACTGGATCCTGAACGGCGCGAAGATGTGGATCACGAACGGCACGATCGCCGACGTGGCCACGGTCTGGGCGCGCACCGACGACGGCGAGATCCGCGGCTTCCTCGTCGAGAAGGACACGCCGGGCTTCAGCGCGCCGGAGATCCACAAGAAGCTCTCGCTGCGCGCGTCCGTCACGTCCGAGCTCGTGCTCCAGGACGTTCGCGTGCCGGACGAGAACATGTTCCCCGAGGTCAGCACGCTCCGCGGCCCGCTCTCGTGCCTGAACGAGGCGCGGTACGGGATCGTCTGGGGTGCGGTGGGCGCGGGGCGCGCCTGCTTCGAGTGCGCGCTCGACTACTCGAAGGAGCGAATCGTCTTCGACAAGCCGATCGCCGGCTACCAGCTGACGCAGGAGAAGCTGGCCGAGATGGCGCTGGAGCTGAACCGCGGTCTCCTCGTCGCGCTCCACATCGGCCGGATGAAGGACGCCGGCACGCTGCGCCAGGAGCACGTCAGCCTCGGGAAGATGGGCAACGTCCGCGGCGCGATCGAGGTCGCCCGCTCCGCCCGCACGATCCTCGGCGCGAACGGCGTCACGCTCGAGTACCCGGTGATCCGCCACGTGAACAACCTCGAGTCCGTCCTCACCTACGAGGGCACGCACGAGGTGCACACGCTCGTCGTCGGCCAGGCGCTGACCGGCGAGAACGCCTTTCGCTAGACCTCTCGGTACGGGTTACACCGAGTACGCCGAATCGGGGATGGCAGGCGGCGGCGAGCTGCCGACGACTGGATCAGAACGCAGGTCGCATCGACCGGGCCGCGTTCATTCGCTCCGCCGCACGAACGAAAGCCAAGCAACGCCGCAGCTGACGACCCCCACGCCGCCCGTGGGGGTCGTTGGCGTTTCTAGGACCCTTCTCCGTCCCAGTAGTCGACGGCGCTGCCGATCTGGAAGAGCCGCGGCGGGTCGGCTTCGTTCTCCGGTCCAGATCCCGATCTTGCCGCTGTCCGGATAGACCGCCGAGTTCGGGAGCCCCTTCGTCGAGAAGATCAGCACGCGGATCGGCTCGTCCGTCCCGTTCCGGAGCTGGTGCGCGCCCGCAGGGCCCTCCGGGAAGACGACGACGTCTCCGGGGCGGAGCTCGTGCTCGCCCTCGGGGTCGCGCAGCGTCGGCCGTCCCGCGACGACGAGCAGCCACTCCTCGCAGCCGTACTCGTAGTGGTACGGAAAGGTCTTCTCGCCCGGATCGAGCTCGTAGAGGGTCGCGCCGAGCTTCGTCGCTCCGAGCTTCTCGCCCACGACAGCAGCACGCCACGAGAACCCTGGCCGGTCACGCTCGAGGTCGAGCTCCCCGTCGAACAGGTTGAACCTCGCCACGCACTTATCCTCCCACACGTGCGCTTCCTCGCCGTCATCGCCGGCACGGTCGTCCTCGCCGGCGCGGCGTCGGCAGCGCCTCCCGGCGCCGGCGTTCTGGTACCGGGCCGCAGCCTCGGCGGGATCGAGCTCGGGATGACGAAGGCGGCGCTCGAACGGAGCTGGGGCCGGGCCTACGGCGTCTGCAAGGGCTGCCGGCACGAGACGTGGTACTTCAACTACTACGCCTTCCAGCCGCGCGGCGCGGGGGTCGAGCTGCGTGCCGGCAAGGTCGCCGCGATCTTCACGCTCTACCGGCCCGAGGGCTGGCACACGAACCGCGGCCTTCGGCTCGGCGACGCCGAGTCGCGCGTCACGTCTCTCTACGGCGCGCTCGTCCGCAGGCAGTGCGGCGGCTACTCCGTCCTGTTGCTGCCGGGCCGCGCCGCCACGACCGCCTTCTACGTCCTAGACAATCGGCTCTGGGCTTTCGGGCTGTACCGGCCCGGACTTCCTCTCTGCCGCGTCTAGTCGCGCGACGAGCGGGATCGCGAGCAGGACCGGCACGCCGAGGATCGGCCAGAGCGCGTATAGCGAGGCTCAGACGGGTGCTCGCGGCGCCGACTCGGTGAGCCCGCCGCAGAGGAGGTCGACCACCGTCTGCTCGGCACGCGCCACCTCCTCGTCGCCGTCGGGGAGCTGGCCGAGCACCCACCCGGTCAGCAGCTCCTCGAGACCGCCGTAGAAGATCCAGCTCGCGAGACGGGCGTCGAGCTCCGGCCGGAACGAGCCGTCTGCCTGCCCTCGCTCGATCACCCGCTGGATGACGAGGAAGACGCCACGGATCTCGTCCACCTGCCCCTGGAGCTGCGGGCTCCGCGCGACCTCGCGCACCATCACGCGAACGAGGTCGGGCTGGTCGCGCCAGGAGCGGAGCAGCACCTTCGCGATCGCTCCCAGCTGCTGGAGCGGGGGCTCGTCCGACGTCTCGATGCGCGTGAACGCCTCGAGGAGCTGGCTCCAGTTCTCGCGAAAGACCGTCTGCAGCACCTCTTCCTTCGACCCGAAGTAGTGGTAGAGGAGCCCATGCGCGATCCCGGCCTCCTCGGCGATGTCGCCGACCCGGGACGTGTGGTACCCCTTGGTGGCGAACACGCGGACGGCCGCAGCGAGGATCACGCGACGCTTGTCCGCGGAGCCGCCACCGTTGGTTGAACGGTCAGTCAACGTGCGATCACTGTAGTGCTAGTTTCGCGGCGGATGCAACCGCTCGCAGGGATGCTCGTCGTCGACCTGACCCGCTACCTGCCGGGCGCGTTCGCGTCCCGCGAGCTGCTGCGGCTCGGCGCCCGGGTCGTGCGGCTCGAGCAGCCCGGCGGCGACCCGATGCGCGGTGTCTCCCGCGCCTGGGACGAGGCGCTGAACGCCGGCAAGGAGTCGGTCGCGATCGACCTGAAGACGGACCTTCCCTTCGCCCAGTGCCCTGCTCGCCCGCGCCGACGTGGTCCTCGAAGGCTTCCGGCCCGGCGTGGCCGAGCGGCTCGGCGTCGGCCCCGACGATGTTCCGGAGACCGCGGTCTACTGCTCGATCACGGGGTTCGGCGACCGACGGCGCTCACGCCGCGCGGGCGGCTCACGACGTGAACTACCTGGGCTGGGCGGGCGTGCTCGAAGACACCGCGCCGAGCCTGCCGCCGATCCAGCCCGCCGATCTCGCGGCCGGCGCGCTCGGCGCGGTCGACCGAGGTCCTCGCTGCACTTCTCGAGCGCGCACGCACCGGCCGCGGCGCCCGGCTGACGATCTCGATGACGCACGGCTCGCACCGGCTCGTCGCACACCGCCTCGGCGGCGATCCGCTCCCACGCTTCCTCACGGGCGGGCTTGCCTGCTACCGGATCTACGCGACTGCCGACGCCCGGCACCTGACCGTTGGGGCGCTCGAGCCGAAGTTCTTCGAGCGGCTGTGCGCGCTGATCGAACGCCCCGAGCTCGCCGCGCGCCAGTTCGACCCCGACGGACAGGACGCGCTCGCCGCCGAGCTCGGCGCCGTCTTCGAGACACGGCCGCTCGCCGAGTGGCTCGAGCTCTTCGACGGCGAGGACGTCTGCGTCGGCCCGGTCGCCACCCTGGCGGAGGGAGCGGCGGCGTTCGGCGAGACAACCTCCATGCCGTCCGCTGCCATCGGGCAGCATACGGACGCATGGCGGGTAGAGCTCGACTCACGCTGATCGCAGCGGTGCTGGCGCCGCTGCCGCTGCTCGCCGCCCTCTCGTGGGGGATCGAGGCCGGCGATGCGCGCGGGCTGCCCAAGCTCGTCGTCTCCTCACGCGACGGCGACCTCTACGTCGGCAAGCAGTTGATCACGCCGTCGGCGGCGAGCGACACCGAGCCCGACTGGTCTCCCGACCGGCGCAAGATCGCCTTCGTTCGCCAGGACCCCGGCAAGCGCAGCTCGAGCCTCTATGTCGTGCGGCGCGACGGAGGCAGCCTCCAGCGGCTGACGAAGGCCGAGCAGGTCGTCGCGACTCCCGCCTGGAGCGGCGACGGCCGCCGGATCGCCTACGCGGCGAGCCCGCTTGCGGGCGGGAGCTTCGACGTCTACGTCATCTCCGTCGACGGCGGCAGGCCGAAGGTCGTCGCGAGGGGACCGAAGGAGCAGCTGTTTCCGAGCTTCAGCGACGGCAAGGTCCTGTTCCGGACGCTCGAGCCGGGCGAGCCCTTTCCGGAGAAGACCGCCGACGCAGGCACGCCGCAATCCGGCCCGCGGGAGCTCCTGCCGGACTTCGATCAGCGCGCACCGTTCCGGCTCGCGATCGCCGGGACGAAGCTCGGCTTCGCCTCCGCGACCGACAACATCGGCGACGGCCCCGTCTGGGTGCGCGGGAGCCGGCCGGCCGCGTCCGGCCCGATGATCGCGCGCCAGCTCGTCCGCCTGACCGACGGGACGGTACGCACCTACGACGACGCCGGGCGGCTCCGCTACACGTACTCGCCGACACACACCCACTGGCACCTGCTCGACTTCCAGCGCTACGAGCTGCGCACGCTCGACGGCGAGCTGGTCGTGCGCGACCGGAAGAGCGGCTTCTGCCTCGCAGACCACTACGGCCTGGCGCGGCGGCGCGTCGTGCGGTTCACGGGCGCGCGCTTCTTCGGCAACTGCGCCGCGTCGAACCCGCAGGCGCTCGCCGTCGAGCAGGGAACCTCGACCGGCTTCACGGATCTCTATCCGCCGCACTTCCACGGCCAGAACCTCGAGCTCCGCGGCGTCCCGGCAGGGACCTACGTGCTCGTCCACCGCGCGAACCCGACCCAGCAGCTCGAGGAGATCGACTACACGAACAACGCCGCCTCGCTCCGCATCCGCCTGAGCTGGAGTGGCGACGTCCCCCAGGTCGAGACGCTCCGGACCTGCCAGGGCTCGGATCGCTGCTAGAGGCTAGAGACCGGTCTCGGTGAACGCGATCCCGAACCGGCGGCCCATCGTGTTCCGGTTCGCCTTGTAGGTCTTGGTCAGCGCCGCGATCCGCTTGGCGGCCGTCTTGCGCTGAGGCGCCAGCCGCACCAGCTCGAGCCGGTTGCGAGCCACCGCCTGCGCCGCAGTGAACCCGGCGATGCCCTCGGTCTTGACTCGCATCCCGCGCGCCGAGACGGGACGCGACGCCATGAGCGCCGACCGGCCCGCGGCGGCATCGCGGGCGAGTGCACGAGCCGCAGCGACGATCGAAGTCCGGTTCGTGCCTTCGAGGCCGCTCAGGTCCCGAATCACGTAGGCATACCTGGCGAGAAGAGTCCCGACGGTGCGAGCGTCTGCGTGGACCGCCTCGAGCGGGGTCGACGGCGCCGGCGGCAACGACACGGTCACTCCGGCCGGCTGGAGCTGCGGCGCGTAGTCGCCGCCCGCACGCTTCGTCAGCCGG
>CAWJYW010000005.1:0-157333 GCA_963847255.1 uncultured Gaiellaceae bacterium
CCGCAGATCTCGTGCTGCGGAAGATCGCGCATGCGTGCGAGTTCGCACTGCTCGGCGCGCTGCTGCTGCGGGCGCTGCGCCGCGAACTCCCCGCGCTCGCGCTCGGCGTCGCCTACGCAGCATCCGACGAGCTGCACCAGCACTTCGTCGAGGGCCGGGTCGGCTCCCCGATCGACGTTCTGATCGACAGCGTCGGCGTCGCGATCGGCGTCCTCGTCTGGCGACGGGTTGCGCGATGACCTTGGCCATTGACCTCGATGTGCTCGGGGACACACGGCGGCTCTGGCACGACTGGCTCGAGGATGCCTCGCGGGTGCTCGACGTCGCGGGACTGCCGGACGATCGAGCGGCGGCGGCGGCCGAGCTCGATGCCCGCGGCGCCGGCAACTGGCGCACGCTGCTGGAGCGCTACGCCGAGGACCGGGCGCCCGTCTACCTCCGGCCCGCGGCGGAGGTGAGCGCCGCGCTTCGGCGCCTCCAGGCCGAGGGCGTGCGCTTGGCCGTCTTCACCGACGCGCCCGCCGAGCTCGCCCGCGTCGCACTCTCACAGCTCGGCGCCGCGCGACGCGTCGACGCGGTCGAGACCGGCGCGGGCGCACTCGAGCGCCTGGGTGACGATGTCACCGTCGTCCGCAGCCGAGACGAGCTCGTGGCCCACCGCGCGCGCTAAATTGACGCAATGGACGCCAAAGAGATGCCTGACCGCCAGTTCGAGGCCGTGCTCGAGCGACTCGATCGGATCGCGGACGAGCTTGCCCGGCTGAATCGTCACGCCGAGCACGCGGAGGGGTTCCAGCTGATGGCTCGTGAGCTTCGCAACCTGAACGAGTCGCTGAACGCGCTCGCCTACGCGGCTCTCGGTCAGAGCCCGCGCGTCAGGCGAGCGAAGTGAGGCGCGCGGGGTACTGAGCCTACGGAGTCAGGCGGTAGATCGTGCCGCCGTGCGAGACCCCGTACAGCTCGCCGGCGTTGTCCTGGCCGAACGAGGTGACGCTGGAGATCTCGAACGACTCCTTCCGCAGAGCCGACGCCTTGCCCCGACGAGCTTGAAGCTCCAGATGTTGCCGCTGCAGTAGTCGCCGTAGATGTAGCGCCCGCGCAGCGAGGCATTCGAGCCGCGGTAGACGTAGCCGCCGGTGATCGAGCACCCTTCGCGGTGGCTGTACGTGGCGACCGGCATCACGAGCTTGCCCGCGCCGATCGCCTTGTCCTCGAACTTCGTCGTTCCCCTCGTAGACGTCCCAGCCGTAGTTCTCGAGGCCGGGGCTCTTCGCGGGCGTGTAGTCGATCTCCTCGCTGTCGCCCTGACCGACATCGCCGATGTAGAGGTCGCCGTTCGCCCGGTCGAACGAGAAGCGCCAGGCGTTGCGCAGACCGAGCGCCTCGATCCGCATCCCTTCGTGGCGACGTTGAGCGAGAGGAGCTTGCCGAAGAGCGAGCGCGGGTTCTGGGACGGTTCTCCGGGTCGCCGCCTGCGCCTCCGTCGCCCATCGTGAAGTACAGCCGGCCGTTCGGCCCGAAGGCGAGCATGCCGCCGTTGTGATTCCCGTACGGGTCGGCGCTCGTGAACAGCGTCCGTGGCGAGGAGGCGCGGTTGCCGTTCGTCCGGTACTCGACGACCTGCGTGGATCCGTTCCGCGCGGTGTACTGGACGTAGATCTTCTTCACCTTCGGGTACGACGGGTGGAAGGCGAGACCGAGCAATCCCTGCTCGCCTCCGGCTGTGACGAGATTCTCGATGTCGAGCAGCGGTGTCGAGCGCCGTTTGCCGCCCGTCGAGAACCTGGATCGTGCCCCCCTGCTCGACGACGTACAGGCGGCCGTTCTCGCCCTTCGCGGCCGTGACGTAGACCGGCTGGTCGAAGCCGCTCGCGACCGCACGGGGCTTGAACTGCGCCCGCTCGAGCTGCTGCGGGGCCGCTCCGGCTGCACAGGCAGTGCCGAGCACGGCAACGCAGGCGAATGCGACCAGCGATCTCATCCGCGCCACGATAGCCAAGGGATTCGCGGATGGGCGCAGTAACCTCCCGCACGTGAAGATCTTCGTCATCGGAGCCGGACAGGTGGGAGCCACGATCGTGCAGGCGCTGCACGACGAGCACGAGTTGACCGTCTTCGACCTCGACGAGGAGCGGCTGGCCGCGATCTCGCAGCGCTACGACGTCCACACGGTCGAGGGGAACGGCGCCAGCCGGCGCGTGCTCTCCGCGGCCGGCATCAAGGAGGCAGACCTCTTGATCGCCTGCACGTCCCGCGACGAGGCGAACATCGTCGCCGCGATGATCTCGAAGGCCTGCTCGACCCGGACGACGACGATCGTCCGCACGACGAACCCGGAGTACCTCGAGGTCTGGCGGGAAGGGCAGCTGGACGTCGACTTCATCGTCTCCTCCGAGGTGGAGACGGCGTACGCGATCTCGCGGACGATCGGAGTGCCGGCGGCGAGACAGACGGACGTCTTTGCCGAGGGCCAGGTGCAGATGGTCGAGTTCGACGTGCGGGAGTCAGCCGACTCGAGCCTGCTCGACACGACGCTCCGCGAGGCGCATATCCCGCCGGACTCTCGGGTGGCCGCGATCATCCGCGGCGACAAGGTCGTGATTCCGCGAGGGGACGAGTCGATCAAGCCGGGTGATCGGATCGTCGTGATCGGATCACCGCAGGCGGCGCAGGCCTGGGGCGAGCTGATCGCTCCGGGCACGGGAAAGGTTCGGGACGTCGTCGTCTTCGGCGCCGGCCGCGCGGGAACCGCCGTGGCGCGCCTCTTGCTCGAGCAGGGGATCGGCGTGCGCCTGATCGAAGCGTCGCGGGAACGCGCGCGTGCGGTCGCGGCCGAGCTGCCCGATGCACGTGTCTACAACGCAACCGGATTCGACCCGGACTTTCTCGAGCGCGAGCGGATCGCCGACGCCGCAGGTGGCCGTGTTCGCCATGCGCGACGACCTGAAGAACCACTTCGCTGCCACGCTCGCGAAGGTGCACGGCGCCCGGTTCACCGTCGCCATCGTCCACGAGGCCGCGTCTGTCGAGGTGTTCGAGCGCGCCGGTATCGACGTGACGGTCAACCCCCGGCAGATCACGGCCGAGGAGATCGTGCGGTTCGCACACGACCCGCGCACCCAGCAGGTCGTGATGCTCGAGGGCGACCGCTTCGAGGTGCTCGACATCACGACGAAGCCGGGGAGCGAGTACGTCGGACTGAGCTTCAAGGAGATGCCGATTCGCGGCGCCGTGATCGGCGCGATCGTGCGCGACGGCAGGGCGGTCTTTCCCGCAGCGACGACGTGCTTCGTAACGGCGACCGCGTGATCGTCTTCACCGAGTCCCGGCGCGTACCCGAGGTCGAGAGAGCGCTGTGACCGGCAGGAGCCGCCGGTCGCCGTTCCTGGCGGTCGACGTTCTCGGAGCACTGAACATCGTCGCGATGCTCCTGGCGTACCTGAGCGCGTCCACCCTCGTGCCCGACCCTCGTCGCCGTCGGCTACGGCGAGCCGTTCTGGCCGTTTCTCGCGGCCGGAGCGATCGTCGGCGCGATCGGCCTCGCGGTTGCCCGGCTGACCCGCGGCGACCGACGACTCGGCATCCGCGAGGGCTTCCTCGTCGTCGCGCTGACGTGGCTCGCCGCTGCCGCGCTCGGCGCCCTTCCTTACGTGCTCTCAGGCGACCCGCAGCTCGGCCGGCCGCTCGACGCGTACTTCGAGGGGATGTCCGGCTTCAGCACGACCGGCGGGAGCATCGTCGTCCAGGTCGAGGATCTGCCGAACAGCATTGCGATCTGGCGCCAGCTGACGCAGTGGGTCGGCGGCATCGGGATCATCGTGCTGGCACTCGCCGTTCTGCCCCGGCTGCGGGTCGGCGGGCGGCAGCTGCTGGAGCACGAGATGCCAGGCCCGGAAATCGAGACCCTGAGCACGCGCATCCGCGACACGGCCCAGCGCGTCTGGATCCTCTACATCGCGCTCACGACCTTCCTGTTCGCGATCCTGCTCGGGCTCGGCCTCTCCGGGGTCGACGACGAGATGACACCGTTCCACGCGTTCGCTCACGCGCTGACGACGATCCCGACGGCAGGGTTCTCGACGAAGGCCGACTCGATGGAGGGGTTCGCGGCCGCGACCCAGTGGGTGATCGTGCTCTTCATGATCCTCGGCGGGATCAACTTCGCGCTGATGTACCGCGCGATCGTGCGCCGAGCACCGCGCGCGGCGTTCCGCGACGAGGAGCTCCGCCTGTACCTCGCCCTGCTCGTCGTCGGGGCGGCCGTCGTCGTGGCGGAGATCTGGACCGAGGATGTGCTGCCGGCCGGTGAGGCGTTCCGGGACGGAGTCTTCACCGCGGTCTCCACGATGACGACCACCGGCTTCTCGGTCGCCGACTACAACACCTGGCCGACGCTCGCGCTGATGACGATCGTCGGCCTGATGTTCATCGGCGGCTCCGCGGGCTCGACCACCGGCGTCGGTCAAGGTCGTGCGGCACCTGCTGGTGGGGAAGCTCTTGCGTCGCGAGATCGACCAGACGCTGCATCCGGAGATCGTCCTGCCGGTGCGGCTCAACCGCCGCGTCGTCGACGAGCGGACGCTGCGGGCGCTGTCGTCGTTCGTCCTGCTCTACATCGGGATCTTCGTGATCGGCGCGAGCGTGCTCGCAATCGACGCCGCACGCACCGGGATCGATCTCTCGGTGCTCGACGCGATCTCGGTCTCCGCAAGCATGCTCTCGAACGTCGGCCCGGCATTCGGGATCGGCGGCCCGCTCGGCTCGTTCGAGCCCTTCAGCGATTTCTCCACGATCGTGATGACAGGCCTGATGTGGCTCGGCCGTCTCGAAGTCGTCCCGATCGTCGTCCTGCTCTCACGCCACTACTGGCGAAACATCTAGCCCTTGAACAGCACCTTGCGCAGCTCGTCTTCCTTGCCCGGCTCGAGCACCGCCAGCACCTGATCGCCGGGGCGAAGGACGGTCGAGTCCTCGGCGGAGCTCGGAGCGGCCGTTGCGCACTACCGCGACGACCTTCGCGCCCTCCGGGAACGTCAGCCCCGCCAGGCGCTTGCCGGCGGCGGGAGAGTCACGGTCGATCTGCAGCTCGATGATCTCGAGATTCTCCTTGCGCAGCTCGAGCAGGTGCACGATCCCGTGCTCGGGCACCTCGTGCTCGACGAGGCCGAGCACGTTCGCGGTGGCGCAGACCGTCTGGGAGATGCCGAGCAGGTCGAAGTGCTCCTGGTTGCGTGGGTCGTTCACCCTCGCGATCACCTTCGGCACTCGGTACCCCTCAGTCGCGAGCTGGCAGATGATCAGATTGTCCTCGTCGTCGCCCGTGACCCCGAGCACGAGCTCGGGCGGGCGGGCGATTCCCGCGCGCTCGAGCACGTGCAGCTCGGTTGCGTCGCCCAGCAACACCTGGTGCTCGAATTCATCCTGCAGCTGCTCGAAGCGATACGGCCGCTGCTCGATCAGCGTCACCTCGTGGCCCATTGCGAGCAGCGAGCGCGCAACATTGGAGCCCACCTTGCCGCCGCCTGCGACGATCGCGTACATCAGGCGTGCGCCTCCTGCGGGGCTTCCTTCCGACCGCAGGCCGCACTCGTCGATCTCGCGGTTGGTCGGGCAGATCCTCCCGCAGGCCGCGACCCGCGTAGAAGTCGGCCCGCGCGGGGTCGAGCACACGGATGACCACCGCACGGGCGGCTAGCGACTCTCGCCATCTGCCCGATGACGAGGTTCGTGTTGTCGCCGTTCGTCGCGACGACCACGGCGTCGGCCTCGGGGACGCCCCGCCCTGCGCAGAATCTCGGCGTCCATGCCGTGGCCGATGACGAAGCCGCCGGACCAGCGGGAGCCGAGCCTCGCGAGCGCCTCCTCCTGCTCGTCGACCGCGGTGACGTCCCAACCGTCCTCTGCAAGATCCTTGGCGACGGCCGACCCGACCCTGCCACATCCGAGATCACGAACGAGTTTCACCGGATTTCGAGTACGTCTTCGAGGACACCCTGGGGAAACGCGACGACGAGCACCTCGCACGGCGCGTTGCGCAGCGTGTATTCGACGGTCGGCGAGAAGAAGGCCGACTGCCTGCGCCAGCGCGGCGAGGAGCCGAGCACGATCAGATCCGATTCTCGCTCCACTGCCTGCTCCAGAATCGCCTGGCCGATCGCCCGTGCGCGAACCGTGATCGGCTCGACGTGCACTCCGTTCTCTTCTCCGAGCAGCACGGCCTCGGCGAGCGAGACCGCAGCCTGCTCCTCGCGCTCGTGCAACGGCGCGTCGATCGCGTACTCGAGCGGCACGACGATGACGAAGAGCGCGTCGACTCTGGCATCGCGTTCCTTGGCGAGCGCGACGGCAGTCGCGATCATCTCCTCCCCGATCGGGCCCAGCTTCATCGGAACGAGCACCCGTTGGAACTGGGCTCCGGGCGGAGCTCCTCGATCTTGTTGCTCTCGTGGAGAAGCCCCGATCGCTCACGCCTGCGAACGAGCAGGTAGACGACGACGCCCAGGGCAAGCCACGCCGGCCCTGCGTAGCGCGCGCCCGGATGTGTGATGACGGCGAGAATCCAGACGCCGATCACGAGCGGCGCGCCGATGAGCGGCGCTGCCAATGGTGCCCGGAAGGGTCGCTCGAGATCGGGCTCGGTCACACGCAGCCTGAGCACCGCGAGCTGCGCGGCGGTGAACGCGAGCAGCACGCCGAACGAGTAGAGGCTCGCCAGGAAGATGACTTCGTCCGCGAGTGCGCTGGACGCGATCACGAGCGCGATCGAGATCCCGGCCGCCGGCCAGGATCGCCTGCGGTGAGACGAGCGTGCGCCGGTTGAGCCGGCCGAAGCTCCGCGGCAGCTGGCGATGCTCGCCGAGCGAGTACGCCAGCCTCGTGAAGCCGGAGATCGACGTCGTCGCCGCGGCCAGGAGGACGAGCGCGCCGGTGAGGCCCACGTACATGAGCAGCGCATCGCCGAGCCAGCCGGGCAGCGAATCCTGGAGCGCCTCGACGATCCCCGCCAGTGGTGCCTTGAGCCACTCTTCGCCGAGCGCGGTCTGGCCGTTCTCGACCGGGAACGCAGAGAGGCCGACGACCGCGATCAGCGCCGTCAGCACGACGACGAGCCCGAGTGCGGAGAAGAGGCTGCGCGGCAGGGTACGTCCAGGCTCGCGGGTCTCCTCGGCGAGGTTGGCGACCGTCTCGAGCCCGGTGTAGGCGAGCATTGCGAGCGGTAGCGCGAAGGCGAGATCCGACCACGAGGGGACGCTCCCGAGCGACGTTGCCCTCGGTCAGGAGGTCCGGCGAGAAGAGCAGCGCCAGGCCGAGGATCACGAGCAGAAGCTGGGTCGCCAGATCGAGTCCGGCGACCGCGATCCCGCCTGCGTGGAGCTGGGAACGGCGTGCGAGCCGGATGCCGGCGATCAGGGCGATCACGGAGACGGCGACCACCGCATCCCACGGCGACTCGCGCAGGACGTCCACGCCCAGCGCCGTCCCGAGGTAGTGGGGCAGGAACAGCGTCGAGAGCGCGATCACGATCAGGTAGTCGAGGAAGAGCGCCCAACCGGTCAGGAACCCGAACAGGTCGTTGAAGGCTCGCCGGACAAACGTCGCGGCACCGCCGGTTTCGGGGATGGCCGCAGTCCCTTCGGCGTAGGACAGCGCGACGATCAGGAAGACGATCCCGGCGCCGAGCAGGACAAGCGGCGTGAAGCCGAGCGCGTAGGCGGCGACGATTCCGAGCGCGAAGTAGATCGACGAGGCGATTTCGCCGTACGCGACGGAGAAGAGCGCGGGTGCGTCGAGCACGCGCTGGAAGCCGCCCAGTTTCCTGGCCACTACCGGCCGCCCCTGCGCAGCAGCGTCAGCCGCCGAACCAGCGCAATGAACATCGCGCCGAGCAGGAAGCCGAGGACACCGCCGCCCTCGGCGGCCGTAACCGCGAGGAGCGACACCCCAATCGCCACGAACACAACGGCCAGGAGCGCGACCACGCTCCGGTACAGCTTCACGTCGCCCGCTCCTGCGCGGAAGCGACGAGCACCCGGCAGGGCGCGTTCTTGAGCACGTAGTCGACCGTGCTCCCGAAGACCGCCCGCCCGCGGCGGGAGAGATCCTTTCGCGGCGCCCCGATCACAATGATCTCGCTGCTGCGTCGATCCGCCTCTTCGACGATCGCTGCGCCGGCGTTGCGCCCGCGCACGAGACGCGGGATCACGGAGACGCCGTACGAGTCGCCGATCGCGCGCGCCTCGTCGAGCTCTCGGTTCGCGAGCTCCTCCTCATCAGGCAGCGCGACAGAGAGTGGGAGGTCGAGAGGCACCTCGAGCACGGTCACCGCTGTGATCTGGGCGCCACGCTCAGCCGCGAGCCCCGCAGCGATGTCGAGCGCCTCGTCCGACGCAGGCCCGGGCAGGACCGGCGCGAGCAGGCGGCGGTACTCGAGCGCGAGCGCTGGGCCAAAGGCCGGCGGCGCTTTGATCGTCTGCCGGGCCGGCACCTGCACCCAACGCCGGCGGTAGACCACGTAGCCGATGAGGCCGAGCGCGATCCAGCCGATGCCGGTCCAGCGTGTCGCGTCGTTCTGGATCAGGATGACGACGAAGGAGATCGAGGTCGCGATTCCACCGACGATCGCGAAGATGGGCCAATCGACGCCGCGGAAACGGATGTTCGGCTTCGCCCGCCCGATCCGCTCGTCCTCGCGGGCGGGGAGCATCCGCAGCCGCACGATCGACACATGCGCCACGCTGAACGAGAACGTCGCGCCGAAGCTGTACAACGTCCCGACGAAGTTGACGTCGCCCGGTAGGAGGATCGCGATCGGCGCCACTCCGGCGAACAGAACGAGGGCGAGCCACGGCGTCTTGAAGCGCGGGTGCAGGCGCCGGAAGAGCTCGGGCAGCTGCCGGTAGGTCGCCATGGAGTAGGTGATGCGCGAGGCGCCGATGACGCCGGCGTTCGTCGCGATGAAGAGGATCGTGGCGGCGAGCACGCCGACGTAGATCTCGGCCGCGTCGAGCAGGCCGCCCTCCAGGCCGAGGTTCTGAACGAGTCCCAGCACGGGGTCGTTGGCGAACCCACCGTCCTCCGGCGGCAGTGCCAGCAGCGTGGTCAGCTCTCCGTCGATCAACTCGACCGGAAGGGCCGAGAGCGCGACGAACGGCAGCGTGAAGAAGATCCCGAAGACCGCCATCGCGACGAGCTTGTAGGCGTTCGGCACGCTCCGCACGGGGTCGCGCACTTCTTCCGCGAGGTTGGAGACCGTCTCGACGCCCGTGTACGCGAGCATCGCCACCGGAACCGCGAGAGCAAGGTTCGCCCAGGTCGGCGCGACGCCCCAGTGGACATTGTCCACGAGCGTCTCGGGGCTGAACACGAGGGCGGCCCCGATCACGACCAGCAGCACCTGAGTGCCGAGGTCGACGACGGCGAGCGTGACCGAGAGGTTCGCCGCCTCCGAGACGCCGACGACGTTGAGCGCGACCAACACGACAATCACAATTGCGCCCCCGACGATGTCCCACGGATTCGAGCGGAGCGGCTCCCAGAAAATCGAGAGGTAGTGGGGGACGAAGAACGCCGACACTGCGACCGTGACGACGTAGACGAGCATCTGCGCCCACGCGGCGGTGAAGGAGACCAGCTCGTCGAAGGCGTGCCGAGCGAAGCTGGACGGAGCCGCCCGCCTCCGGATACCGCACCGTCCCCTCGCTGTAGGTCGCGGCTGTGCAGGCGAAGATCAGCCCGGCGACGATGAAGACGATTGGCGTCAGCCCGAGCGCGAAGACCGCCGTGAGGCCGAGCGCGTAGTAGATCGAAGAGCCGACGTTGCCGTAGGCGGTAGCGAAGAGCGCGGGTGTGCCGAGAACCCGCTCGAGCTCCACCTGCCGACGTCTGCGGCTGGGCACCGGCGCACTCTAGAGAAACGCGCTGGGAGAGAAACGACGAGGGGCCGGCGATTGCCGGCCCCTCGCGTCGATCGGTGACGCGCTGCTACTTGAAGTCGACCGGGATCGTCTGCGCCTCTCCACCGTTCTTGCTCTTGTTGTCGACGGTGGCGACCATCAGACCGAGCGCGGGCGTGAGCGCCCACTCGGTCGCGTTGACCGAGATCGTCTCCTGGGCGGTACCGCCCGGAGCGACCGTCTGGAAGCCGCCCGTCGAGATGGCGGGCGACCAGGCGTTGTACTTCGCCGATCCCTCGACCTCGTCCACGCCGCCGTTGGCCAGGTCGAACGACACCGCGCTGTAGGTGAAGCGCGGGTTCGCCGCGTTCAGGCACGGCTCGCCGGCGCGGCAGAGCTGCGACGAGAGGACGAAGATGTTCGCCGTCGAGCTGTCCGTCGGCGCCTGCGCGAAGAAGTTGATGCTCGCGCCGGGGCTTCGGGTGCTGAAGACGAACGAGCCCATCCGGCCGTTGAACGTCGCCGGTCTGGAACCGCGCCCTGGTCGACACCCACGACGATGTAGTCGTCGCCGTGCCGTCGTTGTCGACGTCGACGTCGATGTCGAACTCGTTCGTCGACGCGTTCGACCAGCGGTCGTACGTGTTCACCGAGAAGCCGATGAACTGGTTCGTCGCGCGTCGAACGGCGAACGACTGCACGCCGACCGCCCGGACGTCGTTGGACACCTTGCCGGCGTCCTTGCCGTCCGAGAGACCCCACGCGTAGAAGTCCGCGTCACCGGCGATCACACCGTCTTCGTTGGTGATCGTTCGCCGTCGTGGTCGGGTTCGTCTTCTTCAGCTTGCTACCGAGCTTCGTCTTGATGTCCGAGAGGGCACGCGGCACGAAGTAGTACGGGACACGCAGCGCGATGCCGTTGTTGCTCCGACGCCGACGGCGTGAACTGGATCAGGCCGGCGACCTCCTGGAAGGAGAGGCCGGCACCGTTCGAGGCGCCCGCCGTGGCGGCCGGCACGTTCAGGGTGACGTCGATGAGTGTCGCTGAACTCACCCGACGTCGACCGAGACCGTCGTCGATCTCGATGCGTGTGCGGCGAGCCACTCGGCATCGTCGCGGTCACGTTGAACGTCCCGCGTGCGGTGTGAGGTTCCTGACCCGTCATCGTCAGCGTCTTCTCGAAGTCCTCGTCGAGCTCCGCGTAGCCGAAGCTGAGCGAGACGCCTCAGCCTTGTCGGCGTACGCGACCAGCCTGGTCTTCGTCGAGCACGCGCCGGCTGCACGAGGCCCGCACCACCGCGGCTCGTCCGGTAGCCGAGCACGCCCGCCGGATCGGCGGTGTTCATGATCACGGCCTTCAGGTCCTTGACCTTCCACTCGTCGGGTGGGCCTGCGGTCAGCGCCGCGACGCCGGCGGCGTGCGGTGAGGCCATCGACGTGCCCGAGATGGTCGCCGGACCGTTGCCGGTGCCGACGCCGGTCGAGACGATGCTCACGCCCGGAGCCGTGACGTCCGGCTTCAGGAAGCTGTCACCAGTGCGCGGGCCGCCGGACGAGAAGCTCGCGAAGCCCTTGAAGTTCGGTGTTCGTGAGCGCTCGTTGGCGACGATGCGTCGCCGTCGTCCGTTGCGACGCGCGGAGCTTGGCGCCGTCCGAGGCGGGGTTGGCGGCGACGCCACGGACGCCCGAGGAACGGGATCGTCACGTCGTACACCTCGCCCGTGTCCGGGTTGCCGGTGATCTGCCCTCGAACGGGGGCAGGCCCGCGTCGGTTGTTGACCATGATCACGCCGATCGCTCCGGCCTGCTGGCCGAAGACCGCGCGCGCCGACACGGGCGCACGCGCCGCGGATCACGACCGCGATCTTGCCGCACCGCGGGCGCGATAGTCGGAGACGGCGCAGCCGAGCGACTCGTCTGCGGGCGTCGCCGGGTTGTTGGTGATCGACTGCGATCTGACCCGTGAACGGGCCGCTGAACGCGAAGCCGTTCGCGTTCATCGCGTCCATCGTCACGCCGTTCGACAGCGTGATCGCGGCGCCCGGGAAGTCCGGCGACGAGTCGTTGGCCGCGGTCGAGAGCGCGCCCGTCGGCGGTGCCGGGCGAGCCGGTGATGTACTGGTTCGGGCCGCTGTTGCCGGCCGAGGTGACGACGATGACGCCGGCCTTCGCCGCGTTCGTCGAGGCGACAGCCGACGGGTCGTCGGCGGTGCCGAACGACGAGCCGAGCGACATGTTGATCACGTCCATGTCGTTGTCGACGGCCCACTCGATCGCGTCGACGGTGACGTCGGTCGAGCCGTCGCAGCCGAAGACGCGGAGCCGTAGATGTCGGCCTTCGGGCGCGACGCCCGGGCCGATCGTCCACGAGTTGCCCGAGATCGTCGTCGCGTTGTAGGGCCCGCGTACGTGCTGCCGTTCGCGAGCACGCCCGAGCCTGCGGCCGAGCCGGCGACGTGCGAGCCGTGCCCGTTGCAGTCGAGCGGGTTCGGGTCCGGATGCGGAACCGGCTGATAGTCGGGCGAGTCCGGGTCGGCGTTGTAGTCGTCGCCGACGAGGTCGATGCCGCCCTTGACGCGCGGCGCGGCCGGGCCGAACAGCGATGCGTCGGCCGGAAGCGTGTCCGCGGCGTCCGCCGCGTCGAACGCGGCCGCCGTGCCGGGGCCGCCGAAGTTCGCGTGCGTGTAGTCGATGCCGGTGTCGATCACGGCGATCTTGATCTTCTCGCCGTGGAGACCGGCCAGGCCGTCCCACACCGCCGGAGCGCCGATCAGCGTGACGCCGCTTGGTGTTGTCGGGCTTCATCAGCTGAAGCGGCCGCACGGCGACGACGTTCGCGACCTTCGCGAGCTCGTCGGTCTTGTGTGCGGTCGATCCGGACCTTGAGGCCGTTGTAGGCGGCCTGGTAGTCGGCGAGGACGGTGCCGCCCAGCTGCTCGACGGCCTGTCTGGACGCCCGCCTGCGTGTCCTTGAGCTTGCCCTCGATCGAGGCCTTTTCAGCGTCGCTGAGCTCGCGGTTCGCGTTGCCCTCGACGGCGGCCGACGGCTCGCCGGCGACCTGCACCATCACTGTGGTGGTGTCGTTGCGCAGACCGAGCGGTGTCCAGACCGCCGCGACCAGCCCTTCCGCGTCAGCTGCCTGCGGCGTGCGGGCGGCCGAGCCTCCGGCCGCGACCATCAGCGCCAGCAGTGACAGGACGAGCAAAGCGCCGAGAGCGCGAGGCGCGCCCCACGTCGTAATTCGCATATGTGTCTCTCCCCTAGAGATTCCACTGGCCGCCCGACCGGACGGCCCTGCCCAAGCTGTCGGATCGTAGTAGCTCTGCTACGCAACCACAAGTGGGAACGCAAAGACTGTGGGGATCGACTCTGAGATGGTGCGAGGGGGAGCCGTGGCTCCCCCTCGCGCGCGTCTAGCCGTGGATCGAGACGAGCAGCGGGATGATCAGGATCGCGACGATGTTCGCGATCTTGATCATCGGGTTGATCGCGGGGCCTGCAGTGTCCTTGTAGGGGTCGCCGACGGTGTCGCCGGTGACCGAGGCGGCGTGCGCCTCGGAGCCCTTGCCGCCGTACAGGCCGTCCTCGATCAGCTTCTTCGCGTTGTCCCAGGCACCGCCGCCCGAGGTCATCGCGATCGCGAGGAAGAGGCCGGTGACGATCGTGCCGATCAGCAGGCCGCCGAGCATCTCCGGGCTGATGATCCCGACGGCGATCGGGATCGCGACCGGAATCAAGCGCCGGCAGCATCATCTTCTTGATCGCCGACTTGGCGACGATGTCGACCGCCCGGCTGTAGTCGGGACGCTGGGTCCCCTCCATGATCCCGGGCATCTCCTTGAACTGCCGCCGCACCTCGAGGACGACCTCGCCGCCGACGCGGCCGACCGCGGTCATCGCGAGCGCCGCGAAGAGGAAGGGCATCATGCCGCCGATGAAGAGCCCGGCGATCACGTACGGGTCGCCGAGGGCGAACGTCGTGTTCAGGCCCGCCTCGTCCAGCCCGCGCGTGTACTCGTCGAAGAGCACGAGCGCGGCAAGGCCGGCCGAGCCGATCGCGTAGCCCTTCGTGACCGCCTTGGTCGTGTTCCCGACGGCGTCGAGCGGATCCGTGATCGCGCGCACGGACTCGTCCAGGCCGGCCATCTCGGCGATCCCGCCGGCGTTGTCCGTCACCGGCCCGAACGCGTCGAGCGCGACGATCAGCCCGCACATCGAGAGCTGCGCCATGACGGCGACGCCGATCCCGTAGAGGCCGGCGATCTCGTACGCGGCGATGATCCCGGCCGCGATCACGAGCACCGGCGCCGCGGTCGCGCGCATGCCGACGGCGAGGCCCTCGATGATGTTCGTGGCGTGACCCGTCTGTGAGGCCTTGGCGATCGACTTGACCGGGTTCCAGCGCGAGCCGGTGTAGAACTCGGTGATCGCGACCAGCAGGAACGTGATCGCGAGGCCGACGAGCGCCGACCCGTAGAGCTCGCCGAAGCTGAAGCGGCCCTCGTCGAACGCCATCGTGACGGGGATGAAGCCGATCGCCGAGAGCACCGTGGCGACGATGACGCTCTTGTAGAGCGCGTTGATGATCGAGCCGCCCTTGCCGATCCGGGCGAAGTAGATCCCGATCACCGACGCGAGGATCGAGACGCCGCCGAGCGCCAGCGGGTAGACCGGCAGGTTCCCGAGCGGGAACGCCGTCCCGAGCAGCATCACGGCGACCGCGGTGACGGCGTACGTCTCGAACAGGTCGGCAGCCATGCCGGCGCAGTCGCCGACGTTGTCGCCGACGTTGTCCGCGATCACGGCCGGGTTGCGCGGGTCGTCCTCGGGGATCCCGGCCTCGATCTTGCCGACGAGGTCGGCGCCGACGTCGGCGGCCTTCGTGAAGATGCCGCCGCCGAGGCGGGCGAAGACCGAGATCAGCGAGCCGCCGAAGGCGAGGCCGATCAGGTCGTCGATCGCTCGACTCCTGGTTGTTGTCGAGGATGACGGTGAGGAAGCCGTAGTAGCCGGCGACGCCGAGCAGCCCGAGGCCGACGACGAGCAGGCCGGCGACCGAGCCGGCGCGGAAGGCGACGTTGAACGCGGGACGCAGGCCCGACTTCGCGGCCTCCGCGGTGCGCACGTTCGAGCGCACGGCGACGTTCATGCCGATGAAGCCCGCGGCGGCGGAGAGGATCGCGCCGATCGCGAAGCCGATTGCCGTTCCCCAGCCGAGATCGGGGTAGAACCCGATCGCGAGGAACGGGACGAGGGCGACGCCCGCGATCGTCGATGTACTGGCGACGCAGGTACGCGGCCGCGCCCTCCTGGATGGCGCGTGCGATCTCCTGCATCCGCTCGCTCCCGGCCGGCTGCTTCAGCAGCCACCACGTGAAGTAGAGCCCGAACCCGACCGCGACACCCGCGCATACGAGCGCGAAGGCAACCGCGTGGTCATTGAAAAAATCCATCAACCCTCCGTTTGATACCCCGTCACAAAGTGAACGCCGAGGTGACTCGGCGCGGCGGATTATGTATCACAAGCGGCGGTCGTGCCCATTCAGGAGGCGGGTGCGACGGCCGTCGCGTAGGCCAGCTGGAGGTTCGTCGTCACCTGCTCGAAGTCGCGGAGGAGGTCGGCGGGAACCGAGCCGGCGAGCACGGGAACCAGCGCCCGCAGCGCGTCGATCGCGAGCCGCGCCTGCTCGAGATCGCGGTGCTCCTCGGACAGCCGGTGATACGCGAGCGACGAGACGGTCGACAGCGTCTGCACGAGCAGGTCGGAGACCTTGAGCTGCTGGAGCGCCTCGAGGAGCGCCTCCTCGCTGATTCGTTCTGCTCGTCAGCCACGGACCGGGATCCTGACAGCCTGCTCGGCGTAGATCTCCTCGAGCGACGCGCCGTCCTCGAAGCGGGCGATCTGCCGCTCGGCGGCGTTCTTCTCCGGCAGCGCGAGGTACGGGGTCGGCGCCGATCTCGTCCGCGACCGGCCCGATCCACTCGAGCAGCCGCTCGAGACGGGCGCGCGTGGGCACGACATCGCCGCGCTCGAGGTCGAGGAAGTCGCCGGAGAGACCCCAGCGGATCGCTCGCCACATGTTCTCCTCGATCAGCCGGTGCGGCTGGTCGGCGAGCGGCTCTCCCTCGTCGTGGGCGCGCGCGATCCGCGCGGCGAGCGCGGTCGCGAACGCAGCCAGCGCCTGGGCCTCCCCCAGGTCGGGCTGCCCGTCGGCGATCCGGATCTCGACGGTCGGGAACGCGAGGTGCGGCCTGACGCTCCACCAGAGCTGCGTGTGCTCGGTGACGGAGCCCGTCTCGTAGAGGAAGCGAACGTAGTCCTCGTACTGCTGCCACGACGCGAACGCGTCCGGCACGCCGCAGCGCGGGAAGAAGCGCGTGAAGATCTGCGTCCGGGCCGAGTGCAGGCCGGTGTTGACGTTCTCGTGGAACGGCGAGCTCGCCGAGAGCGCGAGGATCTCCGGCAGCAGGTTCCGCAACCCGTTGGTGACCGCGATCGCCCGGTCCGCGCCGCGGATGCCGACGTGGACGTGGAGGCCGAAGGAGTTGTTGCGCCAGACGACGTACCGGAGCAGCTCGTCGTTGCGGCGGTAGTGCGGCGTGTCGATGATCCGCTGCTCCTGCCACGGGGACCACGGGTGCGTGCCGGTCGCGCCGAGCGCGATTCCGAGCGGGTCGACGACGGCCTGCAGCTGCGCCCGGCGCTCGGTCATCGCGGCGGGGATGTCGGCGAACGTCTGGCAGCGCCCGGTCTTCACCTCGACCTCCGAGGCGATCAGCTCGCCGACGAGGTGCGGCTCGATCGGCGTCCCCTTCGACGCCGCCTGCACCTCCTCGAAGCGGTTGACGAGGTTCAGCGTCGCGGGATCGAGGAGGGCGAACTCCTCCTCCACCGCGACGGTGAAGTCGGTGCCCTTTTCGAAGCCCTCGCGGGACGCGGCGAGGAGCTCCTCGTAGCCGAGCGTTTGCTCGTCACCCATGCGCGGAGGGTAGATGATCGTTGAACGGTTCCAACAGGCGGCGCGCGACGCCCGCCCAGCTCCAGCGCGTGACGGTCGCGTTCCGCGCGGCCGCTCGCACCGCCGTCCGATCCGGCCCGTCGAGCGCCAGCAGCTCCTCGAGCTTGCTCGCGAGATCCGCCGCGTCGCCGGTCGCGAAGCTCGCGAGATGCCGCAGGTGCGGCGGGTACTCCTGCTCCAGGCCCTCCGCGATCTCTGCCAGACCGGAGTGGCGCGCCACGAGCGGGCGGCGAGCCGGCGGCGGCGGCCTCGGCGGCGACCATCCCGAACGCCTCGGGGAAGATCGAGGGGACGACCGTGGCGTCCGCGAGCGCCAGCAGGTGAACGAGGTGCCGGTGCTCGAACGGGCCGGTGAAGAGCGTGTTCGGGCCCGCGAGCTGCTCGAGCTCCTCGCGGTAGTCCCCGAAGCCGACGATCACCGCGCGGGCGTCGAGGTCGCGCAGCGCCTCGAGCAGCACGTGGACGCCCTTGTTGTAGAGGAGCTTCCCGAAGTAGACGACGGTCGGGTGGTCGCCGGCGAGAAACTCGGCGAGGCGGTCGGCGTTGCCCTCGTCGGGCAGGCGCTCGCTCGCGTTCCCGGGGTTCGCCGAGTCGCGGCGCGCTTCCTCGAGCAGGCCGGCGAGCGCCTCTCGCGCGGGCGAGGGCGCCATTCGTCGATGTCGACTCCGGGCGGCACCTCGTGCACCCGGTCGACGTGGCCGACGACGTCCTCCAGCACCTGGCGGATGTGCGCGGAGCCGACGAAGATCGCCTCGGCCCGTTCGAGCGCCTCCCTCCCCCAGGCCGAGAGCTCCGCGTTGCCGCGCATCGAGTACTCGAGCTCGGAGCCGTGAGCCTTGACGGCGAAGCGCGCACCGGTCGCTGCACCCACCGGGCCGCCGAGGAGCACGTGATTCGCGAAGACGAGGTCGGCCGGCAGCAGCTCGCGAATCGCCGCCGCGTTCCGCTCGACCCAGTCGTCGAGCTCGGCGCGAGAGCAATCCTGGACGAGCTTCACCTCGTAGCCCTCGTAGCGGTCGAGCACGAAGGTGGGCAGGAGACCGCCGACGTCCGGCCGCACGAACGTCGCGCCGCCGAGGTCGTAGAGCTCGGGGTGCGGCTCCTGGCTCAGCACGGTGACGTCGTGCCCGGCGCGCGTCCACTCGCGCGCGAGAGCACGGGTGTAGACGTTCGAGCCCGTGCCTCCCAGCAGATACCCGTGCCAGAGCAGGATCTTCATGCGTGCCTATCTCTCGATTGGGGGAGCACGATCGGCTGCATCCTGCCGATAGATCGGGAACGTCCGATTGTGGTACCGACCCAGGAGCTTCCATGTCCTCTCTCAAGTCCCTCGTTCTGCTCCTTCACCTCGTGCTCGCGCTCGCACTCGCAGGCGTGGCGGCAGGCTCGTCGCCGAATCCGGCCGACCCACCCGCCGGCCTGCGACATCGAGGACCCGGACTGCGTCGTCGAGGACGACGGGGAGTTCGAGGACTTCGACGACGAAGGGGTCGAGGACGAGGGCTACGTCGAGGACGAGGACTTCGGCGACGACGAGGAGCTCGGCGACGACGAGTTCGCCGAGGACGAGGACTTCGTCGACTTCGGCGACGAGGACGGCGACGGCGATCCGAGCGCGACGGACGAGGACGACGATGACGACGGCGTTGCGGATGCGAAGGACTTCGACCGCGACAACGACGGCTCGGTCGACTCACGCGACGGCGACGACGACGGCGACGGGATCGCCGATGCCAAGGACTACGACGACGACAACGACGAGATCGCCGACCGCAGCGACTTCGACGACGACAACGACGACGTCGGCGACCGCTCCGACCCGGACAACGACAACGACGGGGTCGCCGACGTGCGCGACGGCGACGACGACAACGACTCGGTGCCGGACGTGCGGGATCTCGACTTCGACAACGACGGCTCACCCGCCGCGCGGGACAAGGACGACGACGGCGACGGCGTCGCTGGACGCGAAGGATCTGGACGACGACAACGACGGCCTCGCCGACGGCCCGGATGCCGACGACGACAACGACGGCGTCTCGGACAAGCGCGAGGCGAAGGCGAAGCACAAGCCGAAGACGCTCGACAAGAAGCGCCCCTAAGAGACCACGCCGTCCCGTCAACCGCGGTTGCGGGGACTGTCCCCGGACGTGTCCGGCTTAGGTCAGGTGGAAGTACAGCGCGTAGAGGAGCTCGACGGCCGGGTTCGAGGCGTGCACGGCCACGTCGCTCGGCACGTCGAGGAGCGCTTCCGAGTAGTTGAAGATGATCTTGACGCCCGCGTCGATCAGATCGTGCGCCGCCTGCTGGGCGTTGTCCGCGGGCACCGCGAGCACGCCGACGATGATGTTGTTCTCCCGGACCGCCTCGCGCAGCTTGCCGTAGGGCTGCACCGCGAGCCCGCCGACCGAGTGGCCGGCCTTGTCGGGATCCGTGTCGAGCACGACGGCGATGTTGATCCCGTGCTCGGCGAAGATCGGCGAGCTCGCGATCGCCTGGCCGAGCCGGCCCGCGCCGACGAGGGCGATGTTGTGCTGCCCCTGGGTGCGCAGGATCTTGCGGATCTCGCCGAGCAGCGAGTCGATGTTGTAGCCGACGCCGCGCTTGCCGAACTTGCCGAAGGCCGAGAGATCACGACGGATCTGAGTGGCGTTGATGTTCGTGTAGTCCGAGATCTCCTGAGAGGAAATCCGGTCCTTGCCCATCTTCTTCGCCTGCGTCAGAACCTGCAGGTACCGGGAGAGACGGGCGGCAACACCCACCGTCAAGCGATCAGCCAACGTCCAACCTTCCTGATGTTTGTAACAGCAGCGCCACATTGTGCCGACGACGCCTGCGGCAAGCGGCGGGAACCGTCAGCAGGCCTTCAGCCGCCGCCGCAGCGCCTCGGGCTGCACGAAGAACGTGAACGCACGCTCGCCGTCGATCTCCACGACGGGGATCGACGTGCGGTAGGCAGCCTCGAGCTCGGGGTCGCCGCCGATGTCGACACGTTCGAAGTCACCGGCACACACCTGGTCGACCACCTCGAGCACGCGTTCGCAGAGATGGCAACCCTCGGCGTGGTAGACGACGACTCTAGGGATAGAGGCCCCGTGTGACCGTCGCCTCGGCGACGCGCCGCACCGCGAGCCCGTACGCAGCCATGCGCATGCTCGTCTTGTGAGCGGCCATGGTCTCCGAGGTCTCGCGGAACGCCCGCGTGACGATGTCGTTCAGGCGCGCGTTCACCTCCTCTTCCTTCCAGAAGTACTCCTGGAGTCCCTGCACCCACTCGAAGTAGGAGACGACGACTCCGCCCGCGTTCGCGAGCACGTCCGGGAGGACGAGGACGCCGCGGTCCTCGAGGATCTCGTCCGCGGCCGGCGTCACCGGCCCGTTCGCTCCCTCGCAGACGATCCGAGCCTTCACCTGGCCCGCGTTGTCCGCGTGGATGTACCTGCTCGAGCGCGCACGGCGCGAGCACGTCGCACTCGAGTGCGAGCAGCTCGTCGTTCGTGATCGCGTCCGCGCCGGCAAAGCCCGTCAGCGTTCCGTGCTCGGCCTTGTGGGCCAGCACCAACGGCAGCTCGAGCCCCTTCGGCGCGTACAGGCCGCCGGTCGAGTCGGAGACCGCGACCACGATCGCCCCCTCCTCCGCGAGCATCCGCGCGAGATGGCGGCCGACGTTGCCGAATCCCTGCACGGCGACGCGAAGCCCAGCGAGCCCCTTGTTCTCCTCTTCGAGCGCGTCGGTGATGACGTAGAGCGCACCGCGCGCCGTCGCCTCTTCGCGTCCGAGCGAACCGCCGATCGAGAGCGGCTTGCCGGTCACGACCCCGAGCACCGAGTGGCCCTTGTTCATCGAGTAGGTGTCGAAGATCCACGCCATCACGCTCGCGTCGGTGCCCACGTCGGGGGCCGGGATGTCCTTCTCCGGTCCGATCTCGTTGATGATCTCGCTCGTGAAGCGACGGGTCATCCCTTCGAGCTCCCGCCGCGAGAGCCGCTTCGGATCGCAGATCACACCGCCCTTGGCGCCGCCGAACGGGAGGCCCATCAGCGCGCACTTCCACGTCATCCACATCGCGAGCGCCTTGACCTCGTCGAGCGTGACGTCCGGGTGGTAGCGGATCCCGCCCTTGGACGGGCCACGGGCGATGTTGTGCGTCACGCGGTAGCCCTCGTAGACGGTCACGGCGCCGTCGTCCATCGTCACCGGGATCGAGACCTCGACCGACTTCTTGCAGCGCTCGAGAACGTTGATCAGATTCGGGTCGATCCCGAACGTCTTCCCGACACTTCGCAGCTGCTGGCGCGCGATCGCGTACGGGTTCTCGCGCAGGTGGGTTGGCGCCTCGGCCGTCGTCATGCCGCGCCGGAGTCGCTCGCGGGGTACCCCGCGCGACTACCGGATCCGGAAGCCGATGCTCTCGACTTCGACCGGACCTTCCGGCGGCCGTGCGACCACGCGCAGGCGGTACGGCCCGTGGGCGAGCGGGCCACCGCGGGGGCCGCGCCCGGTGAGCCCGAACGCGTAGCGACCCGGCAGCACGTCCCGCAACCGGGCGAGCAAACCGAGCCGTTCCCGCCCTCGCCAGAGCTCGACGTCGAGCTGCGAGAGCGGGCGGAGCTGGCGGCGGCCGGCACGGTCGCGCACCTGCCCGGCCTGAACGGTGAGCACGGCCGGGGCGCGGTCCGACGCGCGGAAGCTCTTGGTCGAGAGCGTGACGCCGCCGATCAGCGCCGACCCCGGGACCGGAAGGGCCACGGCCCACGGCACGAAGATCCGGCCCCCGCCCGACACGTCGAGCCGTGTCCGTCCCTCGATCGCGCCGAGCCTGCGCGGAAGGAACGAGACGCGTGCGGTGAGCGTGACGATGCCCTGCGCGCCCGGCTGAAGGCGGACTCGCGTCGGCCTGGCGACGACCGAGACTCCCGCGATCCCCTCGACCGCGGCTGCAACCTCGACCGTGACGCGCCGGGTGGAGACGTTGCGAACGGCGACCCGGCGAACCGCCTTCCAGCCCGGCTCGTCGGCAGCGCCGAAGCCGACCGCCGCGGGGTCTGCGATCACCTCGGCCGCACTCGCTGCCGTCGCGTCGACGACGCCGGCTCCCTGCGCAGCCCTCGGACTGAGCGCTGTGGGTGTGGCCGTGCCGACGAGAACGCCCTTCAACGCCGGCGCATCGAGCCAGGGACGGATCTGTGCGAGCACCGCGGCAGCCCCGCCGGCGAGCGCAGCTGCCGCGCTCGAGCCGCTGATCGTCCCGTACCGGGCCGACCGGTCTGCGTTCCGGCCCGGGTCGGCGGTCACCAGCTCGACGCCGGCGATCGCGACCTCGGGCTTGACGTCACCGCCGAAGGAGAGGCCGTGGGAGGAGAAGGGGGCGACCCGGGTGAGCCGCTCGTTCGCCCGCCAGCCGGGCGCTCCGAGCGAGACGCTGACGTCCAGGCCTCGGGCGAGCGCCGACCGGACCGAGGCCGCGACCGACGGTGGCAGCCCGACGACCGGAACGTCGAGACGGTCGTCGAGACCGAGCGCTCCAGCCGGGACGAGCCCGTCGACGAGGATCGCCGCGGCTCCGGCCAGAACCGCATCGCGGGCCTCGTCGGTGGGACCGGTCGCCCGCGCAAGCAGAGCGGCGCGGCCGGCGACGAGGCTGTATCCGCGGTCGTCGAAGTAGCGCGCGAGCAGCGGCCCTCGCGGCCCGGTTGCGGCGTCGCGACGAGGCCTCGCCACGCCGAGCGTCAGCGTCGCGCGTGGAGTGGCTGCGCCGGCGAGCGGGAGCTCACGATCGAGGAGGACGCCGAGGCCGGAGCGCACGACGACCCGGACCGTTGCGGTCTCACGGCGCAGGTCTGCGGCACCGACGGTGAGAGCGGCCGGAGCTCCGCCCGGGCCGCCGATGCTCCCGTAGTCCGGACCCGCCGGGCCTTCGTTCCCGGCAGGGACGACGACGAGCGTGTCCAGCTTGGCGGCGCCGGCGACGGCAAGAGCCACGGGCCCGTCGGCGAAGGACGCGAACGGCTCGGTGACGCCGACGACCGCCACGCGCGCGGCGTCCAGGACGTCGCCGTCGGCGTCCGGGTCGACCGCGCGCTCGATCCCGGCGAGCAGCTGGTCGGTGCGGCCGTAGACGGCAAAGCCGCCGTCGGCGCTCGGCTGCCAGCCGGCGACTCTGATCGGGAGGATCGACGCGCCGGGCGCGACACCACGGATGCCGCCCGGGCCGCCACGGCCGACGATCAGTCCTGCCATCTGCGTGCCGTGACGCTCGAGCCTCGTCGCGTCGTCGGGATGAGCCCGCGCGATCGCGCGCGCGTCGGGGTTGAGCATGTCGGCCCCTTCGAGCAGCCGGTCCCGGATGTAGGGGTGAGTGATGTCGACGCCGGTGTCGAGCAGCGCGACCGTGATCCCGCTTCCGTCGAAGCCCGGGATGCCCGCCTGCTCGGGTCGGCGCCCGGAGCCCCACTCGAACGCTTGGCCCCGCAGCTCGTCCGCCGAGAGCGAGGCGGGATAGGCCGCGCGGACCGGATACACGCCCACCACGTCGCGATCACGCTCGATCAGCGCGAGTGCTCTCCCGTCGATGGGGGCCGAGAAGCCGTTGAAGGTTCGCGTGTAGACGAAGTCGGGGACGAGCTGGATCCCCTCGCGCGACAGCCGGGCGGCGATCTGCTTCTGGCCCGCGAGGGCGGCGGCCGTCCAGCTCCGCATGGCCGACTCGGTGGCCCGGCCGCCCGCCTGGGCCATGCGGTCGGCGAGCGATGGATTCTTGAGGACGACGATCATCCGCTGGCCGACGGCGACGGCACTGCGTTCGCCGTCGACGAAACCACGCCAGGCCGCCGCGCCTCCCTCGACCGCACCGGGCGGCTGCGCACTCTGGCCGCCGCCGGCCGCGAGCAGCGCCACGGTCACGACGAGCCCGGCGGCGAGCCTGCGGCGGTCAGGTCCGCGATGCATATGCGTCGAGATCAAGGTAACGAGGATAGGGAAGGCTCCTGCCGTACCTGCCCGCGGAGGCGATCATCGCGGCGTTGTCGGTGCACAGAGCGAGCGGTGCGAAGCGGGCGCCGGACAGCGCCGCGCGCAGCCCGGAGTTGGCGGCGACGCCGCCGACGACGGCGATCGTCTTCAGGCCCGACTGCTCCGCGGCGCGAGTCGTCTGCTCGGCGAGCGCCCGCACGATCGCGTGCTGGTACGACGCGGCGAGGTCCGCCTTGCGCGGCTCGGCCTCGTCCCCGAGGTCCCGCACCTTGTACAGGAGCGCTGTCTTCAGGCCGGAGAACGAGAAGTCGAGGCCCTCGAGACGCGCGACGGGGAACGAGAAGGCCTCCGGGTCGCCGTCCTGCGCCAGCCGGTCGATCGCCGCGCCGCCGGGATAGCCGAGGCCGAGCAGGCGCGCTCCCTTGTCGAATGCCTCCCCCGCTGCGTCGTCGATGGAGGTGCCGAGGACGCGGTAGCCCGCATGGTCACGCACCTCGAGCAGCAGCGTGTGACCGCCGCTTGCGAGCAGGCAGAGAAACGGCGGCTCGACGGGGTCGGGATCGAGATAGAGCGACGCGACATGCCCGTGGAGATGGTCGACCGGCACGAGCGGGAGACCGCGCGCCCAGGCGAGCGCCTTCGCCGCGGAGAGTCCCACGAGCAGCGCCCCGATGAGCCCCGGCCCCTGCGTGACGGCGACCGACTCCACGTCGTCCAGACCCGCACCTGCCTCCGCGAGCGCCTCCTGCACGACCGGCGAGACGAGCTCGAGATGCCGGCGCGATGCGACCTCGGGGACGACGCCGCCGTAGCGGGCGTGCAGCTCGGCCTGCGAGGAGACGACGTTCGAGCGGATCTCGCCGTCCACGGTCACGAGCGCCGCGGCCGTCTCGTCGCAGGACGTCTCGATCCCAAGACAGGCACATCATCCTGCCTCGGCGTGCTCGTCCGCGACCGGGTCGCGCCACATGATCAGCGCGTCCTCGCGGTTGTCGGTGTAGTAGCCGCGCCGAACGCCGCGGGTGACGAATCCCATGCGCTCGTAGAGCTTGATCGCGCCCTCGTTCGAGACCCGCACTTCGAGCGTGTAGCCGCGGCGCTCGTCGGACGCGGTCACCTCGAAGAGCCGGTCGAGAAGCGCTCGCGCCACCCCGTGGCGGCGGTACTCAGGCGTGACCGCGAGGTTCATGACGTGCCACGCGTCGACGTACCGCGAGATGACGAGGTAGCCGACGAGCGCGCCCCCATCCGGCTCGAAGGCCCCGAGCGACAGCGAGCTCGGCTTGGCGAGCTCGCCCGCGAACATCGAGCGCGACCACGGGGTCGGGTACGACTCGCGCTCGATCTTCTCGATCGCCCCGAGGTCGCGCAGCTCGAGCTTGCGGAGCTCCACGTTCACCGGGCTGCCTCGACGGCGTCCGGCACCCGGACGTAGAGCGGCTCGACGAGCTCGACCGGGCCGAAGTCGCGCGCGAGCTCCGCATGGAAGCGAGCCCGCGGCAGATGACGCTCGTCGTCGTCCGGAGGAACCTCCGCTCCACCCTGCTCGAGGAGCTCGCGGTAGCGCACGGCGCCGTCGCCGACGTAGAGCGCGCCGGGCTCGAGTGCGAGCTCGGCGGGAGCGACGGCACGCGGGCCGGGAACGAAGACCTCGCGCCGCTTGGCATCGATCACCGGCGTTGCCCCGGGCGCGCCGGCGGCCAGGGCGTCCAGCGTCGAGACTCCCGCCGCGGTCACACCGAGCGCGAGGCCGAGGCCGCGCGCCGCCGCAAGCCCGATCCGGATGCCGGTGAAGCTGCCCGGCCCCGTGCCGACCGCGAGCGCGTCGATGTCGCGCGGGTGCGCGCCGGCCTGCCGGAGGAGCGCGTCGACGTCGGCAAGCAGCGTCGAGGCGCGCGAGACACGTTCGCCGAGAACCTCCCCGTCGTCGACGAGCGCGCTCGTCGCCCGGTCGGTCGCCGTGTCGAACGCCAGGATCAGCACCCGGCGCGGGCCTACGTCGAGGTCACGATCGCGCGTCTCATCCTCCGCAAGTCTACGTCCGCGACCCGGGCGAGCAGCTCCGGCGCCGCCTCGATCCGCAGCACACGGCTCGTCGGGCTGTCGTGCTCCAGCCGGACCGCGGCGCGGACCTCGGGCAGCCCGCGCCGCCCCTGCTTCCGGCCACTCGACGAACACGACCGCGTCGTCGAAGTACGGCTCCAGGTCCGCCCACTCCGCCGCCGAGACGCCGGTGAAGCGGTAGAGATCGAGGTGCGAGACGTCCGGGTCACCCTCGTAGCGGTGGCCGATGGTGTACGTCGGGCTCGTCACCGGGGCGGTGACGCCGAGTGCCCGGCAGGCGCCGCGGACGAAGGTCGTCTTGCCGGCTCCGAGCTCGCCCGAGACCGTGACGACGTCGCCGGGGACCAGGCCCGCCGCGAGCCGTCCGGCGATCTCCTCGGTCTCGCCGGGCGAGGACGAGCGCAGCTCCATGCGGGGAACTAGAAGAGCCCGAGCTGGACGGCCGGCTCGTGCACGCGCTCGGGCGCGAGGCTCCGGCTCCGGCTCCAGCGCGAACGGGGTCTCCGCCGGGACCGGCGCCCGCCCGAGCAGCTCCGGGATCCGCAGGAAGTCCTCTTCGAGCACTCCGAGCATCGATCGCGTGTAGAGCGCCGCTGCCGGGTGGTAGAGCGGGTAGAGCGTCACGTCGTTGCCGCCGAGGGTCACCTGCTGCGGGACGCCGTGCACCCGTGTGATCCCGGTCGGCTTGCCGGAGAGCAGCTTGGTCGCGAAGTTGCCAAGTGTGGCAACGAGCGTGGGCCGGATCAGCTCGATCTGACGGAAGAGATGCGACTCGCACGCCTCGATCTCCTCCGGCTGCGGATCGCGATTGCCCGGCGGTCTGCACTTGAGCACGTTCGCGATGTAGACGTCCGCGCGCGTCAGTCCGATCCCGTTCAGGAGCTTCTCGAGCAGCTGGCCGGCCTGGCCCACGAAGGGAACGCCCTGCTGATCCTCGTGGTAGCCGGGCGCCTCGCCGACGAACATCACCTCGGCGTTCGCGTCGCCGGAGCCGAAGACGACCTGCGTCCTCGTCGAAGCGAGCGGGCAGCGCGTGCAGCCGAGCGTCTCGTCCTTGTACGCGGTGAGCAGTTCGCTCATCGACGGTCAGTCTACGTCCGGGTTCGGATGGCTAGTCGGAGCGCCTATCCGCAGCCGCAGGAACCGCCGCAGCAGCCACCGCCGCCGGCACTGCTTCCGAACTTCGGTTGCGACGAGACGCCGGCGACCGCGAAGGTCGAGAACTGCTTCAGCACATTGCCTGCGCCGCACTCGGGGCACGCAACCGCCGTTTCGCTGCTCCTGACGAGCTCCTCGAAGTGCGACTCGCACTCCATGCACGCGTACTCGTAGATCGGCATGCCCGAAGTCTAGCCTTCCGCGTCGAGCTCTTCCTCTGCTTCCTCGCCGTGCTCGACGATGTCGCCCGGCTGGAAGAGGACCCGCTTCAAGACGGCCGCCCACTCCGGCTTTCGGCGGCCGAGGAACTCCAGGTTCATCGCGAAGTGCTTGAACTCCTCGCCCTGCGCGTTCTCCATGATCGCCCGCGCATCGGGGTCGCGCTCGAGGTCGAGCCGCTGCTCGTACCAGCCGATCGCCTCCGCCTCCTCGATCAGCGAGGCGCAGATCCGGGCGAACGTGCGGACCTCGGCCGAGAGCTCTTCGGGCGGTTCGTGGTACTGGTCGAACGGCACGCTCGGCACTCTAGTAGGCATGCCCTGGACCGCGACGACCCTGGCGGGCGAGCTCGTGCGGCTCGAGCCGATGACGGCCGCGCACGAGGAGGGGCTCTGGGAGGCGTCGCGCGACCCGGAGACCTGGCGGTGGCTCTCGGTCTTCCAGCCGGAGACGCGCGAGCAGATGCACGACTACGTCGAGAGCGCCCTCGCACTGCAGGCGGCCGGAACGGAGATGCCGTTCACGACGATCCGGCAGGAGGACGACCGCGTGCTCGGGAGCACGCGCTATCTCGCGCTCCGGCCGGAGCACCGAAGCCTCGAGATCGGCTGGACGTGGCTGACTCCGGAGGCCTGGGGAACGGGCGCCAACATCGAGGCCAAGCTGCTGATGCTCGGCGACGCCTTCGAGCGGCTCGGCTGCCTCCGCGTCGAGCTCAAGACCGACGCCCGCAACGAGCGCTCGCGCGGCGCCATGGCCGCGCTGCCCGCACAGTTCGAGGGCGTGCACCGCAAGCAGATGCTGATCCGCGACGGACTCCGGCGCGACTCGGCCTGGTACAGCGTCATCGACGACGAGTGGCCCGAGGTGCGGGCGAACCTCCTACGCCGGCTCGGGCGGAGCTAGGAACTCCCGGACGAGCTCGATCGCCTCGGGCCGGTCGCGGAAGACGCCGTGCCCGGTTTCGGCGAAGTGCTCGTAGCGGACGAGCCCGGTCGGGAGTGCCGTCGACCAGCTCGTCGACTCCGCTGATCGTCGTCGATGGATCGTCGTCGCCTGCCAGGACGAGCGTGGGACACTGGACTCGCGCCGCCTCCTCCCGCACGTCGTAGCTCCGGGCCCCGGTCCGGTCCCAGTGAGCGATCAACGCCATGTTCATCTCCATTCGCGCAATCGTGTCCGGGGAGATCGGGTTGCGCGTGTAGAGCGGCACGCACACGCGCAGGAACTCGGCGAAGTGCGCCTCGGTGGGGTCGGAGAAGTAGCGCGCAGCGACCTCTCCGGCCTCCGGCCCGCCGATCCGGTCGAACTCGGCGATCGAGCGCGTGTGCACGTAGCGCGCGACGGTGCTCACGAGGACGAGCCGCTCGACCCGGTCGGGATGCCGTGCGGCGTGGACGAGCGCGATGACGCCGCCGGTAGACGTGCCGAGCAGCACCGGCCGTTCGATCTCCAGCACGTCGCAGAAGGCTTCGAGGTCGTCGACCCAGGTCTCGACCGTCCAGTGCTCGGGCGAGCTCCAGTCGCTCCGGCCGGCGCCGCGGAGGTCGAGATAGACGACCTGTGCGACGTCGGCGAGCGCAGGCCCGATGTGCTCCTTGTAGGGCGAGTGGTCGGCGCCGGAGACCGTGTGAAGCAGGATGACCGTCGGCCGGTCGCGCATCCACGGCCCGTCCGGCGAGAGCTTGACCCCGTCGACGTCGAAGAAGAGGTCGACTCCCCTGACGGCGACCTTCATGCCTCTTCGTCTCCCGACTGGAGGTCGTCGAGAAAGAGCCGCAGCTCGTCGTACGCCTCGGGCGCGTCGCGGAAGACCGAGTGGCGAGCGCGCGTAAAGCTCCGGAAGCGCGTCGGCCCGGCCAGCAGGTCGGCGGCCTCCCGCGCCGACTCGAGCGGCGCCCACGCGTCATCCTCTCCGGCGAGTACGAGCGCCGGCGTCTCGACGGCGCCGAGCTCGCCGCGCAGGTCGACCACCTTGGCCTCGCCGGCCATCCAGCGCATCAGCACCTCCGGGTTCCAGTCTGCGCGCGCGATCACGTCGCTCGTGAGCGCGTACGTCGAGAGCAGCGGCAGGCACACTCGAAGGAAGTCGGCGAACGCCTGCTCGTCCATCTCGTCGTAGTACCGCTCGGCGACCTCGCGCGCCTCCGCCCCACCCAGCCGCTCGTAGACCGCGATCGAGCGTTCGGGCACGATCCGCGCGACCGGTGCTGCGAGGACGAGGGCGGCTGGATGAGACGGGTGGCGGGCGGCGTACTGGAGCGCGACGAGAGAGCCGAACCCGAGCCCGAACACGACGGGCCGCTCGATCCGCAGCGCAGCGCACAGCTCGCGCACGTCGTCGGCCCAGCGCTCGAGCCGGTGCTCCTCGGGCGGACCCGCGTCGCTGCGGCCCGCGCCGCGCATGTCGAGGTAGACGACCTGCGTCCCCGCCGCGAGCCACGGGCCGATCTGCACCTTGAAGAGACCGTGGTCGAATCCCGGCCCCGGGTGGAGCAGGAGCACGGTCGGACGCTCCCGCATCCAGGGCCCGTCGGGGACGAGCTTCGCGCCGTCGACGTCGAAGAACAGGCGCACACCGCCTACCTGCACACGCATGGAGCTACACTACTTTTGCCCGGTATCCGGCAACGGAACTGGAGCCAACGAGATGATCGAGAGAGCACACGTGATCGGCGCGGGACGCGTCGGGTCGGCGATCGCCGCGCGGCTGCGCGAGCGACGGATCGAGCTGTCCGAGGACGGTCCCGAGCTCGTGCTGCTCTGCGTGCCGGACCGGGCAATCGCCGACGTCGCGGCCGCGGTCTCTCCGGGACCGTGGGTCGCCCACGTCAGCGGTGCCACCCCTCTCGCCGCACTCGACCCGCACGTGCGTCGCTTCAGCGTGCATCCGCTCCAGACGTTCACGCTGGCGCGAGGCGCCGAGCAGCTCGACGGCGCATTCGCAGCCGTCAGCGCCGAGACGGACGAGGCGCGCGAGGTCGGGCTGTGGCTCGCCCGAACGCTCGGGCTCGAGCCCTTCACGCTCGCGGACTCGAACCGGGTCGCGTATCACGCCGGCGCGGCGATCGCCTCGAGCTATCTCGTGACGTTGCGCCGCGCTGCCGGGTCGCTCCTCGAGGCCGCGGGCGCTCCGCCCGAGGCACTCGACCCGCTGATGCGCCGCACGATCGAGAACGACTTCGAGCTGACCGGGCCGATCGCACGCGGCGACTGGGCGACCGTCGACGCGCACGTCGCCGCGATCCGGGCCGAGCGCCCGGAGCTCGAGGCGATGTACGTGACCCTGGCGGAGACGACGAAGGCGCTCCTGTGAAGACGGTACGGAGCATCGCGAAGCACTGCGCAGGACCTCGGCGTGCCGATCGCGGAGCCCTGGGCTTGGTGCCGACGATGGGAGCGCTCCACGCCGGCCATCTCGCGCTCATCGACGCGGCGCGGTCGGAGTGCGACACCGTCGTCGTCAGCCTCTTCGTCAACCCCGCCCAGTTCGACGAGGCTGCCGACCTCGCCGCCTACCCGCGTGACGAGGAACGCGACGCGGCGCTGGCCGCCGAGGCAGGAGTCGACGTCCTCTTCGCACCGGAGCCCGGCGAGATCTATCCCGCCGGCTTTCAGACCTGGGTCGACGTCGAGGAGCTCTCGCGCGGCCTCGAGGGCGCCTACCGGCCCGGGCACTTCCGGGGCGTCGCCACCATCTGCCTGAAGCTCTTCAACATCGTCCGGCCGCAGTTCGCCTACTTCGGGCAGAAGGACGCGCAGCAGGTTGCCGTGATTCGCCGCATGGTTCGCGACCTCAACCTCGACTTGACGGTGAGGTCGGTGCCGACGGTGCGCGACCCCGACGGGCTGGCCATCTCGTCGCGAAACGTCCTCCTCTCGCCGGCCGAGCGCGAGGCTGCCCTGGCTCTCCCCCGCGCGCTCTCGACCCGCGACCCTGCCGCCGCCCGCGCCGCACTCGACGGGCTCGACGTCGACTACGTCGAGATCGCCGACTTCGACCCGCCCGTGCTCGCCGCCGCAGTCCGCGTCGGCTCGACCCGACTGATCGACAACGTGATCCTGAACGAGGAGGAACGATGACCACCCGCCCGCGCAAACCCGCTCCCGGCACGCCCGCCCCCGGGAAGCTCGCTCTGACCGAGCTCGCCGAGCTGAAGGCGCGCCGTCAGCCGATCGCCATGGTGACGGCCTACGACGCCCCCTCGGGGCGGCTCGCGGACGCGGCCGGCGCCGACGTGATCCTCGTCGGCGACTCGGCCGCGATGACCGTGCTCGGCCACGACTCGACCGTGCCCGCGACGATGGACGAGATGATCGTGCTCACACGTGCGGCCAGCCGGGGGGCGCGCCGGCCGCTCGTCGTCGCGGACATGCCGTTCGGCTCGTTCCAGGTCTCCGACGAGGAGGCGCTGAACAACGCGATCCGCTTCGTCAAGGAGGCGGGCGCCGACGCGGTCAAGCTCGAGGGCGCCGGGCAGACGCTCTCGCGCGTCCAGACGATCGTGGGTGCCGGCATCCCGGTGATGGGGCACCTCGGGCTGACGCCCCAGTCGGCGACGATGCTCGGCGGCTTCAAAGCCCAGGGCCGGACGGCCGAGAAGGCGGTGCGGCTCTACGAGGACGCGCTCGCGCTCGAGGCTGCCGGCTGCTTTCGCGATCGTGCTCGAGGCCGTGCCGGCCCCTGTTGCGGCGCGGATCACCGAGGCGCTGACCGTGCCGACGATCGGGATCGGCGCAGGCGTGCACTGCGACGGACAGGTGCTCGTCTGGCACGACCTGCTCGGCCTCTACGAGGGGCACGCGCCGCGCTTCGTCAAGCAGTACGCGGACCTGGCGGAGGCGATCAAGACAGCCGTCGGCACGTACGTGGAAGAGGTTCGCGACCGTCGCTTCCCGGAGGAGCAGCACACGTACTCGATGCCGGCGGACGAGCTCGCGCTCTTCGAGGAGGCGCTAGAAGACCGAATCGAGGTTCGCGAACGCCGCTAGGAAGAGGGCGACGAGCCCGAGGGCCCCGAGCGAGCGGGCCCACGTCCAGCCGTGCACGGCTCGCACGCCGACGAGCAGCAGCACGGCCGACCAGGCGGCAAAGCCCAGCTCGAGCGCGTCGAAGACGCGCGCGCCCGTCCCGTGGTCCGAGCCGCCTCGCCGGAAGACGTCACCGCCGAAGACGGCGAGCTGGAGTGGCCAGACGAGAAGCAGCGAGAGCGCAAGCGGCGCCACCGCGAAGCCGAGGATGTGACGGGCTCGCCTGAACGTGCCGACGCTTCCGAGGCCGCGTGTGCCGAGGTAGAGAGCGCCGCCGACGATGAAGTAGCCCGCAAAGGCGATGATCCCGCCGGCGATGACCGCCCAGATGGCGATGTTCACGGCGTCGTACTCGGGATCGTCGTAGAGCGTGCGCGCGGTGCTGGTGCCGAGGGCGACGGCGATCCCGGCGAGAGCCGTGAGCGCGAGCACCGGTTCCGAGCGGGCGTCGATGTCCTCCTGCGACTCGTCCCGCATCGCGACGAAGACCGACGTCGGCGAGAGGAAGACGGCCGGCACTCGCAGCCACCACTGACGATCGGGGTCCACGCCCCGAATCTAGTCGAGGCTAGCCGGAGACGGACGGGAACTTGACCGGCTTGTTCGAGCTCGTGAGCCGGTAGCGCAGCTCGAGCTCGCAGCTTCTTGCCCTGCACGTCCATGCTGAGCGTGACGAGGGCGCGCTCGAGGAGGTGCGTGCTCTCGTCGATCGTGAGCACCGCCTTGATGTCGCCGAACTTCAGGCCGAGGTCGTCCAGGTCGAAGTCGAACGCGGGCTTGCTCGCTGCCGGGCCCGGCGAGCGAGCCGAGCTTCGTCACTGCCTTGATCAGCCCGGCCGTGTCGATCTCGCCGGCGATCGTCGTCACCGGCTTGCCGCCGATCTGCTGGTGCTCGGCGACGCGCACGTCGCGGACGTAGCGGGCGAGCTGCTGGAACGCGTCGGCGCCCATCGAGCCGCTCTTGCCGTTCATCTCCTTCGGCACCGGCATCGACGTCCACGTGCCGTTGGTGTCGCTCATCCAGGCGCGGTTGCCGCGGATGACGATCTGAAAGTCCTTGCCCGATGCCTCGGGGATGCCGGTCGCGTGCATCGAGAACGACCGCGCCCTCCTTCGAGGCCGCGCCCTCGATCGCCACGTCGATCTGCTCGCCATCCACGACGACGCCGAGGCTCGGCCTCGAACGTCGCCGAGTCGCAGCTTCGCCTGCGCCTGCTCCGCCTGCTGCAGGAGCTCCTGGGCGCGCGTTGCCTTCCTCGGTGCTGCAGCCGGAGAGGAGGAACGCGGCGCCGACGACGATGGCGAGGAGCCGAATCACGGTGCGGGCATCGGCACCGGCCGACTGAGGGCTGCATCCCTCACTTGGTACGTTCAGCGCGTGGACGAGGCGCTCACCGAGCAGGTGCGCACGGCGATGCCGTACGCCGCGACGCTTGGGCTCGAGCTGATCGCCGCGTCGAAGGAGGAGGTGCACGCGGCGCTCGAGTGGGACGAGCGGCTGACAACGGCGGCAGGGATCCTGCACGGCGGCGTCCTGATGGGGCTCGCCGACACGGCCGGCGCCTTCTGTGCGTTCCTCAACCTGCCGGAGGGCTCGACGGCGACGGCCACGATCGAGTCGAAGACGAACTTCTTCTCGGCCGTCCGCGCGGGGCGGGTCGAGGCGCGCTCGCGGCCGCTCCACCGGGGCAGCCGCACGATCGTCGTCGAGACCGATCTCTTCGACGAGAGCGGCAAGCACGTCGCCCGCGTCACCCAGACGCAGGCCGTGCTCTAGGAGGCTAGTCGAACGCGGCGCTGAGCGCGTCGCGCGACACGAGGGCGCTCGACGGCGGCGACGTCCCTTCGTCGCGCAGCACATTCGCTGCCTCGATCAGGGCGCCGTAGGCCGCTGCGGCCACGAGGCTCCCGGTCGAGACGCGGCGGACGCCCACCCCGGCCAGCTCGGCGACTGTCGGTCCGCCCGGCAGGACGAGGACGTTCAGCGGGATCTCGACCGCGGCCACGACGGCCGCGATCTGCTCGAGATCTGTGAGACCCGGGGCGTAGAGCGCGTCGGCACCCGCGTCGCGATACGCGATCAGGCGCGCGATCGTGTCGTCGAGGTCGGTGACGCCGCGAATGTGGTTCTCGGCGCGGGCGGTGAGCACCATCGGCTCGGCCAACTGCCGCGAGGCGTCGGCTGCCACGGCGACACGCTCTGCGGCGACGCCGATCTCGTCCATGCCGCCGGCGGCCGGGTCGTAGTCCTCGATCGAGAAGCCCGCGGCGCCGGCCTCGGCGAGCAGCGCCACCGTCTCGGCAACGCCGCCCGGGTCGTCCGGGTAGCACCGTTCGCTGTCCACGTTGAGGGGCAGCTCCGTCGCCGCCGCGAGCTCGGTCACGTGAGCGACCAGCTCGTCGCGCGCGACCGTCTGGTCGTGCTTGCCGAGAGCCCACGCGAAGCCGGCACTCGTCGTCGCGAGCGCCTCGAACCCGCACGAGGCGAGGAGCCGGGCCGAGCCGACGTCCCACGGGTTCGGCATCACGAACAGCCCGTCCGCGGCGTGCAGCGCCCTGAATCGGTCCCGGCGCTCGGCGACCGTCGTCATGCCAGCACCCGAGCGAGCTCGCGCTTCCCGTTTCCCACCACGGGTTGGCCGTGCGAGACGAGCACGTGCTCGACGGGCAGGTCGAGCAGCGGGAGCAGCGATCACGCGCAGATGCCTCGTGCGTCGCCTTCCCGAGCCACCGCTGGGGACAGAGGCGAAGCGGATCGTCCGTGGCGTGCGGCTTGGCGCCGGCGCCGAGCAGGACGTCGCCGACGACGACCGCGCGGTGGTCCGGCAGCCAGTACACGGCCTCGGACGGGCGAGCGGTCGGAAACGGGACGATCCCGCCCGGCAGCTCTCCTGCCGCCACGTCCTCCGCCTCGACGCCGCGGTTCTTCGGAGCGGCCCCTGCGAGCGGGCCGGCGCCCAGACGCGAGCGTTCAGCCCGGCGGCCGCCCGGGCGTGGTAGTAGAGCGTCAGGAGCACGTGCTTCGGGCTCGGGAGGTCGGCGGGCGGATCGAGCGGGTCGATGAGCACCAGCCCGTCGGCCGTGTCGACGGCGACCGAGCCGACGTCCTCCTCCCAGTGGTCGTGGAAGGCGGTCCAGCGGCGAAGGCCGGGGGCGATCTCCTGCATGGCGGTCACGCTGCGACCGGCTCCCCGCGCGGCGCGAGCACGTTGCGGAGGTACTCCCCGGTGGCGGACCCCTCGGTCTCTGCGACCTGCTCGGGCGTTCCGGCCGCGATCAGCTCGCCGCCGGCCTCTCCGCCCTCGGGGCCGAGGTCGACGACCCAGTCGGCCTGCTTGATCACGTCGAGGTTGTGCTCGATCACGAGCACCGTGTTGCCGGCGTCGACGAGCCGCTGCAGCACCTCGAGCAGCTTCTCGATGTCGGCGAAGTGGAGGCCGGTCGTGGGCTCGTCGAGGATGTAGAGCGTCCGGCCCGTGGCGACCTTGCAGAGCTCGGCCGCGAGCTTGACCCGCTGCGCCTCGCCGCCGGAGAGCGTCGTCGCCGGCTGGCCGAGCTTGACGTAGTCGAGCCCGACGTCGTGCAGCGTCTGGAGCCGCCGGCGCAGCTTCGGAATCTTCGCGAAGAAGGTCAGCGCCTCCTCGACCGACATCTCGAGCACGTCGGCGATCGACTTGCCCTTGAAGCGCACCTCGAGCGTCTCCTTGTTGTACCGGTGCCCGTGGCAGGTCTCGCACTGCACGTAGACGTCCGGCAGGAAGTGCATCTCGATCTTGATCGTCCCGTCGCCCTTGCACGTCTCGCAGCGGCCGCCGCGCACGTTGAACGAGAAGCGACCCGGCTTGTAGCCGCGCACCTTCGACTCGGGGGTGAGCGAGTAGAGCTCGCGGATGTGCGTGAAGAGGTCGATGTAGGTCGCCGGGTTCGAGCGCGGCGTGCGCCCGATCGGCTTCTGGTCGATGTCGATCACCTTGTCGAAGACGTCGATCCCCTCGACCGAGTCGTGGTCGCCCGGCTTGACGCGCATCTTGTTCAGCCGGTTCGCGAGCGCCTTGTAGACGATCTCGTTCACGAGCGTCGACTTGCCGGAGCCGGAGACGCCCGTCACCGTCACGAACTTCCCGACCGGGAACTCGACGTCGATCCCCTTCAGGTTGTGCATCGACGCGCCGCGGACGGTGAAGTGCCCGTTGAGGTTCTCGCGCCGCGGCGGGATCGCGATCGTCCGCTTGCCGGAGAGGAACTGGCCGGTGACGGACTTCTTGATCTCCATCACGTCCTTCGCCTTGCCCTCCGCGACGACCCAGCCGCCGTGCTCGCCTGCCCCAGGCCCCATGTCGATCAGCCAGTCGGCGGTGCGCATCATCTGCTCGTCGTGCTCGACGACGAGGACGGTGTTGCCGAGATCCTTGAGCCGCTGGAGCGTCGCGATCAGCCTGCCGTTGTCGCGCTGGTGCAGCCCGATCGACGGCTCGTCGAGGATGTAGAGCACGCCGACGAGCTGCGAACCGATCTGGGTCGCGAGCCGGAGCCGCTGCGCCTCGCCGCCGGAGAGCGTCTTCGCCGCGCGGTCGAGCTGGAGGTAGCCGACGCCGACGTTGTCGAGGAAGGTCAGCCGCTCGCGGATCTCCTTCACGATCCGGTGGCCGATCAGCTCCTCGGTCGGCGTCAGTCCCAGCTCGTCGAGGAAGGCCAGTGAGCGCGTCACCGACATGCGCGTGAACTCGTTGATCGACCTGGAGCCGATGGTGACCGCGAGCACCTCGGGCTTGAGCCGCGCGCCGTTGCAGGTGCCGCACGGCCGGAAGCTCATGTACTCCTCGATCCGCTCGCGCTGCTGCGCCGAGTCGGTCTCCTTGTAGCGGCGCTGGAGCGACGAGACGATCCCCTCGAAGGCCATCGTGTACGAGCGGCGGCGGCCCATCCGGTTTCGGTACTGGACGTAGAGCTTGTCGCCCTTGGTGCCGTGGAGGAAGAGGTCCTGCTGCTCGGTCGTCAGGTCCCGCCAGGCCGTGTCGGGGTCGATCTCGTAGCGGTCGCAGATCGCCTGGACGACGGAGTCGTAGAAGCCGCCGTTTCCGACCGACCAGGGGACGAGCGCGCCGTCGCCGACCGACACGGTCGTGTCCGGAACGATCAGGTCGGGGTCGATCTCGAGCTGCGAGCCGAGCCCGGTGCAGCGCGGGCAGGCTCCGTGCGGTGAGTTGAAGGAGAAGATCCGCGGCTGGAGCTCGGGCAGCGAGACGCCGTGCTCGGGGCAGGCGAACTTCTCGGAGAACAGCATCGGCTCGCCGTCGACGACGTCGATCGCGACGAGCCCGTCCGCGAGCGACGCCGCCGTCTCGACCGACTGGGTCAGGCGCTGGCGGAGGTCGGGCTTGAGCACGAGCCGGTCGACGACCACGTCGATCTCGTGCTTGAACTTCTTGTCGAGGACGATCTCCTCCTCGAGCAGGCGCACCTCGCCGTCGACCTTGACGCGGGTGAAGCCGTCGGCCCGCAGCTCCTCGAGCACGTCGCGGAACTCGCCCTTGCGGTCGCGCACGATCGGCGCGTTCACGGTGAACCTCGTCCCCTCCGGCAGCGCCAGGATCTGCTCCACGATCTGGTCGAGGCTCTGCCCCGCGATCTGCCTGCCGCAGACCGGGCAGTGCGGCCGGCCGACGCGCGCGTAGAGCAGGCGGAGGTAGTCGTAGATCTCGGTGACCGTCCCGACCGTCGAGCGCGGGTTCCGGGAGGTCGTCTTCTGGTCGATCGAGATCGCCGGCGAGAGCCCCTCGATCGAGTCCACGTCGGGCTTCTCCATCATCTGCAGGAACTGGCGCGCATACGCGGAGAGGCTCTCGACGTAGCGGCGCTGCCCCTCGGCGTAGATCGTGTCGAACGCCAGCGAGGACTTGCCCGATCCGGACAGCCCGGTGATGCAGACGAGGGAATTCCGCGGCAGCCGGACGTCGATGTCCTTGAGGTTGTGCTCGCGGGCCCCATGGACGATCAGCTCGTCGGTGGCCATGTCGGCGCTATTCTAGCGAGCGAACATGTGTTCGTCCAGGGGTACGAAATGCTCGCTCGCGGGGATGATCGGCTGACGATGTCCGAGACAGCCAAGAGGGCCGCCCTCGCCACCCTCGTCGTCGGCGGCATCGTCGTGCTCGCGCTCGCCCTGTGGCAGCTCCGGCTCCTCGTCGCGCTCCTCTTCCTCGCTTTCATCCTGGCGGCCGCGATGCGCCCGACCGTCGAGGTCCTCGCCCGGCGTGGCATTCCGCGCCCGGCCGGGATCGCGTTGCACTACCTCGTCCTGCTCGGGCTGATCGCCGGCTTCTCTGTGGCTCGTCGTGCCGCGCGCGATCGACCAGGTCGACTCGGCCCTCGGCGGCATTCCGCAGACGCGCTCCGACCTCGGTGAGCAGCGCGGAACTCGACCGGGATCAAGCACGACATGCTCGTCGAACATCCAGCGGCGGCTCGACGATCTGCCGACGGCCGAGAGCCTGGTCGACCCGGCGCTCGAGGTGACGAGAACCGTCTTCGAGGTGTGCTCGGGATCTTCTTCGTGCTCGCGAGCGCCGCCTACTGGATCTTCGAGCGCGATCGCGCCGAGGACCTCGTCTGCTCGCTCCTGCCGAGGCCGCGGCAGGAAGAAGGTGCGGGACACGTGGAACCTGATCGACGCGAAGCTCGGCGCGTACGTGCGCGGGCAGGCGCTGCTGATCGTGCTCGTCGGCGTGGTGCTCTCGCTCGCATTCTGGGCGATCGGACTGCCCTACTGGCATCCTGCTCGGCGCGTTCGCCGGCCTGGTCGAGATCGTTCCCGTGATCGGCCCGTTCGTCGCCGGCGCGCTGGCGGTGGGCGTCGGGCTGACCGTGTCCTGGCAGATGGCGCTCGCCGCAGGCCTCGCGGTGCTGGTCGTCCGCCTGCTCGAGGACTACCTGGTGATCCCGCGGGTGCTCGGCGACGCCGTCGGCCTGACACCGCTCGTCGTCCTCGTGGCGGTGACCGCGACCGGGCTCCTCTTCGGGGGCTTCGCGGTGATCCTCGCGATCCCGTTCGCGGCGGTCGTGGCGACGCTCGATCGACGTGATCATTCGCGACAAGGATCCGGCGGATGAGGACGTTCCGGCGGTGATCTTCTCCGCCAAGGACGCCGAGACCGGCGGTCAGTTCGTCAGGCCTTGCGCCAGCGGCCGAAGATCAGGCCGCCGAGGGTGAAGCCGAGGCCGAAGGTGCCGAGCGAGAACGCGCCGACCGCGAGCGCCTTGCGACCGATCGAGAGGCGCTGCCAGCGGCCCAGCGCCTCCTGCTCCTCGGTCGTGAGCGGCTCTCCGCGGCGCTGCTTGCGGAGTGCGCCTCCGGCCCTCAACCCGAGGTAGAGGTCGTCGAAGATCTCGGGAGACTCAGGTTCGGCCGCCATATGCATGGACTGTATAGCCTCAGGCGGCTGTGCCGACACGTGTTCTCCACCTTTCCGACCTGCATTTCGGCAGAAACGACAGGCCGGAGTCGATCGAGGCGCTCGGCAGGCTGATCGAGGAAGCGCGGCCCGACCTCGTGATCGCGAGCGGCGATCTGACCCACCGAGGCCTGCGCAGCCAGCACGAGCGGGCGTCAGCTTTCCTCCGCAGCCTCGAGCTGCCGCTGCTGGCGATCCCAGGCAACCACGACATCCCGTACACGTTCCCGCGGCGGTTCACCCGGCCCTGGCAGGAGTTCGAGCGGCTGTGGGAGACGACCGAGCCGGTGTACCGCTCGGACACGCTCGTCGTCGCCGGTCTCAACTCGGTGCGGCCGTGGCGGCACCAGTCGGGTCGCCTGCGCGACGAGCAGGTGCAGCGCGCGGCGGAGGTCTTCCGGGAGGTCCCGGACGGCGCGTACCGGATCGTCACCCTCCACCACCACCTGCTCGGGGCGCCGTGGCGGTCGCGCAAGAAGCCCGTCGCGAAGCGAAACCGCGTCCTCGCCGGGCTCGTCGAGGCGGGCGCCGACCTCGTCCTCGCCGGCCACATCCATCAGAGCACGGTGGCGGAGCGGCGCGAGTTCGAGCTCGCAACGCCGGGCGGCGAGCACGCTGTCGTCGTCTCGATCGCTCCCGGCTTCGGCCAGCCGCGGCCGAACCGGCGCGGCGAAGCGCGCGGGCTCCACGTCTACGAGATCGGCGAGCAGGTGCTGCGGATCCTCACGTACATCTGGCGCGAGGACGGTTGGGGGCTCACGGCCGTGCGGATGTTCCCGCGCGGCCGTGAGCCTGCTCGCCGTTCGAGCGCTAGACCGTCGCGCCTCGGCTGGCCGCGCCCGGCGACGGCGCGGTAGATCAGCGAGCAGGACGATCGAGCCGACGATCGCCGTCAGCCAGGTGCTGATGTCGAAGAACTCGTCCAGCGGGTGCGGCGTTGAAGAGCGCAGCCGGCGAGGAAGCCGCCGATGCAGCGCTCCGACGATCCCGATGATCGTGGTGATGATGAATCCGCCCGGGTCGTCGCCGGGCAGCAGCGCCTTGGCGATCGCCCCGGCGAGCGCCCCCAGGATGATGAACGCGATGATTCCCATGAACTGACCCCCAGGTAGTGGTGCGAGCGTGCCGTTGCGTGTTCCCCACGCCTGCGACACGCCAAACCGAGCTGCGACATGACTAGCCGTTTGGCGATCTTGTAATCCTCGGTCGCCTCTGCGTTAAGTGGTCAGCGACGATGAGAGTGCCGTCTCGGACGTCGAGGATCGTCTGCCGGGCCGCGGTCGCGGCGCGTTGGTGGCGGTCGTCCTCAGCGCGGGCGCAGCGCAGGCGGGGACGTCGGAGTTCACGCGCATCGGCGCCAGTGCGGCGATCGAGGCCGAGAGCGTCTCCGGCGCTTCCGAATCTCGCCGCGCTGAAGGTCCGGCGCGCAGACCGAGCGGTCCACGTGGCTGACCAGCCGGCCGCTGATGCAGCAGATGTTCAAACAGCGAGAGATAGCGTCGAAGACGACGCCTGACCGGCGCATGCTCTACCTGATCAACCAGACGACGCCGGCGCCGCTGGGCGACCTGCAGATCTGGACGCTGCAGCTGATCGGCATCCAGGCGTCGCACTACGCGGGCATCTGGATCGGCCAGCCGGACGCGAGCTACGCGCAGATCACGCCGGTCGCTGCCCGCCGGATACTCACGATCGAACGACCTCGACGGCGCAGAGCCTGCATTCGCGCGCTACGCGACATCGATGTCGGCGGAGACGACGCTCGTCGAGGCCCTGCAGAAGTCGCTCGAGCGCTACCAGGGCGCAGACGCCGACGAGAACGGCGCGTGGGCGCTCGTGCACGCTCGCGCGATCCGCGACTACGCGAGCGCGCTCGCCGCCCAGCTGGACCAGACGGTGGCGAGCATGCAGCTGATGCGGTTCGTGTTCGACTCGGACCCGCGTCCGATCGATGCCCAGATCGCCGATCTCAAGGAGTGGCGCGACCGGGTCGCCGCCGACGGCGACTTCTCGGTGACGGAGCGACGCGAAGCCGCCAACCTCGGCCTCAGCGCAGAACCAGCTCGATCGGGATGAAGTCCAACCTGCTCGCGGACGACTGGAACCTCTCGCGCGCATCCGTCGTCGCGCACATGGACGAGCTCATCGCAGCGCACGCGGCGCTCAAGCCGACGTTGCTCGCGCTCGCGACGGACATCGCACCACTGATCGCGCAACTCGAGGCCGATCCGCTCGTGCCGGACCTCGCGCCGATCGCCAACGCCGGCGGCCCGTACTCCGGAGCGCAGGGCGCAATCGATCTCATTCAACGCGGGCGCGTCGACCAGTCCCTCCGCGATCACCGCGTACGAGTGGGACCTCGACGGCGACGGCGCGTTCGACGACGCCACCGGTGTGAATCCGACGCTCGTCCTTCTCGACGGCTCGGAACACGACAATCGGTGTGCGCGTCACCAACGCCGACGGCCAGGAAGACGTCGCGCTACGCGCGCCTCGAGGTGACCGTCCGGAGGCGGCGGCGGCGTGACGCTCGACGACTTCTCCCCGTTCCGGGTCGGCGTCCCAGTTCATCGGCGAGGCGTCGGTCCGCGTCGGCGAGACGCAGACGTTCTCGGTCACGACGACCAACGCCAACCTCTACGTCTGGCTACTGGACGATGTCGTTCACCGGTGACGTCGGGCCGCCGCACGTACGCGCTGACGCCGACCGCCGCGCAGATCGGGCCGCACGTGGTGAAGGTCGTCGTGCACGGCCGGGCAACCGCGGATCGCTCTCGATCAACTGGGACGTCGCCGTGCTCGCGCCGGACGGCGACGGCGACCTCTGGAACGCGAACGCCGACTGCGACGACACGGACGCGGCCGTCCACCCGCTCCGCAACGAGATCGCCGGCAACGGGAAGGACGACGACTGCGACCCCGCAACGCCGGACGTGGGCACGAACGCACCGCCGGTGGCGACCGACGTGTCCCTGACAACCGCAGAGGACACGCCGATCGGGGTCACGCTGGCAGGCACGGACGCCGACGGGAACCCGTTGGCGGGCGGGCCGACGAGCGAGCCGGCCCACGGCGGGTTCGTCGACGGCGTCTACACGCCCGATCCCGACTTCAACGGCACGGACTCGTTCACGTTCGCCGTCGTCGACGGCCACGGCGGCAGCGACTCCGGGAACGGTGACGATCACGGTCACGCCGGTGAACGACCCGCCGGAGTGGGAGGTCGCCGCCTCCGACGCTGGTGACGATCGGGCCGGACTCGGCTGCTGACCTTCGACGTGGTCGGCCGCGACGTCGACGGCTCCGACATCCTGTTCATCGGCGTCACCACCGCGGGCTGCGTCAACCCGGCGGACGAAGTTCGGGCCCAACTTCCACTTCGACACCGAGTTCTTCCCGAGCCAGGGCACCGTCCTCGATGCGGGCGTGCCGCGACGCGAAAGCTCGACCCTCACGATCCACACAAGTTCGGTGCGACGCTCGGCGACGTACTGCCTGAAGCTGGTGCTGTGCGAGGACGGAGCCGTCCGTTGTGCAGGAGCTCTCGATCATCGTCACCGACCGGGCGTCCCGATCGCGTCGGCCCGACTCGTACGTGCACCGACGAGGACGTCACGCTGACGCAGCCGGCGCCGGGCGTGCTCGCCAACGACCTGGATGCGGTCGACGCTCCGCTGACCGCCGAGCTCGTCTGCCCTCGCCGCGCACGGCGACGTGAACCTCGCGCGCGGACGGCTCGTTCGTGTACACGCCGTACGCCGAACTTCAACGGGACGGACGAGTTCACCTACCGGGCGCGCGACGTGAACGGGAACTGTCGATGCCGGCGACCGCGACGATCACTGTCAGTCCGGCGAACGACCCGCCGGTGGCGATCGACCGAGCTCGTCGCGACCGACGAGGACACGCCGCTCGCGATCGCGCTCGCCGGGACGGACGTCGACGGCGACACGCTGACGATCACCACGACTGCGCCTGCGCACGGCACCTACGCCGGCGGCGTCTACACGCCGGCCGCGAACTACCACGGCCCCGACTCGTTCACGCTACACGGCGAGCGACGGCCACGGCGGCAGCGACACGGCGACCGTGAGCATCACCGTCCAGCCCGGCGAACGACCCGCCGACCGTCGCCGACCGCTCGGTGACGACGCCGCAGGACACGGCCGTCGCGATCGCGCTCACCGGCACCGACATCGACGGCGACGCGCTCACGTTCACCCACAGCTCGCCCTTCCACGGGACCTACGACGGCACGACCTACACGCCGGCGGCGGGCTACAGCGGCCCCGACCTGTTCACCTACACGGCGAGCGACGGCCACGGCGGCTCGGCCACGGCGGTCGTCTCGATCACCGTCACGCCTTCGAACCCGCCCGACGACACGACGCCGCCGTCCTGCGAGATCGTCGAGCAGGGCAAGACGGCCGCCGGCAACCAGTTCATGCGCTTCCGGGTCACCGAGGTCGGCCTCGGGCTCGCACGCCACGAGCCCGGCTACCTGCTGAACACGAGCGTCCTGGTCGAGCCGTACGCGATCGGCTCGCTCGGGCCGGTCACCGTCACGGCGACGGCGATCAACAAGAAGAAGAGCATGGCCGTGGAGGTCTTCTTCTACGACCTCGCGGGCAACCGCGCTCTCTGCGACCCGATCGTGGTGAGCGTCCAGCGACTCGCAGGCAAGCCGCAGGACGAAGTCCTCCGCAACGTGCCGGACACGGACCACCGCGTCACAGTCACGAACGGGACGCCCGGGATGCGCAAGGTCGTCCTGCGTCGTCAACGGCAGGTACTTCGGCCAGCACCGGCTGAAGGCCGGCCAGGTGCGCAAGTTCACGATCGGCACGGCGATGAAGCCCGGCTACGTGAACACGATCCGCGTCCAGGCCAGCGGCCCGAAAGGCGCGAAGGCGACGATCGTGATCGCCAACATCCCGTAGGCGCGCGCTAGAGTCCCGCCGAACCCGATTCGGAGGAGAGACGATGGAGCAGCTTCGCCGACCTGAAGTCACGCCTGGCCGAGATCCACGACCTGCGCCGCGCGCAGGAGATCCTCTTCTGGGACCAGACCGTGATGATGCCTCCCGGCGGCGGCGCCGTGCGCGGCGCCCAGGTCACGACGCTCGACCGGATCGCCCACGAGAAGTTCATCTCGGACGAGATCGGGACGCTGCTCGACGCCCTCGCCGGCTACGAGCAGGAGCTGGACTACGACTCCGACGACGCGAGCCTGATCCGCACGACGCGGCGCGACTGGGAGAAGGCGCACCGCGTCCCGGCGGATCTGGCGGCCGAGATGACCGGTGCAGCCGCGGACGCCCACGACGTCTGGGCGAAGGCGCGGGCCGAGAACGACTACGCGCTCTTCCTCCCCCACCTCGAGCGCGCGGTCGAGCTGAAGCGCCGCTACGTGGACTGCTTCGAGGGCTACGACGAGCCGTACGACGTTCTCCTCGACGACTACGAGCCGGGGATGAAGACGGCCGAGGTGCGCCAGGTCTTCGACGACCTGAAGGCCGAGCTCGTGCCGCTGATCGCCGACATCGGCTCGGTCGAGGGCGACGACGCGTTCCTGGACGGCCCCTGGCCGATCGACGCGCAGAGCGACTACTCGCTGAAGATCATCAAGCGGTTCGGCTTCGACGAGTCGTTCGCCCGCCTCGACCTCACCGTGCACCCGTTCGCGGCCAGCTCCGGCACGCAGGACATCCGCCTGACGACGCGCTACAAGGAGGACGACATCACGTCGATCTTCACGGCGATGCACGAGTGCGGGCACGGGCTCTACGAGCACGGCGTCTCGCCGTCGCTCGAGCGAACGCCGCTCTGCCACGGCGTCTCCTCGGCGCTGCACGAGTCGCAGAGCCGGATGTGGGAGAACATCGTCGGCCGCAGCCGGCCGTTCTGGAACCACTTCTACCCGTCGTTCCAGGAGGCATTCCCCGAAGCGGTCGGCGACGTCGACCAGGAGCGCTTCTACCGCGCGATCAACCGCGTGAAGCCGTCCTTCATCCGGGTCGACGCGGACGAGGCGACGTACAACCTGCACATCATCCTGCGCTTCGAGCTGGAGCAGGAGATCATGGCCGGCACGATCGACCTGAAGGAGCTGCCGGCGATCTGGAACGCCCGCTTCGAGGAGTACCTGGGGATTCCGGTGCCGAACGACACGCTCGGCGTGCTGCAGGACGTCCACTGGTCGGGCGGCGGCTTCGGCTACTTCCCGACCTACTCGCTCGGGAACATCATCTCCGTGCAGATCTGGGAGAAGGCGCTCTCCGAGATCCCCGATCTGCCGGACCAGTTCGAGCAGGGCGAGTTCGGCCAGCTGCACGAGTGGCTGCGCGACCGGCTCTACGTCCTCGGGCGGAAGTTCACGCCGCAGGAGACGCTCGAGCGAGTCGTCGGCGGCCCGATCGACGCCGCGCCGTACGTGCGCTACCTGAAGGACAAGCTGGGAGCGCTCGCCGCCGCCTAGAGCTAGCGCGCGTCCGGACCGGTGATGGGCCGCTTCTGCACGAACTTGCGGTAGAGGATCAGCAGCACGATCGCGCCGCCGAGCGAGAAGGCGAGCGAGGCGAACGCCTCGTTGGCCGTGATCGTGTCGTCGCCGTCGATGAAGCCGAGGAGGCCGTGCGACGACGCCGCCGAGCAGCGAGCCGCTGATCCCGAGCAGGATCGTCTGCCAGAGCTTCAGCGGATCCTTGCCGGGCACGGCGAAGCGCGCGAGCAGCCCGATGATCAGGCCGGAGACGAGCAGGGAGAGCAGCGCACCGACGCATCGCGCGACTCTATGCGAACTGAGGGCTAGGCGAAGCGGGCGGCGGCGCGGGCCTTCGCCTTCGCGGCCTCGACCTCACGGTCGCGCGGCGGAGCGGTGGTGACGAGCGACGGCGAGCAGGCGCTTCGACGCGGCCGTGACCTCGGTGACGGCGCGCTCGAAGGCGGCCTCGTTGGCCTTCGACGGCTTCGACGCACCGCTGATCTTGCGGACGTATTGCAGGGCGGCCGCCTCGATCTCCTCGGGTGTCGCGGCGGGCTCGAAGTTGTGAAGCACTCGGATGTTTCTGCACATGGGATGGCCTCCTAGGTAACGGGCTCCGCCAGGGCGAGCAGCTCCCGGCGCAGCTCCTTGATCTCGTCGCGCAGCTTCGCGGCGTACTCGAAGCGGAGCTCCTCGGCCGCGACGAACATCTCCTCCTCGAGCGTGATGGCGAGCTTCTCGAGCTCCTCGCGCGACAGCCCTTCGACGTCGGCCCGCGCACCGCGCCGCCGGCGGCCGGGCACGTTCGGGTTCTCGAGCGACAGGAACTCGGCGATGTCGGAGACGCCCTTGGTGATCGTGATCGGCGTCGTCCCGTGCTCCTCGTTGTAGGTGAGCTGGACGCTCCGCCGGCGCTCGGTCTCGTCCATCGCGCCCTTGATCGCCTCGGTCATCTTGTCGGCGTAGAGCAGCACCCGGCCGTTGAGGTTCCGCGCGGCGCGGCCGATCGTCTGCACGAGCGCCGTCTTGCCGCGGAGGAAGCCCTCCTTGTCGGCGTCCAGGATCGCGACGAGCGACACCTCGGGCAGGTCGAGCCCCTCGCGCAGCAGGTTGATCCCGACGAGCACGTCGTACTCGCCGAGGCGCAGCTCGCGGATGATCTGGATCCGCTCCAGCGTGTCGATCTCGGAGTGCAGGTAGCGCGCCCGGACCCCAGCCTCGAGCAGGTAGTCGGTCAGGTCCTCGGACATCTTCTTCGTCAGGGTCGTCACGAGCACCCGCTCGCCCACCTCCTCGCGCTTGCGGATCTCGTTCAGGAGGTCGTCGATCTGATTCTTCGTCGGGCGCAGCTCGACCTCGGGGTCGACGAGGTAGGTCGGCCGGATCAGCTGCTCGGCGACGACCGTCGAGTGGCGAAGCTCGAAGGCGCCGGGCGTCGCCGAGACGAAGACGAGCTGGTTCACCTTCTCCAGGAACTCGTCGAATCGGAGCGGCCGGTTGTCGAGCGCGGACGGGAGCCGGAAGCCGTGGTCGACGAGCGTCTGCTTGCGCGAGCGGTCGCCTTCGTACATGCCGCCGATCTGCGGGACCGTCTGGTGCGACTCGTCGACGAAGACGACGTAGTCGGAGGGGAAGTAGTCGAGGAGCGTGTGCGGGGCCGAGCCCGGCGGGCGCCCGTCGAGGATCCGCGAGTAGTTCTCGATCCCGTTGCAGAAGCCGAGCTCGCGCATCATCTCCATGTCGTATTCGGTCCGCTGACGGATCCGGTGCGCTTCCAGCATCCGGCCCTGGCTCTCGAAGAGCGACACCTGCTGCTCCAGCTCGTGCTTGATCTCGTCCTGCGCGCGCTCGATCGTCGGCTTCGAGGTGACGTACTGCGTGGCCGGGAAGACGGTGATCGTGTCGAGCTTCGCGAACACTTCGCCCGTCAGCGGGTCGAAGTGCGTGATCTGCTCGACCTCGTCCCCGAACATCGAGATCCGGTAGGCCGTCTCGGAGTACGCCGGCTGGATCTCGATCACGTCGCCCTTGACCCGGAAGCGGCCGCGGCCGAGCAGGGTGTCGTTGCGGACGTACTGGATGTCGATCAGCTTCCGCAGCATCACGTCGCGGTCGGTCTCCTCGCCGACCGTGAGGAAGACGACGCGCTTCTCGTACTCCTCCGGCGAGCCCAGGCCGTAGATGCAGGAGACGGACGCGACGATCACCGTGTCGCGGCGCTGGAGGAGGTTCGAGGTCGCGGCGTGGCGGAGCCGGTCGATGTCGTCGTTCCGCGAGCTGTCCTTCTCGATGTAGAGGTCGGCCTGCGGGACGTACGCCTCCGGCTGGTAGTAGTCGTAGTAGGAGACGAAGTACTCGACGGCGTTGTGCGGGAAGAACTCCCGGAACTCGTTGCAGAGCTGCGCGGCGAGCGTCTTGTTGTGCGCGATCACGAGCGCCGGCTTCTGCAGCTTCTCGATGATCCAGGCCATCGTGGCGGTCTTGCCGGTGCCGGTCGCGCCGAGCAGCGTCTGGTAGCGCTCGCCTCCCTGGAGTGAGCGCGTGATCTCCTCGATCGCCCGCGGCTGGTCGCCTGTGGGGACGTACCCGGCGGATGTCTTGAGTTCGATCATCTGGGTACAGCCTAGCGATGCCCGAACAGCCTCCCTACCGCGCGTACGCGACCATCGTCGGAACGTTCATGGCCGGTCTCGGAGCGGTCAGCGGGCTTGCGGCGGCGCGGAAACGGCCGCTTCAGGAGATGGCTGCAATCGACCTCGCGCTCCTCGGCCTCGCGACCTTCAAGGCCTCGCGCACGGTCGCCAGCGACAAGGTCACGAGCTTCGTACGCGAGCCGTTCGTCGAGGGTGACGCCTACGACGGGGAGGGCGAGAAGCCGACGCACGAGACCGAGATGAGGCAGGCGATCGGCGAGCTCGTCACGTGCACCCGGTGCATCGGAACGTGGATCGGAGCCGGGCTCGCCTCGACACAGATCCTCGCCCCACGCACCGGCCGCCTCCTGACCGCCGTGCTGGCAGCCGGAGCCGTCAACGACTTCCTGCTGGCGGGGTTCAGCGCGCTCACCGCGAAGGCGAACGAGCTCGAGCAGCGCACCGGCGGCAGCTAGCCGCCGAGGTACTCGAGCCGCTCGGTCGGTGTGAGGTTCGCGCGGAGCCTGTCGAGCCGCCGTTGCGCCAGGCGAACGAGCTCGCCTGTGGTGCCGCAGAGCTCGCAGAGGTACGTTCGAACGGAGCCGTCGTCGCCGATGGCGGCGACATGGCGGCTGTCGGGCGCGAAGGCGACGCCGCGAACCCGCGCCACGTTTCCGCGGAGGAGCAGCTCAGACGTTCCGGATTCGAGCCGATCGGTGGTGCGCGTCGCCCAGAGTCCGACGGCGGTCGGGCCTGCGGTAGCGATCCAGCGGCCGTCCGGGCTGAACGTCACGTCGCTCACGACGGCGGTGTGTCCGCGAAGCACGCGCAGCTCCTTCAGCGTCTTGGCGCTCCACAGCCGTGCGTCTGCGTCCAGGCTGGCGGTGACGATCCGCGTACCGTCGGGGCTGTAGGCGATCGACGTCAGCCCGTCCTCGTGGCCCTCCAGCTTGCCGACGAGCGCGCCGTTCGAGCCTCGCCAGACTCGCCCGTCACCATCGTCACCGGCGGTGGCCACGAACTTCCCGTCCGGGCTGACGGCGACACCGGCGATGACGCCGCCGTGCCGGAGCACGTGCAGCGGACGCTGGTTGTCGGGTCCCAGACTCGGGCGATTCCATCGACACCTGCGGTGACGATCCGGCCCGAGGCGGTATCGAGAGCCACCGACCGCAGAGCAGCGCCGTGCTCGATCGAGCGGAGGAGCGCCCCGTCGGCCAGACGCCAGGTCCGGGCGATGCCGTCCTCGCCGGCCGTGACGAGGAGCGACCCGTCTCGAGACAGCGCAAGGTCGACGACGGATGCGGGCTGAGGAATCGAGCGGACGGCTGTGCCATCACGTTTCCAGACGCGAACGGCGTCCCCGACCGCCGCGCTCACCAGGAGGCCACCGCCCGAGGCAAACACGACGGCGCGCCCAGCGCCCGGATGGCGGCCGACGACCCGCAGAACCGGATCGACGCTTGTCCTCCACCCGCGAGCCGACCCGTCTTCACCCGCGGTGATGACGCTGCGGCCGTCCCGTGTGAAGACAAGATCGCGGACAGGGCTTCCGTGTCCGCGCAGCGACGCCGTACGGGAGAACGACGCGCCGCTCCAGAGCCGGGCGGATCCGTCGAGGGAAGCGGTGGCGATCGACGACCCGTCCGGACCGAACCCGATCGCGGTCAGCTGATTCGAATGGCCGCCGAGGAACGTCACCGGGACACCGTTGTCCGCGCGCCAGACCCGCGCGCCGTTGTCGGCACTCGCCGTGGCGACGAGGTCACCACGCGGGCTCCACGCAACGTCGAGGATGTCCGCCGTGTGACCCGTGAGCTCGTGGCGCCTCGTTCCGTCGCGGCTGTCCCAGATCGTCGCGAGGTCATCACGGCCGCCGGTCAGCACGAACGGACCGACCGGCGCGAAGCGTGCAGTCGTGATCTGGCCGGGCTGGTTGAGCGTCGATGTGAGGCGCCAGCCGCCGACCTGGTACAGGCGGGCGTCGCCGGCGACGGTCATCAGCAGCGTTCCGTCGGGGTTGAACGAGACGCCCGCGACGGAAGTAGGGTGCGGCAGCCGCTGGATCGACGCGCCATCCGCAGCTGCCCAGACGCGTGCCGCCTGACCCGCGGCGGTGGCGACGAGGCGCCCGTCCGGCGAGAAAGCGATGTCGCGGATCGCCGCGCCGTGCGGGTACCGAGCGAGCTGGCTGCCAGACCGCGCGTCCCAGCGGCGCCCAACCCCGTCGCGTCCAGCAGTCACCACCGATGCTCCGTCGGGCGAGAAGACGGCCGCGTTGACGACACCGCCGTGGCGCAGTCTCGAAACGAGCTTGCCGGTATCGACGTCGTAGACGCGCGCTTCGCCATCGCCGGCGACGACCGCGAAGGTCCCGTCCGGGCTCGTCGACACATCGGTGACCGGCCCGCCAGGTCCCGGGAAGATCCTGCGCGTCCGGAGGACGTTCAGTCCTTCGCGGAGAGCCGCCTCCAGGCCCGGCGGGCGCGCACGCCCCGCCGCCTGCAGCGCCAGTGCCACGCTCTGCACCGGGTCGATGGTCTGTTGAGACAGCGACCCGGCAACCAGGGCCTCTGCCTCGGCGTCCCGCCGAGCGGCCACCGCCCGCAACCGCGCCAGTTCCTCGCTCTTTGCGGCAGTCTCGGCGCGGCGCCGATCCTCTATCGCCGCGTTTCTCGAGCGGACGGCCCTCTGTTCCGCAGCGACGGCGGCCCGCTTGGCGGCAGCTTCCGCGGTGGCGTGACGCTCGGCCTCACTGCGAGCCGCGATGGCCGCACCCCGCTGGCTTTGCGCCTCGATCCGCTCCCGGTCGGCGATCGCGGCCTGTTGCGTTGCTTCGGTGCTCGCTTGCTGAGCGGACTTCTCGGCACTCTTGGCCGCCTTCGCCGACTTCTGCGCCGCCTCCTTCTGGGTGGTCGCTTCCGCCGCGCTCGTCTCGGCATCGGCCTGCGCGTCTTCGGCTGTCCGTCGTGCCGCCTCGGCTGCCAGTTGCGCCTCGCTTGCGCGCTGGGCCTGCTCTTCGGCGTCGCTGCGCTTCGCGAACGCGTACGCCGTCAGCAGCCCCATCAGCGCGAGACCGACGACCGCGAACACGACGATGATTGCGAGCCGCCGGTGTCGACGCCGCGCCGCCTCCCGCTCCTCAGCAAGTGCGCGATCCGCCTCGTGTCGGGCGCCCCAGTCGAGCACGGCCGCGGCGAGCACGTCGTGGTAGATCTCGTACCGGGCGCCGCCACCGTTCCGTGCCGGGCAGCGCTCGAACGACGCGCTCGTTCGAGAGGGTGCGCAGCACGTCCTCCAGCCGCGTCCGGCGACTCGCCGGCGTAGCGGCTGAGATCGCCGACGGCGTGCGCGATCTTCGTCCCCGACGGCGTCACGAGCTGATGGAAGAGCCTCGCGACGAGCTCGCGCTCCGGCGCGCTCGAGGCCGGCGAGCGCGCGCTCGAGGTGCTGCTGGACGATCTCGGCCCGCAGCCGCCGAGCTCGGCAAGCGTCGCTGCGCGCAGGATCGTACGACCCACGCTCGCGCTCGACCTCCCAGAGCCGCTCGATCACGAGCTGGAGATACGGAGCCTCGACGCGACGCCCGCTCTGCTCTGCCGGCGACGATGCCGCGGCCGGCGAGCCGCCGCTCGATCCGTCCCGAGGCGACCTGATCGACGACGGCCGCCACGAGCGCCGTCCTCGGCCTCCACGCGCGGCCCGCCCAGCGCCACGAGCTCCGCGAGCGGCTCGACGATCGGCGGCGCGCGCGGCGTCGACGTCCAGATGGTCGAGCCGGAGCACGTTGCCGAAGAGTCCAGGTACTCGGCGCTTGAAGGCGTCGAGTTCCGCGAGCGCGTCGTCGCGGATCCCGAGCAGGACGTGCACGCGCAGTGCCGGCCGGGTCAGGATCTCCGCGAGCGCCTCGCGCAGCGGGTCGCCGCGGTGCCGCCCGTGGTAGACGACGTACTCCTCCATCTGGTCGAGCACGAGGTAGATCTCGCCGCCGATCTCAGCCGACCGCTCGGCCAGGACGTCCGCAAGCTCGGCACGGCGACGCCGGCGCCTCGGCACCCGCCGCAGCAGCGATCGCGGCGAGCGGGTCATCGCGCCAGCTGATCGACGACGACACGAAGCACGCCGTGTCGTCACTGTCGCCTTCGCTGCCGCCTCCGGCCGGTACGAGCGCCCGGAGACGACGCGACCACGCCGGCGCGCAGCAGCGAGCTCTTCCCGACGCCGCTCGGTCCGTAGAGCACGGTCAGGCGCGAGGCGACGAGGTTCGCGGCGACGAGCTCGGTCTCCCGGTCGCGGCCGAAGAAGAACCGCTCAGTCGAGCTCGGAGTCGTCGAAGCGCGCGAGTCCCTTGTACGGCCCTGCGGAAGCCGAGGCTGCGCTCATACCGCCGCGTCCAGCGCCGCGAGCGCGGCGGTCACGCCGCGCCAGCTGCTCCGGAGTAGCTCGTCGAGCGCAACGTCGTACGACCTCGACGCCGCGCTCGTGCCAGAGCTCGCGGGCGAGCATGCTGGGCGGCCGGCTGGACGGCCCAGGAGCGATACGCGAGCCGGTCGCTGCCCCCAGACGCGGCGAAGGAAGACGCGCAGGCTCCAGTCGTCGACGGCATAGCCGAGGAAGAGCAGGTGGCTGCGGCGCAGCCGCGCTGCGAGCTGGACCGGCACGGTACCGGCAGCCTCGGCGCCGGACGAGATAGTCGATGTGGTCGTCCTCGCTGACGGCGAAGCTCTCGCGCTCTCGCGTGTGCCCCGCGGTCGACGTGGCCGTGGATCTTCAGCAGGACGCTCCGTTCGTCAGAGCGAGAGCCGGTGTAGGCGTTCGGCTCGCTCGACGACGGTGCGGCTCGCCGCTCGGGAGCGATGTGCAGGAACTTGCCGCGGTCGCGGCCGGAGGCGACGTACACGACGACGTCGAGCTCCTCGCCGGCCGCCTCGAAGGCGCGCTCGACGCCGGTGTCGAAGGACGTCGACACGATCAGCTGCTGCGGCAGCCGCGCGCGGCGCAGAGCAGCGGCGGCAGGCCGGCGAGCCAGCGTATGGAGGAGCGACGGCTCGAAGTCGCGGTCGAGCGCGAGGTGCAGCTCGTCGTGGAGCGGCCCGATCCCGTTGCGGGCGGCGACGGCCTGCGAGACGTACGCGAGGCCGCGGCCGTCGTCGTCGAGCTCGAACCGCGCCGCGAGCAGGGTCGCGAGCTCGTCGCCGGCGACACCGCCGACGCCCGGGCCGAGCACGGGCACCAGCCGCCCGGCCGAGAAGGCGCGCAGCACCTCGTCGTAGTGGTCCTCGAGCGAGGGCGGCGCGACGCGCACGAGCGAGCGCTCCTGGCGAAGGATCGAGCCGTAGAGCGCCTGGAGCTCCGGCCCCGGCTCGATCCCGAGCTCCTCGACGAGCGTTCGGCGCGCGTCGTGGTACGCGTAGAGCGCCTCCGCCTGCCGACCGCAGCGGTAGAGCGCGAGCATCAGCTGCGGCCTGCAGCCGCTCACGCAGTGGGTTGCGCGGACGAGCGCCTCGATCTCGGCGACGAGACTCCGCGTCGGCGCTCGAGCTCGAGATCGGCGGCGATCCGGCTCCTCGAGCACGCCGAGCCGGAGGTCCTCGAGCCGGTGGATCTCGGGCTGCGCGAAGTCCTCGAGCTCGGAGTCGGCAAGCGCAGAACCACGCCAGAGTGCGAGCGCCTCTCGGAGCAGCCGCGCTCGCTCCGGCGGCTCCGCGTTCCGCGCCTCGCGGGACAGCCGCTCGAAGCGAGCGAGGTCGAGCTGCTCGCGATCGAGCTCGAGCACGTAGCCGGCGGGCCGCGTGTGCAGCAGCCCCGGCCCGAGCAGCTTGCGCAGCTGCGCGACGGTGTTCTGCAACGAGGTGGTCGCGGTCCGCGGCGGATGCTCTCCCCAGAGCTGGTCGACGAGACGCTCGGTCGAGACCGCCTCGTTCACATGCAGCAGCAGCAGCGTCAGCAGCGCGCGTTGGTTCCGGCCCGCCAAGCGGCACCGGCGCGCCATCGTCCAGCACCTCGAGCGGACCGAGCATCCTGAACTCGAGCATGCACACCTTGTAACAGGCTTCACGAGCCTTGGAAAGACCCGCACGGGCCACGTGAGCGAGCGGTTAGGACCGTGTGAGCGAGCGTTCGAGGGCCCTGACGCGTTAGCTGTTCCACGGCCCTGTCACGGTGTGTAAGGTGCGCCTGACATGCGCCGTTCGCACCTCCTGATTCCAGCAGTCGCGCTGCTGCTCGTCCTCCCCCTCGCGGGATGCGGCGGCGACGACGAGGCCGACACCGGCTCGACAACTGCGGCGACGAGACCGAGTCGACCGTCGCGGGCGTCGAGCTCGACGGCGTCAAGAGCTACCTCACCGACCACACCGAGAAGCTCGCCGGCGCCACGGCGGAGTTCGACGCACTCGCCAAGGAGTACGACGCACTCGCCAAGGGCGTCGACTACGACCACGAGCAGCTCCTGAGCGAGCACGGCGACGAGGTGAGCCGCATCCTCGCCGACGCGAAGGAGCGCTGGACCGAGGCGAACCCGTACTACGAGCAGGTCGAAGGAGATCGTCGCCGGCACTCCGTCGCTCGCCGAGTACGACGTCATCCTCGACGCCGGCTCGAGCGCGGAGGAAGACCCCGAGAGCGCCGTCCCGTTCGATCTCGAGCTCTCCGACGGCCGCACGCTCAAGCAGCCCGGCAACCTCTTCAACCTCACCGAAGGAATGCTCTGGGGCACGCTGCCCGAGCTGACGGCGCAGGCCGAGGCGGACCTCGACGGCGACGGCCAGGCGGAGTTCGGCGAGTCGCTGCCGGACGCACGGGTGCTGACCGCCGCGGCCGCGGCGTTCAAGCGCTATGCCGACGAGCTCCACGTCGATGCACAGGCCTGGGAGCCGACCGCCTCCGACGCATTCACGGCGCTCGTCGTGATGGTGCCGACGATGAGCGAGTACTTCGGCCAGTGGAAGGAGTCGCGCTTCGTCCGGGGCGACGCGGCCGAGAGCGAGGCGTTCAACGTCGTCTCGCGCCTCTCGGACATCAACGACATCATCTCTGGCCTGCAGGTCGTCTACGACGGCGTGCAGCCGGCGATCACCGAGGTCGACGAGGCCGCCGCGACGCAGACCGGAGAGGAGCTGGACGAGCTCGGATCGTTCATCTCCGACCTGCGCGAGCAGGAGGCCGACGGCAAGCGGTTCACTCCCGAGCAGGCCGATCAGCTCGGCGCCGACGCGCAGCGGCGCGCCGATGCCGTCGCGGGCCAGGTCTCGCAGCACGCGGCGCAGCTCGGGGTCGAGATCCAGCAGTAGCGGTGCGGCGCCCCGCCCTCCTCGCTGCCGTGCTCGCCGCCGCTCTGCTGGCGGCAGCGCCGGCGGCGGCCGAAGCGCCCGCAGAGTGGGCGCGGTCGGTCGACGCTCGCCGCGATCTCGGCTCCGCCCAGACCGCGCTTGCGCTCGGCGAGCCGGTACGCAGCCGGGAGCTCGTCGCTCGCGCGTCGGCAGCGCTCACTCCGATCATCCCGTCACTGCCGCCCCAGGCCCGGCGCGACGTCACTGCGGCGGTCGCCGCCACGAAGGCCGCCGGCCAGGACGCGCCCGCACTCGCACGAGCGAGTGCGCGCTTGTGGACGACGCTCCTCCAAGTAGGTCTCACGGGAGCGGTCGCGGACGCGAGGGCCGGCGACGCTGCGGCTGCTCGCAACTGGTTGCTCGTTCGGGAGTATCGGCCGCCGACCCGCTTCACGCGCGCCGGCACCGATGCGACGCTCGCCGTCGCCGGGCTCGCCCGCGGCGAGGTCACGCCGACTGCAGCCGCGCAAGCCGTCCGCGCCGACCTGCTCGACACCTACGAAGCCCGGTTCCGCACGACGCTCGAGAGCGCGAATGCAGCTGTCAAGCGCGGCTTCGACGTCCGGCTCGCCGAGACCGCAGCGCTCACCCACGGGTACGCCGGCATCCTCATCGCCAGCTACCGGTCGCAGCGCGGCGTCGCCGCGTCCGAACGGCTCGACGCCTCGCTCGCGAAGCTCGAGACCGCGGCCCTGCGAGGCGATCGCGTCGAGGTCGAGCGCGCAGTCGCCGCGGTCGAGAGCCAGCTCGAAGGGTTCAGGGCCGCGCCGCTTGCGCCGGCCGAGCAGGCACGGCGGGCGGGCCAGCTCGACCGCTTCCTCCGGCTCGTCCCGATCGAGTACGACCGCGGCGTCGAGGGCACCCGCGTCACGCTCGCGTTCGAGATCCAGGAGGCGATCAGCTTCCGGACAGCGGCTGCCGCCGCGCTCGCCGACATCGCCCCCACGCTGCTGGCGCGAGACGCACAGGCGACGCGCGAGCTGACCGCGATCCTCGCGTCGCTCGGGAACACGCTCGATGCCGCCGTCGGCGGTCGCGCCGTCGCCCCGGCCGAGCACGTCTCGGCGCGGGCGGAGCGCTCGCTCGACCTGATCGACGGGCTCTTCCCCGAGGCGTGGAAGGAGGCGGCCGCCGGGGCCGACTTCGACGTGATCGCGGCCTCGCTCGACCGGCTCGCGAACGCCGCCGAGGCGGGTAGCTGGAGCCGCGCGGAGCAGGCTCGGCTGGAGGCGTACGGCATCTTCGAGCTCGGCCCGGAGCAGCGGCTGCGCGGAATCGCGCCCTCGCTGTTTCAGCGCATCGAAGGGCTGTTCTGGTACGGCGACGGCGACCACGCCGGACTCGTCCAGCTCGTGAAGCGGAAGGACGCCGGCCCGGAACTGGCCGCGTCCCTCGCTGCCCTCGACACCGAGCTCACCGCTGCGGCTCAGCGCGTCGGAACCGGGGCGGGCTCCACCGGCGCCGTCATCTCGAACAGCGCCATCGTGGTCTTCCGCGAAGGACTCGAGGCAGTGCTGATCCTCGCCGCGCTGATGGCCAGCATGGTCGGCGCCAACCGCAGATTCCGGCGGCCCCTGCTCATCGGCGTCGCCGTCGCGTTCGTCGCATCGGCGGTCACCTGGGTGGTCGCGCAGACGGTGCTCGGGTCGCTCGCGCGCTACGGCGAGAAGCTCGAGGCGGTCGTCTCGGTGGTCGCGATCGGGGTGCTCCTGCTGATCCTCAACTGGTTCTACCACCGCGTCTACTGGGCCGAGCATCTCGCCGGCTTCCACCAGCGCAAGCAGCGGCTGCTCCGCGGCGCGGGCGTCGGGCTCGTCACCGCGCAGACCCTCGGTCTCGCCGCACTCGGCTTCTCGAGCGTCTACCGCGAAGGGTTCGAGACGGTTCTCTTCCTCCAGGCGATCACGCTCGAGGCCGGAATCCTCGCCGTGCTGCCTGGTGTGGCGCTCGGCCTCGCGGCGACCTTCGCCGTCGGCGCTCTCACGATCCTGCTCGAGCGCAAGCTGCCGCACCGCAAGATGCTGATCGTGACCGGTGTGCTGATGACCTGGGTGCTCGTGATCCTCGTCGGGACGACCATCCAGACGTTCCAGGTCGTCGGCTGGCTGCCCGTATCGCCGATCGAGGGCGTGCGCCTGCCGTACTGGGCCGGGACCTGGCTCGGCATCTACCCCACCTGGCAGGGAGTCCTTGGACAGGTCGGCGCGGCCACGTTCGTGGTCGGCAGCTACCTCGCCGCGGAGCACGTGCGCGCACGGCGCCGGCGGCGAGTGCTCACCTCCGTCGCGGCCACCCGCTGACCACCGCAGCAGGGGAAGCGCTCGATCCGAACGGATCCATCATGTTTGCCGTCTAGCATTGGCGGCCGGATGCGCCGCCTCGTGCTGATCGTGCCGCTGCTCGCGCTCGCTCTCCCGGGGGCGGCACGCGCGGCCGACCTCACGGCGGTGCCGCGCGACTTCTCGCCCGACGCGAAGCGGCTGACGGTCCACGCGGAGCTTCCGGCGGCGGAGCGAGTGGGTGTTCAGCTCGCGACGACCGCCGGGAGACCGGTCGGCTGGATCGCCGAGCCGCAGCGGCGCCGCTTCCTGACGCTGCGCTGGAACGGCCGCCTCGGCCGGCGCCGAGGTGCCCGACGGCAAGTACATGGTCCGGCTGGTCGACGGCTTGCGGGTTCTCGCGGAGACCCCCGTCACGATCGACCGGATCGCGCCCAGGGCGATGAACATCACCGCCCACAACCGAGGCCGCCAGCCGTTCCAGGGCGACAAGACCCGCGTGACGACGATCTCGCCGAACGGCGACAAGCTGCGAGAGTCGGCCAAGATCTCGTTCACGCTCAGCGAGCGCGCGATCGTGCACTTCGAGGTGGCGACGACGATCAGCACCCCGAAGACGATCTACGAGCTGACCGCGAACCTGCGGCCGGGCCGGAACACGTTCACCTGGTTCCCGCACTGGTCGGTGGGCGCGCGCACGTACCTCGTGCGGATCACGACCACCGACTCGGCCGGCAACCGGCGCACGTACGGCGACGACACCGCGCGCCGCGGCCGGAAGCTGAAGTCGGCGGTCGTGCGAGTCCTCGGCGTCGACGCGGGCTTCACCGCCGAGAGCTACGTCGCGACGCAGCTCGGCCCGCCTGGCGATCGAGACCGACGCGGAGTCGCTCACGCTGCAGACCTTCCGCGCGGGGCCGGAGGAAGGCCCGACGCACAGCGACTCGCTGATGAACGGCGTGCCCGTGAACCAGCCGGTGACGATCCCCTGGGCCGCTCGCCACCGCCGTGCGACGCTCAACTTCGCGATCGGCCCCTGGGCCGACCGGCGTCTACTTCGTCAAGCTGACGGCGAACGACGGCCGGATCGGCTACGCGCCGTTCGTCGTCCGGCCGACCACGTTCGGCTCGACGAGCCGCATCGCGGTCGTGATGCCGACGAACACGTGGCAGGCCTACAACTTCCGCGACTCCGACGGGAACGGCTGGGGCGACACGTGGTACGCGAAGGGGGCGCAGAGCACCGCCAAGCTCGGGCGCATGTACATCCGTCGAGGCGTGCCGCCGCAGTGGCGGAAGTACGACGTCGGCTTCCTCCGCTGGCTGCACGCGACCGGCAAGCAGCCCGAGATCATCACCGAGACCGACCTCGAGTCGATCCGCACCGGCGAGGAGCTGGCCGCGCTCTACGACTTCGTCGTCTTCCCGGGTCACACGGAGTACGTGACCCGCCACGAGTACGACCTGATCGAGCGCTACCGCGACCTCGGAGGCAACCTCGCCTTCCTCTCCGCGAACAACTTCTTCTGGGAGGTGAGGCTGGAGGGGCGCACCCTCCGGCGCACGAGGCTCTGGCGGAGCATCGGCAGGCCGGAGTCGGCGCTGCTCGGCATCCAGTACCGCGCCAACGACGACGGCCGAATCCAGCGCCCCTTCGTCGTCCGTTCGGCGTCGACAGCGCCATGGTTCTGGGCCGGCACCGGCCTCACCGACGGGTCGACCTTCGGAGAGGAGCTCGGCGGCTACGGCATCGAGATCGACCAGGCAACGACGGTCACCCCGCCGGGGACGATCCTGCTCGCCGACATCCTCGACCTCTACGGTCCGGGCCTGACCGCCCAGATGACCTACTACGAGACCGCAACCGGCGCGAAGGTCTTCGCCGGCGGCGCAATCGACTTCGGCGGCAGCGCGATGCTCCCCAAGGTGCGTCGCATGCTCGAGAACCTGTGGGCGCGCCTGGCGACGCCGTAGACGTTCAGCTCGTCCGCGCCTCGACCGACGCCGAGCTCGCGGCTCTCCGCCGCCTCTACGTCCTCTACCTCCACGACATCTCGGCGTACAGCTCTCACTACGAGCTCGACGCGGAGGCGCGCTGGCAGCCCGACTACCTGGAGGACATGCTCCCGCGGCCGGAGTGCCACTGCCTGCTGATCCGCGCAGGCGGAAAGTCCGCCGGCTTCGCGCTCGTCACGGTCAAGCCGTTTCCGCACATGGCCGCCGACGCCGACGTCCGCGATGGCCGAGTTCTTCGTCGCGCAGCCCTACCGGCGGCGACGGGATCGGACGCGCCGCGGCGCTCGAGGCCCTGAAGCGCTTTCCGGGAACGTGGACGGTGGAGGAGCTCGTCGGCAACGCAGCCGCCATCGCGTTCTGGCGTGAGGTGATCGCGGAGGCGACCGGCGGCAACTACACCGAGCACGAGCCGGCCGGCGAGATCGTGCAGCGCTTTACGGTCTAGGAAATTGCGCGAGCGGGTAGGACGAGGCTCGACATGGTCTGGCGATCGCTTGTCATCGCTTGCTACGCGGCCTTGGCGGTCCTGGTGGGCGTTGCTCATGGCGCCCGCGGACTCCTCACCCTCGGATTCTTCTACTTCTGCGCCGGAGCCTGGGTGGCGTTCATCGTGGCGTGGAACTGGGCTTCCCGCCAGGCGGGGCGTCTCCATGGGCGACGACTGGCTGGGCCCCGCTAGGCCGCGAGCGCAGGCGTCTCGGGCACGTCTCGCGGGCCGAAGCGGAGCGCGACCGAGGCGAAGTAGAGCGCGAAGACGGTCATCCCGGCTGCGATGATCACGAACACCGGGCGCGTGCCGAACGCCTCGAGCAGCGGCCCGGCGGCGACGAGCCCGATCGGTCCCGCGAGCATTGCGATCGTCAACACCGCCGTCATCAGCTTCGGCCGCAGCGCCTCGGGCGTGCGGGTGGTCATCAGGCCGATCACGGGTGCGTTGACGAGCGGCTGCGGAATGGTCGAGACGAACAGGGCGGCCATCGTCGCCCAGAGCGGCAGGTCGAGCCCGAGCAGCCAGATCGGCACCGACAGCGCGACGATCCCGAACGCGGCGAGCTTCAGCGGCTTGAACCGCGGCATCAACTTGATGGCCAGGACCATGCCGAGCAGCGCGCCGGCGCCGAGGGAGGCGAACAGCGCACCCGCCACCCGGGAGCTCTCCCCGAAGTCGTCGAACGCGAGCACCGGCAACGCCGCCGACATCATCGAGCCGAACATGTTCAGGAACACGGCGGCGAGACCGATCCGCCAGAGCAGCGGGTCGCGGAGCAGGAAGCGGAGGCCCGCGAAGACGCCGCGGGCGTCGTCCGTCTGCGGCTGCGGCGGTCGCGACGGGACGAAGAGCGTCAGCGTCAGGAAGGAGAGGAGGAAGGTCGCGGCATCGATGTAGAGCACGCTCGTGGCGCCGACGGCCGCGATCAGCAGGCCGGCGACGACCGGTCCGAGCAGGTTCGTCAGCGTCGTCGCACCCTCGATCACCGCGTTCGCCTGCGCGACGGTCGTCTCGTCCTCGCCGACGAGCTCCGGCAAGATCACGCGCTGCGAGGCGAAGAACGGTGCCAGGAAGCAGCCGATCGCAAAGACGATCGCGAGCAGGAGAGGAAAGCTGAGAACCCCCGCCGAGTGCAGGAGGGGGATCGAGCACATCAACGGCACACGAGCGAGATCCGAGAGCTGCATCGTGCGACGCGCCCCGAGCCTGGCGACGACCGCTCCGCTCGGGATCCCGAGCAGCGCGACCGGAGCCAGCTCGACCGCGAGAACGATCCCCATCTTCGCCGCGGAGCCCGTTGTGACCAGCACGAACCACGGCAGGGCGAGGAAGGTGATCCGCGAGCCCATCGATGAGACGACCTCGGCCACGATCAGCGCGGCGAGGGACCGGTTGCGCAGGATGCTCATCACGAGAATATAATACGTCCGTACGTTTTTGTAAAGTAGACAGATGCCGAAGGTCTCGATCGAGCACAAGCAGCGCCGCCGCGAGGAGATCCTCGAGGGCGCGCAGCGCGCATTCGCGCGGCACGGCTACGAAGGAGCGACCGTCAACCGCCTCGAGGAGGAGACCGGCCTCTCGCGGGGCGCGATCTTCAGCTACTTCGAGAACAAGGAGGCCCTCTTCATCAGCGTCGTCGGCCGCTCCTCGGCGCGCCTGGTCGAGATCTGGCTCGAGCGGGGCTTCCGGGCGCTGTTGGAGGCGATCGCGCACGAGGATCCCGAATGGCTCTCGGTCCAGATCGAGGCGACCCGGCGCGTCCGGACCGAGGAGCGCTTCCGCGAGCAGATCGCGCGCCTCGACAACGAGGCCAAGAGGAAGCGGCCGTCGCGCTTCGAGCGGTTGCAGCCCTCGGTCCGCGAGGACATCCCGATCGAGGTGACGGTGCAGTTCCTCAGCTTCGTCGCCAACGGCCTCGCGATCGCGCGCACGACCGGGGACGAGCTTCCGGATCTCGACCTGCTGACCCAGCTCGTCGAGTCAGGCGTCGGGCGTCGTTAGCCGCGCGCACCGCGGCACGCCGAAGCGGAGGGCGCGCCGAATGATCCTGCCCTCGGTGTGAACGTCGACGTAGACGCACCGGCGGCCGGAGACCAGGAAGTAGCCCGCGAACTGCGTGCCGCGGTTCCACGACTCGCGGGCCGCGTTCGGACGACACGCCTCGAAACGGACACTCTGCGTCCCGCGGTCGAGCGGTACGCCGCGCCCGTTGTGGCGTACGTCGTTGTAGCCAAGTGATGCGTACCCTCGCGAGCGCGCCGCGATCGTCACCGTCGGCGCCGCGTTCGGGTCGACGACGACGAGCACCTTGACCGGCCAGCTGCCCGGGCCTCCCGGTCGCCAGCGTTGGTAGCCGTTCTTGAGGCCGACGAACGACACGTGGCCGGCGACAATCGCGCGCTCCTGCCACCCCTGGCCAAGGTCGCCGAACACGCTCTTCCCGCAATCGCGCACGTACGGCTCGGGCTCGTCGGCAAGCGCCGGAACGACCACGACGAGAGCCAGGAGCAGCGCAACGACCGCGAAGCGCATGACTGGATCTTAGGACAGCCCGAGCTCCGAGCGGTAGGCGTCGGCGTAGATCTTCTTCAGCTTCTGCACGCGCTCGACATAGCTGCGCGTCTCGGCGAACTGAATCCCGGTCCCCTCTTCGCGCCAGCGATCGACGTTCGTCTGGCCGGCGTTGTACGCGGCGAGCGCGAGCTCCTCGTTGCCGTACTTGTCGAGCAGATGGCGGAGGTACCACGAGCCGTAGCGGATGTTGAGCTCGGGGTCGACGAGGTCCGATTCGTGCCAGCCGTGGCCGCCGGTGCGGTCGGCGATCCCCTGCGCGGTCTCGGGCAGGAGCTGCATCAGCCCGACGGCGCCGGAAGACGAGACAGCATCCGCGTCGAACTTCGACTCCTGGTAGATCACCGCGGCGACGAGCTGCGGATCCAGGTGGTAGTTCTCGGCGTGACCCATGACGATCTGCTCGTAGCGGAGCGGGTAGCGGAGGCGCTCGTACCAGCGGGGCTCCGTCTCGAGCACGAAGGCCGCGAAGCCGGCGAACACGAGGACGAGCAGACCCACGGAAGCCAGGCGATTCATGCGTGAACCCGCGTGAGGTCCGCCATCACCTGCTCGACCCAGGCGTCGAGCTCGTCCAGCGTCCCGGTGTTGACGTAGGAGTAGTCGGCCCGCTGCACCTTCTCCTTGTCGGGCAGGAGGCGGCTCTCGCGGTCGTCGCGCGCGACGCGGCGTCTCTGCTCACGCAGCTTCGCCGGCGCGGTGATCACGACCACCTTGTCGAAACGCTTGTCGCCGCCGGTCTCGTACAGCAGCGGCACTTCGGTGACCGAGACGGCCGGCGGATTCGGCAGCTCACCGAGCTGCTCGCGCCAGGTCAGGTACTCCTGCGCAACGCGGGGATGCAGCAGCTGCTCGAGGAAGTCGAGCTTCGACCGGTCGGCGAAGACGAGGTCTGCCACGCGTGCGCGGTCGATCGAGCCGTCGGCGCCGAGCACACCCTCCCCCAGCCGCGTCACGATCGCATTCCGGACGTCGGGGTCGGTGCGCAGCAGATGGTGGACGATCTCGTCACTCGAGACCGTGGCGGCGCCCGCCCGCTGGAACGCATACAGGGCTTCGCTCTTCCCGGCGCCGATGCCGCCGGTGATCGCGACCGCGATCGGCCGCGGCACGGCCTAGGCGGTTGGGGCGGTCTCGGGCTCGTCGCCGGACGCCTCGTCGGCGTCGACGGTCGACTCCGCCACCGGTTCATCGCCCGCGGCTGCCTCGGCGTCGGCGGTCGACTCGGCTTCGAGCTCGACTTCGGCCGCAGCGTCCGTCTCCGGTGCCGGGGCGTCCTCGAGCTCCGGCTCGGCGGCTGCCTCGGGCTCCGGCTCGGCGACTGCCTCGGGCTCCGGCTCCGGCTCCGGCCTCCGGCTCCGGCTCGGCAACAGCCTCCGGCTCTGCAGCGGCCTCGGTCTCCGGCTCCGCAGCCGCCTCGGTCTCCGGCTCCGCAAGCGCCTCGGTCTCGGCAACTGCCTCGGTCTCGGCCGGCGGGCGTCGCGTCGTCGTCGAGCGCCAGCGGGGGCGCCTCGTCGGGCCCGCCCGACCCGGCCGGGAAGACGTCCTCGGAGAGATTGAGGTTCGGCGTCAGGTGCACCGACTCACCGCCGTCGGCGCGCGGGAGCGGCTCCACGCCTTCCTCCACCCGCTTCAGCGAGAGCGACAGGCGCCGGCGCTCCGCGTCGACCTCGAGGATGAGCACGTTGACCGCGTCACCCTGCGAGACGACCTCGCGCGGGTTCTCCACGTGGTGCTGCGCGAGCTCGGAGATGTGCACGAGCCCCTCGACTCCCGGGAGGATCTCGACGAAGGCGCCGAAGGTGACGACCTTGGTCACGCGACCCTCGACGACGTCGTTCTCGGAGTAGCTCTCGAGCACCTGCTGCCACGGATCCGACTGCGTCTGCTTGAGACCGAGCGAGATGCGCTGGCGGTCGCGGTCGATGTCGAGCACCTTGACCTTGACCTCCTGGCCGATCTCGAGCACCTCCGACGGGTGGTTGACGTGGCTCCACGACAGCTCGGAGATGTGGATCAGGCCGTCCATCCCGTTCAGGTCGACGAACGCGCCGAAGTCGACGATGTTCGAGATCGTGCCCTCGACCACGTCGCCCGGGTTGAGCCGGTCGAGGATCTGCTGGCGCTGATCCTTGCGCTCGTCTTCGAGGACGGCGCGACGGGAGAGCACGACGTTGTTGCGGGACCGGTTCAGCTCGATCACCTTGCAGCGAAGCTCGGTCGCCATGAACTCGTCGAGGTCCTGCACGCGGCGGATGTCGACGAGTGAGGCAGGCAGGAAGCCGCGGACGCCGAGGTCGAGGATCAGGCCGCCCTTGACGACCTCGATCACGCGACCGACGACCGGCTCGCCGGACTCGGCGGCGGCCTCGATCTTCTTCCAGGCGAGCTCGAACCGCGCGCGCTTCTTCGAGAGGATCAGGCGCCCTTCGGCGTCCTCCTTCGTGAGCACGAGCGCGTCGATCTCCTCGCCGACCGAGACCTCGTCGGCGGGATTGACCGAGCGGCGGATCGAAAGCTCGGCGACCGGGATGACGCCCTCGGACTTGTAGCCGATGTCGACGAGAACCTCGTCCTTGTCGACGCGCACGACGGTGCCGTGCACGACCTCTCCCTCGTTGATCGTCGGGAAAGTCGACTCGTAGTCTGGGATCAGGTCGCCGTCGGGGCCTTCGACCCAGACGCCTTCTTCGGCCTGCTGCGGCTTTTCTATTGTCTCGTTCGCCATTAGGAGTTGCGCAGTATAGCCAGGTCCAACGCGTGTCCACGGATCGCGGCCCGGCTTGTGTTTACGCCGCACAAAGGCGATCCGCTCCTAGCTCTTCGCGTCGTTCCAGTCGTCGCCGACGCCGACGTCGACGGCCAGCGGCGGGTCGAGCGGGTAGGCGCCGCACATCTCTTCCCGGACGAGGTCCTTGATCGCGCTCGTCTCCGTCTCGGGCGCCTCCAGCAGCAGTTCGTCGTGCACCTGGAGGACGAGACGCGCGCCTCTCCCCTCCTCGCGCAGCCGGTTGTGGATCCGGATCATCGCCACCTTGATCACGTCTGCCGCGGTTCCCTGCATCACCGAGTTGACCGCGAGGCGCTCGCCGAGCGCGCGCGTCTGCCGGTTGCGGACGCGGATCTCGGGGACCGGGCGGCGCCGGCCGAGCAGCGTCGTCACGTAGCCGTCGCGCTCCGCCTGCTCGATCGTTCGCTGGATGAAGTCCTGCACGTGCGGGAAGCGCGCCAGGTAGGTGTCGATGTACTCCTGCGCCTGCTCGCGCGGGATCTCGAGGTTCTCCGAGAGGCCGAACGCCGAGATGCCGTAGATGATCCCGAAGTTGACCATCTTGGCGACGTTGCGCTCGTCCTTGGTCAGCGCCGCCGGATCCTTGCCGAGCACCTCGGCCGCGGTCGCCGTGTGGATGTCCTCGTTGCGCGCGAACGCCTCGCGCAGCCGCGGCTCGCCGGAGACGTGCGCCAGGATGCGCAGCTCGACCTGGCTGTAGTCCGCGGAGATCAGGCGGTAGCCGGGCTCGGCGACGAAGGCGGAGCGGATCTCACGCCCGAGCTCGGTGCGGATCGGGATCGCCTGCAGGTTCGGGTTCGTCGTCGAGAGGCGGCCGGTCGAGGCGGCGGCCTGGTTGAAGGTGGTGTGCAGCCGGCCGTCGCGCTCCGAGATCAGCAGCGGGAGCGGCTTGAGGTAGGTGTTGACGAGCTTCGAGAGCTCGCGCCACTCCTCGATCACGTTGACGATCTCGTGCTCGCCGCGGATCGAGCGGAGCACGCGCGTGTCGGTCGAGTAGCCGGTCTTGCCCTTGCGGCCCGGCGTCAGGCCGAGCACGTCGAACAGGATCCGCGCGACCTGCTGCGTCGAGCCGATCATGAACTCCTCGCCGGCGAGCTCGTACGCCTTCGCCTCGAGCTCCTCGACGCGGTCGGCGAGACGGGCCGTGATCTCGCCCATCCGGTACGTGTCGATCTTCACGCCCGCGTCCTCCATCGAGGAGAGGACGGCGGTGAGCGGCAGCTCGATCTCGTCGTAGAGCCGCTCGGAGCCGCGCTCGGCGACGCGCTCGCGCATCGGGCCGGCGAGCCGGCGCGCTGCCTCGGCGCGCGTGATCAGCGCCGCCGTCTCCTCCTCCGTGGCCGGCTCGGGGATCACCTCGAGCCCGTACTCGCGCTGGAGGTCCTCGATCAGGTACTCGGAGCGGCCGGGCTCGATCAGATACGCCTCGATCAGCGTGTCGTCGGCCGGCGCCATCGTCAGCCGCGGCAGCGACTTGAAGTCGTGCGCGACGAGCTGCGCGTCGCGGAGGCGCGGGATCAGGCTCTCGTCCCAGGCGCCGACCGTCACTCCGTCGTCCTGCGCGAGCGCGAAGCGGTCGCCGACGATCGCGAGCCCGGCGCGGCCCCGCACCTGCGGCAGCTCTCCCTCGCGCCACGGCACGACGGTCCCGGCGACCGGGATGGGCACGGCGGCGGGGATCGCGTCCTCGAGGTCGTCGATCCGGTTCAGAAGGCCGCGGAACTCGAAGCGGCGGAACATCTCGCGGAGCTGCGAGCGGTCGGGCGGCTCGAGCACGATCCCGGTCGGGTCGAAGTCGAGGTCGAGGTCGCGCCGCATCGTCGCCAACTCCTTGGACATTCGCGCCTGGTCGGCGAACTCGGTGATGTTCTTCCGCCGGGCCGGCGAGAGCTCGTCCGCGTGCGCGATCACCTCCTCGAGCGAGCCGTACTGCGCGATCAGCTGGCCTGCGGTCTTGTCCCCGATCCCCGGAACGCCCGGGATGTTGTCGGACGTGTCGCCCTTGAGGCCGATGAAGTCCGGCACCTGGTCGGGCCGGATGCCGTAGCGCAGCTCGACCCGCTCCGGCGTGTAGACGTTCACGTCCGCGACGCCGCGCGGCGTCATCATCAGCGTGATGTTCGGCGAGCAGAGCTGGAAGGCGTCGCGGTCGGTGGAGACGACCGTCGTCTTCACTCCGGCCTCGTCGGCGCGGGTGGCGAGCGTCGCGATCACGTCGTCCGCCTCCCAGCCCTCGAACTCGAGGTTGCGGTAGCCGAACGCCTCGACGATCGGCCGGAAGTGCGGGAACTGCTCGCGCAGGAGATCCGGCATCGGCCGCCGGCCCTCCTTGTAGACGACGTCCGCTGCCTGGGCGACCGCGGCCCGGTGCGTCGGGGTCGAGTCCCACGCGACGGCGACGCCCTTGGGCCGGTAGTCCGAGAGCAGCTTGAAGAGCATGTTCGCGAAGCCGAGGAGAGCGTTCGTCGGGAAGCCGTCGCTCGTCGCGAGCTCCTCCGGGAGCGCGAAGAAGGCGCGGTACGCGAGGTTGTTGCCGTCGACGAGGAAGAGCTCGGAGTCCCGAGCCGGCCCGTCGTCGAGCTGCAGCTCCTGTCCGGTGAGGGTCTTCGGCACAGACTGAAGCTATCGTCTCGCGACGATGACGCGCCTCGACATTCGACCATTTTCCGACGAGTTCCTGCCCCACGCCGGCGAGCTCCTCGCGGCGCGCCATCGCGCTCACCGGGCGGCCGAGCCGCTGCTCCCGGCCAGGTACGAGAACGCCGAGGCCGCAGCTGCCGAGGTGGAGGCGCTCGCGAGGAGCGAGGGAGCCTCGGGCGCCGTCGCCCTTCGCGGCACGCGCGTCGTCGGCTTCCTGCTCGGGGTGCGGAAGAACGACGACATCTGGGGAGCGAACGTCTGGGTCGAGACCGCCGGGCACGCAGTCGAGGCCGCCGAGGATCTGCGCGACCTGTACGGCGCAGCGGCCGCCGCGCTGGTTCGAGGAGGGCCGCGACCGCCACTACTCGCTCGTTCCGGCGACGGATCCCGCCCTGCTCGAGGCCTGGTCGCGGGTGAGCTTCGGGCAGCAGCACGCCTACGGGATCCGCGAGGTACCCGACGTCGCCTGGCCCGAGAGCGTCCGCCGTGCGGAGGAGCGCGACCTCGATGCCCTCGTCGAACTGGCGCCGCTCCTCCAGGACCACCAGTCGCTGGCGCCTGTCTTCGGAGGCGGGCTGCCGCAGGAGAGCGAGGAAGAGCTGCGCGCCGGGATCCTCGAAGACCTCGCCAAGGAGGAGACCGGCGACCTCGTCGCGGAGCAGGACGGCCGGATCGTCGGCGCGTTCCAGCTCGTCCCCGTCGAGCTGTCGGGCATGCACGTCGCCCTCGCGCGGCCCGACGGTGCCGCGTTCCTCGGCTGGGCTGCGACTCGGCCGGACGTGCGGGGATCGGGAGCGGGCGTGGCACTCACCGACGCCGGGTTCGCCTGGGCGCGAGAGCGCGGCTACGAGACGATGGTGACCGACTGGCGGGTGACGAACCTGCTCGCGTCTCGCTTCTGGCCGCGCCGGGGCTTCCGCGAGTCGTTCCTCCGCCTCTACCGGCGCATTCCCTAGCGCGGCCACCCGCGGACCGACCCGTAGGTATGGTCGCGCGTCATGCCGAGGATCCCGCTGCCGTCGGGCTCTCGCATCGCGATCGTCAACGCCCCCGACGACGCGCTCCTGCTGAGGCCCACAACACCGTCCGAGGGGATTGCAGACGTGGGCGCCGCCGTCCGCGATGCACTCCGCTTCCCACTGTCCGGCGCGCCGCTCGAAGCCCTGGTCAAGCGTGGCGGCAGCGCGACGATCGTCGTCGAGCCGCCTGAGCTGCCGCTACCCGGCGCCCCGAATGACCCGCGCCGCGAGGCGCTCGCGGCCACGCTCGCCGAGCTCGAGCGGCTTGGCGTGTCCTCGCAGCGGCAGACGATCCTGATCGCGGGAGGCCTCAACCGCCGCGCCGGGCACCGGGAGCAGGAGGCGCTCCTCCCACCGATCCCCGCCCGCCGCTTCCACGGCGTGGTCGCGGTTCACGACGCGGAGGCGCCGGACCTCGTGCACGTCGGCGACGCCGGGCGCACACCGCTCCGCGTCAACCGGACGCTCCTCGAGACCGACCTCGTCGTCTGCGTCACCGCCGCCGAGACCGTGCTGCACGGCGGGCCGGGTGCGCTGCTCGGCGCGTGCGGCCCGGAGACGCTGCGCGCCGCGACGGCCTACTCACTGCTCGAGACGGCTGCGGCACGCGGCTGGCAGCTGGGGCTGGCGCTCGAGCGGATGCTCGCCGCCCGCGTGCCGGTGATCGGGACGTCGCTGGTGCTCAATCCGCCGCGACTCCTCGGTCGCTTCCGCGGCTACCCCTACGAGGAGGCTTCTCTCCGTCACCTCGTCGCCTCTCCTCTGCGCCGGCTCTCTCTCTTCCCACCAGGTCTGCGCCGCAAGATCCTCCAGGACCTCGCGCGCGAGCTGACGGTCGTCGCCGCCTTCGCCGGGCCGCCGTCGGTCGCTCACGCGGAGGCTCTCGCTCCGGGGGATCGCGCGGCGCTCGATCCGGCTCGAGCAGCCCCTCGACGCGATCGTGATCGGGATGCCCTGGAAGCACCATCACTCTCCGCGCGAGCGGCTGAACCCGATGACCGTCGCAACGGTCGCCCTTGGGCTGGCTCTCCGGCTCTGGCGCGACTCGTTCCCGGTCGTCGAGGGAGGAACCGCGATCGTCCTCCACCGGCTCTCGCGTCACTTCGCGCACGGGACCCAGGATCCGTACCGCGCGCTCTTCCACGCGCTGCGCGACGGCCGAACGGGAGCCGAGCTCGCCGCCGGGGAGCAGGCGGCAGCCTCGGACGATCGCGCTCTCGCCGCGTACCGCGCCGGCCGCGCCTGTCACCCACTCCTTCCCTACGTCGACTGGGACGGCTGCCGGCCGGCACTCGACCGGCTCGGCGCAGTCCTCGTCGCGGGCTGCCGCGACCACCAGGCGGCACGAACGCTCGGCTTCGTGCCGACACACGGAATCTCCAGCGCGCTCGAGATGGCGCACGGCCGCGCCGGCGGCGAAGCCCGGATCGGCATCCTGCTGAGCCCGCCCTACTTCCCGCTCGAGGTCGGCTCGCCCTGAGCTTGTGTTACAGGAACACAAGCTCGACCCACGAACGAAGCGGTTGACGAAGAGCTTGTGTTACAGGAACACAAGCTCGGGCGGGCGGCGCTCACTCCTCGCCGAGGTACGTCTTGCGGACCTGGGCGTTGTCGCGCAGGTCCTTCGCCGGCCCCTCGAGCGCGATCAGGCCGGTCTCGAGCACGTAGCCACGGCTCGCCGCGTCGAGCGCCATCAGCGCGTTCTGCTCGACGAGCAGGATCGGCGTCCCCTGCGCGTTGATCTCCCGCACGATCTCGAAGATCCGCTCGACGAAGATCGGCGCCAGCCCCATCGACGGCTCGTCGAGGAGCAGCAGCTTCGGGCGCGCCATCAGCGCGCGGCCCATCGCCACCATCTGCTGCTCGCCGCCCGACATCGTCCCCGCCTTCTGCTGCTTCCGCTCGGCCAGGCGCGGGAAGAGGTCGAAGACACGGTCGAGGTCCTCCGGAAAGTTCGCCTTGTCCGTGCGCTGGAACGCGCCCATCTCGAGGTTCTCGAGCACGCTCATGCGCGGGAAGAGCCGCCGCCCCTCGGGCGACTGCGCGATCCCCATCTTCACGATCGCGTGCGCAGGCGCGTTCGTGATGTCCGTGCCCGGCGAAGGTGATCGAGCCCTGGCGCGGATGGTTGACGCCGTTGATCGAGCGCAGCGTGGTCGACTTGCCGGCGCCGTTCGCGCCGATCAGGGTCACGACCTCGCCCTCGTGCACCTTCAGCGAGATGCCCTTGAGCGCGTGGATCGCGCCGTAGTAGGTGTGGACGTCCTCGAGCTCGAGGACGACGGCGTTCTCAGCGGCCGGCTCAGCCATGACTCGTCGCCCCCTTCCCGAGATACGCCTCGATCACGCGGTCGTCCTTCTGGACCTCCTGCGGCGTGCCCTCGGCGATCTTCTCGCCGTAGTCGAGCACGGTGACGCGGTCGGAGATCCCCATCACGACCTTCATGTCGTGCTCGATCATCAGCACCGTCAGGTCGCGCTCGTCGCGAAGCACCCGGACGAACGCCGTGAAGTCGGCCGTCTCCTGCGGGTTCATGCCCGCGGTCGGCTCGTCGAGGAGCAGCAGCTTCGGCTGCGTCGCGAGCGCGCGCGCAACCTCGAGCCGACGCTGGTCGCCGTAGGGCAGGTTGCGCGCCATCTCGTTGTCGCGACCGCGAAGACCGGAGAAGCGGAGCAGCTCGCGCGCGGTGCTCTCCGCCTCGCGCTCCTCGCGACGCACGCGCGGGGTGCGGAGGATCGAGCCGATGATGCCGCCCTTGAGCCGGCAGTGCATCCCGACGAGGACGTTCTCGAGCGCGGTCATGTGCTGGAAGAGCCGGATGTTCTGGAAGGTGCGGCCGACGCCGAGCTCGGTGATCGCGTGCGGCGGCTTCTCGGTCACATCGGTGCCGTCGAAGACGATCGCGCCCGCGGTCGGCCTGGTAGACGCCGGTGAGCATGTTGAAGAACGTCGTCTTGCCCGCGCCGTTCGGGCCGATCAGCGAGACGATCGAGCCCTGCGGGATGGTGAAGTCGATGTCGTTCGTCGCGACGAGGCCGCCGAACTCCTTCCGGACCTGCGTCCGCAGGTCAGGAGGTCAGTCATTGCTCGAGTCGCGATCCGTGTCGGCACCCTCGTGCGATCACGTCGTAGAACGGCGTGTCGTGGACGCCGAGCTCGAGCTCGCGCTTGTGCCGCCGCTCGGGGATCAGCCCTTCGGGACGGAAGAGCATCATCAGCACGATGATCACGCCGTAGAAGCCGAACTGGTACTTGGTCGGGTCGAAGTCGATCCCGGCCTCGTTGAGCTCCGAGCCGATCGTGGCGAGACCTTCGACGTTCAGGTACCCGAGGATCATCCCGCCGAGGATCACGCCCCAGACCGAGCCCATGCCGCCGAGGATGACCATGCAGAGCAGGAAGACCGAGATGTTGAAGTAGAAGTCCGCCGGGAAGGCGCCGCTCTTGAAGCTCGCGTAGAAGGCGCCTGCGACGCCGCCGAAGAACGCGCCGATCGCGTACGACCACGTCTTCGTGCGCATCAGCGGCACGCCCATCGCGGCCGCCGCGGTCTCGTCCTCGCGGATCGCGATCCAGGCCCGGCCGAGCCGCGAGTCGCGCAGCCGCACCGAGCAGAAGACCGTGAAGAGCAGGAGCGCCAGCGCCGTCCAGTAGAACCACTGCGCTCGCTCGAACGACTGCTGGTAGCTCAGCGGCAGGCCGAGGGACTCGCCGACGCTGCCGAACCCGGGCGAGTCGATCGGGCTGATCCCGAACGTGCCGTGCGTGAGGTCGAAGCCGAAGACGTTGTCACCGTTGCGAACGACCTGCGGGATGATCTCGCCGAAGCCGAGCGTCACGATCGCGAGGTAGTCGCCCCGCAGCCGCAGCGTCGGCAAGCCGATCAGGATGCCCGCAGCCGCCGTGAGAAGACCAGCGATCACGAGCACGATCCAGATCGAGAGGTGGATGCCGGGCACGTCCTTGGAGATCCCGACCGAGCCGAAGTGGAACGTCCACTGGTCGAACTGCTGCGAGGCAAACCAGGCCGAGGTGTACGCGCCGACGGCGTAGAAGGCGACGTAGCCGAGGTCGAGCAGGCCCGCGTAGCCGACGACGATGTTCAGGCCGACGGCCATCATCGTGAAGACGATCATGATCACCATCGAGCCGACGCCGGGGATGAAGTCGCCGATCAGCGGCAGGTCGCCGAGCGACTCGACGTACTTGGGGTAGAAGAACCCGAGGACGATCAGCGCGACGGCGAGGAGCGCCCCGGGACCATAGCTCCGCAACCGCGTCTCGACGGCGTTCACGCGCCCTCCGGCGTGCGCTCGCCGAGCAAGCCCTCCGGCCGGAAGACGAGGATCGCGATCAGGATCCCGAACACGATCGAGCGCGTCCAGTCGGAGCCGGGCGTGAACCAGGTGAGCCCTTCGTTGAAGGCCTGGATGAAGCCGATCACGAGCGCGCCGAGCACGGCTCCGGTGAGGTTCCCGATCCCGCCGAGCACCGCGGCCGTGAAGGCGATCAGGCCCAGCTCGAAGCCCGTGTCGTAGCGCATGTTGAACTGGAGCAGGTAGACGAGGCCGGCGGCGCCGGCGAGCGCGCCGGCGATCGCGAACGTCACCGAGATCGTCCGGTTGACGTTGATCCCCATCATCGCGGAGGCCTCGGTGTCCTGCGCGACGGCCCGCATCGCCTTGCCCTGGCGCGTCGAGCGGACGAACCACGACAGCAGCACGAGCACCGGCACGATGATCAACAGGGCGCTCGAGCTTGTTCCAGGAGTAGGTGATGTCACCGATCCCGATCGCCTCCGTCCGCGGGATGAAGACGGCACCGGATGGAAGTTGACGCCGTAGAACGCGAGCGAGATGTTCTGGATGATGAACGACATCCCGACGGCGGTGATCAGCGCCGCGAGGCGCGGCGCGCGCCGCAGCCGCCGGTAGGCGACGAACTCGATCGTCGCGTTGACGATCGAGAACACGACCATGATCACGACGAGCGTCAGCAGCCATGCCGCCGAGGATCGCCAGCGACGGACGCGTCCCTCTCGAGCCCGAGCACGGAGACGATCAGCGTGCTACGCGACGAGCCCCGCGAGCGCGAAGACGTCGCCGTGGGCGAAGTTGATCAGCTGCAGGATGCCGTAGACGAGCGTGTAGCCGAGCGCGACGAGGCCGTAGATCGCGCCGTTCGTCAGCCCGATCAGACCGATGTTGATGAACTCGGTCGGGTCCTTGACGAAGTTGACGACCAGCCAGATGCGCGACGAGCGAAGACGAGCCCGTAGCCGATGAGAGCGACGACGCCCGACTTCCGCAAGCGGTCGAGGATGCTCGTCAGGACCTGTGCCGCCATGAGGGGAAGAACCTAAAGGAAAGTTGGGGGAGGGCCAAGGCCCTCCCCCAACTTTTCGTGTCTGCGGCGACGTACTAGCCGCGCGCCGCCTCGACGATCTCCGGCTTCGGGGAGATCGTCGTGACGGTCTCGAGCTTGGTCGTGGCCTTGTAGATCGTGAAGCCCACGACCGCGCCCTCGGCGCCGCCCGGATCGCCGTTCTCGTTGATCTCGAACGTGCCGAGGTAGCCGTCGTCGATCTTCTGCTCGAACAGCTTCGCGATCACGTCGCCCGCGAGCCGTCCGACGCGGCGATCGCGTTGAGCATGACCTCCGCCGCCTGTGCGCCGTAGATCGCGTACGGGTCGACAGGCTTGCCGCCGAGCCGCGGCTTGAACGCCTCGACGAACTCGGCGCCCTTGCCCTTGAACTGGTCGATCGGCACGCCGGCGACGCTCAGGAACATGCCCGGAGCGGCTTCGGGGGCCTCGTCGATCGTCTGCTGCGTCGTGAAGCCGTCCGGCACGAACAGCTTGACGTTGCCGTCGTTCGGGCCGAGCACGGCGACCTTGTCCTTGATCACCTGGGCGCCGTTCTCGTCGATCAGCCCGCCGAGGAACACTGCGTCCGCGCCGGTGCCCTTGATCTTGCGGAACAGAGCCTCGTAGCTCGACGCCTTCGGATCCCAGGCCGCGAAGCCGGCGACCTTGATGCCGACGTTCTCAGCCGCGTTCCTGAAGTTCGTCGCGACGCCGAGGCCGTAGGCCTCCTTGTCGTTCAGGATGTAGACGCTCGTGACGCCCTGCGCCTTGGCGAACTCGGCTACCGCAGCGCCCTGGTACGCGTCGTTCGCCACGACGCGGGCGTAGTTGCGCGTGCCGCCCGGGTAGTACTTGTCCGGCTCGGTTGCGTCGCAGCCCGGCCCACCCTCGGTGAGGCAGACGTACGTGTTCGCGGGCGAGATCATCGCCACGCCGCCGCCCGGTGCCTGGTTCAGGACCGGAATCTCGATCGCGGCACAACCGGAGTTGAACGTCCCGATGACGCCGACGAGCTTCTCGTTGCCGGCATACGCCTGGGCGTTCGTCGAGCACTTACCGGAGTCCCACTTGCCCGCCTGAGCGGTTGCGTCGTCGCACGACTGGAACGCGACGTTGTGGTCACCGGCCTTGAAGTTGGACTGCTCGAGGAGGTAGCGAATCGCCTCCACGATCTGGATGGTCTGGGTGCGCGACGACCCCTGAAGCGGGAAGTCGGATGCGAGGAGCACGTCCGGATCGCCTTCACCCTCGTACTCGACCGCAGTGCACGACGAGGACGGCAGAGCCTCGATGTTGCCACTGCTGCCCCCGGAGGCCTCGGTGGTCGTGCCGTCACCGCTGCCTTCTTCGTCGTCGCCTCCGCAACCCGCCGCGATCAGTGCAAGCACCGCGACGAGCAGCGCCAGAACGCTCAACAAACCACGCTTTCTGGAAATCAACTGCTCTCCTCCTCCGTCTGATGGACCCGACGAGTTCTGCACGCTTGCGCAGCCCTTGTGGCGGGCGAAGGGGGAAGTATCCCGACAAGCCGCCCGACATTCAACTTTGTGACGCTCGGACTACACTCGTCCCAGGCCGAAGTGGCGGAACTGGCAGACGCGCCGGACTCAAAATCCGGTTCCCTTCGGGGAGTGGGGGTTCGATTCCCCCCTTCGGCATCTACGGCGCGCTCCGAGCCTAGAGCCGCTTCCGCCAGAAGGTGCCGAGCCATCCGAGCGAGGAGCGGCGTCGGACGGTGCCAGCAGGGCGAACGACGGTCGGGGAGTCAGCGCGGCGCAGCAGCACGCGGGGCTTCCCGCCGCCGTCGGCCCGCGCGACCCAAACCTTCCCCGCGGCGCCGTACAAGACGCGATCCGAGTCGAGCCAGGCCAGCTGATCGTCGATGCTTCGCGTCTCCGCGAGCGCCGTCTCGCGCCCGCTGTCGAGGTCGAGCACGGTGAACCGCCACGCACCGTCCGCACGGCGCTTCTTGTAGGCGATGCGGTGCTCGTCGGGCGAGAGCGAGGGACACTCGACGTTTCGCTGAACGGTCTCGATCCGGCGCGTGCCCAGGTCGCCGCGGACGAGGTACGTATTCTCGCCCGTGCCCATCGTCGCGAAGAACGTCCTCCCGTCCTTCGCGAACGTCACTCCCCAGAAGTTCCTGTCGCGGGGCTCGAACCGCTGTCCGTCGCGGATCACCGTGAAGCGCTCGAGTGTCCGCTCGACGACCTTTCCGGTACGCGGGTCGTAGATCGTCGTCGTCGTCGAGAATTCGCCCGGCACGAGGTACGAGTCGCCGGTAACAAAGCTCGTCGCGGCGGCGTATCGGCCGTCGGGTGAGGTACGCGCACGGCTCGGGATCCCTGGTCCGCTCGAGGAGCCGCGGATGGCGAACGAGTTGTCCACGAACGTCGCCCGGTATTCGACGCCGAGCGCGGTGCGGTGTCGGATGCAGATCCCACCCGCCGCGGCCATGCCGATTCGGTCGCAGGCGATACCGACCTCGGCGCGCTCGGAGAGGTCGGCGAGAGGTGCGATCGCCACGCGATCGAACGGGCCCTTCTCCGAACCACCGGTCAGGAAGACGATGTGGGGCACGGAGACGATCTCGAGGATGCTCGCGCGGTCCGCAACCGCTGCGTCGGTCCCGCTCCCGCGGGCGCTCCAGACGAGGAACGCGCCGGCGCCGGCTGCGATGAGCGTGACGAGCGCAGCGAAGACGAGGGTTCGGCGGCGCTCAGACATGCGCCGGCTTCGTGACATAGAGCAAGGATGCCGCAACCGCGGCGGCCATCGCGAGGCCGACTGCGAAGACCGCGACCGCGCCGCTCGCGCCGATCGCGACCCAGAGCGCGCCGAAGGCGATCGAGCCGGCGAAGCGACCGAGGTTCGTGCAGGTCGCGATCAATGCGAGCCCCGTCCCCCGCGCGTGCTCCGGTAGGACCGCCGTCGATGCGGCCGCGAGCACGCCGTCGGTGGCGGCGTAGTACGCGCCGAACAGCGGCGCGAGCAGCACGACCGTGAGCGTGCCCTGAGGGAAGAGAAGAAGGCCGTAGACGGCCAGCAGCAGGACGTAGCCCCCGACAAAGACCCGGCCGCGTCCGATCCGGTCGGCGAGCGCGCCGACCGGCACCGCGAGCAGCAGGAAGACGCCCGCCGTTGCGACGTAGAACAGCGGCAGGTAGCGGAAGTCGAAATCGAGTGCGTACTGGAGCTGGACGTAGACGAATGCGTCGCTGATCGTGGTGACCGCCAGTGCGGTTCCGGCCAGGGTCAGCGCCCGGAAGCGGGGCAGCCTGACGAGCGCCACCGCATCCTGCCGCGTCAGGCGCCGTTCCGACTTCTCCCGCCGGTCCGGCTCCACGAGCAGGACGATCACGAGCAGCCCCACGAGCGCCGCGGCGAAGCTCACCACGAAGACGCTGTTGAACGCGTCGTCCGATGTGCTGAGGATCGCGAACGCGACCAGCGGGCCGAGCATCGCGCCGAGGGTGTCGAGAGCACGGTGAACGCCGAACGCAACTCCGAGCCGTTCCTTCGGAACGCTCAGTGAGATGAGTGCGTCACGCGGCGCCGTCCGGATGCCCTTCCCGATTCGATCGACGAACACGAGCGCACCGATCGCGGCGAAGGAACTGCCGACGAGCACGAAGAGCGGCCTGGTGAACGCGGAAAGCCCGTACCCGATCGCGGCGATCTCCTTGTGCCGGCGCAAGCGGTCGCCGAGGCCGCCACCGACGAGGCGCACGAGTCCGGCGGCGCCGTTCTGCAGACCGTCGATGAGACCGAACTGGAGCGGCGAGAGCCCAACTCCGTACAGGAGGTAGAGCGGCAGCACCGTCGCCACCATCTCGGCGGACAGGTCGGTGAAGAGGCTCGTGATCCCGAGCAGAACCACGGTCCGCCCCACGCGAGGCCCACGCAGGGCGGCGCGTGCATTCTCGCGGTCGAGCAAGACCCTGGCGTTCTCGGCCTGATACACGTGGCGACGCTAGCCAAGGGGCCCCGACCGGAAGCCCCGCGTGGTTTCGATACGGGATCGTTACATCTTCAGTGCGTCGCGAGCTTGCGGGCCTGCTTGTCGGGCGGGACGCGGACGACGTTCCAGGCGAGGCCTGCGCGCTCGAGCAGCCAGATCAGCCAGCCGCCCGGATCGATCTCGCCGCGGCGGAGACCGTGGAACGCCGAGGTGGGGAACGCGTGGTGGTTGTTGTGCCACGACTCGCCGAACGAGAGCCAGGAGAGCCACCACACGTTGCGCGACTCGTCGCGCGACGCGAAACGGCGGCGACCCCACACGTGGCAGATGGAGTTGATGGAGAACGTGACGTGCTGGAGCAGGAAGATCCGGACGGCGCCGCCCCAGAACAGCCCGGCGAAGAAGCCGTACCAGCCGCCGATCAGAAGCCAGCCCGCGACAGCCGGCAGGGCGAGCGAGAAGAGCACGAGCGGCAGGAAGAGCTTCGCGATCACGCGAAGGCCGCGGTCGCGCAGCAGGTCCTTGGCGTAGCGCGTCTGATCGGCTCGGCCGGCCCCCGAGAAGAGCCAGCCCGAGTGGGCGTGCCAGAGCCCACGCGCCGCGGCGAGGAGCCCCTCGCCGTACCCGACGTGCGGACTGTGCGGGTCGCCTTCCACATCGGAGAACTGATGGTGCTTCCGATGGTCCGACACCCAGGCGACCACGTCGCCCTCGACGGCCATCCCACCGAGCACGGCGAAGGTGTAGCGGACACCGCGATACGTCTCGAAGGACCGGTGCGTGAAGAGGCGGTGGTATCCGACCGTGATCCCGGCGCCGGTGAGGACGTAGCCGACGGCGAGAATCGCGAGCTCGGTCGGGCCGACCATCCGCTCCCAGAGGACGACGACGGCGATGACGAGCCCAACGACGGGCAGGATGATCCCGGCCAGGTTGACCAGCTTGTGCGTGCGCGTCATGGTCGTCTCTCCCGGCCCGTAGGCCCTACCGACGGAATTCGTCCCACGCGGGCTGGAGGACGAGCGGACACGTCAGGGGTCGAGACGCTGTCCTGAGAATACCCGGTTCGAACCTCGCCAAACACGCGCCTCTCCTTAGACTGGCGCTGTGGCTCGGGTCGGGATCCTCACAGGCGGCGGCGACTGTCCAGGTCTGAACGCCGTCATCCGCGCGGCGACGCGACGGTCGATCGACCGCGGCTGGGAGGTCGCGGCGGTGCGCGAGGGGTGGCGCGGGCTGATCGACGGGATCGTGGGGCCGCTCGGCCTGCGCGAGGTCTCCGGGATCCTGCCCCGCGGCGGCACGATCCTCGGCACGTCGCGCACCAATCCGTACAGGGTCGAGGACGGTGTCGACAAGGTGCTCGCCACGTTCAAGAGCGAGGGACTCGATGCGCTCGTCGCGATCGGCGGCGAAGACACGCTCGGCGTCGCGGCGAAGCTCCACGCCGAGCACGACTTCCCCGTCGTCGGCGTCCCGAAGACCATCGACAACGACCTGAACGCGACGGACTACACCTTCGGCTTCGACACCGCGGTCACGATCGCGACCGAGGCGATCGACCGCCTGCACACGACCGCCGAGTCGCACAACCGCGTGATGGTCGTCGAGGTGATGGGCCGCCACACCGGCTGGATCGCGGTGCACTCCGGGATCGCGGGTGGAGCAGACGTGATCCTGATCCCCGAGCAGCCGATGACCGTGGAGGCCGCCTGCTCGCTGCTCGAGAAGAGGCACGAGACGGGCAAGGACTTCTCGATCGTGGTCGTCAGCGAGGGCTACGAGCTCACCTACGCCTCCGGCGAGAAGCGGGCCGTAGCCGGCGAGGCACGTCCGACCGACCAGTTCGGCCACGTCGTTTTCGGCGGTGTCGGCGGAGAGCTCGCGCGCGAGATCGAGGACCGCACGGGCTACGAGACGCGCGTCACGGTCCTCGGCCACGTCCAGCGAGGCGGCACACCGACCCCGCGCGACCGCGTGCTCGCGACGCGCTATGGGCTCAAGGCCGCCGACCTCGTCGACGCCGGCACCTTCGGCCGCATGGCCGCGCTCCACGGCGACTCGATCGTGGACGTCTCACTCATCGAAGCGACGAAGGAGCTGAAGACCGTCCCGCCGGACTGGTGGGCCGTCGCCCAGGCCTTCGCCGGCTAGACGCTACGTCTAGGGCGTGGTGCGCTCGGGCGGGACGAGCAAGAGGTGGCTGTCGACGACGGCCTTCGCGATGTCGAAGAGCTTCTGACCGCTCTTCTGTGACTGCGACCGCATCAGCTCGAACGCCTTGTTCTCGTCGATGGACTGCCTCGCCATCATGATCCCCTTCGCGCGCTCGATCACGGCGCGGCGAGCGAACGCTCCCTCGAGGTTGGAGTACTCGGCGTAGCGGCGGAGGGTGATGTCGATCGTGCTCTGCATCTCATCGGCCCTGCCGTCGACGATGTACGCGAAGATGCCGCGCTTCGCCGCCTCGTTGACCCAGATCGGATCGTCCGACTCGAGCAGCGCAATCACCGGGCAGGACGCCTCGCGCACGATCTCGGAGATCATGTCGAGCGCGTGCTCGCCGCTGACGCCGAGCCCGACGAACGCCAGATCGGGGTGCTCGCGCTCGGTCGCCGCTGCCACGTCCGCAACCTCGAGCTCGCGCGAGATCACCTCGTGTCCGAGCCCGGTCACGATCATCGCGATTCGCTCGAGCCGATCCTTGCGCTCGTTCGCGATCAAAATACGCAGCAGTCTTCGGTCTTCGGTCATCGTTGGGGGAGACTGACGAAGATGTCTCGCGGCTCCAGCATAGCTCCGAAAATCGCCGCCTGACAATTGGAAAATTTTGGCTACAGTGAGATTGTCACGGCCGTAGCAGCCGACCGTGGAATGTGCATCGCGGGGCCACAAGAACCGGCCCCGCCCTGATCCGCCCTCAAGAACCGGGTAGGAGACGCCGGCCGTTTCGCGGCCGGCGACGACTGTTGGGCGTGACAGGAGGATCCGATGCAGTCAGACGAACCTGCTCCCCGCGAGACGCCGCGACCTCCCGGTCCGCCTCGCGTCCTCGTCGTCGACGACGACCCTGCGATACGGCTCGTCTGCTCCACGAATCTGCAGCTGGACGGCTACCAGGTGCTCGAGGCGGCCAACGGACAGGAGGGTCTCGAGCTCGCCCTCGACCACGTCCCTGACGTCGTGCTGCTCGAGATCAGCATGCCGGTGCTCGACGGCTTCGGCCTCGCGGCCGCGCTCCAGGCTCACGAGCGCACGCGCGAGCTGCCGCTCATCTTCCTGACGGCAGAGATCGACCCGCTGGTCAAGGCCAAGGCGTTCGAGACCGGAGCGCACGGCGTGATCGAGAAGCCCTTCGATCCCAGCGCCGTCACCTCGTTCATCGAGCGAGTCGTGGCTCAGGTCGTTCCGAGGCGGCGACTTTCGGTCGTCGACCCCTACCAGCCCTCCTAGTCGAAGAGGAGCAGCAGGGCGTCGGTCGGCGCGTAGTCGTCGGTCAGCACCGGCACGTCCTGGGTCGGGATGGGTGCATCGACGCGCCCGTTGATCGCCGCCACGAGGTCCGGGGAGCCGGGCGAGCGCCGTCGCACGTCGCGCCACCGGTCGAGCAGGAACTGCTTCGATGGCGCCGCCCCCTCACCGGCCACGACGATGATGTTGCGAACCGACTCGATGTCGTTGCCCGCTTCGACCACCGGATGAATCGCGACGGTCGGGAAGACCGCACGGTAGGTGCGAAGCATCGAGCGGAAAAGGCGCGAGTCCGGTCCTTTCACGGCCCCGATGATGTTCGTGACCACGAGCCCGCCGGGGGTCAGCCGCGACCGGGCGAGCTCGAGAAACTCCCGGGTCGCGAGGTGAAACGGGATCGCGTCGGCGTAGAACGCGTCGATGACGATGACATCCCAGGGGCCCTCGTGGTCGGACACGTAGCGACGGCCGTCCTCGACCTCGACGACCAGCCGGGGATCACGGGGCAGCTCGAAGTGCTTGTAGGCGATGTCGACGACCTTCGGGTCGAGCTCGACAGCTTCGATTCGTACGCCCGGGAAGTCGCGCCAGGTCCGCTTGGGCGCCGAGCCGCCGCCGAGCCCGATGTAGAGCATCCGGCGTGTCTGCGCTCGGTAGGCGAAGGGCAGCTGGAGATAGTCGGAGTAGATGAAGCGCGTCCGGTACGGGTCGTTGAGGAACATCCCGCTCTGGAAGGAGCTGTCGAAGCGGAGGTAGCGACTGGTGTCGTCGTCGACGACGGCGATGCGGTGGTACTGCGAGTCCGCGGTCTCGACGATCTTGTAGCCAGTCTGCGACTCCTCGATCCCGCCGCTGCGGTCCTCGAGAGACCGCTGCCGGTACACCGGCGACCAGTTCCGAAGCTGCGAGGCGGCGACCGTCCCGCCCTTGTCGGGGGCGAGCGAGACGACCGCTCCGACGCCTACTCCGGCGAGCACGATGGCGAGCGCAAAGGCAATCGCAAGCTTCTCGACGAGCGCCACCGCGGCGGCGGCCAGGACGAGGGCAATCGCAGCCGCCGCCAGGACTTGATCGGTGCCGAGCTCGGGGATCAGCCAGAACGACGTGAGGAACGTGCCGGCAATCGAGCCCGCCGTCGAGATGGCGAAGAGCCGCCCCGCCGTCCGACCGAGCTTCTCGATCGAGCGAGCCTTCAAGCGCACGGCGACCGGCGACACGCTGCCGAGGACGACGCTGGGCAGGCCGAAGAGAAGAATGGTGGCGATCACGGGGTTCAGCCGCGGGCCGGGATCCCACTCGACGACGCGGTCCAGAACCCAGCCGTCGACGAACGGGATCGCGAGCACGAGCAGCGCGCCGCCGCCGAGCAGGCCGACGAGGAGGCGAGGCGTCGGATACCGGTCGGCCATGATGCCGCCGAGCCAGTACCCCGTCGAGAGCCCGGCGAGAACGATCCCGATCAGCGAGCCCCAGACGTACAGCGAGTTGCCGAAGAACGGTGCAAGGACGCGGCTCGAGGCGATCTCGAGGCTGAGCAGGACGCCGCCGGCGATGAACACGGCGACGGCGATCGCGAGCGAACTGCGTGCGTCGCGGTTCATCTAGGGGAGCTCGCGGACGAGGACGGCGTCGACACCTGCACGCTCCAGCTCGGCCAGCTGCTCCTTGGTGACGTCACCGACGTCCGCGATCGCGAGCTTGCCGGCCGGAAGATCGGAGAGCAGGTCGAGTACGTGCTCGAGCGGATTGTCGGCGTCGCGGGCGGCGAGTACGAACAGCTCGGGATCGAGCCGCTCGAGTGCCTCCTCGAGCTCCTCCTCCCGCCCCACCTGCACCACGACCTCGACCGAGTCGCCGAGCTCGACGTCATCGTCGCCCGGGGACACGATCCGCGCGTCTCCGGCCGAACCGGCTGCAGTCAGGATCGGCAAGCTGCTCGCAGCGCGAATCGCATCGACGCCGGCGTCGGCAAGGAGGGCCTCCGCGCCGCCGGCCTCGGCCTGCCGCGCCTCCTCGGCACCGGCCACGGCGACGATCAGCGAGATCCCGTCGCCCTCGGAGATAGCTTGGCTCAGACGTCTGGGGCCGGTCACGCGTCGCAACATTACCGGTCGTGGCTACGGTTCAGCAGTGCGCGCGCGCCTGGCGATTGCTCTGCTCCTCGCGGCGTTGCCCGCCATCGCTTCCGCCGCTGCGGCCCCGCAGATCCTCGGGACGGCTCGCGCGGACTTCCTCGCCGGCCGGGACGGCTCCGATCGCATCGTCGCGCGAGCGGGCAACGACCGGATTTCGGCCGAGTACGACGGCGGCGTCGACCGGATCTCCTGCGGGCCGGGGCGGGACATCGCCACCGTCGATGCACGCGACGTTGTCCAGAGCGACTGCGAGATCGTGAGCACGCGCATCCACCGCGACCGGCAGTCGAACGCGGACAGCCAGCACGAGACGCAGGTCGAGCCGGACTCCCACACCGTCGGCGCCACCACCGTCGCGCTCTTCCAGAACGGCCGGAACCGCACGGGCGGCGCCGCGAGCATTGCCTTCTCGACCTCGAAGGATGGAGGGAGCACCTGGCGCGAGGGCATCCTCCCCGGGCTGACAGCGACCTCGGTGCCGCCCGGCACGGCGTCGCGCGCAAGCGACCCGGTGGTCGCGTACGACAGCTTGCACGGCGTCTGGCTGGCGAACACGCTCGCGATCGCTCCCGACTCGACGCGGCTCACCATTCACCGCTCCCGCGACGGCCTGCGGTGGACCGGGCCGATCGACGCGGCCCGCGCGCCGGCGTTCGACATCGCCTACGACAAGAACTGGCTGACGTGCGACAACGGTGTGGCCAGCCCCTTCCGCGGCCGCTGTTACCTCGCGTACACGCTGGTCGGGGAGCAAGAAGGCGAGGACGACGTGGCGGTGCAGCACTCGACTGACGGCGGTGTGACCTGGTCGGCGGCGGCGAGGGTTCACATCCCGGTGACGGGCGTGATCCCCGTCGTCCAGCCCAACGGGGCGCTCACGCTCGTCTTCTGGTCACCGCGGACCGGCATGGTCGCCGTCCGCTCGACGGACGGCGGCGTGACGCTCGGCGCCCCGGTGACGATCGCCGCCTTCCGGTTCAAGGACGCGAGGCCGTTCCGGGCGCCGCCGATCCCGGCGGCCGACGTGGATCGCGCCGGCCGGGTCGTCGCGGTCTGGCAGGACTGTCGGTTCAGCCCGGACTGCCAGGCGAACGACATCGTCATCTCGCGCTCGACCGATGGCGCGACGTGGTCCGCACCCGCTCGCGTCACGCGCGGGCGGGATGCAGTGATGCCGACCATCGGCCTGGAGCCCGGCACCCGCCGGCTGGCGATCGCGTACTACACGCTCCGGCCAGACGGCGCCGACGCCGAGCTCGTCACCTCATCGGACGGAACCCGGTGGGGCGCGTCGCAGCGTCTGAGCTCGCGGCGAATGGCGTTCGACTGGATGCCGCAGACCACCCTCGGCCGCATGCTCGCCGACTACATCGGAGTGACGTGGTCCCGCGGGCGTCCGCTCGTGATCTACGCGCTCGCATCGCCGCCGCGGAACGGAAAGCTGCGCCAGGCGATCTACGCCGCGCGCGGCTGACGTAACCCGCGTCAAAGGGTCAGACCCTTTTGACTCGCGTTACCGGGGTCTGACCCCGGTGACTGCGGTTACGTCTCGCAGCGCGCGGCTGAAGCACGACGTTTCGCGGGCGAGCCCGCGGGAGCGAAGCGAACCGCCTTCAGGGGTCTTGCTTCTCAGCGGGTGTTCGGGCTTTGCCCGAATACCCGCCTACTGACCAATCGGATGCCAGACGGTCTTGAGCTCGAGGAAGCTTGCGATCGTCCACGGGCTCTGCTCGTCCGCGGTTCCGTGCACCACCCGCTTGACGTTGTCCGCGGCAAGACGCTCGAGCTCCGGCCCCTGCCCGTCGGCGCCGGTGACGTCGATCGCGTTCACGTCCATGTGCCCGGCCAGGATCGGCGCGAGCTCCTCGCTCAAGCCCGTGAGGATGTTGACGATGCCGCCGGGGAGATCCGAGGTCGCGATCGCCTCCGCGAGCTCGATCGCGGCGAGTGGGTGCGTCTCGGAGGCGACGACGACGGCTGCGTTGCCGCCGACGATCACCGGGGCGAGCCGCGCGACGAGGCCGTCGAGCGCCGGCTCCTCGGGAGCGAGAACGGCGACGACCCCGGTCGGCTCGGGCACCGAGAAGTTGAAGTACGGCCCCGAGACCGGATTGGAGGAGCCGATCACCTGGGCGAGCTTGTCGGCCCAGCCCGCGTACCAGACGACGCGGTCGATCGCAGCCTCGACCTCCTTCTTGCCGGAGCAGACCGCGGCGAGATCGGCGGTGCGGGTCTCCATCATCTCCGCGAGCCGGTAGAGCACCTGCCCGCGGTTGTAGGCGGTTGCGCCGGCCCAGCTGGGCTGCGCCTTGCGCGCCGCGACGACGGCGTCGCGCGCGTCCTTGCGGGAGGCGCGGGCGACGTTCTGACCCTCGGCCTCGTACGTGCGGCCGGACTCGGAGCGAGGGAAGCCGCCGCCGATGAAGAGCTTGTACGTCTTCTTGACCGGCAGCCTCGTCACCTGAGGCTCCCGAAGCGGCGATCGCCGAACACGAGGGCGACGGCCGCGCCGACCAGCAGCAGCGGGAGCCGAAAGCGCTTCACGCGTCGAACCTCATGTACGGCTCGAGCCCGTGCCTGCCGCCCTCGCGGCCGAACCCGGACTCCTTGTAGCCGCCGAACGGCGAGGCCGGGTCGAAGCGGTTGAACGTGTTCGCCCAGACAACGCCGGCCCGCAGCCGCTCCGCCATCCAGAGGATGCGCGAGCCCTTCTCCGTCCAGACGCCTGCGGAGAGCCCGTAGGGCGTGTTGTTCGCCTTCTCGACCGCCTCCTCGGGCGTCCGGAACGTGAGCACGCTGAGGACGGGGCCGAAGATCTCCTCCTGCGCGATCCGGTAGCTCTGCGCGACGTTCGTGAAGACGGTCGGCGCGAACCAGTAGCCCTTCTCCGGCAGGCGGCACGGCGGCTGGTAGATCTCCGCTCCCTCCGCCTTGCCGGCCTCGACGAGCTCGGTGATCCGGTCGAGCTGCATCTTCGAGTTGATCGCGCCGATGTCGGTGTTCTTGTCGAGCGGGTCGCCCAGGCGCAGCGTCTCGAGCCGGCGCTTCAGCTTCGAGATCGTCTGCTCGTAGATCGACTCCTGCACGAGCAGGCGCGAGCCGGCACAGCAGACGTGGCCCTGGTTGAAGTAGATCCCGTTGACGATCCCCTCGACCGCCTGGTCGAGTGCGGCGTCGTCGAAGATGATGTTCGCCGCCTTGCCCCCGAGCTCGAGCGTCAGCTTCGTGCCGGTGCCGGCGAGCTCGCGCTGGATCGCCTTGCCGACCTCGGTGGAGCCGGTGAAGGCGATCTTGTCCACGTCGTCGTGCTTGACGAGCGCGGCGCCCGCGCGGCCGTCGCCGGTGACGATGTTCACGACTCCGGGCGGAAGCTCGGCCTGCCGGACGATGTCGGCGAACAGGAGCGCGGTCAGCGGCGTCGTCTCCGCCGGCTTCAGCACGACCGTGTTTCCCGCGGCGAGCGCCGGCGCGATCTTCCACGCGAGCATCAGGAGCGGGAAGTTCCAGGGGATGATCTGGCCGGCGACGCCGAGCGGCTTGGGCTTGCGGTTCGGGAACGCGTACTCGAGCTTGTCCGCCCAGCCCGCGTAGTAGAAGAAGTGCGCGGCCGCGAGCGGGAGGTCGACGTCGCGGCTCTCGCGGATCGGCTTGCCGCCGTCGAGGCTCTCGAGCACGGCGAGCTCGCGCGAGCGCTCCTGGATGAGGCGGGCGATCCGGTACAGGTACTTCGCCCGCTCGGATGCTGCGAGCTTCGACCAGCCGTCGCTGAAGGCGGCGCGCGCCGCCTTGACCGCGAGGTCGACATCCTTCTCGTTCGCCTGCGCCACCTCGGCGAGCTTCTCCTCGGACGACGGCGAGATCGAGGTCGAACCACTCGCCCGACTTCGGCTTGACGAACTTGCCGCCGATGAAGAGGCCGTAGCGCTTCTCGAGCTGGACGATCTCGCGCGCCTCCGGCGCGGGTGCGTAGTCCCACTCGGTCAGGGCCGGGACAGCCGCGTGCCGCTTCTCGAGCTCGGCCACCGGATCAGTCCAGCGTGAAGTAGTCGGGGGACTGGTACTGGCCGGTCTTCTGCTTGCGGATCTGCATCAGCACGTCGTTCAGCAGCGACGAGGCGCCGAAGCGGAAGAGGTCGGGCGTCATCCAGTCGAGGCCGAGCGTCTCGTGCAGGACGACGAGGTACTGGACCGCCTGCTTCGCGGTGCGGATTCCACCAGCCGGCTTCATTCCGACGACACGACCGGTCTCCTCGTGCACGTCCCGGATCGCCTCGAGCATGCAGAGGGTCACGGGCAGCGTCGCCGCCGGGTTCACCTTCCCGGTCGAGGTCTTGATGAAGTCGCCGCCGGCGGCCATGGCGAGCAGCGACGCCCGGCGCACGTTGTCGTACGTCCCGAGCTCGCCGGTCTCCAGGATCACCTTCAGGTGCGCGTCGCCACAGGCTTCCTTCACCTTGACGATCTCGTCGTAGACCTTCGCGTAGCGGCCGGAGAGGAAGGCGCCGCGGTCGATCACCATGTCGATCTCGTCGGCGCCGAGCGCGACCGCCTCCCGGACATCGGCGAGCTTCACTGCGAGCGGGGACTGACCGGACGGGAACGCCGTGGCGACGGAGGCGACCTTGACGCTCGAGCCGCGCAGGCGCGCAACGGCCACCGGCACGAGATTCGGGTAGACGCACACGGCCGCGACCGAGGGGACGGACGGATCGCTCGGGTCGGGCCGCATGGCCTTCGAGCAGAGCGCTGCCACCTTGCCGGGCGTGTCCGCGCCCTCCAGAGTGGTCAGATCCATCATCCGCACGGCGAGCTCGAACGCCTGCAGCTTCGAGTCCTTCTTGATCGAGCGTTTGGCGAGTGTGGCGGCGCGCTCCTCGAGCGCGACTGCGTCCACGGAACCGATGCGGGGCAGGCGAGGCTCGAGCGGCAGCTCGAAGCCACGCGGCAATGCGGGCGCCTGGGCCATGCGGAAAGTGTACGCCGAGGGAGTAGAACCGAGCCGAGCGGGAATCACGGCCCACTATGAAGTGGCGTGGACGTGGAGGAGCAGGGCGGATCGAGGATCGCCGCGGAGGTGGCGGTGGCCTCGGCGGCGGCATTCCGTTTCCGATGGGGAAGGCAGGCGGAGGCGGGATCGGACTGATCATCCTGCTCGTCGTCTATTTGCTGGCCGGCGGCCTGCCGGGCGGCGGTGGAGGCGGCCTCGGCGTCGACCCGGGAACGGGTCAATTCCAGCCTGCGCCGGGCGCATCGCCGGCGGATCTGGACAAGGCACCGGCCGACGATGCGGCGAAGTTCATCGACTTCGTCGCGGGCGACGTCGACGCGACCTGGAAGAAGCTCTTCGCCGAGAGCGGGAAGACCTACGAGCCCGCGATCATCGTCCTCTACGACAACGGCGTGCAGTCGGGTTGCGGGAGCACCCCCTCGACCGTCGGCCCCTTCTACTGCCCGCGCGACCGCAAGGTCTATCTCGACCTGCCGTTCATGGAGCAGCTGCAGAAGCGCCTCGACGCGCCCGGCGACTTCGCGCAGGCCTACATCGTCGCGCACGAGATCGGCCACCACGTGCAGAACCTGCTCGGCGTGATGGAGGATGTCGACCTCGCGACCCAGGAGAACCCGGACGACCGGAACGAGCTCTCGGTTCGGCTCGAGCTGCAGGCGGACTGCCTCGCCGGAATCTGGGCGCACTCCGCCTACGCCAAGGGCGACCTGCTCGAGACGGGCGACCTCGAGGAAGGGCTGAACGCTGCCGCGGCCGTCGGTGACGACCGGATCCAGCAGCAGTCGGGCCAGGGCGTCAATCCGGAGGCGTTCACGCACGGCACCTCGGCGCAGCGCGTCAAGTGGTTCCGCGCCGGCTTCGACAGCGGCGACCCGACCGCCTGCAACACCTTCGAGGGCGAGGTCTAGGCGCGGTAGTGAAGGTGGACGACGCCGTTCCTGAAACGGCGCTCGCTCAACAGCTCGAGCTCGAGGCGCAGCCCGTCTGGGAGCCACGGCTTGCCGCCGCCGACCACAATCGGTGAGAGGAACAGGTGGAGCTCGTCCACCAAGCCGGCCTCGATGGCCTGCGCGGCGAGCTCCGGACCGCCCACGCTGAGATCGCGGGCCGCTCGCGCCTTCAGGTCCCGGATCGCGTCCGGGTCGAAGTCTCGCTCGAGCCGCGTCCTCGCGCTGGACACCGCCTCCAGGGTCTTCGAGTACACGATCTTCTCGGCGGCCTGCCAGATCTCCGCGTAGTCCCGGAGGACGGGCTCCTGGTCGGCGAAGGCGTCCGGGTTCTCCCAGACGACCAGCACCTCGTACATGCGACGCCCCAGGAGGTACGTGCCGACCGGCCGCTCGAGGTCGTTGACGAAAGCGTGCACCTCCTCGTCAGGCGCAGACCAATCGAACTTGCCGTCCTCGTCCGCGACGTAGCCGTCCAACGACGTGATCGCGGAGTAGATCAGCTTCGCCATTCGAGCCTCCTCTTCACCCCTTACGCGAGCGCACGGATCACTCATCACTCCGAGCGTAGCGACGCGCGTGCAGTGGCTCGCTGCAGCTGGGCGGGCCGCCGAAGGTCGGCCCGCCCACGTTCATCGCTCAGTCGTGCACGGGTCGCAGGAAGCGGTCGGCGGTACGGTTGCCGATCTTCTCGCCGTGCTTCGTCCCGGTGTCAACCGCATCGCGGAAGTGGAAGCCGACGTAGATGCGGGAAACTGCGTTCTCGTCGGCCGCCTGCGAGAAGCTGGTGAAATGACGGAGGACCGGCGACGCGTCGCTGCACCTCTGTCCGGCAGGCAGCGTGAAGCTGCAGACCGAGAACCTCATCTTGTCGGTGTGGAAGAACCGCTTCAGAACCTGTGCCGCGGCTCCTCCTTCGGTGGCGTGCCCGGAGGGGTAGTCAGGGATCGGTGGGGTCGGCTCCAGCTGGACTCCACGTCGGGTCGGCAGTTGTCGCCGGATTGCCGTCGATGGCGGCGAGGCGGATGGCGGTGACGGGCCGCCAGAAGCGGTAGTGGTACTTGGTCATCGAAGGTGGCGATGTAGCCGTCCGCCAGGGCCAGGTTCAGGAGGCCGTAGACGCGGGCGCTTTCCCAGAGGTCGAGCTTCTTTGCGGTCGCAACCGACCGCGTAAGGCGGTTCCACTGCAACGGCGAGCTCTCGACCCAGAACCGGGCGATCTCGGTCTGCTCGGCCGTGCGGGCGCTGGGAGTGGTGACTCCATCGCCCCCGAGACGCTTGACCTCGTTGAGGTCCGCGGCGTACTTGCGACTCGTCAGCGAGTACGGCGGACCGGGACGGAACTGGGAACCGTCCTTCAACACGAAGGGCGTGACATCGCCCCAGTGCGGGGCGAACGCGAAGGGGGTCCCAGGCGTGTAACGGTACTCGCCGGGGGCGGTGCCTTCCTGGTACGTCGGATCAATCGGCGGCGATGTCGAAGCCGTCGGCGGAACGCAAGGCCAGGATCGCGGCAGCAGCCGCATGTCCGAGAGCGACACCACGCGTCTTCGCTGTCCCGTTCGGGATCGCCGCGAGAGCGGCCGTGTAGTCCGTTTCCACGCTGGCGACACCGGCGCTGATGCAGTCGGCCGAGAGGAAGAAGGAGAACGAGCTGAGCACCGGGACCAGAACGTCACGCGAAGCTGCAGCGATCGCGGCCTCCGGCGAGGACCCGGTGCCGCGCGAAGGCTCGCAGCGTAAGGTCGCGAGCGAAGGTCGATCGCGTTCAGGGCGTCATGGATCGCCACGTGCATCATCGCGTACATGCGGGCTTCCTGCGGCGCGAAGCCACCAAGGAAGCACGCCGCGATCGTGGCCTCTCCGGCATTGGCGTTCCACGCGGTGACCGCGTTCGGCCCCGAGGCCGGTCCCGACGCCGTGGCGCTCGTTAGAAACAGTCCGGCCACCAGACAGGCGGCAAGAGCAAGCAGTCGAATCCTCATGGCGGTACTCCTCTCCGGACGCGACCGCTTCGACGACGGAAGCGGCCCTCGTCCTCCGGAACACATGGCGTGCCTGCTTGGCGTGCAGCGCGCCTCCGGCGACGCCACGGGCGACGTAGGAGAGAGCAGAACTCGTCGTTCATGCCCAACTCGTGCACTGGCACGCTCCTTCGCGGGCCATCGTGTCACTAGTGGCCACAGAAGTCACCCCCGGACATAAACTCGGCCAATGCGAGACGAGCGCTGCGACGCCGACGTGATCCTCGACGTCGTCTTCGACCGCGGGCTCCTCTTCCTCGTCGTCCAGAACACCGGCGACCAGCCGGCGCACAGCGTGCGGATCAAGTTCGACAAGCCGTTCGGCGGCGTCGGCGGCACGAAGAAGATGCAGCGGCTCGCGCTCTTTCGCCGGCTCGAGTTCCTCGCGCCGCACAAGTCGATCGAGGTCTTCCTCGACCGCAGCGCGTCGTACTTCGCCCGCGAAGAGCCGACCCAGCTCACGGCGACGATCTCCTGGCGGACATCAGCGGGCGAGCGGCGATCGAGCACCATCCACCACGACCTCGAGATCTACCGCGATCTCGGCTTCATCGACAGGGAGGTTCCCCACAGTGGCCGTCCAGCGTGACAACCCCTATCTGAACTTCAATTTCACCGTCGACATCGGCGTCGGGGACGAGCTGGGCTTCAGCGAGGTCGAAGGGCTCGCGGGCGAGATCGAGGTGATCGAGTACCGGGAGGGCGCCGACAGGGTCAACACCGCGCGCAAGCTTCCCGGCCTCGCCAAGTACCCGAACGTCATGCTGAAGCGCGGCATCACCGGCCGCACGGATCTGTTCGAGTGGTGGAAGTCGGTGCGTGACGGCCAGGTCCAGCGCCGCAACGTGACGATCACGCTGCTCGACGAGCAGCGGCAGCCCGTCCTGCGGTGGCTGCTCCGCAACGCGTGGCCCGTGAAGCTCGAAGGCCCCACGCTCAACGCGACCGGCAACGAGGTGGCGATCGAAACGCTCGAGCTCGCGCACGAGGGCCTCGAGATCGACTAGCCAGATGTCGGCTGGGCGGCCGGCTCCTGTGCGCCGCTCGAGTGGATCAGGTTGCGGATCTCGCGAACCGCGACCGACAGCCGGGCGAGGTCGAGCGTACCGCCGCTCCTGATGTCCGCGAGCACCTGCAGCGACCGTTCGATCGCGCTCGAGTTCTCGGCCTGCCAGCGCTCGACACCCGTACCGGCCCGCAGCACCTCGGCGGTCAGACCCGCCTGCTCGGAGTAGACGTCGTCCCGCAGCGCTGCCCGCGCCATCGCCTCCCAGCGCGTCTCTCGAGGCAGGTCGACGATCCGGTCGCGCAGCCAGTGCAGCTCGAGCCGCGCGCCGAGCGCGAAGTAGACGGCGGCCGCCGACGCGACGTCCAGTTCGGTCGCGGCGGCGATCTCCACGAGGTCGAGCGTCGGGACGAGCGCCTCGAGGTACGCGACACGTCGCGCGAGCTCCGGCGGAACGCCGACCCCCGCGAACCCCTCGGCCCGCGCCAGCGCGGCCTCGAGCTCGGACGGGCCGAGCAGGGTCGGCAGCGCCTCGGCGAGCGCGCCGCACCGGAGGCGTAGCGCGAAACGGCCGCCGCGATGTCGATCGGCCTACGGCGGTTGCGGAGGAGCCACCGCGTCGCGCGCTCGAGCAGGATGCGCGCCCTGAGCAGCATCGCGGTCTGCGTCTCGGCGGGCACCCGCCCGTCGAGCGCCTCGATCTCCGCCCAGAGGCCGCGAAGCCCGAAGATCTCGCGCGCGACGGCGTAGGCGCGAGCGATGTCGTCGGCGCCGGCGCCGGTCTCGTCGCTGAGCCGGAAGGCGAAGGTCGTTCCGGCGCGATTGACGAGGTCGTTGACGACCCGCGAGGCGATGATCTCCCGGCGCAGCGGGTGACGCTGGAGCTGCGTCCCGAACTCCTCGCCGAGGCGCGCCGGGAAGTAGCGCTCGAGCTCGCTCGAGAGGTACGGGTCCTCCGGCAGGTCGGAGGCGAGCAGCTCCTGGCCGAGTGCGATCTTCGTGTGCGAGAGCAGCGTCGCGAACTCCGGGGCGGTCAGCCCGCCACCCGCCGACTGGCGCTCGTCGAATCCCTCGTCTGTGGGAAGGACCTCGAGCTCGCGGTTCAGACGTGCCGTCCTGCTCGAGGCTCCGCACGTAGCGCTCGTGCACCTCGACCATCGACGCCGCCTGCGCCGTCGAGCTCGAGATGGCCTGGGTCTGCTCGTAGTTGTCGCGCAGGACGAGCGCTGCGACCTCGTCCCCCATCTCGGCGAGGATCGCGTTCCGCTGCTTCCCGGTCAGATCGCCGTCGGCGACGATCGTGTCGAGCAGGATCTTGATGTTGACCTCGTGGTCGGAGCAGTCGACGCCGGCCGAGTTGTCGATCGCGTCCATGTAGATCCGCCCGCCGCCCCGCGCGAAGGCGACCCGGGCTCGCTGCGTGAAACCGAGGTTTCCGCCCTCGCCGACGACCCGGCAGCGCAGCTCCTCGGCGTCGACCCGGACGGCATCGTTCGCGCGGTCGCCGACCTCGGCGTGCCGTTCCTCCCTGGCCTTCACGTACGTGCCGATGCCGCCGTTCCAGAGCAGGTCGACCGGAGCGTGAAGCAACGCGTGGATGAGCTCGCTCGGCGTCAGCGACTCCGCCTCGATGCCGAGCGCCGTCCGCGCCTCGGGGGAGAGCGGGACCGACTTCGCAGTTCGCGGGAAGACACCGCCGCCGGGAGAGATCAACGACGCCTCGTAGTCCGCCCAGGAGGAGCCCGGCAGCTGGAAGAGCCGCTCGCGCTCGGCGAAGCTCGCCGCCGCGTCCGGATTCGGGTCGAGGAAGACGTCGCCGGTGGTCGAACGCGCCGATCAGCCGGATGTGACGGGAGAGGAGCATGCCGTTGCCGAACACGTCACCGGACATGTCGCCAACTCCGACAACGGTGAAGTCGGTGGTCTCGATGTCGGTTCCCAACTCGCGGAAGTGGCGTTTCACCGACTCCCAGGCGCCGCGGGCCGTGATTGCCATCTGCTTGTGGTCGTAGCCGGCTGAGCCACCGGAGGCGAATGCGTCGCCGAGCCAGAAGCCGTACTCGATCGCGATTGCGTTCGCGAGGTCCGAGAACGTCGCCGTCCCCTTGTCGGCGGCGACGACGAGGTACGGGTCGTCCTCGTCGTGGCGGACGACCTCCGGCGGCGGCACGATCTTGCCGCCGGCGATCGTGTCGGTCACGTCGAGCAGGCCGCGCATGAACGTCTGGTAGCACTCGACGACCTCCTGGAGCAGCGCGGCACGGTCCCCACCCGCCGGAGGCCGCTTGACGACGAAGCCGCCCTTGGCGCCGACCGGGACGATCACGGCGTTCTTGACGGTCTGAGCCTTCATCAGCCCGAGCACCTCGGTGCGGAAGTCCTCGCGGCGATCGGACCAGCGGATGCCTCCACGCGCGACCCTCCCGCCGCGGAGGTGCACGGCCTCGACGCGCGGCGAGTAGACGAAGACCTCGAACATCGGCCGCGGCTCGGGCAGGTCCGGCACCAGGTCGGGATCCAGCTTGAGCGAGAGGTACGGCTTCGCCTGACCGCCGGCGTCGGTCTGGAAGTAGTTCGTCCGCAGCACGGCGCGGACGACGCGCAGGAAGCCGCGCAGGATCCGATCCTCGTCGAGGCTCTCGACGGCGTCGATCGTGCTCTCCAGCTCGCGCTCGAGCGCCCGCGCCTTCGCGTCGGTGTCCTCGAACCGCGCCGGGTCGAGCCGAAGCCGGAAGAGCTCGACGAGCCGGCGCGCGACGTCGGGGTGCGCCGAGAGCGCGTCCTCCATGTAGTTCTGGCTGAACGTGCTTCCTGCCTGGCGGAGGTACTTCGCGATCGCGCGGAGAATCGTGATCTCGCGCGCGGTCAGACGAGCCGAGAGGACGAGGCGGTTGAAGCCGTCGTTCTCGGACTCCCCTCGCCACGCGCGCGCGAACGCGTCCTGGAACATCTCGCGCACGTCGTCCGCCTGGAACTCGGCCTCCTCGTCGTGGCGGAGGCCGAAGTCGTAGATCCAGACCGGCGGGCGCTCGCGCGGCCGGACCTCGTACGGCCGCTCGTCGCTCACCCTGACGCCCATGTTCTCGAGCAGCGGCAGCACGTCGGAGAGGAGCAGCGGCTGCCCCGAGCGGAGCAGCTTGAACGCGAGGTGATCGAGCGTCGGCGCGAGCGGAACGTAGAGGCTCTTGCCGAGGTCGCCGTCCGGGTCGAGCCGCTCGATCCGCTCGATGTCGAACACCGCCTGGCGGGCCGTGAAGTCCTCGCGGTAGGCGCCGGGGAACGCGTCGCCGTAGCGCTCGACGAGCGGCCCCGCACGCTCCTCGCCGAGCTGCTCCAGGAGCGCGTCGCGGAGATCGTCCGTCCACGCGCGCGTCGCCGCAGCGAGCCGGGCCTCGATCTCGCCGACGTCGTAGTCCGGAATCGCGCCCTGCTTCGTGTAGACGACCACGTGGAGGCGCGCGAGCACGGAGTCGGTGACGCGAGTCGTGTAGTCGACGCTCGTGCCGCCGAACGCCTGCCTGGAGGATGTCCTGGATCCGCTGCCTGTTCTCGGTGGAGAACCGCTCGCGCGGGAGATAGACCAGGCAGGAGACGAAGCGTTCGAATGCGTCCCGGCGGACGAACAGCCGCACGCGCCGGCGCTCGCCCAGGTGGAGGATCCCGAGTGCGGTCTCGAGGAGCTCGTCCTCCGAGATCTGGAACAGCTCGTCGCGCGGGTACGTCTCGAGGATGTCGAGGAGCGCCTTGTGGTCGTGGCTTCCCTTCAGGAGGCCGGAGCGCTCGACCACCCGCTGAGCCTTGCGCCGGAGCACGGGGATCTCCCAGGGGCTGGCGCTGTAGGCGGTGTGGGTGTACAGCCCGAGGAAGCGCCGCTCGCCGGACACCTCGCCGGAGTCGTCGAACCGCTTGACCCCGACGTAGTCGAGGTAGGCGGGACGGTGCACGGTCGCCCGCGAGTTCGCCTTCGTCAGGCTGAGCGGGTTCTTCTCACGCGCGAGCCGCCGCACCTCGGGCGGCAGCTGCGCGAAGCTCACCGAGATCGGCCGCTCGTCGGTGGCGCGCAGGATCCCGAGGCCCGAGCCGGACACGGCGCGCAGCACGTCCTCCCCTTCCTCGGTGAGGATCTCGTACTCGCGATAGCCGAGGAACGTGAAGTGACCGTCGTCCATCCACTCGAGCAGGTCGCGAGCCTCCGCGCGCTCGTCCGGATCGACGGGAGCGGCCGAGACCTCCTCGGCGACGTCGCGGACGTGCTCGCGCATCGCCGGCCAGTCCTCCACGGCAGCGCGCACGTCGCCGAGGACGCGGCAGAGGCCGTCACGCAGAAGCTCGAGCTCCTCGGCGCTCGTCTGGCGGTCGATCTCGACGTGGATCAGCGACTCGGGCTGCCCGTCCTCGGCGTCGACCTCGAGCAGCCGGCCCTCCTCGTCCCGGCGCAGGCGCATGATCGGCCGGATCACGAGGTGGATCGCGCTCCCGCTTCGCGTCACCTCCATGGAGACCGAGTCGACGAGGAAGGGCATGTCGTCGACGACGGTCTCGACCACCGTGTGCTCGGACTCCCACCCGTGCTCCTCGATGTTCGGCGTGTAGACGTGCACCTTCAGCTCGCCGGGCCGCCGAACGCGGGCGAGGTTCCAGTGCGCGACCGCCGCGCCGTAGAGGTCGAGGTCGCTCCGGTCGTCCAGGTCGTCGGGAGCCACGTGGGCGTAGTACGCGCGGACGAACCGCTCGACGTCTGCCGCCTCGGCGCTGTCGACCCGCTCGTGAACGCACGCGACCGCGGCGTCCAGGAGCGCCGCCTTCCTCTCATCTGGGCTCGTCGCCGTCGCCGACCTCCCTCCAGCTCGGAGTATGAACTAGTCCTAGAGGCCGAGGCGTTCGAGCGTTGCGTCGTCGCGGCGCCACTTCGGACGCACCTTGACGACGAGCTCGAGGAAGATCGTGTGGCCGAGCAAAGCCTCGATCTCGGGCCTGGCACGGGTACCGATCTCGCGGATCATCGCTCCCTTCTTGCCCACCAGGATCTGCTTCTGCGACTCGGTCTCGACGAGGACGAACGCCCGGAGAAGCTTCTCGTCGAGCTCGTCGATCTCGACCGAGATCGAGTGCGGCACCTCGTCGCGCGTGAGTTGAAGCGCCTTCTCGCGAATCAGCTCGGTGATGCGCTGCTCGCTCGTCTGGTCGGTCGCCGACTCGCGCTCGAACATCGGCTGGCCCTCGGGCAGCAGGTGCAAGCAGGTCGTTGCGCAGCTCGTCGATCCCGTCCTTCGTCTTCGCGCTCACCGGGTGGAGCGCGTGGAAGTCGCCGAGCTGGGCCGCAGCTTTCATCTGCGTGATGATGTGGCTCGGCTTCAGGTTGTCGACCTTGTTGACGGCGACGATCACCGGCGTGCCGAGCGCGTAGACCCGCCGCGCGATGAAGCGGTCGCCGGCGCCGATCCGGTCGCGCGCCGAGACGACGAAGAGCACGACGTCGATGTCCTCGAAGGCTGCGTCGACCGTGTTCTGCATCCGGGTCGTCAGCTTGTCCATCGGCTTCTGGAAGCCGGGCAGGTCGGCGAGCACGAGCTGGTAGTCCTCCCCGTTCGCGACACCGTAGATCCGGCGGCGGGTCGTGTTCGGCACGGTCGAGGTGATCGCGATCTTCTCGCCCACGAGCGCGTTCACCAGCGTGGACTTGCCGACATTCGGCCGGCCGGCGACGGCGACGAAGCCGGACTTCACAGGTCGTCGAACGTCTCGGGCAGCAGCTCCGCCGGCGTCATCGTCACCACGTTGCCCTGATTGCGGAAGACGACGCGGTCGAAGCCGAAACTCCCAGAGCCACTGGCGGCAGCCGCCGCACGGCGAGTGCGTGATCGCGATCACCTCGAGGTCGCCGACGCCGTAGCCGCTCGGTGACCGCCGTGCCGATGCCGTTCTTCTCGGCACAGATCACCGAGCGGATAGGCGGCGTTCTCGACGTTGACTCCCTCGAAGACCGTGCCGTCGCGCGCGAGGACCGCGCAGCCGACATTGAACTTCGAGTACGGCGAATAGGCGCGGGCCGCGATCGCATCGGCCGGCGCGAGAAGCTCCTCGTCGGTCATTGCGCCACCTGGAAGACGACAAGCGTGACGAGCGCGCCGAGGATGCCCCCGTAGGCGACCTCCAGGGACGAGTGCACTCCGGATTCGACGCGTGTCTGGGCCACGAGCAACGCCATGATGAAGGTCAGCGACGAGATCAGGAAGTGGTTGCGCGAGTCGTCGAGGATCAGGGTGGCCGCCATCCAGCCCGAGAAGGCGATTGCGGCGTGGCCGGACGGGAGGCCGCCGCGGAGTGGCGAGCCGCGGCCGGTGAGCGCCTTCGTCCCGATCACGATGATCGAGGTCAGAACGAGCGCGATCAGGGTCAGCTCGGCGGGGACGTTCGTGAGCCGGTCGAGCAGCTTCGAGCTGCGGTCGGCTACCTGACCGGAGAAGACGAGGTAGCCGACGGCGACGGCGACCGCCGTCGAGATCAGGACAGCGCCGGCCGCGATGTCCTTGGCGAGCTTCGCCATCGGGTCGAATGACGTCGTCGCCACGTCTACGGCGGCCTCGACTGCGGTGTTCAGCATCTCCGTGATGAGCACGAACGCGATCGCGAGCAGCAGCGCGATCAGCTCCATCTTGTCGACGCCGGACCACAGCGCCGCAACGAGGACGAGTGCCGCGATCAGGAAGTGGATCCGCATGTTCCGCTGGGTGCGGAGCACGTGGATGATCCCCTCGAAGGCGAAGTTGAACGACTCGAGGATCGATGGCGGCCGGCGCGCCCTCACAGCAGCATCGCCTCCCTGGCCTCCATCTCGTCGCCGTGCTCGTACCCGAGCAGGTGCAGGAGCCCGTGCACGAGCGGGCCGCGCCATTCGTCCCCGACCACCTGCGGGCAGATCACGACGTCGCCGAGCGCCCGCGGCACTCCGTCAGGGATTTCCTCACGCCCGTCGAGCGGGAACGAAAGGACGTCCGTCGCCTCGTCGATGCCGAGGTGATCCCGTTTCAGCGCGCGAATCTCCTCCGGGCCGGCGAACGCCAGCCCGAGCTCGCCGTCCTCGATCCCCTCCGCACCGAGAACGCGTTGCGCGAGCTCGACGGCGGCGGCCTCGTCGACCTCGGCGCCGCTGCGGTTCTCGACCTCGACTCCGACCATGTTCACCGCTTACGGGCGGTGCCGGTCTCTTCGGCGTGCTGCTTGTACGCCTCGACAATCCGCTGAACGAGCTTGTGGCGCACGACGTCCTGGTGGGTGAACTCGACGAACGCGATCCCGTCGATGTCGCTGAGGATGTCGCGCACCTGGATCAGGCCCGACGCCTGGTCGCGCGGGAGGTCGACCTGGGTCACGTCGCCGGTGATCACGACCTTCGAGCCGAAGCCGAGCCGCGTCAGGAACATCTGCATCTGCTCGGGCGAGGTGTTCTGCGCCTCGTCGAGGATGATGAACGAGTCGTTGAGAGTGCGGCCGCGCATGAAGGCCAGCGGCGCCACCTCGATCACGCCGCGCTCCATGTGCGCGGTCAGCTTGTCGGCGTCGAGCATGTCGTAGAGCGCGTCGAAGAGCGGCCGCAGGTAGGGATCGACCTTCGCGAGCATGTCGCCGGGGAGGAAGCCGAGCCGCTCGCCCGCTTCGACGGCCGGGCGCGTGAGGATGATCCGGGCGACCTGTTTCTCCGCGAGCGCTGCAACCGCGAGCGCCATCGCGAGATACGTCTTGCCGGTACCGGCCGGGCCGATCCCGAAGGTGACCGTGCACTCCCGGATCGCGTCGACGTAACGCTTCTGCCCCACCGTCTTCGGCGCGATCTTCTTCCCGCGATGCCGCCAGACGACGTCCTCGAAGACCTCGCGGATGTCCTCCGCCTGGTCGAGCGCGGCGACGACGGCGCCGACGGTGTCCGGCCCGATCTCGTGCCCGCCCTCGACGAGCTCGACGAGCTCGTCCACGACCGCGCGGGCGGCGGCGACGCGGTCGTCAGCGCCTTCGATCGTCAGCTGGTTCCCGCGCAGGCGAAGCGTGCAGTGCAGCCGGTCGCGCAGCGTGTTGAGCACGCCGTCGCCGATTCCACCGAGCTCGGCGGCGACTTCGTTCGGGACCGAGAGGACTTCCTGCACCCGAATCAGTGTAGGCGGGGCGTCAGCGGTTCCGTGTGGCCGAGCGTCAGGAGGCATCGAGCAGGCAGATCGACTCGCGTAGGACAACCCGTGAGTCAACCTCGATGAACTCGACCTCGACGACGTTCGAACGACTCGCTCGAACTGCATCGCCGGCGCCGTCCAGATCATCGATCCGACGTCCAGCACCTCGCGCCGCGGGAGGCGCCTGGATGTCGACCTCGAGGCCGAAATCGAAGTACTCGGTGGTCGTGACCAGCCGCCGGTCGGCTCCCTCGACGGTCCGGCGAGCCGTCGGTGGCGAGCGACCCTGCCGCGCGCGCCCTTCCGAATCGACCCAGACGTCGATCACCTGGCGGTGCTCGTCGACAGCTTCGAGGTAGCACTCGATGTCGTCGGCCTTCCAGCTCTGCCGTCTCGGGCTCGCTTCGATCGCGGGCGCGCACGTCGAGCTCGACCGCCGGTAGCGGGTCGTCGCGCACGTCGGCGCACATCCTCATCGCTCGACTCGGTCCGGCTCGGCGAGCCAGGCGTCGCGCAAGATCGTCGCAGATCATCGAGGCGTCCGGCGGCTGGGCGTCGGCGTCGACGAGAGCGGTCGATCAGCGCGCGAACGCGTGAACGCGCGCGTTCGTGGGGATGCTCGAAGCAGGCTCAGGAGATCGTCGACCGCGTCTCGCAGTCGGCCTGATCGTCTGGGTCTTTCCGGCCTTCGAGCGAGGCGCTTGGTCGGGCAGCCATGCAGAGCCCGCGCGGCGTGCTCGACGCGCTCCTCGCACGTCGAGGCTGGCGACGCCGTCGTGGTCGGCGAATCGACTCTCGAGCATACGAGCTCGTACTCCAGCACCGTCCACGTGTTGCGCGGCTGTTCGACGTGGTCAGACTGGCGCCCGTCAACCGGCAGCGGACGCGTCGCGGTCGCGCGGGGCTGGGCGACCGAGAAGCGACCTGGACGTTCGACGACGAGACCCTCGCCGAGGCGCTCGCCTCGCGTACTCACTATCTCTCGGCGGCCGTGGCTCCGGGACGTCGCGACGGGTGCTCGAGCTCGTCGCGACCGCAATCGCGCGCGGCGATCGCGAAGGCGCGCGATCAGACCGAGCGAGAGACCGTGATCGCGGACGCTCAGCGAGGCGCTAACCGGGCTGCCGCTCCACGTCGCTGGACCCGAACTTAGGGCGGCGGGGCGTCAGCGGTTCCGTGCGCCAGGGCTCAGCGCGGGCAGGCCGGAGGCTCGATACCCGTCGTCCGGACGGCTCGTAATCGCACGCGCCGGGCAGCGGCTCGCCCTCTTCCGCGTTCTTCGTCGGCCCGCGGGACCGGCAACTCGCGCCATTCATCGCGTTCTCGGCGAGGTGCCAGGTTTCCTCGTCCATCACATCGGCCGCCGGAGGCAGCCTGGATCTCGGCGTCGAGGCCGAAGTCGAAGAACTCGGTGATCGTCTGCCACTCCGCAAGCCCGTTCCCGTCCTCGCTGCTCGGCGAGCTCTCGGCGGCGACGAGCCTCCGCACGAGCCCTTCCGAGTCGACCCAGACGTCGATCTCGCGCACGCCCTCGATGTCTTCGACAACGCGCTCGATGTTGCGAGGTCTTCCAGCCTTCTGCCTCGAGCTCCCGTCGCGTCGCGCTGCGGATGTCGACCGTGGCGTGGTAGCGAGTGGTCGAAACTCCGCGGACGTCTTCCTGGCCGACGCGCTCCGGCTCGCCGAGCTCTCGCGCAGGTAGTCAAGCTAGCCGTGGAGCGGACTCGGACGCGGTGGCGACCGCGACGTCACAACATCGCCGTAGCTGGTCGAGCCGTCCGTCGTCTGATCATCGCGCTCCGCGACGTCCGGCTCGAAGATCGCTCTCGACTGTCGACGGCTTCGTCTCCGAACTTCACCCAGCGCTTTCCGGCCGGGAAACCGGCCTTCCAGCGGGTGCTCGGAGTAGCGTGACGTGGCCGATCGTGATCGTCCGGCAGCAGGTCGACTCGTCGCGGTACTCACTGCGATCGTTCGGGCAATCCACGACCCCGGTCGTCGCGAGACTCGACCGTCTCGGCGTCCGGGCCAACGAGAACTCGGCTGACCGTCTCGACGCGGACGGTGCCCGCGGCTTTCGTGCTGGCTCCCGCATCCGCGACGTCATCGGACGGGGTCGGATTGGCGCCGCACGCGGCAGCGACGAGGGCGAAGGCGGCGATCAGAGAGAGCGAGCGACGTGCGGCGGTACCGGCACGACCCTCACCTCGTACGCTCGCCTCCGGCTCGCCGGGAGATCGACGCGCAGGCGACTTCGACCGCTCGAGACGCACCGCTCGACGGCGAGCTTTTCGCGCACGAGCTGGCTCACGGCCGAGCCGTCGGCGCGACCGGCGACCTGCGGCATCACGTCGGCCATCACGCGGCCGATGTCGCGCATGCTCGTGGCGCCGACCTCGGCGATCACGTCGTCGATGATCGCCTCCAGGTCCTCCTCGGCGATCGGCTCGGGCATGAACTCCTCGAGCACGTCGAGCTCGGCCTCCTCGTTCTCGGCCTGCTCCTCCCGCCCGCCGGAGCGGAACGCATCGGCGGCCTCGAGCCGCTTCTTCCGCTCGCGCTGCAGCACCTGGAGCTCCTCGTCGTCGTGCAGGGGGCGCTGGAGCTCCTTCTCGGCTCCCTGCAGGCTGGCGAGGATCAGGCGCAGCGCGTCGCGGCGCGCGGCATCGCCTTCGCGCATCGCGCTCTCGAGCTGTTCTTTGATCTCTGCGATAAGACTCACTGCGTACTCTTCAAGCCGGCATCCCGCTGATCCTCCCACCCAGAACGTGCCAATGTAGGTGGAAGATGGTCTGGCCGCCACCCGGACCGACGTTGACGAGCACGCGGTAGTCCTCCAGCCCGGCGCCGCGCGCGACCTCCGCGACGAACTCGAGCATCCGCTTCGCCTCGTCCGCGGGGAACTCGGAGACGTCGCGGAACGTGTCGACGTGGCGCTCGGGCAGCACGAGCAGATGCGTCTCGGCCTGCGGATTGATGTCCCGGATGGCGACGAAGCCGTCGGCCTTCGCGACGTGGTCGCCGGTCTTCGCCAGCTGGCAAAAGAGGCAATCGTCAGGCAGCGAGGATCCCCTCCTGCGTCACGGCAGCAGCGCGGACGGTCACGAGCTCGCCGACCGGGCCGTCGACGAACCACGGCGAGTAGTCGGCGCCGTAGCCGCGGCCGGGCCGGTCGATCAGGACGATGTCGGCCTCGCCGACCTTCTGCTCCCAGCGGGAGCGGCACGCTTCGTCGGAGAGAGCGCGCAGCCGCGCGCTCCGCTCCTTCTTCACCTCGGGCGGCACGCGGTCGTCGTCGGCGGTCCGCGTGCCCGGCCGCGGCGAGTACGGGAAGACGTGCAGCTTGGTCAGCCGCGCGGCGCGGACGGTCTCGAGCGTGCGCTCGAACGCGGCATCGTCCTCGGCCGGGAAGCCGACGATCACGTCGGCGGTGAGGTTGAAGTCGGCCAGCGGCTCCAGCTTCCGCAGGTACGTGTCGACCGAGTAGCGGCGCGCCATCGCCTTCAGGACGCCGTCGTCGCCGGACTGGAGGGGAACGTGCAGGTGCGGCCCGACGACCGGCGTGTCTCTCAACGCGGCCACGAGCTCGTCGTCGACATGGTTGATCTCGATCGACGAGAGGCGCAGCCTCTCGACACCGTCGATCGCACCGGCCGCTCTGATCAGGTCGGCGAGCCTCATGCCGGCGGCGCGGTCGCGGAAGCAGCCGAGATTGACGCCGGTAAGGACGATCTCGCGGTGGCCCTGCGCCACCCGCTTCCGGATCTCGCCGAGCACAGCCTCGGCGCTCCGTGAGCGGGTCGCGCCGCGCACGAGCGGGATCACGCAGAACGCGCACGAGAACGAGCAGCCGTCCTGGATCTTGACGAAGGCGCGAACGCGATCGAGCTTCGCCTCGGCCTGGACACAGCCGATCGCGCCGACGTCGCCGGCCACGGTCTCCACCGCCTGCTCGATCTGGCCCGGAACGACGGTGACGTTCGCGGGAAGCCCCGCGAAGGCGGACTCGGAGAGCCTGGCACCGCAGCCGGTCACGTACACCCGGGCATGTGAGCGGGCGGCTCGCGAGGCCGCCTGGCGCGACTTCGCCAGGCCCTCGTTCGTGACGCAACACGTGTTCACGACCGCAACGTCCCCGCTTCCCTTCCACCTCGCGGTGGCCGTCGCGGAGCAGCCGCTCGCGCAACGCCTGCGCGTCGGTCTGCGAGACCTTGCAGCCGAGGAAACGGACGGAGAAGCTCGCCATCGCGCGCGAAATCTACTGACGCACGTGCAGATCGGCCGCCCAGCCACCGTCCTGGACGCGCCGCTCGAGGCTGTAGCCCTCGAGGTGCGGGTCGTCGGAGACGAGGTAGCCGGACGTGATCGCGCGCGGGGCACGCAGCCTGGGCGCAAGTGCGAGCACCGCCTCGGCGGCGATGTTTGCGAGCGCGAGATCCGCGTCCGGAAGGTCGTCCACGAGCAGGTCGGCCTGCCTGACGTCGATCGAGACCCCGTTGTCGGCGGCGTTCCGTTCGGTCGCCTCGACCGCCTGCGGATCGAAGTCGAACGCGAGCACGGGCTCGAAGCCGAGCTTTGCCGCCGCGATCGAGAGGACGCCGGAACCGCAGCCGATGTCGAGCACACTCCCCCGCTCCTCGCCGGCCAGCAGCTCGAGACACAGCTGCGTCGTCGGGTGCCCGCCGGTTCCGAACGCGCGGCCCGGATCGATCACGACCGCGATCGCCCCCTCGTCGGGCTCCTCCCACGGCGGCCCGATCCAGAGCGAGCCGACGCGGACGGGCTTGTGGAACTGCCGCCAACGGTCCTCCCAGTCGTCCTCGACCAGGGACGCCGCGGCGCCGCCGAACGCCTGCCAGATCCGTTCCTCGCCCGCCGCGTTCGTGTACGCGGCGAGCTCCAGCCCGCCCTCGCCTTCGATCTCCTCGAAACCCTCCGGAAAGAGCTCGATCATCACCGCACGGGCCTGTTCGGCCCGAGCGTCGGGGACGGTCACGGAGACGCGGCGCAGGAGCGTCACGCCGACCCCGGCATTCAGCGAATGGCGTTTCTGAGCTTCTCGAAGAAGCCCTCGTCGCGCCGGTAGGTGTCGTCGTCGGAGAGCGTCTCGAAGCGGTCGAGGAGCTCGCGCTGCTCGTCGGTCAGGTGCCGCGGGACGGCAACGTTGACGAGGATGCGGTGATCGCCGCGCCGCGCTCGCTCGAGCGACGGCATCCCCTTGCCCCGCAGCACTCGCACTTCCCCCGGCTGCGTGCCGGCCTCGAAGTCCAGCTGCAGCTCGCCTTCCAGCGTCGGCACGGGAAGCGTCGCACCGCGAGCGGCCTGGACGATCGTCAGGTCGACCTGCGACAGGATGTCGTCGCCGTCGCGCTCGAAGCGTTTGTCGCGGGCCACGCGAACCTCGACGTACGCATCGCCGGGGAGGCCTCCGTTCGAGCCCGCGTGCCCGGACCCCCGCAGACGGATCCGCTGGCCGTCGTGAATCCCGGCCGGGATCTCGACCTCGAGCTCCTTCAGCTCGAGCGTGCGGCCGGCACCCCCGCACACCGTGCACGGAGTCTCGGCCACGCGGCCCGCACCGGCGCACGTCGGGCAGGTCTGTGTGCGGACGAACTCGCCGAAGACGCTGCGGGAAACCTGCTGCAACTGTCCGTGGCCGTCGCAGGTCGCACAGGTGACCTTCTCCGTTCCGGGCTCGGCGCCCTCGCCGTCGCAGCGCTCGCAGGCCGCCGCCACCTCGACCTCGGCGGTCCGCGTCACGCCGGTGAACGCATCGGCGAGCTCGATCCCGATCGAGACTCCGACGTCCCCGCCTCGCGCGCGGCCGCCGCGGTTGCGCGCGAACAGATCGTCGCCGAAGAAGGCCGAGAAGATGTCGGTCAGGTTCGAGAAGTCGAAATCGCTCGGCGCATAGCCGCCGCGCTTGAGGCCCGCGTGGCCGTAGCGGTCGTACAGCTGGCGCGTCTCGGCCTTCGAGAGCACCTCGTACGCCTCGGCAACGGCCCGAAAGCGCGCCTGCGCGTCAGGCTCCTGCGAGACATCCGGGTGCAGTTCACGCGCAAGCTTCCGGAAGGCCTTCTTGATCTCGGCCTCGGTCGCCGTCCGCTCGACGCCCAGCAGTTCGTAGTAGTCGCGTTCGGCCGTGGCCATCGGGCAAGGGTACCCCTCGCCCTAGCTGTCGTCGTACGTCGCTTCGACCAGGCGGGAGAGCTCGTGCGCGGCTGCCCGCACCGTGCGGACCGCCTTGTCGTAGTCCATTCGCACCGGGCCGAGCAGGCCGACGGTCCCCAGCATCCGGGTTGGAAGGCCGTAGGTCGCGCCGACGAGCGAGACGGCGTGCAGGCCGGGATGGTCGAGGCCGACCCGGATGAACGGGCGGCGCACGTCGAACGCGTCGGTCATCAGCTCGAGCACGGCGGCGCGCTTCTCGAGCACCGACAGGAGGCTCCGGCACGCCTGCAGCTCGTCGGCGCGGGCGCCGTCGAGGAGCGATGCGGCGCCGCCGACGTACAGCGACTGCGCCGTCGGGGCTGCCAGCTCGAGAAACGACGGGCGCAGGGCGTCGAGGAACGCGAGCTCCCGCGCCGAGAGACTCGGATCGTCGATCCGCCTGCGCAGCAAATGGGTGCCGAGCCCGACCCCCGCGAGCCGCTCGTTCAGATACTCGTTCGCCCAGGAGGCAAGGCCCGGGTCGACCGGGGTGTCGAACGTCACGAGCTTCTTCGCGACGCCGCCGGTCGAGGTGATCGTCACGACCATGACCACCGACGGCTGGAGCAGCAGCGCTTCGACATGCCGCACGGTCGCGGTCTCGAGCCCCGGAGCCGAGACGAGCGCCAGCAGCTGCGTCACCTCGCTCAGCATCTCGGTCGTCGACTGCAGCGCCGCCTCGACCTCGCTCCTCATCGACGTCAGGTCGAGCGGGAAGCGTGGCGGCCGCGACTCCTGCCGCTCGAGCAGCTCCTCGGCGTAGAAGCGATAGCCCGCTCCGGTCGGGATCCGGCCGGCCGACGTGTGCGGATGCGAGAGCAGACCGAGCGACTCGAGCTGCGCGAGCTCGCTCCGGACGGTCGACGGCGACACGGAGAGGCCCGAGCGCTCGACGAGCGTCTTCGAGCCGACCGGCTCGCCGGTGGCCACGTGCTCCTCGACGACCCGTCGAAGGATGTCGCGCTTGCGATCGCTGATCCCGCTCATTTGCAGGTAATTCTAGCCGTCCTCAAACGAGCAACTCTGCCGTGACTCCGCCGCCGAGGAAACGACCTCGCCGGGTGAGAGCAAGCGTCCCTCCGCCACTCGCGATGAGGCCGTGATGCTCGAGACGCGAGATCGCAGCCGAGTCGAGCGCGCTGTCGAGCCCGGCGGTGGGCAACGGCTCGTCGAGCCGGAGGCCGAGCAGCACGCGTTCGCGTGCCTGCACGTCGGCGGCGAGCGGCTCGAGCTCCCGCAGGGGGCGCTCGCCGCGCCGAAGCGACGCCAGGTAGCGCGGGAGGCTCGGCGCGTTCCGCCACCGCAGCCCGCCGACGGTCGAGACGGCGCCGACGCCGATCCCGAGATAGTCGCGTCCGAGCCAGTAGCCGAGGTTGTGGCGCGAGCGCAGGTCGCGCTCGCGCGTCGAGCCGGCAGAAGTTGGCCGTCTCGTACCAGCGATAGCCGGCCCCGGTCAGCGTCTCGACGACCCGTTCGAAGTAGTCCTCCATCGAGTCGGCCTGACGCTCGAGCTCGTCGCCGTGCGCGTGCGTGAAGCGCGTTCCGGGCTTTGCCTCGAGCTCGTAGCAGGACAGATGCTCCGGCTCCAGCGCGAGCGCCTCGGCGAGGTCGCGCTCGAGGTCGCCGACGCTCTGCCCCGGAATCCCGTAGATCAGGTCGAGCGAGATGTTGTCGAAGCCCGCGTCGCGGAGCGTGTGTACCGCACCGCGCACGTCGTCCGGCTGCGCGAGACGTTCGAGCGTCTCGAGCAGGTGCGGCTGGAAGGTCTGCGCGCCGAGCGAGACCCGGTCGACACCGTGCTCGCGCAGCAGCGCGGCGAGGCCGGGTGTCACCGTCTCCGGGTTCGCCTCGACCGTCGTTTCTGCCGCCGCCGGCAGGCCGGCGAGCAGGCGTGCGAGCGCGGCGGGCTCGGTGAACGTCGGCGTGCCGCCGCCGAGGAAGACGGTGTCGACCTCGCCCGCAAGGTGCCCGCGCTCGAGCTCCAGCTCGGCGAGCAGGGCATCGACGTAGCCGCCGTGCTCGTCGTCGTGTCCGGTCACCGTGACGAAGTCGCAGTAGCCGCACCGGTGTGAGCAGAACGGCAGGTGCACGTAGAGGTGGCGGGCGCTCATTTCTTATCGTCCAGGTTGAGCACGGCCAGGAACGCCTCCTGCGGCACCTCGACGCCGCCGACCTGCTTCATCCGCTTCTTGCCCTTCTTCTGCTTCTCGAGCAGCTTCCGCTTGCGGCTGATGTCGCCGCCGTAGCACTTCGCGAGCACGTCCTTCCGCTTCGCCTTGACCGTCTCGCGAGCGATGATCCGGGCGCCGATCGCGGCCTGGATCGCGACGTCGAAGAACTGGCGCGGGATCTCCTTCCTGAGCCGCTCGACGAGCAGCTTGCCCCGGTCGTAGGCGAACTCGCGGTGGATGATCAGCGAGAGCGCGTCGACCGGCTCGCCGGCGACGAGGACATCGACGCGCACCAGGTGCCCCGGCTTGAAGCCGGCCATGTCGTAGTCGAAGCTGGCGTAGCCGCGGGTGCGCGACTTCAGCTGGTCGTAGAAGTCGAGCACGATCTCGCCGAGCGGCAGCTCGTAGACGAGATGCACGCGCTCTTCGGAGAGGTACTCCATGTGGTCGAAGCTGCCGCGGCGGTCGTTGCAGAGCTCCATCACGGCGCCGACGTACTCCTTGGGGACGATCACCGACGCCTTGATGTACGGCTCCTCGACCTCGTCGATCTCGACGGGCATGTCCGAGGGGTTGTGAACCTCGACCCAGTCCGCGCCGGGACGAGGCCGGACGCGGTAGGCGACGTTCGGCGCGGTCACGATCAGGTCGAGGTCGAACTCGCGCTCCAGCCGCTCACGCACGATCTCCATGTGCAGCAGGCCGAGGAAGCCGCAGCGGAAGCCGAAGCCGAGCGCCTGCGAGGTCTCGGGCTCGTAGAAGAGGGCGCCGTCGTTCAGCTTCAGCCGCTCGAGCGCGTCACGCAGCTCCGGGTAGGCATCCGAGTCCGTCGGGAAGAGCCCGGCGAAGACCATCGGCTTGACCTCTTTGTAGCCGGGCAGCGGCTCCGCGGCCGGCCGCTTCTCGCTGGTCAGCGTGTCCCCGACGCCGAGCTTCGAGACGTCCTTCAGGCCCGTGATCACGTAGCCGACCTCACCCGCTTCGAGCGTCTTGACCGGGCGCCGGTCGGGCGTGAGGAAGCCGAGCTCCTCCGCCTCGAAGCGCGTGCCCTGCGCCATCGCCCGTAGTGGCTCCGCGGTCTCGAAGCGGCCGTCGACGACGCGGACGAAGGCGACGACGCCCCGGTACTGGTCGTAGGACGAGTCGAAGATCAGCGCACGGGCCGGCGCCGCGGGGTCGCCGCTCGGCGCCGGGATCCTCTCGATGATCGCGTCCAGGACGTCCTCGACACCCTGGCCGGTCTTCGCCGAGATGCGCAGCACGCGATCCGGATCGTCGCCGATCAGGTCGGCGACCTCCGCGGCAGCGCCGTCCGGGTCGGCCTGCGGCAGGTCGATCTTGTTCACGATCGGGACGATCTCGAGGTTGTTCTCGATCGCCAGGTAGGCGTTCGCGAGCGTCTGCGCCTCGATCCCCTGTGCCGCGTCGACGACGAGCAGTGCTCCCTCACACGCCTGCAGCGAACGCGACACCTCGTAGGTGAAGTCCACGTGCCCGGGCGTGTCGATCAGGTTCAGCTGGTGCCCCTTCCAGAGCACGCGCACCGCCTGCGCCTTGATCGTGATCCCGCGCTCGCGCTCGAGCTCCATCGAGTCGAGCAGCTGCTCCTTCATGTCCCGGTCCGCGACGGTGTCCGTCACCTGGAGGATGCGATCGGCGAGCGTCGACTTGCCATGGTCGATGTGCGCGATGATCGAGAAGTTGCGGATTTTTGCTTGGTCCATGCGTGATCAGTCCCGGCGGAAGCGGTCTCGCAGCGATAGTAGCGCCGCCATCTCGCGCACCCGCAGGGCGCGACACATCGCGAGGTAGACAGCGGTGCCGGCGGTGAGCGCGACTCCGAGCGAAACGAGCTGCGCCGGAAACGAGCGGCCGAGCTCGCGATCCAGGATGTACCAGACGCCGTAGGCGACTGCGCCGAGCGCTGCCGCGGCGACTGTGACGAGGCCGAAGGACCGGGCCGTTTGGTGCAGCTCGAGCCGACCGGCGCGGCGGCGGAGCGCGATGAAGAGAAGCGCAACTCCGGCGATGTTCGCGAGCGAGATCGCGAGCGGGATCCCCCAGGTGCCGACGCGGTAAAGGGCAGCGTAGAGCGCGGTGTTCAGCACGAGCACGGCGAGGGCGATCAAGGTCGGCACCCACGGCGCCTGCAGGCTGAAGAATGCGCGGTTCAGCATCAACATCATCCCGTTGAACGTCAGCCCGAGCGAGAAGGCAGCGAGCGCGCCGGCAACGACCGTCGTCTGGCCGGGCTCGAACGCGCCGCGCTGATAGAGCAGGCGGACGATCGGCTCGGCGAGGACGGCACAGACGACCGCGGACGGGATGAGCATGAAGTTGATCTGTCGCAGCCCGCTGGAGACGGTGGCGCGGAAGCCCGCCAGATCGCCGCGTGTGGCGAGCCGAGCGAGCGACGGATAGAGGATGGTCGCGACCGCGACCGAGAACATTCCCTGCGGCAGCATGTAGATGCGGAATGCCTTGTCGATCGCGGTCGGAGCGAGTTGCGGGTCGATCAGCTTCGAGGCGACAAAGGTGCCGATCACCGCGTTCACGTTGATCAGGCCGAGCCCGAGCATCACGGGCAGCATCAGCTTGAACACCTGTTTCACGGCCGGATCGCGGATGTCCAATGCGAGCCGGAGCCGGCCGTCCAGCCCGCGCAACCAGGGCAGCGGAAGCAGAAACTGGATCACCGTGCCGATGACGATCGAGCCGGCGTACACGTAGAGCTTGCCGCTCTCGGTATCGGCGCGCGGCACACCGATCACCAGCCCGAGGATGATCGCCACGTTCCAGAACACCGGCGTCAGGGCCGGAATCGTGAACTGCTCGTAGCTGTTCAGGATTCCGGTGACGATCCCGAAGAGCCCGATCAGGACGACGATCGGGAAGAGGATCTGCGAGAGCGTGACGGCCAGGTCGTCGTACGCGCCGGTGAGAGGCGGTATGAGGACCGGCGCGGCGAGGATGAAGAGGGCGGTGATCCCGCCGACGACCAGCAGGAAGAGCCAGAACACGGTCGACGCGACCCGCCACGCGCGCGCCTTCTCCCCTTTCTCGAGCAGCTCGCTGAAGACGGGCACGAATGCGGACGAGAGTGCGGCGTCCGCGACGAGGGCGCGGACGAGGTTCGGGATCTGGAAGGCGACGGTGAAGGCGTTGATCGGGCCGCGTGCGCCGAAGTAGTTGGCGGCCACGATCTCACGGACGAGCCCGAGGACCCGCGAGAGCCCGGTCGCGGCCGAGAAGATGGCGGTCGACCACGCGAGCCTCTGTCCCTTGGCTCGCTCGTCCACGCAGCGAGTATAGGAATGGGGCCAGCCGGGACCGTCGGCCGGCGTTACCTCTCTGCTAGGATCCTGCGCGCCCGCCGAGTGCGGGCCTTTCTTCGAGATGCCGAATATTCAGCAACAGAAAAAGCGTGTCCGGATCGCCGAGCGCCAGCGCGAGGAGAACCTCCGCTACCGCTCCACGGTGAAGACCCTGACGAAGCGGCTCGAGGCCGCCGCCACCGCGGGGGACAAGGACCAGCTCGCCGCCGAGCACCTCGAGCTCGTGCAGACGATCGACAAGGGTGCATCCCGCGGGGCCCTGCACAAGAACACGGCAGCGCGCAAGAAGGCCCGCGCAGCCCGCCTCGTCGGCAGCTCCTAGTTTGCGCAGGATGAGCATCCGCGGAAGCGGATGCTCATCGCGCGAAGACCCCTAAAGGGGCCGCTTCGCGGCCCAAAGCCTCGTCACAACCACGCGCTGCTAGTCGGCGGCCGTGAGGTCGATCAGAGCTCGCTGGAGCTCGAGATCGGGTGCCAGCTTGCTGCCTCCCTTGAGCGCGTGGTCGAGCCCGGCGAGACGGACGACCGCGTCGCGCAGCTCGTCCTCGGAGAAGTTCGCCGCCTGGGCGAACACCTTCTCGACGTAGAACGGATGGCGCTTCAGGGTCGATGCGGCGTCGCGCGGCCGTACGCCCTCGGCGGCCAAGCGCTGGCAGCGGCGCATGAAGGCGAGGTGGTTGGTCAGCGCGCCGGCCATGCGAGGCGCGGTGTCGCGGCGCGGGCGGCCCTCCCGCTCGAAGATCGTCTCGCTCGCGGCGAGCGTCCGCCCGCCGTCGCGCTGCGCCCAGGCGTCGGTGAGGGCGAACGTCGGCGTCTCGGCGACTGCGGCCACGAGAAGCTCTACCTCGTTCTGGCCGATCGGCTCGTCTCCGGCCCAGAGCGCGAGCTTGTCGATCTCGTTCGCGAGCTGGTGGAAGTCGTCGCCGACGAGGTGGACGAGTGCCGCGCAGGCATCCGGCTCGGCGCGCGCACCGGCTTGCTTGAAGCGCTCGGCGACCCAGTTGGCGACGTTGCGCTTCGGCACTTCGAACGCCAGGACGTCGCCGACCTTGGCGCACGCCTTGGTCAACGGCGCGTCCTTCTTCAGCTCCTCGGCGACGAGTGCCAGGACGGTGCCGGGGGCGGGCGAGGAGAGGTACTCCTCGATCGCCTTCACGTCGGCGACCTTCCAGCCGCTCGCGAGCCTGCCCTCGGAGTTCCGGCGCCCGTCGACGCCCTCGATGACGACGAGCCGCGCGTCCCCGAACAGGCTGCCGACGTTGCACAGAGCCGCTGCGTCCGGACCGGACACTTCCTGAGCGGTGACGAGCTCGACGGCCTCCGGCTCGAAATGGCGGCGGAGGCGCGCGAGCGCCGTCTCGATCTTGGGTCGATCGCTGCCGGTGAGGAGGTAGACGGGCTTCAGATCCGGTGCAACGGCCACTGGCCCCCACCCTACTCAACGACCCTTCCGGACTGTGATCCGGTTGCCGTCCGACTCGAGCACGACGCGGCCGTCCTCGTCGGTCCGGAAGAGGCTGAGCCCAGGGCTTGCCCGTAGCGTCGCGACGGTCGAGGCGCGCGGGTGGCCGTAGTCGTTGTCTCGGCCGCAGGAGATCACGGCGACCTCCGGCCGCAGCTCTCGCAACTCGCTCTCGAGGCCGTCATCGGCGGAGCCGTGGTGGGCGACCTTGAGGATCTCGACGGGCCGCGAAAGGAGACGCGCTGTCACATCTGTCTCGGCGTCGGCGGTCAGGAGCGCATCGACCTCGCCGTACGTGGCGAGCAGGACGACCGGGAGCAGGTTCGGATCATCGCTCTCGGTGCCGGGCCGATCGGGCCAGAGAACCCGCAGGTGCAGCCGCCCGAGCCGGAAGGTATCTCCGGCGCGCGTCTCGACCACCGCGACGCCGCGCTTCGCTGCTTCGGCCAGAGCAGCCCGCTCGTAGGGGCTCGACCTGGTCAGGCGCGGGTCGAGCACCTGGTCGACTGCGATCCGCCGCAACACCGTCTCGGCGCCGCCGATGTGGTCGCGCTGCGGATGCGTCAGGACAACCGCCGCCAGTCTCCGCACGCCGAGCGTTCGGAGCTGCTGCGCGACGTTCCCTTCAGGCGGGCCTTCGTCGACGAGTACCGCGCCCTCGGCGACCTGGAGGAGGATCGAGTCGCCCTGGCCGACGTCGAGGAACGTGATGCGGAGCCCCTTCGGCGGCGGCAGCGGCGACGACGGGAAGAGCTGCCAGATGAGAACGGCGGGAACCACGGTCGCAGCGCACGCCACCGCCACCGGTCGCCGCCACCGGGGCAGCCGCTGGAGTGCGAGCAGGGCAAGTGGAGTACCGAGCAGCACGCACACGGCTTTGGCCGAGCCGATCTGGGCCAGCGGCAACCCGGCGACGAGCTCGGCGCACGCGACGATGTACGCGGCAAGCCAGCCGTTCAACCACGCAAGCGCGAACGCCACCGACGGCAGCACCGGCTCGAGCAGCGAGCCGACCAGCGCGAGCCCGAGCAGCGGTCCGATCGCGAGCGCAACGAGGGCGTTCGCCAGCAGCGAGTACACCGGAACGCTTCCGAACTGCAGCCAGAGAATCGGCGCCGTTGCCGCTCCGCACGCAGTCGACACGGCGAGCGCGTCGCGCAGCCAGGCCGGCAGCGGGTATCCCTCGAGCGCAAGCCGGAGCTTCGGCAGCAGCAGGAAGATCGCGCCTACGGCGGCGAACGAGAGCTGGAAGCCCGGCTCGAACAGGGAGGCCGGGGTCCATGCCAGCAGGACCGCCGCACCCAGGGCGAGGAAGTGCCAGCGATCGCGCGGACGGGCGAGGAGCCACGCGAGCGAGGCCAGGCCACCGGCGACTCCGGCGCGCACGACCGACGGCTGCCAGCCGACTGCGAGGACGTAGGCAGCGATCGCGCCGATCGCCGCGACCTCGGCCGCCAGCCGGTGGATCCCCAGCAACCAGGCGAGCCCGAGCACTCCGATCGCAAGGAACGCGACGTTCTGTCCCGAGACGGCCAGCAGGTGGTAGAGCCCGGAGGCCTTGAAGTTGCTGCGGAGCTCGTCGGTGAGCCCCTCGTCCTCGCCGAGCACGATTCCCGCGAGCACGGCACGCCGGTCGCCTGCGAGTCCAGGGGCGATCGCGCGCGCAACGTGCGCGCGGAGCCTGTCGGAGACACCGCCGATCCCACCGCGCGTGCCCACGATCCGTCCAGTCGCCGCCGTGCAGCACGACATGGACGCCGCGGCGCGCCAGCCAGCCGCGTTCGTCGAAGCCGTCCTCCGGACCGCGAGGAGCTGCGACCGAGACTCGCACGTCGAGGATGGCGCCCTGGGGAGGCGAGCGGCCGACAGGGAGCTCGAGCAGGACTCGCTCGCGGAGCGGGCGCGAGTCGAACTGACGCACCTCGGCTGGAACGCGAATCGCGAATGGCGTCTTTCGCGCGGGCCCGGTCACGACGACGGTGGCGGCGGCCGAGCGCCCGATCTCCGGCGCGAGCACGGTGCGGTCGAGCGCGTCCAGCCGGGCACTTCCCCACCACCAGCCGGCGAGAGCGAGCGCGAGCGCACAGGCCGGCAGGCGCACTTCCGAGGACAGGACGGCGGCTGCGGCGACGGCGATGACGAACGCGAGGACGATCACCGGCGCCCGCACGGCATTGGCGAGCGCAATTCCGATGCAGCCCGCGAGGACGAGGAGCGTCGGCCAACCGCGCTCGACCACACGCGCGATCACGGCGAGACGAGGTCCCGCAGCTGTTCGACCCGCGCCGGGCCGATTCCCGGAATCGCGTCCAGATCGTCGACCGAGCGGAAGCCGCCGTGCGCGGCTCGGTAGTCGAGGATCTTCTGCGCCGTCACCGGCCCGATGCCCGGAAGCGCGTCGAGCTCCTCGACCGAGGCCGAGCTCAGGCTCGGGCGAGCCGCGGGTGACTTCCCGGCTCCCCCGGGAACCCGGCGAGGCACCAGCACCTGCATCCCGTCGGCGAGCGGTGCGGCGAGGTTGATCGCGGCGGTGTCGGCTGACGCGGCCGCTCCGCCCGCACGGGCGACCGCGTCAGCGACTCGTTTGCCCTCGGCCAGCCGGTACAGCCCTGGCTGCCGAACCGCGCCGGCGACGTGCACGACGAGCCTGGGCGCCGCCGCGCGCTCGGGAACGAGCGTTGCGGCGGGCTGAACCGTGGCTGTGCCCGCGCCGGCCAGCGTGCGCCCGGCCACCGCGAGCAGGGCAAGGGCGACCGCGGCGAGAACGAGCGCCCGCTGGCGCGACACGGGCAGGGAGGGCATGCCTCGAGCCGTGCCGGAGGAACCGTCACGGATGACATACGGCTCCGTGCCGATTCTGTGCCGGTTCCAGCTAGACGACGCGGTTGACGAGCTTGGCCGGAACCACCAATCGCCTTCCCTGAGCTCGCCGCCGTTCTGGTGCGTCTCCACCCGTTCTGCCGCGACCGTTGAGATTACGCACGCGGTGGCTCGATCGAGCGATCACGCGTGTCTTGTCGCCTGCCGAACTAACCGTGGATGGGCTGCCGCGCGCGCAACGGTCGTCTGGTGCGCTCGCGCCGCATCGTCGCCTGGCTCACGGTCTGCGGTGCAGCGCTAGCTGTGTGCGGCAGTGTGCTCGCCGACGACACGAGCGTGAACCCGCTCGCGGCGGAGCAGGGCTACCGGCAGACGGTCGCGATGCCGCAGACCCTGCCGCCGCTGGCGCCGGTCCTGGTCGGCCTCGTCGACGGCGGCCTCGACGGCGTCCATCCCGACCTGCAGGGCCGGATCGTCGCCGCTCGCAGCTTCGGCGGCCTCGACCCGCTCTTTCCCGACTCGAGCCACGGCACCATGGTCGCCGGTCTGATCGCCGCGACCGCAGGCAACGGCGTCGGCATCGACGGGCTGTCCCCATCCGCCCGCCTGGTCGTCGCCAGCGTCTCGCGCCGAGACAACGGCTACTATCGGCCGGCGGCGGTCGCGGACGCGATCCGCTGGACAGTCGACCAAGGCGTCCGCGTCGTCAACCTGTCGCTCGCCGGATCGCAGCGCACCCCGGCCATCGCAGCCGCCGTGCGCTACGCCGCGCGCAAGGACGTGCTGGTCGTCGCCGCCGCCGGCAACTGCTTTCCCGGCTGCGGCGCGCAGGCGCCGGCGCAGTTCCCTGCTGGCGAGCCGGACGTGCTTGCCGTTGGGGCGCTGGATGCGAACGAGGCCGCCCCCGCTCTCGCCGGCTTCTCCGTCCGGCGCGCCGTCGACCTCGTTGCTCCGGGCGAACGGCTGACGACGCTCTTTCCGACCCGCAACTCGCCCTACCAAGCCCCGGCGGACTGCGCGTTTCCCGGCACGACCGCCTGTTTCCAGGCCGGCGGTGGCGTTCTCTGGGGTGCGACCGGCAGCTCGTACGCGGCATCGATCGTGAGTGCGGCCGCGAGTCTGCTCTTCGCCGCCCGCCCCCAGCTGCACGCCGGCCAGGTCGCCTGGCTGCTCACGCAGAGCGCGCGGCCACTCCGCGGCGGCGGCTTCGGCGTCGTCCAGGTCGAGGCGGCGCTCGAGCGGGCGTTGCACGGGCCGCTCCCCGCGACCTCGTCGTGGCAGCGTCCGGGCGGCGAGCGACCGGTCCGGCCGCGCTGAGGCCCGGGGCCGGGTCGGATCCGCGACGCCGAGTTGGCGCACGGGCGAGGCGGCCAAATACCCTCTCGCCAAGTACGCTCGGAACCGATGAATCGCAGCTGGCTTCGGGTGGTAATCATCGTCAGCCTGGCCGCAGTTGTCGGCTTCGGCCTGTGGCTGTTCGTCCGCGACGACGAGTCGGGAGGCGCACAGGAGGGTGCTCCGGCCCAGTCGAGCACTGCGCAGCTGTCCGGTCGCAACCTGGTCGCGCTCGGCGAGTCGCTCGATCGGCCGTTCTACTGGGCCGGCCCACGGAACGGCGTCAGCTACGAGTTCACCGAGACGGCCGACCGAAAGATCTTCGTCCGCTACCTGCCGGCGGGGGTCGCCGCGGGCAGCGCCAAGCCGTACCTGACGGTCGCCACCTACCCGGTCGCGAACGCGTACGCGGTGACGCGTACCGCGGCCGGACGTCCTGGCTCGGTCAGGCTGAACGGGAAGGGCGGAGGAGTCGCGTTCTACAACAAGGAACGGCCAACGAACGTGTACATCGCGTTCCCGCGCGGGAACGAGCAGGTCGAGCTGTACGCCCCCGAGCCACGCGTGCTACGCCAACTGGTCGCCGCCGGCCGGATCCGCCCGGTCAGCCCGGACGCGCTCTCCAACGCGGGATAACCGAGCACGGCGCCGAACGCGGCGTGGCCGCGCGCGGAGCGCACCTCGCCGGCCGCGATGAAGCGGCTCGCGAGCGCCTTCTACGCGAGGGCGTTGCCGACGAACGTCTACGTCGCCGTTCCGTGCTCGACACTTCTCGTTGCCCTGGGCGATCGTGCCGCTCCTCGTTGCCCGACTCGCCTGCGGCTGCTGGCTGCAGCGGGAGCGGGTGACTCCCCGCTGCGATGGCCGAAAAGACGGTGAAGCGTTTCGGTGGGAACTGCGAAGGCTTATGTCCGGCAGAGCGCCGTTACCTTGAGCGTGAACTGCTGACTGAGCTGCTGCGTGACGACGACCGTGGCGCGCCACGTCTGGCCGACGGGCTGTGACTCGATGATCGCGACCCGCGGCTGGTCGACCGGGTTGATCGAGTCGACCACCGCTCCGCCGCCAACGACGACACCCGAACCACATGACGCCACGGCCGTCACGAGCGTTCCGACGGGCGATCCCGGACCAGGTGTCGAGGCGGTTCCAGTGGCCTGCGAGATCGCTCCGCCACCGCCGGGGCCAGGCGGACCCTGTGGGCCAGGAGCGCCCTGAGGTCCTTGAGCGCCCGGCACACCCTGCGGGCCTTGCGGGCCGGTGGCGCCCGTCGGCCCCTGCGGGCCAGGGTCACCTTGCGGTCCTGGCGGGCCAGCGGCGCCGTCAGCACCGGGCGTCCCCGGCGGCCCCTGCGAACCAGGCACGCCCGGCTCACCTTGCGGCCCTTGGGCCCCCGGCACACCCTGCAGCCCTTGCGGGCCGGTGGCACCGGCCACACCAGGGGTTCCCTGCGGCCCGGTGGCGCCCGTCAACCCCTGTGGGCCAGGGTCACCTTGCGGCCCTTGCGGGCCAGTGGCCCCGTCAGCGCCCGGCGTCCCCGGCGGCCCCTGCGAACCGGGCACGCCCGGATCACCTTGCGGCCCTTGGGCCCCCGGCACACCCTGCGGCCCTTGCGGGCCAGTGGCCCCGTCAGCGCCGGCGTCCCCGGCGGCCCCTGCGCACCAGGCACGCCCGGATCGCCCTGCGGCCCTTGGGCCCCCGGCACACCCTGCGGCCCTTGCGGGCCTGCTGCTCCGGTCGCGCCGATGGGGCCTTGGATTCCGGGCGGACCTTGCGCGCCGGTCGCTCCCGTTTCTCCCGTAGCTCCCGTAGCTCCGTAGCTCCAGTCGCACCCGCAGGCCCCGTAGCCCCGGCCGGGCCTTGCGTACCGGCCGGGCCCGCAGCTCCCGCCGGCCCCTGCGCGCCGACGGCGCCCTGGGGTCCTGCCGGCCCTTGCGGCCCCGCCGGGCCGGCAGGACCGACCGGGACACCGTTCGGGAACAGCTGCTGGAAGGTGATGAGCACCGAGCCGGGCTTGCCCTTGCACGAACCTCTCAGCAGGTTGAGGTCGGCAATGGTCTCCTTCGAGCCCTTCCTCTCGATGCACAGCACATACGGCGCCGGTGCGGCGACGGCGATCGCCGGCAGCAGGAGCAGTGTGCTCGCAAAGGCCAGCAAGAACCCGGCCAGAGCCCGCTCCCGCGCTCCGGCTGCCCAACGTCCGACTGAGTCTGTGAAGTCGTGCACTCGCTGGGGCGTCCTACTACGTGATGATTTCGCGGCTGTTGCTGGTGACTCCTCTCACCCTCGTTAGCAGCGTATACCCGTCGGAGGCGGATTTCCTTCGCTTCCTGTCGGCTAGGTGAGCTAGACGACGAAGTTGACGAGCTTGCCGGGAACGACGATCGTCTTCCGGGGCTCGCCGCCGTTCAGGTGCGCCTGCACACGCTCGGAGGCGCGCGCGAGCGCCACGAGCTCCTCCTCGCCGATCGACGCCGGCACCTGCAGACGGTCGCGGAGCTTGCCGTTCACCTGCAGGACAACCTCCACCGTCTCCCGCTCGAGCATCGACGGGTCGGCCTCGGGCCACGGCGTCTCCCACAAGCGCTCGCCTCCGAGACGCTCCCACAGCTCCTCGGTGATGTGGGGCGCATAGGGCTGGATGAGCGAGACAGCCGTCTCGGCGGCGAAGCGGGCCGCCGGATCGTCCGGCGCCCGGCCGATCTCGTTCACCAGCTCCATCACGGCCGCGATCGGAGTGTTGAACGCGAAGCGCCGGTCGATGTCGTCCGTCACCTTCGCGATCGTCTCGTGCGCCTTCTGCGCCAGCGGGCCTGAAGGCTGCTCCACCCGCGGCTTGTCCGCCTGCTCGAGCGCGACGCGCCACAGCTTGGTCAGGAACCGCCAGACGCCCTCGATCCCGGAGTCGTGCCACTCCATGTCCTGGTCGGCCGGGCCGAGGAAGAGCGTGAACGTCCGCACCGCGTCGGCGCCGTAGCGGTCGGCGAGGGCCAGCGGGTCGACGGTGTTGCCCTTGGACTTGGACATCTTCGCGCCGTCCTTGTGGATCATCCCCTGGTTGAAGAGGCGCGCGAACGGCTCGCGGAAGCCGACGAGGCCCATCTCCTGCATCACCTTCGTGAAGAAGCGCGCGTAGAGCAGGTGCAGGATCGCGTGCTCGACGCCGCCGATGTACTGGTTGACCGGCAGCCAGTAGTCCGCGATCTCGCGCGAGAACGGCTCCTTGTCGTTCTTCGGATCCGTGTAGCGGATGAAGTACCAGGAGGAGTCGACGAAGGTGTCCATCGTGTCCGTCTCGCGCTTCGCCGGGCCGCCGCACTTCGGGCACTCGACGTTGACCCAGTCCTCGGCAGCCGCCAGCGGCGAGCGGCCCTTCGGCAGGAACTCCTCGATCTCGGGCAGCACCACCGGCAGCTGGTCGTCGGGCACGGGAACGAGGCCGCAGCTGCTCGCAGTGGATGATCGGGATCGGGCAGCCCCAGTAGCGCTGCCGCGAGAGCAGCCAGTCGCGCAGGCGGTAGCCGATGGTCGCCTCCGCCTCGCCGCGCTCGGCGAGCGAGGCGACGATCGCCTTCTTCGCCTCCGGTGCCGGCAGGCCGTCGAAGCCGTCCGAGTTGACGAGCACCTCGTTCTCGGTGTGCGCGGAGTACGCGCCGGCCTCGGGCGCCTCGCCGTCGGCGGGCTGCACGACCGTCCGGACCGGCAGCCCGTACTTGACCGCGAAGTCGTAGTCGCGCTCGTCGTGCGCCGGGACGGCCATGATCGCGCCCGTGCCGTACCCCATCAGCACGTAGTCGGCGACCCAGATCGGGATCTCCTCGCCGTTGACGGGGTTGATCGCGTAGCGGCCTGTGAAGACGCCGTCCTTCTCCTTCTTCTCGCGCTCGACCGCCGAGCGCGCACCGGCATGGCGAACGTACTCGCGCACCTCCTCGGAGTCGGTCAGCTGCGGGACCAGCGGATGCTCCGGCGCCAGCACGAAGAACGTGGCGCCGAAGAGCGTGTCGGGGCGAGTCGTGAAGACCGGCAGCTCCTCGCCGCTCCCCGCCACACGGAAGATCACGCGCGCGCCCTCGGAGCGGCCGATCCAGTTGCGCTGCATCGTCAGCACGCGCTCCGGCCAGTGCTCGAGCGTGTCCATCTCGTCGAGCAGCGCGTCGGCGTAGTCGGTGATCTTGAAGTACCACTGGGTCAGGTTCTTGGCCTCGACCTCGGCGCCGCAGCGCTCGCAGTGGCCGTCGATCACCTGCTCGTTCGCGAGCACCGTCTGGTCGACCGGGCACCAGTTGACCAGTCCCTCCTTGCGATAGGCGAGTCCCCGTTCGTAGAAGCGGAGGAAGAGCCATTGCGTCCAGCGGTAGTACTCGGGATCGTGCGACGAGATCTCACGCTCCCAGTCCATCGCCCAGCCCATGCGGTGCATGCCCGCGCGGATCGCGGCGATATTGCGCTCGGTGCTGATGCGCGGATGCACGCCGTCGCGGATCGCGGCGTTCTCTGCCGGCAGGCCGAACGCGTCGTAGCCCATCGGCCGCAGGACGCGGTAGCCGCGCCGGCGGCGGAGGCGCGCGACGACGTCCCCGATCGTGTAGTTGAGGACGTGCCCCATGTGCAGCTCGCCCGACGGGTACGGCAGCATCTCGACGACATACGTCTTGTCGCTCTCGATCTCGCCGGGCTCGGGATTGGGCGTGTGGAAGGCGCCCGCGTCATCCCAGACGCGCTGCCAACGCTGCTCGATCTCTCTCGGCTCGTACTTCTCAGTCATCACGATCTCCGGGTACAAAAAAGCCTCTCATGCGAGAGGCCAAGAGGAAGCTCTCGCGGCGCCGCCGCGTTCGCCTCCAGTGCTACGGAAGAAGCTCCGTTCGTGTCATTGCAGCACAATCTAGCAAGTGGGCTCGCCAGCCGCCTCCATTTTCGCCGCCGGGCCGGGACGTGATCGGCGCATCGCGCTGACCTTCGACGACGGGCCTGCGGCCTCGACCGAAGCCGTCCTGGACGTGCTCTCGGCCGAGGATGCTCCGGCGACGTTCTTCATCATCGGCGGCTTCATCGCCGGCCGGGAAGCGACGCTGCAGAGGGCGAGAGCGGCGGGACACGAGCTCGGCGTCCACGGCTTGAACCACTTCAACGCTCTGCTCATGCGCGAGCCCGAGACGCTGTCGCACGAGCTGAGCGCCTGTGCCGACGAGCTCGAACGCGCAGTGGGCGAGCGGCCGCAGCTCGTTCGACCGCCGTTCGGAGGCGATGCCGGCCGCACCGCGCGCGCGGCGGCGAAACACGGGCTCGGTCCGGTCGTGCTCTGGACCGTGCTCTGCTTCGACTGGGCGGAAGATGCGAAGGCGGACGCGATCGCGAAGCGCGCTGTCGCCGAGGCGCATCCCGGGGCGATCGTCTGCCTGCACGACGGGGATGGAAAGGATCCGGCCCTCACCCGCGACGCCACGGTCGCAGCGCTGCCCGCGATCGTGCAGGGCCTCCGCAGGGACGGCTACGAGCTCGTCACCGTTTCGGACCTGCTCGGGTGATCGCGCTCTTCCCCACCGGCTCTCGCATCGAGGGCGGCGTCCTCCAGCTCGACGGGCTGGCAGCGACGGAGCTCGCCGAGCGCTACGGGACACCGCTCGTCGTCTACTCCGAGCGAGCGCTGCGGGAGCGGGCGCAGATGTTCCGGCGCGCCGTGCCCGATGCCCTCGTCGTCTACGGGACGAAGGCCTTCCCGAACGTCGCCGTGATGCAGCTGCTCGCGGACGAAGGTCTCGGCGCCGACGTGGCCTCACTCGGCGAGCTCGCGTTCGCGCGCCGGGCGGGGATCGAGGGCGACCGGCTGATCGTGCACGGGAACAACAAGTCGGACGAGGAGTTGCGTGCCGCGGCCGACGCCGGCGCGCTGGTCGCGATCGACGCGCTCGACGAGCCGGCGCGCGCTGCCGAGGCCGGCGTCCGCCGGGTGCTCGTGCGCGTCACGCCGGGCGTCGAAACCGAGACCCACGAGGCGATCCGCACCGGCCACCGCGGCTCGAAGTTCGGCCTCGACGCGGAAGACGCGCTCGTCGCAATCGCCGCGGCACGCGCAGCCGGGCTCGAGGTCGAGGGATTGCACGTGCACGTCGGCTCCCAGCTCGCGGACGGCCGCGCCCACCTGGAGGCAGTCTCCAACCTCGGCGAGTTCGCCGCGCGCTGCCGCGACGAGCTCGACTGGACGCCGGCGCTCGTCGACGTCGGCGGCGGCTTCGGCATCCGCCACGTCGAGGACGAGGCCGAGCCGCCGGTGGAGGAGCTCGTGCGCTCGATCGCGGCCGCGGTCTCGAGCGAATGGGCGACGAGGGGATTCCCGGCGCCGCGCCTCGTCTTCGAGCCCGGCCGCTCGCTCGTCGGCCCCGCGGCGTTCACGCTCTACCGCGTCGGCGCTGTCAAGCAGGCCGGCGACACGCGCTACGTCGCGATCGACGGCGGCATGTCCGACAACCCGCGGCCACAGCTCTACAACGCCCGCTACTCCGCCCTGCTCGCAAACCGGGCCGAGGAAGAGCCGGCAGACGGCCACTTCACGATCGCCGGGAAGCACTGCGAGTCGGGCGACGAGCTGATCGAGCGGGCGGTGCTGCCCGAGCCACGCCGCGGCGATCTGATCGCGGTCCCGGCCACCGGCGGCTACACGCTCTCGATGAGCTCGAACTACAACGGCGTCCCGCGCCCGGCGGCCGTGCTGGTTTCGGACGGGGAGGCGCGGCTGATCCTCCGACGGGAGACGGTCGACGACCTGCTCGCTCGCGAGCCTTAGGACGGCCTGGCAGCGACGACCGCAGCCGCGGCGACGGGCGGCAGGTCGAGCAGCTCGGCGCCGGCACGATCCGCGGCATCCGGATCGGCGCCGGCCCCCGCGAGCCAGATCGTCGTCGTGCCGGCCAGGTCCCGGAGCGGCGCGGCGATCGCGTTGAACCGATCCGCGTCGGTGGCGGCCAGCACGACTGCGTCCGGCGCGAGCTGACGCACGGTCTCCGCCAGCGTCTCGAGCGGCGTGTCGCCGCCGAGGAAGGTGATCCGCCAGCCGTGCTCGCGCAGCGCGAGGCCGAAGATCAGGAGTCCGAGATCGTGCCGCTCCTCCGGCGGGCCCGCCAGCACCGCGCGAGGCCCGCTGCCGCGATCCCAGCCGCGTGCCAGCCCGAGGAGCCGGCCGCGCACGAGGTGTGAGGCGAAGTGCTCCTGCGCGATCGAGACCTCGCCCTTCTCCCAGCCTTCGCCGAGCTCGCGCAGCAAGCGGCAGGACCGCGCCGTCGAGCACAGCGTCGAGCGAGAAGTCGGCGAGCAGGCGGTCGAAGGCGGCGTGCGCCGCCGCGTCGTCGAGCCGCCGGATCGCGTCACCCAGCTCGACCGGCACGCCCTCCAACGCGGTCGGCGCGGCAGCCGGCGGCTCCGAGAGCGCTTCGCGGGCCGCCTCGGCCGCGGAGACGCCCGTCGCGAGCAGCTCGCGCATCCGTGCGACGCGGCGCACGTCCGCGCTCGAGTAGAGCCGATAGCCGCTGTCCGTCCGCGTCGGCGCAAGCAGGCCGTAACGGCGCTCCCAGGCCCGTAGGAGATCCGTTGCGACGCCGGTCCGGCGCGCGAGCTCGCCGATTCGCAGCTGCGAGACGTCGCTCATCGCCAGAGTGTACAGAGTTTAGACAAAGATTTGACAACCCGCTTCAGTCCTGTACTTTCCTTGAACAAACCCTGGACAACATGGAGGTGTCCCATGAAGAAGCTCGATGTGCTCGCCGCCGCACTCGTCATCGTCGGCGGCCTCAACTGGGGCCTGGTCGCACTCGCCGAGTTCGACCTCGTCGCCACCCTCGTCGGCCTCGACTTCGGCGAGACGAACGCCGCCAGCCGGCTCGTCTATGGCCTCGTCGGCCTCGCCGCCGTCTACCAGATCGCCCAGCAGGCGGCGATCCGCCGCCGCTGGTCACCCACCGTCACCGCGTAACCGAGAAAAGGAGAAGAAGATGAACCGCATCGCCCTGCTCGTCCTCGCCGCACTGGCGATCGCAGTCCCGGCCGCAACGGCCGCACCCGCACAGAAGGAGGCGTCGCCGACGATCGCCACCCTGGCGGCCAAGACGCCGCAGCTCTCGACGCTGCTGTCGCTCGTGAAGAAGGCGGGCCTCGCCGACGAGCTCTCGGCTCCGGGCGCGCTGACCGTCTTCGCGCCGACGAACGCGGCGTTCGCAAAGGTGCCGAAGGCGACGCTGAACTCGCTGGCGAAGAACCCCGCCGCGCTGAAGCGCGTCCTGCTCTACCACGTCGTCGCGGGCAAGGTGACCGCAGCGAAGGTCGTCACGCTGAAGTCCGCCAAGACCCTCGCCGGCCCGTCGGTGCGCATCCGCGTCACCGGCATGACCGTCCGGATCAACAACGCGCGTGTCACGACCGCGGACGTCAAGGCGTCGAACGGCGTCGTCCACGTGATCGACCGCGTCCTGATCCCGCCCGCTGCCTAGGGAGAGGAGCCGGGCCCGCCCCGCCGCCGCGCTTGACCATGGCGGCGGCGGGGTAGCCTCGCACCGTGAGCGAGCACACCGTTGCGATCTGGAGCGACTACATCTGACCCTTCTGCCGCGCGGCGCAGCCAACGGCTGTGTCGCTCGAGCGCCGGTTCGGCGCCCAGGTGACCTGGCTGCCCTTCGACCTTCATCCCGAGTACCCGCCGGATGGCCTGCCGCGTCAGGAGCTGATCGAGCGGTACGGCCCGGGAATGACCGAGCGGATGCGTGAGTTCTTCGCCGCACGCGGGCTCGAGTACAACCCGCATCCCGACGTCGTCCCGAACACGATGAGCGCGCTCCGCCTCACGGAGCTGGCGCGTGATCTCGGCAAGCACGCGGCGCGTGCACGACCGGCTGATGGACGCGTACTGGGCCGAGGCGCAGAACATCGGCGACACGGACGTGCTGCGGACGCTCGCCGGTGAGGTCGGGCTGCCCGCGGACGAGGTCGACGACGTGCTCGGCGAGCGAGCGCTACCGCGACCGCGTCGTCGACTCGACACGTCAGGCGGTGAGCGTCGGCGCGAACGCAGTCCCGGCTTTCGTGCTCGACCAGCGGCTCCTCGTCCTCGGCGCGCAGCCGGAGGACGTCTTCGAGCACGCCTTCGCGCAGCTCGAGGAACGAGCATGAGAGTCGTCGACGAGATCGCTCACGCAACCGGCTGGATCGAGGAGAAGCGTGCTGCGCGCACGTCGCACGCCCTCGAGGTCGACGGGCGCGTCTGGCTCTTCGACGTCGTCGACTGGCCGGAGCTCGACGCGCGGGTGCGCGAGCTCGGCGAGCCGGCCGCGGTCGTGCAGCTGCTCGACCGGCACGAGCGCGACTGCGCCGCCGTCGCGCAGCGACTCGACGTCCCCCACCTCGTCGTACCCCGGCAGTTGCCGGGGACGCCGTTCGAGCTCCGTCCGGTCGTCCGGTTTCGCTGGTGGCGAGAAGTCGCGCTCTGGTGGGAGGAGCGCCGCTTGCTCCTCGTCGCCGACGTGGTCGGCACGATTCCGTTCTTCTGCGCCGGCGAGGAGCCTGCCGGCGTCCACCCCTTTCTTCGGCCCTGGCCGCTGCGCTCGCTCCGCGGCCTCGCCCCCGACCATCTGCTCGTGGGGCACGGCGAGGGGATCCACCATCATCCGGCGGCGCTGGAGAGCGCGCTGCGGACCGCGCGCCGTCGGATTCCGCGCTGGCTGATGGGCCTGCCGCGCATCTTCCGCGAGGGCTAACGGGCGCGGGCGAGCAGGCCCGGCCGAACGAGCCGCGGCGGCGCCTTCAGCCCCGCATCCCGGACCGGCGGGTTGAGCGGCTCGGCGAGCGGCGCAGCCGCGAAGGACGCGGCGCGCCGCTCGGCGGGCGCATCGGCGTAGAGCGTCGTCCGCTGCCGCGGCGACGCGGCCGTTGGCCAGGATCAGCGCCTCCATCGACTCCGGCGGCATCTCCTGTCCGTGCTCCGAGCCCGCGGAGCGCGAGATCGACTCGTTCATCAGCGTTCCGCCGAGATCGTTCACACCCGCGCGCAGGGCCGCCGCGACGCCCTCGGGGCCGAGCTTGACCCAGGAGGCCTGGATGTTCGTGATCGCCGGGTGAAGCGCGAGCCGCGCAACGGCGTGCAGGAGCAGCGACTCGCCGAAGGTCGGGCCCGGAGCGCGCCCGGCCCTGCAGCCACATCGGCGCCTCCATGTGCACGAACGGCAGCGGTACGAACTCCGTGAAGCCACCGGACAGCTCCTGCTGCGCGCGCGCCCGCAGCAGGTGGCGCGCCCAGTGCTCGGGCGCTTCGACGTGCCCGAACATGATCGTCACGTTCGAGCGCAGGCCGACGCGGTGGGCGGCGGCGTGGACGGAGAGCCACTGGTCGGTCGAGACCTTGTCCGGGCAGATCACCGCCCGCACCTCGTCGTCCAGGATCTCGGCCGCAGTCCCGGGAAGCGAGCCGAGCCCCAGCGAGCGGAGCCGCGCCAGGTAGTCGTCGAGTGACAGCCCGAGGGTCTCGGCTCCCTGCCACACCTCGAGCGCGGAGAAGGCGTGGATGTGCAGCTCGGGCAGCTCGGCCCGGATCGCCTCGACCACCGAGGCGTAGTAGTCGCCGGTGAAGGCCGGGTGGATGCCGCCCTGCAGGCAGACCTCGGTCGCGCCTCGATCCCAGGCTTCGCGCGCCCGCCGGACGATCTCGTCGAGCGGGACGAGGTAGGGCGCGCCGCGCAGGTTCGCCGCCAGCCGGCCCTTCGAGAAGGCGCAGAAGCCGCAGCGGAAGTAGCAGACGTTCGTGTACTGGATGTTCCGGGTGACGACGTAGCTGACCTCGTCGCCGCACACCTCGCGCCGCAGCCGGTCGGCCGCCGCGAACACGCGCTGACGCTCGTCGCCGCGAGCCTGGAAGAGGCGCACGAGCTCCTCCTCCCCGAGCTCGGCGGCGTCGACCGGAAGCGCGTCCCGGCGGACGACGAACGGGACGCCGCCCAGCTCGCCGGGGTGCCAGTCGTCCTCGCGGGCGAGCCCGAGCGCGTCGGAGGCGCGGAGCGCGGTCGGCAGGACGGCCGGGTCGATCCAGCCGCCGGAGAGGTACTGCGGGTACACGGGCAGGCGCGGCGCGAGCTCGAGCCCACGCGCGCGCGTCGCCTCTGCGAGCCGATCGCGGTCCGGCCACGGTGCCTCGGGATTGACGTGGTCGATCGTCACGGGCGAGACGCCGCCCCAGTCGTCGATGCCGGCGTCGAGGAGGCGCGGAAAGTCGTCGTAGGCGAGGTTCGGCGGCGCCTGAACGGCGACGTCCTCCGGCAGCAACAGCCGCGCCACGGCGATCGTCCAGAGGTGGTCGTCGAGGCTCGGCTCGGGGTGCGAAGCCATGCGCGTGCCCGGCTTGGCGCGGAAGTTCTGAACGATCACCTCCTGCAGCTGGCCGTGGCGCTCGTGCAGGGCTCTCAGCTCTTCGAGCGCAGCGACCCGCTCGGCGCGGGTCTCGCCGATCCCGATCAGGATCCCGCTCGTGAACGGAATCCGCAGCTCGCCGGCGAGCTCGATCGTCTCCAGCCGGCGCGAGGGCTCCTTGTCCGGCGAGGCCCAGTGGGGACCGCCCCTGGCCGAGAGCCGCTCGGCTGTCGTCTCCAGCATGATCCCCATCGACGCGGAGACCGGCCGCAGCGCGACCAGGTCCTCCCGGCTCATCACGCCGGGATTCAAGTGCGGCAGCAGCCCGGTCTCCTCGAGCACGAGCTTCGCCACCCGCCCGAGGTACTCGAGCGTCGTCTCGCAGCCGAGCGCCGCGAGCTCTGTGCGCGCGACCTTGTAGCGGAGCTCAGGCTTGTCGCCGAGCGTGAAGAGCGCCTCGGTGCAGCCGGCCGCCGCGCCGGCCCGCGCGATCGCGAGCACCTCGTCCTCGGTGAGGAAGGCCCGCTCGCCCCGGCGCGGCGGGCGCGCGAAGGTGCAGTAGCCGCAGACGTCGCGGCAGAGCGTCGTCAGCGGGATGAAGACCTTCGGCGAGTAGGTGACGAGCCCGCCGCCGCGCCGCCGCTCGCGCGCCGCCGCGAGCAGTTCGTCGAGCGGCGCTTCGAGCAGCGCGTCCATACACAGACCTTAACTACCCGGCCCTGAACCCCCAGAGGCCGCCGAAGCTCGTCCAGCGTCCCTTCGACCAGCGCTGCAGCAGCGCCTGCTCGATCGGGAACCGCTCCGTGGCACTCGTCTTGACCGCGATCCCGGGCAGCAGGAACGGGTTCGACGCGTCGTTCAGCTTCCGCATCTGCGCGACCACGGCAGCGCGCGTCGGCGTCTTCCCCGCCGCCTTCAGCAGCCGCACCGTCTCGTAGGCGACCGCCATGCCGTACACGTGGTAGACGTCCTTCACGTTCGCGCCCTTCGCGTACTTCGCCATGATCGTGCGGTAGAGCTTCACGGCCGCATCGTTGCGCCACTTGGGGTCGGTCGGGTCCTTGAGGAAGACGATCGAGACCGAATTCTCGACCGCCTTGTTCGTGCCGCCCTCGGAGGCCAGGGTCATGATGTTCGAGGCGCTCGAGACGGCGTTGTTGATGATCAGCGGCCGCCAGCCCTGCCTGTTCGCGAAGACGTAGCCCTGGATCGCGAACTTCGGGGTCGCGAACAGCGCCAGCACGTCCGCCCCGGAGGACTTCAGCTGCGCGACCTCCGACTGGATGTCCGACGCAGTCACCTCGTACGGCTGTGCCGCGACGACCTTGACCTTCGAGCGCGCGATGCCCGACTTGAGCCCGGCGAGCAGGTCCTTGCCGTAGGAGTCGTTCTGGAAGAGCACCGCCACCTTTGCACCCGGCTTCGTCCGGGCGAGGTACTTGCCGTAGATCCAGCCCTCGGCCTGGTAGCTCGGCTGGAAGCCGATCGTGTACGGGTACTGCTTGTGGTCGCGACCGAACGTCGTCGCACCGGAGGCGACGAAGAGCTGCGGCACCTTCACCTGGTTCAGGTAGCGCGCGAACCGCCTCGTTCTGCTCCGTGCCGAGCGAGTTGAAGACGGCGAAGACCTTGTCCTGCTCGACGAGCTGGCGCGTCACCTGCACCGACTGCGCGGCGTTGTAGGCGTCGTCGAGGTACTTGTAGGTGATCGTCCGCCCGTTGACGCCGCCGCGGGTGTTCGCGTACTTGAAGTAGGCGTTCGCGCCGCGGGCGACCGAGGCGTACGCAGACGCGGGGCCGGACAGCGGCGCCGTGCCGCCGAGCAGGATCGTCTTGTCGGTGATGCCCGGATCGGCACTCGACGCAGCGGTTGCGCCCGTCGCGATCGCGCCGGCGAGCACGAGCATGGAAATGAGAAGTCTGGGTCGACGCATCGGTGAGAGCAACTCCTTGATCGAGTCTTAGCGAACGCGATGGTAGCCGCGAGTCGCAGCCACCTTGAGGCGATAGAGGAGTCCCGCCGCGCCACCGGGTGCGAGCAACATGATCAGGATCAGGATGACGCCGAAGGCAACCGCCGGAGCGCCCGGCGCGTCGGTGTCGAGGTCGCCGAGCAGCGGCAGCCAGTCCGGGATCACCGACTCCACCCGCTGTGCCCACTCGATCTGCATGAAGTGGATGAAGATCGCCCCGAAGACGAGCGGCCAGAGCGAGCCGAGACCGCCGACGACGACGCCGACGAGCAGGAAGATCGACAGGGTGATCGGGAAGGTGTCCGGGTTGACGAACGTCGTGGCGATCGCCAGCAGCGACCCCGCGACGCCCGCGTAGAACGCGCTGATCCCGAAGGCCAGTGTCTTGTAACGGGCGAGGTTGACACCGGACGACGCGGCCGCAAGCTCGCTGTCGCGCACGGCCCGCAGCGAGCGGCCGAAGCGGCCGCGCAGCAGAAGCCACGCGACGGCGAGCATCACGAGCGCGATCGTCCAGCTCAGGTAGTAGAGCCACTCGTTGAACGACAGCGTCTTGTCGATGATCGGAATCGTGACGGGGTCGATCACGCCGGTCAGGCCGGGCAGGCCGAACATGTTGATGCCGCCGCCGCCGCCGGTGAACTCGTCGAACTTCCGCACCACAGCGGGCGCCGCGACGGCGATCGCGAACGTTGCGAGCGCGAGGTAGAGGCCGGTGAGGCGGAGAGCCGGAAAGCCGAAGAGGAAGCCGGCGAGCCCGGCCACGAGCCCGGCGATCGGGATCGTCCAGATGTCCGTCATGTCGCTCGAGAAGGTGTGCGACCCGAGCTTCAGCCCCTGGTCCGAGATGAGGATCGCGGTCGTGTAGCCCCCGATCAGCATGAAGGCCCCGTGCCCGAGCGAGATCTGCCCGGTGATGCCGGTGAGCAGGTTGAGGCCCAGCAGGGCGATGAAGTAGATGCCGACGTACGCGAACTGCTGCGCGCGAAAGTCGCTGACGAAGCGCGGCAGCAGGAAGACCGCTGCGGCTGCGACCAGGAAGCCGAGAACCCAGATCAGCTCGCGGCGTTTCACACGCGCCTCGTGACCGGCTTGCCGAAGAGCCCGGCCGGGCGGACGAGCAGCACGACGAGGATGATCAGCAGCGCGACGGGCAGCTTCAGGTCGGCGCCGACGAAGTCGCTGTAGGTGCCGATCAGGTTCAGGCCGACGCCGAGGAGCAGGCCCCCGGCGACGGCACCGAGCGGCGAGTCGATCCCACCGAGCACGGCCGCCGCAAAGGCGTAGATCAGGATCGCCTGCATCATGTTCGGGTCGAGGAGCACCGTCGGGGCGGCGAGCATCCCCGCCACCGCGCCGAGCATCGCGGCCAGCCCCCAGCCGATCGCGAGCATCCAGCCCACGCGCACGCCGACGAGCCGGCTCGCGTCCGGGTTGAGCGCCGAGGCGCGCAGGGCGAGGCCGACCTTCGTGAACTGGAAGAACGCCCACAGGAGCGCCACGAGCGCCAGCACGACGGCGAACGTGCCGACGTCCTGCTGCGAGATCGAGACACCGCCGATCTGCCACGTGTCGTTCGGGAAGGGACTCGGGAACGCCCTGATCTCGGCCGACCAGATCAGGCTCGCGAGGCCGTTGAAGGTCAGGACCAGGCCGATCGTCATGATCACGATCGTCAGGATGGGAGCGTTCGAGACGGGCGCGATGACGACTCGCTGAACACCGAGGCCGAGCAGGAAGGCGAAGGCGAGCGTCACCACGAACGCGGGCCAGTACGACCAGCCGTGGTTCTCGATCAGCGTCCAGGCGATGTAGGTGGTGAACATCGCCATCTCACCCTGCGCGAAGTTGATCACGCCCGTCGCGCGGTGGATCAGCACGAGGGCGAGCGCGAGCGCGCCGTAGATCGCCCCCGACCCGAGCCCCGCGACGACTTGTTGGAAGAACTCGGACATCAGTATCCGAGGTAGCTCTTGCGGACGGATTCGTCGCGGGCGAGCTCATCGCTCGTACCGGACACGGCGACCTTGCCGACCTCGAGGACGTACGCGTGCGAGGCCACCTCGAGGGCGATCGCGGCGTTCTGCTCGACGACGAGGACGGTGAGGCCGTCCTTCTCGTTCAGCTCGCGCACGATCCGAAAGATCTCGCGGGTGACGAGCGGCGCGAGCCCGAGCGATGGCTCGTCGAGCAGCAGCAGGCGGGGACGGCTCATCAGCGCCCGTGCCAGCGCAAGCATCTGCTGCTCGCCGCCGGAGAGGGTGCCCGCGTGCTGGTCGAGGCGCTCGCCGATCCACGGGAAGTAGCCGCTCATCCGCTCGATGTCGCTGCCGAGCGAGCCGCGGCGCGTGTAGGCGCCGAGCCGGAGGTTCTCGGCGACGGACAGCTCGGCGAAGGTCCCGCGGCCTTCCGGCACGTGCGCGACACCGAGGTTCGCGACCGCCTCCGGCCCGCGCCGGCCGAGCGCCTTGCCGTCGAACGTGATCTCGCCGCTCCGCCGGACCGTGCCCGAAATCGCGCGCAGCGTCGTCGTCTTGCCGGCGCCGTTCGCGCCGAGGACAGCGACGATCTGCCCTTCCTCGACCGCGAGCGAGACGCTCTCCAGGGCGCGGACCTGCCCGTAGCGCGCCTCGACGTCGCGCAGCTCAAGCAGTGCCATGCGGCTCCTCGGGCTCGTGCTTCTCGTCCTCCTTGTGCGCGGGATCGTCGTCCGTGCCGAGGTAGGCCTCGATCACCGCCGGGTTGGCTCGTACCTCGGCCGGCGGGCCTTCGGCGATCTTCTTGCCGAAGTTCATGACGCTCACATGGTCGGAGATCCCCATCACCAGGTTCATGTGGTGCTCCACGAGGAGCACGGTCAGCTTCCGGTCGTCGCGGATCTGCTGGATGAAGCGACCGAGATCCGCGACCTCCTCGTGGTTGAGCCCTCCCGCCGGCTCGTCGAGCAGCAGGAGCTTGGGGTGCGAGACGAGTGCGCGGGCGAGCTCGACGCGCTTCAGCGTCCCGAAGGGAAGCCCCGCGACCGGCCGTTGCGCGATCGCTCCCAGCCCGACGTAATCGATCACCTCGAGCGCCTCGGCGTCGACGTGTGCGTCCGCGCGTGTGCGCGCCGACGAGCACGTTGTCCAGCACGGTCATCGTCTTGAACAGCTCGACGTTCTGGAAGGTGCGCGCGATCCCGCGCCGCACGATTCCGTGCACGGGTGTCTTCAGCAGCGTCTCGCCGTCGAACTCGACCTCGCCCTCGTTGGGCGTGTAGAGCCGCGTGATCACGTTGAACGCGGTCGTCTTGCCGGCGCCGTTCGGCCCGATCAACCCGACGATCTGGCCGTCCAGCACGTCGAACGAGATCCCGTCGAGGGCGACGATCCCGCCGAATCGGCGAGTGACATTCCGCAGCGAGAGCAGGGCCATCGACCGGGGCAGCTTATGCAGGTCGGATCCCAAATGGCAAAGGAACCGCGCGCCCTCCGCAAAGGCGGCTACTCTCTTCCGCTACGTGAGCGAAATTGCAGCCGAGACCCACATGTCACGGGGTCAGAAGATTACGAACCTCGTCGGGGTCACGATTCCGTTCGCGGGCTTCCTCGCGTCGATCTTCTTTCTCTGGGGCAGCTACGTCACCTGGCGCGATCTGACCATCTTCGCGGTCGGGTATGCACTGACGACGCTCGGGATCTCGATCGGCTTCCACCGGCTCTTTACGCACCGCTCGTACGAGACGTACCGGGCGATCCGCTACGGGCTCGCGGTGCTCGGCTCGATGGCCGTGCAGGGGCCGGTGATCCGGTGGGTCTCGGACCACCGCAAGCACCACAGCTTCGCCGACCGCGAGGGCGATCCGCACTCACCGCACGCCGGCTTCGGCCCCGGGATCCGCGGCAAGATCGCGGGCCTCTGGCACGCGCACGTCGGCTGGCTCTTCCGCAACGTCGGTCGCGCGGAGTGGACGAAGTACGCGAAGGACCTGCTCGCGGATCGCGGCATGGTCTTCATCTCGCGCACGTTCGGGCTCTGGGTCGCCCTCTCGCTGGTGCTGCCGTTCGCGGCCGGCTGGATCTGGGGCGGCACGGTCGGCGCAGGCCTGCAGGCCATGTTCTGGGGCGGCCTGATCCGGATCTTCCTGCTCCACCACATCACGTGGTCGGTCAACTCGGTGTGCCACTTCATCGGGTCGCGCCGCTTCCGCGTCAAGGACGAGTCGCGGAACGTCTGGTGGCTCTCCTGGATCTCGTTCGGCGAGTCCTGGCACCACAACCATCACGCCTTCCCCTCGTCGGCGTTCCACGGCCTGAAGCCCTGGGAGCTCGACGTCGGCGGGCTCGTGATCCGGCTGATGCGGCGGCTCGGGCTCGTCTGGAAGGTCAACGTGCCGACGGTCGAGATGCAGAACCGCCGCCGCGAGCTCTTCTCCGACTGAGATGGCCGAGACCAGGCCGGGCCCGGAGACGCCTCCCGACTCCCCGCTGACCCTCGAGGACGTGATGTCCTCGCCCGCCTACCTGCGGTTGATGACGCCGACCCTGGCCCCCGGCGCTGCCGCCTTCCCGTTCGACCTGCCGCTCCTCGACGCCGAGACACACCGTCCGAGCGGCGAGCGAGTCCGCCTCGGCGATTTCGCGGGTGTGCGGCCCGTGGCGCTCGTCTTCGGCTCGTACACCTGACCGCCCTTCCGCCGCCAGTTGGGCGAGCTGGAGGAGCTTCACGACCGCCACGGCGACGAGGTCGCGTTCTTCATCGTCTACATCCGCGAGGCGCACCCGGAGGACGGCTGGGTGCTCGCCGACAACCGGCGCCAGGAGATCGCCCTCGTCGATCCGACGTCGCTCGAGGAGCGAGCGGAGGCGGCCGGAGCGTGCGCGGTGCGCCTGCAGACACGCATTCCGATCCTGCTCGACGACGTCGACGACGAGGTCGCTCTCGCCTACGGCGGCTGGCCCGACCGGCTCTACCTGATCGGCCGCGACGGGCGGGTCGCCTTCCAGGGAGAGCCTGGGCCGGACGGCTTCAAGCCGGAAGAGCTGGCGCGCGGCGATCGAGGCGGAGCTCGCCTGATCGGGCCGCGTCCGCCCGTCAAGCGCGCGGACGGGTCCTGGCCCCGGCGGCGCGGTTGACGTGAGGGCACGTCTCAGTCGAACGTGTACGTGCCGCCGTCCCGGAACTCCTTGAGGATCCGGCGGCTGACGACCATCCGGTGCACCTCGTCCGGGCCGTCGTAGATCCGGGCGGCGCGGGCCTGCTCGTACATGCCGCCGAGCGGCGTCTCGTCGGTGAGCCCGCGGGCTCCGTGCACCTGGATCGCGCGGTCGATGACCTCGTTCAGGACGCGGGCGGCGTAGAACTTGATCAGGGAGACCTCGACCCGCGCCTCGTCTCCCTCGTCGAGCTTGCGAGCCGCGTCGAGCGTGAGGAGCCGGCACGCCTGGATCTCGGCGGCTGAGTCGGCGATCCAGTTCTGGACGGTCTGCTTCTCGGCGAGCGGTACGCCGCCGACGTGACGCTCGAGCGAGTAGGCGCACATCAGCTCGAACGCCCGCTGCATCTGGCCGAGCCAGCGCATGACGTGGTGGATTCGCCCCGGCCCGAGTCGCTTCTGCGCAATCCGGAAGCCGTCGCCCGGCTCGCCGAGCACGTTCTCCAGCGGAACGCGGACGTCCGTGTAGCGCACCTCGCAGTGCGTCGACCAGCCGCGGCCCGCATGGCCCATCACCGGGATCGGCCGGATCAGCTCGTAACCCGGCGTGTCGGTCGGGACGAGGATCTGGCTCATCCGCCGGTGCGGCGGCGCGTCGGGATCGGTGACGGCCATCACGATCCCGAAGGCCGCGCCTTCCGCCGAGGACGAGAACCACTTGTGGCCGTTGATCACCCACTCGTCGCCGTCCTGGACCGCTGTCGTCCGCAGCTCGGTGGGATCGGCGCCGGAGACCTCCGGCTCGGTCATCGAGAAGAACGAGCGCGCGGTCCCCTCCACGAGCGGCCGCAGGAAACGCTCCTTCTGCTCGTCGGTGCCGAACATGTGGAGGATCTCGCCGTTGCCGGCGTCCGGCGCCTGGCAGTTGAAGACGAGCTGGGCCCACATGCTCCGGCCGATCTCCTCGTTCAGCAGCGCGTACTCGATGAAGCCGGAACCCGTGCCGCCGGCCTCGGGCGGGAGATGTGGCGCCCAGATCCCGGCCGCCTTGGCCTTGGCACGCAGCTCCGCGATGAGCGCGTCAGACGACTCGTCTTCACGGCCCAGCGCGGCCTCGTTCGGGTAGACGTGCTCCTCCATGAACGCCCGCACCTCGGCACGGCGCTCGCTCACCTCAGGGGGCATGGCAAGCTCGGTCACGCAGCCATGATCGCATCTTCCGACGACGAAAGCGCACGACGCCGCATCGCCGAGCTGGACTGGTGGCACACGATCGAGGTCGCGCCCGGAGTCGTGACGCCGGGCGGCTGGGACCTGCGTGCCACCGCCGACGCGCTTCCCTGGCCGAAAGAGCCGCTCACCGGCCTCCGCTGCCTCGACATCGGGACGATGGACGGGTTCTGGGCCTTCGAGCTCGAACGGCGCGGCGCCGGCGAGGTGCTCGCCACCGACGTGCTCGACGCGGCGCGCCTCGACCGGTTCCCCGCCGACCAGCTTCGCGGACGGCTGGGGAGGCGCGACTCGGAGCGGAACTACGCGCTCGCCGCGGAGCTGCTCGGCTCACGCGCGCCGCTCCGCGACCTCAGCGTCTACGACCTCGACCCCGACGACGTCGGCCAGTTCGACCTGATCGTGATGGGCTACGTCCTGCAGATGCTGCGCGACCCGCTGCGGGCCCTGGAAGCGGTGCGCAGTGTCTGCCGCGGCCGGCTGATCCTGCTGGACACGATCAGCCTCCCGCTCGAGCTGCTCCCGGCGCCGCTCGCCCGCCTGGACGCGCGCCGGGACGGAAGCGAGTGGTTCGTGTTCAATCGACGCGGGCTGCGCAAGGCCCTCGAGCACAGCGGCTGGGTCGTCGAGCAAACGACGCCGGTCCTGCGCGACCGAACCGGCTGGCCGCGCGGCGAGCGGGAGCTCCCGCTCGGCGCGCGCGCCAGGTACAAGCTCGGCATCCGAGGCCGCTCGGCCGCCGTACGCGCGCGGCCGCTGACGCTCTAGAGTCGCTCTGCCGTGTTGGAGTCGGGAAGCAACGTCCAGAACGCGATCTACCTCGCCGGCGGCTCGAAGTGGCCGGTATCGCCCGATGCGTGGGAGGCTCGCGCACGCGAGACGCTCGAGCAGGGGCCGTTCGACTACGTGGCGGGCGGCGCCGGCTCCGAGTCGACGATCCGTGCGAACCGGGAGGCGTTCGAACGGCACCGGCTGCGGCCGCGAATGCTCGTGGGAACCGCGGAGCGCGACCTGTCGGTCGAGGTGCTCGGCCTGCGCTCGCCGGCTCCGTTTCTCCTCGCGCCGGTCGGCGTCCTCTCGATCCTCCACCCGGAGAAGGAGCTCGGCGTCGCCCGCGCCTCCAAGGCCACCGGCGTCCCGATGATCCTCTCGAGCGCCGCATCGACCGCACTCGAGGAGGTCGCGGTTGAGCTCGGCGACGCGCAGCGATGGTTCCAGCTCTACTGGTGGTCGGACCGCGAGCTCGCGGGCAGCCTCGTCGACCGCGCCGCCGCGGCCGGCTACGGCGCGATCGTCGTCACGCTCGACACGCTGACGCTCGGCTGGCGCGAGCGCGACCTCGAGAACGGCTACCTGCCCTTCCTCGGCGGCGAAGGGCTGGCGCAGTTCTTCAGCGACCCGCTCTTCCGCGCGCGGCTCGACGCTGCGCCGGAGGAGGACCTCCAGACGGCGTCGCTGATGGCGCTGGCCGCGTTCCCGAACCTCGCGCTCACCTGGTCCGACCTGGACTGGCTGCGCGCCCGCACCGACCTGCCGATCCTCGTGAAGGGCGTGCTCCGAGGCGACGATGCACGTCTCGCGCTCGAGCACGGCGTCGACGGGATCGTCGTCTCGAATCACGGCGGCCGCCAGGTCGACGGCGCGATCGCCTCGCTCGACGCGCTCGTCGAGGTGCGGGAGGAGGTCGGCCCGGACGCAACCGTGCTGATGGACGGCGGGATCCGCCGCGGCGCAGACGTCCTGAAAGCGCTCGCGCTCGGCGCCGACGCCGTCCTCCTCGGCCGCCTGTACGCGTACGGGCTCGCAGTCGGAGGCGCCGCGGGAGTCGAAGCGGTGATCAGGCAGCTGGCGGCGGAGCTCGACCTGACGATGGCGCTGGCCGGGGTACGCTCGGTACGCGACCTGGACCGGTCCCTGGTCACCTGATGCGCCTCCTCCCCCGGATCATCCTCTTCTCGGCGACGCTGGCGACGGCCGCGCTCGCCGCCGCGACGGGCGGCTCGAGCTCGCCCTCGGCGACGGTGAAGGTCGCATTCCTCCAGGGCGAGCAGGTCGTCACCGTGACCCGCAACGGCTCCACGCTGCGCCAGGCGATCGCCGCCCTGCTCGCCGGCCCCACCGCTGCGGAACAGCGGCGTGAGATCGCGAGCGCGGTGCCAACAGGAACGCCGCTACGCGCCGTCTCGGTCACGGGAGGCGTCGCGACCGTCGATCTCGGCGAGAAGTTCGCGAGCGGGACGAACACGGCGAGCCTGTCGGCACGGGTGACGCAGCTCGTGCTCACCGCGACCTCCGTCAGCGGGGTGAAGTCGGTCCGACTCCTCGTCAAGGGCGCCACCCCGCTGGGGCTCTTCCCCGGCTACGTGACGTCTCGGCCGATCAGCGCGAAGTTCGCTCGCGCTCCCGCCGTGCCGCCGCCGGGCCAGCCCACACCGGAGCCGACCACCGACCCGACAGCAGCAGTGCGCGCTCTGCAACAGCGGCTGGCCGACCTTTCGTTCCTCCCGGCGGAAGCCGTCGACGGAAAGGCCGGCGAGCAGACGCACTTCGCGGTGATGGCGTTCCAGAAGTGGCAAGGGCTCGGCCGGGACGGTGTCGCCGGACCCGCGACCCTGGCGGCTCTCGCCGACGCGACGCGCCCCACGCCGCGAACGACAGGATCGGGTCGCCGATTCGAGGTGCTGCTCGACCGCCAGCTCGTCCTCTACATCGAGAACGGCGCGGTCGTGCGCACGCTGCACGTCTCGAGCGGCGCCCGGGGCTTCGAGACGCCCACCGGGCGCTTCAGCGTCTTTCGCAAGGAGACCAACTCGTGGTCCGTCCCGTACAAGGTGTGGCTGCCGTGGGCGAGCTACTTCGTCGGCGGTGTTGCCTTCCACGAGTCCCCGGACGTCCCGCCCCAGCCGGCCTCGCACGGGTGCGTACGGGTGCCCAGGTACGACGCGAAGTGGCTGTACGACCGCGCGCCGGTCGGGACGGCTGTCACCGTTCTCGGGAGCTCACGATGAGAGTCGCCACAGCGGCGGTACTGGCCGCGCTGGCGCTCGCGCTGCCCGCGCAGCGCAGCGGCACCGCCCACCAAGGACCCCGCCGAGCTCGTCGTCGGCGTCTCGATGCCCGTCGCCGGCCTCCAGGTGGGAGCTGTTCGCGGACGGGATGTCGTGCTCGCGAAGGGTCTGGAGATCGAGCTGGCGCGCGCGATCGCGAAGGAGATCGGAGTGCCGCGGGTGCGTTTCGTCAACGAGGCGCTCTTCTCCACCCTGGTCAGCGGCCGCCCCGCCGACTGGGATCTGGCGATCGCAGCGATCACGATCACGCCGGAGCGCAGCCGCCGCGTCGACTTCTCCTCTCCCTATCTCGCGGTCGACCAGGGTGTGCTCATGCGCCAGGGATGGCGTCCTCCCGTCCCGACCTCGATCGCCGGCCTGCGCAACCTGCAGCTCTGCAGCGAGCGCGCGACCACCGGGGCGCGCACGATCATCGACACGATCGCGCCCCAGAAGAAGCCGCGACTCGCCAACGACCCGTCGCAGCTGATGTACGACCTCTACAACGACAGGTGCGACGCTGTCGTCTACGACGCGGACATCCTCGGCGCCGCGCGCGCCGCCGCGCCCGAGCGGTACGGACCGTTCGCCGGCCGGATCGTCACCCGCGAGCGCTACGGGATCGCGTTCCCCAAGGGCAGCCCGCTACGCGCGAGCGTCAACACGGCGCTGCGCACGCTGATACGCAACGGCACGCTTGCACGGCTGCAGAAGCGATGGCTGAGCGCGGACGTCACGAAGCTCCCCGTCTTGCGCTGAGCGGTTTAGAGTCAGGGGAATGGATCTCCGCGACACGCAGGAGGAGGCCGCGTTCCGCGCCGAGCTGCGCGCGTGGATCGAGGCCAACCTCACGGACGAAGTGCGGCGCGGCCGCTTCGAGGAGGCCGGCCGCGACTGGAGCCGCAAGCTGCACGAGGCCGGCTACGCCGGGCTGACGTGGCCCAAGGAGTACGGCGGCGCGTCCGCCCCGTACAGCCACCAGGCGATCTTCCTCGAGGAGATGGCGCGCGCCGAGGCGCCCCCGCACCTCGGCGTGATCGGCCTCGGGATGGCCGGGCCGACGATCATCGCGCACGGCACCGACGCCCAGAAGGAGAAGCACCTCGAGAAGATCCTCTCCACCGAGGAGATCTGGTGCCAGGGCTTCTCCGAGCCGGGTGCGGGCTCCGACCTGTCCGCGGTGCGCACGAGCGCCCGCCGCGAGAACGGCCACTTCGTCGTCAACGGCCAGAAGGTCTGGTCGTCGTTCGCGCACATCGCCGACTGGTGCATCCTCGTCACCCGCAGCGACCCGGACAGCGAGCGCCACGCCGGCCTGACCTATCTGCTCGTCGACATGCACGCACCGGGCGTCGACGTCCGGCCGCTTCGCCAGATCACCGGCGAGGCGGAGTTCAACGAGATCTTCTTCACCGACGTCGAGGTGCCCGTGGAGAACGCGGTGGGCGATATCGGCGCGGGCTGGCAGGTGGCGATGACGACGCTGCTGCACGAGCGCGGCACGCTCGGCTTTGCGCTCGTCGCCGGGCTCGAGAGCCAGATCCGCAAGCTGATCACGCTCGCGAAGGAGACGGGCGCGACCGAGGTGCAGCGCGACGCGATCGCCCGCGAGTGGATCGGGCTGCAGGCCGTGCGCTACACCAACTACCGCTCGCTGACGACGCTGATGAAGACCGGTATCCCCGGCCCCGAGGGCTCCGGCGCGAAGCTCTGGTGGTCGGAGGCGAACCAGCGCGTGACGAAGCTCGCGCTCGAGCTGCTCGGCCCGGAAGCGCAGCTCCTGAACGCCAACGGGAACGTGCAACCGGGCTACTGGCAGCACCAGCAGCTGCGCTCGCGCGGCAACACGATCGAGGCCGGCACCTCCGAGATCCTGCGCAACATCATCGCCGAGCGGGTGCTCGGGCTCCCGAGGTCGCGCTAGATGGAGTTCGCGTTCACCCAGGAGCAGGAGGAGCTGCGCCGCGAGGCGCGCTCGTTCCTCGAGGCGAACCCGGACGCACCGCTCTCGGAGCTCCGCGAGCTCGGCTGGCTCGGCGTCTCGGTCCCCGAGGACCGCGGCGGCGGCGGGCTCTCGTTCGTCGACGAGGCGATCCTGTTCGAGGAGGCCGGCCGCGCGCTCTACTCCGGCCCGTTCCTGACGACCGCGGTCGTCCTGCCGGCTCTGCCCGAGGTGGACGGGAACGCGTGGTCGATCGAGGTCGACGGTCTCGTGCCGCACCTGGACACCGTCGACCAGGTGCTGCGCGGCGACATGACGGCCGTTTCGGCCGAGGGCGAAACGCTCGCAACCGTCGATGAAACCAGGCCTCTCGGAAAGTTAGTGTTACAGGAACACAAAGTCTCGCTGGACGGCGAGTTCGAGGCAGTTCGTCTGAGGCTTCTCGCCGCACTTGCCGTCGAGGCGGTCGGCGTGGCGCAGAAGGCGCTCGAGCTCGGCGTCGCCTACGTCTCCGACCGCGAGCAGTTCGGGAAGAAGATCGGCACCTACCAGGCCGTCTCGCATCCGCTCGCCGACACCTACGTCGAGACCGAGCTGGCCCGCTCGCTCGCCTACTGGGCCGCGTGGTGCGTCTCCGTCGACGACGAGCAGGCGCCGGTCGCCGTCGCCGCCGCGAAGGCGCAGGCGGCCGAGACCGCCGTCGCCGCATGCGAGCGGTCGATCCAGGTGCACGGCGGCATCGGCTTCACCTGGGAGCACATCCTGCACCGCTACTACAAGCGCGCGCAGTGGATCGACGCGTTCGGCGGCCACGCCGCGAAGCAGCGCGAAGTCGTCGCTGCAGCACTACTTGACTGAAAATGCAGGACTAGACAAGGAGACCCATGCCCGTCCCGAAAGCGGAAGTGCTCGAGCTGATGCGGATGGACGTCGACCCGGACGAGGTCGCAGAGATCCGCGAGCTCTGGAAGGAGCATTCGAAGGCGGAGGACAACCGCTCGATCGAGGGCCTGCTCGCGACGCTCTCCGAGGACTGCGTCTACACCGTCTATCCGGACGACGTCTCGTGGCACGGCCACGAGGGTGCAGCCCGCTTCTACACGGAGCTGCTGACGGCGTTCCCGGACATCGTCTTCGAGCTGCAGAACATCGTGATCGGGCCGCAGGGAGTCGTCGAGGAGGCGATCGTCACCGGCACGCACAGCGCGAAATGGCTCGGCAACGAGCCGACCGGCGAGAAGATGACCTGGCGGAACGCGATCTTCTTCCCGTGGGATCCCGAGTCGCGCCGCTTCAAGGGCGAGCGCGTGTACACCGACGCACCGAGGAGGGCCGCCTGATGGCGCACGCGTTCTCGTCCCTCGACGAGCTCGGCGACGGGCCCGGCTTCCGCAAGGTGCGCCGCGCGCTCGGCGTCACCGCGTTCGGCGTCAACGGCGTCGTCTACCCGCCGCACTACGAGGGGATCAGCCACTACCACGACACGCAGGACGAGCTCTACTTCGTCCACAGGGAACGGCGAAGGTGCATGTCGAGGGCGAGGAGCGGATCCTCGGCCCGGGCGGGCTCTTCCACGTCGAGTCGACGACACCGCGGCGGATCGAGAGCATCGGCGACGACGACCTCGTGCTGCTCGTGATCGGCGGCAAGGACGGCTACGTCGAGCGCGACGGCCACGTGATGAGCGACGAGGACCTGCAGCGGCGCGTCGCCCTGGGAAAGGAGCAGTCGTGAAGGGCTTGATGATGGACTTCCAGCTGACGCTGCCGACGATCCTCAAGCGGGCGGAGACGTACTTCCCGCACCAGCAGATCGTCACGCGGATGCCGGACCGGAGCTTCCACACCTACTCGTTCGCCGACTTCGGCAAGCGAGCCCGGCAGCTCTCGGTCGCGCTGCAGGGACTCGGCCTCGAGCCGGGAGACCGCGTCGCGACGCTCTGCTGGAACCACTACCAGCACCTCGAGGCCTACCTCGGGATCCCGTGCGGCGGCTTCGTCCTCCACACGCTCAACCTCCGGCTCCACCCGAACGACCTCGGCTACATCGCGACGCACGCGGGCGACAAGGCCGTGATCGTCGACAGGTCGCTCCTGCCGCTCTGGGACCAGGTCAAGGACAAGACGGAGATCGAGCACGTCTTCGTCGTCGAGGACTCGTACGAGGAGCTCCTCGCCGGATGCGGATCCGGACGACTACGAGGATCCGAAGCTGGACGAGGACACCGCTGCGGCGATGTGTTACACGAGCGGCACGACCGGGATGCCGAAGGGCGTCCTCTACTCGCACCGCTCATCCGTCCTGCACACGCTCGGGCAGGCGCTCGCCGCACCGCTCGGCCTGCACGTGACCGAAGCGGAGACGCTCCTTCCGGTCGTGCCGATGTTCCACGCGAACGCCTGGGGCTACCCCTACACCTGCCTGATGGTCGGGGCGAAGCTCGTCTTCCCCGGTCCGTTCCTCGATCCCGAGTCGCTGCTCGACGACTTCGAGCAGCACAGCGTGACGATCACCGCCGGCGTGCCGACGATCTGGATGGGGATCCTCGGGATGCTCGACAAGGAGCCGGACCGGTGGGACATCTCGAAGCTCCACTCGATGCTCGTCGGCGGGTCTGCGGCTCCACGCGCGATGATCGCCGGCTTCAGGCAGCGGCACGGAAAGACCGTCGTGCACGGCTGGGGCATGACCGAGACCTCCCCGCTCGCGACCACCTCCGACTACGTGAGCGACTTCCGCACCGCCGACGAGGAGACGCAGCTCGACGTCGTCGCGATGCAGGGCCTGCCGCTCCCGTTCGTGGAGCTGCGCGCCAGGGACGACGAGGGCAAGGAGATCCCGTGGGACAGCGAGGCGATGGGCGAGCTCGAGGTGCGCGGCCCGTGGGTCGCGGCCGGCTACTACGAGACGCCCGAGCAGGCCGAGCGCTGGACGGACGACGGCTGGTTCAAGACCGGCGACATCGCGTCCTTCCACCCGCTGGGCTACGTGATGATCAAGGACCGCTCGAAGGACGTGATCAAGTCGGGCGGCGAGTGGATCTCGTCGGTCGACCTCGAGAACGCCCTGATGGCGCATCCGGCGATCGCCGAGGCGGCCGTGATCGCGATCCCGCACGAGAAGTGGGACGAGCGGCCGCTCGCGGTCTGCGTGCTGAGGGAGGGCCAGACGGCGACGCCGGACGAGCTGCGCGAGTTCCTCGCGCCCAACTTCGCCAAGTTCTGGCTGCCGGACGCGTTCGAGTTCGTCGACGAGATCCCGAAGACGGCTGTCGGCAAGTTCCGAAAGACGGCATTGCGGGAGCAGTTCGCGACCGAACCGGTCTCCTCGTAGTGCAGATCGCGGGCAAGACATTCGTCGTCACCGGCGGCCTCTCCGGCCTCGGCGAGGCGACGGCGCAGATGCTCGAGGCCGAGGGCGCGAAGGTCGTGATCGCCGACCTGCCGGAGACCGACGTCACCGACGAGGCGGCCGTGCGCGCGCTGATCGAGCCGCTCGACGAGCTGCACGGCGCGGTCAACTGCGCCGGGATCGGCGGCGGGGCGCGGGTGATCGGGTTCCCGCTCGACCGCTTCCGGAAGGTGATCGAGGTGAACCTGATCGGGACGTTCATCGTGCTCAGCGCTCGCCGCGGCGAAGATGGCCGAGGGCGAGCCGGACGAGGAGGGGACGCGCGGCGTGGTCGTCAACACCGCCTCCAACGCCGCCTTCGACGGCCAGATCGGCCAGGCCGCCTACAGCGCCTCGAAGGCGGGTGTGGCCGGGATGACGCTGCCGATCGCGCGCGATCTCGCCTCGAAGGGGATCCGCGTCGTCACGATCGCACCCGGCCCTTCCGACACGCCGATGCTCGGGCCGATGCGCGACGACATCCGCGAGAGCCTGACGTCCCAGATCCCCTTCCCGAAGCGGCTCGGGCGCGCAGAGGACTTCGCCGCTCTGGTAAAGCACATCATCGAGAACGAGTACCTGAACGGCGAGGTGATCCGTCTCGACGGCGCGCTTGCGCATGGGCCCGCGCTAACAAAGGAGCTGAATGGCTGAGTACGTCAAGGTCGAGCAGGACGGCCGCGTTGCGATCGTCACCCTCGACCATCCACCCGTGAACGCGCTCTCCACGCGACTGCTCGAGGAGCTGGAGGAGGCCTACGACGAGCTCGACCGCTCGGACGAGACGCGCGCGATCGTGATCCGCGGCGAGGGCGAGAAGGCGTTCGTGGCCGGCGCCGACATCACCGAGTTCCCGGCGATGCGCGAAGCGATCGAGGAGGCGGCCGAGTCCGGGTCGGCGCGCGGGATCCAGAAGCTGGCCGCGCGGATGGACGCCGGCCGCACACCGGTCGTCGCCGCGATCCACGGCTACTGCCTGGGCGGCGGGCTCGAGCTGGCGATGGCCTGCGACATCCGGATCGCGGCAGAGGACGCTCAGCTCGGGCAGCCCGAGATCAAGCTCGGCCTGATCCCCGGCGGCGGCGGCACGCAGCGGCTGCCGCGCCTCGTCGGCCACGGCCGCGCGCTCTACCTCAACCTGACGGGCGACCCGATCTCGGGCTCGCAGGCCTACGACTGGGGCCTCGTCGAGAAGGCGGTGCCGCGCGAGCAGCTGATGGACGCGGCGCTCGAGGTCGCACGCACGCTCTCCGAGCGGTCGCCGTTCGCGATGGGCGTGATCAAGGAGCTGGCGGCCGAGACGCGCGACCTGCCGCTCTCCGAGGGCCTGCGCCGCGAGGCGCAGGGCTTCATCCGCTGCATCGGCAGCGCCGACGGCGCGGAGGGCGTGGTCGCGTTCCTCGAGAAGCGCCAGCCGGAGTTCACGGGCAAGTGAAAGCTGCTGTCCTGCACGAGGTCGGCAAGCCGCTCTCGGTGGAGGACGTGCCGGAGCCCGAGGCCGGCGAGGGCCAGTCCGTCGTCGACGTCAAGGCGGCGGGGATCAACTTCGCCGACGTGCTGATCAAGAACGGCCAGTACCCGCAGCCGCCGCCGCTGCCGGTGATCCTCGGCAACGAGGTGGCCGGCGACGTGAACGGCCGGCGGGTGCTCGCATTCGTGCGTGGCAGCGGAGGTGGCTACGCGGAGAAGGTCGTGGCCGACGACGAGTGGATCTTCGACCTTCCCGATGCGGCCAGCTACGAGGAAGGTGCGTCGTTTCTGACCACCTACCTGACCGCGTGGATCCCCTTGACGCGGCAGGTCCGCCTCCATCCCGACTCGAACGTGCTCGTGACCGCAGCGGCGGGAGGCGTCGGCACGGCTGCGATCCAGGTCGCGACCTTCGCCGGCGCGAACGTGACGGCCGCGGCGGGCTCGGAGGAGAAGCTCGAGCTCGCACGCCGCCTCGGCGCGACCCGCACGGTCTCGTACGAGGAGATCGGCGAGCTCGACGACATCGACGTGGCCTTCGACCCGGTCGGCGGCCCGGTCTTCACGGCGTGCATCAGCTCGCTTCGCCCGCTCGGCGCCGCGATCGGGATCGGCTTCGCCGGCGGTGCGTGGGAGCCGGTCGACCCGGCACGGCTCGTCGGCCGCAACGTCGGAGTGCTGGGCTTCTATCTCGGCCGCCTGATGGGCTTCCGGCCCGAGCTCGTCCAGCAGGAGGTCGACGAGCTGCTCGCGTTGTGGCGCCGCGGCGCTCTCCGGCCGGTCGTCGGCGCCGAGTTCCCGCTGGAGCAGGTGAACGAGGCGCAGGAGCTGATCGCCTCGCGCAAGTCGACCGGAAAGGTCGTTCTTGTTCCCTGAGACCGCTCTCGTCACGGGTGCGTCCGGCGGCATCGGGCGCGCGATCGTGGCGAAGCTCGAGGCCGAGGGTGCCGAGGTGCGCGGGCTCGACCTCGTCGACGGCTTCGACGTCTCCGATCCGCAGGCGTGGCTCGACGTGGAGCCTGCCGACCTCGTCTGCCTGAACGCCGGTGTCCTCGCGAAGGGCGACGGCACGATCGACGACTACCGCCGCATCCTCGCCGTGAATGTCGACGGCGTCGTCTTCGGCGTGCAGGCGCTGACGCCGAGGATGCGCGAGGGGAGCGTCTTCGTCGTCACGGCGTCGCTCGCGGGGCTGATTCCGATGGAGTCCGATCCGCTCTACGTGCTGACCAAGCATGCCGTCGTCGGCTACGCGCGTTCGATGGCGCCGCTGCTCGAGCCGCGCGGGATCCGGATCAACCTGATCTGCCCGGGCATCGTGCGGACGCCGATGACCGAGCCGGCGCAGGCCGATCTCGACGCCGCCGGCTTCCCGCTGATGGAGCCGGCGCAGATCGCCGATGCCGTGCTCGTCGCAGCGCGGAGCGAAGAGACCGGCCAGGCGTGGGTGTGCCAGCCCGGCCGCGAGCCGCTGCGGTTCAAGTTCCCGAACGTCCCCGGGCCGCGGGTCGAGGGCGCCGAGGGCATGGTCCCCCAGCTCTGATCGTCCAGACGGGACATGGCGGGTCCTGGCCCCGACACGTCCGCGCGGGACATGGCGGGGCCAGGACCCGTCGCGTCCCGAACCGACATGTCTCGTAGGATCGCTGGCAGATGAAGCTCGGGATGCAGCTCGGCTACGACGACCCGATCGGGTCGGTCGCCCTGGCACAGGAGGCCGACCGGCTCGGCTTCCACTCGGTCTGGACGTCCGAGGCCTGGGGTGCCGACGCGGTCACCGTCGCCTCCTGGATCGCCGCGACGACCGAGCAGATCGGGATCGGCACGGCGATCATGCAGATGCCGGCGCGCACGCCGGCGACCACCGCGATGACCGTCGCGACGCTCGACCAGCTCTCCGGCGGCCGCGTCCTCCTCGGACTCGGCACCTCCGGCCCGCAGGTCGTCGAAGGGTGGCACGGCGTCCCCTGGGGCAAGCCGCTCGGCCGGACGCGCGAGTACGTCGAGATCGTCCGCGCCGCACTACGCCGCGAGACGATCGAGCACCACGGCCCCCACTACGACATCCCGTACACCGGCGAGGGCGCAACCGGGCTCGGCAAGCCGCTGAAGCTGATCCTGAAGCCGCTCCGGCGCGAGGTGCCGATCTACCTCGCCGCCCTCGGCCCGAAGAACGTCGCACTCGCGGTCGAGATCGCCGACGGCTGGCTGCCGATCTTCTTCTCGCCGTATCGCTTCCGCGAGATCCACGGGCCGTCGCTCGAGAACGTGCACCGGAGGACTTCCAGATCGCGCCGCTCTGCCCCGTGCTCGTCGACGACGACGTCCAGGCCTGCCGCGACATGATGAAGCCGACGCTCGCGCTCTACATCGGCGGCATGGGCGCGCGCGGCAAGAACTTCTACAACTCGCTCGCGCAGCGCTACGGGTTCGAGGAGGCGGCGGCGAAGATCCAGGAGCTGTACCTCTCCGGGATGAAGGGCGAGGCGGCAATGGCCGTTCCGGACGAGCTCGTGGACGAGATCTCGCTCGTCGGCCCGAAGGAGCGCATCGCCGAGCGGCTCGAGGCGTGGCGCGAGGCCGGCGTCTCGTCCCTCCTGATCCAGACGCGCCAGAAGGAGGCGCTGGAAGTGATGGCGGAGCTGCTCCTGTGAAGGAGGCCTTCGCGGCCGCGCTCGATGCTCCCGTCGAGCGGGCCGTGCTGCTCGCCGGCGGGGCGTCGAAGGAGGCCTGGGCGGTCGACTCGGAAGGCCGTCAGCTTCTGATCCGGCGTGCCGCGGGCGGAGTCATCCACCAGGGGACGCTGACGCTCGAGCACGAGTTCGAGGTCCTGCGCGCCGCGCACGAGGCCGGCGTGAAGGTGCCCGAGCCGATTGCCTACCTCGGCGAGGTCGAAGGGCGCGAGGCATTCGTGATGGAGCGGATCAAGGGCGAGACGATCGGCCGCAGGATCGTCAAGCAGCCGCCGCCGGGGCTCGATCTCCAGCTGGCGGAGGAGCTCGCGAAGATCCACGCCATCCCGCCGGAACGGCTGCCGTTCCTCGAAACGGGCGACCAGGTGGCCCGCTTCTACGACGAGCTCGACTCGGTCGGCGAGCCGCATCCCGCGATCGAGCTCGGACTCCACTGGGTCAAGGAGCGCCTGCCCGCAGCAGCGCGAGCTGGTCGTGGTGCACGGCGACTGGCGGATCGGCAACATCGCCGTCGACGAAGACGGCATCGTCGCCGTGCTGGACTGGGAGTTCTCGCACCTCGCAGACCCGGTCGAGGATCTCGCGTGGCCGCTCGTGCGTGCCTGGCGCTTCGGCGCCGACGACAAGCATCTCGGCGGCATCGGCGACCTCGATCGCTACCTCGACCGCTACACCGAGCTGACCGGCACCGAGGTGACGCGCGAGGAGCTGCTCGTCTGGGAGGTCTTCGGCAACGTCAAGTGGGCGACCGGCTGCCTCACGCAGTCGCGCCGCCACTTCAACGGCCAGGAGCGCTCGGTGGAGCTCGCGGTGCTCGGCCGGCTCGCAGCCGAGATGGAGTACGAGCTACTGGATCTGATCGAACATGGCAGCATGACCGCTCGCCCACACCGCAGGAGCTGGCGGAGGCAGTGCGCGAGTTCCTGCAGGAGGAGATCCTCCCGATCCTCGACGACCACCGGCTGAAGTTCCGGACGCTCGTCGCGATCAACGGGCTCGGGATCGCCGAGCGCGAGCTCTGGGCGACCACCCCGCCGCGCGGAGGAGGACTGGGAATTGGCACGCCGGATCCGGGCCGGCGACGTGCCGGAGAACGCCGTCGCGCTGCTGAAGGAGCAGGTCGCGGAGAAGCTCCGCGTCTCGAATCCACGGCACCTCGCGAAGTACGAGTGAGACGCCGCCTGTACCTGATGCGGCATGCCGAGGTCTCCTACGTGGACGAGGCGGGCCGGCCGGTGAACCCGGAGCACGTACCGCTCACCAAGCGCGGGCTCGAGCAGGCCGAGGCCGCACGCGAGGCGTTCGCCGACGTCCAGCTCGACCTCGTCGTCGCGAGCGACCTGCCGCGCACCGCGGAGACGGCGGCGATCGTCGCGCCAGGACACGAGGTCGAGCGCTGGCCCGAGTTCTCCGAGTGGCGCGGCGGCCGGCTCGACGCCCTCCCGCCCGAGGAGCTCGAGTCGCTCTTCGTGGGCGCTCTCCGAGTCACCGACGAGGACGCACGCTTTCTCGGCGGCGAGTCGCTCGGCGAGGCGCTCGACCGGATCCATCCCGCGCTCGACCGGCTCGTCGCGCGCGAGTGGGACACGGCCCTCGGCGTCTTCCACGGCGGCGTCAACCGGATCGTCATCTCCTACGCCCTCTCCGGCGACCGCACCTACTTCGGCACCTTCGAGCAGGCGCCCGCCTGCATCAACGTGCTCGATCTGGGGGACGACGGCTGGATCGTCCGCACCGTCAACTACGTGCCCTACGACCCGCTCCACCCGGCGCGCGAGACGACGATGGAGCACCTCTGGGAGCAGCTCCGGGGCCCGACTGCTAGACGAGCGCGCGTAGCTCCTCGGCCTCGTCCGGCCGAAGGTAGGCGCCTCGGATCACCGTCCACTTCCGCATCCGCTCCTCGTCGAGCCCGGCCGCGGCGAAGGCGGCGAGCCGGCGCTCGGTCACGTCGACGGCGCATCCGGTGCCAGAGCGGGTTCCAGAGGAAGGACGGCACGTCGTACTCCGGCTCGCCGAGCATCGGCTTCGGGTCGATCGCGACAGCGGCCCGCGCGCGCGATCGAAGGATGTTGTGGTGGTGGAAGTCGCCGTGCACGAGCGTCTCCCGGAGACGTCGAGCGAGGCGTAGAGCTCGCGCGCGAGCGGCGCGAGCTCGTGCCCGGCGTCCTCGTCGAGCCAGCTCGGCACGTGGTCGCCGATCCAGCGGAACGGCTCCGCGGCCGGTCGCCAGAGCTTGAGCCCGATAGCGACCGCGATCGCGGTCGCCTCCTCGTCCGGCAGACCGGAGATGTCGTCGCCGGGCAGCGCGCTCGATCAGCAACGCGCGCCGCGGACGGTCGCGCCGGAGCAGCCGCACGGCCCCGTCGCCGTCCCAGAGCTCGAGCGCCTCGCCCTCTTCATCGGACTCGTCGTCCTCGGGCGCGCACCTTCAGCACCGCGTTATCGCCGGCCGCGCGACGTAGAGTAGCGAGCGAGCGCGAACGGCTCACCGAGCTCCACGCCCCACTCCGCCGCGACCTCGCGCGCGATCCGCTCGAGCGGGACGAGATCCGGAAAGTCGTCGCTCAGCGCAGCCGTTCGACGACCATCGCCATGCCCTGACCGCCGCCGACGCACATCGTCTCGAGCCCGATCGTGCCGTCGACCTCGTCGAGATCGTTCAGCAGCGTGCACATGATCCGCGCGCCGGTCATCCCGTACGGGTGGCCGAGCGCGATCGCGCCGCCGTGCGGGTTCAGCTTCTCGCCGAACGGGTCGATGCCGAGCTCGCGGCAGACCGGGATCACCTGGGCGGCGAACGCCTCGTTCAGCTCCATCACGTCGATGTCCTCGATCGTCATCCCGGCGCGGCCGAGGACGACTCGAACCGCGTCGATCGGGCCGACGCCCATGATCTCCGGATCGAGACCGGTGACCGCGCTGGCGATGATCCGCGCCCGCGGCGTGGCGCCGATCTCCGCCGCCCGCTCGTCGGACATGATCACGAGCGCGGCAGCGCCGTCGTTCAGCGGGCAGGCGTTGCCGGCAGTCACCTTGCCGTCGGGCTTGAACGCGGGCTGCAGCTCCTGCAGCTTCTCGTACGTCGAGCTCGGCCGCGGCCCGTCGTCTGCCGAGACAACGGTGCCGTCCTCCTTCGCGTACGGCGTCAGCTCCCGCTCGAAGAACCCGGACTCCTGCGCCGCCACCGCGCGCTCCTGCGAGCGCTGCGCAAAGCGGTCCATGTCCTCGCGCGAGACGTCGTAGTGCTCGGCGACGTTCTCGGCGGTCAGGCCCATCGGGATGTAGACGTTCGCGATCGCACCCTCGCCGACGAGCTGCGGGTGCAGCTCCTCCGAGTCCTTCGGATACCCGTCGACCTGGGAGATCGACTCGACTCCGGCGGCGACGTAGACGTCACCCTCGCCCGCCTTGATCGCGTGGAACGCCATCCGCGCGGTCTGCAGCGAGGACGCGCAGAAGCGATTCACGGTCGTTCCCGGCACGCGCTTCGGCAGGCCGGCGAGGAGCGCGGCGCGGCGGGCGAGGTTCATGCCCTGCTTCTCCTGTGGGAAGCCGCAGCCGACCATCACGTCGACGATGTCGTTCGGGTCGAGACCCTCCACCTGCCCGACCGCTTCCCTGATCGCGAACGCCAGCAGGTCGTCCGGGCGGACGTCCGTGAGCGATCCCTTGCCGGCCCGCCCGATCGGAGTGCGGACGGCGCTGACGATGACGGCTTCGGGCATTCAGTTCGCTCCTTAGGTGAAGGCGCTGACTACGTAAAGGCGCTGGCGCCGGTCAGGGCACGTCCGACGATCAGCGTCTGGATCTGGCTCGTCCCTTCGTACAGCGTGGTGACTCGCGCGTCGCGAAGGTATTTCGCCACAGGGTATTCGTCGACGTAGCCGTAGCCGCCGAGCACCTGCACGGCAGCGTTTGCGGCACGCACTGCGGCCTCGCTCGCATACCACTTCGCCACCGCGGCTTCGAGGGTGTACGGCTTGCCTGCGTCGGCGAGCGCCGCGGCCCTCCACGTCAGCAGGCGTGCGGCCTCGGTCTCGACGTGCATCTCGGCGAGGAGCTGCTGGACGAGCTGGAACGCGGCGATCGGCTTCTTGAACGCCTCCCGCTCCTTGGCGTAGCCGACGGACGCGTCGAGGCAGCCCTGCGCGATGCCGACGCAGCCCGCAGCGAGCGAGATGCGTCCGTTGTCGAGTGCCGACATCGCGACCTTGAAGCCCTCTCCCTCGGCGCCGAGCATTGCGGAGCCCGGCGACCCGCACTCCGTCGAGCGAGAGCTCGGCGGTGTCCTGCGCGCGCAGGCCGAGCTTCCCCTTCATCGGCCTCGCTTCGAAGCCCGCGGACGCCGTCGGGACGAGGAACGCGCTGATCCCCTTCGGCCCTTCCCCACCCGTTCGCGCGAAGACGATCGCCGTCGCGGCCCACGAGCCGAGGGTGATGAAGACCTTCGAGCCCGTGAGCACCCACCCGTCGCCGTCGCGCTCTGCACGAGTCGCGAGCGCAGCCGCATCGGAGCCGCAACCCGGCTCGGTGAGTGCGTAGCAGCCGAGCCCCTCGCCGCTTGCCAGCCGGGGCAGCAGCTCCTGCTTCTGGTCTTCGGTCCCCCACTTCGCGACCGTCTTGCCGAAGAGACCGTTCGAGACCGAGACGATCCCGCGCACCGACGAGTCGGCCCGGCCTAGCTCCTCGCAGAGCAGGCAGTACGAGACCGAGTCGAGCCCGCCGCCGTCGAGCTCCTCCGGCAAGCCGGCGGCGAGGAAGCCGGCCTCGGCGAGCGTCGCGACGAGTGAGCGAGGCAGCTCCTCGGCCTCGTCCCAGGCTCGAGCGTGCGGCACGAGCTCGCGCTCGCAGAGCTCCCGCGCGGAGGCGCGGATCAACTCCTGTTCTGGGGTGAGCGTGAAGTCCATGAGGAGAACGACGTGGGGGCCGTCGCCGGCCCCCACGATCCTTTCATTTCCGCGTGTTCGCTACCCGCGGGGCCGTCCGTCGACGAGCTGAGCCGAACAGCACCCAGAGGCCGTTGTTGTACCGCATCGGCTGCTGGTGGCAGATGATGTAGTGGTCGGTCTTCGACGTCTTCAGCCGCACGCCCGGCAGCGCGTACGGGCTCGTCTCGTTGAGCGACAGCAGGGCGTTCATCAGGCCCTGCCGCGTCGGGTTCGCCCCGGCCTTGTACATCGCCTGCACGAACGTGTGTGCCTTGGCGAAGCCGTAGAAGTTGAGCCCGTCGGTTGGCTTGCCGCGCGGGTTGTACTTCGCCATCAGCGCCTTGTACTGCTTGACCGTCGCGTCGTTGTCCCAGACAGGCGACGCTGGATCCTTCAGGTACCCCGCGCTGATCGTCCCGTTGACCGTCGCCGCACCCGAGGATGGTAACGGCGGCGATCATGAGCGTGTCGGTCGCGGCGACGGAGTTCAGGTAGATCTGCTTAGGTTTCCAACCGAGGGCCTGCATGGTTCCGTACGTCTGGAACGTCGCCCTCGGGGTGACGACGATATCAGTGTGTTCGCACCGGTCGCCTGCAGCCTCACGAGCTGGGCTGCGGGCGTCGACCCGCCGAGCACGTCATACGCCTGCTCGC
>CAWJYW010000006.1:0-18888 GCA_963847255.1 uncultured Gaiellaceae bacterium
AGTTCGCGCTTCGGGCCGCCACGGCGAGGGCGGTCTCGTACTCGTGAGCGGTGATCCGCACGACGCCCGCTTCGAAGTCGGCCCTGGCGTTCTCTGGCGAGTCGATATGCGCCAGCACGGCACTCATCGGTATCGGCGGGTCCCAGGTCTCGACCTGAGCCAGCAGCACGCCGGCAGGGGAATCGTCGGGTTTACCCGTCGCCTCGGACGCTGTCCACCCATGGACCGCTGAGGCGAGCTCGGCGCGGCCGATGACCCTCCGCTCGGGTGCGCCCAGATAGATGAGGATGAGGTCGCCGGAGGCGAGCGCGTTGCGGTGCGGCTCGTCTACGTCGATGCCCCACATCCTGACCCGCAGGAATCCAGTGGCCCGTTCGCGCAGCGCTGGCCCTGGCGCGGCGTCCTCCCCTACGACGTTGAAAAGGTAGTGCGCCACCCCAGGACCGTACCCGGGACATCGCAGAGACTCGGCTTGCGCTTCCGAACCGCCAGCTTGATCTTCCGGCCCGCGTTCATGGCGAGGCGGTTGACGATTCGAGTCCGTCAGACGACGTGTTTAGTTGTCGTATCCGGTAGGGTCGGATGGTCGGTGGGATAGACGCCGACCGCGAATCCATACGCGGTCTCGCCCGACCGCGGAAGCCGGTCGAAGTCCGTCACAAGCTCCGCCATCCGCTCCCAGAACTCCGACGCCTGCGCCTCCGAGATGCGGGCGTGCCGGATGAAACCCCACAGCTTCCCGTCCCGGTACGCCGCGGCCGACTCCCGGGCGGCGACCTCGAAGTCGTTGAAGTCTCGAGGCAGCTCGTCGCCGTCCGGGCTCCGCTCGACCCCGACGTAGAACATCCGCGCCGTGCGGCCGTAGAACCGCTCCTCGATCGCCCGCACCCGTCGTGTCCTCACGACCTGGAGGAGTCCGGCCTCGGTGAGCACCCTGACGTGGTGGGCGACGGTGCTCTTCGGCCGCTCGACCGCGACCGCCAACTCAGTCACCGTCGCTGCCCGCTCGTGGAGCAGGCTCAGGATCGTGGTGCGGAGGGGATGCCCGATCGCCTTCACCTGGGAGGGCCTGGTGAGCGCGAGCCGGTCGGCAAGGTCGTAGTCCGGGGGAGATGGGTTGCGAGACACGGCCGAATAGACTAGCATTGCGGAATGTTCCAAATAAATGGATCAATGATCTAGGAGGTCGGGGATGACCGAGGTTGTGCTGTACCACCACGTCCAAGGGTTGACCGAGGGAGTGCGATCGTTCGCCGACGAGTTGCGCCAGGCGGGGCACACCGTCCACACCCCAGATTTGTTCGACGGGCGCACGTTCGCCACGATGGACGAGGCCTTCGCCTTCGTCCGGGAGGCGGGCGACGCGCTCGACGCGCGGGCGGACGGCGCCGCACAGGCGCTGCCGGAGAGGCTGGTATACGCCGGCATTTCGTGGGGTGTCGGCGCTGCACAGCGGCTCGCCCAGACGCGCGCCGGCGCGCGTGGGGCACTCCTCTATGAAGCTTGCTTCCCGATCACCGGCGAATACGCCTTCGGCCCATGGCCCAACGACCTGCCCGTTCAAATCCACGGCAAGGCGGGCGACGAGTTCTTCGCACACGAGGGCGACATCGACGCTGCCCGCGAACTGGTCGCCACGATCGGGCCCGACCAGGCCGAGCTGTTCGTCTACCCCGGAGACGAGCACCTCTTCGTCGACTCCTCCCTTCCCAGCTACGACGCCGACGCAGCGGCACTGGTGACTCAGCGCACCCTGCACTTCCTCTCCGTGCTGTGACCGGCACTCAATGAAAGACAGCTCTCGGGGCAGTACTCCATGGCCATGACGGCGAACGTCCCTTCGCGAACCGGGCGACGTCGCGGTCGAATGGGCCAGTGTTCGGGAATGACGCCTGAGCGCGTTCTTCGGCGGTCAACCGATTTGCTCGGCCAGCCCGATGAGAATGCCCTCGGGGCCTCGGACGTAGCAGAGCCGATACACGTCCTTGTACTGGACCACTTCGTCGACGAGCTGCGCGCCGTGCTCGCGGAGCCGGGCCAGCGTATCGTCGAGGTCATCCACGGCGAACATGACGCGGAGGTAGCCGAGGGCGTTTACCGGGGCGTTCCGGTGATCTGCGACGGGAGGCGGCGTGAGAAAGCGCGAGAGTTCGATCCTGCCGTGGCCGTCCGGCATACGCATCATGGCGATCTCAACGCGCTGGTCGCGCAGTCCAGTGACGCGCCCTGACCAGTCTCCTTCGATCATGGCCCGCCCTTCGAGTTCGAGACCCAGCTCGGCGAAAAAAGAGATAGCGGCATCAAGCGACTCCACGACGATGCCGACGTTGTCCATCCGTTGAAGCCCCACGCAGCCATTATCGCGGGCCGCAGACGGCGCTCGAGTCCGCAGGGTACGTGGGCTCAGACGTCCGTACCTCTGGTTGCGCCAGTGTTCGGGAATGTCCCCTGAGCATCGGTCAGGCGAGGCGCGATAATCGTCCACGAGCGTGGATCTTGTCGAGCGTCTTCCGTCGGTACCTGAGTACATCGGGTTGCTCAGCGCTGTCGGCTGGCCCTCCCCGGCGGGCGAGGAGTGCGAGCGGGCGTTGCTCGGCAGTCTTGCTGCGGTCTGCGCCGTCGATGAGCGCGAGGTCGTCGGTATGGGCCGCCTTGTAGGAGACGGCGCCATCTATTGCTTCGTCGTCGATGTCGTCGTTGACCCTCACCATCATGGGCGCGGAATAGGTATGGCGATCATGGAACACCTTGAAGCCTTCGCGCACCGCCGATGTCTCGGCAAGCGCCTGGATCTAGTGGCTGCGCCAGACGTGGCCACCTTCTACCGGCGACTGGGCTACAAGCAACTCGATAGTGAGCTGATGCGCAAGACCCTCTAGCCTGGGCCAGCGTGCTCTCGCCTGACCAGGCTCGCGCTAGTCGTCCGAGGCGTCCACGGCTGCGCGGTCGGCGATCTCGTTCACGACCGTCGGGTCGGCCAGCGTCGTCGTGTCGCCGAGCGGACGCTGCTCGGCCACGTCGCGCAGCAGCCGGCGCATGATCTTCCCGCTGCGCGTCTTCGGCAGCTCCGGCGTGAAGACGATGTTCGCCGGCTTCGCGATCGGGCCGATCTTGGCCGCCACGTGGTTGCGCAGCTCCTCGAGCATCCCGACCGAGCCCTCGTCGCCCCCCTTCAGCGTCACGTAGGCGACGATCGCCTGTCCGGTGAGTGCGTCGGCGCGACCGCACACCGCCGCCTCCGCGACACGGGGATGGTCGACGAGCGCCGACTCGACCTCGATCGTCGAGATGCGGTGGCCGGAGACGTTCATCACGTCGTCGACGCGGCCGAGCAGCCAGAAGTCGCCGTCCTCGTCGATGCGCGCGCCGTCGCCCGCGAAGTAGACGCCGGGGTACTTCGACCAGTACGTCTCGCGGAAGCGCTGCTCGTCGCCGTAGATCCCACGGGTCATCGCCGGCCACGGCCGCTTCAGCACGAGGTAGCCGCCTCCGCCCGGCGCCACCTCCTCACCCGTCTCGGAGAAGACCGCCGCCTCGACGCCGGGGAAGGGCTTCGTCGCCGAGCCCGGCTTCGTCGTCGTCACGCCGGGGAGCGGCGTGATCATGATCATCCCCGTCTCCGTCTGCCACCACGTGTCGACGACGGGGCAGCGGTCGCCGCCGATGTGCTCGCGGTACCACATCCACGCCTCGGGATTGATCGGCTCGCCGACCGAGCCGAGCAGGCGCAGCGAGGAGAGGTCGTGAGCCTGTGCATGCTCCGGCCCCCACTTCATGTGCGCGCGGATCGCGGTCGGAGCCGTGTAGAGGATCGTGACGCCGTAGCGCTCGACGATCTCCCACCACCGCGCCTTGTCCGGGAAGTCCGGCGTGCCCTCGTAGAGGACGGACGTGGCGCCGTTGCAGAGCGGCCCGTAGACGATGTAGCTGTGGCCGGTGATCCAGCCGATGTCGGCCGCGCACCAGTACACGTCCCGCTCGGCCTTCAGGTCGAAGACGTAGTGGTGGGTGGCGGCGGCTCCGACGAGGTAGCCGGCCGTCGTGTGCGCGATCCCCTTGGGCTTCGCGGTCGTGCCCGAGGTGTACATCAGGAAGAGCAGGTCCTCGCTGTCCATCGGCTCCGGCGGGCAGCTCGCCGGATCGTCGGAGACGTCGAGCTCGTGCAGCCAATGGTCGCGGCCGCCCTGCATCGGCACGGTGCCTCCTGAGCTGCCGTCGTTCCCGGTGCGCCGCATGACGAGGCAGCGCTCTACTCCCGGCGCGTCGGCCATGGCCTCGTCCGCCGTCCGCTTCAACGGCACCGTCGAGCCGCGGCGCCAGGCCTCGTCCTGGGTGACGAGCACCGTGCAGCCCATGTCGTTGATGCGGCCGGAGAGCGAGTCGGCGGAGAAGCCGCCGAAGACGACGGTGTGCGCTGCGCCGAGGCGCGTGCACGCGAGCATCGCGATCGCGAGCTCGGGCACCATGCCCAGGTAGATCGCGACCTTCGTGCCCTTCCGGACGCCGAGCTCCCTGAGCGCGTTCGCGAAGCGAACGACCTCGCGCTGCAGCTCCGCATAGGTGATCGTCCGCCGGTCCCCGGGCTCGCCTTCCCAGTGGTAGGCGACGCGGTCGCCGAGTCCCGCCTCGACGTGGCGGTCGACGCAGTTGAAGGAGACGTTCAGCTTGCCGCCGAGGTACCACTGCGCGAAAGGCGGCTCCCACTGGTAGAGCTCTGTGAAGGGCTCGAACCAGGCGACGCGCTCGCGGCCTTCGCTCTCCCAGAACTCCTCGAAGCCGCGCTCGTAGATGTCGGGTCGCGCGTTGGCCCGTGCAGCGAACTCGGGGGGCGGCGGGTAGCGCCGGTCCTCGGTGAAGATCGTCTCGATCGTCTGCGGGTCGCTCAAGGGACGAGGTCGTACGAGAAGTCCGTCAGCACCTCGGCGCCGTGCTCGGTGACGAGGATCAGATCCTCGAGCCGCACGCCACCGTAGCCCGCACGGTAGAGGCCGGGCTCGATCGCGAGCACGTCGCCCGGCACGAACGGCTGCCCGGTGCGGCCGATGTTCGGCTTCTCGTGCACCTCGAGCCCGACCCCGTGGCCGGTCGCGTGGTAGAAGCCCGAGTCGAGCACCTGGCCCTCCTCCTTGTGCAGCTGCGTCGGGTGGCCGTGCTCGTGGAAGAACTCGCAGACCATCTTGTGCAGGTCCTGGCCGCTGAGCCCCGGCTTGATCGCCGCTGCGCAGAGCTCGAGCGCCTCCTTCGCGAGGCGGTGGTACTCACGGATCTCCTCGTCGGGCTCGCCGCCGACGACGAAGGTCCGGGTCATGTCGGCGAAGCACGCCGACTCGCGGTCGCGCGGGAAGAAGTCGAAGAGGACGATGTCGCCCGGCTCGATGCGCCCCGAGCCCATGTCGTGGCCCACCGCGGTCTGCGCGCCGTGCGAGGCGATGAACTCCTCGGCCGAGGCGCCGTGCTCGCCGAACGCCCGCTCGGCATGGAGCTTGATCAGCTCGCACGTGAGCGGCTCGCCGTCGACGACGAGGCCCGCGCCGTTCCGCTCGGCGCGGCGGAGCAGGTCGATGCCGGCGGTCATGCCGGCCTCGGCGGCGCGCTGTGCACGCCTGATTCCCTCGATCTCCGGCGCGCTCTTGGAGCGCCGGCGCCCGTCGAAGAAGGCCTCGTCGGGAGTGAGCTCGATGCCGTTCGCCCGCAGGAAGTCGGCCTCACGGACCGGGAAGCCGGCCGGCACGACGGCGCGCTCGAGACCGAGCGCCCTGCACGCGCGCAAGAGCAGCTCCAGCTGGATCTCCTGAAGCTCCAAGCCCTGTCCGAAGAGCGCGTCCACGCCGTACTCCTCGAGCGGATGGCCTGTGATCTCCGGCGCCACGTCGGGCAGCCGGACGAGCTCCATCGACGCGGCGACCACGTGCTTCTCGCCGTCCCGCTCCACGTAGACGACGGGATCGGGGATCGCGAGCGGCACCTCGTGCCGCAACTCGGCCGAGCGGATCGTGTCGGCGACGATCAGTACGTCGGGCATCGTGAGCGATCCTAATCGCTTAGGTTTGTAGGCGGTGAGCGAGGCGTTATCGGAGCTGAAGCAGCGCCTCGCGGAGATCCACGACCTCGAGCGCGCGCTCGGCGTCCTGGGCTGGGATCAGCGGACGATGATGCCGCCCCGTGGTGCGCCTGCGCGCGCAGAGGCGCTCGCCACGCTCGGCGGGATCGTGCACGAGCGCTTCGTCGACGACGAGACAGGGCGGCTGCTCGATCGGCTGGCGCCGCTCGAGGAGTCGCATCCGTACGACTCCGACGAGGCGAGCCTGATCCGCGTCACCCGGCGCGACTGGGAGAAGGCCAGACGCGTGCCCTCGGAGCTCGCCGCGTCCTGGTTGCGCGAGGGCGCGAAGGCGCAAACCGCCTGGCTGGAGGCTCGCGCAGCCTCGGACTACGGCATCTTCCTGCCGGCATTCCGGCGCGTCCACGAGCTCGCGCTCCGCTGGGCCGAGTGCTTCGAGCCGGGCGACTCGCCCTACGACGCCTTCCTCGACGAGTACGAGCCGGGCATGAAGACGGCCGAGGTGCAAGCCGTCTTCGAGGTGCTGCGCCCCGAGCTGACGGCGATCGTGGCCGGGGCCGGCGAGCCCGCGGACAACTCCTTCCTCTACGGCGACTTCCCGATCGCGCGCCAGCAGGAGTTCCTCGGCGAGGTGCTGCGGAGGTTCGGCTTCGAGGACGACGCCTGGCGCCTCGACCCGACCGTGCATCCGTTCGCGACGTCGTTCGCGCGGACCGACATCCGCATGACGACTCGCTACAAGCCCGGGAACCTGGGCGCACTCTGGGCCGGGATGCACGAGGGCGGGCACGGTCTCACCTACCAGGGCGCCGATCCCGCGCTCGACCGAACGCCGCTGGCGGGCAGCCCGTCGCTCGGGCTCGGGGAGTCGCAGAGCCGCACCTGGGAGAACCTGGTCGGTCGCTCGCGGCCGTTCTGGACCCACTTCCTGCCGGTCCTGCAGAAGCTGTTCCCGCAGCTCCGCACGGTCGGGCTGGACGAGTTCGTGCGCGGAATCAATCGCGTCGCGCCGGGGTTGGTCCGGGTCGACGCGGACGAGGTCACGTACTCGCTGCACATCATCCTGCGCTTCGAGCTCGAGCGGCGGCTCGTGGACGGCTCCCTGTCGCTCGAGGAGCTCCCGGAGGCCTGGAATGCGGGGATGGCCGACCTGCTCGGAGTAGAGGTGCCGAACGACGCGCAGGGCGTGCTCCAGGACGTGCACTGGTCGCGGGCCGCGTACGGCTACTTCCCCACCTACGCGCTCGGCAATGCGATCTCCGTCCAGATCTGGCGGCATGTGCAATCGGAGCTGCCCGACCTCGACGCGCAGATCGAGGCCGGCGAGTTCGCAGCGCTGTACGGCTGGCTGCGCGAGCGGCTCTACCGCCACGGCCGCAAGTTCACGCCGCTCGAGACGCTCGAGCGTGCGATCGGCGAGAGCACGATCGATCCGCAGCCGTACCTCGAGTACCTGCGCGCCAAATTCGGTGCGCTGCACTAGTCGGCGCAAGTTGAGCATCCGCTGCAGCGGATCCTCAGCGCGCGAAGACCCCTGAAAGGGCCGCCTCGCGGCCGAGTCCGTTTCAGGCGTAACTCTTTGTCAGTAGGCCCTCGTCCGTAGACTCCGAGCGGGATGGATGACGTGCTTCGCCGGTCGCAGGCGCTCGTGGAGAGCTTCGAGGCGATCGTGCGCGCCGAGCTCCCCGAAGGCGCGCAGATCTTCGACGCGCACGTGCACCTCGGCACGGACATCGACGGGATGGTGGGCGACCTCGACGACCTGCTGCGCGTCCAGAGGAAGGCCGGGATCTTCCGCTCCTTCATGTTCTGCCTGGACGAGCCCGACCGGCATCCGGGCTTCCGCGCGCCCAACGACCGCACGCTCGAGTTCGCGGAGCGTTCGGAGGGCGCCCTCGTCCCGTTCGTCCGGCTCGACCTCGGTGAGAGCCCGATCGACGAAGCAGTGCGCTGCCTGGATCGCGGCGCCCGCGGGATCAAGCTGCATCCGCGCGCACAGAAGTTCCTGCTCGACGACGAGCGGCTCGCCCCGATCTTCGAGCTCGCCGCAGATCGCAACGTGCCCATCCTGATCCACGGCGGCCGCGGGCTGCCGCCGATCGCGGATCAGCTCGCGCTGCTGATGGACCGCTACGAGCCGCAGCTGATCGTCGCGCACGCCGGCATCGCCGACCTCGGCGCCCTCGCTCACCACTTCGGCGGCCGCCCCAACGTCTTCTTCGACACGTCCGTCTGGAGCCCGATCGACCTGCTCGACCTCTACCGCCTCGTCTCGCCCGAGCAGGTGCTCTACGCCTCCGACTACCCCTACGGACGGCAGCCGGCCTCGCTCCTGATCGCGCTGCGCACGGCCCGCATGTCCGGTCTCGACGAGACGCAGGTGCGCGCGATGCTCGGCGGCAGCGCCCAGCGGATCGCGGAGGGCGACCCCGCGCTCGCGCTGACGGAGCCGCGCGGTCTCACCTCGCTGGCGACCCCGATCACATTCGCGCGCATCCACCAGTACCTCTCGATGGCGACGCCGCTCCTCTGGACACGCCAGGCCGACACGATCGGCGTGCTCGGCCTCGCGCTGAACGCCTGCGACGAGCGCTCGAACGGTCACCGCGAGGAGACGGAGCAGATCCGCGACCTGCTGCTGGTCGCACGCGACCTCTGGCGGATCCTGCCCGAGACCGGTGACGACGCCGACCGTGCACACGTGGCCCGCTCCGCGTTCCGGCTCCTCCACCTCGCCCACGCGCTCACGGTGACCTCGGGTGCCTGAGCTCCGCGTCAACGGCCACGCGTACGCCTTCGAGGCGCCGGTCGGCCGCTCGCTGGCCGAGGTGCTCCGCGACGACCTCGGCCTCACGGGAACCAAGGTCGCGTGCGGGGAGGGGCACTGCGGCGCGTGCACGGTGCAGCTCGACGGCGTTCCGATCCTCTCGTGCATCACGCTCGTGCACACCGTGGACTCACGTGAGGTGACGACGATCGAGGGCCTGCGCGAGCATCCGCTCGTGGAGTCGTTCGTGCGCGAGGACGCGCTCCAGTGCGGCTTCTGCACGCCCGGGCAGATCGTGTCGGCCGCGGCACTCGTGGAGACGCGCCCGCAGCCCACGCGCGACGAGATCCGCCACGGGATGGCCGGGAATCTCTGCCGCTGCGGCGCCTACCCGCGAATCGAGCAGGCGATTGCCACATGGAGCTCATGAGATGGCGCGACTGATCCGCACCGAGAAGGAGGTCGAGGGCCGCTACGAGGAGCTCTGGACTGTCGTCGACGAGGACGCGCTCGAGCAGTGGCCAGCCGGGCCGCTGGACGTGGTCGGCCGGCCGGCTGCGCGCCAGGACGGTGCTCAGCGCGCCCGTGGCGAGGCGCGCTATACCGCCGACGTCAGCCTGCCGGGAATGCTGCACGCCGCGGTCCTGCGCAGCCCGCTCGCCCACGCCGTCGCGCGCTCGATCGACGTGACGCCTGCACTCGCGCTGCCGGGCGTCCACGCCGCGCTCTCGTTCGCCGACGCAGACTTCCTCGACGCCGAAGCCGGCTTCCCCGGAGCAGCGGTCGCAGCGGTGGCCGCCGACACGTACGAGCAGGCGCGTGCCGCCGTCCAGGCGATCGACGTCGAGTGGGACGAGCGCACGCCCCTCCTCGACGCGGACGAGGCGGTCGAGCGGCGGCAGTTCCTGAGCGAGCCGCGAGACTACGAGCGCGGCGACCTCGCCGGCGCCCTGGCCGACGCGGACGTGGTCGTCGAGGCCGAGTACCGGACGGAATCGGTCTTGCACAGTGCCCTGGAGACCCACTGCGCGGTCTGCGCCTGGGAGGGCGACACCCTCGTCGTCCACATCTCGACGCAGTACATCTGGGGCATCCGCGACGAGATCGCGGAGCACTTCGGGCTCCCGCCCGACCGTGTGCGCGTCGTCTGCGAGTTCATGGGCGGCGGCTTCGGCGCGAAGAACGGCGCCGGCGACTACACGCGGATCGCTGCGGAGCTGGCGCGCCGCACCGGTCGCCCCGTGCGCTGCGCCCTGACGCGGCGTGAGGAGAGCCAGGCGGCCGGGAACCGCAACGCCACGATCCAGCGGCTGCGCGTCGGCGCAACCCGCGACGGCAGGCTCGTCGGCCTCGGCGGCGAGTTCACGAACGCGATCGGCTGGGGCGGCTGGGTGGCCGGGACGGACGGCCCGATGCAGATGCTCTACGCCTGCGAGAACGTCGCCACGACCCTGTACGGGGCGAAGCTGAACTCCGGTCCGATGGCCGCGTTCCGCGCTCCGGGCTTCGTCGAGGGGACGTTCGCGCTCGAATGCCTGCTCGACGAGCTGGCGGCGAAGCTCGACCTCGATCCGCTCGAGGTGCGGCGCCGCAACCACACGGACATCGACCTCCTGGATGGCCGTCCGTTCTCGTCCAAGAACCTGGAGGCGTGCTACCGGCTCGCCGAGCCACACTGGGAGCGGCGCCACGACGTGCGCGCCCGCTCGGACGAGGTGTGGAAGCACGGCGTCGGACTGGCGAGCCAGATCTGGTACGGCGGCGGCGGCCCACCCTCGTACGCGTGGGTGCGCGTCGGCGCCGACGCGACGGCGACCGTCGTCACAGCGATGCAGGACATCGGGACCGGGTCTCGCACTGCCATGGCGCAGATCGCAGCGGAGGAGCTCGGCCTCCCGCTTCGGCAGGTGCGGGTCGAGCTCGGCGACTCCGCACGCGGGCCGTTCGCCTCGATCTCGGCCGGCTCCTCCACGATTCCCTCGATGGGCCCGGCGGTGCGCGCAGCGGCGGCCGATGCAGCGCGTCAGATCCTCGAGATCGCCGCGCAGCGCTGGGATCGCCAGCCGGAGACGCTGTCGCTCAAGGGCGGCAACGTCGTGTGCGCGGACGGCGGCTCCTGGCCGGTCGGGGATCTGCTCGGGCTGCTGGAGGACGCGCAGATCCTCGGCACGGGGGCACGCGGCCCGAACCCGACGGGGATGCGCGTGCTCACCTTCGGCGTTCAGGTCGCCGAGGTCGCAGTCGACGTGGAGACCGGCGAGGTGCGGGTGGAGCGCATCGCGGCGATCCACGACGTCGGCCGCATCGTCAACCCGCTGGGCGCCCGCAGCCAGGTGGAGGGCGGGATCATCCAGGCGCTCGGGCACACGCTCTCGGAGGCGCGCCTGCTCGATCCCGAGACCGGCACCGTGCTCACCCAGACGCTCGACGCGTACAAGCTGCCCACGATCGCCGACGTCCCGGAGATCGTCTGCGAGTTCGTCGACGAGCCCGACGCGCACCTGACGAACCTCGGCGCGAAGGGACTCGGCGAGCCGCCGATCATCCCGACGGCCGCCGCGATTGCAAACGCGATCCGGGACGCGACCGGCGCCGACGTGCGTTCGCTCCCGATCACGCGCGACGAGCTGCTGCGCGCGCTCGCGGAGGCACGGCGCAAGGACGAGGTTGCAGCTCCTTCGGCCTGAGTCGGTCGAGGACGCGGTCGCCGCGCTCGGCAACGGCTCGGTGGCACCGGGTCGTTCAGTGGCTCTGGGCGGCGGCACCGACCTCGTCCCGCTGTTGCGCGACGGCATCGTCGAGGCCGACGCGCTCGTCGAGCTCCGGCGCGCCGTCCCGCGGGGCGTCGACGGACAGACGATCGGAGCCGGGACGACGCTGGGCGAGCTGGAGGTCGAGCCGGGGATTCCGGAGGCATTGCGCGAAGCCTGCCGGCTCGCCGCAGCACCGCAGCTCCGCGCGATGGGGACGATCGGCGGGAACCTGCTGCAGGCAACGCGTTGCGCCTACTGGCGGCTCAGCTTCCCCTGCCACCTGCACGGGGGCAACCGCTGCCACGCGAAGGAGGGGCAGCACCGCGAGCACGCCTTCTTCGGCAACGAGCTTTGTGCGTCCGCCCATCCGTCCGATCCCGCAGCCGCGCTGCTCGCGCTCGATGCGCGCATCCGCACCGACCGGCGGGAGCTCGGTGTCGCCGACCTCTACCGTCTCCCCACCGCCGACGATCCCGCTACGACGACGCTCGCGCGCGACGAGGTGATCGTCGCGCTCGACGTTCCGCAGCCCGACGCGAGCGTCTATCTGAAGGCGATGGATCGTCGCCGCTGGGCCTTCCCACTCGTGGGCGTCGCCGTCGCCCGTACGGGCTCCGCAACGCGGATCGCGCTGGCCGGAGCCGCGCCCGTGCCGTGGCTCCTCCCGGAGCCGGATGCGCTCGACGAAGCGACGCCCCTGCCCGGAACCGTCTACAAGGTGGAGATCGCGCGTGCGCTCGTGCGGCGGGCACTAGGATCCGTAACCGCATGAGGCCACGCCTGCTCGCGCTGCTCCTCGTCCTGGCGCTCTCCGCGTGCGGGGGTGACGACGGCTCCTCCTCGGACACAGCGACGGAGTCGACCGTCGGATGCGAGACCGCCGAGCCGGCCGAGCCCAAGGAGGTCGGCAACCTGACCGCACCGACCGAGCCGCTCGACGAGGGCACGACCTACCGGCTGAAGGTCGACACCAACTGCGGGTCGTTCACGATCACCCTCGACCAGGCCTCCGCACCGAACACGACGGCATCGCTCGTGGCGCTCGCGCGGGACGGGTTCTTCGACGGGGTCGGCTTCCACCGGGTGGCGCCGGGCTTCGTGATCCAGGGCGGCGACCCGACCGGCGGCGGCGCCGGCGGCCCCGGCTACTCGACCGTCGACGCGCCCTCGCAGGACGCGCGGTACACGCGCGGCGTCGTCGCGATGGCCAAGACTCCCGAAGAGGCACCCGGCACCTCCGGCAGCCAGTTCTTCGTCGTCACCGGCGGTGACATCGGACTGCCGCCGGAGTACGCCGTTGTTGGCACGGTGACGCAGGGCATGGAGACGGTGCTCGAGATCGACGACCTCGGTGTCGGCGACGGTCCGCCCGCGACCCCGGTCGTGATGGAGAAGGTCACCGTCGAGGAGTCGTAGCGGTGGCTGTCGCGGCGGTGGTGCTCGCCGCCGGTGCCGCGTCGCGCTTCGGCGCACCGAAGCAACGCCTGCTCCTCCCCGACGTGCTCGAGCGCGTGCGCGGCGCGGGCCTCGGGGAGGTGGTGGTCGTTCTCGGAGCCCACCCGGCCGAGGTCGACGCGCGCGTCGTCGAGTGCCTCGACTGGGAGCGCGGACCCGGCGCCTCGCTCCGGTGCGGGCTCACCGCGCTCTCTCCGGAGGCCGAGGCCGCCGTCGTGGTGCTCGCGGATGGGCCCGACCTCGCGACGGCAGCGATCGAGCGCGTCGTCGACGCCTGGCGTCACCACGACGCACCGCTCGTGGCTGCGAGCTACGGGGGCGTCCGTGGTCACCCGCTCGTTCTGGCCCGCTCAGGGTGGAGCGACGTGCCTGACGAGGGCCTGCGCGCGCTCGTACCGCTGCTCGTCCCCTGCGACGACCTCGGCTCACCGGGTGACGTGGACGAGCCGGCCGATTTGCCGGAAAGGTTCAGGAAGGTCTCCGACGAACCGATGTAGGGCTCATGGAGCCCGCACGTCCATCGATCGGTCTGGCCGAGCCGGCAGCCGCCCCGATCTTCACGCCCGTCCTCGCGCCCGTCCTGGAGGTCGTCCGCGACCGGTCGGCGCTCGCGGCTGCACGACTCCACCGACGGCTGACCGTCGAGGAGGCCGCGCGGCGGGCCGGGCTGACGCCCGACCAGGTCGAGTGGCTCGAGGAGGGTCGCGTCTACCGCTTCCCCTCCTCCGACCACGCACTGGAGGCGACGCTGCTGCTCGCGACGGCCTACGAGCTCGACCACCGGGAGGCACGGAAGCGCGTCGGGCTGCCCGTGCCGTTCCGTCCGCTCGGGATCAACCCCGCCGGGCGGCTCGTCGGCGTCGCCGCGCTCTCCGCGGCGCTGATGGCACTCCTCGCCTTCGTGCTCGTCCCGGTCGTCTCGGACGGGTCGCCGCCCGTCGACCCCGTGCTCGCCCAGGCGGCGACGCTGCCGAAGCCCTGGGAGATCCACGTCGAGGTTCTGAACGGCGCCGGCGACATCACCTGGACCCGCCAGGTCGCCAGCGACATCCAGTCGCTCGCCTACACGGTGAAGAACGTCCGCCGGGCGGACCGCTTCGACTATCCGAGGACCGCCGTCTACTACTCGCCGGGCGGCCGCCTCGTCGCCGTGCGGCTCGCGCGGCAGCTCGGCATCGTCACGAAGCCGCTACCCGGCGGCGCCGACCCGAACCGGCTCGTCGTAATCGTAGGCCCGCAGCGCGGCCCGGGATAGGGCTGGCGGGCCGCGCAGCGCGGCTCGGGAGAGGGCTGGTGGGCCGCGAAAGCGGCCCCTTTAGGGGATCTTTTGCGCGATCGGAATCTGCTTCCGCAGATTCCGATCTTGCGCCAGCAGTTACAGCGCGCCCGGAGCGCGGTCGCGTAGCTCGGCCAGCTTGGCCATCAGCCCGGCCGGCATCCGCTCACTCGCGCTGAGCCGGATGTAGCGGCGCAGCTTCTCCTCGAAGCGATAGCGGCGGCGGCAGTAGTCGCACCCGTCGAGATGACCCTCCGCGACGACGACCTCGTCGGCGGCGAGATCTCGGTCGAGGTAGCCCTGCAGCAGCTCCTCGCACTTGTCGCAGCCGGGGTCGTGTGACGTCACGTGAGACTTTCCTCCGCGAGCTTCTGCTTCAGGATACGACGGCCGCGGTGCAGCCGTGACATAACGGTACCGATCGGGATGTCGAGGATCTGGGCCGCGTCCGCGTAGCTGAACTCACCGATGTCGACGAGCACGACGACGTCGCGGAAGTCGTGCGGCACGTCGGCGAGCGCGTCGACGACGACGCCCTGGGAGAGCCGCTCAACCACCTGGTCCTGCTCGAGCGCCTGCTCGCCCTCGGCGGCGGCGACCTTGTTCGCGAGGTAGTAGTCGCCTTCCTCGAGCGGCTGCAGGTCGGGCGTGCGCTGGATCTTCCGGCCGCGGTCGAGGTTCAGGTTCGTGAGGATCCGCAGCAGCCAGGCGCGCATGTTCGTCCCGTGCGTATAGGAGCGCCAGCTCCGAAACGCTCTCGCATACGTCTCCTGCACCAGCTCCTCCGCCTCCTCTCGCGTCCCGACGAGGCGACGCGCCACCCGGTAGACCTGATCTGCGAGCCCGAGCGCCTCCTCCTCGAAGCGCACCCGATCGCGCGCCTCGGCCGCGATCCGCCGTGCGTCGGCCGCTTCAGCCTCGGAGCCTGCCTCGGCGTCGCTCACCCGGCCACCCTAACGTCGTATGCCTCTCAACGACCTCGGGAGAGCGCCTATTCCCCCGCCCGAGCAGGTATGAATGCGGCAATCGAGGAGGAGGGGAACGTGGAGGGATTCGACGTGCTGACGTTCGACGGGCACAAGGCCGGGACGATCGTCGGCAGGCAGGGTGCGTACCTGGTCGTGGAACAGGGCGCGATCTTCAAGCATCGCCGTGCACTGCCGGAGATCTTCGCGACGGTCGACGAAGGTGAGCACGTCGTGCGCACGACCCTCTCTCGTGAGCTGATCGACGGCGCGCCCGAGCTGGACGGCGAGGTGGACGAGCGCGCGGTCGCCCTGCACTTCGGGCTCGCCGCGGGCGAGGACGAACCGGAGACGCTCGGGTACGGGGACGTGGAGCCCGGCGATCCGGCCTCGGGCGCCGAGCACGACGGACGCCGGAGCGGGCTCGTCTCGAGTGACGAGCAGCGCGTGCAGATCCAGCAGCACCAGGGGGCCGGCGAGGGGCCGAACGACGCGGCGCCACGGCGGTTGGGCGGGTAGAGAGACCTCGTTGCGCGAGCCCGTGGGCCGCGGCGGCCCCCTTCAAGGGTCTTCGTGCGATGAACGTCCGCTCCAGCGGATGCCCGTCTTGCGCTAGCTAGACGAGCTCGCGGAAGCCGCCGCGAGCGAGGGCTTCGACGAGCGCCTCGCGAGACGTCTTCTCGTCGTCCCAGGAGAGCAGCACCTGGCCCATCAGGTTCGCGTTCGCGGCCTCGAGCCCGTCGTGCCCGCTGAGCGTGCCGGCGAGCCGGTTCACGCAGCGCTCGCAACGGACTCCGCTGACCTGGATCGTGTCGCTCTGGAGCGCCATCGAGGCCGATGGTAGCGGGGCGGTCAGGCGCTGCGGGCGGAGAGGTCGGCGGCGAGCGCGTCGAGCCCTGCTCGACGGCCGAGCCCGAGCTGGCGGTGCGCCTCCGGCGGCTCGCGGAGGACTTCGACGAGCTCCCACGAGCCGAGCGCGCGCGCGGCCGGCTCCACGAGCGCGAGGAGCTCTCCGGTGGCGGCGTCACCCGCGGCCGCCGCCGCGCGCAGCTCGGGATAGGCCTCGCGCTCGAGCGGCCGGCGTGGCTCGGCCGCGACGCAGAGCGCCTGCACGAGCGCTGCGAGCGCCGCTGAGCGGCGCACGTCCGTTTGCTGGTCGGCCATGCGCACCTCGAGCGTGCCGAGCTTGGGATGCGGGCGCACGTCCCACCAGATCTTCGTCGGCTCGCCTGCCTCGGCGACGGCGCGCTCCCAGCCGCCGTCGTCGAGCCGCGGCGGCCCACCGCCACGCGGCAGCTCCAGCAGCCGCGCCGCCCGGTTCGAGAGCGCGCCGGTCTCGACGCCCTCCAGCCAGGGTGAGTTGAGCGAGAGCGCGAGCACGGCCGGCAGCCAGGGCAGAACCGCCTCCAGCCGCTCCAGGCAGCGCTCGAAACTCTCCATCCCGACGTGCACGTGCAGTCCGCAGACGAGCTGCCGCCGCGCGGACGGACGCTCCGCGAGCAGCGCGAGGTAGCGCGGCTCGTGGACGATCTCCTGCTCCTCGCCGCGCGCGAACGGGTGCGACCCGCTTGCAAGGAGCGCCAAGCCGATCTCCTCCACCCGGCCGTGCGCCAGGCCTCGCAGCCGCTCGAGCTCCGCGAGCGCCTGAGCCGGTGTCTCGCAGATGGGTGTGTACGTCTCGACGAGGCACGAGAAGAGCTCGGTCTTCAGTCCGGGCGGCCCGAGCACGCGCTCGACCGCCGCCGCCGGCGCCCAGGTCGCCGGATCGACGATGAACAGCTCCTCCTCGACCCCGAGCGTCAGCGCCCGGCCCCACTGCACGTGCGAGCCGCTACTTGCCACGAACGGCGTGAACAGGCCTCCCGGCGGCCTCCCACGCGTAGTACGACGCGCTCGGGCCGAAGCTGCGCTCGTAGGCGACGATGCGGGGGTTGCGTCCGACCTCCTTCGCCCGCTGTGCGTGCCAGAGCAGGTTCGGGTCGTCCCGCTCCTCCCAGACGAGGATCAGGTGGGCCGCGGTCATGTAGTCGGCGACGTACGTGCAGCCGGAGGCGGGACAGGGAAACGGGTCCGTGCGGACGCAGTACCAGCCGGTGCGATCGTCGTCCGAGTCGTCCTCCCACAGCTCCACGTCCTCCTCGAGCAGCTCGTCCTCGAGCAGGACGCTGCCGGGTCTCGGCTGAAACGGACGCGGCTCCGAGGGCTCCACAGCCGAAGCCTAGTCATGGTGAGTGTGTCGCCGCGACTACGAGCCGGTGGGCTGTCGCGCGAGCAGGACGGGCACGGAGATCTGGCGCGAGCCGCGGTACAGCTCGAGCCGGAGCGTGTCGCCGGGCTTGTGACGGGCCAGCACGTCGCGGAACTGCGAGAGCGACGCCACGCGCTTGCCGTCGATGGCGACGATCACGTCGCCGCCGAGGGTGTAGCTCTCCCCGGCCAGCACGACGTCGGTCGTACCGCCGCGCAGCTCCGCCTTCGAGGCGGGAGAGGCCGCCCCGACGCGCTCGATCAGCACGCCGGTGTCGACGGGCAGGCCGAAGAGGCGCGCCAGCTCAGGCGTCACCGTGGTACCGCCGATGCCGATGTGCGCACGGTCGACGCGGCCCTTCTCGACCAGCTGGGCGACGACGTTCCGAACCGTGTTCGACGGGACTGCGAAGCCGATCCCGTCGTCGCCGACGTCGTCGTCCCCACCCGTCGAGATCTGGGAGTTGACCCCGATCACCTCCCCGGCCGCGTTCAGGAGGGGGCCGCCCGAGTTGCCGCGGTTGATGGGAGCGTCGGTCTGGATCACGTGATCGATCGGAGAGCCGTTCGGCGCCGTGATCGTCCGCTCCTGGACCGCGCTCACGATCCCGGCCGTCGCGGTGCGCGCGAGCCCGAACGGATTCCCGATCGCCACCACCGGATCGCCGACGCGGACGGCATCCGAGTTGCCGAGCTGGAGCGGCGTGAGCCCGCGCGAGCTGGTCTCGACACGAACGACGGCGAGGTCGGTCGACGGGTCGCTGCCGACGAGCTTCGCCTCGAGGGTGTCCTGGTTGGAGAAGCTGACCTCGATCTGGTCGCCGCCCTCGATCACGTGGTAGGCGGTCACGATGTGGCCTCCCTTGTCGAGCACGAAGCCCGAGCCGAGCGCCTGCTGCGGCGCGGGCGGCGCGAACCGGCGTGTGAAGTCGTCGTCGCCGGATGTGCTCGTCGAGGTGATCTGGACGACGCCGGGGGCGGCGCGCCGGTAGATGTCGCTGATCGAGCGGCGATTCTCGGCGACGGCGGGTGTCGCGGCCGCAGCAGAGGGGGAGGTCTGGACCACGGTCGTAGTGCCGCCGCCGAGCTCGCCGGTGAGCGCGACGCCCCCGAGCGCGACCAGGCCGCCAAGGAGGGAGGCGGCGGCGAGGCCGAGCAGCCGAGGGGCGAAAGCACGCGCTTTCATCCTGCTTGTTGTAGCGACGACGTCTTAACCCGTTCTAAGAGCCGGGTTAAGCCTGCGTTGCGTCGAAGGCAGCCTTGTGCAGGGCTAACGCGCGAGCGCAGCGGCCTTGACCGTTGCGACGCGCTCGGCACCGAGCGCGTCGTCCAGGCGCTGCCGGAGCTCGCCGCTTGCGTGCAGC
>CAWJYW010000007.1:0-5379 GCA_963847255.1 uncultured Gaiellaceae bacterium
CGGCTCGTCGCGGCAGCCTCGGGCTCCGTCGCCGCAGCCTCGGGCTCCGTCGCCGCCGCTTCGGCAGCCGGGGCCGCGTCGGCCTCGGACGTGTCGCCCTGCTCCTTCAGCTGCTCGATCCGGGCGTCGATCAGCCCGGCGAGATCGCGGAGCGGTGCCGCCAGCAGCGCGACGATCGTCGTGAGCGGCGAGACGATCGCTCCCACGAGCTGGGCGCGGATGACGTCGGCGGGCGGCAGCTTGGCGAGGCTCTCGACCTCGGCCGCCGTCAGCGACTTGCCCTCGAGCACGCCCCCACGGATCGCGAGGACCTTCGTGCTCGTGGCCGCGTCGGCGAGGGCCTTCGCCACGGCGATTGGATCGCCGCCGGACTCGACGAACGCGATCGCCGACGGCCCTTCGAGCAGCGCGAGCAGCGCATCCGCCCCGGCCGTCTCGGCCGCGCGGCGGGTGAGCGTGTTCTTGACGACCGCGAAGCGGGCGCCATGCTCGAGCAGCTTCGAGCGAAGCCCGTCGATCTCCGAGTTCGTGAGCCCGCGGTAGTCGGCGACGATCAGCGTCTCCGACGTCCGCAGCCTTTCGGCCAGCTCCGCGACGACTCGCTCCTTCTCACTCTTGTGCATCTCTCACCTCCTTGAAACGGTCGAGCCCGCACGGAGGCGGGCTCGGAGAGAGGCGAAATCACCTTTCCAAGCGCCACCTCGGGAAGACCTCTGCCCGCTCTCGCGGGCTGCTTCCTTTCTTCGGCGACGGGCTGTGGACGAAAACCTAGGCCGGAACGGCCTCCTGTTCGAATTCCTCGACGATCCCGCGCACGCGCGCCGGGTCGACGCGGACGCCGGGCCCCATCGTGGTCGCGAGCGTGATCTGGTGGATGTAGCGGCCCTTGGCGGACGCCGGCTTCGCGCGGACGATCTCCTCGACCAGAGCCGCGTAGTTCTCGAGCAGGTCCTTCTCGCCGAAGCTCTTCTTCCCGATCGAGACGTGGACGTTCGCGCCGCGGTCGGTGCGGTACTCGAGCTTGCCGGCCTTGGCGTCCGAGACGGCCTTGCCGATGTCGAACGTGACGGTGCCGGTCTTCGGGTTCGGCATCAGCCCGCGCGGGCCGAGCACGCGGCCGAGCTTGCCGACGTTGCCCATCTGGTCGGGCGTCGCGATCGCCACGTCGAAGTCGGTGAAGCCGCCCTCGATCTTGGCCGCGAGGTCGGCGGCGCCGACGACGTCCGCGCCGGCCTCCTCGGCCTCGCGCGCCTTGTCGCCCTCGGCGAACACGGCGACGCGGACGCTCTTGCCGGTGCCGTGCGGGAGCATCAGCGTGCCGCGCAGCTGCTGGTCGGCGTGGCGCACGTTCAGGCCCAGGCGGAAGTGCGCCTCGATCGTCTCGTCGAATTTCGCGTCGGGGAGCCCCTTGAGAATCTTGAGGGCCTCGGCCGGCGAGTAGTGCGTCTCGCGGTCGATCTTCGCCCGCGACTCGTTGTAGCGCTTGCCGTGCGCGCTCATCGCTCCACCTCGACGCCCATGCTTCGGGCAGTTCCGGCGATGACGAGCATCGCCTGATCGACATCGCGCGCGTTCAGATCCTCCAGCTTGATCTCCGCGATCGAGCGCAACTGCGACTTCGAGATCCTGCCGACCTTGTTCCGGTTCGGCTCGGCGGAGCCCTTCTCGATCCCGAGCGCTTCCTTGATCAGCACGGCGGCGGGCGGCGTCTTCGTGATGAACGTGAAGGAGCGGTCCTCGTAGACCGTGATCTCGACCGGCGTGATGCGGCCGTTCTCCTGCGCCGTCTGCGCGTTGAACGCCTTGCAGAACTCCATGATGTTGACCCCGTGCTGGCCGAGCGCAGGGCCGACCGGCGGCGCAGGGTTCGCCTGCCCGCCCGGGATCTGCAACTTGATCGTTGTGAGGATCTTCTTCGCCATGTACTTCCTACGTCAGTCCAGCTTCTTGTCTAATCCAATTTCTTGACTTGGTCGAACCCGAGCTCCACCGGCACCTGGCGCTCGAAGATGTCGACGAGCACCTTCAGCTTCTGCTGGTCGGCGTTCACGTCGACGATCTCGCCGTCGAAGTCCGACAGCGGGCCGGAGGTTACCTTCACCGACTCGCCGAGGGTGAACTCGACCTGCGACCGGAGGGCCGCGCCGGCGGCTGCGGCGCCCGTGTGCAGGATCCGGTCGACCTCGCCCTGCGCGAGCGGAACGGGCTTCGCGCCTGCCCCGACGAAGCCGGTGACGCCGGGCGTGTTCTTCACGACCGTCCAGGCCTCGTCGTTCAGATCCATGTTCACGAGCACGTAGCCCGGGAGCACGCGCTTCTCGATCTGCACCTTCTGGCCGTCCTTGGTCTCGATCACCTGCTCGGTCGGGACGACGACGCGCCGGAAGCGCGGAGCCTGGTTCATCGAGACGATCCGGTGCTCGAGATTGGCCTTCACCTTGTTCTCGTGCCCGGAGTAGGTGTTGATGACGTACCAGCGGAACATGGCTATTGCACTCTTCCTATTGGCCGAGCAGAACGTTGCGGACGAACGGCTTGAGCAGCTGGTCGGCGGCGTAAAGGTATGTGCCGACGATGGCGCAGGCAATGATCACGACGATCGTGCCCTGGATCACCTGGCTGCGGCCCGGCCACTCGACCTTCTTGAGCTCGCCCCAGGACTCCTTGACGAAGCGGCCGCGCTAACGCGGCTCGCGCCGGCCGGTCTGGGTCGAGGCGGGCTGCATGCCCGGGCGGACGGGCGCCTGCGCGCGCGGGCGCGGCGCGGCGGGCTTCGCCGCACCGGCGCTCTTCCGCTGGTCGCGGCGCTGCCGACGAGTCTCGCGCGCCACTAGCGGGTCTCCCGGTGAAGCGTGTGCTGGCCGCACCAGCGGCAGTACTTCTTGAACTCGACCCGGTCGGGCGTGTTCCGCTTCGACTTGTTCGTCTGGTAGTTCCGCCGCTTGCACTCAGTGCAGGCGAGCGTAATTGCGACTCGAACTCCGGCTGCCATCTAGATCGTGTTCTCTCGGTTTCGGTGGGAAAAAGACTGATGAGGAATAGCGGCGGCAGGACTCGAACCTGCGACACGCGGATTATGATTCCGCTGCTCTAACCAGCTGAGCTACGCCGCCGCGCGGACGCAGAGTGTAGCAAGCATCCCAGTGGTGGTACGGGGTTGCGCCGGCGGTCAGTCGAGGCTCACGCGGGCAGGCTCGCGTGCGTCTCCGCGACCCGCAGCGGCCGGGCCGCCCAGGTGTCGGGACCGGCCGGACCCAGCGGACAGCCGAGCGCGACGCGTGCCAGCTCCCACGCGGCGGCGACGAACGGGTCGCGATCGAGCGAGTACTCGCGCGTCCACTCGACGGCGCCGTTCAGCTCCAGCACGACCCAGCCGCCTTCGCCGTCGGGGAGCAGGTCGACGCCGATCAGATCGCCTCCCGCAGCTTCGGCAGCCTCGACGGCGAGCATGCAGGCGAACGACGGCGGCTCGACAGGGCGGCGCTCGGCGCCGAGGGCGACGTTCGTCCGCCACTCCCCCTTCTTCGCCACACGCTCGATCGCGCCGACGACGGAGCCGCCCGCGACGATGATGCGAAGGTCGGAGCCCTGCGGCGGCACGAGCTCCTGCACGAGCGCGCCGTGGGCGCGGTACCAGGGGCGAAGCTCGAGCTCGCGGACGTGACGGCGAAGAGCGTCCAGATCCTTGCACTGGACGACGTCCGTACCCCAACTCCCGAAGCGCGGCTTCACGACAACGGGAAGCCGCAACTCCGGGAGCGGTCCACCGGGCGACAGCAGCCGGGTGCGGGGATGCGGAAGCCCGGCGCGAAGCAGGAGCCGGGCGGTCAGAAGCTTGTCGTGGGCGGCGAGCAACGCACCCGCCCGGTTGAGCGTGCGGATGCCGCCGGCCGCGAGCGAGCCGAGCGCCCAGAGCCCGTCCTCGACCCCGTCGAGCGTCGGCAGGACGTCGAGCCGGCCGAGCGCCGCGTCGCCGTGTTGGAGCTGCGCGACCGCCTGCTCGGGTGAGAAGAGGCAGAAGCTGCACTCCGCGTGGCGCGGCGGCGGCGAGCGAAAGGTTCGTTTCGGTGGCGCGCTGGGTGATGATCGCAAGCTGCATGGAATCTTTGTGCCAGCAGTCAGGACCGCCCGCAAGGGCCCGCGCCGCTTGCTCTCCGGATCTTCACCGGAACGGTGATTCATCCGATTGCCCCACTACGATCGCAACCGTGATCAGGATCAACCCGAAGAGCGGCGGCTGGCTCGAGGTCGTCTGCGGGCCGATGTTCAGCGGCAAGAGCGAGGAGATGATCCGCCGCCTCCGGCGCGCCGAGATCGCAGGCCAGCGGTCCGTGATCTTCAAGCCCCGGATCGACGACCGCTACGACGCCGCCGACGTCGTCAGCCACGCCGGCATCCGCATGCGCGCGGTGCCGGTCGGGAGCGCGTCTCGAGCTCGCCGAGCGGGCCCGTGGCTTCGAGGTCGTCGGCATCGACGAGGCCCAGTTCTTCGACGAGGAGATCGTCGCCGTCGCGCTCGAGCTCGCCGACGACGGCGCGCGCGTGATCGCGGCGGGGCTCGACCAGGACTTCCGCCGGCTCCCGTTCGGGCCGATGCCGGAGCTACTGGCGCACGCCGAGTTCGTCGACAAGCTGCAGGCGGTCTGCCACCGCTGCGGCGGCGGAGCGACGACGACGCAGCGGCTGGTCGACGGCCGGCCGGCGCCCTACTCGGGCGCGACGATCGTCGTGGGCGCGAACGAGCAGTACGAGGCGCGCTGCCGCGACTGCCATGAGGCCGGTCAGGACGCCTCGCCGATCGCCGTCGCGGTCGCAGTCGCCGCGGCCTAGCGCCTAGTAGCTCTTGTTCAGCTTCAGGTCGTACTTGAACTGACCGGCCACGACCAGCGATCCATCCGGCTTCTGCGTCTTGTACTCGACCTCGATCTTGGCGTACCTGAGCGAGACCTGGTCGAGCGGCACGAGGCCTGAGGCCTCGGTGCCGCCGGTCTGGTACGAGCTGACGAGGACATCGAGGAACGTGAAGGTCAGGTAGTCCTGCTGGCCCTGGCCGGCCCGCCGAACGGCGAGCCGCGCGCTCTTGACGTGCTTGCCGGTTGCGCACGCGAGCATCAGCTTCGGCGAGGCCTTGTTGAACTTCATCACGAAGGAGAAGTCCTGCATCGAGACCTTGCCGGCGCCGCCACCGCCGCCGCCCGGCACCGAGGATCCCGTCTGGGACTCACCCCAGCTCCAGGCGTCGACGTCGATCTCCTTGGCGTGCTTCGTGTCGGTGCTCTCGCCTTCGATCCCGTCGATCTTGAGGAAGTAGTCCACGGCCATGACGCATTCTCACCTCTGCGGCGACGGAGGCGCGTCCACCAGGAACGCGGGGCCGCC
>CAWJYW010000008.1:0-371462 GCA_963847255.1 uncultured Gaiellaceae bacterium
GAGCTCGAGCTCGGCACCGATCACGCCGGAATCATGGTCCTGCCCGAAGCCGAGCCGGGGACGCCGCTCGCCGACGTGCTCCCGCTCGCAGACCTGATCATGGACGTCGACCCGACGGGGAACCGGGTCGATCTGCTCTGCATCTACGGCGTTGCGCGCGAGGTGGCTGCGCTCTTCGAGCTCGAGCTCGCTCCGCCGCCGGGCGTCGATCCGGAGCCACGCGGCACGAGACGCGTCAACATCCGCATCGACGACCTCGAAGGCTGTCCGCGCTACGTGGGTCGCACCTTCGGCGACGTCCGGTTGGGACCCTCGCCGCCCTGGCTCCGGGCGCGCCTCACCGGAGCGGGGATGCGCCCGATCTCGAACGTCGTCGACATCACGAACTACGTGATGCTCGCCCTCGGGAACCCGCTCCACGCCTTCGATCGCACAACCCTCGCCGGCGACCAGATCGTCGTGCGGCGGGCCACGCGCGGCGAGAAGCTCCGGACGCTCGACGGCGTCGAGCGCGTGCTCGAGGAGCACGGATCTCGTGATCGCCGACGCGGAGCGGGCGATCGCGCTCGCGGGGATCATGGGCGGCGAGGAGACGGAGGTGCGCGATTCGAGCACCGAGATCCTGCTCGAGGCGGCCAATTTCGAGCCGTTCGCGCTGCTGCGGACCTCCGAGCGGCTCAAGCTGCGAACCGAGGGCTCGAATCGCTGGGAGAAGGGCGTCGATCCGTATCTCGCGCCGCAGGCGGCGTCGTTCGCGACGCAGCTCCTCGTCGAGCTCGCGGACGCCCGTTGGCTCGGCGACAACGACGTCCGCGGCGAGCTGCCGGCCCGGCCCGTCGTCCGGTTCCGGCCCGATCGCGCCGACGAGCTGATCGGGCTCGAGACGCCTCCCGACGAGCAGCGGAGCGATTCTCACCGGCTTCGGCTTCGAAGTCGATGACGGCTGGAACGTGACGGTCCCCACCTGGCGCAGCCGCGACGTGACGCGCGAGGTCGATCTGATCGAGGAGGTCGCGCGGGTCCGGATGGACGAGGTCCCGTTCACCCTGCCGCTGCGCCGCGCGATGTTCGGCTCCCTGACGCCGCTGCAACGCCTGCGGCGGCGGGTCGAGGACGTGCTCGCAGGGCTCGGCCTGTCCGAGATCTACACGCCGTCACTCGTGCCGGCGGCGGCCGAGCCCGACGGTCTGGCGCTGCCGGACCCGATGGGCGACCAGGCGGTGCTGAGGCAGACGCTCCTGCACGGCCTGGTCGAGGCCGCGGCGCGAAACGTCTCGGTCGGGAACGAGCGGATCGGGCTCTTCGAGATCGCGCGGGTCTACCTCCCGCGCGGGGAGGAGCTACCTGAGGAGCAGCCGCACGTGGGCGGCATCGTCGAGGGCGGCTTCGCCGCGGTCAAGGGCGTGGTCGAGTCGCTCTACCGAGCCCTCAAGGTGGAGCTCCACATCGAGCGCGAGACCCGGCCGTTTCTCTATCCGGGTCGCGCAGCGCGCGTCGACGAGGGCTGGCTCGGCGAGCTCCACCCGAGCGTCCTCGAGGGAGCCTGGGGTGTCTTCGAGCTCGACCTCGAAGCCCTGCTCGCCGCCTCGCGCGATCCGATCCAGTACGAAGACGTGATCACGTATCCGGCCGTCAAGCAGGACCTCGCGTTCGCCGTCGACGAGGCGGTCGCCGCCGGCGACCTGATCGCAGCCGCCCACGAGGCCGCCGGGCCGGAGCTCCGCGAGCTGCGCGTCTTCGACGTCTATCGCGGCGAGCAGGTGGGCGAGGGGAAGAAGTCGATCGCGCTCGCGGCTGCGTTCCAGTCGCAGGAGCGGACGCTGTCCGACGACGATGCGGCCGCGATCCGCGAGAGGATCGTCGCCGCGCTCGCCGAGCGGTTCGGAGCGGAGTTGCGCGCCTAGAGCCGCAATCCGATCTCGCTGAACCTCCGTACAAGGTGAGTGATGCGCTTTCGGGGTCTCATCGTTCTCGCCGCCGCGGCCGCGATCGTGCTCGTCCCGGCGGCGTCCTCCGCTGCTCACGCCGCTGCTGGGGACGGTCGGGCCGGACTTCGACATCACGCTCGCGCAGCCGGATGGGATCGCTCGTCACGCAGCTCGACCCCGGCACGTACGACATCGCCGTGCGCGACCTCTCCGCTGAGCACAACTTCCACCTCACCGGGCCCGGCGTGGACCAGTTCACTCAGGTGGAGACGACCAGGCACCGCCACCTGGACGGTCGACGCTCAAGGACGGCCGCTACACGATCTTCTGCGACCCGCACTCCACGTCGATGCGCCGGACGTTCACCGTCGGTACGCCGCCGCCACCGCCGCCGCCGAAGCCCGTGACGCCCAAGCTGCTGGCCACGGTCGGGCCGGGCAACACGATCTCGCTGAAGCGCCCCAGCGGCGCGGTGCTGAAGACCGTCAAGGCTGGTGTCTACTCGGTCACGGTTCGCGATCGCTCGAGGCTGCACAACTTCCATCTCGTCGGCAAGGGCGTCAATCGCCGGTCAGCGCTGATCGGGATGGGCACGCTGACCTGGCAGGTCAAGCTGTCTGCCGGGGCGCTCCGGTTCTTCTCGGACAAGAGCCCCAAGACCGTCAAGGGCGCGGTCAAGGTCACCTAGACCAGGAGGATTTGCCCTTTCGGGACAGGTCCGCAATACTGAACTCAATGGTTCAGTATTCAACGACGGTCGACCGCACGTTCGCCGCCCTCGCCGACCCGACCCGCCGGGCGGTCGTCGAGCGACTCGGCGGCGGCAGCGCGACGATCAGCCAGCTCGCAGAGCCCTTCGGCATGTCGCTGACCGGGATGAAGAAGCACATCCGGCTGCTCGAGGAGGCGGAGCTCGTGACGACGGAGAAGGTCGGCCGCGTCCGCACGTGCATGCTTGCGCCCTACGCCTTCGAGGGCATCAGCATGTGGCTGCAGCGGCTCGACCGCTTCGCGCAGGTCGTCGAACGCACGAAAGGAGCACGATGAGCCCCACCAAGAAGAAGGAAGGATTCAGCGCCGAGGAAAAGGCGGCGATGAGAGCGCGCGCCAAAGAGCTGAAGGCGGCGGCTGAGGGGGAGACCGCCGTGCTCGACGCGCTCGCGAAGATGACGCCCGGCGATCGCGCCCTCGGCAAGCGGATTCACGCGATCGTCACGGAGGCTGCACCCGACCTCGTTCCGAAGACGTGGTACGGCATGCCCGCGTACGCCCGAGATGGAAAGGTCGTCGTCTTCTTCCGCGACGCGGCGAAGTTCAAGGAGCGATACGCGATGCTCGGCTTCAACGACAGCGCGAACCTCGACGCGGGCTCCATGTGGCCGGTCGCCTACGCGCTGACGAAGCTGACTGCAGGCGACGAGGCCAAGATCCGCGCCCTCGTGAAGAAAGCGGTGAAGTGAACGATGAACCCCACGACCGTCACCACCCCGAACGAGCTCGAGATCCGCGTCGAGCGGGTCTTCGACGCCCCGCGCGTGCACGTCTTCTCCGTCTGGACCGACCCGAAGCTGATCCCGGACTGGTGGGGCGACGGCACGATCGTCGAGGAGATGGACGTCCGTCCCGGCGGCACGTACCGCTTCCGCACCGCCTTCGGCGTCGTCGAGGGCGAGTACCGCGAGGTCGACGCGCCCGAGCGGCTCGTGCAGACGTTCCAGAACCACCTGCAGACGCTCGAGTTCGAGGATCTGGGCGACCGGACGAAGCTGACGCAGACGATGCGCTTCGCCACGACCGAGGAGCGCGACACGACGATGCAATACGGCGTCGAGGAAGGGGCGAAGGCCGGCTTCGCGAGCGTGGACGCGCTGCTGCAGCGGCTCATGGCGACACGATGAGCATGGCCACGAAGACGGACAAGAAGTCGCCTGCGCTGCAGGTCGCCGACAGCCACGATCTGATCCGCGTGCAGGGCGCGCGCGTGAACAACCTCAAGGACCTCAGCGTCGAGCTTCCGAAGCGCCGGCTGACGGTGTTCACCGGCGTCTCCGGCTCCGGCAAGAGCTCGCTGGTGTTCGGCACGATCGCCGCCGAGTCGCAGCGGCTGATCAACGAGACCTACAGCGCCTTCGTGCAGGGCTTCATGCCGACGCTGGCGCGGCCCGAGGTCGACGTGCTCGACGGCCTGACGACCGCGATCATCGTCGACCAGGAGCGGATGGGCTCGAACCCGCGCTCCACCGTCGGCACGGCGACGGACGCGAACGCGATGCTGCGCATCCTCTTCAGCCGGCTCGGGGAGCCGCACATCGGGCCTCCGACCGCCTACTCGTTCAACGTCCCGACCCGCACGGCGAGCGGGGTCATGAGCACCGACAAGGCCGGCCGGGTGGAGAAGACCGTCGTGCGCAACGTCGTGTACCTGGGCGGCATGTGCCCGCGCTGCGAGGGTACGGGCGCGGTCAGCGACTTCGATCTCACTGCGCTGTACGACGAGAGCAAGTCCCTCAGCGAAGGAGCGCTCACCGTCCCCGGTTACAGCATGGACGGCTGGTACGGCCGGATCTTCAGCGGCGCCGGCTTCGACATGGACAAGCCGATCGGCAAGTACACCAAGAAGGACCTCGACAAGCTGCTCTACGGAGAGCCGACGAAGATCAAGGTCGAGGGGATCAACCTCACGTACGAGGGCGTCATCCCGAAGATCCAGAAGTCGATGCTCTCCAAGGACGTCGACGCGATGCAGCCTCACATCCGCGCCTTCGTGGAACGCGCGATCACCTTCCAGACCTGCCCCGAGTGCGACGGCACACGGCTCACCAAGGGGGTCCTGGCCTCGAAGGTCAAGGGCAAGAACATCGCCGACGTCTGCTCGATGCAGATCAGCGACCTGGCCGACTGGGTCCGGGGCTGGAGAGCGTCGGTGGCGCCGCTGCTCACCGGGCTGCAACACCTCCTCGACGCGTTCGGAGAGATCGGGCTGGGATACCTCTCGCTGAACCGGCCGTCGGGAACCTGTCCGGGAGACACGCAGAGAGAGCGGGATCTCGACGAGCCGTCGGTGGCTCCGCTGCTCGCCGGGCTGCGCCACCTCCTCGACTCGTTCGCGGAGATCGGGCTGGGCTACCTCTCGCTGGACCGGCCGTCGGGCACCCTGTCCGGCGGAGAGTCACAGCGCACCAAGATGATCCGCCACCTCGGCTCGTCGCTCACCGACGTCACCTACGTCTTCGACGAGCCCACGATCGGCCTGCACCCACATGACATCGAGCGGATGAACGACCTGCTGCTGCAGCTGCGGGACAAGGGCAACACCGTGCTCGTCGTCGAGCACAAGCCCGAGACGATCGCGATCGCCGACCACGTCGTCGATCTCGGCCCCGGCGCCGGCACGGCGGGCGGCACCGTCTGCTACGAGGGCACCGTCGAGGGCCTGCGCGGCAGCGACACCGTGACCGGCCGCCATCTCGACGACCGCGCCGCTGTCAAGGAGACGGTGCGGACGTCCACCGGCACGCTGGAGATCCGCGGCGCCACGACGCACAACCTGCAGGACGTCGACGTCGACATCCCGCTTGGCGTGCTCTGCGTGATCACGGGCGTCGCCGGCTCCGGCAAGAGCTCGCTGATCCACGGTTCGGTGTCCGGCCGCGAGGGCGTGGTGGTGATCGACCAGAGCTGCGATCCGCGGTTCGCGCCGGAGCAACCCGGCGACGTACACCGGTCTGCTCGACCCGATCCGCAAGGCGTTCGCGAAGGCCAACGGCGTCAAGCCGGCGCTCTTCAGCTCCAACTCCGAGGGCGCCTGCCCCACCTGCAACGGCGCCGGCGTCATCTACACCGAGCTGGGCGTCATGGCCACCGTCGAGTCCACCTGCGAGGACTGCGAGGGGAAGCGGTTCCAGGCGTCGGTGCTCGAGTACACGCTGGGCGGCCGGAACATCGCCGAGGTGCTCGCGATGTCGGTGACCGAGGCCGCGGAGTTCTTCGACCCTGATTCGGACAATGCAGCCGAGGCGCGCACGCCGGCCGCCCACAAGATCCTCGACCGGCTCGCCGACGTCGGGCTCGGCTACCTCAGCCTCGGCCAGCCGCTCACGACGCTGTCCGGCGGCGAGCGGCAGCGGCTCAAGCTGGCCACCCAGATGGCCGAGAAGGGCGACGTCTACGTCCTCGACGAGCCGACCACCGGCCTCCATCTCGCCGACGTCGAGCAGCTGCTCGGCCTGCTCGACCGGCTCGTCGACTCCGGCAAGTCGGTCGTCGTGATCGCGCACCACCAGGCGGTCATGGCGCACGCCGACTGGATCATCGACCTCGGCCCCGGCGCCGGCCACGACGGCGGCCGGATCGTCTTCGAGGGCACACCAGCCGACCTCGTCGCCGCCCGCTCCACCCTGACCGGCGAGCACCTCGCGGCCTACGTCGGCGAGGCCGTCGCGTCCTAGGCGCGCCGGCTCGGCTTGATCAACCCGGCGTTCTTGCCGCCTGCGGCACGGATCTCGGCCTGTCGATCGAGCTCCGAGTTCAGCTCGGCGCCGAAGAGCAGCGCAAACGCTGAGTAGTTGAGCCACAGCAGCAGCACGATGCCGCTCGCGAGTGCGCCGTAGGTCTTCGAGTAGGAGTCGGACAGGCTCGTGTACAGGGCGAAGAGCCCGGAGAGCGCAAGCCACATCAGGCTCCCCACGAGCGAGCCGGGTGTCAGCCACTTCCAGCTGCGGACGTCGATGTTCGGCGCGAGGTAGTAGACGAGGCCGAAGAAGAGCAGGATCGCGACGAAGGCGATCGGCCAGCGGACGATCGTCCAGAGGAGCTCGAACTCGCCGCCGAGACCGGCCTTGTCGGCGATCGCCGTTCCGAGCGGGCCGCCGAACACGATCAGCAGCAGCAGGCCGGCGAGCACGAGCCCGGTGAGGACGACGAGGACGATCGCGATCAGGCGCGTCATCCAGAACGGCCGTGTCTCGACTCGCTCGTAGGCACGGTTCACCGACTTGATCACCGCACTCATGGCGCCGCTCGCCGCCCAGATCGCAGCCGCGGCGCCGACGACGAACGCGACGACGGACGTCCCCGTCGACGTGTCCCGCTGCAGCGTGTCGATCGTCGTCAGCACGTCGCCGGGGGCGACGGGCGCGAGGAACTCCTTCAACGCGTCATAGGCGCCGAACAGGTCGAGCAGCCCGACGAGAAAGACCATCGCGGGAAAGAACGCGAGCAGCGAGCTGAACGCGACCTGGGCGGAGAGACCCATCGCGTCGTCGGCCAGGAACGACTTGAAGGCGCGCTTGAAGACGTCGACCCACTCGCGGGCCGAGAGCCGCCACGGGCTGGACGGGGCACGACCGATGTCGACCGAGGGCGCCGCCAAATTCAGCGTTCGCGGCCCTTGCGGGCGAGGAAGCGCATCGTCGCGCCGATCCCACCCGCGAGGAAGAAGCCGGCGCCGAGCGCGCCCGCGGCGACGACCGGCAAGTTGGAGCGGAGCTTGGCGGCGACATTCGTCGCTTCGCCGAGCCCTTCGCGGAGCTGCTCGACCGCCATCGCGAGCTGGAGGCGCTCGGCTTCGATCTCGCGGCGGACGGTGTCCGACGTGCGTCCGTTGACGCTAGCGGTGGCCATTGGCCCTCAAGGCCTCGGAGGTCAGCTTCGCCTCGCGGATCGCCTGCTCGGGAAGCGGCGGCGTCGCGCGTCTGATCTGGGAACGCGCCAGCAGGCCGAGGATGCCGGCGATCGCGAACAGGCCGACGGTGACGAGCAGGACGGCGAGCCAGGGGTCGACGACGATCGCGAGCGCGACGGCGGCCGTGGCAAAGAGGAAGCCGACTCCATAGAAGGCGACGACAGCGGCGCCGACCCCAAGGCCGACACCGGCGCCGAACGCTCCCGCTTTCCGTTTCAGCTCGAGGCTTGCCAGCTCGAGCTCGAGCTTCGCCAGCGTGCTCGCGTGCTCGGCGACCTGCTTCGCGACGGTGCCCACGCCGGGCGTCTCGTCGACCTGGGTCTCAGCGGCGCGGGTGGGCATGACTCCTCCAGTCGATCAGCTTTGCGAGGACGATGCCGACGGCGAAGGCGGCACCGGCGATCACGAACGGGTTCGGGCCGCGCCTGGGCGAGCGCTGCGGGCTGTGCTGCGGGCCGGACGGTGCCTGCGGCGACGCAACGGTTTCTGATTCGGCGTTCCTCGACGGCATGACTCTTTCGTTGCCTGGGGCCGACCGCTGCAAACCTGATTCTTAGAGCAGCCGGATCTGGCCTTCGCGGATCTCGCCGATGCGCTCCGAGTCTATTTCCTCGCCGTTCACGATCAGGCCGTGGAAGATGTCGGTCTGCTCGTCGGCGAGCACCTCGTCGACCTTGCCGACCTTCTCACCGTTCGCATCGACCACTTTCCAGCCCGGCTCGATCAGTACCCAGGCGACCCGGTCCGGCTCGTCACTCATCTCAGACTGCCTTTCCTCCGACACGCCAGACGGGCCCCTGGGTGTCGACGTTGTGGGTGTCGGAGAGGATGTGGAGGATCGTGAGCTGCCCCGGGATCCCCTCCTGGTCGAGGCGTTCGAAGCAGCGTGCCGTCATCTGCGGGGAGGCGCCGTAGCCGAAGGTGTGCGCAACGCGGAACCGAAATGCGCTGCGACCCGGGACGCGGGCGGGATTGACCGGGGCGAGCAGCAGCGCGGCGCGCTGGAGGTGGTCGCTCGAGGTGAGCTCGAGCTCGCAGTACAGATCGCTCCAGTCGGGCGGCAGAGCGGCGACGGCCGACGCCCAGGCGTCTGCGAGCCGCACGCGGGGTGCATCCACGCGCGGCGCCCGCTCACCCGCGTCGAGCAGCCGCAGCGTGCCGCGGATCCGCGCCTCGTCGATCTTCCCCAGCAGCTTGACCAGCTGGTCGGGTCCGACCCCGTCGCCGGTGCGACTGACGGTCAGACGCAGCTCGTCGCCGGCGATTCCGGGGCCGGCCGGACCGAGGAGAGCGGCCGCACGTGAGCGCTGCGAGGGGTTCGGAACGGTGATCGCGAGCCGGGCGTCAGCCCAGTCCGCGGGCAAGTCCGCGCGGATTCGACGCCACTGTTCGACCAGCCCCATGCGGGCGTCAGCATAATGAAGGCCGCAATGGCGAAGGTCGAGAAGAAGCCCCGCGCGGAGAACGCGCTTTCGGACGAACGTCTCCGGGAGCTGTTCCGCGAGATGCTGCTCATCCGCCGTTTCGAGGAGAAGGTGGAGGAGCGCTTCCGGGCGGGCGAGCTTCCGGGCTTCCTGCACGTCTGCATCGGGCAGGAGGCGGTGGCCTCGGGCGTGTGCGCGGCGCTCGAGCCCGACGACGTGATCGCGTCGACGCACCGCGCGCACGGTCACACGATCGCCAAGGGCACGCACGTGAACAAGGTGATGGCCGAGCTGTACGGCAAGAAGGAGGGTTGCTCGGGCGGCTACGGCGGCTCGATGCACCTCTACGACCTCGAGCACGGGAACCTGGGCGCGAACGCCGTCGTCGGCGGCGGCTTCCCGGCGATTACCGGCGCCGCGCTCGCGTTCCAGTTCCGCAAGGAGCCCCGCGTCGGCGTCGCCTTCTTCGGCGACGGCGCCACGAACACGGGCACGTTCCACGAGTCGCTCAACCTCGCTCAGCTGTGGAAGGTGCCGGCGCTCTTCGTGCTCGAGATGAACGGCTGGGCGGAATCGACTCCCGTCTCGCAGCACTCGCCGATCCAGGACTTCTCGCAGCGCGCGGTTGCGTTCGGGATGCACTCGATCGACGTCGACGGCCAGGACCTCGAGGAGGTCTACGCCGCGACGCGCGAGGCCCGCGAGTACGCCGTCTCGGGCAAAGGCCCCGTCTTCCTCAACGTTCGCACCTACCGGCTCGTCGGCCACTACATCGGCGACCCGCAGGTCTACCGGTCGAAGGAAGAGATCGAGGAGCTGCGCAACACGAAGGATCCGATCGAGCTCCTGCGCGCCAAGCTCGAGCTCTCCGACGAGGAGTTCGAGGCGCTCGACACCGAGATCCACGCGATCGTCGAGTCCTCGGTCGAGTTCGCGAAGGCGGGGACGGACCCGAAGCCGGAAGACGCCCTCAAGTACGTGTATGCCTGAGCTGACCTACCGGGAAGCGGTCCGCGACGCGCTCTCGAGCGCGATGCGCACCGACGACGACGTCTTCATCATGGGCGAGGACATCGCCGAGATGGGCGGCTCGATGGGCGTCACCCAGGGGATGCTCGAGGAATTCGGCCCGGAGCGCGTCCGCAACACGCCGATCTCGGAGATCGCAATCGTTGGCACCGGAATCGGCGCCGCGATGCAGGGCATGCGCCCGGTCGTCGAGATCATGTACCAGGACTTTCTGACGCTCTCGATGGAGCAGCTCGTCAACCAGGCCGCGAAGCACCGGACGATGAGCGGCGGCCAGGTGAAGGTGCCCCTCACGATCCGCACGCAGGGCGGCGCCGGCTGGAGCCCGGGCGCCCAGCACGCGCAGCAGCTCGAGTCGTGGTTCGTGCACGTGCCGGGCCTGAAGGTCGTCTACCCCTCGACGCCCGAGGACGTTCGCGGCCTGCTCTGGAGCTCGATCTACGACGACAACACCGTCATCTTCTTCGAGCACCGGCTGCTCTACCCGCTCAAGGGCGAGGTGCCGGAGCAGATCGAGCCGATCGAGCTCGGCAAGGCGCGGATCCTGCGCGAGGGCTCCGACGTGACCGTCGTTGCGATCGGCCGGATGGTGCCGGAAGCGCTGAAGGCCGCGGAGGACGCGGAGAAGGAAGGGATCTCGGTCGAGGTCGTCGATCCGCGGACACTGCTCCCGCTCGACGAGGAGACGATCATCGCCTCAGTGAAGAAGACGACCCGCTGCGTCACCGCCCACGAGGCGGTCACCCGCGGCGGCTTCGGCGCCGAGCTCACGGCCGTCGTCCAGGCGGGCGCCTTCGACTACCTGGACGCGCCGATCGAGCGAGTCGGAGCGAAGTTCGCGCCGCTCGCCTTCGCGCCGGCCATGGAGCAGTGGGTCGTCCCGCACGCCGCCGACGTGCTGGAAGCCGTCAAGCGAACGGTGGCCCGGGCCTAGCGATGGCGACCGAGGTCAAGCTTCCGCGGCTCGGCCAGGGGATGGAGTCCGGGACCATCGTCAAGTGGCTGAAGGACGAGGGTGAGGCGGTCAAGAAGCGAGAGCCCCTCTACGAGCTCGACACCGACAAGGTCACCCAGGAGGTCGAGGCCGAGGCCGACGGCGTCCTGCTGAAGATCGTCGTCCCCTCCGGCGAGGTCGAGGTCGGCCGCACGATCGCCTTCATCGGCAACGAAGGGGAGGACGTCCCCTCGGACAACGGCGGCCAACCGGCCGAGACCAAGAGCGAGGAGAAGGAAGAGGACGCCGCCGAGCCCGAGGAGCAGCCGGAGGAAGAGGGCTCGCCCGCCGACGAGATGGACGACGAGCGCGAGCGCGGCCGCCAGGCTGCCGCCGCGACCGCTGAGGCCGCGACCGCGGCGGTCGCCGACGCGCCGGTGCAGACGGCAGGTCGCGTCAAGGCCTCGCCGCTTGCGCGACGGCTCGCACGCGAGAAGGGGATCGACATCGCCCAGCTGCAGGGCAGCGGCCCCGAGGGCCGGATCGTCGCCGAGGACGTCGAGCGCGGAGTCGTCGCGGCGCCGAAGGCCGCACCGGCTGCGGCGGTCGCGACTGCCGTGGGCGAGGTGGAGGAGATCGAGCTCACGTCGACGCGGAAGACGATCGCGCGCCGCCTCACCGAAGCGTGGCAGGCGCCTGTCTTCCAGCTCACGCTCTCGGTCGACATGACGCGCGCGCTCGAGCTGCGGGAGCGGCTCGTCGCGCGGTTGAAGGAAGGCGAGACGAAGCCGACCGTCAGCGATCTGCTGACGAAGGTGTGCGCGGCGGCACTCGTGCGCCACCCGGCCGTGAACGCCCACTTCATCGGGGACAAGATCCTGCGCTTCCCGTACGCGCACGTCGGAATCGCGGTCGCCGCGCCGAACGGCCTCGTCGTACCGGTGATCCGCGACGCCGACCGGAAGACGATCCAGGAGATCGCCGCCGACCGGGCCGAGGTCGTCGGGCGCGCACGCGACGGCAAGCTGCAGCTGGCGGACCTCGCGGACGGCACGTTCACGATCTCGAACCTCGGCATGTTCGGGATCGAGCAGTTCATCGCCGTGCTCAATCCGCCGCAGGCCGCGATCCTCGCGGTCGGCTCGACGGAGGAGAAGCCGGTCGTCCGGGACGGTCAGGTCGAGGTGCGGCCCTTGATGAGCATCACGATCACGTGCGACCACCGGGCGGTCGACGGTGCGGACGGCGCCGAGTTCCTGCGCACCGTGAAAGAGCTGCTCGAAGAGCCCGCGCTGGCGCTTTGAGCGTGGCGGCGGTCTGGTACCGGGTTCGCGACCTCGAAGCGGCGCGTGCCTTCTACCGCGACACGCTCGGGTTCGAGGAGGTCTTCGTCGACTTCGACGAGAGCTGGTCGCGGCTGAAGCACGGCGGAATGGAGATCGCGCTCGCCCAGGGGGAGCCGGACGAGTCGGGCGGCGTCGCGCACATCGACGTCTCCGACGTGAAGACCGAGGCGGAACGGCTGCGCGAGGCCGGGGTGGAGGTAGGAGTCGTCTTCGAGCTGCACGGGCAGATCCGGCTCGTGGACGTGTTCGATCCGGACGGCAACCGCATTCAGCTCGCCCAGTCCCTGGAATCGTAGGCCGATGGGGATCGTCCTTCGACGCGGCGGTACCCAGGACGTGCGCTTCCTGCGCGACATGCTCCACCACGCCTACTACTGGCGCGAACGGGTACCCGGGTCGCTCGTCTCGCGCTACGTGCGGGGCTGGGGGAGGCCCGGCGACACCGCACTGATCGCGCTCGAGAACGGCTTCCCGGTCGGCGCCGCCTGGTACCGGGTCTTCAAGCGACGACGAGCCCGGCTACGGCTTCGTCGACGAGGAGACGCCCGAGCTCGCGATCGCGGTCGTACCCTCGAAGCGGGGCCACGGCATCGGCGACGAGCTCCTGCAGGAGCTGATCGCGAAGGCGAGAGCCGCGGGCTACGACAGCCTCAGCCTCAGCGTCGAGCCCGGAAACCCGGCGCGCAAGCTCTACGAGCGCCACGGCTTCACCGTCGTCGACGAGGGAGCCGATGCCTGGACGATGGTCGCCTCGCTAGCATCGAGCCCAGACAACGAATGAGGAGTTGACCGGACATGGAATGTGACGTCGCCGTCCTGGGCGGAGGCCCCGGCGGGTACACCGCAGCGATCCGCGCGGCCCAGCTGGGCGCCAGGTCCGTCTGTATCGAGCTCGAGCCCGAGCTCGGCGGCACCTGCCTGCGTGTGGGCTGCATTCCCACCAAGGCCTGGGTGCAGACCGCGCATGCGTTCCACCAGGCGGATGAGGTGTTCGCCAAGTTCGGCGTCAACGTCAGCAAGCCCGAGCTGGACTTCGGCCAGGCGGTCGAGTGGAAGAACGGCGTCGTCAAGCAGATGACGGGCGGGGTCGCCGGCCTCTTCAAGGCGAACGGCGTCGAGTGGGTCAAGGGACGCGGCCGCTTCACGGGGCCGAACACGATCGCCGTCGAGGGCGGCGAGGACATCACGTTCAAGAGCGCGATCGTCGCCACCGGCTCATATCCGCTCATGCCGCCGATCGACGGCCTCGACTCTCCTCGCTGCGTCGACTCGACCGGCCTGCTCGCGCAGACCGAGATCCCCCGACGGCTCGTGATCCTCGGCGGCGGCATCATCGGGTGCGAGTTCGCCTCGATCTTCCAGCGCTTCGGCTCCGAGGTGACGATCGTCGAGATGCTCGACGACGCTGATCCCGCAGGAGGACGCCGACGCGGCCAAGGAGCTCGCGAAGCAGTTCGGCAAGCGCGGGATCGCGCTCCAGCTCGGCAAGCAGTGCACCGGCGTTCAGGACGACGGCTCACAGCTCACCGTGTACTTCGGCGAAGGCGAGAGCGTGCAGGCCGATCTGATGCTCGTCTCCGTCGGCCGGGGGCCGGTCGTCGAGGGCCTCGGGCTCGAGGAGATCGGCGTCGAGCTCGACAAGCGCAAGGGAATCGCCACCGACGAGCACCGGCGCACCACCGTTCCGCACATCTACGCCGTCGGCGACTGCGCCGGTTACTGGCAGCTGGCGCACACCGCGTTCCGCGAGGGCGAGGTTGCCGCCGAGAACGCCTGCGGCCACGAGGCGACGATCGGCGAGCCCGCCGTGCCGCGGCCGATCTACACCGACCCGGAGATCGCGGGCGTCGGCCTGACCGAGGCTCAGGCGCGCGAGCGGCACGGCGACGACGTCGCCGTCGGAGTGTTTCCCTGGGTGGCGAACGCACGCGCCGTGATGCAGGCGGACACGGTCGGCTGGGTCAAGTCGATCCACGAGACGAAGTACGGCGAGCTGCTCGGGATCGTCATGGTCGGCCCGCACGTGACCGACCTGATCGAGGCCGGCACCGTGGCGATCGACGCCGAGGCGACGGTCGAGACGGTCGCCGACGGCATGACGGCGCACCCGACGCTCTCCGAGGCGATCAAGGAAGCGGGCCTCGTCGCGCTCGGACGGGCGATCCATCTGCCCAACAAGAAAAGGGCTCCCGCGCAGGCGTAGGAAATTGAGGTGCAAGGTTTCTCGGGGAGTGGTATCTCAATAGGTAAGGACGTGCCCTCGTCCCCACATAGGGGCCGTGCCGCCCGCCGGCCCCGCCTTTCTCCCGAGCCGCCCCTTGCCGCAGAGGGGCGGCTCACTTTTTTGTTCTAGGGCGCAATCGGGATCGGAATCTGCGGGAGCAGATTCCGATCCGCGCCAAGACCCCTGAAGCTGCGTGGGTCGATATTCGGGGCTCGTTCACCTTTCTCGCCCGCTTGGATCAGTGGCGAACGTCTCGCTCAAAGGCGCGAAGATGTGGGGGGTTGGTAGCCTCCGCGCCATGTCCATCATCAACAGGCGGAACGCCGTTCTCGGCTGGCTGACCTGGGTCGGCGCGAAGACGGTGATGAAGCACAAGGCGAAGCAAGCAGTGCCCGGCACGGTCGAGGGCTCGAGGCGTCCGAACAAGGGTGCGATCGCGACTGGACTCGCTGCCATCGGCGGCGTGCTTTGGTTCTGGCGCCGCAAGAGCTCGAGCGACCAGCCACCGGCCTCCGAAAGCTAGTTCGGCTGTGGCCCTCCATCGCGCGGCCCTCGACGGCCTGGTTCCGTACGAGCCGGGAAAGCCCGAGGAGGAGCTGCAGCGCGAGCTCGGGCTCGAGCGCGTGGTCAAGCTCGCTTCGAACGAAGGACCGTGGGGCCCGTTCCCGGTCGCACTCGAAGCCATGGAGCGGAGCGCGGCTGGGCTGAACCGCTACCCCGACGGTGGCGCGTTCCATCTCCGCAACGCGCTCGCCGAGCGCCACGGCGTCGATGCGGCGAACGTCGTCACCGCGGCCGGCGCCGATGCCGTGATCGGCCACCTCTCGCTCGCGACCCTGGATCCCGGCGACGAGGTCGTGACTGCGTGGCCGTCGTTCATCAGCTACGTGCTCGACACACTGAAGCTCGGCGCGGTGCCGCAGAAGGTGCCTCTGGTCGACGACCACTACGACCTGGATGCGCTACTCGCCGCGATCGGGCCGCGGACCAAGCTCGTCTACATCGCCACGCCGAACAACCCGACGGGGACGATGACGACACGCTCGCAGCTCGACTCCTACTTCGACCGCGTGCCCGAGCATGTGCTCACCGTCCTCGATCAGGCCTACTTCGAGTACATCGAGCAGCCGGACTACCCGGACGGGGTCGAGGAATACCTGAAGGCGGGCCGGCGGGTGCTCGTCCTCCGCACCTTCTCGAAGATCTACGGGCTTGCGGGGCTGCGGGTCGGCTACGGGATCGGGCCGACGGACGTGATCGAGGCGATCGGGAAGACGCGGCGGGCGTTCGACGTCAACACCCAGGCCCAGGTCGCTGCACTCGCGAGCATCGACGCGCCGGATGAGCTCGCCGAGCGCCGACGGCTCACCCACGAAGGGCGGCAGCAGCTCGAGCGCTCGCTGCGGGAGCACGGGCTCGAGCCGGCGGGGCCTGCGGTCGCGAACTTCCTCTTCGTGGAAGTGGGGGAGGACGCGCGGCCGCTCTACGAAGCGCTGCTCCGGCAGGGGGCGATCGTGCGCCCGATGGGTGGATTCGGGGCGCCGGGAGCGCTGCGGATCACCGTCGGGACTCCGGACGAGAATGCGTTCTTCGCCGAAGCCCTGGCCTCGGTTCTGGCGGCGACGACCTAGCCCTCGGGTATCCTTGGGCATCCGCGGGTGCGTTCTGGCCCGCGCTTTCCGTATGCGGACAACGTTGAAAAGAGGCATCGGTCGCGGTGCGACCGTCGAAGCCAATGGACGGCCCGTGCTGCCGCCCGGGGCGCTCTCTCCGATCACCGTCTACCGCCAGCCGGATCCGCCCAAGCGTTCGGGCTGGGCGACGTTCCGGACGGCCTTCGGCTGGGTGTTCGTCGTCCTGATCGTCGCGCTCGGCTCGGTCGCGGGCGGCGTCTACCTGTTCGGTCGAGAGGTCACACAGGATCTCGTCGCGCACACCCCCGATGTGAAGGTCGCCGCGAAGCGGCTCGACGTCGCGATACCGGGGCAACCGGCGACCGCTCTCGTCATCGGCTACGACAAGCGAGCCAGCGAAGCCAAAGGCGACCCGTCGCGCTCGGACACGGTGATGCTCGTCCGGGCCGACCCGGACACCAAGTCGGTCTCGCTGCTCTCATTCCCGCGTGACCTGTATGTCCAGATCCATTGCCCGGGCAGGTCGCCGTTCGGTGCCCGCATCAACAACGCCTACGCGACGTGCGGCACCAAGGGCACGCTGGAGACCGTCCGGAAGCTGACCGGCCTACCGGTCAACTACCTGATCACCGTCAACTTCCGCGGCTTCCAGCAGCTCGTCAACGCGATCGGCGGCGTGTGGCTGGACGTCGACCGGCGGTACTTCAACAACCGCGGCGGCGACTTCGGGTACGCGGCGATCAATCTCCACCCCGGCTACCAGAAGCTCGGCGGCTACCAGGCGCTCGATTTCGTCCGCTACCGCCACACCGACTCCGACCTCTACCGGATCGCGCGGCAGCAGCTCTTCCTGCGCGCGTTCAAGGACCAGATCAAGGCGAGTACCGGTTTCCTCGAGCTCCCGAAAGTGATCAAGACGATCACCCGGAACGTCGAGGTCGGCGTCGGCGGCGACGCGGAGCTCGACGGCCAGACGGTCCTCGATTACGCGTTCTTCGCCTACTCGCTCCCGCCCGGTCACTTCTTCCAGTCCAAGCTCGAGGGCATCGAGGAGAACTCGAGCTTCGATCTTTCTCGTGCCGCCAGGAGAACATCCGGAAAGCGGTGCAGGAGTTCGCGCACCCGGATGTCGAGTCGCCGCAGAAGGCGACCCAGGTGGCGCTGAACGAGAAGCCGAAGGCGGCGGCCGACAAGGCGCCGCCAACGCGTGAGACGGCGATCACCGTCCTGAACGGGAACGGTGTCACGGGCTCGGCGGGGACCGCCAGCTACGCGCTCTCGCAGCGTGGGTACCAGATGGTCTACCCGCCCGACGGCAAGAACGCGAACGCCCCAACTGGGACTACTTCCAGACGAGGATCCACTACGACAAGTCCCAGGCCGGAGCAGCTGCGGCGGCGAAGAAGGTCGCCACCCTCTTCGGCACGCAGGACATCAAGCCCGTCAACGCCGTGATCAAGGGGCTCTCGAACGGCGCGATGCTGACCGTGATCGTCGGCCAGACATTCCACGGCACGCTGGCCGAGGCGCCGGTCGACAAGACGCCGAAGCGCCAGCCGCCGAACGTCGTTCCAGGTGCGGAGGCATCGCTTGCCCTGCTGCGCGAGCGAGCGCCGAAGGTTCCGTTCAAGGTGATGGTGCCGACCGTGCTCGAGCGCAGCTCCTGGATCGACCGCGAGCGCCCGATCCGCATGTACCGGATCGACCCGGACGGCAAGCACAAGACGATCCGGCTGACCTACAAGACCGGGAGCGGCGTCAACGAGTACTGGGGCGTCCAGATGACGGACTGGGAGGACGCCCCCGTGCTCTCGGAGCGGAACTTCATCCGCTCGATCGGAGGGCGAAGCTACGAGCTCCACTACACCGGCCCGAAGCTGCACATGGTCGTGCTCCGGCAGGGCGGCGCGACCTACTGGGTCGTGAACACGCTGCTCGACTCGCTCTCGAACGAGACGATGCTCGCGATCGCCAAGGGTCTCAAGCCGATCGACAAAGTCAAGTAGGTAGGTTCCGCGCGTGTCCAAGGTCGCTGTCTTCGGTGCCGGCTACGTCGGTCTCGTCACCGGCGCGTGCCTGGCGGAGCTCGGTCACGAGGTCGTGGTGCGGGACGTCCTCGCCGAGCGCGTCGAGCGGCTTCGCGCCGGCGAGGTTCCGATCTGGGAGCCGGGTCTCGAGGAGCTGTTGCGGCGCAACGCCGAGCGGCTGACGTACACGCTCGATGTCGGCGAGGCTGTGTCCGACGCCCAGTTCCTCTATGTCGCCGTCGGCACACCGCCGACGTACTCGGGCGATGCTGATCTCTCAGCTGTCTGGACGGTCGTCGACGAGCTCGGCGGGCTCGATCAGCGCGCCGTCCTCGTCATGAAGAGCACCGTCCCGGTCGGAACGGGGGCCAGGGTGCGTCACCGCCTCGACGAGCGCGGGCTCGATCGGGTCGGCTACGCCTCGAATCCCGAGTTCACCGCCGAAGGCACGGCGATCCGCGACTTCCAGCAGCCGGACCGCATCGTGATCGGCTCGTTCGAGGACGAGGATGGGGACGCAGTTCAGGAGCTGCACCGGGGGATCGACGGCCCGGTCGTGCGCTGCGACGTGGCCTCGGCGGAGATGATCAAGCTCGCCGCCAACGCAGCGCTGATGACCAGGATCAGCTTCATCAACGAGATCGCGAACGTCTGCGAGGCAACCGGCGCTGACGTGGTGCGGGTTGCCGAGGGCGTCGGGCTCGACAAGCGGATCGGCTCCAGCTTCCTCCGCGCGGGCATCGGCTACGGCGGCAGCTGCTTCCCGAAGGACTCGCTCGCGCTCAAGCAGCTCGCCGCGAACTCGGGCTACCACTTCCAGCTCCTGAACGCAGTGATCGAGGTCAACGAGCTGCAGAAGCGGCGCGTGATCGGCAAGCTCCAGCACCACCTCGGCAGCCTGCGCGGCAAGACCGTCACGCTGCTCGGGCTCGCTTTCAAGCCGAATACCGACGACGTTCGCGAAGCGCCGAGCCTCGTGCTCGCCGGCCGGCTCGTCGCGGAGGGCGCTGACGTCCGTGCCTGGGATCCCGTCGCGAACGGCAACGCAGTGCTGCCCCGCGCGACGATCTGCGCCGACCCGCTGGAGGCGCTCGACGGCGCCGACGCGGCCGTCCTCGTGACGGAGTGGTCGCAGCTCGCCGAGCTCGACTGGGCAGAGGCAGCGTCCCGGATGAGCAACGCGCTGCTGATCGACGGCCGCAACATGCTCGATCCGGCCGTGATGCGCGAGGCCGGCTTCACGTACGAGGGCATCGGCCGAGCGGCGGCCTAGTCCATGGGACTCTCGGCCGTCATTCTCGTCGGTGGCCTCGGCACCCGGCTGCGGCCGCTCACCGACCGGACGCGCAAGGACATGCTGCCGCTCGTCGACCGGCCGCAGCTCGCCTACACGTTCGAGCATCTGCGCCGGCACGGCGTCACGCGGGCGATCGTCTCGTGCGGGTACCTGCCGACCCAGATCCAGGAGCACTTCGGCGACCGCTACGGCGACCTCCAGCTCGAGTACAAGATCGAGGAGGAGCCGCTCGGGACGGGCGGCGCGATCCGCTTCGCGGCCGAAGGGATCGACGAGCCGTTCTTCGCGCTCAACGGGGACTCGCTGCGGGAGACCGACCTCGATGCGCTCGTGGCCTTCCATCGCGAGCGGCCGAAGCGCGCGACGATCCTCCTCACGCCCGTCGAGGATCCGACCCGCTACGGGCTCGTGCGGGTGAACGGTGACGGGCAGGTGCTCAGCTTCCTCGAGAAGCCGCGTCCGGAGGAGATCGACACGAACCTGATCAACGCGGGGCTCTACGTCCTCGAGCCGGACGTGCTCGATCTGATCCCGCCTGGTCGTCCCGTTTCGATCGAGCGCGAGGTCTTCCCGCTACTCGTCGACGAGCAGGCGGTCTACGGGGTCGCACTCGGCGGCTACTGGCTCGACATCGGCACTCCGGATGCCTATCTGCAGGCCCATCGCGACGTGCTCGAGCGGAACTTCAACACGGAGCTCGGCAGTGCGCTCGGTTCCGACTACACGCTCGTCGACCCCAAGGCCGAGGTCAGCCCGGCTGCGCGGCTCGTGCCGCCGGTCTTCGTGGGCGCAGGCGCGACGATCGGCCCGGGAGCTCGCATCGGCAGCCTCGCGGTGATCGGAGCCGGGGCACGGATCGGTGACGGCGCGTGCATCGAGTCGTCGGTGATCGGCGCGGGAGCCGTCGTCGGACCGCGAACGCACGTCGCGGGATCGATCGTCGGCGAGCAGGCCCGGATCGGAGCCGGTTGCGAGATCCGCGGTCTCTGCGTTGTCGGACCTGGCGCAGAGGTCGGCGACGGGAATATGCTCGACCACGGGATGCGCGTCGCGGCGGACCAGACAATCGCCGCGGGCGCTGTCTCGTTCTCGTGACCGGCACCGATTCCCCGAACATCGACTCGCTCGACCCATGGGCCTTCGAGTGTCCGGAAGGTCGAAAAGCCGTGGGGCTACGAGCTGATCTGGGCGCTCACGGAGGTGTACTGCGGCAAGGTGCTGTTCGTGAAGGCCGGCGCCGCCCTCAGCCTCCAGTTCCACAACGTCAAGGACGAGTCGTGGCTCGTCCAGTCCGGCCGCGCGAAGCTCGAGCTGGGGGAGGTCGGGCAGAAGGTGCTGCACGAGGAGGTGATCGGCGCCGGCGCGGCGTTCCACTACCAGCCGGGCACCGTGCACCGGGTCACGGCGATCGAGGACACGACGATTCTCGAGGTCTCGACACCACATCTCGACGACGTCGTCAGGCTCGAGGATCTCTACGGCCGGGAGGGAACCTCCGAGGCCTGAGACGAACCTTGCCACGGTTGTGGTAAGGTTCGGCCGATGCAAGCGCTCACCGTTGGCGAGGCGGCCACCCAGACGGGCTGGTCGGCACGGATGCTCCGCTATCTGGAGACGACCGGACTCGTCGTCCCGGAGCGGGCGGCGTCGGGCTACCGCCTCTACGGCCTACGTGAGCTGAATCAGCTCCGCTCGCTGCGCGATCTTCGCGAGCGCCACGCAGTGGAGCTCGACGAGCTCGCGTTCGCCGCGAGGCTGCGCCGCGAGCCGGCGCTGCGCGGCGCCGTCGAGACGTGGCTGCACGGCAGTACTCCGTCCGCCGACTGGGTGGACTGGGAGCAGCGCAAGCATGAGCGGCTCCTCGTCGCCTGACGATCCACCTACACTGCTCCGCTGACCTGACGAAAGGGATAGATGGCCACAACCAAGCGATATGACGTGAAGGATCTGGGACTCGCCGCCGGAGGGCGTGCGCCGGATCGCCTGGGCCGACCGGCAGATGCCGGTGCTGGCCGCGATCCGCGAGCGCTTCGAGAGCGAGCTTCCGCTGACCGGCTACCGCGTTGCCGCGTGCCTGCACGTGACGACCGAGACCGCGAACCTGATGCGCACGCTCCAGGCGGGTGGAGCGGACGTCGTCATCTGCGCGTCCAACCCGCTCTCGACGCAGGATGACGTGGCAGCCGCCCTCGTCGAGGAGTACGGCATCTCGACATTCGCGATCAAGGGTGAGGACAACGATTCGTACTACCAGCACATCGAGGCTGCGGTCGACCACAAGCCGCACATCACGATGGACGACGGCGCCGACGTGATCGGCGTTCTGCACACCGCCCGTCGCGAGCAGCTCGGCGACGTGATCGCAGGTACGGAAGAGACGACCACCGGCGTGATCCGGCTGAAGGCGCTCGAGCGCGACGGCAAGCTCGGCTTCCCGGTCGTCGCCGTCAACGAGGCGAAGACGAAGCACCTCTTCGACAACCGCTACGGCACGGGCCAGTCGACGCTCGACGGGATCATCCGCGCCACGAACGTCCTGCTCGCGGGGCGAACGGTCGTCGTCGCCGGCTACGGCTGGTGCGGACGCGGCGTCGCGATGCGCGCCAAGGGCATGGGCTCGAACGTCGTCGTCACCGAGGTCGACCCGATGAAGGCGATCGAGGCCGTGATGGACGGCTTCATGGTGATGCCGATGGAGAGGGCCGCCGAGATCGGCGACATCTTCATCACGGCGACCGGCGACAAGTCGGTGATCGCGAAGGCGCCACATGGAACGGATGAAGGACGGCGCGATCCTCGCCAACACCGGTCACTTCAACGTCGAGATCGAGCTGCCGGCGCTCCGCGCGCTCGCCACGGATACGCGGCAGGCACGCGAGTTCGTCGAGGAGTTCACGCTGGCCGACGGTCGCCGGCTCTATCTGATCGCCGACGGCCGCCTCGTCAACCTCGCCGCGGCCGAGGGTCACCCGGCCCAGGTGATGGACATGTCCTTCGCGAACCAGGCGCTCTCGGCCGAGTACGTCGTCCAGAACGCCGCCTCGCTCGAGAAGAAGGTCTATGTCGTGCCGGAGGAGATCGACAACGAGATCGCCCGGCTCAAGCTCGCGACCATGGGCGTCGACATCGACCGGCTCACGGAGGAGCAGGCGAAGTACCTGGCCTCGTGGGACGAGGGGACCTAACACCGGAGAGCATCGTTCGTCTGGAAGCCGGCGCGGTCGTCTTGCTCGACCAGCGCCGGCTTCCGGACGAGGAGCTCGAGCTCCGCTGCGAGTCGGCGGCCGAGGTCGCCGAGGCGATCCGGACGCTCGCCGTGCGCGGAGCGCCGGCCATCGGCGTGGCCGCGGCGTACGGCTACGCGCTCGCGGCCGAGCGCGGCGAGGATCTCGACGCCGCGTACCGCGTGCTCGCCGAATCCCGCCCGACGGCGGTGAACCTCGTCTGGGCGCTCGAAGAGATGCGCGCCGACCCGACGCCCGAACGGGCTCGCGACTTGCACTTAGCGGAAGTTGATCGGTGCCGGTGCATGGGTACACATGCATCAGCCCTCTTCGGACCTGGCACGAAAGCGCTGACCCACTGCAATGCCGGCGGGCTGGCGACCGGGGGCTACGGCTCTGCCGTCGGTGCGCTCCGGAGAGCCTGGGAGGACGGGCTGCTGGCACACGTCTGGGTCGACGAGACGAGGCCGCTGCTCCAGGGCTCGCGGCTGACCGCGTGGGAGCTGGAGGCACTCGGCATCCCGCATGCCGTGATCGCCGACTCGGCCGCGGCGCACCTGATGAGCCGAGGCGAGGTGGACTGCGTCGTGACCGGCGCCGACCGGATCGCCGCGAACGGCGACGCCGCAAACAAGATCGGCACCTACGGCCTGGCAGTCGCGGCCGCCCACCACGGGCTTCCGTTCTACGTCGTCGCGCCGACGTCCACGATCGATCCGGCCACTCCGACCGGTTCGCAGATCCCGATCGAGGAGCGAGACGGTGCGGAGCTCAGCACGCGCTTCGCCGCCCGGAACCCTGCTTTCGACGTCACGCCCGCTGAGCTGATCACCGCGATCGTGACCGAGGAAGGCGTGCACCGGGCGCCGTACTCCGACTCGCTGCCGCGCGTGGTGCACGCGTGAAGGCGATCATCCTTGCCGGCGGCTACGCGACGCGCCTGCAGCCGCTGACGGACGATCTCTCGAAGTGCCTGCTGCCCGTCGGCGGCCGGCCGATGGTCGACTGGATTCTCGACTCGCTCCGCGCGGTTGCTGAGATCGACGACGTGCATCTCGTCACGAACCACCGCTTCGCGCCGGATTTCGAGCGCTGGGCGCGGACGAAGGAAGGCATCACCGTCCACGACGACGGAACGACGTCGAACGAGGACCGGCTCGGCGCGATGGGCGACGTTGCCTTCACGCTCGAGCGGGCGAGAATCGACGACGACGTTCTGGTCGTCGCGGGCGACAATCTCTTCGACTACTCGCTCGCCGACTTCACCGCGTTCTGGCGAAGCAAGGGCGTCGCCAGCGCCGTCGCAGTCCTCGACGTCGGTGACCTGCGGCTCGCGTCGCAGTACGGCGTCGTCGACGTCGCCGGTGACGAGCGGATCACCTCGTTCGTCGAGAAACCCGCCGATCCACCGAGCACGCTCGCGGCGACCGCGACCTACATCTATCACCGCGAGCACGTCCCTCTGGTGGCGCGATACCTCGCCGAAGGCAACGCGCCCGACCAGGTGGGCAGCTTCATCGCCTGGCTGCATTCGCGCGAGCCGGTCTATGCGTACCGGTTTGCCGGCAGGTGGCTCGACATCGGCGACAAGGAACAACTCCTTGCCGCCGACAACCAGCTCCGCCGCGAGCAGGGTCTGCCGGAGCGCGCCGAGTACTCGCTCCAGAGGCCTGCTGCTAAAGATCAAGTCGGCACGATCGCGTGACACTCTCGTGACGAGTCCCCACCTAGGGTCGAGTCAGTGCTGCTCGACGTCCTGCTCCCCAACCGTTGTGCCGGGTGTGAGTTGCCGGGGCTTGCGCTCTGCGCCGGGTTGCCGCGACTCGCTGATCCGGCTTGCGCCACCCCTCTGCGGCCGCTGCGGGTCGCCCGGAGTCTGGCCGGTCAAGCGTTGCGCGGAGTGCAGCGGGCGAAGGCTGGCGTTCGTATCGGCCCGTGCCGCCATCGTCTACGACGCCCGCGCCCGACGGGTCGTGCAGGCGTGGAAGGAGCGTGGCCGGCGACGGCTCGCGCGCGAGGCCGCCGCTCTCGTGGTCGAGACGCTCACTCGGCCGGACGTCGCGATGCTCGCTTTCGTTCCGGCAGACGCCGAGCGCGCGCTCGAGCGAGGGCACCGGCCGGCGGAAGCTCTCGCAGAACAGCTCGGCCGGCTGTGGGAGCTGCCCGTGCAGCCGCTCGTCGGGCGGGCGCGTCCGGTCGAGCGGCAGCGAGGGCTGGGGCTGAAGGAGCGGCGTCGAAATGTCGCCGGTGCGTTCGCTTCGGCGCGCGCTTCGCCGACGCGCGTGTGCCTGATCGACGATGTCTACGCGAGTGGTGCGACCGCCGCCGCAGCTGCGTCCGCGCTGCGTCGAGGCGGCGCCCGGAGAGTGGAGGTGGTGACGTTCGCACGAGCCGTGCGCTGAGCTTCGGACAATTGAGAACGGGCTTCGTTAACCTGGGTTGATCCCCGGATGAAGGAGAACGTGATGCGACTCGAGGTCAAGGGCCGAAACGTCGAGGTCAACGATTCGATCCGGAGATACGCCGAGGAGAAGTTCGACCGAATCGAGCGGCAGCTCCCCGAGGAGACCCAGATCGAGGTGGAGCTCACGTTGGAGACGAACCCCTCGATCAGCGAGGATCACATCGCCGAGGCGACGGTCTGGACCAAGGGCTCGACCCTCCGCGTCCGCGAGACCTCGAACGCGTTCGAGACGTCGATCGACCAGCTCTCGGACAAGCTCGAGCGCCAGGTGAAGCGGTACCGCGAGAAGCGAAGCCGGCGAGAGACGGGTCGCCGGGCGAACGGGCAGGTCGGACGAGCCGACGTTCTCGGGCGAGCAGCTGGACCGGATGATCGTGAAGTCGAAGCAGTTCGAGCTTCAGCCGCTCACGCCGGACGAGGCGGCGGTCGAGCTCGAGCTGATCGGGCACGACTTCTTCGTCTTCACGAACGCCGAGACCGGCCTGACCAACGTCGTCTATCGCCGCCGCGCCGGCGCATACGGTCTGATCGAGCCACAGGACTAGATGGGCTTCTTCCGGCGCCGTCGGCCGCTGCACGAGCAGTTGGCCGAGGAGGGCGGCCTCGAGTTCGGCTCCGAGCCCAGCGAGACCGAACGGGCGCCATCCCGGCTGGCGGGGCTCATGCACGGGCTCGCGGACGGCTTCCTGAGCGCGCCGCCAGACGAGTTCGGGAACCCGTCGCCGCTCGGCGAGGTCGGGGTCCACGGCGTTCCGAGGGCGCGCCGGTGGGACGTCGTCGCGAGTGCCCGCGCCGACCTGCCCGTGGACGAGGTGCACTTCGCCGCGCTGCCCGACGGGACGCTGATCGTGGAGGAAGACGTGCCGGACGGCTCGCTGACGTCTCTTGCTGAGGCGATCGAGGAGACGCTGAATCCGCCCTACCGCGCGGAGGCCGTCATGCGGGAGGACGGAGTCTGGGCGGTCGCGGCGAGCAGGATCCGCGTGCGCGAGTTTCCCGAGACCGAGGGTGACGAGCTGGAGTTCGTCGAGGACGGCAGCGTCGTGATCGGTCGCCGCCTCGACGGCGACCTGTTCGAGATCGAGGTAACGCCGCTCTAGGCCGGTCTAGGCGGAGGTGCTCAGAAGCACCCAGGCCGTGAACCCGAGCGTGCGTCCCGAGGCGTAGACGATTCCGCGGCGGCCGAGCTGCGCCTGGAAGCGCGGCTCGAGCGTCCGGAAGAGCGTGTCGTGCCCGTTGGCAAGGCGCTTGAGCCTGAGCTCGCGTCCCGTCCCGTAGGCCGCGATCCCCTGCGAGTAGCCCAGGAACCGTGATCCCCGGGGCAACGGGATCCGACGAATCGAGTCGCCGTTGTGGATCTCGAGGCCGTTCCGCGTCTTGAGAATCAGGCCTGGAGCGGCGAGCAGCGCTTCCTGGACGGCCCCCGGCTCGAACTCGCGCTCCCGCAGCAGCTTGCCCGCGAGCGAGATCGTCAGCACGTCACCGTTCGCGAGCACCGCCGCATAGCCGCGCGAGTGGGCGCTCAACGAGACGACGCGATCCGGTGCGGTCAGTGTGAAGCGCCGCGAGCCGTTCGGTGCGAGGACGACGATCTTGCTCCCGGTCGCGTACGGGAGCGACCCTTCCCAGACGCGCCCGAGGATGACGGGCGGCGGGCCGTCCACGTCGGCGGTCAGGAAGGCGATTCGCCGGGCCTTTGCGTTCCGGCCCTTCGTCCAGAGCGACCATTCGCGGATGTTGCCGCCGATGTAGGTCAGCCAGAGCGCGCGGCCGCCGGTGGCGATCGCGCCGGCGACGCCGCTGCCGGTGCTCGTGCTGACGAAGCAATGGCTCGCAAGCCGCTTGTCGCTGCGGGAAGCGACTTCCCAGAGCCGGATCTCGTGGCAGCGCGTCCTGTATTCGTCCGAGTAGGCGATCTCGGTGCCCGCGATGCTCACGCTGGAGATCGGCCCGGCCACCGGCTGCTCGCGCGCCGTCGCCGCCGCCGCGGCCGGAACGAGCGCAAGCACGAGGGCGAGGGGGAGAAGCCGGCGCATAGGCTGAAGCTACTGCGCAGGTGTTAGGCGGCGGTGAAGCCGGGGTGAGAAAACTGCGCAGCGGCTACCCTACCTCGATGCCAACCGCGGATTTCGGGAAGCTCGAGAAGGTCCTTCGCATCGGCGAGGGCCGGCGGCTGAAGCGGCTCGCCCAGCAGGCGGACTACATCGCCACGCTCGAGCCGGACTTTCAGAAGCTCTCGGACGACGAGCTGCGCGGCACGACCACGGCGCTGCGCGAGCGGTTCGACAACGGGGAATCGCTCGACGAGCTGCTCTTCGAGGCCTACGCGGCCGTGCGCGAAGCGCGCTGGCGCGATCGGAGCAGCGGATGTTCGACGTCCAGATGATGGGCGGAATCGTCCTGCACGAGGGCGACATCGCCGAGATGAAGACCGGTGAGGGCAAGACCTTCGTCGCCGCGCTGGCGCTCTACCTCAACGGTCTTCCCGGGCACCGGCGTCCACCTCGTCACCACCAACGACTACCTCGCCAAGCGAGACGCCGAGTGGAACGGGGAGGTTTTCGAGCGGCTCGGGATGACCTACGGCTACATCCAGAACATGATGCCGTTCGCCGAGCGGCGCGCGGCCTACGCGGCCGACATCACCTACGGCACGAACTCCGAGTTCGGCTTCGACTACCTGCGCGACAACATGGCCGTCTCCAAGGAGGGGCTCGTGCAGCGCAGCCACTCCTTCGCGATCGTGGACGAGGTCGACTCGATCCTGATCGACGAGGCGCGCACGCCGCTGATCATCTCCGGTGAGCCCGAGACGGCCGCGACGACGTACTACGACTTCGCGCGCATCGTCAAGGAGCTGACCGGCGCCCCGGCGACGCGAAAGAGCGAGAAGGGCGAGGACGAGACCGAGCTCTCCGGCGCCGACTACCTCTACGACGAGAAGCACAAGACCGTCTCGCCGGCGCAGACGCGCGATCGACACGATCGAGCGCGCGCTCGGGATCGAGAATCTCTACGACCCGCGGCACGTGCAGCTCGTCAACCACCTGATCCAGGCACTGAAGGCCGAGTCGCTCTACCAGCGAGACGTCGACTACGTGATCCAGGACAACGAGGTCAAGATCGTCGACGAGTTCACGGGCCGGATCATGGAGGGACGGCGCTGGAGCGACGGCCTCCACCAGGCGGTCGAGGCGAAGGAAGGCGTCCGGATCCAGGAGGAAAACGTGACGCTCGCCACGATCACGCTGCAGAACTACTTCCGCCTCTACGAGAAGCTCGCCGGCATGACCGGAACGGCGAAGACCGAGGAGAAGGAGTTCGTCGAGATCTACAACCTGCACGTCGTCGAGATCCCGACCAATGTGCCGGTCACCCGCCGCGACGAGAACGACTACATCTTCAAGACGAAGGAAGCCAAGTTCGCGGCGGTGGTCGAGGACATCAAGTCCCGGCACGAAATAGGCCAGCCGGTCCTGGTCGGAACGATCGCGGTCGAGACGTCCGAGTACCTCGCGGAGCTCCTCACGCGGCGCGGCGTGCCGCACAACGTGCTGAACGCCAAGGAGCACGAGCGCGAGTCCGAGATCATCAAGGACGCAGGCCAGCCCGGCCTGGTCACGATCGCGACGAACATGGCCGGCCGCGGCGTCGACATCAAGCTCGGCGAGGGGGTCGTCGACCTCGGCGGCCTCTACGTGCTCGCCACCGAGCGGCACGAGTCGCGCCGGATCGACAACCAGCTCCGCGGCCGATCGGGTCGTCAGGGCGATCCCGGCGAGACGCGCTTCTACCTCTCCGGCGAGGACGATCTCGTCCGCCTCTTCGCCGGCGACCGGATCAAGAACATCATGGAGCGCTTCAAGCTCCCGGACGACCAGCCCATGGAGGCGAAGATCCTCTCGAACCAGATCGAGAACGCACAGAAGAAGGTCGAGGAGCAGAACTTCGTCGCGCGGAAGAACGTCCTCAAGTACGACGACGTGATGAACACGCAGCGGCAGGTGATCTACGAGCAGCGCCACCGCGTCCTCGACGGAGACGACCTCTCCGAGGACGTGCGCGACTGGATTCGCGAGACCGTCGAGGCGGGCGTCACCAACGCGACCGAGGGTGACTTCGCGGAGGAGTGGGATCTCGCGGCGCTCGTCACCCAGATGCAGTCGCTCTACGGCAGTGACATCACGGTGGAGGAGCTGCGCGAGGAGGTCGAGCTCGAGCGCGAGGCGCTGATCGAGGAGTTCGTCGACGACGCGATCGAGACCTACAACGAGAAGGAAGAGCAGTACGGCGCCGAGCTGATGCGCGAGATCGAGCGCTACGTGATCCTGCAGGTCGTCGACTCACGCTGGCGCTCGCACCTCGATTCGATGGACTACCTGCGCGACGGCATCCACCTGCGCGCCATGGCCCAGAAGGATCCGCTCGTCGAGTACCGCGCGCGAAGGTCACGCGATGTTCGAGGAGCTCGGCGGCGTGATCCGCGAGGAAGTCGTGCTGACGCTCTTCCACGTTCAGGTCGAGATGGGTCCGGGCGACGGAGACGGTGGGGCTTCTGCTCCGCTGGAGCCGACCGGGCCGAACGGCAACCTCCAGTACGAGCACGAGACTGCCGCCGGCGCCGACGCAATCTCCGCCGCGGGCAGCTCGGCCGGCTCCGTCGGCACGGCGTTCGCGGCGCAGGGAGGCGGCACGGCGACCGCGACTGCGGTGAACGAGCACAAGGACCTCGGCCGGAACGACCCCTGCTGGTGCGGCAGCGGCAAGAAGTTCAAGAAGTGCCACGGCGCGTAAGCGTCGCCTCCGCCGACTTTTACGATTCGTGACTATGATCCGGCCGTCCGAAGGCTCGGATGTCCGAAAGAGGTCTCATTTTCGCCCTGCGGTGGGCTTTTCGAGCGGAGTCACCGTCCAGTAACTCTCGCAGGAGGAAAGAAATGACGAGAAGTGTCCTTGCCGCACTGGTTGTGCTGCTCATCGCGGCTGCGCCCTCTGGCGCCAGCGGGGTCGGCAGCGCGCAGGATCCCGTCCTCGCTTCCTACATCGTCGTCCTGAAGCCCGACACCGCGCGTTCCGCGGCTGCGGCTCCTTCGGCGCGGCCGCTGGTGGCCACCGTCGCCCAGGAGCTGAGTCGGGCTCACGATGGTGCTGTGACCTCCGTCTACCAGTACGCGCTGAAGGGCTTTGCCGCCCGGCTGTCCGCCGACCAGGCCGCGGCCCTGACCAACGACCCGCGCGTCGCGTACGTCGAGCAGGACCAGGAGTTCCACACGCTCGCGACCCAGACCCCGGCCACGTGGGGGCTCGACCGGATCGACCAGCGTGACCTGCCGCTCAACAACACCTACAACTACAACCAGACGGGGCAGGGCGTTCACGCCTACATCATCGACACGGGTGTCCGCGCCACCCATCAGCAGTTCACCGGCAGGATGGGGAACGGCTTCACGGCGATCAACGACGGCAACGGCACGAACGACTGCAACGGCCACGGCACGCACGTGGCGGGCACCACGGGTGGCACCACGTACGGCGTTGCCAAGCAGGTCACGCTCCATGCCGTGCGCGTGCTCAGCTGCTCGGGCTCCGGCTCGAACGCCGGTGTCATCGCGGGCGTCGACTGGGTCACCGCGAACCACGTCAAGCCGGCGGTGGCGAACATGAGCCTCGGAGGCGGCGTCTCATCGGCGCTGGACACGGCCGTCAACAACTCGATCGCTTCCGGCGTCAGCTACGCGATCGCCGCGGGCAACTCCAACGCGAACGCCTGCAACTCGTCCCCGGCCCGCGTCGCCAACGCCGTTACGGTCGGAGCGACGACCAACACGGACGCTCGCTCGTCGTTCTCCAACTTCGGGACCTGCGTCGACATCTTCGCGCCGGGCTCGAGCATCACCTCGTCCTGGAGCACGAGCGACACCGCAACCAACACGATCAGCGGGACGTCCATGGCCACTCCGCACGTGGCCGGTGCTCTCGCGCTCTACCTCCAGACGAATCCGGGCGCATCGGCGTCAACGGCGACTGGGGCACTGATCGCCAACTCGACGCCGAACAAGGTCACGAACCCGGGCACCGGCTCCCCGAACCGGCTGCTGTACTCGATCTTCGGCGGTGGTGGCGGGGGAGACACGACGCCGCCGACGACGTCCATCACCTCGCCGGCGAACGGCGCAACCGTGAGCGGAACCGTCACGGTCTCGGCCAATGCCAGCGACAACGTCGGGGTCAGCCGCGTCGAGCTCTACGTGGACGGGGTGCTGACCGGGACTCGGACACCATCGTCGCCGTACCAGATCGCCTGGAACACGACGACGACGTCGAACGGCGGCCACGCGCTCCAGACGAGGGCCTTCGACGCCGCCGGCAACAACGGCTCGAGCGTCGACCGTCAACGTGACGGTGAGCAACGGCGGCGGCGGTGGCGGCGAGCTGATCGTCAACGGCGGGTTCGAGGGATCGGCAGCGTCGTGGTCGCTCTCCGGCAACGCCTACTGGTCGAACGGTGGGAACCAGCACTCGGGGACCGGCTACACCGTGCTGGGCTTCTACAACAACGCCAACGGCACCGAGTATCAGACCGTGACGATCCCGGCGGGTCACCCCGCGAATCTCACGTTCTGGCTCCAGATCACGACCAGCGAGTCCCTGTCCACCGCCTACGACTTCCTCTTCGCCGAGGTGCGGAGCACGTCGGGTGCGCTTCTGGGCACGCTGGCCACCTACAGCAACCGCAATGCGAGCGCGTACTCGCAGAAGTCGTTCAGCCTCGCCGCCTGGCGAGGTCAGACGGTGCGGGTCCAGTTCAGGGCGACGACCGACAGCAGCCTGACGACGTCCTTCCGGGTCGACGACGTCTCGCTGAGGTAGCTCTCGTCAAGTGAAAGGGCGGGCGGCCGAGCGGCCGCCCGCCCTTTCCTAGCGCGGCAATCGCGTACTGAGGAGCACGTGGGCGACGCCGTCGTACCCGTCCGCGATCGCGAGCTCGCGCCGGTGATCTCCGTCCAGGTCGGCGATCGACGCCACCGACCCGCCGATTCCCCCGTCGAATCTGCGCCTGGGCAGAGTGCCGTCGATCCGCGTGAATGCAGGGCCGGTCGCAGCGAGATCCACGGCGCCCCCGGACGTGCGTCCGTAGACGAGGTACACCGAGCCCCCGAAGTAACCGTCGCCGAGCGGGAGCGCCTCGGGCGCTCCGAGAAGAACGTCAGCCAGTCCGTCGCCGTTGACGTCCCCTGCCCCGGCCGCCGCGGAGGGGAACCTCGTGCCCCGTTCTCCGCGGATCGTGAGCCCTGCAGCTCCGAGCCTGGCTGCTGCGAGAGTCGTCGTCGAGGTCTTGCCGAAGACGACGTAGGCGGTCGTCCGCGTCCGGTCCCCGATGACGATGTCGCTGCGACCGTCCCCGTTGACGTCGCCGGCCAGCGCTGCGCGGGAAGGACTCGCTCCCTGTGGCGATCCGGAAGCCCTGCCGGCCGAGCGAGCCGAGGTTGACGGAGGCGCGCCGCCGCGCGTCGAAGACGACGAAGATCGCTCGTGTCCCGTCACTGACGACCGCATCGTCGCGCCCATCCCCGTTCACGTCCGCAAGACCGATCGGACAGACGAAGTGCCGGCCGGTGATCCGAAGGATCGCCGCCGCCGGCGCATGGACGCGTGCCGTTCCCCGCGCTCGAGGCGGGAGCAGGAACGCCCGTCCCGTACCCGTCGCCTTCGACGTCTCGCAGTTGCCGACGAGGAGATGACGGCGCGTGTCGCGCAAACCTCCGGGTGAGGCTGACGGGTAGTAGTTGCGAAGTCCGGTGATCGCGTAGCCGACCCGCCCGCTGAGCTGGGGGTCCAGCATGCCCGGCGAGCGTCTTCCGTACGCGACGCCGAGAGTTCCGGCCAGGCCGTCACTGACGATCAGATCCCCGAGGCCGTCACGGTCGAGGTCACCGGCGGCCGCGACATCAGGCCCTCTTCGGACCTCGAACCCGGTCGATCGCAGCCGAGTCCGCGGGATCGTGCGTGGCCCGCCACGGCCGAACACGACGAAGGTCCGCTGCGCATCGCCGCCGTGCCCCTGAACCTCGCGGACACCGACGTCACCGCGCCCGTCGCCGTTGACGTCGCCGACGTCACTGACGAAGACCCTGGGCGCGTTCACGGTGGGGAGCTGCACGCGGATCGCGTTCGCCCGGTCGAGGTCGATGCGCTCGGGCAACGAAGGCAAGGCGGCGACCGCCGTCGTAGCCACGAGCACGAGTGCGATGCGCACGCCCAGGATCGTATTGCAACCCCTGCCACGAGCGCCTTCGACTAGCATCGCTGCGTGTCCGAGACCGCGATTCCGCTCGACCAGCAGCTCGAGGAGATCAGAGCCCAGCTCGCCTGGGTTCGTGATTACCTTTGACCCCGATGCGGTAGCCGCCCGCGTCGCCGAGCTCGAGCAGGAGCTGGGGGAGCCGGGCTTCTGGGACGACCAGGCACGCGCGACCGCCGTCTCGACCGAGCATTCCCGCCTGTCCAAGCGCCTCGAGCGCTACGAACGGCTCCAGAGCGAGTACGACGACGCAGCCGAGCTGCTCGCGCTCGAGCCCGACCTCGGCGAAGACATCGCCGCCCAGCTGCAGCCGCTCCGGCGCGAGCTCGAGCGCCTGCAGGAGGACGCCCTCTTCAACGGCGAGTACGACACGGGCGATGCCGTCGTGTCGGTCCATGCGGGAGCAGGCGGCACCGACGCGCAGGACTGGACGGAGATGCTGCTGCGGATGTATCTCCGCTGGGCCGACGATCGCGGCTTCCAGACCGACATGGTCGAGGCAAGCCCGGGCGAGGAAGCGGGCCTCAAGTCGGCCACCGTCACGGTCAAGGGCGAGAACGCCTACGGCCTCTTCAAGGCCGAGCGCGGTGTGCACCGGCTGGTTCGCCTCAGCCCGTTCGACAGCGCGCACCGCCGTCACACGGCCTTCGCGCAGGTCGTTGCGGCGCCGCTGCTGCCCGAAGACAGTGCGGTGGAGATCAACGAGGACGACCTGCGGATCGACACCTACCGTGCGTCAGGAGCCGGCGGCCAGCACGTGAACAAGACCGATTCTGCCGTCCGGATCACGCATCTCCCGACCGGGATCGTCGTCCAGTGCCAGAACGAGCGCTCGCAGACCTCGAACAAGCAGACGGCGATGCGAATTCTCAAATCGCGGCTCGTCGAGCTTCAGGAGGAGCAGCGCGAGGCGGAACTCGCGAAGGAGCGGGGTGCGGCGCAGGACATCGGCTTCGGGAGTCAAATCCGGAGCTACGTGCTCCAGCCCTACCAACTCGTGAAGGATCTCCGCACCGGCTACGAGGTAGGCAATGCACAGGGAGTGCTCGACGGCAACCTCGACGGGTTCGTCCGCGAGTACCTCCTCGCCAAGGCGACCGGGAAGGCTGTCTAACTGACCCTGTCGGCTAGAATGCTGCGTCCCACAGATGCCGGAGCGGCGCTTGTGCGGCCGACCTCCCCCTTCGATTCCGGTGGCTGATCAGAACTTGCAGACAGACGTGACTGAAACGACGGTCCAAGAGCCGCAGAACGGTGTTCCGACCGACGCCTCGATCGCGGGGACGATGATCGTGTTCGAGGGCGTGACGAAGGTCTACGACCCGAACGTGATCGCCCTGAACGACGTCTCGTTCGTGATCGAGAAGGGCGAGTTCGTCTTCGTCGTCGGCGCCTCGGGCTCGGGCAAGTCGACGATGATTCGTCTCCTCCTGAAGGAGCTCGAGCCGAGCTCCGGACGGATCCTCGTCGGCGGCCGCGACCTCACGCGGCTCAAGCACTCCAAGGTTCCGCTGCTGCGCCGCAACGTCGGCTGCGTCTTCCAGGACTTCAAGCTGCTCCCGAACCGCACCGCCGCCGAGAACGTCGCCTACGCGCTCAAGGTCCAGGGCGACAGCAACGCGAACATCCGGCGCAAGGTGCCCGAGGTCCTCTCGCTCGTGGGGCTCTCGGACAAGGTGAGCTCGCTGCCCGACGAGCTCTCCGGCGGCGAGCAGCAGCGCGTCTCGATCGCGCGCGCCGTCGTCAACCACCCGCCGCTCCTGATCTGCGACGAGCCCACCGGGAACCTCGACCCGGACACGTCGGTCGGGATCATGCAGCTGCTCTACCGGATCAACCGCGCGGGCACGACGATCCTGATGGTCACCCACGACCGCGAGATGGTCGACAAGATGCGCCGGCGGGTGATCGCGCTCGAGGACGGCAGGCTCGCCCGCGACGAGCGGCGCGGAGGCTACGAGAGCGAATGAGGCAGTTCAAGCTTCTTGTTCTCCGAGTCGATCCGGTCGCTCGGTGCGAACCTGTCGACGACGATCGCGGCGACGATGACCGTCCTGATCGGGATGTTCCTCCTCGGTCTGGTGATCGCGCTCGGTTCGTCGGCCCAGGACTTCGGCGAGAAACAGAAGGAGAAGCTGCTCGTCAAGGTCTACTTCTGCACCGAGAACACCTGCGCCAAGGCTGCGACGCCGGCACAGATCAACGCCGTCGGTCGACAGCTCAACGCGAACCCGCTGGTCGAGAAAGCGACATTCGTCACCAAGGCTCAGGCGCTCGACCGCATGCGGGAGCTCCGGCCCGACATCGTCGAGAATCTCTCGGCCAATCCACTTCCACACGCGTTCGAGGTCAAGGCGCACGACGGCGCGAATGTGAAGGCGATCAGCCAGTCGCTCCGCGACCCTGCGCTGCCGCCGGGCGTGGAAGATGTCCGCGACGGTGAGGAGGTCTCCGCTCTGGTCGTCAACCTCGCCAAGTGGCTGTCATACGCGTTCGCGATCGCGACGATCGTCCTCCTCGTGTCGTCCGCGCTCCTGATCGCGAACACGATCCGCCTCTCGATCTTCTCGCGCCGGCGGGAGATCGAAGTGATGAAGCTCGTGGGCGCGACAAACTGGTTCGTCCGGGGACCGTTCATGCTCGAGGGTCTGATCTGCGGCGTCGTGGGTTCGATCACCGCAGTGCTGTTGCTCCTGATCGGCAAGGCAATCGTGCTCGAACGGGTGAAGGAGCAACTTCGACCTCTCCTCGGGGGTCGACGCCTGGTCGTTTCCGACCATCGCGTTGATCATGGTGCTCGTCGGCCTCACCGTCGGCGCCGTCGGCTCCGGCATCACGCTCCGCCGCTTCCTGCAGGTTTAGGTCCACGGTGGCCTCTCGCCGCGAACATCGCGGCCGCCAGAAGCGGCCGAGCCGCGGGCAGCGGCGGCAGCGGCGCGCCGCTCACATTCGCGTCCCCGAGCCGGAGATCGTCCTTCCGTTCCGGCGGACGGAGCCGGAGACCGTCGTCGCGCACGTCGGGCCGACCAACTCGGGCAAGACCCACTCCGCGCTCGAGTTCCTCGCCGACACCGGCCGCGGCGTCTTCGCAGCGCCACTCCGAATGCTCGCCCAGGAAGCGCATCGCCGCCTGAGCGCCCAGCTCGGCGCTGAGCACGTCGGGCTCGTCACGGGCGAGGAGCGCGTGAACGAGCACGCACCGATCATCTGCTGCACGGCTGAGATGGCGCCGCTCTCGGGTGAGGTGCTGGTCCTCGACGAGGTGCAGTGGGCCGACGACAGCGAGCGCGGCTCAGCGTGGACGCGGCTCCTCCTCGCCGGCGAGTACCGGCACATCCTCCTGCTCGGCGCCGTCGAGTCGCTGCCGCTGATCGAGAACGCGTTTCCGCAGGCCGAGGTGCGCTTCTTCGAGCGCAAGGCTCCGCTCGACTGGACGGGTGCGGTGTCGTTCCAGAGCCTTCGGCCCGGCACGGTGGTGGTCGCCTTCAGCCGCCGCGCGGTGCTCGCGCTCGCAGGCGAGCTGAACCGCCGGCAGCCGGGGAAGGTCGCCGTGCTGTACGGCGCGATGCCCCTTGCGTCCCGCCGGCTGGAGATCGAGCGGTTCGTGAACGGCGAGGCGTCGGTCTGCTGTGCGACGGACGTTCTCGGCCACGGCGTCAACCTCCCGTGCGAGACGCTTCTCTTCGCCGAGTCGCAGAAGTTCGACGGCGAGGAGCGGCGCGACCTGCACGCCTGGGAGATCGCGCAGATCGCGGGCCGGGCGGGCCGCTTCGGGCTCGTGGAGCGCGGTCACGTCGGCGTCCTCACCGGGATCGTCTGGGCGAACGCCGACCCCGACCTGATCCACTCCGCGCTCGTCCCGCACGTGCAGCTCCCCGGCGGCCACATGGGCTACCGGATCGTCGACACCGCACGGCTGCGGCCTCGCCTCGAGGACCTGCCGGTCGATTCGCCGCAACAGCTTCCGGCCGCGCTTCGGGCCTGGCACTCGGCGGCGCTGCGGCAGTGGGCGACCGACGGCTGGCTCTCGGTCGAGTCGATCGGCCCGCTGCTCGTCCGGCTCGATGCGGTGCAGCGCCGCCTGCTCGAGCGCGGCCGCAAGCTCTCGCTCGACCAGCTCTGGAAGCTCGTCAACGCACCGGTCGACGAGGACAACGTCGAGCTGCTCGCGACGCTCGCGCTCGCTGTCGCCGGCGACCGCGCCCAGCGGCCCGTGCTCCAGTGGCTGCTCGACACCGGGCGTCTTCGCGACGCCTCGCTCGAGGACGCCGAGCAGACGGCGCGCACCGCGAGCATCCTGCGCTGGTTTGCGCTCCAGTATCCGGACGTCGGTGGCGTCACGCTCGAGAAAGCGGCCGAGCTCGAGGAGGCGGCGGCGCGTCGCGTCAGCGAGAAGCTCGCCGCCGAGGTCAGCTCACCCTCGGTCGGCCGCTGCAAGTCGTGCGGCCAGAGCTGCGCGCCCTGGTTCGCTCTCTGCCAGCGCTGTTACGGACGGCGGTAGCGGAGCGTCACGACCATCGTCGCGACGATCACGATCGCGGCGACGATGTTCGGCACGATCATCGCCCAGTTTCCGAGCGCGATGCCGTACGCGAGCCAGAGCAGGAAGCCGATGAAGAGCACGGTCATGTAGCCGACCGAGACTCCGCGCGAGGAGCGGTGATGCACGATCTTCCGGATCTGCAACACGGGGGAGACCGCCATCGCGATTCCCCACGTCGCCGCGGAGAATGGCGAGGACGGTGACCACCGCGGCACCGTACCTACAATCGACCTGATGGCCAAACCGACAGGAACGAAGCTGATCGCGGAGAACCGCCGCGCCCGCCACGACTACGAGCTGCTCGAGCGTTTCGAGGCTGGAATGGTGCTCACCGGCACCGAGGTGAAGTCGCTGCGCGACGGGCGCGTGACGCTCGCGCAGGCGTACGCGGACGTCCGCGACAACGAGGTGTGGCTGCTGGGAGCCGAAATCGCGGTCTACGACCAGGGCAACAGCCAGAACCACGAGCCCAAACGAGACCGGAAGCTTCTCCTGCACCGCGGCGAGATCGCCTCGCTCGTGGGGAAGGTGCGTGAGAAGGGCCAGACGATCGTGCCGACACGTCTCTACTTCAAGGACGGGAGAGTGAAGGTCGAGCTTGCGCTCGCCCGGGGCAAGGAGAAGGGCGACAAGCGCCGCGACATCGCAGACCGCGAGGCGAAGCGGCAGATGGAGCGGGCGGTGAAGTCGCGCCGCTAGCGGCGTCAGGCTCCGTCCACCGCGGTTCGTACCGTTGCACTCATGCAGCGGCTCGGGATCGTCGGTCATCGCGTGCTCGATCGACAGGCGCGCGAGTTCGTCTCGTCGGCCTGCTCCGCGCTGATCGCCGATGCGCAGCGCACGACGACGGTCGCCGCCGTCTCCGCGCTGGCCGAAGGGGCGGACACGCTGTTCGCCGAGGCGGCGGTGTCGGCGGGCGCGACGCTGGAGATCGTGCGGCCGTACGACGGGTACGAGGGGGAGTTCGACCCCGGCCAGCGCTGCCGCTATCGCGAGCTCCGCCGTGCGGCACACCGGGAGACACGGCTGCCGTTCGGCCGGCGTTCGACGCGGGCCTACGAGGCGGCGATGCGCCACGTCACGGACGAGTGCGATGTTCTTGTGGCGGCGTGGGACGGGACGCCGCCGCGCGGGACGGGCGGGACCGCCGACACCGTTCGCTACGCGGAACGGATCGGCCGGCGCATCGTCCACCTCGACGTGGTCGGACACCGCGTGATCGTGCGAGGCCCGACGGGATGAAGCGCACGCTGCGCAGCCGGTTTGTGCTGAACCAGCCGGTGATCGTGCTCGTCGTCCTGCTCGTCCTGGCGGTGACGCTGTTCATGTCGTTCCTGCTCCAGTCGCGGGCAGAGAGTGGTGCGCTGACGCCGATCGTGGCCGGCGGCACGAGCGCCAAGGAGCAGCGGGAGATCGACAAGCTGAACGCCGAGATCAAGCAGATTCGAAGCGACACGGGCGGCAGCCTCTTCTGGCTGAAGATGGCCGGTCTCTTCGTCACCCTCGGAGCGGCTGTCGGCGGCTACCTCATCGGACAGGCCAAGGTCACCAAGGACCGGCTCGACTTCGAGCACCGGCAAACCGTCGACAACACGTATCACGCGATCATCCAGGAGCTGTCCACCGGAACGCCCCTCTTACGGGTCGCGTCGGCGATGAGGCTCGGAAAGCTTCTCCAGTCACCGCCCGTCGAATGGCGCGTCAGCGACGCCCGCCGGCAGGAGCTGAGCCAGCTGACGAAGCAGGTGCTGGCGGCCTCGCTCGCGATCGAGAAGGACGAGAAGGTGCTGAAGGCGCTGACGATCGCACTGGGACTGCACGCCGAGGAGTCCGAGCACGCCGATCTGCGCGAGCTCGATCTCTCCGGCGCGATGGCCAAGGACGCCTACTGGGCGCGAGATCGACTTCCGCTACGCGGACTTCTACGGAGCCGACCTCACCGACGCGTCGCTGCGCAAGGCGCTGCTCGACGGCGCGCAGTTCAGACAGACGAACCTCGCCAACGCCGTTCTCACCGAGGCGAGCTGCGAGGGAGCGACGTTCAAGCTCGCAGATCTCCGGGGCGCGAATCTCGACGGAGCCAAGCTTCGCGGCACGACGTTCATCGACGTCCGCGTCTTCGGCGCCAGCCTCGCCGGGGCCGAGATCGGCGACAACCCCGAAGGGACCGTCGACGTCTCGGAGCAGGGCGATGCGTCCAAGACCATGCCCGTCGGCGAGTGGCTCGCGCAGGCGTCTGCAGCCGCCTAGACGGCTAGTAGCGCTCGCCACGGGGGAGGAGTAGGCTCGCGGCGATTGCACCGCCGACGAGGAGGCAACTGTGAGACGCGTCTCTCTTGCTGTCAACGGCGTCCGCCACGAGCTCGACCTGGAGCCGCGTGAGCTCCTCGTCTACGTGCTGCGCGACCGTCTCGGACTGACCGGGACGAACGTCGGTTGCGACACGTCCTCGTGCGGCGCCTGCACCGTGCTCGTGAACGGCGAGTCGGTGAAGTCCTGCACTGTGCTCGGGGTTCAGGCGGACGGGTTCGACGTGACCACGATCGAAGGGCTCGCCGACAACGGCAATCTCCATCCGATCCAGCAGGCATTCCACGAGCACCACGCCCTGCAGTGCGGCTACTGCACGCCGGGCATGGTCCTGGCGACCGCGAGCCTGCTCGCGGACAACCCGGAGCCGACCGAGGCCGAGATCCGGCATGCGCTCGAGGGCAACCTCTGCCGGTGCACCGGCTACCAGAACATCGTCGAGGCCGTGCAGAGCGCGGCCGCCGTGGCGTAGGGGAGAGGACAGATGGCCACCACCGAAACCCGCACCACGCAGCCGCGTTCGTCGGCACTTCGGTCCCGCGCAAGGAGGACCACAAGCTCGTCACCGGGCACGGCCAGTTCATCGACAACATCAATCTTCCCGGCCAGCTCTGGCTGTCGGTCGTCCGCAGCCCGTATGCGCACGCCACGATCAAGCGGGTCGAGCTGAAGGCGGCGCGCGAGCTGGAGGGCGTCGTCGCCGCGTTCAGCGGCGCCGAGCTCGCGGCCGACTGGGCGGGCTCGCTGCCGTGCGCCTGGCCCGTCACCGAAGAGATCAGGATGCCGTCGCACTTCCCGCTGGCGTTCGACAAGGCACGGCACGTCGGCGACGGCGTGGCAGTGGTCGTCGCCGACTCGCGGGAGATCGCGAAGGACGCGGCGGAGCTCGTCGAGGTCGAGTACGAGCCGCTCGCTGCGGTCACGGACGTCGGCCGCGCGCTCGACGCCGACGCTCCGCTCGTGCACGACGACCTCGAGACGAACGAGTGCTACGTCTGGAAGCTCGACGCCGGCGAGGTCGAGCAGGCGTTCGCCGACGCCGAGGTGACGGTCAAGCGGCAACTACCGCCAGCAGCGGCTGATCCCGGTCGCGATGGAGCCGCGCGGAGCGCTCGCGCACGAGATGCCGGGGACGGACGAGCTGACGTTGTGGACGTCCACGCAGATTCCGCACATCGCGCGGCTCACGCTTTCGGGCGTGATCGGGGTTCCCGAAGCGCGGTTGCGGGTGATCGCGCCCGACGTCGGCGGCGGCTTCGGCTCGAAGCTCGACGTCTACGCGGAGGAGGCGCTCTGCCTCGCCCTTGCACGCCGGCTCAAGAAGCCGGTCAAGTGGATCGAGGAGCGCTCGGAGGGCTTCAACGCGACGATCCACGGCCGCGACGTCCTCCAGGAGATCGAGCTCGCAGCGACCGCGGAGGGGAAGATCACCGCCGTCCGCGTGCGGCTCGTTTCCGCGATGGGCGCCTACCTGCAGCTCGTGACGCCCGGGATCCCGCTGCTCGGCGCCTGGGTCTACGGCGGCTGCTACGACATCCCCGCCTACAGCCTCGACGTGCACCGGCGTCTTCACGCACACGACGCCGACCGATGCCTACCGCGGTGCGGGACGCCCGGAGGCGACGTATGCGATCGAACGGGCGGTCGACGCGCTCGCGATCGAGCTCGAGATGGATCCGGTCGAGCTGCGGCGGCTCAACTTCATCACGGAGTTCCCGGCGACGATCGCGTCCGGGCTCACGATCGACAGCGGCGACTACAACGCCTCGCTCGACCGCGCGCTCGAGCAGCTCGACCTCGATGCGGTGCGGGCCGAGCAGGCCGAGCGGCGCGCGCGCGGCGACACGAAGGAGCTGGGCATCGGGCTCTCGACCTACGTCGAGATGTGCGGGCTCGCCCCGTCCGGGATCCTCGGAGCGATCCGCTACGTCGCGGGCGGCTGGGACGCGGCCACGATCCGCTGCCTGCCGAGCGGCACCGTGCAGGTGCTCACCGGCACGTCGCCGCACGGGCAAGGGCACGAGACGGCGTGGTCGCAGATCGCGGCCGACGAGCTCGGCTACGGCGTCGACGAGATCGAGGTGCTGCACGGCGACACGAGCGTCAGCCCGCTCGGGATGGACACCTACGGCAGCCGCAGCCTCACCGTCGGCGGGATCGCGCTCCACCAGGCGGCGCAGAAGATCGTCGCCAAGGCGCGCACGCTCGCGGCGCATCAGCTGGAGGTGCCCGAGGACGAGCTCGACTACGAGGACGGGACGTTCACGGCCGGCGACAAGTCGGTGACGATGAAGGAGCTCGCCTTCGCGGCGTGGCACGCGCACGACATCCCGCCGGGCTTCGAGCCGGGGCTCGAGGCAACCGCCGTCTACGACCCGCCGAACTTCAGCTGGCCGGCCGGAGCGCATGCGGCCGTGGTGGAGGTCGACACCGAGACCGGCGACGTGCAGCTGCTGCGCTACATCGCGGTCGACGATGTCGGCAAGGTCGTCAACCCGATGATCGTCGACGGCCAGATCCACGGCGGCCTCACGCAGGGGATCTCGCAGGCCCTCTTCGAGGAGGCGATCTACGACGAGGACGGCATGCTGCTGACGTCCTCGCTCACGAACTACCTCGTTCCGTCGGCCGTCGAGATGCCCTCGTTCGAGCTCGACCGCACCGAGACGCCGAGCCCGACGAACCCGCTCGGAGTCAAGGGAGTGGGCGAGACGGGGGCGATCGCCTCGCCGGCGGCGGTGATGAACGCCGTCGCAAACGCGCTCGCGCCGTACGGCGTCACCGACATCGACATGCCGGCCACTCCCGAGCGGGTGTGGCGGGCGCTGGAGGAGGCACGGCGATGATCCCCGCAACGTTCGACTACGAGGTCGCCGAGTCCGCCGAGCACGCCGTCGAGCTGCTCGGCTCGCGCGAGGATGCGAAGCTCCTCGCCGGCGGCCACTCTCTGATCCCGCTGCTGAAGCTCCGCTTCACGCGGCCGTCGCTGCTCGTCGACATCGGCCGCCTCGACGAGCTCTCGTACGTCCGGGACGCGGGCGAATGGCTCGCGATCGGGGCGTTGACGCGCCACAAGGCGATTCGCGACGACCCGCTCGTCCAGGAGCACTGCCCGATCGTCTCGCACACGGCCGGGCTGATCGGCGATCCTCAGGTGCGACATCGCGGCACGATCGGCGGCTCGCTCGCGCACTGCGATCCTGCGTCGGATCTGCCCGCGGTGATGCTCGCGCTCGGCTCGGAGTTCGTGGTCACCGGCCCGGATGGAGAGCGGACCGTCGACGCGGCGGAGTTCTTCCAGGGCGTCTTCGACTCGGCGATCGGGCCGCAGGAGATGCTGACGGAGATCCGTGTGCCCAAGCTCGGCAACTGGACCGGCTGGTCGTATCTCAAGTACAACCGGCGGGCCCAGGACTGGGCGACGGTCGGCGTCGCGGCACTCGTGCGCCACGAGAACGGCTCGGACAAGGTCGACGACGCCCGGATCGCGCTCACGAACATGGGCGCAACGCCCCTGCGGGCGGCCGCGGTGGAGCAGGCGCTCGTCGCCGGCGACGCCGATCCGGCCACGTACATGGCGGACGGGACCGATCCTCTGACCGACACCGCCGCGAGCGCCGAGTTCCGCTCGCACCTGGCGCGCGTGATCGGCAGGCGCGCGATCGAGGAGGCGATGGCTAGGTAGCGCCGAGCCCGCCGCGGACGATCACGACTCCCGGCTCGAGCACGTAGCCGTACCGCTCGTTGAGGCGGCGGATCGGCTCGTTCCGAACCTCGTTCGAGGTCTGCAGCGAGCTGTAGCCGTTCGCCTTCGCCCAGGCGATCTGCGTCCGCTTGAGCGCTGCCGCGATCCCGCGGCCGCGGTGGGTCCGCCTGACTCCGGTGAGGTCGTGGAAGGCTCGCTCCGTGCTGTCCTCGGAGAACGAGAGCTTGGCGTAGCCGACGACCTCGCCGTGCTCGAGCGCGGCGAAGACGGCGCGCGGGTCGTCGCTCGCGCCTCGCATGTCGCGCGCGAGCCATTCCTCGAGCGTGCCGATGTCGCCCTCCTCCTCGCCCGGGATGTCCGGCGTCGCCTCGCGGGCGACCTCCCACAGTCCCTGCGCGAGCTCGGGCCGGTCGGCCCACGTCACGATCTCGATCCCCTCCGGCGGCGCCGGGTCCGCGATCTCGGCCGTCGTCAGGTCGAGTACGAGGCGGGAGTTCCGGCCGATCTCGTGGTAGCCGTGATGTGCCGCCCAGACCAGGCTGCCCTCGTCGTCCTCCGAGACCGGGCCTTCGAGCTCCGTGCAGTCGTGCTCGGCCGCCCAGCCCTCGAGCGCGTCGAGGATCGCGATGCCGACGCCGGCGCCGCGCTCGTCCGGCGGAACGAACGCGGCTCCGATCGAGCGATAGGGCGGCGTGTGCCAGCCGACGAGCGCGTAGCCGGCGCCGACCGTGTCTCGTCGTCTCGCTCCGCGAGCAGCCAGACCATGTCTCCCGCCTGGTTGCGCCAGTCGACGAAGCCGGAGACGGTCGCGTGCTCCCGTGGCTGGGCCTCGAGGGCGACGGACACCAATTCCTCCAGCTCGTCCTCGGCGATCTCGCGAATTCGCAGCATCCGGCTACACTATGTAGCGAACACACATACGGGGGCGACCTGGTTTCGACGTGGTCGATACGCCGGTAGAGCTGCAAGCCGAGGTCCCCGGTCGGCCTCGTAAATCCACCGGGAAACAGATAAATGCGAAGAATGATCTCGCAATCGCTGCCTAGGTAACTAGAGCTGGCGACGCCGCTCCTGGTTCGGCCCGAGGCCAGGGTAGCGGCGCCAACGTTCGGGCTCGGCGCCAAGGGAGAGCCAATCGCCCGCGGCGCGACGCTTAAGGATGGCTAGCCCGTCGGTAGGTCGTCTGGGAACCGGCCGCCGGGCGAAATCAAAGCCCAGACTACGCTTGTAGATGCTTTGTCCGGTGCGTCCGCGGACGCGGGTTCGATTCCCGCCGCCTCCATAGCTTCACGCGGGTTTGTGCGAATGCTGCCAGTCGGCTTGACTCGTTCAGGTCGACCTGACGGCTTCATGCGGCGTCCGGGAACGACGAAGTAACTGCTCAGCATCGGGTGCCTCCGCGCAGGGCTCGTTTCTCGGCTTCAACGCGATCGCCGTTTCGGTCGACATCGGTGGCGGGGCTGATCGTACAACCTCGGCATTGCTTTCGCGTTCGGCCTCGGCCTGGCGCTGGCAATCGCCGCGCTCGGACACATCTCCGGGGCATTCAACCCTCGGTGTCCTCGGCCTTGCGCGGATACTACGGGACGCAGGATGACTGCTCAAGCCGCTCGCGGAAGTTCCCGTCCAAGGCGGTCATCCCGTACTGGTCGCGCAGCTCGTCGGAGGCTTGCCGCGCGTTCACGCGGCCGCGTGGTCACTCGGGCGGCGCGGTCGACGCTCCCATCGAGACACTCGACGGCAGTCAGGCGTCGGCGAAGCGGACGCGCGCTTCTGCTCGAGCACGCAGGTACGACTGTCCGACCGTCGCGCATCGTGCATGTCGCAGCCGTCGACGACCTCGGACGAGTTCGTCGAGAAGGAGTATCTGTGCGCACTCTGCGACGATACCGCGATCGTCTTCATCGATATCGCACGTGAGCGGATCTCGAGCGCTCACGGCGGTTCTCGAGGAGCCTGGACGGGTGGCGTCGTCGCCGCCCGGAGGGCGGCGCAGTCGGCGTCACGGCCGTTCGTCGCCTCGGCAGCTCGAAGACCGCATCGTTCTAAGGCCCCTCGAGGTTCGGATGGGCCGCATCGAACGCGATCAGCTCGGCGAGCGTTTGCGGGTACGCCTGGCCCGACACCGGGTTCGTGCCGTGGACGTAGGTCTGGAGGTAACTCGCGATGTCGGTCTTGAACTCGCCAGAAGCGCCGGGAACTCATCGTCGGTCGCCGACAGGTCGATGTCGGTCCGTCGATCACGGTCGCGCCTTCGGCCCCGAGCGCGGCGATCGTGTCGTCGAGGATCGGCTCGACGACCGGGCACACGAACGCCGGGTCGTACGTGCCGGCGCGCCAGACGCCGATTCGGGCGCCTTCGAGCGCATTTGCATCGAGGAAGCGCGTGTAGTCGGTGAAGGCGTGCGGTATGATCGGCGGTCGCGACGTCGTTCGGGTCGACGCCGGTCGCTGCGCCGAGGAGTACCGCAGCGTCGGTCACGTTGCGGGCCATCGGCCCGGCCGTGTCCTGGTCGGCGCTGATCGGGATGACGCCTGCGCGGCTCCACAACCCGAGTGTCGGCTTGATCCCGACGACGCCGTTGGCGCCGGATGGGCAGACGATCGAGCCGTCCGTCTCAGTGCCGACGGCTGCGACCGCCAGATCAGCAGCCGCGACGACGCGGAAGCCGAGCTCGAGCCGCATGGGTTGCGATCGAGGCTGAAGCGCATGGTCGTCTGGCCACCGATGCCGCTCCAGCCGCTCGACGACGAGCCGGACCGGAAGTTAGCCCACTCGGACAGGTTGGCCTTGCCGATGATGATCGCGCCGGCGGCCTTCAGCTTCTGCGCGATGAACGCGTCGCCGGGCGTGCTGCCGGCGAGTGCCCAGGAGCCCGCTGTCGTCGGCATTCGGGTGGTGCTGATGTTGTCCTTGACGATGATCGGAATCCCGAGCAGTGGGCGGCGGTCGCCAATTCGTCGTCGGCAGTGCGGCGCACGGGCCGACGACTGTCTGACACGCGCGCCCGTTGTACGCTTGACCTCGCGATGAAGGGACGGGCCCGCCGCAGCGACCGCCTGCTCGAGCTCGACGAGGTCGAGCGGCGACTGAAGCCGTTCGGGCGCCGGTACCTGGGCGTCCGCGAGATCCCGCTCGACGCGCTCGTCGGCACAGACAGCCGCGCCAGCTCGTTCACCCGCGACTTCCGCCCGCTTCACGCCTTCAGCCGCGACCGGCTGCGCTCGCTCGAGCGCGCGTTCGCCGACGGCGCCTTCCCGCCGATCGTCACGGTCAAGCTCGGTGAGGCGTACTTCGTGATCGACGGTCACCACCGCGCCGCCCTCGCGCGGCGCGGAGGCGCAGAGATGATCGACGCCGACGTGACCGAGCTCATCGCGCGCGTCCCTCTCCCGGCCGGGGCGGACATGCTCGAGGTCGTCCTCCGGGAGCTCGAGCGGATCTTCCTCGAGGACAGCGGGCTTGCCGAGGCGCGCCCCGACGTGCGCGTCTCGGTCAGCCGGCCCGCGCACTACCTCGAGCTGCTGGAGAACATCCAGGTGCACGGCTACCACATGATGCGAGGACGCGAACGCGTGCTCGAGAACGCGGAGATCGCGGCGGACTGGCACGACGCGATCTACACGCCGACGCTCGCCGCGATCGACCGCCTGCGCCTCGGCCGCCTCTACCGGGACGCGCCGCCCGGGGACCTGTTCCTCGTTCTCCACCGGCACCGGCGGGATGCGTTCCCCTCGACCGGCTGCCCGCACCTCGCGCAGACCGTCGTCTCGGTGATCGGCGACAGCGGGCGGCGCCGCCGGCTGCGGTTGCCGGTGCGCGGCGGCCGTTCGCCGGCGTAGCGGTAGGCCATCTGGCCAGCCGCCCGTGTACGGCAGCGATCCGTCCTTCGTCCGATCTGGATGATGGGAGCTGCTCCGCTGGGTCGAGTATGGCCTCGAAGGAACGGTTCCGAGGGATCGCGGCCGTCAATTCGCGTCCCGAACCTTCCGAAAGGAGCTCGCACGGCAGGGACAACCGAGACCCCGGTCCTCGACCTGCTCGCAGGTATGACCACGGCTTCGATCGAGGCGTCGAGCCTCGACGCGGAGACGTTGATGCTCGGGCGCATCGCCGCGCTGTCGCCGTCGATGCACGCGCCAGTCTCGTATGCCTTCAATCTGGCGGCTGCAGGCGACCTCCAGATCGACCGCGAGCAGGTTCGCGAGGTTCTTGCGGCAGTCGCCCGGATCGTCGGGACGCCCCGCATCGCCTCGGCAACCGGCAACATCGTGCGCGCGCTCGAGCTCGCCGAGCTCGAGGAGGAGATCGCGGACAGCTGACCGCGGGCATCCCGCGAGGTCGGATCCGCACAGCTGTGAAGTCGCCGGTCGGCGCTCGGAGAAGCGTCGGCCGGCGCGCCGAAGAGTCACGGCTCGATTCCCGCCGCCTCCATAGGCCGCACTAGCGCAACTTCTTCAGGGCACGTCCGAGTGCCTGGCCGCCCGCGAGCACGGGCTCGAACAGGTCGCCGTGCTGTTCGACCCGCTCGAGCGCCTCGCGCATTCCGAAGCGGCGCGGCGTCACGTCCTCTGTCAGCTCGTCCCAGCGAAGCGGCGTCGAGACCGGCGCGCCCGGCTTCGGCCGCACCGAGTAGACCGAGGCGATCGTCTTCCCCCGCGCGTTCTGACGGTGGTCGACGAGCACGCCCTCGCGCTTGTGCTTCAGCCATTCGGTCGTGACCAGCCCCGGGTGCCGCTCCTCGAGCCCGCGCGCCACGCGCTCCGCGAACGTCGTAGGTCTGCTCGTAGGTCGCTCGACGCGCAATCGGGACGAGCACGTGAATCCCGTCGGCGCCGCTCGTCTTGACGTAGGACTCGAGCTCGAGCCGCTCGAGCTCCTCGCGGATCAGGTGAGCGACGCGGATCGCGAGCGCGAAGCCACCGTCGGGCGGGTCGAGGTCGAAGAGCACGAAGTCCGGGCGGTCCGGCTTGTCGACGCGCGAGTACCAGGCATTCATGTCGATGCAGTTCATCTGCACCATCCAGAGCACCGCCTCCGGCGAGTTGACGAGCGGGAAGTCGACCATCCGCGACTCGCCCTTGCGGCCGCGCGGGTAGGTGCGGTAGGTGCGCGTCGGGATCCAGGAGGGCATTCCCTTCGGCGCCTGCTTCTGGAAGTACGCCTCCCCGCCCACTCCGTAGGGCGAGCGCTTCATCGTGAACGGCCGGTTGCGCAGGTGCGGGACGAGCACCGGCGCGATTGCGCGGTAGTACTCGAACAGGTCCTGCTTCGTGATCCCCTCGTCGGGGAACAGGACGCGTTCCGGGCTCGAGAGGCGGACCGACCGCGACGCCACGCATGGGGTTGTACCTGTCCGGCGGTGCGCCGTCCTAGGTGTACTTCACGTTCACACTCGCAATCACGCCATTGGCACGCGTGCGCACCGCGCGGAGTTTGTCCGGATCCTTGTTGTCGGTGACGATGTTGGCCCTGGCGTTTGCGCCCAAGCCTGCGTGGCCGTTGTAGATGATCGCCCCTTGCTTCGACTGTCGCCGCTTGAGCCCGTCGCCGGAGCGTCGGGTCGCCAACCGCGCCGCGCGGTTGATGTTGTTGACGTGCCCGTACTCGTGGACGCCGGTCCACGCGCCGCGCGGCGGCGGCTTCGTTCGACGGACCCGCCGCGGCGACGGGCGCTGCCGAGACCGCGAGCGCGACGACGGCGAGGATGGTGGGTCGCGGGTCACGACGCGCCTCGCGAACGCTTCGCGGTTTGACCGATTCCGTCGTCACGACGGCCGACCCTTCGTAGTCCAGCATCGTCACGGCCTGCACCTCCGGCGCGTCGAGGTCACGCGCTGTGAGGTTGGGAAACTCCATGCGGCTCGGCTCCACGGCCTTGGGCGCGTCAGACGGTGCTGGCTTCTGCTTCTTGGCGCTCATGACTTCCTCCTTCGTCGATGTCCTTGCTCTCTAGGACACCGGGGAGGGCCGCGTATTCCCGGAAATGCTGCTCGTTCTGACTACCGAGCGCGGTCTGCCGCCGCTCCGTTCGACATCTTCTTGAACGAGGTCGGCGTTGATGGCGATCGCCGCCGCGGAGCCGGCGCCGGCCGCGGTGATCACCTGAGCGCGCGGATCGACCACGTTGCCGGCCGCCCAGACACCGGCGGTGCTGGTCCGGCCGGTGGCATCGACGGTGACGAAGCCGGCCTCATCGATCTCGCAGCCCAGTCCGGTCAGCAGGCCATCGGCGTGAGGCACGTTGCCCGGCCGGATGAACACCGCCGTCCGCGCGATCACCCGACCGTCGATCAGCTCGACACCGGTCAACCGGTCGTCCTCGACCACCAGCCGTGCGATCTCACCGCGAACGATCCGAACCCCGCGTGCCTCGAGCTGGCGCTCGTTCCGTCTGCGGTCAGGTCGTAGGTGTGGACGAAGAAGACGACGTCGTCGGACCACTGCCGCACCAGCTGTGCGTGCTGCACCGAGCCGGGCAGGGTGCCCAGCACCCCGAGGGGCTGGTCGCGGACCTCCCACCCGTGGCAGTACGGGCAGTGCAGGAGATCGCGGCCCCACCGCTCGCGGACGCCGGGGATCTCGGGCAGCTCGTCGCGGACACCGGTCGCGACCAGGATCCGCCGCGCCTGTCAACACCCGGCCACCGGCGAGGCGAACGACGAACCCGGGCTCGATCGCCGACCACCTGATCCTCGACCAGCTCCACGCCGTAGCCGGTCACCTCGGCTCGTCCCGCGGCCAGGAGGTCGGCCGGCGACATCCCGTCGCGGGACAGGAACCCCTGCATGTGAGCCGCGGGAGCGTTCCGCGGCGCTCCGGCATCGACCACCGCGACCCGGCGCCGGGCTCGGCCGAGCACGAGCGCCGCGTTCAGGCCGGCCGCGCCGCCGCCGACCACCACCACGTCATGGATCGGCGCCTCCATGGCGATCGCGCCTAGCTCGCGAGTGCAGGAGCGGCGTGCGCGAGCGCCGAGGGCGTCTGGCGGCCGACGATCGCCGGCGCCTCGTGGACGAGCTCGTCGTTCTCGAGAGCCTCGACCATGAACCGCGCGAAGTCCACGCGCCGCGTGATGTTGCTCTCGAGGATCGGATCGCCCACGTGCCGACTCCACACCGGCAGGCCCTGGCTCTCGCCCTCCTCGAGGTCGCTCCCGCGCACGACCGTCCAGCGCGTGTCGCTGGCGAACACCCGCCGGCAGGCCTCCACCTGGTCGTCGAGGTCGGCGAAGCGAGCCAGCTTCGCGAGCGGACCGGCGATGTTCACGAGCGCCTTGAGCTTCCACGAGTACACGTCCTGGCCGTCGACGCGTGATGTGCCAGCCGCAGGAGAAGACGAGGCGCGCTCCCGGGGGCGCGTAGTCGAGCACCGCCTGGGCCGTGCCCGTCGCGTAGCCGTGGACACCGCGCGGGACCAGCACGACGAGCACGCCGTCGCACCCGGCGACCGCGCGCTCGATCACCTCGCGGTCGTCCGTCGCTCCCGGAACGACGGTGATGCGCCCCTCGAACGCGATCGAGCTTCGCCACGCTGCGCTCGCCGGCAGACGCCGACCACCTCGTCGCCGCGATCGAGCGCGTGCTGCACCATGTACTGCCCGAGCTTCCCGGAGGCTCCGACGATGCAGACCCTCACGGTGCACCGTCGATGTGTGTGGTCGGACGTTCCATCGTGACTCCTCTCGAGCGGCTCACTGGGCACCGGCCGGTGCGCAGTACGCGTCTTCTCGAGTGGTCACTCGCGCGAGAAGTCTTCGGGCGTCGGATCACCGTAGCTCAGAACATCCCGTCCGGCGGGTCCGTGGCTTGGACCGCGTTGAGGAGGCGATGGCGTGATCCAATCTGGATGGACATGTCGAAGCCATTGATCGATTTCCACGAATGAGACTCCCGAACACCGCCCACACGTCTCGGCCCTGGCGGATCCACGAGCTCACCCGCGACTTCCGGCTCGAGGACGTGTGGGCGCTGCCGACGCCGGGCGGCCCGGACGACTTCCCTCGACTGGTGCAGGGGATCGTCTCGGGCGACCCGTCGCACAGCTCCTCCCGCGCCGCCCGCACACTCTTCGCGATCCGGTGGAAGGTCGGGGAGCTGCTCGGTTGGGACGACCCTGACACCGGCCTCGGGTCACGGGTGCCGACGCTCCGCGATCGGTTGCCGGTTGATCTGCGCGACGCCCCGCCGGGGCCGGACTTCAACGCGCTCCCCTTCACCTCGCTGTACTTGCTCGACGACGAGTGGGCGGCGGAGATCGCCAACCGGACGATGCACGGGGTCATGCACATCGGCTGGGTGCCGGACGAGAAGGGCGGCTACCGCGGGCAGATGGCGGTCTACGCGAAGCCGAACGGACGGCTCGGGGCCGCGTACATGGCCGCGATCAGGCCGTTCCGGCACCTGATCGTGTACCCGCAGATGATGCGACAGATCGGGCGGCAGTGGCGGATGTCCAGATGACCGACGCAGCGACGCCCGAGCTCACGATCGTCCCCGCCAACGAGGCGAGCTGGGCGGATCTCCAGGCCGTTCTCGGCACGCGTGGCGATCCGTCCAGATGCCAGTGCCAGCGGTACAAGATGCAGCACAGGGAGTCGTGGGCATCGGTTGGCGCCGAGGAGCTTGCCTTCCGGTTCCGCACGCAGACCGACTGTGGTCACCGCAAGGCGGGGGAGACGAGCGGCCTTGTCGCGTACCTCGACGGCGAGCCCGTCGGCTGGTGCGCGGTCGAGCCGCGCACCGCCTACCCGCGCCTGCTGCTGAAGACCCGCGTTCCCTGGGAGGGTCGAACGGAGGACAAGACCGACGACAGCGTCTGGGCCGTGACCTGTTTCGTCACCCGCACGGGCTTTCGGCGCCGCGGCGTCAGCCGTGCGCTTGCGCGCGCCGCCGTCGATTTCGCGCGGGAACGCGGTGCCCGGGCGCTCGAGGGCTACCCGATGGTCACGCAGCCCAGGGAGAAGGTCACCCTGTTGAGCGAGCTCCACGTCGGCAGCCGCAGCATCTTCGCCGCCGCCGGGTTCGCGGAGGTCGGTCGGCCGACCATCCGCCGCGTCGTGATGCGCATCGACTTCTAGCCGAGATTACTGTCCGTCGCGGCGCTCGATCGTGTCAGGCACGGCCAGCCACGGATGCCGTCGCGAGTCGTACCCGGACTCGGTCGGCGGCGGGAAGGACGGGTCGGCGAATGCGCCGACCGAGACGACGATCAGGTCCGGCTCGACCGGTTCGGTGTAGAAGACCTGGGAGCCGCAGTCAGGGCAGAAGTGGAAGATGTGCTCCTTTCGGTCCACTTCGTCCGAGACTCGCAGATAGTCGCTGAAGCGACCGACGACGTTCACCTGATCGGGTGTGAACGCGGCCTGCATCCCGAAAGCACTCCCGGTCCGACGCTTGCAGGCCAGGCAGTGGCAGATCGAGACGACGAACGGATCGCCCGTCACTTCCAGACGAAGTTGTCCGCAATGACAGGCGGCCTCTCGCGTAGCCATCGCCGCGGAACGTACCAAAGCGGTGCGCGGGTTCTCCGAGCGCGAGGTTCAGCCGACGAGCGGCGATAGTCTCTGCTGCGTGAGGTTCGGCCGCAAGCGTGGCGACGCAAAGCGCACCCCTGAAGCGGAAGCGTACGTCGGTCTCCGACAGCAGGTTTTGGCTCTCAGGCCCGACCAGCTCGGCCTGACCTCAGAGACTCCGGTGCTCTGCGCTGCTCATGGAGACCGGATATCCGGAAGGGGTCGCGACGCTTGTCGGGGTCATCGACGGGAGCACGAGCCTCTACTTCAGCAACGGCGGCGCATCATCGGCGCGGGGAGTCACCCCGACGTCGCGGCCGCCACAGAGCGCTGGCTAGGAACCTCAACCGATCTCCTTCCGCATCTGTCGCCGGTTGACCAGCCGCCGCTCCCAGGCGAGGGATTGACGCAGTTCGTCGCCGTCACGCCCAACGGGCTGTTCAGTGTTGCTGCCCTCGAAGACGAACTGGGCGAGGGCGGACACCTCGTCGGCGTTCTTCTACTCCGGGCAGGACATGATCACTCAGATTCGTCTGGCGGAGACGAAGGCCTAGTGGGAGACCTGGTCGCGTTCATCGGCGTCGTCGCTGTCATCGTCGTCCTGCCGGGGCCGGACATGGCTCTCGTTCTCCAGAACGGCCTTGCCCGCGGACGGCGCGCGGCGGTTGAGACGGCGCTGGGAATCAACGCCGGCTTGCTCGTGTGGGCCGTCGCCGCGGCGCTCGGGATTGCCGCCCTCCTGCACGCGTCGGCGCCGGCCTTCACGCTGCTCAAGCTCGCCGGAGCGGCCTACCTCGTCTGGCTTGGCCTGCACGCGCTCCATGAGGCCTGGCGCGGCACGGCCGATGCCTCCGCGGAGCACCCGGCGCGGCGCAGGACGTCCCCGTTCCGGCAGGGTCTGCTCTCGAACCTCCTGAACCCGAAGATCGCACTCGTCTTCACGACGCTGATCCCGCAGTTCGTCGATCCCGGTGGCCCCGCCGTCGCGCAGACGCTGCTCCTCGCGGCGGTCTTCATCGGTATGGGGCTCGTCTGGCTGACGTCCTACGCACTACTCGTCGCCAAGGTCGGCGCGCTCTTGAGGCGCTCCTTCGTCAGGCGCGTGCTGAACGCGGTGACCGGGACGGTGCTGACCGCGCTCGGCTTACGGCTGGCTTTCGAGCGCCGGTGGGGGGGGTGGTGTGGCGGGCGGCGTAGGCAACCAGTCGCTCGATAGCACTGCTATCGCGGCTCCCTGCGTCTTGTCGGCGAGTCGCGCGGGCCCTCTAGCGCCGGCAGAGAAGGTCGTCGAGGTAGAGCCCCATCGACCGGATCGCGTTCGTGCCGACGCCGTTGACGGAGACGACGACGATGCGGCGGCCGTCGCTCGAGCCCGCAGCGAACGTGACGTAGCCGGGCGTGCCGCCCGTGTGTCCGTAGAACCAGCGGCCGCACGGCGACCCGAGCTTGGAGAGCCCCATTCCCTGGCCGTGCGACCCCGGCACGATGATCCTCATGTGGGATACGAGCCGTCGAGGAACGATGTCACCGCGCAGCAATACGCCGATGAACACCGCCGATCGCGGGCGTCGACACGATTGCCCCGTCGGCCCACGGGCCGCCCAGTCCGTGCAACGAAACGTCAAGGGGCCGGGTTCCTGAGACGTCGTAACCGTGGACGTCGTCGCGCCCGAGCGCACGGTGCCCACTTTCGTAGGCCGTCGCTCTCAGGTCGAGCGGCTCGAAGATCCGTTCTCGCAGCAGACGGCCGAGCGAGCGTTTGGTGACGCGCTCGACGATCTCGGCCAGCACGAGGTAGTTCGTGTTCGAGTACGAGGCCTGGCTGCCCGGCGCGAAGTCGAGCGGGAGATCGGCGGCCGATGACACGAGCCGTCGCGCCGGGATCACCACCCGCGGATTGCGCGCGACGGCGCTGCCCCACGGCTCGAGCCGCATGTAGTCCGGAATCCCGCTCGTGTGGTTGAGCAGGTTCCGCAGGCGGATCCCGCCTGCCCTCGCGGAGACGGGCGGGTAGAAGTCGCTCGACCGTCGCATCGAGGTTCAGCCTGCGCTCGGCCACAAGCTGCAGGGACCACCGTCGCCACGAAGCTCTTCGTCACGCTCCCGACCGAGGAGCGGTCGTTCGGCCGCACCTTCGTGGCACGGGCGACGTCCGCCTGACCTGCGGCGACGATCGTCCGGCGGCCGTCCTGCTCGAGGAAAGCAATGACGCCGGGGATGTCGCTGCTCGCGACGAGGCGGTCTGCGGTCGGCTGGAGCTCCGGTCCGAGGGCGGCGGCGCCGCTACGAGGACGGCACGGCGAGAGCGAGCGTCGATACGAGGCGCACGTGCGAGATACGCCGTGAGCCCGTCGCGGTGTTACAGACTGTCCATTTCGGCTCACTCGGCGTGTAGGAGAGGAAGATGGCGTCGGACTTTCCCGTGGAGCTCCCGCTGCCGCGCAGCGCGCGCGACGGCGACGCGGCCCTCGCTGCGCGGGCGGCTGCGGGCGACCACGAGGCGTACGCCACGCTCGTCCGGCCGCACGAGCGCATCGCCCACCGTGTGGCGGCCGCCATCACCGGCTGGAACGTCGACGCGCAGGAGGCGGTTCAGAACGCCCACGTGAAGGCGTACCGCTCGCTGCGCAGCTTCCGCGCCGGCGCCGCCTTCAGGCCGTGGCTGCTCCGGATCGTCATCAACGAGGCCCACAACGTCCGCCGCGCCGAGAGGCGGCACGAGGGGCTCGGCGCCCGCGCAGCCACGCAGCACCGGACACCGGCCGCGGGAGCGGACGAAGCGGTCGTCGCGCGGGAGGAGGTGGCGACGGTCTTGCGTGCGCTCGCGCAACTCTCGGACGCAGACCGTCTGGTCGTCGTGCTCCGCTACTTCGCGGAGCTGCCCGACGACCAAGCCGCTGCGCTCGCAGACGTGTCGACCGGGACGTAGCGCGTGCGGCTCGTGCGCGCGCGCCGCCGCCTGCAGGCGTTGCTGGAGGAAGCCGATGTGTGAGCACGAGCTCGAGCTCCGCCTCCAGTCGGTTGCACGCGAGCTCGACGCCGACGCGCCTGCGTTCGACCCTGCCGTCCTGGCCGGCGTCCGCACTCGCGGCGCTCGGCGGCTGCTGATCGCGCTGGCGGCAGTTGCGGCGCTGACGGGCATCACCGTCGCTCCGGCGGCGGTGTCGGCGCTCGGCGACCTGTTCGACGTCGACCGTGTCCCGGCGCTCGAGGGCGTGGCCCCAGACGTCGCGCCGCCACACCTCGGCCGGCAGGTTTCGCAGGACACGGCTCAGGCGGCCGTCCCGTTTCTCGTCCGGACGATTCCTACGTTCGGCACACCCGATGCGATCTACGTCCGAGATGACATCGTGGGCGGCACGGTCACGACTGCCTACGACGGCAAGCGCGTCCTCCTGACGCAATGGCCGGTCGCCGGCGTCCATCCGCGCCTCACGATCGTCCCGGCCGGCAGCACGGCAGAAGACGTCACGGTCGGGGGTCTGCGTGCGCTCTGGATCGCGGGTGCCGCCCGCGGGACGATCTCCGTCATCGGGGCCGACGGGGCAACGCACCGCGAGCTCTTCGACGTCGCCGACGGCGCGCTGATGTGGCGGAAGGACGACGTCGCGTTCCTACTCCAGGGGGCGGAACGAAGGCGTACGCAGCGCAGCTCGCCGCGCAGGTCAGCCCCTAGGCTGGACTCGCTCTGCTGCTCGCGTAGGACGCGACGCGGTCGACGACCCAGATCGCCACCAGCGTGTACGCCCAGCCGAGGAGGATGTCGACGACGTAGTGCTCGGCGGCGTAGACGAGCGCGAACGCCATCGCCAGCGGGTAGAGCGCCAGGAGCGGCCGGGCCCAGCGCGCAGCACGCCAGAGAAACAGCGTGAACAGCAGGGTGTACGCCGCGTGCAGCGACGGCACCGCCGCCACGGGATTCGAGTACTCCGCAGCCGCGCTCGTACAGCCCCTCGAACGAGAAGGAGACGAACGGGATGTGGCCGGAGATCGGGCCGATCAGGCGGGTCGTCGGCCCGAGCTCGCCTTCCTGGCTCGCGAGCCACGGAGGCGCGGCGGGGAAGAGCGCGAATGTGGCGAACGCCATCCCCGCGAGGAGCGCGACACAGCCGATGTACCGCCGAAAGCGCGCTCGCGCGAAGAACCAGAGGAAGCCGGCGAGCACGTACGTCGCCACGAAGTAGCTCACGTAGACGGCCCAGGCCGCGTAGTCGTACCAGCGCAGGTGCGACGACCCGTGCCAGAGCTGATCCTGCAGCCAGACCGTGGGGTCGGTGCCACCGAAGAGAAAGGAGTCCGCCTCGAGCTGCGGCCGGTACCAGGTCGAGAAGAGCAGGCCGTCGGCGCGCCCGCGCAGCAGGTCGTAGACCGCAAGCACGAGCGCGAGCGGCAGCCACTCGAAGACCACGCCGCGGAACCAGCCACCGAGATTTGCGGTCGAGAGCGCGAGCAGGCCGAGCACGATCCAGAGGAACAGCCGCTCGCGTCCCACCGGTACGCCCTCTCGCCACATGTACGCGCTCAGCGCGGCGACGTAGAGCGCCGGCGCGATCCAGCGCAGCGAGCGAGGCGAGCGGAGCCGCACCTGCACGCGCCGAACGACGCTGAGCTCAGACGTGGGCAAGTACCCGGTCGAGCGGCCGAGGCATCTGGCTGAGATCGAGCGCCTCGACGAGCAAGCGCGCGTATCGGATCTTCCGTCGCCGCCGCTGCCCATGAAGCGCCGAAGCTGCTCCTCGGGGGCCGTCCTCGCCACTCCGGCTGCTTCTGGAGGGTGCGGAACGGTCCGAGGTCGCCCTGAGCGTCGACGACCTGCTCCACGGAGGCGGCGCCGTGAGCGCGGATCAGCTCGTCCTCCAGATCGGCGACGCACACGTAGAAGCCCAGCCGTTCCATCTCGGCGCGCGTGAGGTCGGAGCCGAGGCCGGCCCGCTCGAGCCCGCGCTGGAAGTCGCGCTCCTCGCCGGCATCGCAGAGGCCGGCGAGCCTGACGTCGAGCCCCTGCAGGGCCGAACCGCTTCAGGAACCTTCCGATGGACTGCGCGCCGCCGATCGGCACGACGGAAACGCCCTCGGCGTCGAGATTGCGGCCGCGGCGCTCGGCGAGCGCCTCGAGCGCGCGCTGGTCGCTGACCCCTTCGACGAGCACGACTGCACGCGGGTGGCGACCAGAGCTCCATGCGAGGGATGTCATGCACGCCGCTATCTTCAGGAATCAGATCAGCGCCACTTGACGGTGCACCCGACCGGCAGCGTGTCGGCAACGGCCGGCGCCGTACCGGCGAGCACGGCGTCGAGCGCGTCGCGCAGATAGTGGGCGGTGACCGCCGTCTCGTTCCTGCTGTCGTCGATCGCCCCGTGGTAGACGAGCTTGCGATCGCCGTCGAAGACGAACACCTCGGGCGTCCGCTCGGGACCCGAGCGCGCGGGCGATGCTCTGGCTCTCGTCGTACAGGTAGTCGAAGTTGAACCCCTGCTCCCGCGCTCGCACCTGCATCTGCTCGAAGGAGTCTTCGGGATGGCTCGAGACGTCGTTGGACGAGATCGCGACGATGCGAACGCCGCGCTCGGCGTAGTCCGCTGGATTGCGATCAGCCGGCCTTCCCAGGCCTGGACGTAGGGGCAGTGGTTGCAGGACTGAACGAGCACGAGCGCCGCGCGTCGCCGTAGTCGTCGAGCGAGTGGCTGCGGCCGTCGACGCCGGGCAGGCTGAACGACGGCGCCGTCTCGGAAATGGCGATGCTCATGTGAGTGCCTCCTCGAGTTGTTCGCGGCTCGGAATCGGGGACGAACGCCCGTCTGCGAGATGGTAGATCCGGCAGGTCAGTGCGGGTCGGCCGTCGGCACCGGACGCGTCCACGTCTCGGCCTTCGACGCGGATCGTCGGCGAGCCGGGAAACCGGAGCGCCTCCGCCTCGGTGTCGGTCCGCACCTCACGCAGCTCGACGGTCGCCTCGACGCCTCGCTCGGCCAGCACGGTGTGCAGGAGCTCCAGCGCCTCCGGATGCGACGGGCAGCCGTCCCAGTAGAGAACCTCGATCTTCATTCGTCGAGTGTTGCAACGATTCGCGGCTGCGGGCGCTTCCCTAGGGCGTAGGTGGCGCTCCCACGGCGCCGACGACGACCTGGACGACGTACGTGAGACTGACGTCGGCCACGCGCGCGGTAAGTCGCCAGCAGCCGGCCGTCGGGAAGCTGACGGGGCTCATGTACGACGGTTTTTCGGCGCCGGCGAATGAGCCCTGGTTCATTCTGAGAACGCGTAGCGGTGGCGCAGGCGCGTCGAGTCGCTCGCCAGAGAGCGTCGGACGACTCCAGGCTGGGGTGGTGGCCCAGAGCAGCTTGTTGCCGATCGATCCGTCCGCGTCGACCCGTTGAGGCACCGTGTAGATCCCGTTGGGCCGGAGCCCTGCCCAGAGGAGGCCGTTCCCGTGCCATGCGATGCCGCGCGGCTGGCCTGGCGGCGTGTTCGCGTTGGGGAGCGTCACGGGGCACGACTGCGTCGTGTGGACGCGCAGCAGCGCCCGCGGACGGTAGCGCTGGATGAGCTGTGCGGGTTGCTGCACCTTGAAGGTTCGTCTGTACGAGTAGGCGAGCGTGTACTCGGCGGCGTCGAGTGGCGGAACGCTGAACGTCATCAGCCCGCGGCCGCTCCGGGCCGGCGCGAGCGAGCCGACGAAGTTCACGCGCGGGTCGAGCCGAGAGCGCACCTCGGCTGCTACATCGCCTCGAACGAGGTAGATCCGAAACGGATGCAGCGGCTTCAGTCGCATCCCCGCCGTCCGCACCGTCACCCGGTCGTTCGGCACGGCGCGGCCGGTCGAACACGAAGACCGGAGCTGCGCGCGCGTTCGCCGGCGTCGAAAGCGCCACGAAAGCAACCGCGATGAGGGCGACGCGCGGCACCGCTTTCCAGCGGTAGCTCCAGCAAACGGGCGGCCCAGCACGGCGGCTGCGGGCTTCGATGTCCAGTTCGTCTCCCAGGTCTCTCCGCCGTCCTCCGAGAACGACTGCTCCCACCGTGCCGACTCGGCGGTCGCATCGGCCAGCACGTAGCGAACGATGATCGGCCGGCCGTCGAAGGTGTCGTCGCACTCGAAGACGCCGACGCCGTCCGAGAACGAGCCACGACCGGCGGCTCGAGCGGTCCGCTCCGCCGTGTATCGGTCCAGTAGATCGACCAGAGGCGGGTCGCTGGATCGAAGAAGCGCAGCGACAGCCCGACGAGCCCGCCAGGTAGTCCGTGCGGAACTGGTCATCTTTCCAAGCCCGTCGAGGAGGGGGCTCGCGATGCACGTCCACTCGAACTCGTCCCAGTCCTCCGCGAATCCGGTTGCGTTAGTTCTCCGTACCTCCGTGGAAAGAGGGAGGTGGAGACGTGACGGAGCTACAGCGCTATCTGGCCGAGGAGATCGCGGAGGATCACGCGGACGGGCTCGTTTCCCGCCGCGAGGCGTTGCGCCGGCTCGGGCTGCTCGGGTTGAGCACTGCCGCGGCGGCGTCGTTGCTCGCCGGGATCGTGGCCGACGAGGCCAAGGCGAGGATGCGTGCCCCGTCCGGGGCCGGGCCCGGCGACCGCGCCGGCCGGCGAGACGGCGGCGCGGCCGACTCGCGAGATCGTGTTTCGCGGGCCAGGCGGGCGAAAGCTGATGGGTGCGTGGGCAACGGCCGTTCGGCCCCGCGGCGGCGTGCTCGTGATCCACGAGAACCGAGGGCTCAACGACTCGATCCGCTCGATTGCGGGCCGCTTCGCAGCGAGCGGCTATTCGGCGTTGGCGATCGACCTGCTCTCGGAGGAAGGCGGGACCGGGTCGTTCGAGGACGAGTTCGAAGCGATGGCTGCGCTCGGAGCGGCTCCTCCGTCACGATTCGTGGCAGACATGAAGGCGGGGGTGACGGAGATTCGTCGTCGGCTCCCTGGGAAGAAGGTCGCGGCCACCGGGTTCTGCTTCGGCGGCGGGATGACGTGGCTCCTGCTCACCTCGAAGGAGGCACGCCTGGCCGCGGCCGCTCCTTTTTACGGCCCGTTCCCCGACGGCGGAAACCTCGCCGGCGCCAAGGCTGCCGTGCTCGGGATCTACGCGGAGCTCGACTCCAGGGTCAACGCCAGCCGCCCGGCGGCGCGTGCCGCGCTGCGCAAGGCACGTCTTCGCCACCAGATCGTCACCTACCCGGGCGTCGACCACGCGTTCTTCAACCCGACCTCGTCCCGGCACGATCCGGCAGCGGCCGCCGCTGCCTACCGCCGGGTGGTGGCCTGGTTCGGCACGTACGTCGCGTCCTAGAACCGGTCCATGACGGTGGCTCGTATGTGGACCTGATCGTGCTCACTCACTGATCGAAGGGGGAAGAGATGAGGAAGATCCGAAGAGTCGTGCTGCCGGCCGTCTTGGCGGCGGCCGCAGCCAGCTTCGTCGTCGGGACGGCCCTGGGTCACGGGAAGCCCGGCTCGCCGGAGCCTGCGACCTGGACGACGGTATTCGCCAGCCCGATCTCGATCGAGGGGCTCACCGTCGATCGCAAGGGCAACCTGTACGTGCCGCAGCGGGGAGGGGCCGCCGGGTGCTCGATCGTGCGGCTCGATGCCGACGGTGGCCCGAACCAGGCCGGCGTCGTCGTCGCGAGGATGAACCCGCCCTGCAATCCGCTCGGAATCGCGTTCGGCCCTGACCGCCGCCTCTACCTCACCGGCTTCGGCGCGGCCGGCGACGAGATCGGAGTGGTCACGCCCAGCGACGCCGATCCGGCGAACCCGCCCGTGGCGACCGGCTTCGCGACGGGGACGCCCGGAGCAAACGGCGTCGCCTTCGACGAGGACGGCAACCTGTACGTCTCCGACGGAGGCACCGCCCAGGGTCGCGTCTTCCGCGTCGGCCCGAGCGGCGGTGCGGCAACGGTGCTCTTCCGCGTCCCGACGATGGCCAACTCGGTTGGCATCGGGCGTCAGAACCAGTCTCTGCAACCGCCGGCTGCCGCGACGCCGCAAGGGATCGTGGCGAACGGGTTGGCGTTCGGCCGGGACGGTGACCTCTTCGTCGCCGACACGGCCCGCGGCGCGCTGTGGCGGGTCGAGTTGAGCAGGCGAGGAAGCGTCCGCACGCCGATGGGCTGCGACACGACGTACTCGGCCGACACGCTCTGCCTCGACGCGCTCTTCGCGCAGCATCCGGCTCTCGACGGTGCCGACGGGATTGCGCTCGACCGTGCCGGCAACATCTGGGTCGCTCCGAACGAGCGGAACTCGATCGTCGTCGTCGATCGTCGGGGCGACGTCTCCGAGTTCTTCCGAAATCCGGTTGGTGCCGGCAGCCTGCGGAACGCAGGTCCGCTCGAGTTCCCGACCAGCCCGGTCCTCGCCGGACGACGGCTCTGCGCGACGAGCTCGGACGGAAACCGGCGGGACAATTCGCCGAACACCGCGGGTGAAGCAAGCCCGGGGACTGCCGTCCTCGGAAAGGTCTCCTGCCTCGACCAGCGGCTCGACAGCCCAGGCGAGCCTCTGCCGGCCGACTAGCGAGAGAACGAATCGAGGGGACGCGCTGCTGTCGTGGCGCGTCCCCTCGTCAGGGCGATCGCCGGCAGGCCCGGATCCGGCGCCGTCTCCGGATGGAAGAGGTGGGCGAGCTGGCGGACGCCGTCGGCGAGTCGCGGCGCCGGGCGGGAGTAGTAGCTGTCCCCGTCCACCGCGACCGCGGGGCAGGGCAGCCGAAGCTCGGCGGCGCGCTCGGCCGCCGTGTCGGCGTCGAACCCGCATGGCGCGATCACGACGAGCTCGGGCTCGTGGGCGAGCACCGTGTCCCACGTCGTCGGGTGCGAGGGCTGGCCCGCAGTGCCGAGGATGTCGCTACCGCCGGCCAGCTCGATCATCTCGGGCAGCCAGTGCCCGGCGCAGAACGGCGGCTCGATCCACTCGGCGAAGAATACGCGCCGCCGTGGCAACCCCCGCACCGAGTCGGCAGCCGCCTCGATCGTCTCCCACATCTCCGACACGAGCCGATCGCCGCGCTCGACAACGCCGAGTGCAGTTGCGAGCGTGAGCACCGACTCGGCGACGCCGGTGAGCGTTCGCGGATCGAGCGAGAGCACGTCGGCTGCCACCGGACAGGCGGTCGCCAGCTGGCTGCTCGAGACGGCGCAGACGGCACACAGGTCCTGCGTCACGATCAGGTCGGGGGCGAGCGCGTCGATCAGATCGGCGTCGACCGTGTAGAGCGACTCACCGTCTCCGATCGAGTCGCGCACGGCCCGGTCGATCTCGAGACTCGTGAGCGCCGACGGGTCGATCCTCGCGGCGGTCACGACGGGTTTCCCGACGACTTCGGGCGGCCAGCGGCACTCCTCGGAGACGCCGACCAGCGAGTCGATCAGTCCGAGCTCGCGCGATGATCTCCGTCGCGCTCGGCAAGAGTGAGCAGATCCGCATCTCCGGACCATAGACTCGGTTGCATGCGCTCGGGGCTCCTCGGTCTAGCCGTCGGGCTCGCGCTCGCGGACTCGTCGATCGTCACGCTCGCGCTGCCCGAGATTCTCGGACGCTTCGACGTGGGGATCACGACGGTTGCCTGGGTGCTCACGTCCTTCAACCTCGTGCTCGCCCTCGTCGCGGTGCCCGCTGCGCTGCTCGCCCGGCGCCGGGCACGTGAAGCCTTCGTCGCCGGCGCGGTGGTCTTCGCGGCGTCGTCGCTGGCCTGCGGGCTCGCGGGATCGTTCGAGCTCCTCGTCGCCGCACGCTGCGTCCAGGCGGTCGGAGCGGCGTTCGTCGTCGTCGGCGCGCTCGATCTCCTTGCCGAGACGACGGGCAGCAGTGCGCGCGCGGCGCGCCTCTGGGTGGCAGCGGGCATCCTCGGGGCGGCGTTCGGGCCCGGGGCGGGCGGCATCCTGACCGAGCTGCTCGGCTGGAGGTCGATCTTCCTCGTGCAGGTGCCGCTCGCTCTCGTGCCGCTGGCAACGCTCGCGACTCTCAGAGGCACCGACGAGGGCCGTCCACGCGCGTCCGCCGGACGGCCACATCTGAGTGCAAACGCCGCGCTGCTCTTCCTCTCCGGCGGTCTCGTCGCTGCGCTCTTCCTCCTCGTGCTGCTGCTCGTATCCGGCTGGGGCATGTCTCCCGCGACTGCCGGCCTCGTGGTCACGGTGCTGCCACTGGCCGCGATTGCGGCGGCGCGCATTCCGTCGAGCTCGGTCGGCGCCGGCACTCGGATGGCCAGCGGCGTCGTCCTCGTGGCGGGTGGCCTCCTGGCGCTCGCGCTCCTGCCACGGGCCGGCTGGATCTGGACGATCGCTCCCCAGATCCTCGTGGGAGCGGGAATCGGCCTCGCCCTCGCCGCCCTCACCGAGCGAGCCGTCGCCGGCCGTGCCGAGCAGGTCGTCCACGGCGGCTGGACGCTCGCCGCACGGCATGCCGGCGTTGTGCTCGGGCTGCTCCTGCTCGCACCGGTGCTCACCTCCGCGCTTGAAGAAAGCCGAGACGAAGCCGTCCGGGCGGGCACCGCCAAAGTGCTCGACAGCCGGATTCCCGCGCTCGACAAGCTGCGCGTTGCCCAGGACGTGCTCGTCGAGGCGGACGAGGCCGAGGAGAGGGGAGAGCTGCCGGACGTTTCGGCGGCGTTCGAGGACCGGCCGGACGACGATGACTATCGCGCGTTGCTCTCGGCCATGCAGGATCAGCTCGACCGTGCGGTCACGGATGCTTTTTCGACGCCCTTCCTGCTGGCGGCCCTCCTGGCGCTCGTTGCGCTCGTCCCGGTTGGACTCTCACGAGGCGAGCAGCTGTGACTCGGGGAACGCCCATCCTGGTCGCACTCGCGGCGGTGGCGGCGGTCGTCGTTCCGTACGTCGCGCTCGGCGGCGGGTCGTACGAGCCGACCCCGGTCGCCGATCCGTGCCAGAAACGCGAATGGCGAAAGCCCGGGCGACCTCCAGGCTGTGCTGGAGCAGGTCGCGCTCTCGGCGCTCGACGGGGCGGCGTGCGAGCTCGGGACGTCGCGGGAGGAGCTGGTGCTCGCCCTGCGAGACGAGAAGTCACTCGACGCCTTCGCGGCGGAGCATCACATCAGCCGCGCTCAGGCGGAGCAGGCAGTCCATGACGGAGTCGAGCGCGCCGTCGACGAGGCGGAAGCGGCCGGCAGTCTCTCGGGCTTCATCGCCTCGCTGATCGCGAGAGCGGTCGAGAGCGTGCCGCCGTGGCTCCTCCTCGAGACGCTCGAGCGTGTGCGCGGCCTCCTGCCTGGCTAGCAGCTAGTCCGCCGGGGAAGCCTCCAGCTCGCGAACACGGGCGGCAAGCGTCCCAAGGAGTGCGAGGGCCACGCTGGGCTCGCCCCGGAGGACCTTGGCAAATCGCCTGCGGGTCAGCATCAAGCATGCGGTCTCCGTCTCGGCGACGATGGTCGCGGACCGCGGCGCACCGTCGAGAAGCGCCATCTCGCCGAAGTAGGCACCCGGACCGATCTCCGCCACAGCGCGTCCGCTTCCTCGCCGGACCTTGGCACGGCCGCTGAGAATGACGTAGAACCCCTCTCCCGGGTCGCCCGCGCTGACGATCGGCTCCTTGGCGTCGAACCTGGCCACGGTGCCCAGACTCGCGATCTTCCGCACCTGACGTGCCGGCACGCCGGCAAAGAGTGGCACCTTGCCGAGAACGTCCGCCCAGAGTCGGGCGGTCTCGGACGGCGGTGTCTTCCCGGCCACCCGGCCGACCGCGCGCGCCTCGCGGCTGAGAGCTATGCGGGCGGTTGCGGGCATCGGGGCGCCGACTCTACACATCGAGACCATGGTCCGCCCGGCAGCGGCATACTGGGTCCATGCGAGGGTGGCTGGCCATCCCGGTTGCTGTCGCGGTGGTCGCGGCCATCGCGGGTAGCGCTGCGGGCGAGACGAGCTCTTCGGCAGCGCTCAGCGTCCGCGAGTATCCCGTTCCGGCGGGAAGCCGGCCTCACGATGTCGCTCCGGCACGCGACGGAGGCGTCTGGTACACGGCGCAGGGATCGGGCGAGCTCGGCTGGCTCAACCCGAAGACCGGGAAGACGCGGCACATCGCTCTCGGAGACGGCTCGGCGCCGCACGGGGTGATCGTCGGCCCCGACGGAGCGCCGTGGATCACCGACGGCGGGCTCAACGCGATCGTCCGGGTCGACCCGAAGACACGGCGCGTCCGCACCTTCCCGCTGCCTGCGTCGTCAGGGGACGCCAACCTGAACACGGCCTCCTTCGACCGCCGCGGCGTCCTCTGGTTCACCGGGCAGAACGGGATCTACGGACGCCTAGACCCGCGTAGCGGCAAGATGAAGGTCTTCGCGGCGCCGCGAGGAGCCGGCCCGTACGGGATCACGACGACGCCGTCGGGTGTCGTCTACTTCGCGTCCCTGGCGGGCAGCTACCTCGGCCGCGTGGACGTCGCGCGTTCCACCGTCCGCGTGCTGCAGCCGCCGACCCGCGACCAGGGCGCGCGGCGCGCGTGGTCGGATTCGAAGGGCCGGATCTGGGTGAGCGAATGGAATGCCGGCAAGGTCGGCCTCTATACCCCTTCCACCGGGCGCTGGCGCGAATGGCGCCTGCCCGGCGCGTCGCCGATGCCGTACGCCGTCTACGTGGACGAGACGGACACGGTCTGGTTGAGCGACTTCGGCGCGAACGCCATGGTCCGCTTCGACCCCAAGACGGAGAAGTTCACGCGGATCGTGCTCCGGAGCTCGCCCGCGAACGTCAGGCAGATCCTCGGTCGCCGCGGCGAGGTGTGGGGTGCGGAATCGGGCGTCGACAAGCTCGTCGTGATCCGGACGCGTTAAGGCGCGGGGCCCCGCAGGGCTGACCACGCCCGCGGCAGGATGCGGCCGACGAGCTTGAACTTGCTGTTTCCGAGCGGCCGGAAGACCAGCGTCTCGCCCTCCTCGAGTGAGTGTCCGGTCACGTCCCCGACGACGACGCCGTGCGTGACGAGCACGGTGACTCGGCCGGGGGCAGGCTTCGTCCCGAACAGCACGCGCGCGGCACGGATCTGGCGTCGCCAGGCCGCGTCATGCTCGGAGGTGATCGTGTTCAGAAGCGGGGGGCTGATGGTCGCGCGTCCGAACGCGAGCCGTGCCGTTTCGCGGGTGCGGCAGAACCGGCTCGAGAGGACGGCTCCGAGCCGAAGCTTCAGTCGTCGAGCGTTTTGTCCGATGAGCCGCGCGTCCCGGCGGCCCTCTGCGGAGAGGTTGCGTTGCGTGCTGCAGTCGTTCAGATCGACCGGATTCTGGTCGGGCTTCGACTGATCCGTCGCGGCGTGCCGGATGACGAGGATGACTCCGCCGCGCCGCAGCTGATCGGCGAGCGGCGGCTCAGCAGCCTGCGCAGACGGGAGCGCCAGAGCAGCAACGATCGAGACGACGGCAAATGCACGCGTCACCTCCACATCATGCCGTCAAACGACGGCGTTCGGCGGTCGCGTCTTGCGGATCAGCACGCTGCGAAGAGCCTCGACCGCGAGCATCCCCATCGCCTCGCGCGTGCTGCGTGTGCCGCTGCCCATGTGCGGCGTGAGCACGACCTGGTCGAGCGCGAGCAGCTCGTCGCTGACCTTCGGCTCGAACTCGAAGACGTCCAACGCGGCACCCGCGATGACTCCCTTGCCCAGAGCAGCGACGAGCGCGCGCTCGTCCACGATCGGCCCCCGGGCGGTGTTCACCAGCACCGCCGTCGGCTTCATGGTCGCCAGCGCCCTTTCGTCGATCAGGTGACGGGTGTCCGGAGTGAGCGGGCAGTGGAGGCTGACGACGTCAGCGCTCGCCAGCAGCTCGTCCAGCGGATCGTTGCGGCCGGCGAAGATCGTGTGCGCGCCGAACGCTTCCGCGAGGCGCGCCGTCTCCCGGCCGATCCGGCCGGCGCCGACGATGCCGACCGTCTTGCCGTCGAGCCCTTCTCCCAGCATGAACTCGAGCGAGAACGACCAGGGAGACCGTGATCTGATGAACCGGTCGCCCTCGACGACCCGGCGGAGAAGAGCAAGCGTGACCGCGATCGCGAGCTCCGCGGTCGTCTTCGTCAGCACGTCCGGCGTGTTGGCGACCACGATCTCCCGGCGCCGTGCCGCCTCCAGGTCGACGTTGTTGACACCGACGCCGTAGTTGGCGACCACCTCGAGCTGAGGGCCGGCCCGCTCCAGGTACGCGTCGTCGACGACCGTATTGATCAGGGAGAGGATCCCCTCCGCGCCGGCAGGATCCGAGACGAGCTCGAAGTCCTGTTCGAGTGCGTCCGCGATGCGTCTCGGCACGTCGCCCGTCACATGCACTCGCCGCTGTCCGGTCACGTCCACCTTCGTGGCATTCTGCAGATCCGGTGCTCGTCAAGTGGGTGATCCTCGGTGGTGTCGTGGCGATATGCCGTCGTCGGCTGCCGGCACGACGGCACACCGGAGCCGGCCGCGGCCACGTGCGACGGCGTTCGGGCAGCGCTCCCGCCGGGTACCGGACGAAGGGTCAGGCACTCAAGGGCGACGTGGACGCGGACGGTGCCGCCGACCGCGTCACGCTTCGGGTCGATCCGGCGCGTCCCGCCCGGTGCCGTCACCTGCTGGTCGTTGAGATCGCGGGAGGGAAGACCGCGATCGCGACGTTGCCGCCGCTCGCCTGGCCCGGCACCGATCCGAAGCTGCTGACTGCTCGTCGAGCTGAACGGTCGAGCCGGCGCTCGAGCCGGCGATCGCGATGGCGTCTGCGGCCGCTGTCTACGTGCCCGGAGCGGTCTTCACCCTGAGCCAGGGAGAGCTGCGGCGGGTGCGGCTCCAACGAGCGCACCGACGCCAGACCTGTTCCCGTTCTCCGACGAGTTCCCCGCTGGAGTGGACTGCACCGGGCCAGCCTGGAACGATCGTGGTCACGCACAGCCGGATCGCCGACGGAGACGACCGGCACTGGGACGTCACCCGCTCCTTCTACCGTGCAGCGGAGACGCGGTTCGACTTCGTCCGCAGCGAGCGAGCGCTTCGAGTCGAGGTCGGTCCCGAGGCCAAGCGGCGCTGGCCCGAAGTCCGTGGCGATCCTTTCCTTCGCTGTCCGGACGCGTGCGAGCTAGCGGTTCAGCCGGGGACGACCTCGAAGGTCGCGTGCGACTCGATCCACGCACCCCGGCGGCGATCCTGCCACCGCGCGTGCTCGGGCTTGAAGTCGCACAGCTCGACATGGACGCGCGGTGAGGTCTGGCCCCACGGAATCCCGTCCCAGGCCTGCTCCAGGACGACGATCCCGCCTTCGATCCCACCGGCGAAGAGGGGCACGTCGAGCTCGATCACCGCGGCGGGGAGCGTCGTTCCGGCCGGGGATGAACTCGACGACGACGCCCTCGTATCCGTCCGGGTCGTCCTTCAGCCAGGCCGGATTCGTGTCGTAGCCCCCGAACACGCGAACCCGCTGTCCCGGAGCGAGAGGGCGGCCGATGTCCAGCGGCTCGGCCTCACCCAGCGAGTCCAGCCAGTCCTCGCTCGACGCCGGTCCAGGTCTCTTCCTCGCGGCGTCGCGCGGCGGCGACGTGGTCGCCGGGCTCACGCAACATGTCGACCTGAGAACTCTCGAACGCACGGTGCAACCCCTTTTGGAGACTCGGGACGTGCCGCACCGCCGTCTGACCCTTCGATCCTCGCAGAACGCCGACTGGTCTTACTATCCCCCGATCGGGTTCACATCGCCCGGCCGGTACAGTGGAGGGCGTGGTCGCTGCTCCTCTGAGTACGCGCAGGCGCGCGATCTACGCCGCGCTGGCGCTCCTCTCGCTCTTCTCCGTCGCCCTCATCGTGACGCGCTACTTCTATTCGAGCGAGCCGCTCTTCGGCGGGCTGATCTGGAATCTCTTCCTCGCCTGGATCCCGTTCGTTCTCGCGGTCGTGCTCTACGACCGGCACCGTGCCGGGGCGCGGCTGCGCTCGCTCGTTCCGCTCGGCGCGCTGTGGCTGCTCTTCCTCCCGAACGCGCCGTACATCCTCACCGACTTCAAGCATCTCCTCCCGAGCCCGGTGGTGCCGCTCTGGGTCGACGTCGTCGTGATCGCTGCGCCGGCGTGGACGGGGATGCTGCTCGGCTTCCTCTCGCTCTACCTCGTCCAGTCGGTTGTGCGACAGCACGTGGGGCCACGCGTGACCTGGGCGGCCGCGGTTGCGGTGCTCGGGCTCGCCAGCTTCGGCATCTACCTCGGCCGCGTCCTCCGCTGGAACAGCTGGGACGTGATCGCGAACCCGCGAATTCTCTCCGACCTCGGCTCGGTCGTCGTCGACCCGCGGGCGATCGGGATGACGGTGCTGCTGTCGGGATTCCTGACGCTCAGCTACCTCGTCGTCTACGCGTTCATGCGCTTCGAAGTCGTCGAGGAGCGCTGAGCCGGCACGTGGCCGCGCTCGCCGACTGGATGGCGGCGTACGAGCGCGCGTGGGCGTCGAACGACGCGGAGGAGATCGGCGCGCTCTTCACGGACGACGCGCTCTACTTCACGACGCCGTTTCGCGAGCCGTGGCGTGGCCGGCAGGAGATCGTCGACGGCTGGCTCGATCGCAAGGACGATCCGGGCGACTGGACGTTTGCGTGGCAGCCGCTCGTCGACACCCCGGAGCTCGCGATCATCACCGGCACGACGACGTACCGCGATCCCCCGCTGACCTACAGCAACCTCTGGGAGCTCCGGCTCGACGACGACGGCCGGTGCCGCGAATTCACCGAGTGGTGGATGCTGCACGAGACGGCTGAGGACTAGCTCGCGGTTCAGGCGACGATCCGGCTGACCAGCAGCTTCGCGAGCTTGCGCTCGACGACATCGGCGGCCGCCCGATCGGCGTACGGCACCGTGACGATCAGCGAGATCTCCGTCCTGCCTCGCCCCAGCACGATGACGTCCACGAGCATGCGGACCGAGTTCCCCGCATTGACGTAGTCGGCGACCATGCGGTACCGGGTGGAGTACGGCGCGAGCTTCGGGAACGCGACCTTCTTGAACGAAACGAACTTGACGTTCGCGCTCGTCCGAGTTCATCACGACCTTCGTGCGCACGCCATGTAGCTGCTGCTTCCGAAGCTGCGGCGCCACTCGGCGGCGACCATCGCCGGCGTCTGAAGGATGTTCGACTCAGAGGTGATCGACGCGCCCTGCGTCTTGAACTCGGACTTGGCGGCCCCGGTGAGAACGAGGTCCGAGCGCTTGAACGCGCAGTCGGCGTCGGGCGTCAGATCGGGCTTCTTCGCGCCGCCCTGCCAGCCGGAACCGAGGTCGTTGGCCTTCACCAGCACGGCCTTGGCGGCGGCCTGATCGGCAGCGTTGAACTTGATCGGCTGCTTGTCGGCGGCGAGCGCGGCCTGGACGAACATCAGGCCGAGCCCGACGACGCAGGCAACGGTGCGGATCTGTGTCTTCGACGAGCGCATGCGATGACCCCCTCAGCCGCAGAGCTGGTTACCTCTGGCTTCGGCGGCTGAGGGGCCTTCTCGCATCCCTCGTTCGAGCTAGCGGCGCACCTGCACCACCTGATACGTCGCGTCCGGGCCGCTCGCCCTGCCGAAGCGGGCGTTGACGGCGTAGAGCCACTTCCCGAACTTGCCGATCGTCGTCGGCACGTCGAAGTCGTCGTCGGTGATCTCGCGGGTGACGACGCCCCTCGTCAGGCTGTGGTTCAGCTTCACGACGGCGATCTTGTCCAGCTGGTTCTGCACGACGTACAGCGTCCGCCCGTGCAGGAGGATGCCGTCACCGTTCGGAAGCGTCGCGCCGCCGAGGTCGATGAGCTTCGTCGCGCCGGTCTTCGGGTCGATCGTGAAGAGCTTCCCGGTCGCGCTCTGAACGGCGAGCAGCGTCCTACCGCTCGGGGTCGCGTCGATGCCGTTCAGGTTGAACCCGGCCACATGCTGGTAGTCGCCCGTGAGCGGGATCGCGGTCACGGCTCCCGGCGAGCCCGATCCATGACTTCGAGACCTTGTAGATCACCGGCCGCTGGGAGTCGGTGAAGTACGCAGCCCGCCACGTGACGACGACGTCGTTGATGAACGTCGGGCCTGCGCTTTGCGCGAGCTGGAGTTCGTTCAGGAGCGCACCGGTGCGGGCGCTGTAGACGAACGCCTTGCCGGTCCCCGCGCCGGAGACCCACAGCCGGCCAAGGTCGTACTCGAGCCCGGTCGCCGCGCGACCCGTCGCGCCCGGCACGAGGACATTGCCCGTCCCGGTGCGGAGGCTGCCCGCGTAGACGGCGCCGGTGGGAATGGAGCCAACGTAGAACGTGTCGCCCTTGCCGATCGCGATCCCCTCGGGCGCGAACCCGTTCGGGAGCGGAATCGTCTCCGGAAACGAGCCTTTCGCCAGCGCAGACGGGACCGCCAGGCAGGCCAAGGTCGTGAGCAACAGCACGAGACGACGCATCTGGTTTCCCCCTCAGAGTCGTGTGTACGTGGTTCTACTGCTACCCCGCTCGAGCGGATTTCGAAGCCTCGGCACCGCCGTGGATGCTTACGGTTTCTTCACAGCGCAAGCCGCATCCGGGCCTTTCGTTTTCCCGTTTGAAACTGGTAATCCACGAAAGGGATCTGTGAATATCGAGGCGCATCCTTACGACCTTTGCGATGACGGCGGGAGCCGTTTTCGTTTGGGCGGCCACGGCGGCGGCGGCACCGCCGACCAACACGACTCTGCCGTCGATCACCGGCACGACGAAGGTCGGCGAGACGCTGACCGCACAGAACGGCACCTGGACGAACAGTCCGACGTCGTTCCAGTACCAGTGGCAGCGTTGTGACGGGGCCGGTGCGTCCTGCGGGAACATCGCCGGTGCCGTGGAGAAGACCTACCTGCTGCGCGCGGCCGACGCGAACCGGACGCTGCGGGTTCGCGTCCTCGCCGTGAACGCCGACGGATCCGCGTCGGCTCGGTCGGGACCGACCGCGGTCGTCACGGCGAGCACCGCGCCGGCCAACACTGCGCGTCCGTCGATCACCGGCGACGCCCGGGTCGGCGAGGCGCTCACTGCCGAGGACGGGACCTGGACCAACACCCCGACCTCGTTCGCCTACCAGTGGCAGCGCTGTGACGCGGACGGCACGGGTTGTGCCGCGATCTCCGGCTCGACGGGCAAGACCTACGGCGTCCGCCTCGTCGATCTCGGCTTCCGGCTCCGCGTCGAGGTGACGGCACGGAACTCCGGTGGCGCGGGCTCGGCCGTGTCGGGAGTCACCCCGATCGTTGAGCCCACGACTCCGATCACCAACAAGCGCCCGACGCTGACGATCGTCTCGGTCCGGTTCGTCGGCGCCCGCGTCTACGCACGGTTCCGGATCTGCGACGACGTGGCGAGGAACCTGACGATCATCGCCACCGACTCGCGACCGCGCGTGGCTTCCTACACGAGGCGCTTCACGACGCGGATCGCGCCGAACCCGTGTGGTGCCTACACCCGCAACTGGGTGCCGGTGCAGCGCTTCCGGGGCAAGGGCCGGTACACGGTCACCCTGCAGGCACGCGACACGTCCGGCCTGACGAGCGCACCCGCTCGCCGGTCGTTCTCCCGCTAGCCGGCCGGCATCGCCTGACATCGGCCCGCTCGTCGCGCTCAAGACGATCGCGACGAGCGGGCCGCTCGGCCGAGCGGCCAGTCAGCCATGAGCGAGCCCGATCCGCGCACGCAGCTTCAGGGATCTGGCGCGATCGGAATCTGCTCCGCAGATTCCGATCCCGACTGCGCACAAGAAATTCTGCGACGATCGAACGATGAAGGCCGCAGAGCGGGAACGCGTCCTGGAGAAGCTCCGCGAGATCTGTCTCGGGCTGCCCGAGACGAGCGAGCGTCTCAGCCATGGTGCACCGACGTTCTTCGTCCGCGAGAAGCGCTCGTTCCTGATGGTCTTGACCGATCACCACGGCGACGGCCGCTTCGCGATCTGGTGCGCTGCGGCCGAAGGGACGCAGGGGATGCTCGTCGAGGCCGACCCGGAGCGCTTCTTCCGGCCGCCGTATGTCGGGCATCGCGGCTGGCTCGGCGTCCGGCTCGACCGCGGTCTCGACTGGAACGAGCTCGCCGGAATCGCCGAGGACGCGTACGCCGAGGTGGCGCCGGCAAAGCTGGTCGAGGCCGCACGTGCGGCAGGGGAGGGGAGTTGAAGGAAGCGCGACTGAAGGAGACCGAGCACGGGCTGCTGCCGGAAGGTGAGGGCTGGTACGTGCTGAACACGAAGGACGCCGTCTGGGGGGACAGCGCCGAGTTCGGCCGCTACACCCGCTGGGAGGGCGACGGCGAGGCGCGTTTCCAGCAGGTCGGGATGAACATCGGGATCATGCAGCCGGGCCAGCCGGCGTGCATGTATCACGGCGAGGAGGCGCAGGAGGACTTCCTCGTCCTCGCCGGCGAAGGGATCCTGATCGTGGAGGGCGAGGAGCGGCCGCTGAAGGCCTGGGACTTCGTCCACTGCCCGCCCTGGACGAAGCATGTGATCGTCGCGGCCGGGTCGGAGCCGTTGGTCGTGATCGCCGTGGGCGGGCGCGGGAAGCCGGGCCTCGTCTACCCGGTCGACGAGACGGCGCTGAAGCACGGCGCCGGCGTCTCAGAGGAGACGACGGACGGCGACGAGGCGTACGCGGGCACGTCCGACGTCGTGCGAACGCGATACGTCGAGGGTGACCTGCCTGTCTAGCGCAGGGAGATGTTGCGGCGGGGCGAACCCGCCCGCATGTGGTTTCGGCGATTGTTTCGCCGGCGGCGTCCGCCGCCGCCTGTCCTGCTGCCCTCGCTCGAGCGGCTCGCGGAGCTGATCGAGCGAGTTGTCGAGCTGCTCGACGAGGTGGCGCTCTCCCCGCCGCGCGAACCGGCGCCTCCCGCCACGCCTGCGCCGGATCCTCCGCCAGACCCGGTGTCCAGCGCCGCGCCGAACGCCACGCCGAACCCTGGGCACTCGGTGAGCGGCCACCTGCTCCTCGTCGTCCTGGCCGGACGGCTATCGGCTGCTGGAGCGGGAAGGAGCCCCGCCCGCCCGGCGAGACCGGCTGGACGTCGACGGCGTCGAATTCAGCGTGCTCCGGCTCGGGCCTTCGCCGCTGCCGGGCGACTGGCGCCGCTGCGCGTACCTCGAGAGGGAGGAACCGTCCACGGTGGATCGAACCTTCGACCGGTGAAGGAAGAGAGCCAGATCCACGACATGCGCGCCGCGCTTCAGGGAGACCGCGAGCGGGCCGAGCAGGCACGGCAGCGATCGGTGGAGAACGTCCGGGCGCTCTACGAGACGCCTCCGCCGGAGCCGCGAGCCCGAGCCACCAGCCCGACGCCGAACCGCAGCGGTCTTTCCTGAGTCGTCTGCTCGGCCGGTAGCGCTACGCTGACCGTGTGGAGCGGCGCGAGCGTGAGCGGATCATGCGTCAGGGGGTTGTGCTGCCCGAGACGCCTCGCGACCGACGGAATCTCCAGGGGCTGGCAGAGGACATGCAGGACAGCCCGCTGGCGGGCAAGCGCCTCGCGATGCGGCTGCGCCATTTCCGCCCCGACGCGAGCAGTTACCTCGCCTCCCTCGGCGGGCCGCCGCCGTACATGGCCCGGCTCCGCGACATCGCGGCGTTGACGGCGGAGCACGAGCGGGTGCTCGGCGAGGAGTACGAGCTGCGGGGAGGCGATCCCTCGGCCTGGCACGCGCTGGCGGAGCGCTGGGACTTCAGCGAGGTGAACGACCTCATCGACCGGCACAACCACTGGTATCCGGTGGAGGCGCGGCTGCCGATGGATCCGATGACAGGCGACCACGCGCTCGTCAACGGCGAGCACTATTCGAAGCGGCCGCTCGACGCTACGTGGGTGCTCGAGCGGTTCCCGCCCGTGGCGTCAGCCGCGACGTCGCGGCAAGCGTGAGAGCGCAGAGCACCGCCGCGAGCACGTAGGGCACGCCGTCGCCGGCGACGTCCGCGATCGTGCCGGCCAGCGCCGGGCCGCTCATGTTCCCGAGCGCCCAGGCCGTGTTCATGATCCCGAAGCCGATTGCCTGTGAGAGCCCGACAATCTCGGCACGGTCGGAGACGAGGGCCATCCCCGGCGTGTAGAACGCCCCGAAGGAGATCGCCGCGAGCACGGCGAGGAACGAGACGGCGTACGGGTCGCGCACGACCGCGAAGGCGATCGCGACGGCGATCGAGCCTGCGAGCGCAGCTCGGATGGGGAGGAGGCGGCCGCGCCGGTCGGAGAAGCGGCCGAGGAACGGGTTGACGACTGTCTCCAGGAGCCCGGCCAGGAGGAAAACGGCGCCGATCGCAAAGGGCGTGAAGCCACCCTCGTCGAGCTGAAGCGGCACGAGCACGACGAGCATCCCGAAGAGGATGGCCGGGAGCGCGTTCAGCCAGAGCCCGCCGAGGAAGCTGCGGTCGGCGAAGGCGCGGCCGACCGCGCCGGGTGAGTGCTTCTGCGGAGGTGAGCTCGGGCGGGTGGCCGCGGCGGCTGCGAGGACGGCTGCGACGACGCCGACGACAGCGAAGGAGACGCGGACGCTGACGGCGTCGGCCACGGCGCCGAACATCGGGCCGAGGATGGCGCCGAAGACGGCCGCGCCGAATGCCGTGCCGATCAGCTCGCCGCGGCGGTCCCGTGGGGCGGCGACCGTCAGCCAGGCGAATGCGCCGGCCCAGGTGATCGTGCTCGAGACGCCCTGGACGAACCGGGCGATGCCGAGCGCCCAGGGCCCTTCGGCGGCGGCGAAGGCGAAGCTGGCGACGGCGAGGAGAACGAGCCCTGCGACGACGGCGAGCTTCGGCCCGAATCGTGCCGCGGCCAGCCCGCCGGGGATGGCGCCGAGCACGGCGCCTGCCCCGAACGACCCCACGAGCAGCCCGGCGCCGGTCTTCGAGAGCCCGAACTCGTCGGCGTAGCCGGGCACGAGCGGCGCGAGCGCCCCAAACAGCATCGCGTCGACAAACACGACCACACAGACCAAGAACAAGAAGCCGGCGCATCGTCCGACGTTACCGGCCGAGCGCGCTGGCCACTGAACCAAGCGAGCCAAGCGCTTGCTGAGCGAGCCCCGATCCCGACGCACGCAGCTTCAGGGATCTTGGCGCGAAACGGGATCTGCTTCCGCAGATCCCGTTTCCGATTGCGCCACAAATAAATTCAGCGAGCCGGGTGCGCTTTCGTCCGCCACACCGACGGACTTTCGGCTTCCGCCTACGGCCTACCGGTGTGGACTCGACCTACTCGCGTCCCGTGCTCGCTGCAAGGGGGAATCTAGGGCCGATCGACCGAGTCCGCAAGGGCTCGAAAAACACGAAGCCCGCAAATTGCGACTTTTCCATTTTGCGACAGCACAAATTTGCGATTCGGCCTTTAACACGTTTCTGAGAGAGCCCCGATCCCGACCCACGCAGCTTCAGGGATCTTGGCGCGAATCGGGATCTGCTCCCGCAGATCCCGATTCCGATTGCGCCACAAATAAATTCAGCGAGCCGGTGGCGATTTCGTCCGCTCCTCCGACTGACGTTTCGGCTTCCGCCTACTCGTCCTCCGGTGGAGCCTCGACCTAATCTCGCTCCGTGCTCGCTGCAAGGGGGAAGGTAGGGCCACGCCGCGCCGCGCGTCAAGGGAGCTCAGAGAGCCATGGTCGCAAATTGCGACCTTTTCTTTAAGGAACGCCTTGTTTTGCCGATCGCACAGGACGTTCTAGAGGCGCATTCGGAGGTTTTCGCCGGGCGGAAGGACCGAAAGGGACGGGCCGCGGCGAACCAGGAATCTATGCTCGCTCCCGCCGGGCCGCAAGTGCGAACCGGCGCGAAAGTTCACGCAAAGAGCGACAAAGGAGACCGATGCAGAGGTTCGCGGGCAGGCATGTCGTCGTCACCGGCGGTGGCAAGGGGATCGGGAAGGCGATCGCCGAACGGCTCGCGGCCGAGGGCGCAACGCTCTCTCTGCTCGCGCCGAACATGGACGAGCTCGAGCAGGTGGCCGCGCTTGTCGGCGGGGACGCTCACTTCTGCGACATTCGCGACCGGGACGTCGTCGACGCCGCGTTCGCCGCGGCCGCTGCGGCGCGGGGCCCGGTGCACGCGCTCGTCGCGAACAGCGGCGTCGGCGGAGGGAACGCAGACGGCCCCGGCGACCGCTTCGAGGAGATCGTCCACACGAACCTCTTCGGCACCTACTGGTGCATTCGCGCAGCCGTGCGCGAGCTCGCGCCCGGCCCCGAGCGGCGGGACGTCGTCGTGATCGCCTCGATCCTGGCCCGCATCGCCGTCCCCGGCTACACCGCCTACAGCGCCTCGAAGGCGGGCCTGCTCGGCCTCGTCCGCTCCTTCTCGGCGGAGCTCGCGCCGGGCGACGTGCAGGTGAACGCGATCTGCCCCGGCTGGGTCGAAAGCGACATGGCGTGGCAGGGGATCGACGAGATCGTCGCCGCGACCGGCATGACGCGCGAGGAGGCGGTCGCCGACGCGATGAGCGCCGTCCCGCTCGGCCGGATGGGCGCAGCCGGACGAGATCGCGGGGACCGTCGCCTGGCTCCTCTCCGACGACGCCCGCGGGATCACCGGTCAGGCGATCGATCAGAACGGCGGCGCCTGGACGGGCTGATGGGAAGCCGGGCCGCCGGCTGGACGTTCTCACCAGCGTGACCGCGCGCGTCCACTACGCCTGGATCGTCGCGGGGGTCGCATTCCTGTCGCTCGTGATGGCGTCGGGCTTCCGCTCGGTGACGGGCGTGCTCCTGATCCCGCTGCACCAGGAGTTCGGCTGGAGTCACGAGACGATCGGCCTGGCCGTCTCGCTGAACCTGCTCTGCTTCGGGCTCGGCGCGCCCTTCGCGGCGGCGCTGGTCGAGCGGGCCGGCGTCCGGCGCGTCGTCGGCGCGGCGCTCGCCGTGATCGCCGTCTCGGCGCTGCTGACCACCCGCATGACCGAGACGTGGCAGCTCTTCCTGCTCTGGGGGCTCGTCAACGGCCTCGCCACCGGCGCCGTCTCGGTTCCGCTCGCCGCGATCATCGCCAACCGCTGGTTCATCGCCAGGCGCGGCCTCGTCACCGGCCTGATGACGGCGAGCTACGCCTCGGGTCAGTTGATCTTCCTGCCCGCGCTCGCCTGGCTCGCCGGCTTCGACTGGCGCTGGGCGGCCCTGGCGATCGCCGTCGTCGCGCTGCTGCTCGTCCTGCCGGTCGTGCTCCGGTTCATGCGCGACCGGCCGGAGGACATCGGCCTGGCGCCGTTCGGCGCGGACGCGAGCTGGACGCCGCCGCCTGCGACCGCCGCGCCCGCATTCGGGGCAGCGCTCGATGCGCTCTCCATGGCGATGCGCACGAAGGTGTTCTGGCTCCTCGCCGGCACGTTCTTCGTCTGCGGCGCGACGACGAACGGGCTCGTCTCCACGCACCTGATCCCCGCCGCGCACGACCACGGGATCGCGCAGGTGACCGCAGCCGGGCTCCTCGCGCTGATCGGCGTCTTCGACGTCGTCGGAACGACGGCCTCCGGCTGGCTGACCGACCGGTACGACCCGCGCAGGCTCCTGCTCGCCTACTACGGCCTGCGCGGCGTGTCACTGCTCGCGCTTCCGCTCGCCTTCGACTCGGCGAACGCGGCGATGCTCGCGTTCGTCGTCGTCTACGGGCTCGACTGGGTCGCGACCGTGCCTCCGACCTCGGCACTGGCCACGGCCCATTTCGGCCAGCAGGCAGGCGTCGTCTTCGCCTGGATCTTCGCCGCGCACCAGCTCGGCGCGGCGACCGCCGCGTGGGGCGCCGGGCTGATCCGCACGCACACCGGCGAGTACACCGCCGCCTTCCTGGCAGCGGGCGTGCTCGCGCTCGTCGCGGCCGGCGCCGTCCTGCTGATCAGATCGGCGCGCACCGCACCGCCGGTGCCGGCGCCGGTGATGTGAACGACGAGGGGCGCCTCGCCGGCGCCCCTCGTCACTACCGCAGCAATGAGGTCGCTAGGCCGCTGGACGTCGGTCCAGCGAGCTCGGCCTCTCTCCGCTCGAGCTCCTCCTCGGTGCCCTGGCGGACGGGGCCTTTGAACCAGTTCTTCGCCGACAGGAACCACCAACCGCCGAAGACGATGCCGATCCCGGCGAACCACAGCACCGTGTAGTTCGTCAGATCCCAGGTGAAGTCGTCCCGCCACGGCAGCCCTGCTGCGTAGAGCGGGAAGATGAAGAGGATCGTGATCAACGCGACCCAGGCCAGCGAGAGCAGATCGATCCACTTGTAGTGCTTGCCGAGGCTCCACGCGCCCGGCACGAACTGGTCGTGCATCCGGTAGCGCAGATAGACCGGGATCACGAACGCGATGTAGAGGCCGATCACGGCGATCGCCGTGCCGACGCCGTAGCCGACGAGGTAGTTCCAGATCGCGGGGATCATCAGGATGCCCGCCAGCACGACAATCGCCCAGACGGCGTTGCGCGGGACGCGGTTCGAGGCCACCTTGCTCCAGAGCGGGTGTCCCGGGACGGCCCGGTCGCGAGAGAAGGCGTACATCATCCGCGACGCCGAGGTCACGGACGCGGTGACGCAGAAGAACTGCGCGACGACGCAGATGAAGAGCAGCGCCTCCGCCCAGCTCTGGCTCATCGACTCCGCCCAGATCCACGGCACGACGACGCCGATGTTCTCGAGCGCGCCCTCGGTGCTCGGAATCGCGAACGTCACCGCCAGGAGAAGGATCCAGCCGAAGACGACGGAGACGACGACCGCCATGTACATGCCGATAGCCGCCTGACGTGACGCCTGACGCGTCTCCTCGGCCATGTGCGCGGACGCGTCGAAGCCGGTGATCGTGTACTGCGAGAGCAGCAGCCCGAGGCCGAACACGAACCAGAAGGCCGGGTTCGAGAAGTTGTCCGCCGCACTCCCGTAACCCGGAGACGTTGACGGTCTCGCCGAAGACGTAGCCGATGCTCTGGTGGTTGTCCGGGACGATGATCAGCACCAGCACGATGAACGCGACACCCGCCATGTGCCAGTACGCGGAGATGGTGTTCAGGAGTGCCGTGACGCTGACCTGGAACATGTTGATGATCCCGGCCGCGATCAGGAAGATCGCGTACAGCACGAAGATCGACATGTTCGCCGAGGAGCCGAACCAGTCGTTCATGTGTGCCGAGTAGCTGAACCAGTAGTCGAACAGCACCGTGCCGAAGGTCGCCAGGCCGTAGCCGATGGCCGCAGTGACCGCGATCTGGCCGATCAGGTTGAACCAGCCGGTCGTCCAGCCCCAGCCGGGGCCCCCGAGCTTCGAGGCCCAGTAGTACAGGCCGCCCGCGGTCGGGTAGGCCGAGGCGATCTCGGCCATCGCGAGGGCGATGATCGTCGAGAAGAGGCCGACCAGCAGCCAACCCCAGATCACCGCAACGGGGCCGCCGCGCTCGAAGCCCACGAAGTACGACGTGAGGCAGCCGGCGAGGATCGAGATGATCGTGAACGAGATCGCGAAGTTCTGGAACCCGCCCATGCCGCGGAAGAGCTCCTGCGCGTAGCCGAGCTTGTGCAGGATCTGCTCGTCGGTCTCCTGCTGTCGGGGGCCTGCGGGTGGTGCCGTTTCCATCCGCCCTCCTACCGGTCGGTGACGTGTCAGCGCTATTACGCGCTTCTGTCACAAGCGTTGTCAACGTGTCGGACGGCAAGCGATGAGTAGGATCGCCTTCGTGCTCAGCTTCGAGGAGTTGCGGGCGGACGTGGAGTCGGGCGCGATCGACACCGTCGTCGTCGCCTTCACCGACATGCAGGGGCGGCTGATGGGCAAGCGCCTGCACGGCGAGTTCTTCGTCGACGAGATCGACTCGGGGCACGCCGTCGAGGGCTGCAACTACCTGCTCGCGCTGGAGATGGAGATGGATCCCGTCCCGGGCTACGCGCTCGCGAGCTGGGAGCGGGGCTACGGGGACTTCGGCATGACGCCGGACCTGGCGACGCTCCGGCGGATTCCCTGGCTCGAGGGGACGGCGCTCGTCCTGTGCGACGTGGGCTGGCACGACGGCTCGCCGGTCGCTCCCTCGCCGCGGCAGGTGCTCCGCGCGCAGGTCGAGCGGGCGGAGGCGCTCGGCTTCACGCCGATGATCGGCTCCGAGCTCGAGTTCTACTTGCTCAAGGAGACCTACGAGGAAGCGCATCACCAGCACTACCGCGACCTGACGCCTTCGGTGCCGTACATCCTCGACTACCACGTGCTCGCGGCCACGTACGACGAGCCGTTCATCCGTCAGATCAGAAACGGGATGCAGGCAGCCGGGATCAAGGTCGAGACCTCGAAGGGCGAGGCGTGGCCGGGCCAGCACGAGATCAACTTCCGCTACGCCGACGCGCTCGCGATGGCCGACAACCACGTCATCTACAAGAACGGCGCGAAGGAGATCGCGCACCTGAACGGCTGCTCGATCACCTTCATGGCCAAGCCCGATCACAGCTGGATCGGGAGCTCGTGCCACATCCACTCCTCGCTCTGGCGCGGCGAGGAGAGCGCCTTCGCCGGTGAGTCCGCCGAGTTCAACGGCTGGCTCGCGGGGCAGATCGCGAATCTGAAGGAGCTCGCGATCTTCCTGGCGCCGAACATCAACTCGTACAAGCGCTACGCGGCCGGGTCCTGGGCGCCGACGACCCTTGCCTGGGGCCACGACAACCGGACGTGCGGCTTCCGGATCGTGGGGCACGGGCCTGCACTCCGGACGGAGACGCGGATCCCCGGCGCCGACGCGAACCCCTACCTCGCGTTCGCCGCGATCATCGCGGCGGGGCTACACGGGATCGAGAACGAGCTCGCGCTCCCGCCGGCACTCGAGGGGAACGCGTACGAGTCGGACGCCGACCGCTTCCCGCACTCGTTGCGCGAGGCGATCGCGGCGCTCGAAGGCGGCGGGATGGCGCGCGAGGCGTTCGGCGACGAGGTGATCGACCACTACCTCAACTACGCGCGCACCGAGCAGGAGCTGTTCGACCGTGCCGTCACCTGCTACGAGCGGGAACGGTTCTTCGAGCGTGGCTAGGCCGGTGATCGGGATCACGGCGTATGCCGAGCCGAGCGTGCGCTGGGGCGCCTGGGACGTGCCGGCCGCGGTGATCCCGCTCGCGTACGTCGACAGGTCGATGGAGGCGGCCGGCGGCCGGCCGCTGCTCGTTCCGCCCAGCGAGGAGGGGATCGAGGAGACGCTCGACGTGCTGGACGGAATCCTCTTCTCCGGCGGCTCGGACATCGACCCGACGGAGTACGGCCAGGACGCCCACCCCGAGACGACCGGGACGCGGCCGGAGAGGGACCGTGGCGAGCTCGCGCTCCTCACGGCCGCGCTGGAGCGCGACATGCCGGTGCTCGCCGTGTGCCGCGGCTCGCAGGTGCTGAACGTCGCCCGCGGCGGCGACCTCGTCCAGCACCTCCCCGAAGTCGTCGGCGACGAGAAGCACAAGCACACGCCCGGGGTCTTCGCCGACCACGAGGTCGAGGTGAAGGACGGCAGCCGCCTCGGCACCCTGCTCGGCGAGCGCGCACCCGTCAAGTCGCATCACCACCAGGGCTTCGGGACGATCGGCGAAGGGCTCGTCGAGTCGGCGTGGGCCGAAGACGGCACCCTCGAGGCGCTCGAGGATCCGTCGAAGCGGTTCGCCCTCGGCGTGCTCTGGCACCCCGAGGAGGGCGACGACGCAGCGCTCTTCCGGGCGCTCGTCGAGGAGGCTCGCGCCTACCGCGCCGCGCGGAGCTAGCTGGCTTGCCCGCCGGTGACCGGCGGTGAAAGCGGCGGCGCGGAGGGAGTGCCCGTTACGGCAACCGTGCGGAGATAAGGGTGGGGAGCCGCCGCCACCGGCTGTGGCTGTCGCTGAACGACCGGAGGCTGCGGTGGCGGAGGCTGCCTGGGCCTGCGCGGCCGCGGCAGCGCGCGCGGTCAGCGCGGTCAGGAGCTGGGCCATACGCTCGTCGTTGTCGGAGACCCGCTCTTCGAGCTGGAGCTGGAGTCGCGCCTGCTCGGCCATGCGGTGGTAGAGCCGCGCCCGGCCGTCGCCGATCACGTAGCCGATCAGGACGCCGACGAAGAGGCCGCCGAGCATCGTCGCGAAGCCGTAGTTCGTAGGGATCGGCCAGGCGGCACGAAGCGGACTGACCGGCACCGAGCCGACGGCCGCGCCGGACATCGCTCCGATCGCGACACCGAGCCTTCCGACCGCACGCGCTTTCGCCTGGTAGTGGGCCACAAGCTCTCCCACCGCCCGCTGCGCATCTCCGCCGTCCACACTCACACGGCACTCATCGGCGTGGGGCGCGCGACCCTTGAGAAAGATGGTCAAATAGCGAAGTGCTGACCGTCCTGAACCCCGCCACCGAGGAGCCGATCGCGCAGCTCGAGCAGGCAGGCGTCGAGGAGACCGACGCCGCGGTGGCCCGCGCCAAGGCCGCCTTTCCCGCCTGGAAGGCCGTGGCGCCCACCGACCGCGCGCGCCTCCTGAGGCGGCTGGCGACGCTCGTCGAGGAGCACGCGGAGGAGCTTGCCCGGATCGAGTCGCGCAACGTCGGCAAGCCGATCGCGGGAGCCCGGGCGGAGATCGGGATGGTCGCGCAGGTCTTCCATTTCTACGCCGGTGCAGTGGACAAGCACTACGGGGAGACGATCCCGGTCGCGGGCGGCGTCGACGTCACGTTCCGCGAGCCGCTCGGGGTCGTCGGCCTGATCGTGCCGTGGAACTTTCCGCTGAACATCTCCTCCTGGAAGCTCGGCCCCGCGCTCGCGTGCGGCAACACGGTCGTGCTGAAGCCCGCCGAGCTGACGCCGATGTCCGCGCTGCGGCTCTCCGAGCTCGTGCTCGAGGCCGGCATCCCCGAGGGCGTCGTCAACGTGCTCGTCGGCAAGGGCTCGATCGTCGGCAGCCGGCTGGTCGAGCACCCGGACGTGGCCAAGATCGGCTTCACCGGCTCGACCGAGGTCGGGCGGACAGTCATGGCAGGGGCCGCAGCGACGATCAAGCGCGTCACGCTCGAGCTGGGCGGCAAGTCGGCGAACGTCGTCTTCGCCGACGCCGATCTCGAGCAGGCTGCGGCCGCTGCTCCGTACGCGGTCTTCGACAACGCGGGCCAGGACTGCTGTGCGCGCTCGCGGATCCTCGTCGAGCGCAGCGCGTACGACCGCTTCGTCGAGCTCCTGGTGGAGGCGACGCGCGGCGTGAAGGTCGGCGACCCCGAAGACGATGAGACCGAGATGGGCCCGCTGATCTCGGCGGCTCATCGCGAGACGGTCTCGTCGTTCGTCGAGGGCGAGCCGCTCTTTCGCGGCGCGGCGCCGGACGGAGCCGGCTTCTGGTTCCCGTGCACGATCGTCGAGGCGACGAACGACGACCGGATCGCCCGCGACGAGGTCTTCGGGCCTGTTGCGGCCGTGATTCCGTTCACGGACGAGGCCGACGCGATCCGGATCGCGAACGACACGCCGTACGGTCTCTCCGGCTCGATCTGGACGCGTGACGGCGCGCGGGCGTTGCGCGTGGCACGCGCGGTGGAGGCCGGTGTCCTCAGCGTCAACTCGAACAGCTCGGTTCGGGTCTCGACGCCGTTCGGTGGGATGAAGCAGTCGGGCTTCGGCCGGGAGCTCGGGATGCAGGCGCTCGAGGGCTACTCGGAGGTCAAGAACGTGTTCCTGTCGACGGAGGGCTGATGAGACTCGAGGGAAAGGTCTGCGTGATCACGGGTGCGGGCGGCGGGATGGGCCGCGAGGCGGCGATCCTCTTCACCGAGGAGGGTGCGAAGGTCTGCGCCGCCGACATGAACCTCGAGGCCGCGGAGGAGACCGTCGGTCTCTGCCAGGGCGACGCGTTCGCAGTGAAGGTGAACGTGGCGGAAGAGGAGGACGTCCGCCGAATGTGCGCCGAGACGGCCGAGCGGTTCGGCGGGATCGACGTCCTCTACAACAACGCGGGCATCTCTCCCGACGACGACGCATCCGTGCTCGACACGTCGGTCGAGGCGTGGGATCGCGTGCAGGCGGTCAACACGCGAGGCGTCTTCCTCTGCTGCAAGCACGGGATCCCGTATCTCCTCGAGCGGGGTGGAGGGTCGGTGATCAACGTCGCGAGCTTCGTCGCCATCCTCGGCGCCGCCACGTCGCAGATCTCGTACAGCGCGTCGAAGGGAGCGGTGCTGTCGATGAGCCGCGAGCTCGGCGTCCAGTTCGCGCGCCAGGGCGTGCGGGTGAACGCGCTGTGTCCCGGGCCGGTCGAGACGCCGCTGCTCCTCAACATCTTCGGCGACAACCCGGAGGCGCTCGAGCGCCGGCGCATCCACTGGCCGACGGGGCGGCTGGCGAAGCCACGCGAGATCGTGAACGCGGCGCTCTTCCTCGCGAGCGACGAGTCGTCCTACGTGAATGCGTCGACGTTCCTCGTCGACGGCGGCCTCACCGCCGCCTACGTCACGCCCGAGTAGCCGCCTTACGACGATCATGTCGGTGGACCGAGCGACCCGGGTCGTGTCCGGAACGGACTGCTACGCGTCAGACGCCGACGACTTGGACGAGCCAGCGCCGGTCGCGCTCGCGGTCCAGCTCGAGGAAGAGAACGCGCTGCCAGGTGCCGAGGCACAGCTCGCCGTCCCGCACCGGGATCGACTCGCCGGCGGGGCCGAGCAGCATCGACATGCAGTGCGAGTGCCCGTTGCCGAAGTCCATGTCCTCGGGGCAGACGTTCTCGGTGCGGCGGTCCCAGTCGTCGTGCGCGTAGTAGTTGTCGCTCGGCACCAGCTTCTTGAGCAGCAGCGCGAAGTCCTCGAGGAAGCCGGTCTCGAACTCGTTCACGCGGACGGAGCAGGTGGTGTGCGGCGAGTAGACGGAGCAGATGCCGTTCTTGATCCCGCTCGCGACGACCGCTTCCTGGACTTCGGCGGTGATGTCCTTCACGGAGAGCCCTCCGGCGGTGCGGAGCTGCGTCTCCTGCTGGTAGGCCTTCATCGCGCGCATTGTGACAGTCGTCAGACGAACCCCGTTGGAGAACCGATCCCCGCGGTACGCTCGAACGTGCGCGGGCCCGTAGCTCAGCGGTTAGAGCAGCGGACTCATAATCCGTCGCGCCCTGGTTCGAATCCAGGCGGGCCCATCTGAATCCCACTGCCCATACGGGATTCGCATGGCTCCTCACCCCATCTGTTGCCGTAGGCATCGCCCGAGAGGAGCGCGCGGATCACGACGCGGCCTCGCGACGGCGACGTTCCGTCCGAGCTCGGTCGCGACGGGGCACCCCAGGAAGTCAGCATCGTCACGACGTCCACTCGCGATCACGACGCGCCTCGCGAAGGCTTCGCACGCTTGTCAACGACGCTGTAGGTCACGACGGGGCACCCCTGGTAGTCCAGCATCGTCACGACGGTCCGCCCTTCGATGACGTCCACGCTTCGAGGCGACCCCGCGCCTTCGTCCTCAGTTCCTTACCGGTCATGACTTCCCGCCTTTGTTGATGTCCATGCTTCTAGGACACCGGGAAGGGACTGCGTATTCCCGGCCCTCCGGTCTGGTCTGGAGGACGCGGGCGACAGATCAGCACGCTGCGTACTTCACCGTCAACAAGCCTGGTGAACCACCACCTGGGTGATAGGTCAAGCGGCCCGGGTGGTGCATGGTGTGCTCAGCGAAACACACAAGCTTCTCGGGCCTCCTGCGGTGGACTCGAGGGTTTAGACGGAGAACGCGGCGGGGCTTCTGTGGTGGCCCCGCTCTTTCTTCACTCACTGCGGCGACAAGGAAGAGGGGAAACATGTCGAGTAGCGCGTTCGTATTCATCCTGTCGGTCGGCTGTGGACTTCTTGCGCTCTGGGTCCATGCGCGGTTCCCCAAGCTCGCACCGGAGCACGTGGGGAAGACGCTGCTCCACACGGGACTGGCGTTCGCGCTCCTCCGGCTCTCGCCCGGCATGGTCGAGTCCCCGGTCGATGGCCGATCATCACGATCGCTCGTGCTCGTCGTTCCCGCCCTCAGCTACGCACTGCTGTGCTCGATCTGGATGCTGAGGCACGTCCAGACCGCGATGGGCGTCTAGCGCCCCAGCTCTGCGAGAGCGCGAGCGCGTCGCCGGGCTTGATTCCGCGACGTGCGCACTCACCGCTCGCGAGCTCGACGACCGCCTTCGCGCCGCGGCGGCCGGCAGTCTTCCACGGGCGGAGGTCGTGCGCGATGTCGATCACGACCAGATCGCGGTCGAGGAAGATCGCATCGATCGCGAACCGCATGAAGAACATGTGAACCGAGCCGGCGGGGCGGAGCAGGATTCCTTCACCGGCTGGAAGGCTGCGCCTACCGAGCAGCCCCCGCATTCGCTGAGACGGGCGCGCCGCCACGAGCAAGTGCTCGCAGACGACGCGCCCGTCCTCGCGGGTCAGAACGGCGAACTCAGAAGCCAACGTGGATGTGGTCTCCGTGGTCGCGCAGCGGGAACGACGGGCCGCCCAGGCCCGAGCAGTGAGATGACCTGCTGCGGCTGCAACTCGGCGGGGAGGAGGAGCAGCGAGCGAACCGCTGCCTCCGTGATCCCACCGGGCTGCTGGTGCCCGGCGATCGAGATCTCGCCGACGGCGGCGATGTCGACGGCGTGTCCGTAGGTGTGAGCCGAGACGACTCCGGGCCGCGAGAACTTCCCGTGGCCGGAGAACAGGCTCGACACCGTCACTGCGCCGTGACGCTTCTTCAGATAGCTGATCACGACGAGGATCCTGACATCGATCCGGCCGGCAGCGATGTCCTCGCGGCCGCCGCCGTAGATCCACACGTTCTCGGCGGCGAGCACACGCTTCGCGAGCCGCTTCTTGGAGGCCTCGAAGCCGGTGACGAGCGTCTCGATCCCGACCGCCCGGTACAGGTCGGCCAGCGCCTCAACGCTGTCCGCGAAGCCGGTGCGACCCGAGAGCGCGAGCGCACCGCGCCACGCCTGCTGGTTGGCCAGTCGAGCAGCGATCGTGTTGAGCTCCTGCGGTCGAGGCGGGAACGGATCCCCGCTCGCCCTGCGCACGGAGGACGCCGAGCACGGCTGCCCAATCCGCGCCGTGGCTCTTGGAGATCGACACGAGCTGATGCGCGAAGTGGCGTGTCAGCCGAGCGGACGGCGGCGTCGGGTCCGGCAGCGCCCGGTTGAGCCAGACGGTCGGCTCTCCGAATCCCGGCTCGATCTCCGGTGCCGGCGCGGGTGCGGCGGCGCGCTTCAGAACCCACTTCTTCGGTCGCCGACTTCTTGACCTTCGCGGGTGCAGGCTTTGCGGCCTGTGCCGTGGGTGCGACGACGGCCGACGGAGCGGCCTGCGAGCTCGCGACGCTCTTGGCGGGCGGGGCGGAGACGACGACGGCGTCCGGCTCGGCTGCCGGAGCTGCTTCGGTTGCGACCGCGGCTGTCCGTCGCGGCAGCCACTTCGGCCGTGAGGCCGATTCGACGACCGCCGGCTCGCTCTCCGGGGCTACGGGCGCAGCCTCCGGAGCGGCCTCGGGTGCGGCCTCGGGGCTGCCTCGGTGCGGCTTCAGGCGCGACCTCAGGCGCAACTTCGGGAGCAACCTCGGGGCTGCCTCTGGAGCGGCCTCAGGTGCAGCGGGTGCCACCTCGGTTGTCGCCGCGGGCGCCTCGGCTTCGAGGGCGGCGGCTTCGCTTCGTGCTGCCTCGAGCGCAGCGGCGTCGTCGGGGTCGAGCATCTTTGCCAGCTGGTCGCCGGCGCCGGCGGTGAATGACTGCGCCTGCGAAGAACAGGGACGTGAACGCGGCGACGAGCGCGAGCCGTGCCGTCGGACCGCGGCGGCGGCCGGTCTGCGTTCCGACCGGGACGGCGCGAACAGCGGCATCTTCCTCTGCCGTCTCGTACTCCCAATCGTCGCCCCTGCGACGAATGAAGGTGAGTACCGCGACGGCCAGGAGGCCGAACGGCAAGAGCATCCGTAGAAAGTTTCGGTTCCGTGTTGGCATCGACCCAGCTCCTCTTCAATCGGGCGCCGGGGCGTATGTGAACCGTCCGGCGCCGAGATTTCAGACCGCGCCGCCAACGGTTCCGTGAATTCCTCTTATCGGCAGCACCTTTAGCCCCACTCACTCTTATGGGGGAACTTTGAATGGTGCGCGCAAGATTTCCCCCGAAAGGGGCTTCTCAGTTTCCGACCGCTGAACGATGTTCTCTCCGCAAGAGCACCACATCAATCAGGCGAAAGCGGCTCGCCGATGAGAGAAGGGTTTCTCACGTGCAGCACCGCAACGCCAATCGCACCACACATTCCAAGACCTTCCGGGCAACCACATCCTGCCCGGGCGTCAACCGCTCTCTCCTGCCTGAAGGGAGGTGAATTACATGCTGCAGCTTTTCGTCTCCATTCAGAACCGGCTCGCCGACCTTCGCTCCGAGGAGGGCCAGACGATGGCGGAGTACGGCGTCGTTCTCGCCGTGATCGCCGTGATCGTCGTCACCGCTCTGTTGGCCCTGTCGGGTGCCATCACGGGTGCACTGAACGCGTCACCGCCATTCTGTAAGCACCAACACGAGAAGGAGGATCGATGATGTTGAACAGCGAGGATCTCGCTGACCGAGGAATCGGGTCAGACGATGGCGGAGTACGCCTTCGTCCTCAGCGTGATCGTCATCAGCATCGTGATCGCCTTTGGGGTCCTGTCGGGTGCGATTGCGTCGTCTATCGACGCCGCCGTCGCCGTCGTCAGGGGCTTGACTCAAGCGTCAAGACGGCGTCCCCGGCCAGCCCCGGGGACGCCGTCTCACTCACCGAAAGTCAGGAAACACGATGACCACGAAGAGAATCGATATTCGGAACGATCGAGGCCAGACCATGGTCGAGTTCGCCTTGGTCCTGCCGATCCTCCTCGTGGTCGTGTTCAGCATCATCCAGTTCGGAATTCTCTACAACCACTACATCACCCTGACCGACGCAACGCGCGTCGGTGCACGCAAGGGTGCCGTCAGCCGCACCGCGCCCAATCCAATCGCGCTCGCAGTGGCTGCCACCCGCGCTGCCGCACCAGGGCTCAAGCCGGCCAACCTAGGCGTCACCGCCACCGCCACCGCGTGGGCTCCAGGCGCAGACATCACCGTCGAGGCGACATATCCGTACGACATCAACGTTCTTGGCATCGTCGTCGCCTCGGGAACGCTCCGCAGCAAGACCGTGGAACGCGTGGAATAACACCCAATTTTTCGACTGTTGTCCCGTTAGCAGAAAGAAGGAAGACGCTCATGACGTACCGCATCAGAAACATCACAATCGCGATCGCGTTGGCAGTCGTCGCTGCTTTGCTGACGGCTTTCTACGTGAAGAATTATCAGCGCGACGTCCGCAAGGACGAGACCAATGTTCCGGTCTACGTCGCGAAGGTCGACATCCCGGCCGGCACGTCCGGCGCAGACGTCGCCCGCAGCGGAATGATGACCAAGACCGAGATCGTTCGCAGGGGCGTCGTCCCCGGCGCGATCTCGAACCCGGCGCAGCTCGCCACCCAGGTCGCCACCGAGCCGATCTATGCCGGTGAGCAGGTGTCGACGCGCCGTTTCGCGTCGCCGTCGGAGAGTGGCGTCAGAGCCCAGCTGACCGGCGTGCAGCGCGCGATCGCGATCCCCGGCGACGAGCACCAGCTGCTCGCCGGCACGCTCAAGGCGGGCGACAAGGTCGACCTCGTCGCCACGTTCGGCGTGAAGCTCGTGGGCTCCGGTGAGGAGAACAAGTTCACGCGGATCGTCCTGCGGGACATCGAGGTGCTGCGCGCCCCGAACACCGGCGCGGCGACCGACGAAGGTCACCTCGGCAGGCGCAGGACGGCGCTTTTGCCGTGATGCTCAGGGTCACGGACACTCAGGTGCAGAAGCTGCACTGGGTGTTCACGGCCGCCCAGAAGTGGCACCTCGAGCTGCGTCCCGGCTACGGAGTCGGCAGATAGCCCGGAGAACGTCGAGAGCGTGTACTCAGTGCTGCGCGAAGGCGTGACTCCGAAGCAGCTCCGGGACGCCGGCATTCGACAGCTCACGCCGGAACAGGTAGGAGGCAACTAATGAGCGATAGCACCCGCATCTACGTCACCGGCTCCTGCGACGGGCTTGACCGCCTGCGCGAAGGGTCTGGCCGCACATCCCGAGCTCGACTTCGTCGGCTGGAGCGAGAACGTCGCCGAGGCGTCAGCCGCCCTCGCCGGCGGGCATCTCCAGGTCGTCGTGCACGCCACCCGGTCTGCCACGTTCCCGGCGGACGAGGTCGCAGCGATCCGCGAGCACACGCGCTCGCCGATCGTGATCCTCGCCTCGGGCGAGTCGTCTGCCCTGCTCGAGGAAGCGTTGGACGCCGAGGGCGTCGCCGACGTCCTGCTGCTGCCGCAGCTGACCGACAACGTCGTCTTCGCGCTCCGGAAGGCGGGCCACGCCGGCCGCCGTCTGGTGGCGGAAGGAGCACACGCCCGCCAGGGCCGCATCATCACCGTGTTCTCGCCCAAGGGCGGGACGGGCAAGACCGTGACGGCCACGAACCTCGCAGCTTCGTTCGCGAAGCACGAGGGCCGGCGCACGCTCCTGCTCGATCTCGACCTGCAGTTCGGCGACGCCGCGATCATGCTCGGCCTCGAGCCGGACAAGACGATCTACGACCTCGTCGTCGCCCCGGGTGAGCTCGATTCCGAGAAGCTCGCGGGCTACATCACGAAGCACACGTGCGGGCTCGACATCCTGCCTGCGCCGCTTCGTCCCGAGGACGCAGAGCTCGTGACCGAGTCCAAGCTGGCCCGGCTGCTCGAAGTGGCGCGGGAGTCGTACGACGTGATCGTCGTCGACACCTCGCCGTTCTTCCACGGCCCGATGCTGGCGACGCTCGACCGCACCGATGAGCTGCTGATGGTCTGCGGGCTGGACGTGCCGACCCTGAAGAACGTCCGCCTGTCGCTCCAGACGCTCGATCTGCTCTCGTTCCCCGCCTCGCGGATTCGCTTCCTCCTGAACCGCGCGAACTCGAAGGTCGGGATGAAGAAGAGCGAGGTCGAAGGTGCCCTCGACGTCAAGATCAACTTCGAGGTTCCCTCGGACCGGGCTGTGCCGCTGGGCGTCAACCGGGGCGCACCGCCTGCCATCGCCGATACGGGCTGCGACTTCGCCCGTGCCATCCGGCAGGTCGCCAAGGCCCTGCTCGTCCAGGAGCAGCCGAAGAAGAAGCGCAAGTTCGCCGCGCTGGCGAGGTCGTAATGGGCCTCCACGATCGACTTTCGAAGCAAAACGAGAACGGGGCCGCGAACGTAATCGCAGAGCGTCCGGTTGCGCTCGCCGGCCCCGTTACCACCCCCGCCGCGCCGAACACGCCGGCGGTTACGCCCCGCGCGGGCGACCCGTACGCCGAGCTGAAGAGCTCGATTCATCACGCCGTGATCGCGAAGCTCGGTCCGGAGCTCTTCAAGCGCGAGAGCGCTGAGGACCTCACGGAGCGCGTGTTGCACGCGGTCGCAGAGCAGCTCGCCCTCGACCGGACGCCGCTGACCCGCGAGGAGCGGCGGCGCATCCAGCGCGAGATCACGGACGACGTGCTCGGGTACGGGCCGCTCGAAGAGCTCCTCCGCGACGACTCGGTCAGCGAAGTGATGGTCAACAGATACGACCTGATCTTCGTCGAGCGTGGCGGCCGGCTCGAGCGGACGGACGTGTCGTTCGTGGACAACGCGCACCTGCTGCGCATCATCGACAAGATCGTCTCGCAGGTCGGCCGGCGGATCGACGAAGCGTCGCCGATGGTCGACGCCCGTCTTCCCGACGGCAGCCGTGTCAACGCGATCATCCCGCCGCTCTCGCTCAAGGGCCCCACGCTGACGATCCGGAAGTTCGCGCGTGATCCGTACACGATGGACGACCTGATCAACTTCAACTCGCTGACCCCGCAGGCCGGGCAGTTCCTCGGCGCGTGCGTGAAGGGCAAGCTGAACGTGCTCATCTCCGGCGGTACCGGCACCGGTAAGACGACGATGCTGAACGCCATGTCGGCGTTCGTGCCCGGCGACGAGCGGATCGTGACGATCGAGGACGCTGCGGAGCTTCAGCTGCAGCAGGAGCACGTGATCACGCTCGAGTCGCGCCCGCCGAACATCGAGGGCCAGGGCGAGGTCCGCATCCGCGAGCTCGTCCGCAACGCCCTGCGGATGCGCCCCGACCGGATCATCGTCGGCGAGGTCCGTGGCGCGGAGACGCTGGACATGCTCCAGGCCATGAACACGGGCCACGAGGGCTCACTCACGACGATCCACGCGAACACGCCGCGGGACGCGCTCTCCCGCCTCGAGACGCTCGTGATGACCGGTGGCGTCGAGCTTCCGCACCGCGCGATCCGCGAGCAGATCTCGAGCGCGTTCGACGTGCTCGTGCAGATCTCCCGGCTCGTGGACGGCTCGCGCCGCGTCACGCACATCACCGAGGTCCTGCGCATGGAATCGGACGTCATCACCCTGCAGGACCTGTTCGTGGCGAAGCCGCCGGAGGAGGGCCAGTCAGCGATCCGCGGGTCACGTCTGCTCGCGCCCATCGCCTGCACCGGCCTCAAGCCGCACTTCCTCGAGAAGATGGCCTCCAACGGCGTCCTCCTGCCGCCGACCTTCTTCCGGGCCGACGTGCGTGACGGTCGCCCGGCGTTCTCCGCCGGCCCGTACGGCGGTGTCCAGTGAGGCGAACGCTCCTCACTTCAGTTGCTCTCATCGCCATTCTCGTCCCCGGAGTGGCCGGCGCTGCCGCCGGCGGCGGCGTCCGGATCACGGCCGTCGACACCAGCGCGTATCCGTCCGTCCGCGTCACCGTGGTCACGCCTCAGCCCGCCGCCAAGGCGCCCAAGCTGAGCGAGGACGGCCAGCCGGTGATCGGCTTCACGGCCAAGAACTTCGGCCGGGAGAAGAGCGTCGTGCTTCTCTTCGACCGGTCCCAGTCGATGCTCGGCCAGGCGATGCAGGATGCGACCGCGGCCGCACGTTCCTTTGTCCGCTCGAAGCCTGCGAGCGACCGGATCGCGGTCGTTGCGGTCGGGAAGCAGGCCTTCCAGCTGACCGGCTTCTCGTCGGGCACGTCCGAGGCCGACTCCGCGCTGCGCGGACTCGAGGTCGACAAGGTGCGAGGCACCGCGCTCTACGACGCAGTCATCCTCTCGTCGCGAGCTTGCTCGCGTCGGACGTGCACCAGTCGCGCGTCATCGTGCTGCTCACCGACGGGCAGGAGGTCTCGAGCAAGGCGAGCCTCGACGAGGCGATCGCCGCCGCCAACGACGCGCGGGTCACCGTCTATCCGATCGGAATCGAAAGCCCGAGCTTCAAGCCGGGACCGCTCAAGCGGCTCGCCGCCGAAACAGGTGGCCGCTACAGCGGCGCAGCCGGAACGGCAGCTCTCCAGGCGATCTACGCAGCGCTCGCACAGGAGCTCCGCCGGACGTGGCAGCTCACCTACTTCACGACGGCCCGCCCCGGCGACACGTTCGAGCTCGCCGCTGGGGGAGCACAGCACCACGGCGTTGGCGCCCGGAATCGCAGCCGAGTCCGCGCCGGAGTCGACGCGTGCCGGAGCCGGTGTTCGCGGTCGGCCCGATGCTCGTCGCCACGCTGGTCGGCGCCTGCGTCCTCATCGCCGCGTTCTTCCTCTTCAAGGCACCGGTCGGAGCCGGGCTGCGCCGGCGGCTCGCGCCGCACATCGGTGAGCCGGAGCGCAAGCGCGCGCGCGGGCCCGTCGAGGAGCGCTTTGCCACTGCTTCGTCGCTGATGCGCGCGACCGAGCGGGCGTTCGGCAACCTGAGCCGTCTGGCACAAGCTGCACAAGCTGCTGGAACGGGCCGACGTGCCGCTGCGCACGGTCGAGCTCGTGTACATCTGCGCCGGCTCGGGGCTTCTCGCTCGGCCTCGATCTTCGGCGTCGCCGGAGCCGGTTCGATCTTTGCGCTCCTCGCGCTGCTCGCCGGCGCGACGATCCCGGTCGGCGTCGTCTGGTACAAGGCGCGCCAGCGCTTGAACGCCATCGACGACCAGCTCCCCGATCTTCTGATCACGCTCGCGGCCTCCCTCAAGGCCGGACACAGCTTCCGGGCGGGAATTCAGGCCGTCGTCGACGAGGGTCAGCCGCCCGCGAGCAAGGAGTTCAACCGCGTGCTGACCGAAACCCGGCTCGGCCGGCCGATGGACGACGCACTGGCTGACATGGCCGAGCGCGTCGGGTCGAACAATCTCTCGTTCGTCGTCACCGCGGTGACGATTCAGCGCCAGGTCGGCGGCAGCCTCGCCGGCATCTTCGACATGGTCGCCGACGCAGTCCGCAACCGGCAGCAGTTCGCACGCAAGATCAGGGGACTGACGGCGATGGGGCGCATGTCGGCCTACGTCCTCGTCGGCGTCCCGTTCTTCATGGCGGGCACGATCACGCTGCTCAGCAGGGACTACATGAGCCCGCTCTTCTACACGGGGACGGGGCAGAAGATGCTCGTCGTCGGCCTCGTGATGATCGGGATCGGCTCGCTCATGCTCCGCAAAATCGTCAACTTCAAGGGGCTGATCAGAGATGCCGTTGCTCATCTTCGCCGCACTCCTACTCGCCGTTGCGGCCTACCTCGTCAGCGAGGTCGTCACGCATCCGAGCCGCGAGCGCCGTAACGCCGTCAAGCGGGCCGCCACCTACGGCCGCGTCCGCACCGTCGGTGCCGGCCTCGAACGCCTTCACTTCCGCCAGCGGGTGCTCGTTCCCGCCACGGCGTCCCTGGCCGGCTTCGCGCTTCGGCTGAACCCGAAAGTGACGGCCGAGAACATCTCGTTCCGGCTGATGGCGGCCGGCATGGGCCGGACCGTCACCCCGACGATGTTCCTCGCCGCGAAGAGTGCCGGCGCGATCGCCGGCGGCGTCCTCGGCTTCATCGCGGCATGGCGTTCTTCGGCGCGACGATGGGCCTGATGATGGCGCTCGGTCTCGCCGCGCTCGGCTTCATCGTTCCGGGCATTCGTCGTCTCGCGCAAGGCTCGCGCGCGCAGGGACGAGATGCGGGCCCAGTTGCCGGACGCACTCGACCTCCTGGCCGTCTCCGTGGAAGCCGGCCTCGCGTTCGACGGAGCCGTCGCCAAGCTGACAGAGCACATGGACGGAGCGCTCGCCGAGGAGTTCGCGCACACGCTCGGTGAGATGCGCATCGGCGAGTCGCGGCACGACGCGCTCAAGAAGCTCTCCGACCGTGCGGCCACGCCCGAGATCTCGAGCTTCACGCGGGCGATCATCCAGGCCGACCAGCTCGGCATCTCGCTCGGGCGGCTGCTCCGCGTCCAGGCCGCCGAGTCGCGCCTCAAGCGTCAGGCAGCCGCGGAGGAGAAGGCGATGAAGTCGCCGATCAAGATGCTCTTCCCGACCGTGATCTTCATCTTCCCGGCGATGTTCATCGTCATCCTCGGGCCCGCCATGCTGAACCTGATGACCGTATTCGAGTTCTAGATGGCCGCCGCCCGCGATCAGCAGCAGGAGCAGGAGACCGAGCAGGGCTTCGGGACCGGCCTCCGCCGCCAGCTCGAACGGCGGCGCGACGAGGAAGAGGCACAGGCCGAACAGCACCCCGACGCCTCGAAGCGGCCGGCTGAGGCCAGCGCTCCGCCGCCGCCGCCGCCGGTCGAACCCGCCGTCGTCGTCGCGGCCGAGCACGTCCGCGAGCCGAACGGCGAGCTGGAAGTCGAGCTGGAGGCCGTTCGGGCCGAGCTCGCGACAGCGATCGCCCGGGAGCGGGAGGTACGCGACGAGCTCGCGGACATCCAGGCGCGGCTGGAGGAGGGCTTCGCCGACGCGCAGAGCCTGTCTCTTCGCTCGTCGGAGGTCGACTCGCGCGCAGCGAAGATCGCCGCCCAGCAGTCGACGCTCGAGGAGCGCGAGCAGGAGCTGGCGCAGCGCGCCGAAGCGGCCGCGGCCGAGCAACAGCGCCTCGCCGACCTGAAGTCCGAGCTCGCTCGCCGCCGAGGCGCGAACGACCGCGCGCGAGCAGCAGATCTCGACCAAGTTCCGCGAGCTCCAGAATGCCGATCGCGACCGGACCGAGACCTCGACCGAGCTGGCCAAGCAGGAGGCGGCCCTCGCCCAGCGGGAGCGTGCGCTCGAACGGCAGCTCGCCGACGATCGACGCGCAGGCAGCCGACGCCCTGGCGCGGGTCGAGGCGCGCGAAGCAGTGCTCGCCACGCGCGAGGCGCTGCTCCGCGAGCAGGAGTCCGAGGTCGGGGATCACGACAAGGGTGTCGCCGAGCGCGAGCGCGAGCTCGTCAAGGCGCGTGCGACGGTGACGGCGCGCGAGGAGCATCTGGAGTCACGCGAGGCCGAGCTCAAGGCGAAGGCCGACCGGCTGACGGCGGATCTCGAGCGGCTCGCCGAGGACCGCAGCGGCACCGGCGAGGTGGTCGCGGCGATGAGCGCCAAGCGCGCCGAGGTCTCCGCCAAGGAGAGCGAGCTTGCTGCGCGTGAGGCCGAGCTGAACCGGCGAGAGTCGCAGCTGCGCCGCGAGGAGGCCGACGAGCAGACGCTCGCACACCGCGAGGCCGAGGCAGCGCGGCTCGACGACCTCCGCCGCGAGCTGGCTGCACGCGAGGCCGAGGTCACGAGCTCCGAGACTCTGCTCGAGTCGAATCGCGCCCGCGTCGAGCGGCGTGAGCTGCGGCTCAGCCAGACCGAGACGTCGCTCTCGGACCGCATGCGCGAGATGGACGACCGCGAGGCCGAGATCGAGATCCGCTGGGCGCGTGCCGAGGCCGACTCGGAGTTGCGCGAGGTCAAGCTCGAGCAGCGCGAGAAGATCGTCTCCGACCTCGAGCTCCGGCTGGCGAAGCGGGAGAGCGACCTCGCGCAGTACGTCGGCGAGCTTCAGATTCAGATGGAAGAGCGCGAGTCCGACTGGTGGGAGAAGCAGCTCGGCCGCCCCGTGGGAGAAGTCGCCGGCTAGTGCGCAAGGACACGGGCACTGCCCGTGCCCGCGCGAAGACCCCTGAAGGGCACGGACAAGTCCGTGCCGGCGCCCTAATCCGCTCAAGGGGCTGACTCAGAACAAGCGAGGGGCCTACTCACTAAGGAGCAGACCCCTCTACCGAACGCTCCTTTCTGGGCCAGACGGCCCAGCCGCCGAGGCGACCGCTCCGTCTGGAGGGGGAGAGGAGTCGCGTTCGGTAGTGGTAGTCATCGCATATTCGGGCGCGCGATGCGAGTGGGGTTTGCCACGGCGGCTACACTCACGACGTGACCGAGACGGGGACGATGCGCGTCAAGAGCGGGCTCGCCGAAATGCTCAAGGGCGGCGTGATCATGGACGTCGTCAACGCTGAGCAGGCGAAGATCGCCGAGGACTCCGGCGCTGTCGCCGTGATGGCCCTCGAGCGTGTGCCGGCCGACATCCGGCGCGACGGCGGCGTCGCCCGCATGTCCGACCCGGCGATGGTGCAGGAGATTCAGGAGGCCGTGACGATCCCGGTGATGGCGAAATGCCGGATCGGCCATTTCGTCGAGGCGCAGATCCTCCAGGCGCTCGAGATCGACTACATCGACGAGTCGGAGGTGCTCACTCCGGCCGACATCGCGCATCACGTGGACAAGTGGCAGTTCGAGATCCCCTTCGTCTGCGGCGCGACGAACCTGGGTGAGGCGCTGCGCCGGATCGCCGAAGGCGCCGCGATGATCCGGACGAAGGGCGAGGCAGGCACCGGCGACGTCGTCAATGCGGTCACGCACATGCGGGCCGTGTTCGGCGGCATCCGACGGCTCGGCTCGCTCCGCGAAGAGGAGCTCTACGCCGAGGCGAAGGAGCTACGCGCGCCGTACGAGCTCGTCAGGTGGGTCGCCGAGAACGGCCGCCTGCCCGTCGTCACGTTCACCGCCGGCGGGATCGCTACCCCGGCCGACGCCGCTCTCTGCATGCAGCTCGGCGCCGACGGCGTCTTCGTCGGCTCGGGCATCTTCAAGTCCGGCGATCCTGCGCTGCGCGCGAAGGCGATCGTCGAGGCGACGACGCACTACCGCGACGCCGAGATCCTGGCCCGCGTCTCTGCCGGGCTCGGGGAGCCGATGGTCGGCATCTCGACCGCCTCGCTCGAGCCGAGCGAGTTGCTCGAAACCCGCGGCTGGTAACCCCGCCGCGTCCCTGACCGGGCGGCTCCCGGCCGGCGGAGCCGGCCTCCGCCGCCCTCGCGCGTCTGAGAGCACGCGCCTCTCCGGGTCTGTGCTCGCGCACTATCCCCTCCGGGCGCGCACTCTCAGCCACGCGTCAGGAACCCGGCGGGCTTCGCGCTCGTCGCGGAGGTCGAGCACTTCACCGGCCGCGGCGAGCCGGCCTCCGCCGCTCGCGCGTCTGGAGACGGCCGGGCGGCGACTCCGCCGCGTCTCAGCACGTCGCCGGCCTCGGCCGAACCGCGACGCTTGATCGTGCTTCTGGGCACTGACGAACACAAGCGTCGTTCTCGTGCGCGCGAACCCGCATGGTTCCATGGGTCGGAGGAGCTTGTGTTTCTGAAACACAAGCTCCGACGTCCGACTTGCTCGTCACGCTTGTGACGTGACGGTCGAGCGACTGCTGCCTGCCGACGCGCTGCGGCCACGTTGGTCGAGCGGCAGCGCCCTCGTCTACATCGGCGCGTTCGTCGTGCTCTTCGCGACCGGCTCGCTCCTCGGGATCCTCGGCGAGGACCACGGCAACGCCGCCCTGGTCGGCTATGCGCGCGCTCGCGACGGCAGTGGCGGTCGCACTCGCCCTCGCGCTCCAGCAGGCCGGCCGCCCCGTGGCCGCGGGCGTCCTGGCGACGCTCGCCGTCGTCTTCTTCGCCGTCTTCGTGGGCTCGCTGGAGACCTGGATCGGCATCCTCGAAGAGGAGGACGCCGGCAGCGACTGGGATCCCGCGCTCCTGCTCCTCGAGCTGCTGACGATCGGCGCCGCGCTCGTGGCGCTGCAGCGCTTCCGGGCGCCGCTGCTCGATGCTCCCGATCGCGGTGACGTTCGCCATCGCTCTCATCGACCTGGGCGCCGAGGAGTGGACGGCGATCGTCGCCGGCCTCGTCCTCGTTGCGGCCGGCCACGCTGTCGACCGGGCCGGGCGGCAGCCGTATGCGATGTGGCTCCACCTCGTCGGCGGGGCGGTGTTCGGCGGCGGCGTGCTCGCGCTCGTCGACGGCGACGCGGGGTGGATCCTCGTCGGGCTGCTCTCGATCGCGTACGTCGCGGGCGCCCACGCATTCGGCCGCTCGAGCTACGCGGTCCTCGGCGCGGTCGGGATCCTGGCGACGACGACCTACTTCATCGAGGACGGGCTGTCGTTCGTCGGCGCATTCGTCCCGCTGGACGTCGGGGAGGCCGAGGGAGGCATCGACCCGTGGGAGATCGCCTTCTACTACGTCCTCGCTGGGCTTCTGATCCTCGCGCTCGGGCTCGTCGGCGATCGGTTTGCACGCTCGCACGGCGACACCGAAGCCTGAACCTACAATTCAGCGCATGACGATCGGCGTCCTCGCTGTGCAGGGGAACTTCCGCGAGCACGCGGCGATGCTGCGTGCGCTCGGCGCCGACGTGGTCGAGGTGCGGCTGCCTGAGCAGCTGGACGGCCTCGACGGGCTCGTGATCCCGGGCGGCGAGTCGACGGCGATCATGCGCCTGATGCGGCTCTACGGCCTGGAGGAAGCCATCCGGAGGTTCCCCGCTCCCGTGCTCGGCACCTGCGCGGGGATGATCCTGCTCGACCGAGCCCATCTCGGGCTCGTCGACGTCGAGGTCGAGCGGAACAGCTACGGCCGCCAGCTCGCGAGCTTCGAGGCCGACCTGGATCTGGACGGCGAGACCGAGCCGCTGCGGGGCGTCTTCATCCGAGCGCCGCGGGTGGCCGACGCCGGGGTCGACGTCGAGGTGCTCGCCAGTCACGACGGCGTGCCGGTGCTGCTGCGCGATGGTCGCTTCCTCGTCGCCTCGTTCCACCCGGAGCTGACGAGCGACACGCGCGTGCACGAGAGATTCCTGGAGCTGGTGAAGGAGGGACTGAGTGTCAGGGCATAGCAAGTGGTCGACGATCAAGCACAAGAAGGGCGCTGCCGACGCGAAGCGCGGGAAGCTCTTCACGAAGCTCTCGAAGGCGATCATCGTCGCCGCGAAGGAGGGCGGCGCGGATCCGGCGGCGAACCTCTCGCTCCAGAACGCGGTCGAGAAGGCGAAGTCGTACTCGATGCCCAAGGACACGATCGAGCGCGCGATTGCACGAGGCGCGGGCACCGACGCCGACGCAGCTGCGTACGAGACGATCGTCTACGAGGGCTACGGGCCGGACGGCGTGGCGGTGCTCGTCGAGGCGCTGACCGACAACCGCAACCGCACGGCCTCGGACGTTCGGCACACGTTCGCGAAGCACGGCGGCAACCTCGGCACCACCGGCGCGGTCGCGTGGCTGTTCGAGCGCCGCGGAGTCGTGCTGGTCGACGCCGAGTCCGTGGACGAGGACGAGTTGACCCTGGCCGCGGCCGAAGGCGGCGCCGACGACGTCGAGCTCGACGGAACCGTCTTCCAGGTCTCGTCGGCGCCCGAGAGCCTTTCCGCCGTGCGCGACGCGATCGAGGCCGCCGGCATCGAGGTCCAGTCCGCCGAGCTGACGATGATCCCGAAGACGACCGTCGAGGTTGCGGAGGAGGCGGCGGCGAAGAAGCTGATCCGCCTGATCGAGGAGCTCGAGGACAACGACGACGTCCAGGACGTCTCCGCGAACTTCGACATCCCAGAACTGATCCTCGAGGCCGTTTCCGCGTAACCGGTCCAGCGGGTCGTTTTCCGCGCAAACCCTGCAAATCACTCGTTCGAGCGAGCAAGTTCCGCCGCTGTACGACCGATGCGTTGACTCAGGGCAGCTGGAAAACAATAGGCGTTGTGCGGACGCGCCGACTCTGGGGAGGTTCTGGATCGTGGTTTCGCACAATCAGGCAAGAAGGCAAGCCCACAGACCGCAGGACGAGCGCGGTCAGGTCATCGTTCTCATGGTGCTGATGATGGTCGTGCTGCTCGGTTTCGCAGCGCTGGTCGTCGACGTCGGCTACGCCTATTACGCGCACCGTTCGCTCCAAGCCTCAGCCGACGCAGCTGCACTCGCCGGCTCTCAGGAGCTTCCGAATGCAGCCAATGCCATGGCCGTCGCGAAGCAGTACGGCTCCGAGGTCGGCAGCAAGAACAACAAGCACAACATCAACAACGTCACGACGACCGTGACGACGAAGTGCGTCGTCTCGTTGGGCGGTTGCGTCCCCGGCACGTCCAGCAACGCCGTCGTCGTGCTCGAGATGGCTCCGACGAAGACGTTCTTCGCCGGGTTGCTCGGCATCCCGTCGTTCACGATCAAGGCCAAGGCGACAGCGGCGATGCGTGGGGGCACGCCGAAGCCGGCGCACGTGATGATCGTCCTCGACCGCACGGGCTCGATGAGTACGGCCTGCACGATCGGCGGGACGAAGCTCGACTGCGCGAAGGGCGGGCTCAACGCCTTCCTGGGCGCCATGGACCCGGCCTACGACCAGGTCGGGCTCGTCGCGTTTGCCCCGCACAACGGGAACAAGTGCGCCACTCCAAAGACCACGAACGGGCCGCCGAACGACTACGACCAGTACACGAACAACTATCTCTTCGTGCCGCTCTCGACCGACTACAAGACGTCGGCCACGTCGCCGCTGAACGGTAGCTCGCAGCTCGTGTCCACGATCAACTGCATCAAGGCCGGCGGCACCACGGTCTTCGCAGCCGCGATCGACAAGGCGCGCACGGAACTTGCCGCGAGACCACGACCCCGAGGCGCAGGACGTCATCATCTTCATGACGGACGGCGAGGCGAACTACGGTGCGTGCTTGAGTCCGAACGCGCTCCGGCGTCTGCTCGAACAACACCTCGCCCTATCGGACGAGACCGTGCGGTCAGGCCGTCGCGTCGGCGCAGGGCGGCCTCGAGTGCAGGCGTCTGGGTCTTCGGCATCGCCTACGACACCCCGGGTGCAGGGTGCCTGGGCTGGAAGGCCACCGGCACCGGCATCGGGGGTGCCACGTGCGCCCAGAAGGTCGGCAACCAGTTCGTGTGCCCGGAGTCGCCGGCGATCACCGCCGACGCCGCCCTGAGGGCGATTTCCTACGACCCGTCGAACCCCTCGAATCCCAGGTTCTACTCATCGCCGGATCCGGGCAGCCTGACCACGCTCTTCAAGAGCGTCGCAGCCGAGCTCACCGAGGGCAGGCTCCTCGACGACGACGCGGAGTAGTCAGCGCGTCGTCGCGGTCGGCGACCGTCGAAGACGGAGAGAATAGGCGGGGGAAGGAACGTCCGATCCCCCGCCTAACCTCTCCTCGTGAAGGTTCTCGGCATCGATCCAGGGACGGCTGCATGCGGGTACGGGATCGTCCAAGAAAGCGGAGGCCGTATCAGGGCAATCGACCACGGGTGGTGGCAAACACCCGCGGGGGAGCGCCCGGAGCTCCGCCTCAAGACGATCTTCGAGCGGGTGCAGGAGCTCATTGCGGCGCACGAGCCGGACGCCGTCGCGCTGGAAGAGTCCTTCGTCGGCGCAGATGCCCGCACCGCACTCTCTGTCGGGCAGGCGCGCGGGGCGGTGCTCGTCGCCGCCGCGGTGGTCGGCGTCGAGTGCGCTGAGTACCCACCGGCCCGGGTGAAGCAGGCGGTCTGCGGCTACGGCCGCGCGGAGAAGGCCCAGGTGCAGCGGATGGTCCGTGCCATCCTCGCGATGGAGGCCAACCCGACCCCGAATCACGCCGCCGACGCCCTCGCGGTCGCGATCTGCCACGCGCTCGCGCCGCCGCTCCTCCGGATCGCCGGATGATCTGGCGGCTGCGGGGAACGCTCGCCGGGCGGACGCCCGACGGCTTCGTGCTCGACGTGAACGGCGTCGGCTACCTGCTCGCTGCGACCCCGGGCGCGGTGCGGGCGGCCGAGGGGGGCGGCGAGGCCGTCGTCGAGACGTATCTCCACGTGCGCGAGGACGCGCTGCAGCTCTACGGCTTCGCCGACGCAGCCGAGCGCCAGCTCTTCCTCCATCTCCTCACCGTGGCGGGGATCGGCCCCAAGGTCGCGCTCGCGATCGTCTCCGGCTCGCCCGCGGCCGACCTCCGCCGGGCGATCGTGCTCCAGGACACGGCGCGCTTCCAGGCGATCCCCGGTGTCGGCAAGAAGACCGCCGAGCGGATCGTGCTCGAGCTGAAGGAGAAGCTCGGCGCGGAGGATCCGGTGCCGATCTCGAGCGCCGTCGGCACGTCGAGCCACATGACGGCCCGCGATGCCCTCGTCGAGCTCGGCTACTCCGTGGTCGAGGCCGAGCAGGCGCTCGCCGGCGATCGATCCCGACCTTCCGGCCGAGGAGCGGGTGCGGCTGGCACTGAGGCAGGCGGCCTGACGTGAGCGCCGTCGCTGCGGACGTCCTCGGCCCCGAGGAGGAGGAGCTCGAGCGCTCGCTCCGCCCCCGCCGGCTGGACGAGTTCGTCGGCCAGGAAGCCGTCAAGGAACAGCTCGCGATCGCGCTCGCGGCCGCCAAGGCGCGCGGCGAGGCACTCGACCACGTGCTGCTCGTCGGGCCGCCCGGGCTCGGCAAGACGACGCTCGCGCAGATCATCCGCGAGGAGCTCGGCGTCGGCATCCGCAACATCGCCGGGCCGGCGCTCGAGCGGAAGGGCGACATGGCCGCGATCCTCACCAGCCTCGAGCTGCGCGACGTCCTCTTCGTCGACGAGATCCATCGCATCAACCGCTCGATCGAGGAGATCCTCTATCCGGCGCTCGAGGACTTCCGGCTCGACATCATCGTCGGCCAGGGGCCGGCCGCGAGGACGCTGACGCTCGACCTGCCGCAGTTCACGCTCGTCGGCGCGACCACGCGCACCGGCCTGCTGACGACCCCGTTGCGCGACCGCTTCGGCCTGACGTTCCGGCTCGGCTACTACGAGCCCGAGCAGCTGACGGTGATCGTCCGCCGCTCCGCCGGCATCCTCGGCGTTGCGATCGACGACGACGCCGCGACCGAGATCGCGCTCCGCGCGCGCGGCACACCGCGAATCGCCAACCGCATCCTCCGGCGTGTCCGCGACGTCGCCGAGGTGCGCCACCAGGGAGCGATCACGAACGAGATCGCGCGGGAGGCCCTGGCGCTGATGGAGATCGACGGCGAGGGGCTCGAGGGCACCGACCGTGACCTCCTGCGCGCGATCGCGTTCAAGTTCGAAGGCGGCCCGGTCGGCCTGTCGACGCTCGCCGTCACCCTCGGCGAGGAGACCGACACGATCGAGGACGTCTACGAGCCGTACCTGCTGCAGCTCGGCTTCCTCCAGCGCACCCCGCGCGGCCGCGTGATCACGAAGCTCGGCCGTGCGCACGTCGGTGCTGTTCTACCGGCGCAGGAACGGGATCCGCAGGAGCGGATCCCGTTCGCGCAAGACCAGCTCTCGCTGCGCAAGATCGGAATCCGCGGGAGCGGATTCCGATCGCGCTAAGACCCCTGAAGGGTCGCTTCGCTCCCGGCCGGGAGAGAGCTTGTGTTTCTGAAACACAAGCTCCTCGGCTACCGCATGGTTACGCCGCTGAGCGGAGTTCGAACCCGGCTTGTGTTTCTGAAACACAAAGTCCGAGGCGCTTGACGGGTTGCGTAGTCTCGAGGCTGTGAGCCATCCGGAACTGAAAGCGGAGCAGGCGTACGTCGACCACGCCTACGCCTGCCTCGAGCGCATGCGCGACGTCGTCGTCCGCGCTGCCGATGCCGCCGACGGCGAAGTCGCGCAGGCCGCGCTCGATGCCTGGGCGGCGAAGCGGCTCGCCACCTTCGAGGACGCCGAACGCGGCCTCCTCTTCGGCCGGCTCGACTTCGAAGCGGTCGAGCGGGCGCTCTACGTCGGCCGCCGCTGGGTGCACGACGACGAGGGCGACCAGATCGTCGTCAACTGGCAGGCGCCCGCCGCGCGACCGTTCTACACGGCGACGCCGCAGGATCCGCAGCGCGTCACGCTCCGCCGCCGCTTCCGGGCGCAGGGACGCAAGCTGCTCGACATCGCCGACGAGGCCCTCGACGGCTCCACGCTCGACGGTGCGAGCGTCGGCGACTTCCTGCTCGAAGAGCTGGAGCGGAGCCGCGAAGGCCACATGCGCGACATCGTCGCGACGATCCAGGCCGACCAGTACCGGCTGATCACGCATGCGCCCGATCGTCCGCTCGTCATCCAGGGCGGCCCGGGCACCGGCAAGACCGCTGTCGGCCTCCACCGCGCCTCGTGGCTGATCTACACGGAACGCGAGCGAAACGCCCGGAGCCGCGTTCTCGTCGTCGGCCCGAACCGCACGTTCATGGAATACGTCTCGCACGTCCTGCCGGCGCTCGGCGAGGACAGCGTCGAGCAGCTCGCCGTCGCCGACCTCGTTGCGGGCGTCACGCCGGTGAGCGTCGATCCGCCTGCGGTCGCCCGCCTGAAGGCCGACACGCGTCTGGCGGAGGTGATCGCCCGCGCAGTCGAGCTGCGGCTCGCCGCCGAGCCCGAGGAGCTGATCCTGAAGCTCGAAGGGGAGTACATCCGCGTCCGGGTCCGCGAGCAGGAGCGGCTGCTGGGCGAGATCCGGGAACAGCACGGCACGACTGCGGCGGCACGGGAGCGCTTCCGGATGGGCATCGTCCGCAGCTTCTACTCCGAGTACGGCCGGGTCCTCCAGGGCGCCGCCGTCCGTGACGGAGAAGAGGTCGAGAAAGCTCTGAAGTCGAGCGGCCACCTCGACTCGCGTCCTCGATCGCGCGTGGCCGGCGGTGACGCCCGAGAAGCTCGTCCGCTCGCTCTACACGACGCCGGCCTTCCTCGCCGCCGCGGCGGAGGACATCCTCGACGAGGACGAGCGGAAGCTCCTGCGGCGGCGCGGCGCGGGGTGGAGCGACGCGGACGTGCCGCTGCTCGACGAGGCGCACGCCCTCGTCGGGTCGCCCGCGCGCACGTACGACCACGTGATCGTCGACGAGGCGCAGGATCTCTCGCCGATGCAGCTGCGGATGATCTCCCGGCGCGCCCGCGGCGGCGCGCTGACGATCCTCGGCGACGTCGCGCAGGGAACCGGGGCGGTCACCTACGAGGGCTGGGACGAGGTCTTGCCGCACCTTCGGCACGGGGACGAGGCCGAGGTCGAGGAGTTGCGCCACGCGTACCGCGTGCCGCGCGAGATCATGGAGCTGGCCCTGCCGCTCCTGGACACGATTGCGCCGGGGATCGAGCGCCCGCTTGCCTACCGGGTCGGCGGCTTGGAGCCGATCCTGCGGCGGGTGCCCGAAGACGCCCTGCTTCGCGAGGCCTACGGGGAGGCGGGACGGCTGGCGCGCGAGGACGGCCTGGTCGCGCTGATCGTCCCGGACGAGCTGGTCGAGCCGGCACTGAGCCACGAGAGCGCCTTCGACAGCATCCCGCTGCTGACGCCGCGCTCTGCGAAGGGCCTCGAGTTCGACCACGTGATCGTCGTCGAGCCGGCGTTGATCGCGGCGCGCGAGCAGGGGCTGCGCGAGCTCTACGTCGCGCTCACCCGACCGACGACCACGCTCGTCGTCGTCTACGCCAGGCCGCTGCCGGTCGAGTTGCGCCTCCCGTAGAGTCCGGCCGATGCCTGAGCTCTGGATTCCGGGGATGGCCGGCCCGCTCGACGAGCTCGTGGCCCGGATCCACCGGCGAATCGCATCGTTCGCGACCGAGCACGAGCTCGAGCAGGCGCAGGTCGAGGCCGAGCTGCATGACGGCGCGCTGCTGCGGCTCTCGACGATCTCGGCCGAGCCCGGTTACGGCTTCATCACGCTGGTGCCGCACCCGGAAGACGGCGAGCCACAGGAGCTGATCGTCCCGCTCGGCGCGATCCGTCGCCTCACGCTGAGTCGGGCAGAGCCCGAGAGTCCGATCGGATTCTCCCTACCTGCCTGAGCAGCCACGGGGCGAGCGCGAGCGCGACGATGTCGAACCAGACGTAGCCGGACGCCACCCCGCTGGGCGGATTTCCCTGCGGCACGCCGGTTCCGGGGATGACGGCCTTCCACTCCCAGGTTCCGATCGCCGTGCCGTAGAGCTCCAGCCACGCGACGACGAGGAAGACGCCCGCGTAGACCTCGGGAGCGCGGCCGCGCAGGAGGTAGATCGCGAGGATCCCGGCGCCGATCGCGCCGCCGACGTCCGTGCGCGGCAGGACCGTCACGCCGGCGATCCCCCACGCGAGCACCGCCACGAGCGCGAACCGGACGAGCAGCTCGCGTCGCGGTGCCGCCCACACGGCGAGCGATGCTCCCGCGAGATAGACGAGCCCGTGACAGGGCGGCACGAACGACGGCAGATTCTCGAGCCGGTAGGTGTAGACGCCCCAGATCAGCGAGCCGACGACCTCGGCGCACGTTGCGACGACGACGACCACGAGAGCCTGCGCCCGCAGCAGCGGTTGGACGCCTCGGAGAGCGAGGAAGAGCGCGATCCAGGCTGCGAGGCCGAGCAGCAGTTGCGCCCGCGCGCCCACCTGCGTGTCGAACGCCAGCAGCACGCCGAGGAAGCAGATCAGCGCGCCCGATCGGAAGAGCGGGGACGACGTCAAGCCGACCGCGAGCGTAACAGCGGTTGGAAAGCGTCCGAGAACGTGCTATCACCGTTGGTGACCGGCTCTCCGGTCTGCGGCTGTAAAAGGGGGTTCGGTTGCTACGGCACCTGTCAATTCGGCTTGTCGACGACGCGGCGGCTCAACGCGCGCTCCGCGAGGAGCCGAGCCTGACGCGGACGCGCCTGCTCCAACGCGCCGTCGTCGGGGGTGGCGCGATCGTCGCGGGTGGCGTGCTGCTCGGAGGCCTGCCGGCGGTCGCGCCGGCGGCTCGATCGAAGGCGCAGGACGTCAAGATCCTCAATCTCGTGCTGCAGCTGGAGGAGCTGGAGGCGGCGTTCTACGCGGACGCCGAAGCACGCGGCGCGCTGCGCGGCGAGCTCGCGGAGTTCGCACGTGTCGTGGGCGAGCACGAGCGGGCACACGTCGCCTTCCTCCGCAAGGCACTCGGCAACCAGGCGGATCCGAAGCCGAGCTTCGACTTCGGCAATACGACCGCCAACGGCAAGCGTTTCGCCGCGACCGCGGCGATGCTCGAGGACACGGCTGTCGCCGCCTACAACGGCCAGGCGGCGAACCTGACGAAGCCGGTGCTGCAGGCGGCGGCGACGATCGTCTCGGTCGAGGCGCGGCACGCTGCCTGGATCAGGGACATCGTCGGGGAGCCGGCATCGCCGCAGGCGATCGACACCCCGGCCACCGAGCAGCAGGTGCGCCAGGCGGTTGCGAAGACGGGCTTCGTGAAGGCGGGCGGATGATCCCCCAACTTCCCTCCGATCTCGACCTCAGCCTCGACCAGCTCGACCGCGACGGCGCGTTGCGCGAAGCAGCGTCGCGGCTTCCGCGCGGGCGGTTCCTCGCCGCGGCCGCAGGCGCCGCCGCGGCATTCGGCGTAGCCGCATCACCTGCTCGAGGCGCGGTGCCGAAGGGTGACGTCGCGATTCTCAACTACGCGCTCGCGCTCGAGTATCTCCAGGCGGCCTTCTACACCGAGACGGAACGCGTCGGAAAGGTTGCCGGGCAGGCCGCTCGCGCCGTTCGCGTCGTCGGTGCCGTCGAGCGCGCCCACGTCGCTGCCTTCCGCAAGCTGTTGGGGACGTCGGCCGTCAAGCGACCCACGTTCGACTTCCGCGGCGTCACGGAGGAGCAGCAGGCGTTCCTGAAGACCGCCGTCGCCTTCGAGGATCTCGCCGTCGCTGCGTACAAGGGCCAGGCTCACTTGATCAAGTCGGACGCGGTCCTCGCGGCGGCTGTCGCGATCCACTCGGTCGAGGCTCGGCACGCGGCGTGGATGCGCCACCTCTTCGGCGTCCGGCCCGCGGCGAGCCCGTTCGACGAGGCCAAGCCGAGCGGGGAGATCCTGAAGATCGTGCGCTCGACCAACTTCATCGTCGCGCGCCCGAAGATGGTGGGCAAGGGAGGGCCGAGATTCACAGGCTGATCCTCCTGCTCCTGACCGGCGGCGTCGTCGTCGATCGTCGTCGTCCTCTGGGTCGCCGTCTTTGGCAGCCGCGGTGCCGCGGAGGCCGGCAGTGTCCCGGAGGCATCGCTTGCCGCTCTTCCCGCTCCTGCCCTGCGCGTGCAGAAACCGGTGCCGCTACGGACGGAGCGCGACCTCGCCTACTGGTCGCCCGTGCTGCGCTCCGTCTCGGTCCGGGCCTCGCCCGCGTCGGACGCGCCCGAGGTGGCGCGCCTCGCGACCCGAACGGCCGAGCAAACGCCGAACATCGTGCTCACGTTGGGTCGTGCCACCGACGCGCGCGGCCGGGTGTGGACGCGTGTGCGGCTTCCCGTCCTGCCGAACAACACGATCGGGTGGGTGCCTCGTTCGGCGCTCGGACTGCTGTCCGTGGTGCGGACGCGCCTCGTCGTCGATCTCGAACGACTGACGGCGACGCTCTATCGAGCCGGCCGCCGGATCTTCAGCGCCGGCATCGGGGTCGGCTCGCCGGAGTGGCCGACGCCGCGCGGTGAGTTCTACATCCGCAACAGGCTGGCGAGCTACGCCAGCCCGTTCTACGGGCCGGTCGCCTTCGGCACGAGCGCGCGCTCGGAAGTGCTGACCGACTGGCCCGCCGGAGGCTTCGTCGGGATCCATGGGACGAACAGGCCGGAGCTGCTTCCCGGCCGCGTTTCGCACGGGTGCATCCGGATGCGCAACCAGGACATCCTTCGACTCGCCCGGCTGTTGCCGGTGGGGACGCCGCTCACCATCCGCTGATGAGCCGCGCCGCCGCCGCCGCCCTCGTGCTCGCCGCAACGGCGCTGCTGATGCCTGGGTCCGCGATCGCCCAGGCCGCACCCAATCCGGACCCACTCTGGTCGGAGTTCCCGCTTCAGCCTCTCGTCGAGACGGTGCCGACGTCCTCCACGCCGGCTCCTGCGCTCGAGGAGGAACCTGTGCGAGAGAATCAGACCGTGGGCGAGAACGACCGCACGGCTGGCTTTCTCATTCTGGTCGGCGCAGCGTTGGCTGCCGTTGTCGGGTTCGTGGGACGCCGGCGGCTCGGGAAGCGGCAGCAGCCCGACGGTGAGGTCCAGCCGGAACCAGAGCGCGCGGCGGTACACACGTTCGAGCGTCCCGTTCCGGCCGGTGCCTCGGCGGAGCGCCGGCCGGATCGGCCGCCGTTGCGAGCCAGGACCCGGACCGCGCGGTGACGCCAGGAGGCACGCTCGTCGAGACGCTCTCGCCGCAGGCGCGACTCGCCGACCAGCTCGAAGGAGCGGAGAGCGGGACCGAGCTCGAGACACACCAGGTGTGCGAGATCGCTTGCTGGCGGGGCTACGTCACGTGGCAGTTCTACGTCGAGCTGGAGTCGGAGCGCGAGGCGTCGCTTTCCTCACCGTACTTCCGCGCGCCCGGCAAGGGAGGGGTGCCGGAGCAGACCGAGACCGCTCTCCTGGCGCACGCGGCGCTGGTCGAGAAGCTGGTCGCCGCCGGCTGGGAGCCGGAGGGCTACGGCGAGGACTGGTTCTCGGAGCGCTTCCAGCGCGCTAACGCCTGAACTGCAGCTCGTGCCAGGAGGGCACCGGCGCGAGCTCGAGGAGCGCACGCCCGCCGCGCGGCTCCGCATAGCCGAAGTCGCCGCTGTCCTCGTCCCACGTGACCTCCAGCAGCCCTTCCTTGACGCGGTGGTCGAGCCACGCGCCGCGGAACACGAGCTTGCGGAGCCAGTAGACGAGCGACTCGCCCTCCAGCAGGCCCACGCGCTCCCAGTGGCGCACGAGATAGCGCCCGAGCGAGCTGCGTGCGTCGGCGATCCGCCCGTCGGCCGCGAGCTCGACGAGGTCGGCGGTCTCGTCGTCGTCGAGGTCGTTGGATCCGATCAGCCCGAGTCGGACGGCGGCGGCCGTGATCCGCTCCTCGAAGTCGTCCGCGTTGAAGCCGAAGCGGTAGCCGAGGAACTCGACGACGTACTCGTCGCCGGACGCATAGTTCGTCTCGCTCATCTGATCGAAGGGTACCCTCCGGCCATGGACAGGAAGCTCGTGATCCCGATGATCTTCGTCGTTCTGGCGATCTGGCTCGTGGGCACCTGGGTGACGAAGTACTCGTACTCGGAGATGGCGGTCTTCACGCCGATCGCGGTCGTGGCGCTCGGCCTCCTGGCCGGCGTGATCCTGCTCTGGGTGAAGATCATCCGCGACTCGATCCGAGCGCGCGGCCACACCGAGCCCTAACCCGACACCTCGCTTCGGGACATGTCGGGGCCAGGACCCGACACGTCTCTTTGAGACGCCGTCCGACTGCCTCCGTACCGTCGAGGGTCGATGCACGACGGAACCTGGACGATCGATTCCTGCGATTACGCCGATGTCAGGGCGCTCGCCGAGGCGCTCGAGCTCAGTGAGATCGCCGCTTCGATCCTCGTCCGGCGCGGGTATCGCGACCTCGAGCAGGCGCGGGCGTTCGTCGCCGGCGAGATCGACCCGCACGATCCATTTCTGCTCGGGGACATGGCCGTGGCGGTCGACCGGATCCGCGCCGCGATCGCCGACGGAAAGCGGATCTGCGTCCACGGCGACTACGACGTCGACGGCATCTGCGCCACCGCACTCGCCGTCCTGACGCTGCGGGAGCTCGGCGCCGACGTCGAGTGGCATCTTCCGAGCCGCTTCGAAGAGGGCTACGGCGTCTCCGGCGACACGATCTCGCGGCTCGCCGACGAGGGTTGCAGCCTGCTCGTGACCGTCGACTGCGGAATCACGGCCGTGGAGGAGGTCGCTGCCGCGAAGGCGCGCGGCCTCGACGTGATCGTCACCGACCACCACCGCCCAGGCGCCACGCTTGCCGGACTGCCCGATCGTCGCGACCCGGCCGTCGGACTATCCGTTCCCGGAGCTCTGCGGCACCGGGGTCGTCTGCAAGCTCGCGCAGGCGCTGGGCGTCGACGTCGCGCCGTACCTCGACCTCGTCGCGCTCGCGACGATCGCCGACGTCGTCCCGCTGCTCGACGAGAACCGCTCGCTCGCGATCGCCGGCCTGCGCGCGCTCGCCCGCACGCAGCGGCCGGGCCTCCAGGCGCTGATGCAGAACGCGAGGGTCGATCCCGCGGCCGTCGACGCCGCGGCCGTCGGGTTCCGGCTCGCGCCGCGGATCAACGCCGCCGGCAGGCTCGGGCGCCCCGACGCCGCGCTCGAGCTGCTGCTCACGACCGATGTCGAGGAGGCGAAGCGGCTCGCGGGTGAGCTCGAGCTCCTGAACCAGGACCGGCAGGCGGTCGAGAACAGGATCCTGCGCGCGGCGATCGCCGAAGTCGAGTCGTGGCCCGAGCCCAAGCAGCGCCGGCGCGGCTACGTGATCTGGGGCGAGGACTGGCACGAGGGCGTGATCGGGATCGTCGCGTCGCGCCTCGTCGAGCGCTTCAACCGCCCCGTCGTCCTGATCGCCGGAACCGACGCCGAATGGAAAGGCTCCGGCCGCTCGCTGCCCGCGTTCGACCTCCACGGCGCGCTCTCGGCCTGCTCGGAGCACCTGCACCGCTTCGGCGGGCACAAGGCGGCCGCGGGCCTGGCGATCGAGCCTGCGAAGCTCGACGCCTTCTTCGAGGCGTTCGCCGCGCACGCCGACGCCCAGCTCGTCGACACCGACCTCGCGCCGGTGACGCGGGTCGACGCGATCGTTCCCGGCTCGGCGCTCACACTCGGCCTGGCGACGGAGCTCGAGCGGCTCGCCCCGTTCGGGCTCGGCAATCCCGACGTGACGCTGCTCGTGCCCGCCTGCGAGGCCGTGCAGCCGGGCGTGGTGGGGGAGGGCAAGCACCTGCGGTTCCGGGTGAGACAGGGTGGCCGCGACGCGGGCTCTGCGATCGCGTTCGGTCTCGGCGCCCAGCTCGACCGCGTGCGCCGGCCCGTGCGCTACGACCTCGCCTGCCGGCTGAAGGAGAACCGCTGGAACGGCACCGTCGCGCCGCAGCTCGTGATCCGGCGGCTCTTCGACGCGCCGGACGGGTACGAGGAGCTGCGCGGACGGCTCGCCGAGCTCTGGAAGGCAGGCGAGGACGCCTGGACGCCCGACGCGCGGGCGATCTTCGCCGAGCTCGAGCTCGTCGAGGGAGCGCGGAGGCAGCTCTACGAGTCGGACGCGTTCAGGGCGTTGCTGGCCGGGCTCGAGCGCGACGACGAGCTACCGCGCGCCGCCTAGCGACGCCCGCAGCGACTTCCGCGGCGGCTCGTGGCGGGCAGCGCGCGCCGAGTCGTCCAGCGTCTGGAGCAGGCGCGCGAGCTTGCGTGCCTTGCGGTCGCGGCGGCGATCTGAGAAAGACATGGACGGCATCGTTCTCCTTTGCAACGCGTACTCCTCCGGGGGAGATTCGCCGCTGACACCGCGAGTACACTGGGTTGATGGCGGTAATCGACGTCGAACGTCATCACCAGGACCTGGTCGACGAGTTGATTGCGGCGGTCGAGGAGTACAACCCGGGCGTCGACAAGGAGCTCCTCGCCCGGGCCTTTCGGTTTGCCGCCACGGCGCACGAGGGCCAGGCGCGAAGCTCCGGCGAGCCGTTCGTGCACCACCCGTGGGCGGTCGCGAAGATCTGCGCCGAGCTCCATCTCGACGACCCGTCCCTCGCTGCGGCGCTGCTGCACGACGTCGTCGAGGACACCGACGTCGAGCCGGACGACCTGCGCTCCGAGTTCGGCGACGAGATCGCTCAGCTCGTCGAGGGCGTCACCAAGCTGACCCGGACGAGCTTCCAGACGCGCGAGCAGTCCGACGCCGAGAACTACCGCAAGATGATCGTGGCGATGGCGCAGGACGTCCGCGTGATCCTGATCAAGCTCGCCGACCGGCTCCACAACATGCGGACGATCGAGTACCAGGGCAAGCAGGCCCAGGTGCGCAAGGCGAAGGAGACGCTCGAGGTCTACGCGCCGCTCGCGCACCGGCTCGGAATCCACGCGATGAAGTGGGAGCTCGAGGACCGCTCGTTCGAGATCCTGCACCCGCGCAAGTACGCCGAGATCAAGGCGATGGTCGCCGACCGCCGCGCCGACCGCGAGGCTGCGGTCGAGAAGGCGGGTGAGGTCCTCGGCGCCGAGCTGAAGAAGGTCGACATCCCGGCCGAGATCGCGGGCCGCGCGAAGCACTTCTATTCGATCTACGACAAGATGGCCAAGAAGGGTCGCGAGTTCAACGAGATCTACGACCTGACCGCGATGCGCGTGACCGTGGAGCGCGCCGGCGACGAGGGAACGCGCGACTGCTACGGCGCGCTCGGCCTGATCCATTCGCTCTGGAAGCCGATGCCCGGACGGTTCAAGGACTTCATCGCGATGCCGAAGTTCAACCGCTACCGCTCGTTGCACACGACCGTGATCGGGCCCGAGGGGACGCCGCTCGAGATCCAGGTGCGGACGCGCGAGATGCACGAGGAGGCCGAGTACGGGATCGCGGCGCACTGGCTCTACAAGCGCGGCAAGGGCAAGCAGGACGACGAGTGGCTGACCTGGGTCAAGTCGCTGCTGGACTGGCAGGAGAACGAGGCCGATCCGCGCGAGTTCATGAAGACGTTCCGCACCGACCTCTTCGACGACGAGGTGTACGTCTTCACGCCGAAGGGCGAGGTGAAGACGCTGCCGCAGGGCGCGACGCCGATCGACTTCGCGTATGCGGTGCACACCGACGTCGGCCACAAGACGGTCGGCGCCAAGATCAACGGCCGGATCGTTCCGCTGCACTACCGGCTCAAGAACGGCGACTTCGTCGAGATCCTGACCTCGAAGTCGGGCCGCGGCCCGTCCCGCGACTGGATGAGCCTGGCCGCGTCCTCACGCGCGCGCAACAAGATCCGCCAGTGGTTCCAGCGCGAGACGCGGGGCGAGACCGAGGCGAAGGGGCGCGAGATCCTCGACAACGCGCTGAAGGCGCAGAGCCTGCCGTACCGGAAGCTGCAGGGATCGGCGGTGCTCGCGCAGGTGATCCGCGAGACCGGCTTCCGCAAGGCGGAGGACTTCTACATCGCGCTCGGCGCAGGCAAGCTCCAGTCCGGTCAGATCGTCAACAAGGTGCTCCAGCGGCTGAAGACGGAGGAGGTCGCCGAGGAGGCCATCGTCCCGCTGAAGCCGCCGAGGTCCCGCTCGACCGTCGCCGGCGAGAGCCTCGGGATCAAGGTGCAGGGGATCGACGACGTCCTCGTCCGGCTTGCGAAGTGCTGCACGCCGGTGCCGGGCGACCCGATCCTCGGCTACATCTCACTCGGCCGCGGGATCACGATCCACCGCGAGGACTGCCCGAACGCGAAGGCGCTGATGCGGAATCCCGAGCGGTTCACGCCGGTCGAATGGGAAGCCGGGGCGACGACGAGCAGCTTCCTCGTCCAGATCGCCGTCGACTCCTTCGACCGCGCTCGCCTGCTCGAGGACGTCGCGCGCAGCTTCGCCGAGCACGGCGCCAACATCGTCGCGTACGGCGGCGTCGTCGAGGACGGGATGGCGCGCAACTGGTACACCGCCGAGGTCGGCGACCTGAAAGAGCTGCGCGCCCTGCTGACCGTCCTCCGGAATCTCGAGGGCGTCTTCGACGCCTACCGCGTCACGCCCTCGTAGCTAGCCGTCCCGCGGCCCGCCGGGGAAGAAGAAGCCGTGGCCGCGGTGCCCGCGGACGCCGAAGCCTTCCGGCCGGCCCGAGGCGTTCACCATCGCGGTCGTCTGCTCCTTCAGGCGGGCAACGATCTTGTCTCGGTCGGCCTTCGTCAGGCGGCCGTCGGTGACCGCCTCGTCGAGACGCTTCGTCGTCGCGTCAACGAGCGCGTCGACGAGCTTGTCGACAGACTTTCCCTCGTCCTTGGCGATCTGCGCGAGCGACTTGCCGCTCGCGAGTGCCGCACGCAGCTCCGACTCGCTGAGGCCGAGAAAGGATGCGGCAGCGTCGAGGCCGCGTCCCCAGTGATGGCGGAAGCCACGGAGGAACGGGGCGCCCCCACGGTCGAAGCCGGGGCCGATGAACAGCGGGAACGCGGCCGAGGTGATGCGGCGCTTCATCGCGTCGCCCTGCTCCTTTGACAGCCGGCCGTCCTTCACGGCGGCGTCGATCCGGTTCTTCAGCGCCTGCTCGAGTGCGTCGCTCAGCTTGGCCGGGTCGACGCCGAGCTGCTTGGCCGCATCGTTCACGATTGCCTGGCTCTCGGCCTTCGGCGTCTGGCGGTCGGCTGCCACGGCGGCGCCGGCGCCCGCGACCGCGAGGGCCGCGCCGGCGCCGGCTGCGATCTTCGATCTCTTCTTCACGGGTTGCTCCTTCGAGTCGTGTCTGGATCGCATTGCAGCACGCTCGCCTAAGAGTCACCTAAGAGCTGTCAGGCATTCGGGCGCGTCCCGAGCACCACCTTCAGCGTCTTCGTGTCGCCGTTTCGCGAGACGGTGAGCGTGACCGAGTCACCCGGGTTGTGGGCGTCGATGAGCTCCCTCAGCTGGTCCGAGGAAGTGACCTCTTCGCCGTCGACTGCGGTGACGACGTCCCCGGCGGTGAGCGTCCGAGCCGGCCGCCGGCGTCCCTGAGCGGACGCTGGTGATCGTGGCTCCGGCGGGGCTCGTCGAGGTCTCCGTCGCGACGCCGAGGTAGGCGTGGTCGACCGACCCGTCCGAGATCAGCGCAGTCGGCGATCCGCTTGACCGTGTTCGACGAGACGGCGAAGCCGACGCCGTCGTTCCCGCCGGACTCGCTCTCGATCTGCGAGGTGACGCCGACGACGCGTCCGCTCATGTCGAGCAGCGGTCCGCCGGAGTTGCCGTGGTTGATCGCGGCGTCCGTCTGGATCGCATCGTCGATCGCGAAGTCGTTCGGTGCGGTGATCTGCCGGTGGAGTGCGCTGACGATCCCGCTCGTGACCGTCTGCTCGAGCCCGAACGGGCTGCCGATCGCCACCACGCCGTCACCGACCTCGAGCTTGGAGGAGTCGGCGAGCGAGAGCGGCTCGAGCACGGAAGCCGGTGCGTCGACGTCCAGGACGGCGATGTCGGTCGAGGGGTCGGTTCCGACGACCGTGGCGTCGTACGTCTTGCCGTTCCAGAGCGTCACCTTGACCGACTGGGCGCCGTCGACGACGTGCTGGTTCGTGATCACGTGGCCCTGGTCGTCGTAGACGAAGCCGGAGCCCTGCGCCGTTGCGTTGCCGCCGCCGCCGAAGGGCGTGTCGCTTGCCGCGGAGGACACGGTGATCTCGACGACGGACTTGTAGCTGTCGCTTGTAGATGTCGCGTGATCGAGGAGCTCGTCGAGCTCGCTGCGGGCTGAGCGTCCGAGCTGACGGTGACCTGGCGGACGGTCGTGCCGCCGTCGCCGAACGCGGTGTACACGGCGGCAACGCCGCCGGCGCCGATCAGCGCCGCGCTCGTCATCGCCGTAGCGAGCTTCGTCCTGGGATTCTTGAAGAGCGTGGGCATGGTGGTTTCCTTTCGGGAAGAGGTTCGACCGCCCCGGCCCGGGGTAGGCGGGCCGGGGCAGTAGGGGGCCGTTAGGCGTCCCCCGCCGGGGGAGCGCCTTCGAAGCGGAAGCTGGGCCCAGCGCCGCGCGGGCCGTGATCGCCGCGCAGACCGAGCTCGCCGTTGACGAGGCCGTCGATCCGGTCGGACAGGTCGGCGAGGAGCTCCGTCTGCTGCGCCTCGGTCAGCCGTCCGTCCTTCACGGCCTGCGCGAGGTCGGCCTTGGCATCGGCGACAAGCGCTGCCTTCAGCCCGTCGACTGACTTGCCCTTCTCCTTCGCGATGTCGGCGAGGGTGGAGCCGTCGCTGAGGCTCGTCTTCAGCGCGGCCTCGGTGACGCCGAGGTAGCTCGCTGCGGCGTCGAGGTCGGCGAAGTGGTGGAAGTGGCGCTTGCCGGGACGGCCGCCGGGACCGATGCCGACGAGCGGCACGTCACCCGCGGCGATCCGGGCCTTCATCTCGTCGCCCTGGGCCTTCGTGATCTGCTCCGGCCGTGACTGCGGCGTCGACGCGATTCTGGAGCGCCTTCTTCAGTGCGGCGTCGAGCTTGGAGGCGTCGACGCCGAGCTGCTTGGCGGCATCCGCCACGACTGCGTCGCTCTCCTGCGTCGGCGACAGCCGGTCGGCGGCGATTGCCGCGCCGCCGCCGACGAGGGCTGCGACTGCTGCCGTGGCGCCTGCGAACTTCATCTTTGTGCTCTTCATCTCGCTGCTCCTTGGGAGTGGGTTGACGCTTCCCAGTGGAACAGCGCGACCTAAGAGCTTCCTGAGCGCTTTCGAAGAAGTTTCTAAGACTTGTTCAGGAGCGTCAGCCGCATCAGCGTGCCGCCGCCGTCGGCTCGCTCGGCCGTCACGGTTCCGCCGTGGGCCTCCGCGACCTGGCGGGCGATCGCGAGACCGAGCCCGGAGCCGGGCATGCCGCGCGCGGTGGGGGCGCGATAGAAGCGGTCGAAGACGTAGGGCAGGTCCTCCTCGTCGATCCCTGGCCCGTGGTCGCGCACGGTGAGCTCGCCGTCGCGGACCGTCACCTCGATCTCGCCGTCCGGCGGGCTCCACTTCGCCGCGTTGTCGAGCAGGTTCGAGACCGCCCGCTCGATCGTCGCCGGAACGCCTCGGATCATCGATTCCGCCAGCTCCGGCTTGAACACGACGCCGGGCCGGTTCCGCCGCGTCCGTTCGATCGCGTCCGCCGTGACGAGGTCGAGCCGGACGTCCTCCGGGTCGGCCGGGGTGAGGTCGCCTCGTGCCAGCTCGACGAGCTCGGCGATCAACGCGGTCATCTCGGTCAGCTGCTCGGTGACGTCGCGCAGCAGCTGCTCGCGGTCCTCCGGCGGCAGCGCTTCGTCGCGTGCGAGCACCTCGATGTTCGTCCGCAGGCTCGTCAGCGGCGTCCGCAGCTCGTGCGAGGCATCCGAGACGAGCTGCCGCTGCGAGCGGGCCGAGTCCTCGAGCGCCCCGAGCATCGTGTTGAACGTCGCTGCGAGCCGGAGAGCTCGTCCTTCCCGTGGGCGTCGATCCGCTGCGAGAGATCGCCCGTCTCCGAGACGTCCTCGGCAGCCCTGGTCAGTCGCTGCACCGGTGCGAGCACGGCCTGCGCGACGAGGAGCCCGAGCCCTGCGGCCATGCGCGATGCCGATGAGCGCGAGGGCGATCAGCCACCGCTTGATCCTTCCGAGGATGCTGTCGACCTCGTCGAGCGACCGGCCGACCTGGATCACGAAGCCCCGTTCGCCGAGCGGGCAGGTTCAGCACCCGCAGATGCGTGCCGGAGGCGCGCGCATCCTCGTAGAACGGCTTGTCGATCTCGCCGCGTGCGGCCTGACGAGCCGTCGTCGTCACCGGGATCTCCGCGGTCGCGTCGGGCGCGGAGATCACTTGGCCGTCGGCGAGGACGACCTGAGCGACGACGGCGACGCCACCGAACGGTTCGCGCGGCAGGCGGAGGACCTCAGCGCCGGGCGGACCGCCGACACCAATGTGGAGCGTCGCTGCGCGCTCTCTGCAGCGTCTCGTCGACCTGGCTGCGAAGCTCGTTCCGCACGAGCCCGTACGTGATCGCGGACGCGCCGACGACCGCCACGGCGACAGCAGCCGCCGCAGCGAGCGTCAGCCGGGTGCGGAAGCTCATGTGCTCGCGGAGGGCGTAGCCGACGCCGCGAATCGTCTGGATCAGCCGGGGCCTGTCGCCCTCCTCCGTCTTCCGGCGGAGGTAGCCGATGTAGACGTCGAGCGAGTTCGAGCCGAAGCCGAAGTCGTAGCCCCAGACGCGCTCGAAGATCACCGAGCGCGTCAGCACCTGCCGCGGGTTGAGCAGGAAGAGCTCGAGCAGCGCGAACTCGGTCCGCGTCAGCGCGATCTGGCTCGCCACTGCGCTCCACCTCCCGCGTCGAGGGGTCGAGCGAGATGTCTGCGAAGCGGAGCACGTCACCGTCCTGCGGGCCGAGCCGCCGCAGGAGGGCACGAAGCCGCGCGAGCAGCTCTTCGAGCGCGAACGGCTTCACGACGTAGTCGTCCGCACCTGCGTCGAGGCCGGCGACCCGGTCGGTGACCGCGTCGCGGGCCGTGAGCATCAGCACCGGCAGCGAGTTGCCGTCGCGTCGCAGCCGGCGGCACGCTTCGAGGCCGTCGAGGCGCGGCATCGACACGTCGAGCACGACGGCGTCGATGCCGTTCTGCGCGGCGATGCGGTCGAGCGCCTCGGCACCGTCCCCGGCGAGCTCGACGTCGTAGCCCTCCAGCTGGAGCGCGCGGCGGAGCGAGTCCCGGACGGCGGGCTCATCGTCGACGACGAGGATCTTCACGGGCACATTGTGCGCGCGCGCGGGCGAAATCCGCTTAAGAAGGCGGTAAGAACCTCGCTCTAGGGACGGATCACCCGTTCGAGGGATTGTCCGCCGAACGAGGGCGTTACCTCGATCGAGGGATGGACGGGTGGTGGAAACGTCCGTACAACGAGATCTGGGAGAGGGGTTGCGGGCAGCTGCGGCGCCCGTCCGGAGAGGCCACATCTCGGGGCGGGCGCGCCGCCTGCAGGAGCGGAGGGCGGCTACGGGGTCCACTCCTCTCCTCCTGTGTCCCAGGCGACGAGGGCGTACGGAGAGACGAGGATCGCGACGCGTTCCAGGAGCAGGCGATCCTCATCCGTCACCTCGCCGCCTGCCTCGAGGTCGGCGACGCGACTCCCCTGGAAGGCGATCGGGAACGCAGTCGTCTCCGTTTCGTCGCCGGCCGCCGGGCCCGGTACGAGGCTATCCGCCTCGACGAAGCTGATCCGGATGTAGCGCCCGAGCCGCTCGTGCAGGATGGCCACGACCTGACGGAGGACGTCGTCCGCCTCGCCGCCGCGGTTCAGCACACGTTCGATTGCTTCCAAAGCTCCGCTGTGAGAGCTCAAGCCTCGAGATCCTCGCCCTCGAAGCCGCGGATCAGCTCGCGATAGGCCTGCGGGATCTCGGCCGGCCGCCGCGCGGCGAGGTCGACGAGCACCATCGTCTGCGTCGCCGTCACCATCAGCAGGTCGTCGTCCATCCGGTAGGCGGCGCATTCGAACGTTGCGCTCGTCCGCCCGATGCGCGCTGTGCGGACGAAGATCTCGAGCAGGTCGTCGAAGCGCGCCGGCGCGTGGTACTCGACGTTCGAGGCGCGCATGACGAACTCGCCGGCCTCGCTCCAGGTGCCCGAGTGACCGAGGTGGCGGTGGTACTCGGTGCGCGCATGGTCGAAGTACGGCAGGTAGCGGCCGTAGTAGACGACTCCCTGCGCGTCGGTGTCCGAGAACCAGACCCGCGCGATCGCCGAGTACTTGAACGGAGGCTTGCGGTCCGTGACACGGCCGAGCTCCATGCAGGCGCGGATCAGGTCGAGCACTTCGTCGCGCTTCTGCTCCATCAGGTCTTCGGAGAGCGCCTCGAGGTTGAGGCGCAGGAGCGGCTCGGTGTTCGACGGGCGGACGTTGAAGTGCCAGTCGTCGTAGTCGACAGAGATGCCGTCGAGGTGCGTGACGCGGCCGTCCGCGTACCGCTCCTTGATCTGCTGCAGCTTCAGCGGGACATCGGCGACGGGCGTGTTGATCTCGCCGGTGAGGAAGAACCGTTCACGATAGGGGGCGAGGAGCTCCGAGAGCTTCTTGCCGCGCTTCGAGATCAGCTCGATCAGCAGCAGGAACGGCACGACGCCGGAGTCGGCCTGCGAGAAATCGCGGAAGTAGTAGTGCGCGGAGACCTCGCCGCCGAAGACCGCATCGTCCTTGCGCATGCGGTGCTTGATGTACGCGTGGCCGACGCGGTTCATCAGCGGCACTCCGCCGGCACGCTCGATCGTCTCGGGCACGGCCCGGCTGGCACGAACGTCGTAGATCACCTTGCCGCCGCCCTCCTTCTCGAGGATCGACTCGGCGAGCAGGGCGGTGACGAAGTCACCGGGGACGAACTCGCCCGTGTCGTCGACGAAGAAGCAGCGGTCGGCGTCGCCGTCGTACGCCACCCCCAGGTCGGCCTTCTCCTCGACCGTCTTACGCTCGATGAACTCTCGATTCTCGGGCAGGAGCGGATTCGGCTCGTGATTCGGGAAGGTTCCGTCGGGCTCGAAGTAGCAGGTCACGGCGTCGATCGGCAGCCGCTCGAGGACCGGCGGCAGCATCGCGCCGGCCATCCCGTTGGCGGCGTCGATGACCACCCGCAGCGGCTTGATCGCCGAGACGTCGACGAACGAGAGCACCTTGTCCACGAACTCCGGCCAGATGTTCTTCGGGTGCGCCTCGCCGCGCTTCGCCGGCGGCCCGAACGGCTTCAGGGCTCGGTCGCGCACGTCGAGGAGGCCCGACTCGCCGCCCACGGGGAGTGCGCCGCGGCGGACGATCTTCATCCCCGTGTACTGCTTCGGGTTGTGCGAGGCGGTCACACAGACGCCACCGTCGAGCTCGAGCTCGCCGACGGCGAAGTACACCATCTCCGTTCCCACCATCCCCAGATCGAGCACGTCCGCGCCCCCGTCCACGGCACCGTCGATCAGCGCCGCTGACATCGAGGGCGACGAGAGCCGCATATCGCGTCCGACCGCGATCCGCCTCGGCTCGAAGTGCTCCACGTAGGCGCGACCGATCGCGTACGCGCCTTCCTCGTCCAGCTCGGTCGGATAGACGCCGCGAACGTCGTAGGCCTTGAAGACGCTGGGATCGAGCACGCGCTGACGCTAGCGGAAGCATCTGCCGCGCGCCGCGGCGACAAGCTCCTCGTAACTACAATTACAGAGTGGAACGCAAGCTCGCGACCGTGCTCTTCGTCGATCTCGTCGGCTCGACCGCGTTTGTCACCGCGAGCGACCCCGAGGTCGTTCGCCGTCGCGTCAACTCCTTCTTCGAGCACGTCTCGCAGTGCATCGCCACGCACGGTGGCATCGTCGAGAAGTTCGCCGGCGACGCCGTCATGGCGGCGTTCGGGATCCCGACCGCGCACGAGGACGACGCCGAGCGCGCGGTTCGCGCCGCCGTCGCGATCCTCGACTCCGTCCACGGGCTCGGCCTCGAGGCGCGGATCGGGATCGAAGCGGGCGAGGTCGTGGCAGACGAGTCCGACTCGACGTTCGCAACCGGCGAGGCGGTGAACGTCGCGGCGCGGCTCCAGCAGATCGCGGAGCCCGGGGAGATCCTGATCGGCCCGTTTGCACGGCGGCTGACCCTGTCGGTCGTGGACACCGAGGAGCGCGGCTTCCTCGAGCTCAAGGGATTCGACGATCCGCTGCCCGTGTGGCGGCTCGTGGGCATCCAGGAGACCAGCGGGCGGGTGCCTTCGGTCGCGGCCGGCTTCGTGGGCCGCGAGCACGAGCTCGAGCTCCTTCACAACACGCTCTCTCGCGTGGTCCGCGATCGCCGCGCGCATCTCTTCACCATCTACGGCGAGCCGGGCGTGGGTAAGAGCCGCCTCGCGCGCGAGTTCGCGGACGGCGTCGAGGGCGCGACCGTTCTTGCCGGCCGCTCGCTCTCCTACGGCGAAGGCGTCACGTACTGGCCCCTCGCCGAGATGGTCAAGGTCGCCGCCGGGATCACGGATGACGATCCGGTCCACGAAGCGGTCGCCAAGCTCCGCGCGTGCTGCGGCGACGACGCCGTGGCCGACCTGCTCGCACTCGCCGTGGGCGTGCTCGAGGGGATCGAAGCCGAGCGGAGCCAGCAGGAGATCGCCTGGGCAGCGCACGAGTGGGCCGCCGAGCTCGCCGACGCGCAACCGTTGATCCTCGTGTTCGAAGACGTCCACTGGGCCGAGGATCCGTTGCTCGAGCTGATCGAGCACCTGGCCGAGCGCGTCAAGGACGCGCCGCTGCTGATCGTCTGCCTCGCGCGACCGGAGCTGCTCGACATCCGGCCCGGCTGGGGTGGAGGGCGACTGCGCGCGGCCGCGATCGAGCTGGAGCCGCTCGCCCCGGAAGAGAGCGAGGAGCTCCTCGACGCGCTGCTCGCCGATCACGAGCTCTCGGCCTCCGAGCGCCGGACGCTGCTCGAGAAGACCGAGGGCAATCCGCTCTTCGTCGAGGAGACGACCCGGATGCTGCTCGAGGGCGGGACGTCCTCGAAGCGGATTCCGGACACGCTGCAGGCGATCATCGCGGCGCGCATCGACCGGCTCCCCCGGAACGAAAAGCGTCTGCTGCAGCGCGCATCGGTGATCGGACGGATCTTCTGGGAAGGTGCCGTCGCCCACCTCGCGACCGACATCGGCGAGCTCGAGCCCGTCCTCGACAGCCTGCTGCAGCGCGACTTCCTCACGCGCGAGCACCGCTCCTCGATCTCGGGCGAGCAGGCCTACCGCTTCAAGCACGTCCTCATCCGCGACGTCGCTTACTCCGGGCTCGCCAAAGCGGCCCGCGCCGAGCTCCACCTGCAGGTGACGGAGTGGCTGTACGAGACCGCGGGCGAAGAGCTCGTCGAGATCCGCGCCTACCACCTCGACCAGGCGGCGACGCTGCACGAGGAGCTCGACGGCGCCATTCCGCCCGAGCTCGCGACGCGGGCCGCCGCGGCACTGGAGAAGGCCGGCCGGCGCACGCTCGCCCGCGAGGCGAACCGCTCTGCGCGGCGGCTGCTCGTGCGCGCCGTCGAGATCGAGCCCACGCTGCAGCGGCGCTTCCTCGCCGCACGAGCCGCGAGGCGCATCGCCGACCTCCCGGCGCAGGCGGTCGAGATGGAGCGCGTCTTCGCGGACGCGACCGAGGCGGGCGACAAGCGGCTCCAGGGCCTCGCCCTGACCGCGCTCGCCGAGAACGCCCTCCTCCGCGAAGCCGACCTGCCCCGCGGGCGCGAGCTCGTCGAGCAGGCGCTCGTGCTGCTCGAGGACGGGAAGCCGGAGGATCGGTACGAGGCGCTCACGACGCGTGCCCGCATCGGCTGGTGGCTCGGCGATCTCGACGACGACGAGCGCTGGATCGGCAAGGCGCTCGAGGTCGCGAGGGAGATCGGCCGCAAGGATCTCGAGGCGAACGCGGCCGACGATCTCGCGAGCTCCGCGATCGCGCGGCTCGATCTCGATCGCGCCACGCCGGCTCGTCGCGGAGGCGCTGGAGCTCGCGGAGGAAAGCGGCAACATCACCGCGCTCGGCTGGGCGCTCGTCTCGCAGGCTCGCATCGACGCGCTGCGGGGCCTCCTCGACGAGGCGACGGCTGGGCTCGTGCGCGCCGAGGAGCTCTTCTCCCAGTCCGGAAACGCCTGGGCGCTGGCCCGCGTCAGCAACCACCACGGCTGGGTCGAGCGGCGCCGCGGCGACCTCGTCGCTGCCGACCGCCGCTTCCGCGACGCGATCCGGATCCTGAAGCCGCTCGAGGACCGCGGCACTCTCTGCGAGAGCCAGCGTGGTCTCGCGCAGGTGCTCGTCGCCCGCGGGAAGATCGACGAGGCGGAGCGCTACGCGCTCGAGGCGCGGGAGACGGTCGGCCCGCACGACACGATCTCTCGTTCGACCACCCGCATGGCGCTCGGGATCGTGCGCGCTGCTCAGGGGCGCGACGAGGAGGCCGAGGCACTGCTGCGCGAGGCGGTCGAGATCGTCGCGGGCAAGGAGCTGTATCTGATCCGGCGGGAGGTTCTCCTGGCTCTGGCGGGATTCCTCCGCGACCGCGACCGCGGCGACGAGGCCGAGGAGTACGAGGCCGAGATCGCGACCTACGCGCTCGCGCTCGAACCCGAGCCCGTGTAGAGCACCTCGCGGATCGCCTGCGTCGATGCTTCGTCCGGCGATTCCGAGATCACGGTCGCCGGCCGCTCGAAGCGCGCGAGGGCATCGCGCAGCGGCTCCGCCCGGAGTGTCCCGTCGCCGTAGGGCAGGTGCTTCGTCTCGTTCCGGTTCGCGTACGCGATGTCGGAGAAGTGGATGTGGAACGGCGCGCCCGGTTCGAGCACCGAGTCCACGCCCTCGAGCGCTGACGCGAACGCCTCGACGTCCGTGAACGCGCCGTCCGTGGTCGCATGCATGTGGGCGAAGTCGATCACCGGCCGCACCCACGGAAGCCGCTCCGCGACGTAGATCACGTCGTCGATCGAGCCGAGCTCGTTGACGCGTCCCATCACTTCGAGCCCGAACACGGCCGCGCGGTTCTTCTGCTCGAGCCGCTCGCGCAGGACCTGCAGCCACGCGACGACGTCGTCGAGCGCCTGCTCGCGCTCGCGGCTGAGCCAGAAGCCGGGGTGGATGACGACGAGCTCCGCTCCGGCGGCCGTCGCGATCCCGGCGCTGCGGTCGAGCGCGCCGAGGGCCTGCTTTGCCTTCTTCTCGTCGGGATGGCCCGGGAAGGCGAAGAGCGGCGCGTGCACCGAGAGCGCGATCTCGTGCTCCTGAGCGACCTCCGCGAGCCGCTCCGCCCACGGGTAGTCCATCCAGAACCCGCGCTCGAAGTCCAGCTCGCAGGCGGAGTAACCGCGTTCGAGGAGGATCTCGACGGCAGCCTCGGGAGACTCCCGGGAGGGGCAACGCGCAGGGCCGAGACGGATCGCTCCCATCGCATCGACCGTACCGGACAGGCGGTGTCAGAGTCGTCTCTGACACGGCCGACGTCGACGGCGACCGGTCCGTCGGCATGTCGTCCGACGGGGGTCCTACCCTTTTCGACATGGCACAGGCACCCAGCCGCATAGATCTGCTCGAGCTCGACATCGACCTCCGGCTCACCGACCTCTGGCGCGAGGCGGGCGAGGTGGCCGAGTGGAATCTCGAGGTCGTGGCGGCGTTCATGCGCGCCGCCTACGGGAAGGGCTACTGCGACGCGCTCACCGAGGACGATCCCGGCTCTCTCTGCCACGATCACGGGTACCGCATCCCGGCGCGACGCGAAGCCAGCACCCGCACCGTCTAGCCGAGCCAGGGTCGCTCCACTCGCTAGAGTGCATGTGTGGCACAGAAGCGCAATCCGGCGCGTCTTGTCATCGCGCTCTCGGTCGCGGCGGTCCTCGCGGTCTTCCTGCTGTACACGTCGATCGCGGGCGGCGGCACCCCGTCGGTCGTCGCCGAGCGAGCTCGCCGGCAAGACAGGGAGTCGTCACTCTCGTCGGGCACGTTCAGCCGGGCTACAAGGGCGACTCCTACGGCAGCGGTCTTCGCTTCAGAGCTCGGCGGACCGCGACGGCACCTCGCAGAAGACGGTCACGGTGCTCTACAAGGGATCGGTGTCCGATCAGTTCCGCGAGAATCGCGAGGTCTCCGTCAAGGGTGAGCTCCGGAACGGCGTCTTCGTCGCGAGGAAGGACTCGCTCGTGACGAAGTGCCCGTCGAAGTACACGGCCAAGAAGAGCTCGTAACTTGCCTGAGCTGGGCCGCGCTGCACTCGTCGCCACGCTCGGCCTCGCGCTCTACGCGGTCGTTGCCGGCTCGATTGCCGCCTGGAAGGGCCGGCGCCGTCTCGCCGTCTCGGCCCGCAACGCGCTCATCGGCGCCTTCGTCACGAGCGCCGTCGCCTCGGTCGTCCTCCTCGCCGCGCTCGTCCGCCACGACTTCTCGTTCGTCTACGTCGCGCAGCACACGAGCCGCGAGCTGCCGACCGGCTACACGATCTCCGCGTTCTGGGGCGGGCAGGAGGGATCGCTCCTCCTCTGGCTGCTGATCCTGACCGGCTACGGAGCGGCGGCGGTGCTGCTCAACCGCCGCACGCGCGATCTCGTCGCCTGGGTCGTCCCCGTGGTCGGCGCTGTCGCGGTCTTCTTCGCGTTCCTCGTCGTCGTCGTGGCGACGCCGTTTGCCGTGCAGCCGGCGCCTGCGGACGGTGCCGGCCTGAACCCGAGCCTCCAGAACCCGTACATGATGGCCCACCCGCCGCTGCTCTACCTCGGCTACGTCGGGCTCACGATTCCGTTCGCCTTCGCGATGGGCGCGCTGCTCGCCCGCCGCACGGACGAGCGCTGGATCGTCGCGACGCGCCGCTGGACGCTCGTCGCCTGGACCGCGCTCGGCATCGGCCAGCTGCTCGGCGCTCACTGGGCCTACGAGGAGGTCGGCTGGGGCGGCTACTACGCGTGGGATCCGGTCGAGAACGCGGCGCTGATGCCGTGGCTCGCGGCGACGGCGTTCCTGCACTCGGTGATGATCCAGGAGAAGCGCGGGATGCTCCGCGTCTGGAACGTCCTCCTCGTGATCGGAGCCTTCTTCCTCTCGATCTTCGGGACGTTCCTGACGCGCTCCGGGATCCTCAGCTCGATCCATGCGTTCACCGAGAGCGACATCGGGCCGTGGTTCCTCGCCTTCCTGGGCATCGGCCTCGGCGCCTCGCTCGCGCTCCTGTTCGTGCGGCTGCCGCTCCTGCGCTCGAAGACCCGGCTCGAGTCGCTCGTCTCGCGCGAGGCGACCTTCCTCTACAACAACCTGCTGCTCGTCGCGCTCACGCTGACGATCCTCTGGGGCGTCGCCTACCCGCTCGTGTACGAGGCGGTCGATGGGCGAGTCGCGGATCGTCGGGCGGGGCTATTACGACTTCTTCGTGCGCGCCTTCGGGCTGCCGCTGCTGCTGCTGATGGGCATCGGCCCGCTCGTCGCCTGGCGGCGCGCCTCGCTGCGCAGCCTCGCGCTGACGTTCGCGTGGCCGGCCGGGGCAGCACTCCTCGCCGGGCTCGTCCTGCTCGCGCTCGGGGCGGGCTCGTCGATTCCCGGCCTGATCGCGTACACGTTCTCCACCTTCGTGCTCGCCTCCATCGCGCTCGAGTTCATCCGCGGCACGCGCGCCCGGCGTTCCCTCTCCGGCGGCTCGTGGCCGGGTGCCTTCTCCGCGCTGGTCGCACGCAACCGCCGGCGTTACGGCGGCTACGTCGTGCACGCCGCCGTCGTCCTGCTCGCGATCGGGATCGCCGGCTCGAGCGCCTACGACAAGGTCGTCGAGGGGAGGCTCGCGCCCGGCCAGACGCTCGCCGTCGGCGACTACCGGCTCACCTACCGTTCGCTCGTGGAGCGCGAGGGCGCCAACGCGACCGAGATCAGGGCCCGCCTGGACGTCGAGCGCGACGGCGAAGGCCTCGGGACGGTCGAGGCGGGCAAGAACGCCTACACCGCGGAGCGGCAGGTCTCCAACGAAGTCGGCATCCGCAGCGACCTCGTCACCGGCGAGGATCTGTTCGTGATCGCCGAGCAGATCAACCCGAACGGCACCGTGTACTTCCGGATCTTCGTCAAGCCGCTCGTGAACCTGATCTGGCTCGCCGGGCTCGTCTTCCTCCTCGGCTCGCTGATCACCCTGTGGCCCGATGCCCGCGAGCAGCGCCGCCTGGCGTTGCGCTACAGCGGCGCCGAAGCGCCTGCGCGGCCGTGAACCTCGCACTGCTGCTCGGTGCGCTGCTCGCCGTCGGCTGTGTCGTTCTCGTCGCCCTGCCCTACCTACGTGAGCCCGAAGCGGGGCGCGATGCCCTCGACGAGCCCGGTGAGCTCGAGCAGCGGCGGCTGGCGCTCGCGGAGTCCCGCGACCGGGCGCTGAGCGCGCTCAAGGAGCTCGAGCTCGACCATCGCACCGGCAAGGTCTCGGACGAGGACTACCGCGCGCTCGTGGGGCCGCTACGGCGCGAGGCAGTGGAGGCGCTCCGGGCGCTCGAGCCCCGCGCCGAGGCGACCGCGCGTGTGAAGGCCGACCGGCCGGGGTAGCGGAGAGGCATGGATCCGCTCGAGCCGCAGCCGCCAACACCGCGCCCGGACCCGTTTCCGCCACCGGACGATCCCGAGCCGCCTTCGCCGCCCTCGCCGCCCCTCATTCCGGAGCCGTATCCGCCGCCCGACGAGGGCGATCTGCCCGGTCCCGTGATCGTGCCAGAGCCCGACCCGCAGTAACTTTCGGCAGATTCCGGCTACACTGCACGCCGGCCGCCCGCAGGGACGGCCGATCCCCTGACGAAACTCTTACTCGGATGCGCTCCCGCTTCGCTACCGGCGCGCTCGCCGGCACGGTGTTCCTCGGCACAGCGCTTGCCTGCTTCCTGCTCCTCGCGTCTCCTGCCTCCGGCCAGGACGTCGGCGCACGGAAGCAGATGATCGACGGCCGGATCGACGTCCTCCAGAAGAAGATCGAGTCCGCGCGCCGCCGCGAGGGCGTCCTCACGTCCCAGATCGAGGTTGTCACCGACAAGATCCAGCGGCTTCAGAACGACGTCGACAGCGCCTCGGCGCGCCTCAACCAGCTCGAGGAGGTGCTCGCGCTGCACCAGCGCAAGCTCGACCGGCTGAACGAGCTGTACCAGGTGCAGACCCGCAAGCTCGTGTTTCTCCAGCGCCAGCACAAGGCTGCGACAAAACGGCTGAACAAGCGCATCGTCGAGATCTACACGACCGAGTCGACCTCCGCTCTCAGCGTCGTTCTCGAGTCGTCCAGCTTCTCGGAGCTGCTCGATCAGCTGGACTTCCTCAACGAGATCGGACGTCAGGACAAGAAGGTCGCGGAGGAGGTCAAGCACGCGAAGGAACAGATGCAGGAGATCCGGAATGCGACCCGCAAGACCCGCAAGCAGGTCGCTGCGGTCACTCGTGAGGTCGCCGACCGTACGTCGGAGCAGCGCGCGGTCCGCGACCGCCTCGCCTGGGACCAGCGCGAGCTGGCCACGGCCCGCCGCGACAAGCGCGCGACGCTCGCGAACGTGCAGGAGGACAAGGCGCACGCGCTCGAGCACATGCGCTCGCTCCAGCAGCAGAGCGCGACGCTCGCCGCGAGGATTCGCTCCGCCCAGAGCTCCTCGGTGGTTGTGCCGGGGCCGACGGGGCAAGCCGTCCGCGGCGGGCTTCATCTGGCCCGTCCACGGCGTCCTCACGAGCGGCTATCGGCTGGCGCTGGGGCCGGATGCACGAGGGGATCGACCTCGCCGTCGGGGTCGGCACTCCCGTCGTCGCCGCCGCGGCGGGGACGGTGATCGTCGCGGGGTGGCTCGGCGGCTACGGAAATCTCGTCGTGGTCGACCACGGCAACGGCGTCTCGACCGCCTACGGCCACAACACGAGCGTGACGGTCGGCGTCGGCCAGTCTGTCGCCCAGGGGCAGTTGATCGCCTACTCCGGGAACACGGGCCACTCGACCGGCCCGCACGTGCACTTCGAGGTGCGCATCAACGGCGCGCCGGTCGATCCGCTCGGCTACCTCTAGCAGCCGCTCCGTAACCGCGGTCGGCGCTTCGCCTCGTTTACATCTCGTACGGCTCGAAAGCAGGAAACGGCGTCTCTCCGAGGTCGCCGAGCTTCCTTTAGACGCTAATGCCGGCCGTCCCTCGGGGCGGCCGGTTGCTTGCTACGCCGCTTCGGGCCTCTCGCTGCGGTAGCTGTCGCCGGTGAGGTGGCTGGGCAGCTCCTCGATCGCGACGAAGTGCAGGTCGGGCAGTGCACGCCAACGCTCGTCCAGGCCGAGCCCGTACCCGGCGAAGAGCTCATCGGGGACCGTGAAGCCGACGTAGTCGAGCGGCACGTCGTCGACGAGCCGCCGGTACGGGCGGTCGAGGAGCGTGACCGCCGAGAGGCTCGCCGGGTTGCGGAGCGAGAGCGTTCGGGAGAGGAAGTTCAGCGTCAGACCGGTGTCGACGACGTCCTCGACGACGAGCACGTTGCGGTCGACGATCGACGTGTCGAGGTCCTTGAGCAGCTTGATCCCGCCGGAGCGGCCGCTCGCATAGGCCGCCAACTCGAGAAAGTCGACCTCGTGGGGGATCGGCAGCGCACGCGAGAGGTCGCTCAGGAAGACGGCGCTCGACTTGAGCGGCGCGACGAGCAGCGGCTCGCGTCCGGCGTACACCTCGGCAAGCTCCGCTCCGAGCTGGGTGACGCGGCGGCCGATCTCCGCCCGGGTCAGGTAGACATCCCCGATGGGGTGTCCGTCCGCCGCCAGGGCGGCAGATGGCTAGGTGGCGAGCTTCAGTTGTAATCGCTGGGCCAGGCGCTCGATGTCGCGCCGGTAGAAGAGCTTGACCTTGATCTCCGGATACAGCCGCTTCAGCTCGCGCAGCTTCCGGTTCTTGCGTGTCACGAGCGACTGGCGCATCACCGTGACCTCCACGTACAGGTCCTGCTCGGGGAGGTAGAAGTCGGGCGTGAACGCGCTCGTCACGCGTCCGTCCTCGTCCTGCTCGAGCACGAACGTGCGCGGCTCGTACTCCCACGGGACTCCGTAGAAATCGAGCATCTTGGCGCACTCCAACTCGACCTCGTTGACGAACTTGGGCGGGGTCGTGCCGGTATAGGCGCGGAACGCGGGCGACTGCCGTGGCACGAACCTCAAGGTAGCGCGCGCCCCGGACGACCTATGCTTTCGGCATGCGCCGCCAGCTGACGAGTACGACCTTCACGATCGCGCACCTGTCCGACCTGCACTGCGGCGGCCAGTACTTCGTACCCGGCTTGCTCGAGCGGGCGATCAGCGAGATCAACGACCTGGATCCGGACATCGTCGTCTGCTCCGGCGACCTGACGACGTTCGGTTTCAAGCACGAATACGAGGAGGCGCGGCGGTACCTCGACAAGGTCGTCTGCGAGTCGATGGTCGTGATTCCGGGCAACCACGACTCCCGCAACGTGGGCTACGTCCACTTCGAGGAGCTCTTCGGCGAGCGCAACTCGGTGCTCCGGGTCGGCCCGGCGACGGTTGTCGCGGTCGACTCGACGGAGCCCGACCTCGATCACGGTCAGATCGGTCGCGGCCGCTACCGCTGGATCGAGGAGCAGTTCGCGCAGCAGGAGAGCGAGCTCCGCGTCTTCGTCTGCCACCATCACCTGCTGCCCGTGCCCGGCACCGGGCGCGAGCGGAACGTGATCTACGACGCCGGCGACACGATCGAGTGTCTGCAGCGCGCAGGCGTCCACCTCGTCCTCTCCGGGCACAAGCACGTCCCGTACGCCTGGAAGCTCGAGAACCTCTTCGTCGTCAACACCGGCACGGTCTCGTCGCTGCGTCTCCGGGGCAACACGCGCCCCTGTTACAACGTCGTCGAGGTGTCCGGGAGCCACGTCGCCGTCTGGCGCAAGCACCCCTTCCACGGACAGGAGCGGATCATCCAGTTCTCGCTCGACACCTTCGAGTACGAGAAGTACACGGGGCGGATCGAGGACGAGGTGACGACCCGCTCGTGACGCGTGCTCTGGCCCTCATCGACGGAGAGCACTATGCGCCGGTCGTGCGGGCGGCGCTCGAGGAGCTCCCGTACGAGTTCGTCGCCGCGCACCTCGTGGGGGGCACCGAGAAGCTGCGCGACGACTCGGACTACGGCGTCGTCCTCGCCGACGATCTCGACCGCGCGCTCTCCGAGCACCGGCCGGAGCTCGTCGTCGATCTCTCGGACGAGCCGGTGCTCGGCCCGAAGGAGCGCTTCCGGCTCGCGAGCCGCGTGCTCGCCGCCGGATTGCCGTACGTCGGCGCCGACTTTCGCTTCGACCCGCCCGAGCTCGAGCCGTTCCCGCTCCCCTCGATCGGGATCATCGGCACCGGCAAGCGCGTGGGGAAGACGGCGATCACGGCGCACGCCGCTCGGCTGTACGCGCGCGACCGGAAGGTCGTCGTGGTCGCGATGGGAAGAGGCGGCCCACCCGAGCCCGAGGTGGCGAAGGTCGCGCCTGACATCGACGCGTTGCTCGAGCTCTCGCGCTCCGGCCGACACGCCGCGTCCGACTACCTCGAGACGGCGGCGCTCACCGGCGTCGAGACCGTCGGCTGCCGCCGCTGCGGCGGCGGGCTCGCCGGTTCGGTCTCCATCTCGAACGTCCACCAGGGCGCGAAGCTCGCGGTCGAGCTCGCCCCGGACCTCGTCCTCTTCGACGGCAGCGGCGCGGCGATCCCGCCGATCGAGACGAGCCGGCGCATCCTCGTCGTCAACGCGACAACGGACCCCGACGTCGCCACGGGCTACCTGAACCGCTTCCGGCACCTCGTCTCCGACCTTGTCGTCCTGACGATGGCGGAAGAGGGCTCGGGCTGGGAGGAGCTCTGCGACGCGGCGGCCGAGCTCGCGCCGCGCGTGCTGGCGACGAGGCTCCGGCCGAGACCTGCCGAGTCGGTGGAAGGACGGACGGTCGCGTTCTTCTCGACCGCGCCCGAGGCGGCGCACGACAGGCTCGCTGCTCACCTGCGCGACGAGCACGGCGCGGACGTCGTGTACGTGTCCGGGAGCCTGTCCGACCGGAGGAAGCTCCTCGAGGAGCTCGAGCAGGTCGAGGCCGAGGTCTTCCTCGTCGAGCTGAAGGCGGCCGCGATCGACGTCGTCGCGGAGGCGGCCCGCGAGCGCGGCGTCGACGTCGTCCTCGCCGGCAGCGACGTGCTCTCCGCTGACGGTCAGGATCTCGACGCCGAGCTGCTGCGGCTGGCGGAGGAGGCGACTTGACGAGTGAGCGACGGAAGGGCGAGCGGCACTTCCTCGGCGGGCCCGAGGCTCCCTACTCGAAGGGGCTGATGGCGCGCGCGCTCACCGCGGTCGGCGTCGGTGAGGAGAGCGCGTATGAGCTCGCTCGCCTCACCGAGAGCGATCTCGCGAAGCGCGGCGAGGTCTCCGTCGACCTCGATCGGCTGCGCGAGCTCGCGGTCGAGGTGCTCGGCGAGGAGCGCGGCTCGCGGGCGGTGCGGCAGCTCCGGCGGTTCCGCGACCTCCAGGAGCTCGACCTGCCCGTGATCCTGCTCGTCGGCGGCGGCACCGGCACCGGCAAGTCGACCGTGGCCACCGAGGTCGCCTACCGGCTCGGCATCACGCGCGTGACCTCGACCGACTTCGTCCGGCAGACGATGCGGGCGTTCTTCGCCAAGGAGTTCATGCCCTCGATCCACTACTCGAGCTTCGAGGCCGGTCTCGGCCTGTCGAAGGCCGAGGAGGAAGAGTCGGGCGACGCGGCGCTGCTCGGCTTCCTCGATCAGACGCGCAACGTGCTCACCGGCGTCGAGGCCGCGCTGCAGCGGGCGCTCGACGAGGGCTGGTCGATGGTGCTGGAAGGAGTCCACCTCGTCCCGGGGATGATCACGACGGAGCTGCGAGGCGCACTCGTCGTCCAGTGCGTGCTCGCGATCCGGGACGAGGAGATCCACCGCACGCACTTCTGGATCCGCGATGCCACCTCGGACGGCCTCCGGCCGGTCGACCGCTACATCGGCGGGTTGCCCGAGATTCGGATGATCCAGGAGTACGTGCTGGAGCGCGCTGCGCGGGCCGACGTGCCGGTGATCGAGAACGAGTCGCAGAACGAGGCGGTCGCCGCGGTCATGAATCTCGTTCTCGAGCAGGCGGAGCGCGCCGCCGCGCAGGGCGTGCGATGAGCGAGACGTCCCAAGGGCCTTGCCCCTGCGCGCTCTTCGCGCGTGCGACCGAGTGGGCTGCGCTCGCCGGCGCCCGCTGGCTCGGCCGCGACGACCAGGACGCGGCGGAGGAGGCCGCGAACGGCGCGATGCTCGCGGGTCTCGCCGGGCTGCCGATCGCGGGGACGATCGTGATCGGGTCCGATCAGGGGATCGAGCTCGAGCCCGGGTCGAGCATCGGCACCGGCGGCGAGTCGTTCGATCTCGCAGTCGATCCGCTCGAAGGCCGAGGCGTCGTCGCCCGCGGCGGGAACGGCGCGATGTCGATGATCGCGGTCGGCCCGCCCGGATCGCTGCTCAAGCTTCCCGACATGTACATGCGGCGGATGGCCGTTGGCCCGCGGGCGCGGGGCCGCATCGACCTCACTCGGCCCGTGGGCGAGAACGTCGCCGCCATCGCCGACGCGTTCGGGCGGAACGCAAACGACATCACCGCGCTCGTGCTCGACCGCCCCCGGCACCACGATCTGATCGAGGAGATTCGCGCGGCAGGCGCCCGGATCAAGCTGATCCAGGACGGCGACGTGACGGCGTCGATCTCCGCTGCCATCCGAGGCACGAACGACCACCTTGCGGTCGGCATCGGCGGAACGCGCCAGGCCGTCCTCTCGGCGGCGGCGCTCCGCTGCCTGGGAGGCGAGCTGCAGGCGCAGCTGTGGCCCACGACGCGGGCCGAGATCGATGCCGCCGCCGAGCACGGGGTGGAGGACGTCAACCGCGTCTTCTCCTCCGACGACCTCGCACACGGCGAGGTGATCGTGGTCGCGACCGGCGTCTCGAACGGCGATCTCCTCCGCGGCGTGCGTTTCCTCACCGACAGCGCCCGCACCCACTCGCTCGTGATGTGCATGCGCTGCAACTGGGTGCGCTTCGCCGAGAGCATCCACTTCTTCGCCCGCGACCGAAAGGAGGAGGTGCGGCTTCTCGGGTAGCCTGATGTCATGGCCACACGCGAAGAGATCGTCGAGGCGCTGCACACGGTCGAGGACCCGGAGCTCGGGATGGACATCGTCGAGCTGGGCCTCTTCTACGACGTCGAGATCGAAGGGCCGAAGGTGAAGGTGATCCACACCCTCACCTCGATGGGCTGCCCCGCCGGTCAGATGATCCAGGAGAACATCCACGAGGCGGCGTCGGCCGTCGAGGGCGTGGAGGAGGTCGAGGTGGAGCTGACCTTCGACCCGCCGTGGACGCCGGAGAAGATGTCCGACGACGCCAAGTTCATTCTTGGCTTTGGCTAGTCGCTTGCGAGCCACCGAGCTCGCCGGCACTGGCCGCATAGCGAGGAGCGCGCGGTCGGGCTAAGCCCGGCTGAATCTGCTCTAGGGATTGTCGATGGGCAGCGCGGCGGTGAGGGTGACCCGTTCGTGTCATGTAACCCGGAGGCGGATCCGTCATGGTGGAGGCGGGTTGCTGTTGCGGCTGCGCGTGAGCGCCGCGTGAGCGTCGTGTTGGCCGTGGCGGTTCTGATCAGTGGCAACGTCGGACTAAGGAGGGCACGATGAGGCTCTGGTATTCCGTGTCACTGACTCGCCGCCGGCAAGGAGTGAGGGCAGCAGTGGCGACAGTCGCAGGATGTGCCGCCGTGCTGGCTCTGGCCGGGTCAGCGGCCGGGGCGGCCGGCGATCTCGACCCCAGCTTCGGCGCAGGCGGCATCGTCGAGGGGGCGGCGATCGGAGTCGGCGGGTCGGAGGCGCAGGATCTGCTTCTGCTACCAAACGGCGACATGATCGCGGCAGGATTCCTCGTGACAGCGTTCACGACCAACCCGTTCACGATCGACATCGACTTCGCACTCGTCCGCTACGACGCGAACGGTGTCCCGGATCCCTCCTTCGGGTCCGGTGGCGTGGCTCAGGCCGAGCTCGCATCTGGTATCGACCGGGTGATGGCGGTCGTCCGCCAGCCGGACGGCAAGCTCGTCGCTGCCGGCTGGTCAGAGAGAGAACCGCAGCTCCCAGACATCGAGTTCGCTGTCGCTCGTTACAACGCTGACGGCACGCTCGACAGCACGTTCAGCGGCGACGGGAAGCTGACGACCAACTTCACGCCGCTCGCCGACGAGGCGTTCGACGTCGTGATCGACGGCGCCGGCCGGATTCTTGTTGTCGGCGTTGCGGGGCTGGTGACCTTCGCAACCGGCCCCGCCGACTTCGCGCTCGCGCGCTTCAACCCGGACGGCACCCCCGACCTGAGCTTCGGCCCTGACGGGAAGCAAGTGATCGACTTCGCCGGCTCGACCAGCTCTTACGACATCGCCTACGGCGCCGCTGTGCAGGCGGACGGGAAGGTCGTTGTCGCAGGAACTGCCGGACGGGACACCGGCGGAGCGCTGGGCATCCAGGACTTCGCGCTGATCCGGCTGAACGCAGACGGGTCGCTCGACCCCGCCTTCGGAAGCGGCGGACGGGTCTCGACCCCGTTCACGGATGCGACATCGCTCGCGAGCGCGGAAGCTTCGAGCGTCGCCATCGCCTCCGACGGAGCGATCGTCGTCGCAGGACGACGAGGCCCCGGCAGCGGTGGCACCGGCAACGACTTCGCGCTAGCCCGCTATCTGCCGAACGGAGCACTCGACCCGGCGTTCGGCGCCGACGGAACGACGACGCTGGACTTCGTCGGCGGCCACGACGAGGCCAACGACATTGTGATCGACCCGCTCGACGGGAAGATCGTGCTCGGCGGCTTCGCGCAGCCAGACTCCTCGTGAGACCAGTGGTCGGGTGGCCGGACGCACGCGTCGAAGAACGCGGATCGTTCGCGCTCGGAGGACCATGGTGACGCTCAGCGACCGGCATCGGACCTCGTCGTGCAGGTCAGCGCCGACAGGATCTCGCCGACCGACGTCTCAGCTCCAGCGGCGGCACGCTGTCTGGGCTGTCGAGACGGTCGGCGCGGCATCCGGCCTGCTCGGTCATGCAACCGTCGCCTCGTGGCGACTGGGCTCGCGACTTGCGTATCCGAAGTAAAGCAGCGCGGCCAAGCCGCACGGACATCACGCTCGATCGGCGCACCCGCTGCCAGTGGCGCGGGCATGGCAGGACAGATCTGCAGACACGCTGCTTGTCGAGGCGAAAGTGTCCGACGACGCCAAGTTCATCCTCGGCTTCGGGTAATCCCTAGAATCGGCCGGTTCGCCCTAGATTGGGGCGGTACACGAATCGAGGGGGACGGTTAGATGAGGGGTTCGCGGATGCTGCGCCGTGCGTTGATTCTGGGCGGACTGTGTGTCGTCGTGGCAGCAGTCGGGTCGGTCGGCTGGGCGATGACGTCGGCTACCAACGACAAGCTCGTCGCCTGCGCGAAGAAGAAGAGCGGAGCGCTGCGGCTGGTCAACGCCGCGAAGGATTGTCGAAAGACAGAACGGGCAGTCACCTGGAACCAGCAGGGCCTACGCGGCTTGCCGGGGCCGAGGGGCGTTGCCGGTGAGAACGGCCTGGACGGCGAGGACGGCCTCGACGGCGAGGACGGCATCGATGGCGATGACGGCGACGACGGCGATGACGGCATCGACGGCGATGACGCGACGGTGACGTGGAGATACGTGGTCACGAACCTCGTGCCAGTGGCCGCCACGCCGACGACAACCGTCGTTCGGCAGGCACCTGCGCCGCTCCAACTCCGAACGCTGTGAATGGCGGTGTACCAGCTCACCGACCTTGCCCGGCGACGGTACGCGTCACCGCGTCGGCTCCGGCGCGCGGAGCCACAGCTCTCACGTGGGACGTGCAGCTCGCAAACACGGGCGCGTGCGCACGACGGTCAGCACCTGGGTGCTCTGCACGAACGGAGCGAGCTTGCCCTAGAGCTCAGCCCAGCCGCAGCCAGACGAGCGCCACCGCAAGCGCGACCATCGCCAGCGAGAGGGCTCGCAGGGCAGCCTCGGGCGCCCGCGCGAGCGTCGCCGCCTCGAGCGGCTCCTCGTGCCCGTCGCGGTAGCGGAGCGTGCCGGTCACCGTCGCGCGACCCGACGCCGCACCATCCGCACCTGCGTCGAGAGCGAGCGCTGCGCCAGGCTCGCGAGCAGCGCGAACGCGGCCGCGATGAACGCCTCGGGCCGCAGCGTCTCGGCCGCACCCAGGTACGCCACGAGCACCGGGAAGGCGCCCCACGCGAGCCCGAACCAGAGATCGGTGTGGAAGAGACCTCCGCCGAGCTCCAGCGTGTACGCGGGGACGAGGAACGCCCCGGCGGCCACGAACGGCAGCAACCAGAGCGTCCACGCGAGCGCGGCGCCGATTCCGATCGCCACCGCGGCGGCGAGAGACGCCGCGGCGAGCCAGACGAGCACGAGTCGCGGGATCTCCGTGCCCAGCGGGCGGCTGTGCAGCTCGTCGAGGGCGTGGGCGCCGACGCCGAGGGCGAGCAGGAAGGCCGCGAGCCCCCAGAGCAGCCGGTTGGCCTCGAGCTCCGGGGCGAGCGCCGCCCCGATCGCCACGTAGGAGAGGTGCCAGAGCGTGTAGGGCACGTGGAGCAGCGTCACGTAGTCGCGCCAGCCACCCTGCGCGAGCGCATAGAACGCCGGCCGCGGCTCGGAGCTCATCTGCGCCGGCCCCACACGACCACGCCGCCGCCGAGGCTGAGCCGCCGCGCGCGAATGTCCGTGAGCCCGGCGTCCGACCACAGCTCGAGCTGGCGCTCGAGCGGCAGCCGCGCCTCGAGGTCGCGGATGCTCGGGCCGAGGAACCGGCCGACCTCGTGCCAGCCGGGAGAGAGCAGCCGGCCCGCAGACGGAAGCACGATCCGCACGTAGATCTCCCAGAGCGCGCGAGCGACGCGCGCTTGCGGGACGCCGAAGTCCAGCAGCGCCATCGTTCCGCCCGGGCGCACGACGCGGGCCAGCTCGCTGATCGTGGCGGCCGGATCGTCGACGTAGCGGAGCAGGTACGTGACAGTCAGACCGTCGAATGAGCCGTCGGGGAACGGCAGCGCCTCGGCTCGCCCCTCGTGCAGCTCGATCTTCGCGCCGAGCCCGCGGGCCGCGACGCGACTCCGCGCGACGGCGAGCATCTCCGGGCTCCGGTCGATGCCGACGACCGAGCAGCCGTGCTGCCGGACGAGCTCGAGCGCGACCGCGCCCGTTCCGGTCGCGACGTCCAGCACCCGCGCGTCCGGCCCGACTTCGAGCCGCGAGACCAGGAAGCGCCGCCACCGCGGGTCCTGGCCGAGCGAGAGGAGGCGCGCGTAGCGGTCGTAGGTCGGGCCGAGCGGCGCGAAGAGCTTCGGCGCGATGACACTTCCTGGGACGCTTCCAGGCTCGGCGGTCACGGGATCGTGAGGACGATCTTCCCGAGTTGCTCGCCGCGCTCCAGCCGCTCGTGTGCCGCACGGGTCTCCGAGAGCGGGAAGGTCGAGTCGACGTGCACGCGGGCGCGGCCGCTGCGCACGAGCTCGTAGGCGCCGAGGAAGTCGTCGCGCGTCCCCATCGTCGAGCCGTAGACCGTCAGCTGCTTCCACCAGAAGCGATGCAGCTGCGCGGGCGGGTTCGGGCCGCTCGTGGCGCCGCAGACGGTGACCCTGCCGCCCGCCTTGACCGCCGCGAGCGAGTGCTTCCAGGTCGCCTCGCCGACGGTCTCGACGACGACGTCGACGCCGCCGATCTCCTTCGCTGCTGCGGCGACGTCACCGGTCGCGTGGTTGACGGTGAGGTCGGCACCCCACTCACGGGCCCGTTCCAGCTTCGCGTCCGAGCTGGAGGTGACCAGGGTCTTCGCGCCGAGGGCGTGCGCGATCTCGAACGAGGCCGTGGCGACCCCGCCGCCGATGCCCCAGATCAGAACCCACTCGTCCGCCTGCAGCTGCGCCTTGGTCACGAGCATCCGGTAGGCGGTCTCGTAGACGAGCGGGAACGCCGCCGCGGTCTCGAAGTCGATCGCGTCGTCGAGCGGGAAGACGTTCGTCTCCGGGATCGCGATCAGCTCGGCGTGCGTTCCCTCGGTGTGCTCGCCGACCACCCTGATCATCGAGCCATGCTCGAGCCCGGGGTTGATCACCACCCGCTCGCCGGTGTCGACGCGGACGCCCGCGCCGTCCGCGCCCAGGATGCGCGGCTTCGGCACCGAAGGGAGACCCTTGCGGACCCAGAGGTCGAGATGGTTGAGCGAGGCGGCGCGCAGCGACACGAGCACCTCACCCGGGCCGGCCACCGGATCCGGAACGTCCTCGTACCGGAGCACCTCCGGCCCGCCGTCCTCGTGGATTCGGATCGCCTTCACGGGCACAATCCTGTCATGACAGCGGCGGAGCTGACCCTCGCTGGTGCGGAGCTCGGCCTCGACGCAGTCGGCGCGTCGCCTGCCGAGCCGTACGAGGCGACCGAACGGCACATCCGCGACCGGCGCGAGCGCGGCCTCTTCGCGGGCATGGGCTTCACGACGCGGCGGCCCGAGGTCTCGTGTCATCCGGAGACGCTCGTTCCGGGCGCCCGCACCGTGATCTCCGCCGCGCTCTGCTACTACGCGCCCGCGGACGAGCCCGGGCCGGGCGAGGGCCGGCTCGCTCGCTACACGTGGTCCGACCGCTACGACGAGCTGCGCGGGAAGCTCGATGCACTCGGTCGCAGGCTCGGCGGCTCCTACCGGGTGCTGGTCGACGAGAACGACCACGTCGATCGTGAGGGAGCCGCTCGCGCGGGGATCGGCTTCTACGGCAAGAACACGCTCCTGATCACGCGGCGCCACGGCTCCTGGGTCGTCCTCGGCACCCTCGTCTCGGATCAGGTCGTCGAGCCGTCGCCTCCTCTCGATGCAGGCTGCGGCTCGTGCCGGCTCTGCATCGACGCGTGCCCGACCGGAGCACTCGACGACCCGGGCACGCTCGACTCGAACCGCTGCCTCTCGTACTGGACGCAGGCGCCGTTGCCCGTTCCCGAGCCGTACCGGGAGCCGCTCGGCTCGCTCGTCTACGGCTGCGACATCTGCCAGGAGGTCTGTCCGTGGAACCGCGGGATCGAGAAGCGGAACGCCGATCACGCCCTCGCGGCCGGAGCGGAGCCCGCGGTGTCGCTCGTGGAGTGGCTCGAGGCCGACGGCGACGAGCTCGTGGAGCGGTACGACCGGCTCTACGTTCCGCGCAAGGATCCGCGTTGGCTGCGACGCAACGCGCTGATCGCGGCCGGGAACGTCGGCGGGCCGGCCGAGCGCGACGCCGTCGCGCGGTACGCAGGAGGACGAGGACGATCTCCTGCGCGAGCACGCCGAGTGGGCGCTCGCGCGCATCGACCGCCGGAGCCTCGCGTGAAGCTGATCCGGATCCTCTCCTACATCCGGCTCGCGCTCGTCCCGCTCGACGCTCGCGAAGGTGGCGCTCGACCGGGACGACTTCCCCACCTCGCGCTACGAGCTCGCTGCCTGGCTCGTCGTGGCGGCGCAGGCGCTCGTCGCGCTCGCTCCTGCTCGGGCTCGCCTACCGCTGGCGAAGCCGGCACCGGTACCTCGCCGGGCTGAACCTGGTCGCGGACGCTGCGGTTGTCACGGCGCTGATGTTCGTCTTCGCCTGGGAGCCGGGGCAGCCGCTGCGGTCGCTGGTCTATCTCGTCGTGCTCGAAGCCGCGCTGTTCTTCCGGCTCGCCGGCGGTTTGGTGGTCGGCGTGCTCACGCTTCCGGTCTTCGTCGGCGCTCGAGCTCTGGCGGGAGGCCGAGTTCGATGTGCCCGTGCGGTACGACGCGCTCATGCTCCGCGTGCTCGTGGCGGTCGCGCTCGGCGGCGTCGTCGGGCGGCTCGTGGACATGGAGCGGAGTCAGGCCCGAGCCGCCGAGGAGCGCGCAGCCGAGGCGGAGCGGCTGCGCGACGAGCTCGGGCGGCGAATCGACCTGCTCGAGGCGACGAGCCGTGCGGCGCGTGCGCTCGGCTCTTCGCTCGATCTGGACGCGGCGTTCGCCGCCTTCGTCCAGGAGCTGCGCGGCCTGCTCGCATTCGACCGTGCGGCGATCCTCGTCGTGGAGCCGACGGGCGGCCGCATCATGGCGACCGCGGGTGTCGGCGCAGACGACGTCCTCGCGCCCGGGAGCTCGATCGGCGTGCCGGAGTCGGTCCTGGAGCAGGTGATGGGCGAGGGGCGGACGATCTACCGGGAGGACATCGCCGAGGATCGGTACCCGGAGGAAGCCGACCTGCGCGCGCTCGGCGTCCGCTCGCGCGTCCTCGCGCCCCTCCAGCTGGGCGCTCGCTCGATCGGCGCTCTCGCAATCTCGCGGACGGAGCGCGCCTCGTTCCGAGCCGAGGAGATCGACCTCGTGACGCTCCTCGGCCGGCTCGTCGCAACCGCCGTCCAGAACCTGCGGACCTACGAGGCGGAGCGGGCGAGCGCCGACGAGCTGCGCCGCCTTTCGTCGCTCCGGGCGGACTTCGTCTCGCTGGTCTCGCACGAGCTCCGCAGTCCGATGGCAGCCGTGATCGGCTCCGCCCAGACGCTTCAGCACCGGTGGCGCGAGCTCAAGCCCGAGCAGCGGGAGGCGTTCCTCGCGGTCATCGGCGACGAGACCTCACGCCTCTCGGCGCTCGTCGGGGACGTTCTCGACACGTCGCGCATCGAGGCCGGCACCTTCGGCTACGCGTTCTCCGATGTCGATCTCGCCGGGGTGATCCGCGACTCGGTGGCGGCCGCCGAGTTCGGCCAGGACGAGGTGCGCCTGGCGACGGCTCTGCCTCCCACGCTACCCAGGATCAGAGGCGACGCCGAACGCCTCCGGCAGCTCGTCGACAACCTGCTCTCGAACGCGATCAAGTACTCCGACGCCGGCGGCGAGGTGCTCGTCGAGGCGCAGGCGGAGGACGGTCACGTCACGGTCTGGGTGCGCGACAAGGGGCCGGGGATCCTGCCGGAGCATCACGACCACATCTTCGAGAAGTTCGGCCGCGCCGCGGGCAGCGCGAAGCCGGGGACGGGTCTCGGGCTCTTCCTCTCGCGCTCCTTCGCGGAGGCCCACGGCGGCTCGCTCGCGGTCGAATCGCGCCCGGGCGAGGGCTCGACCTTCACGCTGACCCTGCCGGTCGGCTAGAGCTAGCCCGGAAGCTTGACGCGGCTGAGTCGAAGCTCGCGGAGGAGCTGCGCCGCACGCTTCGCGATCGCCGGCCGGACGTCTTCGGGCTCGAGCACGACCGCTTCGCCGCGGTCGGCGAGAATCTCGCCGATCAGCCAGTCGCTCGTCCCGACGCGGAGAGTGGCGAGCGCGGAGCCGTCCGTCAGCCGCACCGCGCCACGCTCGACGCGATAGCGGGCCACGGACTTGGCGTAGCGAACCTGCACGGGACGGGTCACCTCGAGGAAATGAGGATCGAACCCCTCGCGTGGCTCGAACGTCTCGTCCGTCATCTGCGCCGAGCGCATGCGGTCGAGCCGGAACGAGCGCTCGCCGTCCGAGGAGCGATCCCAGGTGTGGATCAGCCAGTTGGGCAGCTCGCGCTGGAACGAGTACGGCTCGACGAGTCGCTCCGAGGGGTTCTCCTCGCCCTCCTTCAGGTAGTCGATCACGACCACCCGTCGCTGCGTGATCGCGTCGGAGAAGGTCGCGACGAGCTCTTCCTCGTGGTTCTCGGAGCGTGAGGCGGGTGTCTGGTGGTCCTCGAACTGGCCGAAGGTCTCCTCGAGCTTCTGGCGCACGCGGTCGAGCGGCGTGTGCACCTGGGCCGCGATCGAGGGGCCGACGATGTCCAGCGCGAGGTGGATCGCCCGAGCCTCGAGCGGTGTCAGACGCGGCGCGAGCCGGAACACGTCGCCGTAGAGCTCCTTGTCGACGCGCACGCGGTCACCGTTCAGCTCGGCGTACACCGTGTAGCAGCCGCCGCCGAAGTTGACGAGGTTCAGGAGTGACAGATGCTCCTGCAGCTCGTCGCGGGGGATCTGGAAGCGCGCCGCGAGCTCGTCTGCGTCGAGATCGGCAGCGCGTTCGTCACCGCAGGCGGCGAGCAGGTACGCGAGCAGGGCCTGCAGGACGGCAAAACGCTCCGGGGCCACGGGCGGCGCCGGCCGTTCGGCGCCATCCGCCACGATCGCCAGCGACTTCGCGCGCGCCGGCTTCGGCGCCTCGGCCTCGTGTGCTTCCCGGACGCGCCTGAGCCCCTCGGCGCAGGCACGCCGAAGATCCTCGGGCTCGAGGGGGATCGCGCGGCCGTTCTGGCGCAGCACCCAGCCGGCGAGCGGCTCGATCGCCGCGTACTCCGTCTCGAAGACTCCGTCGGTCAGCGTCCCGGCTTCGCTCAGCGTGCGATGCACCCACCAGGCTGTGTCCCCGTTCACCTCGATCCGGGCGGTGCCGGCGACCGGGCCGTGCTGCCAGTCCTCTCCGACCCGGTAGGCGTCGACGTCGAAGTCCGGTGGCACGCGGAAGTCGCGCTCGCGGCGCGTCGCGAACCTGATGTCGCTGCGGATCCGCGAGACGCGGAACGTGCGAACGTCCTCGTGGTCGAGGTCCTCGCCGACGACGTACCAGGTGCCGCGGTCGCGCCGGAGCGCGTACGGGTTCAGCGACCGCTCCCGCACCGCGTCGCGACGCGGCGACCAGTAGCTGAACTTGATCGTGCGCTGCTTCGAGATCGCGGACTCGAGCTTCGAGAGCCGGCCCGCCATCTCCGGCGAGTAGTCGGGATCGCGCACCTGGACGCTCGCCGCGGTCTCGGTGGGGGCGTCGTCGAAGCCGGGTCGCCCGAGCGCGAGGTTCTGAAGCGCGAGCCGGAGCGGCTCGGCGTACGCAAACGTGCCGTCGAGCATGTGGAGCGCGGTCTGGAGCGCCGCAAGCTCGTCGTCGTCGAGCTCGAGCTTGTCGAGGAAGTAGTTCTCGGAGCGGAGCGTGTAGAGCTCCTCGCCGGTGAACTCGTCGCGCTGCGAGTGAAGCGGGACGCCGAGGGCGATCAGCTCGGCCCGGTCGGAGTAGAAGCGGCGCGCGAACGCCTCGTCGGACATCTCGGAGTAGCCCTCGACGTTGCCCTTGACGTCACGTGCCGTGAGCGGTCGCCGCTCCGCCATCAGGAACGCGACCAGGGAGAGCTGACGGATCAGCTTGTCGGTGTCGTGCGACACGCGCCGAGCTTATCCGGTCGCTGCTGCGGCTACGCCGCCGCGAGCGAGCGCTCGAGGTGCTGGTGCGACGGGCAGTAGTCGCGCTCGGGCAGCGGCGTGCGCTGGCAGGGCTTGCCCTTGCGCGTCGTCGCCCGGCAGCGCGCGATGCCGCCGTCGAGCGCGCCGGCCTCGAGCTGCTCCTCGATGAAGCCGACGGCCGCGCCGACGCCTTCCTTCACTGCCCAGGCAACCTGGGCCTGCGCCGTGATCGGGAAGAAGCGGCGAATGTCCTGGAACAGGGCGCGGTCGGGCTTCGCGAAGTAGTGCGGGTCTGCGGCAAGCCGCTCCATCGTCTGCTCGCACTGCTCGAGGACCGCGCGTCGGGACTCGAGTTGGACGCCGGGCTCAGAGTACGGGTCGATCAGGTCTTTGATCGAGCGATATATCGCTCGCGAGTACTGATACATGCACGCTTGCAGTTGCATGAGCTGGGCTTCCATCTGAACGGTCACGGCTCCCTGTTCTGCCCCTACACAGGCCGAAAATCAGGTTTCGGCGGGGGTGGTCGACTTCGAGTATACGGACAACCGGTGCTGTTACAAAGTCGTTCACAATAGTTAACAGCGTCGCCAACGAATCCAGCGGCGGTCGCGGCGCTCCGAACGCGTTTGCCCGGCCCCGCTGCATTCCTACACCTGCGGCGCTACGGAATGATCTCGCGCTGGTACGCCGCGCAGTTGCAGACGGCCCGTGCTCGCTGAAGCGCGCCGGAGGCCTCCGCCTCGGAGTCGAAGACGCCGGTGAAGATGACGTAGTAGCCGGGATGAAGGCTCGCGTAGCGGTCGGAGTCGAGGACCCCGACGCGACGGAGGCCATCGCGTCGCAGCTGAGCCGCCTTGGCGTTCGCCCCCGCGAGCCCGTTCGACTGAGGCAGCGAGAGGAGCACGATCGTCCACCCGCGCCGGCCTCGCGGCCAGACGATCGCCGCCGGGTTGACGGGTGGTTTCGGCGTGGTCGTGGGTCTCGGTGCCGTCGTGGTCGGCGGCGTCGTCGTCGTCGTGGGCTCGGTCGGCTCGGGCGCGGTCAGAGTGGAGCCGTCGTTCGTCACCGTCAGGCTGCCGCCGGTCGCGGTCGAGATCGCGCTCGGCTCCTCGCCGTCGCTGGAGATAGCGATCGCCGCGCCGGTGCCGAGGACGGCGATCACCAGGCCGAGGAGGGCAGGGACGACCCATGCGCCTGCCCAGCCGTGCCGCTGACCGATGCCGGCCGAGGTGCGGTCCATCGAGCCCGGCCGCTGCTCGTGCCCCAGGCGGGTACCGCACTCCAGGCAGTACTCCTGGTTGCGGTCGACGGTCGCGTTGCAGCGCGGGCAGCGGGGTGGGGCGGAGCTCACCGCGCACCTCCGGTCGCCCCGGCTGCGACCGGCCGGCCGCAGCTCGCGCAGAAGCGTGAGCCCCACAGGAGTGGCGCGCCGCATTCGCAACGGACGGCGCGCGAGCCTCCGGACGCCGGCCGAACCGAGCCGAGCAGCGTGTCGAGCTCGTGGATTCTGGCTTCGAGCCCGATCAGCTCCGCGCAGCGCTCGAGGAGGAGGTCTTCGCGGAACTGGTCGCGCCGGTACATCTCGAGCGAGAGCCCGCCGAGGTCGCGCAGCTTCTGCTCGCGCAGCCGCATCAGCGCCCGGCGTTCGCGACGGAGATCGCTCGGGGGCGGTACCGGGCGCCGCCGTCGCGGTGCTGCCGGCGGTGTCGCGTCCGGATCACCGGCCGGCCGGCGCAGAAGCTTCTGCAGGGGCGGGAAACGCAGCACGGCGCGAGTGTACTTGGCGCCTCGGAGCGCTTATTCAGGGCGGTTCAGAGGTCGATCACGACGAGCCGGTCCTCGGTCAGCTCGCGCACGGCGTACGCCGGTCCCTCGCGGGTGTTTCCCGAGTCCTTGACGCCTCCGTAGGGCATCTGGTCGGCCCGGAACGTCGGCGCTTCGTTGATCGTGACGCCGCCGAACTCCAGCCGGTGTGCTGCGTCCAGCGCCGTCTTCACGTTGCTCGTGAAGATCCCGGCCTGGAGCCCGTAGCGCGTCCCGTTCGCGAGCTCGATCGCCTCGTCGAGGGTGTCGTAGGCGGTCACGGTGCAGACCGGGCCGAACACCTCTTCACAGGCGACCTTCAGGTCCGGCGCGGGATTCCCGATCACGGTCGGCCGGAGCAACTCTCCGTCAAGCTCGCCGCCCGTGAGAATCTCGGCGCCCGCCTCGCGGGCCTCCTCGATCCAGGCGAGCACGCGATCGCGCGCGTCCCGGTCGATCAGAGGCCCGACGTCGGTGCTCTCGTCCGCCGGGTCGCCGACGACCAGCGCCTCCACCTTGGGCAGGAAGCGGCCGAGCAGGTCGTCGTAGCGCGAGCGGTGCACGTAGACCCGCTGGACGGAGATGCAGCTCTGGCCGGCGAACGAGAATGCGTTCGCGGCGAGCTTCGCGGCCGCGTCGTCGAGGTCGCTGTCCGCCTCGACGATCACCGGCGTGGCGTTTCCGAGCTCGAGCTTGACCCGCTTGCGCGGAGCACGCTCGGCGAGCTTCCAGCCGACTTCGCTCGAGCCGGTGAACGTGATCGCGCGCACGCGCTCGTCCTCCACGAGCACGTCGCCGATCTCGGACGCAGGCCCGACGAGCACGTTCAGCCAGCCGGGCGGCAGGCCCGCCTCGGTCTCGAGCTCCGCGAGCAGGAGCGCGGAGAACGGGGTCTGCGACGCGGGCTTCAGCACCACGGCGCAGCCCGCGGCAAGTGCCGGCGCGATCTTGTGGGCGACGAGGTTCAGCGGGAAGTTGAACGGCGAGATCGCGCCGACGACGCCGATCGGCAGGCGCAGCGTGAAGGCGAGCTTCCCTTCGCCGGCCTGCGAGGCGTCCATCGGCACCATCTCCCCGGCCAGCTTCCGCGCCTCGACCGCGGCCATCGTGAACGTCGACATCGCGCGCGCCGCCTCGACCTTCGCCGCCTTGAGAGGCTTGCCGGCTTCGGCCGAGATCGTCTGCGCGACCTCGTCGTGCCGGCGGCCGAGGAACCCCGCCACGCGGACGAGGATCTCCGCGCGCTTGTGCGCCGGGAGCGGCTCGCGCATGGCCGCCTCGGCGGCGTCAACGGCGCGCCGTGCTTCGGCCGCGCCCGCCTTGGCGACGCGCCCGACCAGCTCGCCGGAGTACGGAGAGCGCACCTCGACCCAGTCGCCCGTCTCGACCCACTCACCGCCGATCAGCAGCTTCTTCTCCGACGCTGTCACGGCCATCCTCTGAGTCTATGCTCCGTCCATGAGGAGCGAAGCGCTCATCGTCGATGCCGTCCGCAGCCCGATCGGCAGGCGGAACGGGTCGCTTTCCGGCACGCGCGGCGACGAGCTCGCGGCGCAGGTGCTGAACGGCCTCGTCGGCCGCCAGGACCTCGATCCGGGCGAGGTCGAGGACGTGCAGATGGGCTGTGTGACGCAGATCGGCGAGCAGGGCTGGAACATCGGCCGGATGGCGCCGATGGTCGCCGGCTGGCCCGAGACGGTCTGCGGGACGACCGTCGACCGGCAGTGCGGCTCGTCGATGCAGACGAACTTCAACGCGGCGGCCGCGGTCTGGGCCGGGCAGCTCGACGTCGTCGTCTCGGCCGGGGTCGAGATGATGTCGCGCGTCCCGATGGGCTCGAACGGCGGCGATCTCTCGGACAAGCTGCTCGAACGCTGGCAGATCGTCCCGCAGGGAATCTCTGCCGAGGCGCTCGCCTCCGAGTGGAACCTGTCGCGCGAGGCACTCGACGCGTTCTCGCTCGAGTCGCACCGGCGGGCGATCGCCGCCGATCGACGACGGCCGCTTCGAGAACGAGATCGTTCCGGTCGAGGTCGGGGCGGCCGGCGCCGCCGTGCTCTTCGCAGTCGACGAGGCGCCGCGCCGCGACACGTCGGCCGAGAAGCTCGCCTCGCTCCAGCCCGCCTTCCTGCCCGACGGTGTCGTCACCGCCGGCAACTCGAGCCAGATCGTCGACGGCGCCGCGGCGGTGCTCGTCGTGAGCGAAGCGGCCGCCGGTCGGCTCGGGCTCGAGCCGCGCGCCCGGTTCGTCTCGTTCGGGCTCGTCCGGAGTCGACCCGTACCGGATGCTCCACGGCAACCCCGAGGCATGCCGGAAGGCGCTGGCCAAGGCCGGGCTCGGCTGGGACGACATCTCGGTGATCGAGGTCAACGAGGCGTTCGCCTCGGTCGTGCTCCAGTTCGCGCACGACGCGGGGCTCGAAGACCGCTTCGACGACATCAACCCGAACGGCGGCGGCATCTCGCTCGGCCACCCGCTCGGGGCGACCGGTGCCCGTGTCACCGCGACGCTCCTGAACGAGCTCGAGCGCCGCGAGGCGCGCTACGGCATCGCCTGCATGTGCATCGGCTTCGGCCAGGCGATCGCCGCCGTCGTCGAGCGCGTGCTAGGCGGTCTACGACCGCGAACCCGCCCGAGCGACGCCTCGACCTCGGCGCACACCTCGGCGGCGAGCTCGGCGAAGGCACGCGCGGCGGGGGAGCGGTGCCGATCCCTGTGCCACGCGAGCGCGATGCGGCGATGCGGTATCTCGGGCTCGATCTCCAGCACGCTCACCCGAGCGTCGTTCCGGTCGACCGTGAGCAGCGGGACGAGCGCAGCGCCGAAGCCGGCCCCGACGAGCCCCTGCACGGTGCCGTTGTCGTCCGAGCGGAAGGCGACATCGACGGTCACGCCGCGCTGCACGAGCTCTCCCTCGGCGAGCGCGGTGCTCCGGCAGGCGCGGTTCCCGATCAGCGTCAGGTCGCCGAGATCGGCGATGCTCGTGCGCTCGAGGCCGCCCAGCTCGTGGTCGGCTGGGACGAGCAGCACGTAGGGGTCGCGCAGGATCTCCTGGGACTCGAACGGCCCCTCGAGCGTCGGCAGCATCGCGAACGCGAGCTCGAGCTCGCCGCGCTCGACGAGCCGGAGCAGATCGTCGTCGGACGTCGACTCGCGCAGCTCGAGCTCGACGTGCGGCCAGGCGACGAGGAAGCGCCGCATCACCTCCGGCAGCACCTTCGCGCCGACGCTCTGGAACGTCCCGATGCGGAGCGCGCCGCCCTGGCCATGTGAGAGGGCGGCCATGTCGGCCTGAGCGGCGTGGAGCCGCGCGATGATCGACTCGGCGTGGCGGAGCAGCAGCGCCCCGGCCTCCGTGAGGGAGACCGCCCGCGGGCCGCCCGGACGCTCGAGCAGGCGCTCGCCGACGAGTCGCTCCAGGGTCTGGATCTGCTGGCTGATCGCCGACTGCGTGTAGCCGAGCGAGACAGCAGCGCGGCCGAACGTGCCCTCGCGGGCGACAGCCTCCAGGGCTGCGAGATGACGGAGCTCGACGCCGAGCCAACTATCAGGTTCCATGATCGATACAGAGAATAACTCGACTTGCCCTAATAGTGCAAGTCACCCATGCTTTGGCCATGAGCATCCTCGTGATCGTCTTCCTCCTCGTGGTCGGGCCACTCGCCGTGTTCTACGGCGCTGACTCGCGCCTCGACGAGCCCCGGCGCTGAGCTCCCCACACCGCCGGCCCGAGTAGCCTGCCTCGATGCACGTCGAGCGGTTCGAGAGCGCCCTCTGGCAGACGTCGTCGCTCCTTCTCGTCGTGGCCGGCGAGGCCGTGGCAATCGATCCGGCCATCAGCCGCCAGGAGGTCGAGGCGCTCGCAACGCGCGCCGAGGAGCTGGGCGCGCCGGGTCACGCACGTGCTCGCGACCCATGCCGACTGGGATCACGTGTGTGGGATGGCCGCCTTTCCGGACGCCGTGGCGGCCATGGGGCCTCTCACCGCGCAGGCGGTCGCCGGCGGCGGCCCGGCCGAGCTGATCGTCCGGCGCGCGCTCGAGCACGACCTCGAGATCGTCGGTTCACCGAGAGTCGATCGGACCCTCGCTCCGGGCGTCGCGCACCGCGTCGGGCCCTTCACCGTCGAGACGATCGCCCTCGCCGGCCACACGCCGGACGGGCTCGGCTACCGCATCCGGTCGCTGGACGTGCTCGTCGTCGGCGATCACCTCTCGGCGGTCGAGTTCCCGTTCGTGTCCGACACCGCGGCCTATCGATTCACGCTCGCGGGCCTGATCGACGTCCTGCGCCACGATCCGCCGGCGCAAGTCGTACCCGGGCACGGCCCGGCCCTCGGCGCCGCCGAGGCTCTCGAGATCGCCGAGGCCGACCTCGCCTACCTACGGGCTCTCCGCGACGCCGTCGCCGGCGCGCTGGCATCAGGCGCGGACCGCGAGCGGGCGTACGAGGCCGGCCTGGAGGCTCAGCCGCCGCGCCCGGCGGAGATCGCCGGCATGCACGCCTCGAACGTCGAGGCTCAGCTCGACGAGCTGCAGGCGGCCCGACGTCTGTAGGATCGCGCGCCGTGGAGGTGCGTAAGGTCGGGGTGATCGGGCTCGGTGCGATGGGCGCCGGGATAGCGCAGCTCTGCGTCGAGGCCGGTGTCGACACGCTGGGACGTGAGGTCACCGCCGAGCTCGGGGACAAGGCTCGCGACCGGATCGGCCACTTCCTCACGCGCAAGGTCGAAAAGGGCCAGCTCGACCAGGGCGCGCGCGACGAGGCGGTCGGGCTCCTCTCGCTGACGACCGAGCTCGACGACTTTGCGGACTGCGACCTCGTGATCGAGGCGATCGTCGAGGAGCTGGAGCCGAAACGCGAGCTCTTCGCCGAGCTCGACCGCATCTGCCGGGCCGACGCGGTGCTCGCGACGAACACGTCGGCGCTCTCCGTCACCGAGATCGCAGCCGCGACGACGCGGCCGGAGCGCGTCGTCGGCATGCACTTCTTCAACCCGGCGCCGCTGATGCCGCTCGTCGAGATCGTGCGTGCCGAGCTGACCGCCGACGAGCCGTTCGAGACGGCGTTCGCGTTCGGCGAGCGGATCGGGAAGACGCCGATTCGCTGCAACGACACGCCGGGCTTCGTCGTGAACCGCGTCCTGATCCCGCTCCTGAACGACTGCATTCGCGTGCTGGACGAGGCACGCGTGACGCCCGAGGATCTCGACCTGGGAATGAAGAACGGCGCCGGCTGGCCGATGGGGCCCTGCACGCTCGTCGACCTCGTCGGCATCGACGTGCACGTGCACGCGTCGGAGGCGCTGTACGAGAAGACCCGCGAGCCGAGAATGGCGCCGCCGCCGCGGCTCGTCGCGATGCGGAATGCGGGCCTGCTCGGACGCAAGTCCGGCCGCGGCTTCTATCGCTACGACGACGTCTGAGATCCGGCCAAAGCGGGAAAACTGGGGCTAGATCATGCCCCGCCGCCTGCATACACTTTCCTTACATGAAGATCACCCTCGGCACACGCTGCGTGCCGATACTTGGAGCGTGATGCGGAAGACCTTTCTCCTCCTTGCGCTGCTCGCGCTCAGCCTCCCGGTTGCCGGGCTGGCCAGCCAGAGCGCGGGTGAAGGCACCCTCTCGGTCGAGGACGGCCGTGGCAAGGTCACGATCCAGGCACGGGGTGGCGTCATCGGCCGCCTCGACCGCGGCACGGTCACGATCTACGACCTCACGCCCGAGGATACGAACGTCCCCGTCGTCTTCGGCGACGACCAGCCGGTCGTCCTGCTCGGCGAGACCGGGACCAAGTACACGGGGACCGGCATGCGCTTCCGCGTCATCGGTGGCCGCTACCGCATCGTGATCCAGGGCCGCGGGATCGACCTCTCCGTCGTCGGCAAGGGCTTCGGCTCGATCAAGGGCGACCCCGGCCAGCTCGGCGTGTACTCGCTGGACGGCGCCGACTGTCGGAAAGACCGGGCTGCGTGCAAGCTCCTGCCCGAGGTCGAGAAGCGCTTCCTGCTCGAGGCTCCCGCAACCGAGCGGGCCGAGAGAAGCGTGGTTCGCCCCACGGACAACTGATGACTGCCGGCGCCCAGACGATCTTGGTCGTCGAGGACGAGGCTTCGATCGCCTCGTTCGTGTCGCTCTACCTCAAGAACGCCGGCTATGACGTGCGCGCCGTCACGACGGGCCAGCGCCGCACTGACGCAGGTCGCCGCCGAGCAGCCTGCACTGATCATCCTCGACCTGATGCTCCCGGACATCGACGGGATCGAGATCTGCCGCCGTGTGCGGAAGACCTCGGACGTTCCGATCCTGATGCTCACTGCTCGCGACGAGGACGTCGACAAGATCATCGGGCTCGAGGTTGGCGCGGACGACTATCTGACGAAGCCGTTCAATCCGCGCGAGCTCGTCGCGCGGGTGAAGAGCGTCCTCCGCCGGTCGGCGCCCGAGCGTCGCCGCGACGTCGAGGAGGAGCTGCACCACGGAGAGCTGTCCATCAACGCCGGCCGCCGCGAGGTGAAGGTCGGCGAGGAGGAGATCCAGCTCGCGCCGAAGGAGTTCGACCTGCTCTGGGAGCTGCTCGACCACAAGGGTCTCGTGCTCACGCGCGACCAGCTGCTCGAGCGCGTCTGGGGCTACACCTTCGCCGGTGACACGCGCACTGTCGACGTGCACGTGCGGCAGCTCCGCCGCAAGCTCGGCGACGCGTCGCCGATCGTGACCGTCTGGGGCGTCGGCTACAAGGTCGGCCCCGACCGGGCTCCCGCCCCCGCCGCCTAGGAGAGCACTGTGCTCAACTCTCTGCGCTTTCGCCTGCCGGCGCTCTTCCTGGCAGGGATTGCGCTCGCCGGGCTCGTCACGAGCCTGATCGCGCTCCGGCTCTTCCAGGACTTCACGCGCACCGAGTCGACGCAGGAACTGCGACAGGAGGCACGAGGGCTCGCCGACCTGTACGCCGAGTGGGCGGTGCGCGCACTCGACGAGGACAAGGCCGCGCCGACGTTCGCCGCGTCCAAGCTCGAGGCCGCAACGGGCGACCGTCTGTTCGAGGTCGTCCTCGCCCCCTCGTTTCTCGACGACTTCGACCAGGACTCGGGTCTGACGCGGCTGTCACGCGCGGATGTGGGAGTCCAGCTGAGCACCGACAGGATCGTGACCTTCGAGTTCGAGCCGCCCGGCGAGGACCGGTCGTACCTCGCTGCGGCCTATCCGATCCAGCTCGGCGGCGCCAAGGGCGTGACGTTCTCGATCCTCATCGTGGCCAAGCCGAAGGCAGAGCTCCGGGAGACCTGGATCACGCTGCTCTCGCGTCTCGCGATCGCGTTCCTCGTCGGCCTCGTCATCGTCGGCGTACTCGCGCTCTACCTCTCGCGCCGGATCACGAAGCCGGTCCTGGCGCTCTCGAAGGCCATGGACCAGGTCGCTGAGGGACGCCGTGACGTGGACGTCCCGCCGGTTCGAGGCGGCGGTGAGATCGCCCACCTCACCGAGCGCTTCCGGGAGATGACGACCCGGATCGCCGAGGCAGAGGAGCTCGAACGCAACTTCCTGATGTCGGTCTCGCACGAGCTGAGGACGCCGCTGACCGCGATTCGCGGGCACGTCGCCGCGCTCCGCGAGGGTGTCGTCACCGACCCGGAGGCAGCCGAGGAGTCGCTCGAGATCATCGCCGCGGAGGCCGAACGGCTCGGACGTCTCGTCGGCGACGTGCTCGATCTCGCCAAGCTCGACGCGCATCGGTTCACCGTCCTCACCGAGGAGGTCGACATGGGCCGGCTCCTCGAGCGGGCCTACTCGACCTTCAGCGAGGAGGCGCGGAACCGGGGGATCGAGTACACGCAGGAGCTCGACGGCGCCCCGGTGATCGTGTCGGACGGCGACCGGGTGCTCCAGATCATCTCCAACCTCCTTTCGAACGCCTTCCGCTGGACACCGGACGGCGGGCGTATCGACCTCGAGCTGTCGAGCGCCAACGGCACCGTCACGGTCGACGTCGCCGACACGGGACCGGGCATCGGACGGGAGGAGCGCGAACGGATCTTCAGGCCGTTCTGGTCTCTCGACGGACGCGGGACCGGGCTCGGGCTTCCGATCGCGCGGGAGCTCGCGATGGCGCTCGGCGGCCGGATCGAGCTGGACAGCGAGGTGGGGAAGGGGAGCCGCTTCCGGCTCGTCCTGCCGAAGCGTCGGTTGGGCTAGCCGGCGTCGCGGAGCGCGACGTACGGCGGGTGCTCGGCGGCGTTCTCGATCATTGCGTTCTCGACGCGCTCGAGCCTGTCGCTGACGCCCTTCCAGCCGGACGAGACGAGGTCGACGAGCAAGCCGAGGTCGTCGATGCGCGCATGCCGCTCGGCGAGGATGTCGCCCTCGAGCCGCTCGAGCCTGCGAATCGCCTGGTTCAGCAGGCCGCGGATCTCGGCCAGATTGCGGGCGACCGGGAGCACTTCGGCGCGTAGGCCGTCGTGCACTGCGGCGCCGATCTTCTCCGGCAGCGTTCCCTCGAGTTGAGCTGTGGCCTCGGCGAGCGCCTCGATCTGTGTCCGCGCGCGCTCCAGAGCGGCGTCGATCTCGGCCGGTGCCACCCTCCCCGCGGCCGCTTCCGCGATCCGGGTCTTGGCCCGCTCGAGTGCCTGTTCGTCCACGGCCGGGAAGATAGCGTGCCTACCGGATGGAGGCGTCGGTTCTCGATTACGACCTCCCGCCGGAGCTGATCGCCCAGCACCCGGCGGCGCGGCGGGACTCCTCTCGGCTGCTCGTCTACGACCGGGCGAGCGGCGACGTCCGCCACCGCGTCTTTGCCGACCTGCCGGACGAGCTCTCCGGCGAGCTCGCGGTCGTGAACGACACACGCGTCGTGCCGGCCCGGATCCGGATCGAGAGGCCGAAGGGCGAGGTGCTGCTCCTGGAGCACGAGGGCGGCGGTGAGTGGCTGGCGCTCGCGCGGCCGACCCGTCGCCTGCGTGCGGGCAGGCGCTACGGCGCGGTGGAGCTGATCGAGCACCTCGGCGACGGCCGCTGGCGCGTCCGGCTCGACGGCGAGCCGCAGGGTGAGGCGCCGCTGCCGCCGTACATCACCGAGCCGCTCGCCGATCCCTCCCGGTATCAGACGGTCTACGCGGAGGAGTCGGGCTCGGCCGCGGCCCCGACGGCCGGGCTGCACTTCACGCCCGAGCTGCTCGGCCGGCTCGACGTGGAGCGGGTCACGCTCCACGTGGGCCTCGACACCTTCCGCCCGCTGACTGCGCCCACGCTCGAGCAGCACGAGCTGCACGGCGAGCGCTATTCGGTCCGGCCCGAGGCCTGGGAGCGGATCCAGGCCGCCGAGCGCGTGCTCGCCGTCGGGACGACGACCGTGCGCGTGCTCGAGACCGTCGCCAGGGACGGCGTGTTGGCAGGCCGAACCTCGCTCTTCGTCACGCCCGGCTTCGAGTTCCGCCGGGTCGACGCGCTGCTGACGAACTTCCACCTGCCGCGCTCGACCCTGCTGGCGCTCGTGATGGCCTTCGCGGGCATCGAGGAGACGCGGCGGCTGTACCGGCTCGCGATCGAGGAGCGCTACCGCTTCTACTCGTTCGGCGACGCGATGCTTCTGCTCTGAAGCCACTCCGCGAGCGGCCCGTCCGGCGAGCTCGAGGAACCGCGGCTCGATCTCCGCGCCCGCTGCGACGAGCCGCTCCGCGACGCCGACGAAGTCACGGTCCGGGCAGCTCGTGGTACTGCGAGCCGTGCGCCGCCCAGGCGAGCGGCGTGTCGAAGTGGGCCGGCGCGCGCACCGGGTCGGCGCCTCGCTCGAGCAGCCGCTCGACGAGTTCCGGACCGAGCCGACCCAGGCGGCGTGGTGGAGCAGTGTCCCTTCCGGCGATCCGCCGACAACGCCGCGTGAACTGCGGCCCGACGACGTCGAGCACGAGGTCGAGCTTGCCGCGCAGCGCCGAGAGGACGATCACCTCCTGCGCGTCGGGGTCGAAGGTCTCCGGGAGCGGCGTCTCGCGGCGACTCGCCGCGCGCGATCGAGGCGACCGCCGCGTCCGCCGGGTCGACCTCGGTCGAGGCGCCGAGCCGCGCGAGCAGCTGCTGCGAGCTCGTCCTTCCCGCGCAGGACGGCGTGCTGGTACGGCGTCCGCAGCGGCACGTCGCCACGCCAGGTCTCGCCGCCCGGCCGGTTGACGTCGGCGCCGTGCGAGACCAGGAGCTCGATCGTCTCCGGCCCGCAGCCACGCCGGACGGCGTGCGCCACGTGCGGATGCTCTCGTTCGGGTCGGCGCCGTGCTCGAGCAGCAGCCGGACGTGCTCCAGCCGCTCGTCGTCCAGCGCGTGGGCGAGCGCGTTCGGTCCGGTCGCCTGCGCGCCGTGCTCGAGCAGGATCCGCACGCACTCCGGGCTCTCCGCCTCGGTCGCGTGGTAGAGCGACTCGCCGTCGTTCGGGTTCGCGCCCGCTTCCAGCAGCGCTCGGGTCAGCTCCGGGTCGTATCGGCGCCCCGCGGCGCCGTAGAGCGCCGACATCTTCCCGTACTCGTTCACGAAGAACCCGTTCGGGTCGGCCCCGCGTTCGAGCAGCTCCTCGGCGAGCGCGGTCGTCGGGAAGCAGGAGTGGCAGGCGTAGACGAGGGGCGCCCAGCCGAGCGGGCCGCCCGGCGTGTTCGGATCGCCGTCCCACTCGCGGCCGAGGACGAGCTTCACCCACGGATCGCGCTCGAGCTCGGGCTCGGCAGCGAGCATCGCCTCGGCACGCGCCTTGCGGCCGCTCGGTCGCAGCCAGGACAAACGTCTCGATCGCCACCCCCTAACCCTAAGCTGCTCGCGTGTCAGCGTTCGAGGTCACCGCCGTCGACGGCGCCGCGCGCGCAGGGATCCTCCGTACCTCCCACGGCGACGTGCAGACGCCCGCGTTCATGCCGGTCGGGACGAAGGGGACGGTCAAGAGCCTCGATCCGCAGGAGCTGCGCGCCGTCGGCTCGCAGATCATCCTCGGCAACTCCTACCACCTGCACTTCCGCCCGGGCGACGACGTGATCGCCGAGCTCGGAGGCTTGCACGCGTTCTCGGGCTGGGACGGGCCGATCCTCACCGACTCGGGCGGCTTCCAGGTCTTCTCGCTCCGCGACACGCTGATCCAGGTCGACGACGAAGGCGTGACCTTCCGCTCGGTCTACGACGGCGCGCCGGAGCGGTTCTCGCCGGAGGTGGCGGCGCAGATCCAGCGGAACCTGGGCTCGGACATCGCGATGTGCTTCGACATCTGCCCGCCGGCGGGCGTGCCGCCGGCCGAGCTCGCCGAGGCGGTGCGGCTGACGACGCTGTGGGCCCGGCGGCAGCGGGAGGCCGAGCGCGCGCCCGGCCAGCTCCTCTTCGGGATCGCGCAGGGTGCGGCCGACCCGGAGCTTCGGCGCCGCTCGATCGAGGAGATCGCGGCGCTCGACTTCGACGGCCACGCGCTCGGCGGGCTCGCCGTCGGCGAGAGCCGGGAGGAGATGTTCGAGGCCACCGGCTGGGCGGCACCGCTGCTACCGGCGGAGAAGCCGCGGTACTTCATGGGGATCGGCGACGCGGAGGGGATCCTGCGCGTGATCGGGGCCGGGATCGACATGTTCGACTGCGTTCTCCCGACCCGGACCGCCCGCACGGGGTCGGCGCTGACCGCCACCGGCCGCCTGAACCTCCGCAACGCGCGCTTCGCGCGCGACCCACGTCCGCTGGAGGAGGGCTGCAGCTGCCCCGCCTGCACCCGTTTCTCGCGGGCCTACGTGCGGCACCTCGTCAACCAGGAGGAATTGCTCGGCCTTCGCCTGCTGAGCCTGCATAATCTGCACTTCCTACTCGAACTGACCGCCGGCGCGCGGGCGGCGATCGGACGCGGCGAGCTGGCGGACTTCACGGCCGCGGCGCTCGCCCGGCTCGCCGGCGGGCCACAGGAGGATCCTTGGCACAGCTGATCATCATCGTCGCCATGTTCGCTCTGCTGTGGCTGTTCCTGATCCGGCCACAGCGCGCTCGCGCGCAGGCACACCGGGAGCTGCTCACCAGGGTCAACGTCGGGGACGAGATCCTCACCGTCGGTGGTCTCTACGGGACCGTCCTCGAGATCGACGAAGACGACGACCTGACGCTCGAGATCGCACCCGGAACGCAGGTGCGGGTCGCGCGCCGCGCGGTCGCGGCGGTCGTTCCGCCAGAAGAGGAGCCAGAGGAAGAAACAGCCGCCCTCGAGGAAGGCGAATCCGTAGAACAGGACGAGGAAGTCCGCAGCTAACCTACTCCGCTGCTTCCGTGAATCGCAGACCGCACCTCACCCTCGTTGCGCTGATCGTCGCCGGACTCATCGGAGTCGGGCTGCTCGCCATTCCCGGATCTCCGATCCACCAGTCGCCGACCCTCGGGCTCGACCTCCAGGGCGGTCTCGAGGTGACGCTGAAGGCGGTGCCGCCGCCGAACCGGAAGCTGCAGGAGTCCGACCTCGACCGCTCGGTCGGGATCATGCGCGACCGCGTCGACCGGCTCGGCGTCGCGGAGCCGGAGATCCGCACAGCAGGGGTCGAACCAGATCGTGATCGACCTGCCGGGCATCGAAGAACCCGGAGGATGCGATCGAGGTCCTCGGCAAGACCGCGCAGCTCGAGCTCTTCGACTTCGAGTCCAATCTCGTGGCTCCCTCGATCAGTGCGCAGGGCTTCCCGATCGCGAAGGACTCGCTGTACTCGCTCCTCGCCGGGCAGCAGGCTCTCGTCAACGAGAACACGAAGACGACCTGGTACCTGTTCGACGACAAGCAGAAGCTGCGCGTCGGGCCTCGCACCGACAAGGACAGGCTGCTCCAGACGCGACGCGGTCGAGCGAGGCCGGCACGAAAGGCACGCTCCCGAAGGGGTGGAAGATCTTCGGCGTGCCGCCGAAGACGGCCGTCCTCAAGTGCGGGATCGGCGAGGAGAGCTGCCCGGGCGTCGAACGCGGCAAGGCCGACCAGGAACTTCTTCTACCTGATCCGGTTCGACCCCACGAACGCGGATCCGGCGAAAGTCGTGCCGGAGATGACCGGCGCCGATCTCAAGCTGTCGGGCACGCGGGCGGACTTCGACACCCAGACCGGCGAGCCGATCGTGTTGATGGAGTTCACCGACAAGGGCGCGGACAAGTTCGCCGAGATCACGCGCGAGATCGCCGCACGCGGCAGGCGGCTCTCGAGCTTCAGCGGCGGCCAGAAGATCGTTCAGACCTTCGCGATCGTCCTCGACCGCGAGATCAAGTCGTATCCCTCGATCGACTGGGAGAAGTACCCGAACGGGATCAGCGGCACGAACGGCGCGCAGATCACCGGCATCGGCGACCTGCAGGAGGCGAAGGACCTGGCGCTCGTGCTCCAGACCGGCGCCCTGCCCGTCACCTTCACGACGCTCGAGACGACCGCGATCTCGGCGACGCTCGGTAAGGACTCGCTGCGTGAGGCGTGGCGCGCCGCGATCGTCGGCCTCCTCGTCGTCGCGCTCTTCCTGCTCATCTTCTACCGCGTGCTCGGCGTCGTCGCGGTGATCGGGCTCGGCATCTACGCGGCGTTCCTCTACGCCGCGATCCTGATCTTCAACGTGACGCTGACCCTGCCGGGCTTCGCCGGGATCATCCTCACACTGGGGGTGGCCGCCGACGCGAACATCGTCATCTTCGAGCGGGTGAAGGAGGAGTACCGCGCCGGAAAATCGGTGCGCGCCGCGATAGCGGCGGGCTACGGCAAGGGCTTCGCGACGATCGTCGACGCCAACGTCGTCACCGCGATCACGGCGATGGTGCTCTTCCTGGTCGCGACTGCGGGAGTCAAGGGCTTCGCGCTGATGCTCCTGATCGGAACGCTGATCTCGCTGCTGACCGCGGTCGCGGCGACGCGCGCGATCCTCGGCCTGCTCGCCGGCTTCAACTGGTTCGACAACCCGAAGCTGATGGGAGCCGAGGGCGAGCCGCCGGCGTGGATCAGGCGCGACTTCATCGGCCTCAGGAACCGCTGGTTCGCGATCTCCGGCGTGGTGCTCGTGATCTCGGTCGGAGCGATCGCGATCAACGGCCTGAATCTCGGCATCGACTTCGAGGGCGGCACGAAGGTCACGTTCACGACGCCCCAGCCGGTCGCGCTCGAGGACGTTCGGGCGGAGGCCAGCAGAGCTCGGCGAGGGCGGCGCGCAGATCGTCGGCCGGGGCACCGCGGTCGGCGGCGACAGCTACCGGGCGTTCCAGATCCAGAGCGGAGGCGCTCACGCCGGCCGAGCAGACGCAGCCTGACCAGGGCGCTCAACGAGGCGTTCGACGCCGAGATCGAGCGTGCAGACGCGTGTCCGCGAGCTTCGGCCGCAAGATCGCCAAGGACGCGATCCTCGCGATCCTGGTCTCGCTCCTCCTCGTCGCGATCTACATCTCGTTCCGCTTCCAGCCGAAGTTCGCGGGCCCGGTGATGGTCGCGCTGCGTCCACGACGTCCTGATCACGGTCGGCATCTACGCGCTGCTCGGACGGGAGGTGACGACCGCTACGGTCGCCGCGGTCCTGACCGTGCTCGGGTACTCGATCTACGACACGATCATCATTCTCGACCGCGTCCGCGAGAACATCCCGCTGATGAAGCGGGCGTCGTTCCGGACGCTCGCGAACGTGTCGCTGTGGGAGACGATCCCGCGCTCGCTCGCGACGACCTTCATCACGCTGCTGCCGATCACGGCGCTCTACTTCTTCGGCGGCGACACGCTGAAGGACTTCGGCTTCGCGCTTCTCGTCGGCATCGGCGCGGGTGCCTACTCCTCGATCTTCATCGCCGCCCCGCTCGTCGCGGTGCTGAAGGAGCGCGAGCCGGAGTACGCCCGGCGCAAGGACGACAGCTCGCTCGGCGACGCCGGGTCGGTCGGCGGCCTGCTGAAGGAGGCCGAGGCGCTCGCCGCCGGCCGCCCGACGCCCGATCTGATCCCGGACGTGCTTCGAGACCGACCTCGGCATCGTCCGAGCCGGAGTCGTGCGCCGGCGCCCGCCGCGGCCGGCGACGCGCAGGTGACCGGTGATGCTTCGAAGCGGGATCGTCGCCGTCAACGGCGATCGAATCGCCCCCATGGCCGCGCCAGATAACAGCACGTTCGCGCTGCGCCAGCTGCTCGAGGAGCTGGGAGCGCAGCTGCGCTCCGGCGTCGAGAAGCTCGGGGAGCTGCCGCACGAGACCGGCGAGGCTCCTCGCCCGCGAGCTCGGGCTCGCGACGCGTGAGGAGCTCGATGCGCTCGAGCTCCGGCTCGCGCAGCTCGAGCACCGGCTCAAGCTGCTCGAGAACGCCTAGCCCGCGAGCGATCCCAGCAACGCTTCAGCGGCGGCGACTCCACTCGGATCGAGCGTGTAGTGATAGTTGCGGGCATTGCCGTGCAGGACGATCAGACCGGCCGCCCGCAGCAGCGCGAGATGGTGGTGCGTCGTCGACCTGGCGAGCCCGACCTCGTCTGCGAGCTCGGCGAAGGTGGCCGGCGACTGCCGCAGTCGCAACAGGATCGCCACCCGCTTGCCGTCGCCCAGCGCACGTCCGAGGCGCTCGAGCTGATCTGCGCGAGCGCGTTCCGGGTCGAGCTCGGCGGTGATCCCGTAGCAGATGAGGCGAGCATCGCGGTGCTGGCACAGCAGGCTCCAGGGCCGGGCGGCGAGGTGGGGGACGAGGACGACGCGGCGGAACTCCGGCTCGGGCTCGTACACGTAGCCGCGTGCCGAAGCGGTGATCAGCTCGCGCGCCTGAGAGGCTCTGGGCCAGGAGCCGCTTTGCGGCTTCGTCTTCCTGCAGCTCCAGTCGTAGCCGATCCTCCTCCGGACGAAAGACCTCGTCGGCGTAGGCCCTGAGCGCAGCCATGACGCGCTGCTTCGTCTCCGCCGGGGTCAGCGGCAGGAGCGCGGCGAGCGATTCCCGGGCGCGGCCGCCGTAGTAGCGCTCATGCGCGAGCAGGCGCTTCGCCGCTCTCGTGTCGCCGCGCACCGCCTGCTCGAGGACGTCGGCGCCGATCATCTCCGTCCAGGCCGGAACGTAGGCCCCCAGCAGGTGCCGGCGCAGCTCGAGCGGCTTGAGCGCACCGACGCTCGCGACGAACGTCGGAGGCATCGCGCGCCCGCTGCTCGAGCGCGAGCCCGAGCAGGTGGAGCCAGATCTCGCCGGCTCGCTCGCCGAGTGCCGTCAGCGCAGCTCGCGTGCGCGGGCGGGCAGTGCTCCAGCCGGGGTGCCCAACTCCCGTCGCGCTCCTCGCTCGGCGTTCCGGTCGCGTACATGCCGATCAGCAGCTCGAAGGGGGTGCCTGCTTCGATCTCCACGCGCGGCGGTGCGGGCGCCGCCATCGCGTCGCGCACAGGAGCCATCTCGGGGTTGCGCTGTCTCATTCGTATTTGATAAGACTACGTTCGAATTCTATCGGACTGAGAGGTGGCGTGATGGACTATCGGATCCTCGGCCGTAGCGGCCTCCGCGTTTCGGAGCTCTGCCTGGGAACGATGACGTTCGGATCGGACTGGGGATGGGGTGCCGATCGCGACGAGAGCCGTCGGATCTTCGATGCCTTCGTCGCCGCCGGCGGGAACTTCATCGACACCGCCAACAACTACACGGACGGAAGCAGCGAGGAGTTCGTCGGCGAGTTCGTGGCCGAGGCCCGCGATCAGTTCGTCCTCGCGACGAAGTACACGCTTTCGATCGACGCCGATGATCCCAATGCAGGTGGGAACCATCGCAAGAGTCTCGTCAGGTCGCTGGAGCAGAGCCTGCGCCGGCTGCGGACCGACTACGTCGACCTGCTGTGGCTGCACATGTACGACGCCACAACTCCAATCGAGGAAGCGGTGCGCGCGCTCGACGACCAGGTCCGGCTCGGCAAGGTGCTGGCGGTCGGGATCTCCGACTCGCCGGCCTGGGTGGTCGCGCAGGCCAACACGATTGCGACGCTTCGCGGCTGGTCGCCGTTCACCGCCCTGCAGATTCCCTACAACGTCGCCTCGCGCGAGCCCGAACGGGAGCTTCTGCCGATGGCGCAGGCGCTCGGCCTCGCGTTGACTCCCTGGGGCGTGCTCGAGGCCGGCATCCTGACCGGGAAGCCTGCCTCGGAGCGGCGCTGGCCCGACGAGACGGCCTCGGACACGGCCACTCGCGTGCTGGCTGTTCTCGAGGAGATCGCCGAGGAACGCGAGGCGACGACGGCGCAGGTGGCGATCGCGTGGCTGCTGCGGCGGCCCGCCGGGCTGACCATCGTTCCGATCGTCGCCGCCCGGCGCCAGGAGCAGATCGTCGACAACCTCGGCGCGCTCGCCGTCGACCTCGACGCGGACGACATCGCCAGGCTCGACGCCGCGGGGAGGCCGCAACTCGGCTTCCCACGCGGATTCCTCGAGTCGAGCAACGTCCGGGAGCTGATCTACGGCAACACGTTCGAGCAGCTCAGGGCGTAGCCCCAACGGACACGGCGGGGCCAGGACCCGGCATGTCCGCGAGGACACGGCGGGTCCTGGCCCCGGCATGTCCCTCGCGGACGTGAGTGGGGCGCCGATCCCTGCCTGCGGCCGGCCGCGTCCCGCGGCCTGCAGGGCGCGGCGATAGGCCGCCGTCGCGGTCGGGCCGCTCGTCATCACCTCGCCGGTCGAGCGCATCTCGACTCCCCGGTCGGCGGCGCCCGCGAAGCGCTCCGAGGGGAAGATCGCCTCCTTCGCCCAGGCGCGGTCCAGCACGACGCGCTCCGGCAGGCCGAGCTCCGCGAGCGAGGCGCCGAGGAGCAGGCGGCAGGCGTGGTCGACGAGCGGGATCCCCGTCGCCTTCGCGACGAACGGAATCGTCCGCGATGCGCGCGGGTTCGCCTCGAGCACATACAGCTCGCCCTCGTGCAACGCGAGCTGGAGGTTGAGCAGGCCGCGGGCGCCGAGACCGCGCGCGAGGGTGGCCGCCAGCGTCCTGATCTCCGCCTCCAGGGCCGAGCCGACCGAAGGAGCCGGCAGAACGCAGGCCGAGTCGCCCGAGTGGACGCCGGCGCGCTCGACGTGCTCGATGATCGCGGCCACCCAACCGTCCTCGCCGTCGCAGAGGATGTCGACGTCCAGCTCGAGCGCACCTTCGAGGAAGCGGTCGACGAGGGCGGGCGCTGCGAGCTCGAGCTCTGCGGGTGTCCGCGCGACGCGCATCCCGCGGCCGCCGAGCACGTACGACGGCCGGACGAGGACGGGGTAGCCGAGGAGCTCCGCGAGCGTCGCGCGCCTCCTCCGTGGTGCTGACGTGCCCCCACGCAGGCGCCCGGAGCCCGAGCTCCGCGAGCAGGGCGCCGAAGCGGCCGCGGTCCTCCGCCGTGTCGATGGCGCCAAGCGGGTCGCCGAGCAGCGGCACGCCCGCCTCGGCCAGGCCGGCGGCGAGCCCGAGCGGCGTCTGGCCCCCGAGCGAGAGGACGACGCCGAGCGGCCGTTCGTGCTCGACGACGTCGAGGACGTGCTCCAGCGTCACCGGCTCGAGATAGAGCCGGTCGCAGGTGTCGTAGTCGGTCGAGACGGTCTCCGGGTTCGAGTTCACGAGCACGACCTCGTGTCCGAGCCGGCGGAAGGCCTGCGCCGCCCGCACGCAGCAGTAGTCGAACTCGATCCCCTGGCCGATCCGGTTCGTGCCCGAGCCGAGCACGACGATCGCTCCCGTCGCGGACTCCTCGCCGTCGCCGGTCTCGTGCGAGAGGTAGTAGTAGGGCGTCCGCGCCTCGAACTCGCCGGCGCAGGAGTCGACCGCGAGCCGGCCCGGCAGGCCACGGCGTGAGCGCACCTCCGACTCGGGCACGCCGAGAATCCGCGCGACTCGCGCGTCGGGGAGCCCGAAGCGCTTTGCCGCCTCGACGTCTCCGTCTGCCGCGAGCTCCCGCTCGGCCGTGCGGATCGACTCGATCTCGTCCACGAAGTACGGATGGAGGCCGGGAATCTCCGGCAGCGCGTCGCCGGCCTCGACGCCCTCGAGCGCTTTCAGCAGCGCTTCCGGGAACGTGCGGCCGATGCCGAGCGCCTCGCCGACGGCCCGCATCTCGGTCCCGAGCTCGTGCGTGTTGCCGGGAAACTTCTCGAAGTCGAAGCGGGGCGCCTTCACGGCGACGTAGTCGAGGGCCGGCTCGAAGGCGGCACTCGACTCGCCGGTGATGTCGTTCGGCAGCTCGTCGAGCGTGTAGCCGACCGCGAGCAGCGCAGCCAGCTTCGCAATCGGGTAGCCGGTGGCCTTCGACGCGAGCGCCGAGGAGCGGGACACACGTGGGTTCATCTCGATCAGTGCGAGCTCGCGGGTCTCCGGCTCGTAGGCGAACTGGACGTTGGCGCCGCCGGTCGCGACGCCGACGGCCCGGGCGCACGCGAAGGCCGCGTTCCGGAGGCGCTGCAGCTCACCGTCGGGAAGCGTCTGCTGCGGTGCAACCGTCCACGAGTCGCCGGTGTGGACGCCGACGGGATCGAGGTTCTCGATCGAGCAGACGACGATGCAGTTGCCCTCGACGTCGACGACGACTTCGAGCTCGAACTCCTGCCAGCCCTCGAGTGACTGCTCGACGAGCACCTGTCCGATCGGGCTCGCAGCGAGGCCGTGCGCCACGCGCTCGCGGAGCTCGGCCGGCGTCCGAGCGATCCCGCCGCCGCGTCCTCCGAGCGTGAACGCCGGCCGCACGACCGCGGGAACCGGACATCCGTCGAGCCTGTCGAGAGAGGTCACGACGACGCTCAGGGGGACGGGCAGGCCGGCGGCCTCCATCGCGGTGCGGAAGAGCGAACGGTCCTCGGCGGTGCGGATGGCGTCGAGATCGGCGCCGATCAGCTCGACTCCGTGCTCCGCGAGCACGCCGTTCTCCGCGAGTTCGACGGCGAGGTTCAGCGCGGTCTGGCCGCCGAGCGTGGGGAGGAGCGCATCGGGCGACTCCCGCGCGACGATCTCCGCCAGCGTCACGGCGTCCAGCGGCTCCAGGTAGGTCGCGTCGGCCCACTCGGGGTCGGTCATGATCGTGGCCGGGTTCGAGTTCACGAGCACGACCCGGTACCCCTCGCCGCGGAGCGCCCGGCACGCCTGCACGCCCGCGTAGTCGAACTCGCAGCCCTGTCCGATCCGGATCGGCCCGGAGCCGACGATCAGGACGCTGCGTAGATCCGTGCGCTTCGGCATGCCTCCGCGATCCGGTCGAAGAAGGGGAGTGCGTCGTGCGGCCCGGCGCCGCCTCGGGGTGGAACTGGAGCGTCGTGAAGCCGTCGCCCTGGAGCCCTTCGACGGTGCCGTCGTTCAGCGAGACGTGGCTGACCTCCGCGGCGTCGCCGGGCTCGACCGCGAAGCCGTGGTTCTGGGCGGTCACGAGGACGCGCCGCGAGCCGGTCACGCGCACGGGGTGGTTCGCGCCGCGGTGCCCGAACGGAAGCTTGAACGTCCGCAGGCCGAGTGCGAGCCCGACGAGCTGGTGGCCGAGGCAGATGCCGAAGAGCGGTGTGCGGCCGAGCAGGTCGCGGACGGTCTGCACCGGCCCGTCGAGCTGGGCCGGGTCTCCCGGGCCGTTGCCGACCAGCACCGCCGACGGCTCGAGCTCCAGCACGGCGTCCGCGTCCCACGTTCCTGGGACGACCACGGCCTGGACGCCCGACTCCACGAGCCTGCGGACGATCGAGTCCTTGCAGCCGAGGTCGAGCAGGACGACCCGCGGACCGGTGCCGACGGTGTACGGCTCGGCCACGCAGGCTTCGAGCGCGGGCGGCGGCGAGGCGAGCTCCGGCTCGGCGAGCATCCGCGGCCAGTCGATGTGCGGCTGCGCGAGCGCGCGGGCGTGGAGCTCCTCGGGCGCTGCGGTACCAAGTGCGCAGCGCATGGCGCCGTCGTCGCGCAGACGCCGGACGAGCGCTCTCGTGTCGATCTCCTCGAGCGCGACGACGCCCCGGTGTGCGAGCCAGGCCGACCAGGCGGGCCGCGCGCGCCGCATGACGACGCCCTCCGTCCACACCCGGCTCGACTCGAGCAGCCGCTCGTCGACGCCGTAGTTGCCGACGAGTGGAGAAGCGAACGTCAGCACCTGGCGCGCGTAGCTCGGGTCGGTGACCGCCTGCTCGTAGCCGGCGGAGGCGGTCGTGAAGCACGCCTCGCCCGCCGCCACGCCGGCCGCGCCGACCGAGCGGCCGGGGAAGACGGTTCCGTCTTCGAGGACGAGAAATGGCGGCGCATCTTCTGCATAGTACGCATAGTTTATGCATAATACGCATCGATGAGTGTGACCACCGTCATTCTCGGCGCGTCCGGGTACTCCGGCCAGGAGACGCTCGACCGCGTGCTCTCGCACCCGGAGCTCGAGCTCGTCGCCCTCGGCTCCGACTCGCTCGCCGGTCAGCCGGCGAGCGCTCTCGACCCGCGCCTGAACGGCGAGGTGCCGTCGTTCGTCTCGAATGCGGACGCTGCCGCCGCCGGCGCGGAGCTCGTCTTCAGCTGCCTCGACCACGAGCGGGCCGCTGCGCTCGAGGCTCCGGCCGACACCGTCGTCGTCGACCTCTCGGGCGCGCACCGGCTCGCGGAGGCCTCGCTCTATCCCGCGTGGTACGGCTTCGAGCACCCGCACGCCGCGTCGCTCGGCGACTGGGAGTACGCCATCCCGGAGCTTCTCCCACCGCACGGCTCGCTGATCGCGAACCCCGGCTGCTACGCGACCGCCGTGCTCCTCGCGCTCGTGCCGCTGGCCGGCTCGATCGATCCAGCGGGTGTGATCGTCGACGCCAAGTCGGGCGTCTCGGGTGCCGGCCGGGCCTTGAAGGCCTCATCGCATGCGACCACCGTGCTCGAGAACGTCTCGCCGTACAAGATCGGCTCCCACCAGCACGCCCCCGAGATCGAGCAGGCGCTCGGCTTCCCGGTCTGCTTCGTGCCGCACCTGCTTCCGGTGCGGCGCGGCCTGATCGCAACGTGTTACGTCCGGCCCGCCGCCGGCCTGCGCGACGCGCTCGAGGCCGCCTACGCAGCGACCCCGGCGGTGACCGTGCTGCCCGACGGGATCGCGCCGGAGCTCTCGCGCGTCCAGGGCACGGACGCCGCCGAGATCGGCGTCTTCACCGACCGCGCCACCGGCACCGGCATCGTCGTCTGCGCGCTCGACAACCTCGGCAAGGGTGCCGCGGGACAGGCGGTGCAGAACGCGAATCTCGCGCTCGGCCTGCCCGAGACCGCGGGCCTGCGGCTCTCGGGAGTCCTTGTATGAGCGTCACCGCTGCGAAGGGCTTCGCCGCCTCGGGCGTTCGCGCCGGCATCCGCAGGAGCGCGAAGGATCTGGCCGTCGTCCGCTCGACCGTGCCCGCCGTCGGGGCGGCGATGTGGACCGTGAACCAGGTGCTGGCCGCGCCGGTCGTCGTCTCGAAGGAGCATCTCGCGGTCGCGGAGCCACAGGCGATCGTGATCAACTCCGGTGTCGCGAACGCCGCCACCGGCGAGCGCGGCGAGCTGGATGCGCTGGCGACCGCCGCCGAGGCCGGGCGCCTGCTCGACCTCTACGCCGAGGAGGTGCTCGTCCTCTCGACCGGCGTGATCGGAACGCTCCTCCCGCTCGAGAAGGTGCTCGGCGGCCTCCGCCACGCGGTTCCCGCGCTCTCGGACGAAGGCGGGCTGGACGCCGCTGAGGCGATCCTGACGACCGACACGCGCTCGAAGGAAGCAGCCGTTTCCATGGACGGCTTCACCGTCGGGGGGATGGCGAAAGGCTCCGGGATGATCCACCCGAAGCTCGCGACGATGCTCGCCGTCCTCACCACGGACTATCCGCTCGAGCCGGGCGAGGCGATCGACTTCCTGCGCCCGGCCGTCGACCGCAGCTTCAACTCGATCACCGTCGACGGCGAGTGCTCGACGAACGACGCCGTCTGCCTGCTCGCGAACGGCGCCAGCGGGATCGAGCGGACGCCGGCCTCCGACACGGCCTTCGCGCTCGCGCTCGGCCGCGTGTGCGACGAGCTCGCGGAGCAGATCGTCGCCGACGGCGAGGGCGCGACCGTGCTCGCCGAGATCGAGGTCACGGGCGCCGTCGACGGCTCTCAGGCGCGCGCGATCGCGGCCCGCATCGCCACCTCGCCGCTCGTCAAGACCGCCCTCTTCGGACACGACGCGAACTGGGGCCGTGTGCTCGCCGCGGCCGGTTCTGCGCCACACAACGGCGGCTTCGCGGCGGTCGACGTGTCCCGCGTGACCCTTTCCTACAACGGCACGATGGTGCTCGAGCAGGGTGCTCCGCTGCTCGTCGAGCCGGACGTCTCGAACGGGACCTGCCGGATCGAGCTCGACCTCGGCCTCGGCGGCGGGGCGGCGAGCTACCTGACGACCGACCTCTCCTACGACTACGTCCGCATCAACGCGGACTACCGGACATGAGTCTCCTCGTCCTGAAAGTCGGCGGCGCCGTCGCGGAGGAGTGCGGGACGCTCGTGCTCGGCCTGGCTCAGAGGCACGACGTCTGCGTCGTCCACGGCGCGGGCCCGCAGATCTCGGCCGAGCTGGAGCGCTCCGGCCTCGAGGTGCGCTTCGTCGAGGGACGGCGCGTGACGAGCGCCGACGCGCTCGCAGTCGTCCGGCAGTCGCTCGCCGATGTCAACGACGGGATCTGCGCGGCGATCGGCCCACGCGCGATGCCCCTCTTCGGCGACGAGATCGGCCTCGACGCGGTGCAGGTGCCCGAGCTCGGGCTCGTCGGCTCGCCGCTTCCCTCGAGCCCGCCGGCGATCGAGGAGGCTCTCGCCGCCGGGCTGATTCCCGTCGTCGCGCCGCTGGGCGTCGGGCCGTTGAACGTCAACGCGGACGAGGCGGCCGCCGCGCTGGCCGTCGGACTCGGTGCCGAGCGGCTCCTCTTCATCACCGACGTCCCGGGGCTCCTCCTCGGCGGTGCCGTCGCAACCTCGATCCGGGTCGGCGAAGCCGAGCGCCTGCTGGACGCCGGCGCGCTCGCGGGCGGGATCGTGCCGAAGCTGCGCGCGGCCGTCGGTGCCACGCGGCAGGGAGTGGACGCCACGATCGGCGCCACGGCGGTGCTCGCATGAGCTCCACGCTCACGTCACCGGCGCTGCTGCCAACGTACGCGCGCTACGACGTGACGTTCGCCTCCGGCGACGGCGTCTGGCTCACGGACGTCGAGGGGCGCCGCTACCTCGATCTGCTCGGCGGCATCGCCGTCGTCTCGCTCGGCCACTGCCATCCGGCGCCGCTCGCGGCCGCGCAGCACCAGCTCAACACGCTCTGGCACACCTCCAACCTCTACTCGACCGAGCCGATGCTGCAGCTCGCCGGCCTGCTCTCCGATCGCTTCGGCGGTGCGCGGGCGTTCTTCTGCAACTCCGGCACCGAGGCGATCGAGGCCGCTCTGAAGTGGGCGCGGAAGGCGACGGGCAAGCCGGTCGTCGTCGCGCTCGAGAACTCCTTCCACGGACGCACCCACGGCGCTCTCGCCGTGACCGGCCAGCCCGCCAAGCGTGCGGCGTGGGAGCCGCTCGCGCCTGCCGTCCGCTTCGCCGGTCTGAACGACATCGAGTCGCTGGCCGCGGCGACCGGCCCGGACACCTCGGCGATCCTGATCGAGCCGGTGCAGGGCGAGGGCGGGATCCATCCGGCGAGCGCCGAGTTCCTCGCCGCGGCTCGCGTCCCTGGCGGACGAGCACGGCGCTCTGCTCGTCTTCGACGAGGTGCAGTGCGGAGTCGGTCGTACCGGCAGCTTCTTCGCCTGGGAGCAGCTCGGAGTCGCGCCGGACGCCGTGGTGCTGGCGAAGGGCCTGGCGAACGGATTGCCCATCGGCGCGCTCCTCGTCGCCGACGACGCGCCCGTGGGCCTCGAGCCCGGCGATCACGCCAGCACGTTCGGCGGCAACCCGGTCACGTGCGCAGCTGCCTGCGCCGTCGTCGACACGCTCGACGACGGCCTCCTCGCCTCGGTGCGCGAGCAGGGCGAGAAGCTCGCCGCCGGTGTCGCCGCCCTGCCGGGCGTCCTCGAGGTCCGTGGCCGCGGGCTGATGCTCGGGGCCGAGCTCGATCGCCCTGCGGGTCCCGTCGCGGCGGCCTGCCTGGACGCAGGGTTGCTCGTCGGCACGGCCGGGGAAACCGTCCTGCGGCTGACGCCGCCCCTCACCATCGCCGGCGGCGAGGTGGACGCCGGCCTCTCTCTCCTCGCGGAGGTGCTCACGTGAACAAGTTCGAACGGCAGGGTGCGATCCTGAGGCTCGTCGGCGAGCGGCAGCTCTCGACGCAGAGCGACGTCGTCGAGGCGCTCCGCGACGAAGGGCTCGACGCCGTGCAGGCCACGGTCTCGCGTGACATCGCCCAGCTCGGGCTCGTCAAGGTCCGGGGCGAGCAGGGTCGTCTCGTCTACGCGCTCCCCGGTGCGGCCGACCTCGATCGGCTGAGCGAGCTCGCTGCGGCGCTCCGTCGCTGGGTGGTCGCGCTCGAGTCGACCGGGAACCTCGTCGTCGTTCGGACTCCTCCCGGCTGCGCGAACGCCCTGGCCCAGATCGTCGACGAGGTCGCGCTCCCCGAGATCGCGGGCTGCATCGCCGGCGACGACACGATCTTCCTCGCCGCCCGCGAGGGGTACACCGCGCCGGAGCTGGCCGAGCAGCTGCGACACCACCTGGACGGGGATACGTAGTGCTCCCGTCTGCGCTCTCACTCGATCTCAGCGGCCGCTCGCTCACGCGCATCCGCGACTGGACGGCGGCCGAGCTCGATGCCGTTCTCGACCTCGCGGACGATCTGAAGGCGAAGCAACAGGAGCGCGAGCCGCACCGGCTGCTCGAGGGCCGCACCGTCGGACTCCTGTTCCGGAAGCACTCGACCCGGACGCGCGTCTCGCTCGAGGTCGCCTGCGCACACCTCGGCGCCACCGCGATCTACCTGCCCGGCGACCAGCTGCAGCTCGCGCGGGGCGAGTCGGTCGGAGACACGGCCCGCGTCCTCTCGTGCTACCTCGACGCGCTCGCGATCAGGACGCACGCGCACAGCGAGGTGGACGAGTTCGCCTCGGCCGCTGCAATCCCGATCGTGAACGCGCTGACCGACGAGGCGCATCCGCTGCAGGCGCTTGCAGACCTGCAGACGATCCGGGAGCGGTTCGGCACGCTCGAGGGCGTCCGGGTCGCGTGGGTCGGCGACGGCAACAACGTCTGCCTCTCGCTTGCCGAGGGATGCTCGCTCCTCGATGCCGAGCTCACGTGCGCGTCGCCGCCGGGGTACGAGCCGGCCGGCCTCGCCTCCGTCGTGGATCCCCGCGAGGCGGTCCGCGGCGCCCACGTCGTCGTCACCGACGTCTGGACGAGCATGGGCCAGGAGGCCGAGCGTGGCGAGCGTCTGGCGGCGTTCGACGGCTGGACGGTCGACGAGGCGCTGCTCGCCGAGGCCGATCCCGACGCGATCGTCCTCCACTGCCTGCCGGCGCATCCGGGCGAGGAGATCGCCGCGGACGTCCTCTACGGCCGCCAGAGTGCCGTCTGGGACGAGGCGGAGAACCGGCTGCACACGGCAAAGGCCGTGCTGGCGCTGACCCTCGCCTAGACCCGTCACGTCTAGACGCGCCGGCGCCAGCGCGAGAAGACGTCCTCGAGATCCGCGCGGAGCTCGCGCGGCACGAGCACGAAGAGGCGGTCGCCCGCCTGCACGACCGTGCTCCCGCGCGGCGGGATCGTGTCGTCGCCCCGGTTGATCACCGCGATCAGCGCGCTGCGGGGAAGTCCGAGCTCCCGCACGGCCGAGCCGTTGATCGCGTGGTCGCCGGCGACGGCGAAGTCGACCAGCTCGAGCTTGCTCAGGGGCCCGACCTCGAGCGGCGGCTCGTGCACGGGCGGTGCCGGTGCGAGCAGCCCGAGCCGTCCTGCGACCCATTCGAGCGTCGAGCCCTGGACGATTGTCGAGACGACGACGACGAAGAAGACGGCGTTGAAGATCGTGTCCGCGTGCGGCACGTCCTCGGCCGAGAGCACGAAGGTCGCGAGCACGATCGGCACGGCGCCGCGAAGGCCCGCCCAGCCGAGGAGCGCCCTGTCGCGGTTCGTGAAGTCGGCTGTGAAGATCGTCGACGCCCACACTGCGGCGGGCCTGATCACGAGCATCAGCAGCAGCGCCAGCGCCAGGCCCGGCAGCGCGACGTCCGCGCAGCTCGCTCGGGAAGACGAGCAGGCCGAACACGACGAAGATCGCGACCTGGGAGAGGAACGCGAGGCCTTCGTGGAAGGCGACGAGCTGACGCCGGTAGCGCGACGGCGTGCTGCCGACTGCGAGGCCGACGAGGTAGACGGCGAGGAAGCCGCTGCCGCCGATCACGTCCGCGGCACCGAAGGAGAGCGCGCCCGCGGCGACCGACGCGACGGGCGCGAAGGCGCCGATCGAGTGTGGGAGCCGCCCGAAGATCCAGATCGCAGCGGCTCCGAACGCGACGCCGATCAGAAGCCCGAGTCCGATCTGCTCGACGACGAGGCGCAGCGAGATCGTCGATCCCGTACGAGTCGGGCCGCTCGATCCAGGCGATCAGCCCGAGCGTCAGCGCGATTCCCATCGGGTCGTTGCCGCCCGACTCCGCCTCGAGCGTGCGCGCCAGCGTCCGTCGGATGTGCGTTGAGCGGAGCGTCGCGAAGACCGCAGCCGCGTCGGTGGCGGCGACCACGGCGCCGAGCAGCACGGACTCCAGCCACGAGAGGTCGAAGAGCACGTAGGCGGCAACGCCTGTGAGCAGCGCGCTGACGACGACGCCGACCGTGCTCAGGAGCGCCGCCGGCACGACGACCTGCCGGAGGCGTCGCCACGAGGTCTGGAGCCCGCCCTCGTAGAGGATCAGCGCGAGCCCGACCATCCCGACCTCTGCGGGCGAGCTCCGCGTCGTCGAACTCGATCGCCGCCCGGCCCTTCCGAGCCGAGCAGCATGCCGAGTCGCGAGGAACGCCACGAGGACGGGCAGGCCGGTGCGGGCAGCCCCGAGGGCGACGACGATGCTCGCAGCCAGGACGAGGCCGACCAGGAGAATGACGGTGCCTTCGTCCACGATCACATCTTCGCGGGTGGGACTCGCGGCCGTCGCGTGGAACACTGCAGCCATGGCAACACGTCCGCGCACGCGCAAGATCGGCCGTCTCTCCGAGATCGCTCAGGTCGCGGTCCGGCACGGCTTCGGCTACTTCTTCGAGCGGCACAAGCTGACCGACATCCTTCCGTGGACGACGCGGGTCGAGGTCGACGCGGATTCGGCGGTGGGATCCGAGCGCGGCCGGCACCTGCGCGAGATGCTCGACGAGCTCGGGCCGACGTTCGTCAAGTTCGGCCAGTTGCTCTCCACGCGTCCCGATGTCGTCCCGCCGGACATCGTCGCGGAGCTCCGCAGCCTCCAGGACGACGTCCGCCCGTTCCCCTTCGCGCAGGTTCGCGTCGTCGTCGAGGAAGAGCTCGGCCTGACGCTCGAGCAGGCGTTCGTCCGCTTCGACGAGCAGCCGATTGCCGCCGCGTCGATCGGTCAGGTGCACCGCGCAGTGCTTCCGAACGGCGACGAGGTCGTCGTCAAGGTGCAGCGCCCGAACGCGCCTCGCCAGATCGAATCCGACCTCGCGCTGCTGTACCAGGCCGCGCGCATGATCAAGGAGCGCGTGCGGGCGCTCGACTTCATCGACGCGCAAGCGCTGGTGGACGAGTTCGCCCGCTTCATCCGCCAGGAGCTCGACTACAAGCTCGAGGCGCGTCACGCCGACACGTTCCGGCGCAACTTCGCCGACTCCGACGTCGTCGTGGTGCCGAAGGTCTACTGGGACTACTCCGGCGTCCGGATGCTCACGCTCGAGTTCCTCGACGGAGTCCAGCTCGCCGATCTCGATTTCGAGGTGACCTCGCTGGAGGAGCGGCGTGCCCTCGCCTACCAGGTGACGGAGACCTGGATGGAGATGATCTTCAAGCACGGGTTCTTCCACGGCGACCCGCATCCCGCGAACGTGCTCGTGCTCAAGGGCCGCCGGATCGGCCTCGTCGACTTCGGGCTCGTCGGCAAGCTGACGGACGAGGACATGGCGCGGCTGACGCGCCTCTTCATCGACGCGGCGACCGAGAACGTGGACGCGTTGCCGCGCCGGCTCGCCGAGCTCGGCGTCCGCTATCCGCGGGAGCGCGAGGAGGAGTTCCGCACCGAGCTGCGTGAGCTCTACTACCGCTACTTCGGGGCGAGCCTGGCCGAGATCGACCCGATCCAGGTGATCCGCGAGGCGTTCGGCCTGATCTATTCGATGAACCTGCAGCTGCCGACCCGGTTCGTGCTGCTCGACAAGGCGATCGCCACCCTCGGCGCGGTCGGAGTCGACCTCTATCCCGAGTTCAACGTCTTCGAGGTCGCGCGCCCGTACGCCCGTGAGCTGATGCTGGAGCGGTTCTCGCCGGCGCGGCTGGCGACACAGGCGCAGCGGGAGGGGCGGGAGCTGCTCGGGATCGCGCGGGATCTGCCGTACCAGATCCACGACGTGCTCCAGGAGATGCGCGACGGCCAGATCGAGGTCGGCTTCGTGCACAAGGGGCTCGACGAGTTCATGCACAAGCTCGACGTGGCGATCAACCGCGTCGTCGTCGCGCTCGTCGTCGCCGGCGGGCTGCTCGGATCGTCGCTGATCGGCATCCTCGCGAACGACGGCCCGCAGATCGTCGGCATCCACTTCCTCTCGGTGATCGGCTTCGTCGTCTCGGGCGCGCTCGGCGTGTGGCTGCTCGTCGGCGTGCTGCGCTCCGGCCGCCTCTAGGGCTTCAAGGACTCGACGGCGCCGCTGACCGTCAGGCCGGGCTCGGGGCCGCCCGCCAGCACCCAGATCCGGTCGTTCACCGCCACCACGCCGAGTCCGTGCCGCGGTGTCGGGAGATCGGGAAGCCGCGACCAGCGGCGCGCCTGCACGTCGTACGCGTAGACGCTCCGGATCGTGCCGGCCGGCTCCTCGCCGCCGACCGAGACGATGCGCCCGCCGAGCGCCGCCGCGCCGGTGCCGCCGCGCGCTCCCGGCAGCGGTGCGAGCCGGCGCCAGCGCTTGGCCGCCGCGTCGTAGACCTCGAACGTGGTCTTGTTCGTGTCGATTCCGGCCGCGCGGCCGCCGATCGCGTAGACCCGACCCTGCGAGGCTGCCGCGGCGAGGTGCTCGCGCGCGCTCGGGGCTGGGATCCTCGTCCACCGCTGCGTGCCGAGCGTGAGCGCGAACGCGACTCGCGCGAGCGACCCGCGCCCGTCGATGCCGCCGACCACGTAGAGCCTGCCGCCGGCGATCGCCGCTGCCGCCGCGCCGCGCCCGTCCGGGCAGCGGGCGAGCCGGCGCCAGGCGCCGCTCTCGAGCACGAAGACCGTCCGCAGCCGCGACCGGTCGCCGCCGTAGCCGCCGACGACGTAGACACGTCCGTTCGCGGCGGCGGCTGCTGCATGGTCGACCGAGACCGGCAGGTCGGGCAGGCGCCGCCAGCGGTCGTTCTTCACCGAGTAGGCGTCGACGCGCGCCGAGTTGCCGCCGCCGGCGACGAGCCCACCGGCGACGACGATCTCTCCCTGGGCTGCCGCCGCAGCGACCTCGGTGCGCGGGTCGGGCAGCGGCGTGTGCCGCTCCCAGTCGGTCGCGCGACCGCCGGCCGCGAGGCCGAGCAGGGCCGTCGCGAGCAGCGCCGGCCCGAAGAGACGGCTGGGGAACGATCGTCGCAGAATCGTCTCAAAGGACATCTTTCGACTCCCGAATCCGATTGCTAGCTTCGAAGCATGACAGCCGCTCTGCTGCTCGCCGAGCCGGAGCCCGCGACCAGGGGTTACCTCGAGCGCCAACTGGCGAGCGACGGCTTCCACGTGCTTCAGGCCGCGTTCGGCGGCGAGGCGCTCGCGCTCGCGGAGCGGACGCGCCCCGACCTCGTCGTCTGCTCCGAGCTCGACCTCTGCGCGCGCCTGCGCGAGGGCGAGCCGGGCCGAACCTGGAACCGCGATGTCCCGGTGATCGTGCTCGGCCCGGAGGAGGCGGACGCGGTCGATCGTGTGCGCGCGTTCCAGCGAGGCGCGGACGACTACCTGCCGCGGCCGGTCGTCTACGACGAGCTGCTGGCGCGCATTCGAGCGGTGCTGCGGCGGACGTCGCCGCCGTGCCCGGACCTGATCGAGGTCGGTGAGCTCGCGATCGACAGGCTCGCGCGTGTCGTGACCGTGCGCGGCGAGCCCGTCCATCTCGCCGGCAAGGAGTTCGAGCTGCTCGTCGCGCTCGCGGCCGAGCCACAGCCGCGTGTTCACGAAGGACGAGTTGCTCCGAGACGTCTGGGGGTACCGCTCGTTCACACGGACCCGCACGCTCGATTCGCACGTCTCACGGCTGCGACAGAAGCTCGAGCGCGGCCGGGCGATCGCTTCGTCGTCAACGTCTGGGGAGTGGGGTACAAGCTGATCGACTCAGCGGCGTCAAATTGAGCGCTAGGCGAGCTCGGTACGAACCCGCTCGGGACCGGCGTCGGTCGGGAGCTTGCGGAGACGTTCCAGAGTCACGCGTGCCGTTCCGAACTGGAAGTCGCCTTCATCCGTGCATGACAGCGCGACGTTGCCATCCCTGTGGTCGGTGACGGTGATCTCGTCGACTCTGGAGACGGTGGGGTAGGTCACACCGAGGCGAACGAGCTCCGAGCGGATGTCCGCGATCAGGTCGGCCATCGATCTCTCTTCGTCACGCGAATCCCTTCGACGACGAGGCCCGCCCGTACCCAGCGTAAGGGTACCCGTCGTTTAACTTTTGTAGTCGATTGTTGCGCGGGCGCGCCCAGCGACCGTGCCGCCCCGAGTGCCCATGCCCGTGGGCTCTCGGTGGTCGACGATCGTGTTGGGGAGGGCCGACCTCCCCGGGGCGCGCCCACCCTCGTAGAGCAAGGGGAACGCTAGCGCGCCTTCGAGCCGCAGGAGCTGCTCCTTCACGTCGAGTCCACCGCCGTACCCGGTCAGGCTTCCGTTCGAGCCGATGACCCGATGGCACGGAAGCACGATCGGGATCGGGTTACGGTTCATCACGGTTCCCGACCGCACGGGCGGCGCGAGGAGCACCGACCCTTCGCGGCCAGCGTGCCGTACGTCGTCGTGTGCCCGTACGGAACGCGGGCGAGCTCGTCCAGCACCTGCTGGGCGAACGGTGCGGCGCCGCGCAGGTCGACGTCGAGAGCGAACGAGCTCCGGGTTCCCTCGAAGTACTCGTCGAGCTGGCGGTGAGCGGCGTCGACGGTCGAAGCCGAACGGAGCACGCGCGGCCCGAACGTCTTGGCCAGTCGGTCGAGGTGGTGCTCGGGCTCGGGGTCGAAGAAGATGCGGGCGAGCCCTCGATCTGTCGCGGCCACGAGCAGCGGCCCGATCGGCGAGTCGATCACGTCGAAGCCGACGTCGAGCAGGTGCTCGGCAGCCGCGGCTTCGCGGAAGCGACGGTCGAGATCAGGGGAAGCGGTCATGGATCTCTCCTGGCGCAGTCGGCGGACTCCTGACGAGGCGGCCTGTCTGGCTGCCTCGGCCGTGGAGCCGAGCGCGTCTGCGATGTCGTCGTAGGGAAGGTCGTAGGCGTAGCGGAGCACGACGGCTGCGCGTTCGGTCGGCGGCAGGCCGTCGGCGAGATGCTCGATCTGAGCGTAGGCGGGGCGACCGTCCTCGACCGGCAATTCGGGCAGCTCGTGGCTGATCGGCTTTGCGCGCCGTGCCGAGTCGATGCAGAGCCGAGCGGCGATCGTCAGCACCCAGGCGCGTAGGTGCTCGCCGTGCTCGAGCCGGTCGTACGCGCGAAGGGCGCGGAGGAACGTCTCCTGAAACGCATCTTCGGCAGCTTGCCCCCCGAGTCGCCGGCGCAGGAAGCCGAGCACCACGTCGCGGTGCTCGACGTAGAAGAACTCGAACGGAGGTACGGCTGCCACTGTTGCCATCATCTCGTTTAAACGCAGCCCCGGCCGCATCTGTGAGAGTGCGCTTGTGAAAGTCGCCGTCGTCGGTCACGTCGAGTGGATCGAGTTCCTCCGCGTGGAGTCGGTCCCTCTGCCCGGGGAGATCGTCGGCACCCGGGAAACCTGGGAGGAACCTGCCGGCGGAGGCGGTGTCGCCGCCGTCGAGCTCGCGCGGCTCGCGGGCGCGTCGTCGCTCTACTGCCTCCTCGGCGGCGACGACCTCGGCAAGCGGGCGCAGAAAGAGCTCGAGACCGCGTCGGTGCGCGTCCTCTCGGCGAAGAGCGACGAGTCGCAGCGTCGCGGCTTCGTCTACATCGACGAGGTCGGCGAACGGACGATCACCGTCATCGGCGACAAGCCGCGTCCCAAGGGCGGCGAGGGGACGCTGCCCGTGGGAGGAGCTCGACGACGTCGACGGCGTCTACTTCACCGCGGGCGACGCAGAGGCCGTCCGCCAGGCCCGGCGCGCGCGCGTGCTCGTGGCGACGGCCCGGGAGCTGCCGACGCTGCATGCGGCCGGCGTCGAGCTGGATGCGCTCGTCGCGAGCGGGGAGGACGACGCCGAGCGCTACCAGACCGGCGATCTCGATCCGCCGCCGAAGCTCGTCGTCTCGACCGCCGGCTCGCTCGGCGGCTGGGCGCAACCCGGCGGCCCGTACAAACCGGCCGTGGCGCCCGGCCCCTACGAGGACGCCTACGGCGCCGGGGACTGCTTCGCCGCCGCGTTGACGTACGCGCTCGCCAAGGGAATGGAGATTCCAGACGCCTTGACGTTCGCATCGGAGCGCGGCGCGCTCGCACTCACGCGTCGCGGCGCCGGCCTCACGGGTTCTCGCTACTCGAGCACGACCAGACGCACGTCCGGCGTCTCGGCCTCGAGGAACCGCGCGAGCCGTCGGCCCTCCGCAGCGATCGCGGCGAGCGCCTTCTTCGACAGTCGCTCGACGTGGCGGACGACCAGCGCGTCCGGCTCCAACCGCCAGACGCCGACGACGAGGCCGTCGTGGAGCACCGAGCCCCAGCCGATCGTCCAGCCTTGCGCGAGCGCAGCGCGATTGGCCTGATCGAAGAAGCGACTGCGGTCGTCGTGCGAGAGCACGAGGTTGTCGTACTCGGGCAGGAAGCGCACCGGGGCAGGCGTCGTCCTCGGAAGGTCGCGGGGCATCCGGCACGTCGAAGAGCTCGCGGCCGCGCTCGTCCCGGAAGGTGACGAGCTGCGGCCGTAGCCGCTCGACGACCGCACGCATACCGGTCAGACGGCACCACGTCGTCACGTCGGCGACAGAGGCGGGACCGAACGCCGCGAGATAGCGCAGCACGACCGAGTCGATCGAGGGATCGGCGACGAACGGCCGGCCGAGCCATGACTCCGCCGTTGTCGACCGCACCTGTGCGCTCCGGCCCCAGAGCCCGCGCGGCGGCACCTGCACGAAGGCGAGGTGCATCTGGCAGGCGTGCGCGAGGGCGGCCGGGTTCAGGTCCGGGAAGCGCTCCGCGAAGGTCGCGCGCAACTCGGTCCCGCTCCGCGGCTTCTCCGCGAGGAGCGCCCGCGCGATACTCGACCACGGGCGCCAGGTCGACGTCCCGAAGCGCGGCCCCGTGCTCCGGGTGGCGCCGCAGTTGGGCCTCGAAGACCGGCTGCACCAGCGGACGCAGCAGGAGGCAGTCGTCGGCCGTGACGAGGTGGATCGTCCCGCGCATGACGCCGACGCGCACGACCTTCCGCTGCTCGAGCAGCTCCGACAACGACTCGCGGCCGGAACCTGTCGAGCCGCGACCAGAGCCCGGTATACGGGTTGTGCGGGACCTGCGCCTGCATGCCGACGAGGTGCTCGCACCGTCGCGAGCGGTGGTCCGCGCGTCCCGCTCGAGCAGGAGTTGCCGCGCGAGCGTCGCGCGGTTCAGCGCCCGCGTGCTCAGCACCTCGTCGCATCCGGCGATTCTCGCTCACGGAGGGACCCGCCCCGAAAGGGTGAAATGTGCGCCAGAAGGGTGGACAAGTGGGGAGTAGTGGTTTAGAGTGGGGCGAAGTGGGTAACCAGGAGCGAGTGCGCACATGTTCTTCGGCGAATACGAACACACCATCGACGACAAGAACCGGCTCACGCTTCCGGCCCGTTTCCGCGAGGCGCTGGCCGGCGGAGTCGTGCTCACGCGCGGCCTCGACGAGTGCCTCGACGTGTTCGCCCGTCCCGATTGGGATGCGCTGGTCGAGGTTCGGCTCGCGCCGCTGGACCCCTTTTCCAAGGAGGCGAGAGAGTTGAAGCGGTTCTTCTTCTCGGCCGCCTCCGATGCGGAGCTCGACAAGCAGGGCCGCGTGCTCGTCCCGCCGGCGCTGCACCGGCACGCGCGACTCGGTCGCGAGGTCGTCGTGGCGGGCGTCCACGACCATCTCGAGATCTGGGATCGCGCCGCCTGGGCAGCTCACGTCACCAAGGTCGAAGGGAGCGCAGACGATGTTGCCGAACGCCTTGCAGAGAAGCGCTGATCACGTTCCCGTCCTCGCGGAGGAGGTGCGCGAGCTCCTCGACGTGAGCCCGGGCGAGACCGTCGTCGACGCCACGTTCGGCGCCGGGGGCCATTCGAGCCTGCTGGCCGCCGACCTGGGCGGCGAGGGAAAGCTGATCGCGATCGACCGCGATCCGGACGCCCGCACCTATTTCGACCGCTTCAAGGCGACTGCCGGCGGCGTTCAGGCTCGGTTCCTCCGCGGCGAGTTCTCGCTCGTCCTGCACCAGCTCGCCGCCAACGACGTCCAGGCCGATGCGATCCTGCTCGACCTCGGCGTTTCCTCGATGCAGCTCGACCGCCCCGAGCGCGGCTTCTCGTACGCCGCGGACGCCCCGCTCGACATGCGAATGGACAGCGCCGCCGAGCTCTCGGCGCGCGAGCTCGTGAACGAGGCCGACGAGCGCGAGCTCGGCCTGATCTTCAAGCGCTACGGCGAGGAGCGCTATGCGCGCCAGATCGCGCGGGCAATCGTGCGGCGGCGTCCGGAGCGGCCGTTCGAGCGCACGATCGACCTCGCCGACACGATCAAGCAGGCGATTCCGACGCCGGCCCGCTTCGGCGACGGGCATCCCGCCAAGCGGGTCTTCCAGTCGCTTCGGATCGCCGTCAACGACGAGCTCGGCGCGCTCGAAGCCGCTCTCCCGGCGGCGGTGCGGATGCTCCGGCCCGGTGGCCGCATCGCCGTCATCAGCTTCCACTCGCTCGAGGACCGGATCGTCAAGCGCTACTTCCGCGAGCTGGCCCGCGGCTGCACCTGCCCACCGGAGTTCCCGATCTGCGTCTGCGGCAACGAGCCGATCCTGCGCGACCTGACGCGCAAGCCGCTCCGCGCCGCTCAGCGCGAGCTCGAAGCCAACCCGCGCGCGGCCTCCGCGAAGCTCCGCGCAGCGGTGAAGGTCGGGACGGACTGATGGCCAGCTGGGCCGGAGCCGAACGTGTCGAGACACCGCACGTCAGGCGGCCACGCCGGAAGCCGGCCACCCGTACGGCCGCGCGCGTCAAGGCGCGTCCCTTCGGCGGCGTCGTCTGGATCGTCGTGCTCGCCGTCCTGCTGGCCGGCATCGTCGCCGTGAACGTCGCCGTGCTCCAGCTGAACGTCCGGCTCGACGAGCTCGGCCGCGAGCGCGTGCAGCTCCGCGCCGACACGAAGCGGTTGAGCTCCCAGCTCTCGAGCGCGTCGGCGAACGCTCGCGATCGAGTCGGACGCTCGCACGCAAGCTCGGACTTGTCCGCGCCGACCCGGAGCTGACCTTCCACGTGCAGCTGGCGCCGCCGCAGCGATGAACGAGCGGCGCTCCAACCGCCGCATCCGCCTGCTCCTGGGCGTCTTCGCGCTCGTCTTCGCCGGGACGCTCGCCCGCGCGGTCTGGCTGCAGGGCGTGCAGGCCTCGACGCTCGAGGGGATGGCGTCGCGCCAGCATCAGGCGACGACGGAGATCCCCGCCGGCCGCGGCACGATCTTCGACCGCACCGGCGAGCCGCTTGCGATCGGGGAGCAGGCGACCACCATCTACGCCGATCCACGCAGCGTGAAGCAGCCGCGCAAGGTTGCGCTGGCCGCCGCAAAGGCGCTGGGACTGGACGCGGAGAAGCTCTACACGCTCCTGGCCGATCAGTCGCGCCACTTCGTCTACGTGAAGCGGAAGGCTGACCCGGCGAAGGCCGCCGAGCTCGAGAAGCTGAAGCTGCCCGGGCTCGGCTTCTATGCCGAGGAGCTCCGCTACTACCCGCAGCGCAGCGTCGCCGCGCACGTGCTCGGCTACGCAGGGCTCGACAACAAGGGCCTCGAGGGGCTCGAGCGCTCGCTGGACGCGTCGCTGATCGGCAAGCCCGGCACGCAGACGACCGTGACCGATCCTGCCGGCCGCGTGATCGACGTGATCTCGACCAAGCCGGAGCGAGCGGGTGACGACGTCTATCTGACGATCGACCACCGGATCCAGGCAAACGCGGAGACTGTCCTCCGCGAGACCGTCAAGCGCTGGGGGGCGAAGGGCGGCACGGCGATCGTGCTCGACCCACGGAACGGCGCCGTCCTCGCGATGGCCGTCGCACCCGGCTTCAACGCGAACGCGTTCGGCTCGGCCTCGGCGGACCGTCGCCGCAACCGTGCCGTCACCGACGTCTACGAGCCGGGATCGACGTTCAAGGTCGTCACGGTCGCCGCGGCGCTCTCGGAGAAGATCGTCGCGCCGTCGACGGAGTTCACGCTCCCGTCGTCGATCCGCGTCGCCGACCGGATCATCCACGAGCACGAGCCGCGGGCGACACAGCGGATGACGGTCGCGCAGATCCTCTCGCAGTCGTCGAACGTCGGCACGATCACGCTCGCGCAGATGCTCGGCCGCTCGCGGGTCGAAAACTGGATCACCCAGTTCGGGTTCGGCAAGTCGACCGGTGTCGACGCCCCGGGTGAGTCGCGCGGCCTGCTGCCCAGCTACTGGTCCGGCTCGACGATCGGGAACGTCCCGATCGGGCAGGGGATCGGCGTCACGCCGATCCAGATGGCGAATGCCTACGCCACGATTGCGAACGGCGGCGTCATGCGAGTGCCGCACCTCGTCGAGCGGATCGGCACCGAGCGGGCGAGCCGGAACAAGGGCCGCCGCGTCATCTCCAAGACCGTGTCCGCGCAGATGATGGCCATGCTCCGCGACGTCGTCTCCGCGGAGGGCGGTACCGGTGCGGCAGCGAAGGTGCCGGGCTACACGGTCGCCGGCAAGACCGGTACGGCGGCGAAGCCGGTGCCGGGCGGCTATTCGACCTCCCGCTACGTCGCCTCCTTCGTCGGCGTCGTGCCCGCGAAGGAGCCGCGCCTCGTCGTGCTCGTCCAGGTCGACGAGCCGCAGGGAGCGATCTGGGGCGGCGTCGTCGCGGCGCCCGCGTTCGCCGAGATCGCGCGCTCGAGCCTCGTCCAGCTCGAAGTCGCTCCGGACGCTGAACCTGACGCTGCCGCCACTCGGTAGCGTTCCGCCGGATATGGAGCTCGAGCGCCTCGTCGCTGCGCTCGCACCTGAGGCGGTCCTCGGCAGCCCCGATCCCGTTGAGGTGCGGGACCTCGCCTACGACGCGCGCGCCGTTACCCCCGGCGCGGCGTTCTTCGCCGTCCCCGGCGAACACGCGGACGGGCACGACTTCGCAGTCCAGGCGGTCGAGAACGGCGCCGTTGTCCTCGTCGTCGAGCATGCCGTCGAGCCCGAGGTGCCCCAGCTGATCGTGCCGTCGACCCGCGCCGCAATGGCGACTGCCGCGGACGCGTTCTTCGGGGAGCCCACGCGCGAGCTCGAGGTCGCCGGCGTCACGGGCACGAGCGGGAAGACGACGACCGCGTACCTCCTCTACTCCGTGCTGGAAGCCGCCGGCCGCCGACCCGGTCTTCTCGGCACCGTCGAGAGCCGCGTCGGCGGCGAGGTGCGGCCGGTCGTCCGCACGACCCCGGAGGCGATCGACCTGCAGCGCACGTTCCGGGAGATGCTCGACGCCGGCAACCGCAGCGTCGCGCTCGAGGCCTCATCGCACGCGGCGGTGCTGCACCGCCTCGACCGCGTCCGCTTCGACGCGCTCGTGTTCACGAACCTGAGCCAGGACCACCTCGACTTCCACGAGTCGATGGAGGACTACTTCGCCGCGAAGCGCAAGCTCTTCACGGGCGCCGCGCCGACGCCGGCGGCCGTCAACATCGGCGACGAGTGGGGACGTCGCCTGGCCGAGGAGCTCGCGTACACGAACCGCGCCCCCCTCATCACGTTCGGCCTGGCCGACGACGCCGAGATCCGTCCCGATCGGCTCGAGCTCGGCGCAGCGGGCGCCAGCTTCACGGCCGGCGGGATCGAGATCCAGCTCGAACCTGCGTGGCCGCTTCAACGTCGAGAACGTCCTCGGTGTGATCGCAGCCGGGATCCTGCTCGACGTCGCCGAGGACGAGATCGCGGCTGGGATCGCAGCTCTCGAAGGCGTGCCGGGACGATTCGAGGCGGTCGACGAGGGGCAGCCGTTCTCCGTGGTCGTCGACTACTCGCACAAGCCGGACGCGCTCGACAACGTGCTCCGGACTGCGCGCGAACTCGCGGAAGGACGTGTGATCGTCGTCTTCGGGGCCGGCGGCGACCGCGACCGCCAGAAGCGCCCGCTGATGGGACGTGTGGCGCGCGACCTTGCCGACGTGGTCATCGTCACCTCCGACAATCCCCGCAGCGAGGATCCGCTCGCGATCATCCAGGACGTCCTCCAGGGCACGGGCACCGACGTCGAGATCGACCCCGACCGGCGCTCGGCGATCGAGCGGGCGATCGAGCTCGCCGAGGCGGGAGACGTCGTCGTGATCGCCGGCAAGGGACACGAGCAGGGCCAGGAGGTCGCGGGCGAGAAGCTCGCATTCGACGACCGGGTCGTCGCCCGCGAGGCGCTGCGCGCATGATCCCGATCTCGATCCAGGTTCTCGAAACGCTCGGCCTTGGTGAGCTGAGGCCGAGCTCCAGCTCCGACGAGGTCACCGGCCTCCAGATCGACTCTCGCCGGGTTCGACCCGGGGATCTCTTCGTCGCGATTCGCGGCGGACGCGCCTTCGTCGACGAAGCCCGGGACCTGGGCGCAGCGACGCTCGTCCCGAGTGACGAGTTCAGCGCGATGGCGGTGATCGGCGAGGTGCTCCGTGCCCGTAGCGGCGCTCGGTTCGTCGGCATCACCGGCTCGACCGGCAAGACGTCGACGAAGGACATCCTCGCTGCGCTCTGCACGCACGTCGCGCCCACCGCCGCGACAGAAGGCAGCTATAACGCAGAGCTCGGCGTGCCGCTCACGCTCGGCAGACTCGAGCCGGACACGGAGATCTGCATCGTCGAGATGGGAATGCGCGGACTGGGTCAGATCACCGAGCTCTGCAAGATCGCGCGTCCGGACATCGGCGTGATCACGGCGATCGGGCCCGTGCATCTCGAGCTCGTCGGCTCGGTCGACGGCGTCGCGCGGTCGAAGGCGGAGCTCGTCGCCGCGCTTCCCGCGGGTGGGATCGCCGTCGTGCCGGAGTCCGCCGACCTGGAACCGCACCTGCGCGACGACATCGAGGTGCGACGGGTCGGGCCGGTCGACGTCGAGCTGCGTGAGGACGGTGCACACGTCGCGTTCGGCGGTGACCGCATCCGCTTCCCGCTCACGTCCCGCCACCAGGCGCAGAATGCTCTGACAGCGATGACAGCGTACGACGCCCTCGGTCTGCCGCTCGACCGCCTGGCCGAGAGCGCCGCGTCCGTGCTGTTGTCGCCGTGGCGAGGGGAGGAGCTGCCGCTCCCCGGTGGCGGCTTCGTCGTCAACGACGCCTACAACGCCAACCCGACCTCGATGGAGGCGGCGCTGCGACACCTCGCAGAGCGCGGCGCCGGCCACCGCCTCGTCGCCGTTCTCGGCGGAATGGCCGAGCTCGGCGAGCATGCCGAACGCCACCACCGCGAGCTGGCGGACCTCGCAGCCGAGCTCGGGATCGAAGTCATCGCGGTCGGTGACGTCGCCCAGGCGTACGGCTTCGACACGTGGACGCCCGACGCGGAGTCGGCTCTCGAGACGGCGCGGGCGCTGGTCGGACCCGGCGACGCCGTGCTCGTCAAGGCGTCCCGCTCTGTTGCCCTCGAAGGCATCGCCCCGGCCCTGGCGAACCCCGTCGCGTAATGGTCCGAGTCTTCATAGCGGGGCTGATCGCCATGGTCGTCTCCGTCGTGATCGGACCGAAGTTCATCGAGTTCCTGCGCCGCAACGAGCTCGGACAGCCGATCCGGGAAGACGGCCCTGCCGGGTCATGTCGTCAAGCAGGGGACGCCGGTGATGGGCGGCCTGTTGATCCTGCTCTGTGCGCTGCTGCCCTTCCTGGCGCTCTCGAAGTTCACGCTCCCGGCGCTGACCGTGCTCTTCGTGACCGTCGCCTGCGGGGCGGTCGGCTTTCTGGACGACTTCATCAAGCTTCGCCACCGCCGCTCGCTCGGGCTGCAGGGACGCTGGAAGCTCCTCGCGCTCGCCGGGATCACGGTCGTCGTGGGGATCGCGGTCCACTCGCAGTCGCAGCTCGACACGTCGATCTACATCCCCGTCGCCAACGTCGACATCCCGCTCTCGTACGCCTACTACCCGTTCCTCTTCCTCGTCATCGCCGGCGCTGCGAACGGCGCGAACCTGACGGACGGCCTCGACGGGCTGGCAGCGGGAACCGGGATCATCGCGCTGCTCACCTTCCTCGCGATCACCGTGATCGGCTACATCCGCTCGGGCGACGTCGGCCAGCGCGCCGACTTCCAGCTCGATCTCGCGATCCTCGCCGCCGCGCTGATCGGGGCTGCGATCGGGTTCCTCTGGTACAACGCCTTCCCGGCCGAGCTCTTCATGGGCGACACGGGCTCGATGGCGTTCGGCGGGGCGCTCGCCGGTTTCGCGATCGTCACCGGCACCGAGGCGCTGCTCGTGCTGATCGCCGGGATCTATGTCGTCGAAGCGCTCTCGGTGATCATCCAGACGATCAGCTTCAAGTACTGGGGCCGCCGCGTCTTCCTGATCGCGCCGATCCACCACCACTTCGAGATGAAGGCCTGGTCGGAGACGAAGATCATGGTGCGCTTCTGGATCATCGCCGCGATCTTCGCGACGGCCGGCTTCGTCCTCTACTACCGCTACTACCTCGAGTTCCGCTTGCCGTGAAACGGGTGCTGGTCCTCGGCCTTGCACGCTCGGGGCGGGCGGCGCAGGCGGCGCTCGAGGCGAACGGCGTGGCGGTCGTGGCGGCCGACCGGACGCTCGGAAACGACACCGACCTCGCACTTCTCGACGGCGTCGACGTGCTCGTCAAGAGCCCGGGCGTGCCGGGGGAGGCTCCGCTCGTCGTCGAGGCGCGCGAGCGCGGGATCCCTGTCTGGAGCGAGGTCGAGCTCGCGTCACGCTTCCTCGAAAACCCGATCGTGGGCGTCACCGGCACGAACGGCAAGACGACCACGACGGAGCTGCTGGGGGCGATGCTCGGCGCGCGAACGGCCGGAAACGTCGGGACGGCGTTGAGCGAGCTCGAAGGCGAGCTCGGCGCGGAGGAGTGGATCGTCTGCGAGCTCTCGAGCTTCCAGCTCGAGGACGTCCAGAGCTTCCGACCGAGGATCGCCGATCCTCCTGAACCTCGAGCCCGATCACCTCGACCGGCACGGCAGCTTCGAGCGCTACCGCGAGGCGAAGCTGCGCATCTTCGAGAACCAGACCGAGGAGGACGTCGCCGTCGTGCCGCGCGGCTTCGGCCCCGTGCCGGGGTCGGGGCGCCGCGTCGAGTTCGCCGCCGACGACGAGCTCCCGGCCGAGCCGCTGATTCCCGGTGCGCACAACCGGGAGAACGCGGCTGCGGCGACCGCGGCCGCTCGCGCTCTCGGCGTCGCCGAGGAGGCGATCGCGGCGGCGCTCCTTGCCTTCCCCGGAGTCCCGCACCGGCTCGAGCTCGTCGCCGAGATCGACGGCGTCCGCTGGGTCAACGACTCGAAAGCCACCAACACCGCCGCCGCTCGCCGGGCTCTGACCGCGTTCGACGCGCCGCTGCACCTGATCCTCGGCGGGTCGCTGAAGGGCGAGCGCTTCGACGAGTTCGCACAGGACGTCGCGCGCGCGAACGTCGTGACCGCGTACCTGATCGGTGAGGCCGGCGAGCCGCTCTCCGAGGATCTCGGGTACGCGTCGGTGCCGTTCCTGCTCTCGGTGACGCTCGATCGCGCCGTCGCGGAGGCGGCGAGCCGCCGTGCAGCCGGGTGACGTCGTGCTGCTCTCGCCGGCGTGCGCGAGCTACGACCAGTTCCGGGACTTCGAGCACCGCGGAGAGGAATTCAGGAGGCTGGTAGAGAACCTGAAAGGATGAATCGAGGTCAGCTCGAGCAGCGTCTGCTCGTCCTCGTCACGCTCGGGCTCGTCGCCTTCGGACTCGTCATGGTCTACAGCGCGACCTCGGCGTCCGCGGCGCTCGGAGACGGCGATCCGGTCACTACCTCAAGCGGCAGGCGATCTACGCGCTCGCCGGCGTCGCGCTGCTGCTCGTCTTCGCCCGCTTCGACCACCGCCGGCTGCGCATGCTCGCGCCGCCGCTCGTGGTCGTGGCGCTCGGGCTCTGCATCGCGGTGCTGCTGATCGCGCCCGAGATCAACGGCGCGAGGCGCTGGCTCACCGCGGGCCCGCTGACGTTCCAGCCGTCCGAGCTGGCAAAGGTCGCGCTGCCATCTGGGCGGCCGCCTATCTCTCCCGCAACGGCGCACCGCGGACGTTCGGCGAGCTCTGGAAGCCGATCGGACTGCTGACCTGTCTCTTCGGCGCGCTGATCGTCGTCGAGCCCGACCTCGGGACGACGATCGCGCTCATGCTGATGATGCTGGGGATCCTGCTCGTCGCGGGCGTTCCCAGCCGCCTGCTGGCAGGCGCGAGCGCGCTCGCGCTCACGGCCGGCGTCGCTGCGATCTGGATCGAGCCGTACCGGCGCGCTCGCTTCTTCAGCTTCCTCGACCCGTGGAGCGACCCGCAGAACGCCGGCTTCCAGACCGTGCAGGCGATGATCGGGCTCGGCTCGGGCGGGCTCCGGGCAAGGGTCTGGGCGAGGGCGTGCAGAAGATCATCTACCTGCCCGAGCCGCACACGGACATGATCTTCGCGATCATCGGCGAGGAGCTCGGACTGATCGGCACGACTGCCGTGATCGCGGCCTTCGGTGCCTTCGCGTACGCCGGCTTCTGCGTCGCGCTCCGCTGCCGCGACCCCTTCGGGAAGCGGCTCGCGGCCGGGCTCACGTCGCTCGTCTGCGGCCAGGCGGCCGTGAACCTCGCCGCCGTGCTCGGGGTCGCGCCGCTGACCGGAATCCCGCTGCCGTTCGTCTCGTACGGCGGCTCGAGTCTCCTGGTCCTGCTCGCCTCGGTGGGCATCCTCCTTAACATCGCGGCCGATGAGCGCGCACCCCAACGGCGAGCTGCGGTGCCTGATCGCGGCCGGCGGGACAGCCGGGCACGTCCTGCCGTCGCTGGCGGTGGCGGAGGCGCTGCGCGCGCGCGGCGTCCTCGTGACGTTCGCCGGGTCGCCGGATCGCGTCGAGGCGCGGCTCGTTCCTGAGGCGGGCTACGAGCTCGACACCTTCGAGATCGCGGGCTTCCCGCGCCGCCCGCGCTCGCGCTTCTGCGCGCGCTGATCACGGCGGGCCGCGCTCCGCGCGCCTGCGCGGCGATCCTCGAGCGCCGCCGACCGGACGTCGTGCTCGGCGGCGGCGGCTACGTCGCCGGGCCGATGGTCTTCGCCGCGAGGCGGCGCAGTCCCGGCGGCGCTGACCGAGGCCGACGCCCACCTCGGGCTCGCGAACCGGCTCGCGGCGCCGTTCGCGACGCGCGTCTTCCTCGCGTACGCGATCGAGGGCCGTGACGGGCCGAAGTACCGCGTCACCGGCCGGCCGATCCCCGGGCCCACTCGGCGCTCGCAGGCGGACGGCGGCGCGACGTTCGAGCTGCCCGCCGACGGGCCGGTGCTCGCCATCTTCGGCGCGCTCGCCGGCGCGCACAGCCTCAACGAGCTCGCGGTCGAGGCCTTCGGCGACGGCGGGACCGCCGGTGCTGCACGTCTCCGGCGAGCGCGACTACGAGGCGCTGCGCCCGCGCGTGCACCGCGACGACTACGTGCTGATCGCGTCGACGAGCGAGTTCGGCGCCGCGCTCGCCGCCGCCGACCTCGCCGTCTCGCGCGCGGGCGGCACGGTCTGGGAGCTCGCGGCCGCCGGCATGCCGGCCGTGCTCGTCCCGTATCCGTACGCGACCGCCGACCACCAGACGCAAGAACGCGCGCCACTTCGAGCGCGGCGGCGGCGCGGTCGTCGTGCCGGAGACCGAGCTCGACCGCGTCCCGCCGTGGTCGACGCGCTGCTCGCCGACCCGGCGCGGCTCGCGTCGATGCGCGCGGCGATGCTGCGCTGGCCCGTCCGCACGCGGCCGACGAGATCGCCGAGGAGCTGATCGCGCTTGCAGCCGCTCGCCGGTAGGCGGCTCTGGTTCGTCGGGATCGGCGGCGCCGGGCTCTCGGCCTACGCGTTCCTCGCGCGCGCGTGGGGCGCCGAGGTGGGGGGCTGGGACCGCGTCGAGACGCCGTACCTCGCGCCACGCTCGACGGCGTGCGGGTCGAGATCTCGCCCGAGCCGGTCGCGCCCGACGGCTGGGAGGCGATCGTCTCGACGGCCTACCCGGCCGTCGCCGGGCCGCCGCGGGCGGAGTTCCTCGCCGAGCTCGTCTCGCTGAGGCGGTCGATCGTCGTCGCCGGCGCGCACGGGAAGACGACGACGACCGCGATGATCGCGTTCGTCCTCGCGGAGCTCGGCCTCGATCCCGCGTTCCTGATCGGCGGCGAGGTGCCCAGCTCGGCGGCAACGCCGGCGCCGGGGAGGGCTGGCTCGTCGTCGAGGGCGACGAGTCCGACCGCACGATCGAGCCGCTGCGGCCGCAGATCGCGGTCGTGACGAACGTCGATCTCGACCACCACGCGACGTTCGCGTCGGCGCGGAGGTCGAGGAGCTGTTCGAGCGCTGGCTCGCGCGACGTGCCGCAGGTCGTCCGCGGCGGGGAGCTCGAGCCGGTGACGTTCGCCGCTGCTGCTCCCGGCGAGCACAACCGCCGCAACGCCGCCTCCGCGCTCGCCGCGCTCGAGCTCGCCGGCGTCGCGCGCGGAGGACGCCGAGCCCGTCTGGCACGGTTCCGGGGGCGGGCCGGCGCTTCGAGCTCGTCGGCGAGCACGACGGCGTCACGGTCGTCGACGACTACGCCCACCATCCGGCGGAGATCGCCGCGACCGTCGCCGCGGCGCGCGAGGCGGACCGACGGCCGCGTGCTCGTGCTCTTCCAGCCGCACCTGTACTCGCGCACGCGCCACCTCGCGCACGAGTTCGGCGCCGCGCTCGCGACCGCGGACGCCGTCTGCGTGACCGAGATCTACCGCGCGCGCGAGGAGCCGATCGACGGCGTCACCGGGAAGCTGGTCGTCGACGCGCTGCGGCCGGGGCTGCGCGTCGGCTGGGCGCCGAGCGTCGAGGACGGGCGTGCGGATCATCGCCGCGTGGGCGCGGCCGGGCGACCTCGTGCTCACGATCGGCGCCGGCGACGTCGATCGTGCCGGCCCGCTCGTGCTGGCGGCGCTCGCATGATGATCCGCGAGGACGTGTCGCTCGCGCGGCTGACGACGATCGGCACCGGGCGGCCCGGCGCGCTCGTTCGCGCGGCCGACGACGCTCGCCGAGCTCGAGGAGGTGCTCGCGCTGGGCGGCGCAGCGGCACCTCCCGGTCGCGACCGTCGGGCTCGGCTCGAACCTGCTCGCCGCCGACGAGGGCGTCGAGGCGCTCGTCCTCCGGCTCGCCGGCGAGCTCGCGGCGGTCGCGTCGACGGCGAGATCGCTCGTCGCCGGCGGCGGCGCGGCGAACGCCGTCTGCCTCCACCGGGCGCGGGCCGCCGGCCTCGGCGGCTTCGAGTTCGCGTGCGCGATCCCGGGCACGGCCGGCGGCGGCGTCCGCATGAACGCGGGCGCGTACGGCAGCGACTGGACGCCGATCCTCGTCCGCGCGCCGTCGTCACCGCGGCCGGAGCGGGCTGGCTGACGCCGGCCGAGCTCGGGCTCTCGTACCGGCACTCGGCGCTCCGGCCCGGCCAGGTCGTCGCCGAGGTCGAGTTCCGGCTCGCTCCGCGCCCGCCGGACGAGATCAAGGCGACGGTCGGCGGAGCTGAACGCGCAGCGCAAGGCGACGCAGCCGACGAACCAGCGCACGTTCGGCAGCGTCTTCAAGAACCCGGAGCACGAGCTCGGCGCCGGGGCGGATGCTCGAGGCGTGCGGGCTGAAGGGCCACGCGATCGGCGGCGCCCTGATCTCGCCGAGGCACGCGAACTTCATCGAGAACGCGGGCGATGCGACGACGGCCGACGCGCTCGCGCTGATGGCCGAGGCGCGCCGCCGCGCGCACGAGCAGTTCGGCGTCGAGCTCGAGCACGAGGTCGAGTTCCTCGGCGAGCTCGAGCTGCCGGCGCCTGAGACCGTAGGAAGCGCCACTGCCACGGCGAAACCCGCGAACGTGGCCGCAGGCAGAGGATCACGGAATCGCCCACGCCCGCGAGCGCGGGCTCGCGGCCGTCTCCTTCCCTCGCGACCGGGCGGGCGGTAGCCTCGAGCTGGCCAAGCTCGCTCCCTCCGGCGCTCGCTTCTGATCGGGCTGCTGATCCTCCTGCGGCGCTCGGCCCCTACGCCGCCGCGCGCGAGACCTCGGTCTTCGCCGTGCGGCGCGTCGCGGTCGACGGCGCTGCACCCGCGGTCGCGGCCGAGGTGCGCGACGGCGCTGCGCCGGCGCTCGGCGAGAGCCTGCTCGGGCTCGACCTCGACGAGCTCGAGCATCGCGCCGAGCGCGTTCCGATGGTGGCGGCCGCGACCTTCGACCGCGCCTTCCCGCACACGCTGCGGGTCGCGGTCGTCCCCGAGCGGCCGGTGGCCGTCCTGCGCCAGGGGCCGCGTCGTGGCTCGCCGCCGACGCGGCCGGGTCATCGCCGAGCTCGACCGCGGCGCGCGCCCGGCGCTCCCGCGGATCTGGGTCAGCGGGACGTCGACGTCCGGCTCGGCGAGCCGCCGGCGGGATCCGCGCCGTGCCATCGCTGCCGTCGGCGCCGCTCGTCTCCGAGCCGCTGCCGCTCGCCGCGCCTCCGCCGTCGCGACGCGCGGCGAGCTGACGCTCGTCCTCGCGTCCGGGCTCGAGCTTCGGCTCGGCGACAGCCGCGACCTGCCGCTGAAGCTCGCGGTCGCGCGGCGGGTGCTCCCGCGCTCGGCCGGCGCCGGCGGGCTACCTCGACGTGAGCGTGCCCGAGCGCCCGGTCGCCGGAGAAACTCTCAACTCTCAGGTCGAGGTTGAGACTTCGACCTCGACGCTACCATGAGGTTCGCATTGACAAGGCCGTCAAGGCGCCGTACCCTGCCGCCGAACGGAACGTCGTCACCCCGATGCTCCACTAGAGCTTGAGGTCGAGAGAGGTCGAGACATTCAACCCATGAGAGATCCTTCCGGCAACTACCTCGCCGTGATCAAGGTCGTCGGCGTCGGCGGCGGCGGCACGAACGCCGTCAACCGGATGGTCGACGCCGGCCTCGCCGGCGTCGAGTTCGTCGCCGTCAACACCGACGCGCAGGCGCTGCTGATGGCGACGCCGACGTGAAGATCCACATCGGCTCGAGGGCGACGCGCGGCCTCGGCGCCGGCGCCGACCCGGCCGTCGGCCAGGCCGCCGCGCAGGAGAGCCGCGACGAGCTGAAGGACGCGCTCAAGGGCGCGGACATGGTCTTCGTCACCGCCGGCGAGGGCGGCGGCACCGGCACCGGCGCCGCGCCGATCGTCGCCGAGCTCGCGCGCGAGCTCGACGCGCTCACCGTCGGCGTCGTCACGCGGCCGTTCTCGTTCGAGGGCCGCCGGCGCGCCGAGCAGGCCGAGCTCGGGATCCAGAACCTGCGCGACCAGGTCGACACGCTGATCGTGATCGAGAACGACCGGCTGCTGCAGGTGGTCGAGAAGAAGACGTCGATCGTCGAGGCGTTCCGGATCGCCGACGACATCCTGCGCCAGGGCGTCCAGGGCATCACCGACCTGATCACCGTGCCCGGGCCTCGTCAACCTCGACTTCGCCGACGTGCGCACGATCATGCGCGACGCCGGCTCGGCGCTGATGGGCATCGGCATCGCCTCCGGGCGAGAACCGCGCCGCCGAGGCCGCGCGCACCGCCGTCTCCTCGCCGCTGCTCGAGGCGTCGATCGAGGGCGCGACCGGGCATCCTGCTCAACATCACCGGCGGCTCCGACATCGGTCTCTTCGAGGTCAACGAGGCGGCCGAGGTCGTCACGGGCGCCGCCGACCAGAACGCGAACGTCATCTTCGGCGCGGTCGATCGACGACGCGCTCAGCGACGAGGTGCGCGTGACCGTGATCGCGACGGGCTTCGGCCCGCCGCGCCGCCGCCGGCTCGCGGCGCTCGACCGCGCAGGCTCCGGAGCGCGAGCGCCCCGATCGCGCCGCCGCGAGGCGAGCGCTTCGACGTCCGGAGCTCGACGTCCCGTCCTTCCTCCGCGACGACTAGACCCAGGTTTGAGGTTCGCGCGCGCGGAATGAGGCGCATGCCCTCTGGCCGACTGCCCGGTCGGCTTAGGAGACCCGGTCCGAGCCCCGGCTTGCCGGGGCTCGTGCTTTCGAGTCGTTAGCGTCAGCGCGTGCAGACGCTCGCGCGACGCCGCTCCACGACCGCCACGTCGCCGCCGGCGCGCGGATGGTGCCCTTCGCCGGCTGGGAGATGCCGGTCCAGTACGAGGGCGTGATCGCGGAGCACCGCGCCGTGCGCACGGACTGCGGCGTCTTCGACGTCTCGCACATGGGCGAGCTCGAGGTCGAGGGGCCGCGCGCGCACGAGCTGCTCCAGGCGCTGCTCTCGAACGACCTCGACAGCGTCGGCGACGGGCGAGGCGCAGTACACGCTGCTCACGAACGAGCGCGGCGGGATCGTCGACGACCTGATCGTCTACCGGCTCGACCCGCACCGCTACCTGCTCGTCGTCAACGCGTCGAACCGCGAGGCGACTTCGCCTGGCTGAAGGAGCGCGAGATCCGCGGCTCCGACGTCCGCGACGTGTCCGACGAGTACGCGCTGCTCGCCGTCCAGGGCCCGCGCGTCGCTCGAGCGCCTCGGGCTGCCCGAGGCGACGGCGTTCACGCACGCGAGGGCGAGCTCGACGGCGTCGAGGTGCATGGTCAACCGCACCGGCTACACGGGCGAGCCCGGCGTCGAGCTGCTGTGCGCCGGCCGAGGACGCGGCCGACGCTCTGGGACGCGGTGCGTCGCGCGCGGCGCCGTCCCGTGCGGGCTCGGCGCGCGCGACACGCTGCGGCTCGAGGTCTGCTACCCGCTGCACGGCAACGACATCGGCCCGGACACGGACGCGATCTCGGCCGGGCTCGGCTGGATGTGCGCGCTCGACAAGGACTTCACCGGCGCCGCGGAGCTGCGCGCCGATCAAGGAGGCGGGCCCGGAGCGGAAGCTCGTCGCCGTTCGTGATGGACGAGCAGGCGATCCCGCGCCAGGGCATGGCCGATCGTCGAGGGCGGCGAGGTCACCTCCGGCACGCACTCGCCGATGCTCGACGCGGCATCGGCATGGGCTACGTCCCGCCGGCCTCGCCGCCCCGGCACCGAGCTCACGATCGACGTCCGCGGCAAGGAGCGCGCGCGCGACGTCGTCCAGAAGCCGATCTACAAGCGAGAGGAGTAGACTGATGGCAGCCGCCGAGAGCTATCCGGAGGACCTGCAGTACCACCCCGAGCACGACTGGGCCCGGATCGACGGCGACGAGGCGACGCTCGGGATCACCTGGTTCGCGCAGGACGCGCTCGGCGAGCTCGTCCACTTCGAGGCGCCCGAGCGAGGGCGCGCACGGTGACGAAGGACTCGTCCTACGGCGAGGTCGAGTCGGTCAAGGCCGTCTCCGACGTGATCGCGCCGCTCTCCGGCGAGGTGCTCGAGGTGAACCAGAAGGTCGTCGACGCGCCCGAGACCGTGAACGAGGATCCGTACGGCGAGGGCTGGCTGATCCGGATCCGGCTGAGCGACCCGTCCGAGGTCGACACGCTGCTCGACGTCGACGGCGTACCGGGCAGCTCCTCGCCGAGCAGTAGTGAGCTACCTCTCGCTCACCGACGCCGACCGCGAGGAGATGCTCGCGGCGATCGGCGTCTCGTCGGTCGAGGAGCTCTTCCGCGACATCCCGGCAGGCGTCCGCTTCCAGCGGCGAGCTCGACCTCGAGCCGGCGCTCTCCGAGCCGGAGCTCGTGCGCGCACCTGGAGGAGCTCGCGGCGCGGAACGTCGACACGACGGAGGAGCTCTCGTTCCTCGGCGCCGGCATCTACGACCACTACGTGCCGGCGGTCGTCGACGCCGTGCTCCCGCGCGGCGAGTTCCTGACCGCGTACACGCCGTACCAGCCGGAGCTGAGCCAGGGCGTGCTGCAGGCGATCTTCGAGTACCAGACGGCGATCTGCGAGCTGACCGGGATGGACGTCTCGAACGCGTCCGGCTACGACGGCACGACGGTCGCCGCCGACGCCTGCTACGTCGCCAAGCACGCGACCGGCCGGACGAAGGTCGTCCTCGCCGAGACGATGAACCCGCAGGTGCGCCAGGTCGTGAAGACCTACGCGCCCGGCTTCGGGCTCGAGGTCGTCGAGGTCCCGCACCGCGGACGGCACGACCGACCCGGACGAGCTCGCGAGCGGCGGCCGACGGACGCCGCCGCGTGATCTTCCAGCAGCCGAACTTCTTCGGCTGCCTCGAGCCGGCGCCCGACCTCGCCGCCGCGGCGAACGACGCCGGCGCGCTGCCGGTCGCGCACGTCGACCCGGTCTCGCTCGGCGTGCTCGAGGCGCCCGGCAACTACGGCTGCGCGCTCGCGATCGGCGAGGGCCAGGGCGCCGGCAACTACCAGTCGCTACGGCGGCCCGCACTACGGCTTCCTGGCGCTCGAAGGCCGAGTACATCCGCCGCCTGCCCGGGCGGATCGTCGGCGAGACGACCGACCTGAACGGCGAGCGCGGCTACGTGCTCACGCTGCAGACGCGCGAGCAGCACATCCGCCGCGAGAAGGCGACCTCGAACATCACGACGAACCAGACGCTGCTCGCGCTCGCCGGGCTCGTCCACCTCTCCTGGCTCGGCCCGCAGGGGCTGCGCGAGCTGGGGGAGACCTGCATGGGCCTCGCCGCCTACGCGAAGGAGCGGCTCGGGCTCCGGCTCGTGTTTCCGGACCGGGCAACGTTCAAGGAGTTTGCCGTCCGCGTCGGACGGCCCGCGCGCGACGTCGATCGCGGCGGCGCGCGAGCACGGCGTCCACCCGGGCTACGCGCTCGGCCGCGACTACGCGGGCATCGACGACGCCCTCCTCGTCGCCGTCACCGAGAAGCGCACGCCGGCCGACATCGACCGGCTCGCCGAGGTGCTCGCCGAGGTGCGCGCGATGAAGCTGATCTACGAGAAGTCGCAGCCCGGCCGCCGCGCCTCGACCCTGCCGCGCTACGACCTCCCGCGCGGCCGAGGTCCCCGCGGAGCTGCGCCGCGCGGAGCCGCCGCGCCTGCCCGAGCTCGCCGAGCCCGAGCTCGTCCGCCACTTCACCGCGCTCTCGACGCGCAACTTCGGGATCGACACCGGCTTCTACCCGCTCGGCTCCTGCACGATGAAGCACAACCCGCGCGTGAACGAGCGCGTCGTCGCGCTGCCCGGGCTTCCGCGACCTGCACCCGCTACCAGGAGGAGAGCGGCGCGCAGGGCGCGCTCGAGCTGATGTGGCGGCTGCAGGAGATCCTCCCGAGGTCTCCGGGCTCGACGCCTGCTCGCTCCAGCCGGCGGCCGGCTCGCAGGGCGAGCTGACCGGGCTGATGCTCATGCGCGCGTACTTCGCCGACCGCGGCGAGGGCGAGCAGCGCGACACGATCGTCATCGCCGACACCGCGCACGGCACGAACCCGGCCAGCGTGACGATGGCCGGCTACAAGCTCGCGAAGGTCGAGACGGACGCGCGCGGCAACCTCGACCTCGACGACCTGCGCGCGAAGGTGGACGAGCGGACGGCCGGGCTGATGCTGACGAACCCGTCGACGCTCGGCCTCTTCGACGAGAACATCGAGGAGGTCGCGAAGATCTTCCACGACGCCGGCGCGCTCCTCTACTACGACGGCGCGAACCTGAACGCCGTCTGCGGGATCTCGCGCCCGGGCGACATGGGCTTCGACATCGTCCACATCAACCTGCACAAGACGTTCTCGCAGCCGCACGGCGGCGGCGGCCCCGGCGGCGGGCCGATCGCCGTGCGCGACAACGCTCGAGCCGTTCCTGCCGGTGCCCGCGGTCGTCACGGACGGCGACGCGCTTCCGGCTCGACTACGACCGGCCGAAGTCGATCGGCAAGGTGCGCGGCTTCACCGGGCCGTTCGGCGTCTTCGTCCGCTCGTACGCGTACATCCGCGCGTACGGGCCGGCGCTGCGCGAGATGTCCGAGGTCGCGGTGCTGAACGCGAACTACCTGCTCGCGCGGCTGCGCGACGCCTACGAGCTGCCCGTACGACCGGCTCTGCATGCACGAGTTCGTGCTCAGCGCGCGCAGCCTCAAGCGCGAGCACGGGATCACGGCGCTCGACGTCGCGAAGCGGCTGATGGACTACGGCTTCCACCCGCCGACGATCTACTTCCCGCTCGTCGTGCCCGAGGCGCTGATGATCGAGCCGACCGAGACGGAGCCGAAGGAGACGCTCGACGCGTTCGTCGACGCGATGCTCGCGATCGCGCGCGAGGCGGCCGAGGAGCCCGGAGCTGCTGAAGCGAGGCGCCGCACTCGCGGCCGGTCCGCCGGCTCGACGAGGTGAAGGCGGCGAAGCGCGCGATCGTCAAGTACGGCTTCGAGGAGCACCCGGACCTCTCCGGCGAGCGAGGCGAGGCGCGCCAGCTCGAGGCCCAGAAGGGCGCGTGACCGGGCCGAGCGAGCGGATCGAGGCGCGCAGCGTCGACGAGCTCGCCGCGGCAGCACTCGGGCGAGGCGTTCGCGCGACGCGATTCGCTCCTACTTCGCCGAGCTCGAGCCGGCGGAGCAGGAGCAGCTGAAGGCAGATCCTGCTCGAGCGCGCCGCGAGCCTCGACCAGGCGGTCGGCGAGCTCGTCGACAACGCGCGGCTGGTTCCGGCGGCAGTGGGATCGGTTCGACACGGTTCTCCACCACGTCGGAGACCGAGCGCGATCGGTAGGTTGGCGAGCATGGAGCGGCTGGCCAAGCTCGTCATCCGCCGCCGCTTCGGCGTGATCGGAATCTGGGTTCGGCCTGACCGTCTTCGGCGCGTTCGCGGCCGGGAAGGTCGCCGACCGCTGGCTCGAGGACTTCTCGATCCCGGGCGCGTCGGGGTACGAGGCCGAACCAGCGCGCGCTCGCGAAGCTCGGCAACGGCGAGATCTTCCCGTTCGTGCTCGTCCTCCGGGCCGACGGCGACGTGACGAAGGTGCCCGGCGTCGAGGAGGCGATCGAGAAGGCGGGCGCGGCCAATCCCGGCTCCCGGGTCAGCTCCTACTTCAACACGAACGAGGACGTGTACCTCTCGGAGGACCGCAGCGTCACCTTCGCGAACCTCTACGCACCCGGTCAGGCAGCTTCGAGGGAGTCGACCTCGAGCCGACCGAGAAGGCTCTCGCCGCGGCGCTACCCGACGGGGTGGAGGGCTACGTCACCGGGGTCGACGCGCTCTACGCGGAGGCCAGCGAGGGGGAGAGCGGCTCGAGCCGCCGAGCGTGCTCGTCGAGACGATGATCGGCGCGCTCGGCGCGCTCGTGATCCTGCTCTTCACCTTCGGGACGCTGCCGGCGATCGCGATGCCGCTCCTGATCGCGCTCGTCTCGATCCTGAACACGTTCACGCTGATCTGGCTGATGACCTACCTCACGGACGTCTCGATCGTCGTCCAGTTCCTGGTCGCGCTGGTCGGGCTCGGAGTCGCGATCGACTACGCGCTGCTGATGATCTTCCGCTTCCGCGAGGAGCTCCGACACGGCGGGAACGCGAGGACGCGCTCGTCGAGACGATGACGCACGCGGGCCGCTCGGTGATCGTCTCCGGCTCGACCGTCGCCGTCGGGCTGCTCAGCATGATCATCCTGCCGCTGCCGTTCATCCGCTCGATCGGGATCGGCGGAATGCTGATCCCGGCGGTCTCCGTGCTGACCGCGATCACGCTCCTGCCCGCGCTGCTCTACACGCTCGGTCCGAAGATCAACAGCGCTGCGCGTGCTGCCCGACGCCTCGTCGAAGGCAGCGACGACCCCGAGCACGGCTTCTGGAACCGCTGGGCGCACTTCGTCGTCCGCCGGCCGATCCCGGTTGCGGCAATCGGGCTCGGGATCGTCGCGCTGCTCGCTCTACTACGGCGTCCAGCTCAACCCGGCCGACGCGAAGGTCGAAGACCTCCCCGGCGGCGGGCGGGCGCACGACGGCGCGCAGGCGCTGACGACGCGGGGATCACGCCCGGCGTGCACAAGCCGTTCCAGATCGTGGTCGAGGGGGACGCGCACGGCCGAGCAGCTCGCGCCGGTCGCGTCGCGGCTCGTCGAGACGAGGGGATCGCCGGCGCGGCGGCTCCGCCGAACGCCCGGGCGGACGGCTTCGCGCTCGTCGAGGCGTTCTCGACCACCGACGGCTCCAGCCGGGAGACGCGGGACGACCGTGGCGCGCCTGCAGGACGACGTGCTGCCGCCGCCGGAGTCCGGCTCGACGGCGCGCAGCTGACGCTGGCCGGGCTGCCGACCGAGGAGCGGGAGTTCATCAACGCCGTCTACGGCAACTTCGTCGTACGTCCTGCTCTTCGTGATCCTGCTCACCTACGTCCTGCTGATGCGGGCGTTCCGCTCGGTGCTCCTGCCGCTGAAGGCGGTGATCCTGAACCTCGTCTCGCTCGGCGCGGCCTACGGGATGATCGTCTTCATCTTCCAGAAGGGCCACGGCTCGGAGGCGATCTGGAACGTGCCCGCCACCGATTCGATCATCTCCTGGATCCCGCTGATGATCTTCGCGTTCCTGTACGGGCTCTCGATGGACTACGAGGTCTTCCTGCTGACGCGGATGCGGGAGATCTACGACGAGACGGGCGACACCGACCAGGCGATCGCGCTCGGGCTCGCGCGGACGGGCAAGCTCGTGACGAGCGCGGCGCTCGTCCTGATGTTCGCGTTCTTCGTGCTCTCGACGAGCCCGGGCACCGACATCAAGCAGTTCGGGATCGGGCTCGCCGCCGGGATCATCTTCGACGCGACCGTGATCCGGGCTCTGCTCGTGCCGTCGATCATGAAGCTGATGGGCGACTGGAACTGGTGGCTGCCGAGCTGGGCGGCGCGGATCCTCCGCGTCGCGCCGAGCTCGGCCTGACCGCGGCCGGCTCGACCGCAAGCCCACAGCGCGTGCGACGATCCCGAGGCGTGACCACGGCTTCGAGAGGGGCTGATTTCGACCGGGCCGTGGCGCTCGTCAGCGCCGAGCCCTCGCCCGAGGTGCTCGTCGCGCGGCTTGGCCTCGACTGGGACTACCTGGCCTGGCTCGCACTCGATGCATCGGCGGCGGTGCTGGGCGACCCCGCGGAGCAGCGAGGCGTCGTCGTCTCCTACGGAGGCGAGGCATTCACGGCCGGCTTCCTGATCGGCGTCCATCTCCACGAGCGCCCCGGTCGCCCGCTCCGTCGAGGCTGACGGCGGCGGTGGACCTGGTGCAGGAGCGTGGACGCCATGCGGTGATCGCCGACCACTGCGATCTTGCGAGCGTCGCGCGGGTCGAGGACGTCTACGCAGGAGCGCTGGTCGAGTCGCTGGACGTCGGCGACGCGGACGGCGACGAGCTTCGCTCGCCCCTCACGCGAATCTTCGAAGCCGGGCTGGCGGTCGGCCTGGAACTGGGCTCAGGCGGCGACGGCGACGCCGGTGCGGAGTAGCCCGAGCGAGTCGAAGACACGCTCGATCTCCAGGGCCACCGGAGCGAAGTCCGAGGCCCGCCAGACGAAGATGTCGTCCGCCTCGATCAGTTCCGCGACGTGGTGCCGGAGCGACGGGTCGTCGCGAGCGCATCAGCGTTGCCTGCGCGTAGCTGCGGGCCCACACCTCCTTGGCCGAGTCGAAATAGCGCCGGCGCCCGCGGCTGGACCCGGCGGGCGTGCGGGAGGGCAGATCCGCTGCGGCTGCGCGCCAGGCGGTGAACGCGTCGTGGCGTCCCGACGCCCACGCATTGCCCGGCTGGTCACTCAGCTGGTGATCGACGAGATGGCCGAGCTCGTGGAGGAAGCTGAGCGGGACCCGTCCGTGGCGCCGTGAGACGCGCAGGTCGACGGGATCCTCCTTCCGCAGCCGGTAGCAGCCGCTTTGGCTCGTCGTCGACGTGGGTCGGACGGGCACGGGGTCGAGGTCGGAGTGGAGGAGATGGAACGCGTCCGCTGCGGCCAGCGCTCGTGCCAGCTCGGGATAGAGAGGACTTCGACGCGGCAGTGCGAACGACGTCGGAGAGTCGGCGGAGGCGCGGCTCTCCGCTGCGGGTGACGGTCGCGGGATACCTCCGTCGGCGCACGAGCTCACGCTACGGCGCAACCCGGACGCCGCCGATAACTGGGTCGTGCGATTCCTCCTCGTCCTGCTCGTTCCCGTGATGCTCTTCTCGGCCTGGCAGTTCACACGCCGCGCGGAGAACGAGAACCGTCTCGCCCTCGTCGCGAGCGCGGTCGCGTCGCGCGACGTCGACGTCAGCTGCCCCGGCTTCTGGACGCGGCTGGTGGAGATCACGCCGAACGCCGGCTGGGTCGACTTCGACGCTCACGGCAACCCCGGAGACAAGACGAGCCTCTCCGCCTCGACGTGTCGCGGTCTCGAGCGGGTCTGGCGAGGGCGACCAGAAGTCGTTCGGGTGCCTACTCGGCGGCGGCTGCGACGAGGACACGCTCCGCGCGGTCTTCGGCATCGTCACGCTCGCACACGAGTCGTGGCACCTGCGCGGCGTCGTCGACGAGGCGATGACGCAGTGCTACGCGATCCAGACGGTCGAGCGACGTCGCGCTGCCTGCTCGGCGTCGGCCCAGCGTGACTCGCACGTCATCGCGCTGCGGGTCGCGGCGGACGACTCGGCGGCGCCGAGCGGCGAGTACCACTCGCGCTGAGTGTCATCCCGGCGGCACCTACGACCGCCATCCCGAGACGCCCGACTGGCCCAGCGCCTTAGGCGCGCTGGACGAAGATGCACGCGCGCGCGTCGGCCGGTAGCGGCGAGCGCCCCAGCCGCGTGACGACGAACTCGTCCTCGCAGAACTGCGGCAGCTCGAGCAACGGTGTTGAGCGACGGTGGCGGCCCGTCGCTCTCGATCGAGCTCGTAGCCCCCGTCCAGCTGGACGAAGACGAGGTGGCTCGAGGGCACGGGCGCTCCGACGTCATCGAACTGCGCTGACTGCTCGGGCTCGCGGCGGAGCCGGGTCGCGAATCGCGTTCGCCTGCGCCCGGAGACGTCGCTCTCCTGCCTCGAGCCGCTCGATCTCGGCATCGCAGCCCTTGACGTCGCCGGTCAGCCGCTCGATCTCGGTCGGCTGGTTCTGCGGCGTCGTTCGTGCGCCGCTCGATTTCGGCGTTGCGGTCCTTGACCGCGGTCGTGAGCAGTTGGATCTCGGCGCGCGCTCGCTGGCCTCGCCGGTGAGCCGGTCGATCTCGCGTTGCGCTCGTTGACGGCGTTCGTGAGCAGCTCGATCTCGGCGCTGCGCTCTTTCGCCTCGCTCGTGAGCCGTCGATTTCGGGGTTGCGGTCCTTCGCCTCGCCGTTGAGCCGCTCGATCTCGTCGTTGCGCTCGTTCACGGCGCTCGTGAGCAGCTCGATCTCAGCGCTGCGCTCTCTGGCCTCGCGGGAGAGCCGGTCGACGTCGTCGTTGCGCACGTGCACGGTGCTCGGAGCAGTTCGATCTCGGCGTTGCGCTCCTTGGCCTCGCTCGTAAGCCGCTCGAAGTCAGCGCTGCGGCCGGTGGTGTCGTTCGTGAGCCGGTCGATCTCTGCGTTGCGTTCGTTGGCTTCGTTCGCGAGCCGCTCGATCTCGGCGCTGCGCTCGTTGGCCTCGTTCGTGAGCCGCTCGATCTCGGCGTTGCGTCGTTGGCTCGGTTCGTGAGCCGCTCGATCTCTGCGTTGCGCTCGCTGAGATCGCTCGTGAGCTGCTCGATCTCAGCGCGTGAGTTCTTCGTCTCGCGCGCCAACCGGTCGATCTCGCGTTGCGGTCCGCGACGTCGCGCGCGAGCGGTCGACTCGGCGTCGCGGTTCTGCCTCGCCGGCGAGCCGCTCGATGTCGGCATTGCGCTCCCGAACGTCTCGGGTGAGCCGCTCGACTTCAGCGTGACGGTTCCTGGAGTCGTCCGTGAGCCGCTCGATCTCCTTGAGCTGCTCCTCGGCGACACGGCCAAGCTGGTCGAGCTCTTCGCTGCGGCTGTTCGAGCTTCCGCTCGTGGTCGCGCACCCGTCCGACGAGGCGGACGGCTTGCTTTCGCCGTCGGTCGCGCTCGTGCTTGAGCGAGCCGATCTCGCGCTCACTCTCGGCGAGCGCGTCCTCGGCCGCGGCGAGCCTCGCCCACTGCTCTTCCAGCTGCGTGAGGAGAAGCGCCTCGGCGGCTCCCTCCGCGTCGGGCTGCGTCGCCATCGACGGCACGCGAAAAGTCTTCGGGCTCGGGCTGCGCGGTCTCCACGATGCTGAGCGCCGGCGGGCCGGGCATCCCACGATCGTTCTCGTGCCGCCGCTGGATCTGTGCGCGGAGGCCCGTCCCGAATCCTGTCTCCACCGTCAGCTCGATGCCGTACTGCGTCGCGAGGGCGCTCGCAAGATCGGGGCCGGACACGAAGCCGAGCGCGACGATCGTCTCGCCGAGCCGCTTGCCCGACACCTGCTGCTGTACGAGCGCGCGCTCGAGCTCGTCGTCGGTCAGTAGACCTTGTTCGACGAGCAGGCGTCCAAGGGGACGCCACGCAATGCGGGCCGCTTCCACACTCCGATATCGGCGCGACCGCCCCCGGAGACAAGTGGTTTCACGCAGATGCCTCGTTCGAGTTAGGCCGAGCGACTAGGACTAACGCGTCGCCGCAAGTTGACCGCACGCGGCGGCGATGTCGCGTCCGCGCGTCAGCCGCACCGTCGACGGCACCCGGGCGCGGTCGAGCACGGACTTGAACGCGGCGATCGCCGCCCGGGAGGAGCCGCTCTGGTGCAGACCCGGTCGGGTTGTACGGGATCAGGTTCACCTTGAAGACTTTCGGATCGAGCAGCGCCGCGAGCTCCTTGGCCCGCTCCGGCGAGTCGTTGACGCCGGCGAGCATCACGTACTCGACGAAGACCTTGCGGCGTCGCAGCGCGAAGTAGCGGTTGCACTCCGCGAGCACGTCGGGCAAGGGGAAGCGGTCGTTCACCGGCATGATCTCCGACCGCAGCCGCGGATCGGCTGCGTGGATCGACAGCGCGAGGCGGATCGGCAGCTCGACCTCGTCGACGAACCGCGTGAGGCCGGGCATCCAGCCGACCGTCGAGATCGTCGTCCGCCGGTGTGTGATCCCGACGTCCGGTAGCCGCCTGCGCGGCTGCGAGCACCTCGTCGACGTTGAGGAACGGCTCGCCCATCCCCATGAAGACGAGGTGGTTCACCGGCTCGATCCGGCGGAAGTGGAGCACCTGGTCGAGGATCTCGGACGCGCGGAGGTTGCGGCCGAAGCGCATCGCCCCGGTCGCACAGAACGTGCAGGTGAGTGGGCAGCCCGACTGCGACGAGACGCAGATCGAGCGGCGACCGTCGCGGTAGCGCATCAGCACCGCCTCGACCGGGTGCCCGTCTTCGGTGCGGAAGAGGGCCTTGACGGTGCCGTCCGCGGAGTGAGCCTCGTCCTCGAGCGAGAGCGATGAGAACGGGACGGCCTTGTCGAGCTCCTCGCGAAGAGCACGCGGCAGGTTCGTCATCTCGGCGTAGCCGGTGACTCCGCGCGCAGCCCATTCCCACACCTGGCGGGCGCGGAAGGCGGGCTCGCCGCGGTCGGCGAGCGTCTGCTCGAGCAGCATCAGATCCACGCGTTCAAGGTAGCTTCTCGCCTGTGATCGACCTTCGCTCCGACACCGCGACGCAGCCGACAGAGGGAATGCGCGCCGCGATCGCCGCGGCCGTCGTCGGCGACGAGCAGAAGCGCGAGGATCCGACCGTCAACGACCTCGAGGCGCGTGCCGCCACGCTTCTCGGCCAGGACGAGGCGATCTTCCTCCCGACCGCGACGATGGCGAACCAGATCGCGCTGCGCCTGCACACCGAGCTCGGCGACGAGCTCGTCGGCGAGGAGAACTCGCACGTGTTCATCTCGGAGCTCGGCGGCCCCGCCGTCCATTCGGGCGTCGTCACGCGAGGGCTTCCGGGCGTCGCCGGCCGGTTCAGCGTCGAGCAGGTCCGTGCTGCGTATCGCGTCCCGCTGATCCACTCGCCGCGCACCCGTGTCGTCTGGGTCGAGAACACGCACAACGCGAGCGGCGGGCGGATCTGGCCTCTCGAGGAGATCGACGAGCTCCGCAGCCTCTGCGACGAGCTCGGGCTCCGCTTCCACCTCGACGGTGCCCGGCTGCTGAACGCCGCGGTCGGCAGCGGGGAGGAGGCCGCGACGATCGGCCGCCGCTTCGACACCGTCACGCTCTGCCTCTCCAAGGGTCTCGGCTGCCCGCTCGGCGCGCTCCTCGCCGGCTCTGCCGAGGTGATGACGAATGCGCGCCGCATGAAGCACCTCTTCGGCGGCGCCATGCGCCAGGCGGGAATCGTCGCCGCGGCGGGTGTCTACGCCCTCGACCACCACGTCGAGCGGCTCGCCGACGACCACGCGCGGGCCAAGCGGCTCGCGCTCGGGCTCGCCGACGCGGGCCTCGCGGTCGATCCGGACCGCGTCGAGACGAACTTCGTCCAGCTCGATGTCGCGCCGCTCTCGAAGGAGGAGGCGATTCGAGCTGCTCGCCGAGCACGGCGTCGGCCTCGTCCGCGACCATCCACCCGTCGGTGCTGCGCGCGGTCACGCATCTCGACGTCGGCGACGCGGACATCGACGGCGCGCTCGAGGCGATCCCGCGAGCACTCGGAGCGCGTGTCCGCGCCTGAGCCGCTCCGGCAGGACCTGAGCTCGAAGCTCGCTGCGGCGCAGGCGGAGCAGCGGCTGCCGTCGGTCTCGGCCGTCGTCTTCCGCAACGGCGAGGTCGTGTGGCAGGAGGCGCTCGGGCTCGCCGACGTCGAGGCGACGCGCGAGGCGACGCCGGAGACGCAGTACCGGATCGGCTCGATCACGAAGACCTTCACCGCCGTCGGGATCATGCAGCTTCGTGACGCGGGCGAGATCTCGCTCGACGACGAGCTGACGGAGCACCTGCCGGAGAGCGCGCACGCCCCGACGATCGGCCGGATGCTCGCGCACGCGTCCGGGCTCCAGCGCGAGCCGCCCGGCGAGATCTGGGAGACGATGCAGGCACCGAGCCGCGAGGAGCTGCTCGCCGGCACCGCCGACGCCGAGCAGGTGCTGCAACCCGGTTCGTGGTGGCACTACTCGAACCTCGCCTTCGCGCTCCTCGGCGAGGTCGTCGCCCGGGCACACGGCGGTACGTGGGAGGAGGCGTTGCAGGACCGGATCCTCGACCCGCTCGGGCTGTCGCGGACGACACCCGAGCCGGCCGACCCGGCCGCTCGCGGCTACTTCGTCGAGCCGTACTCGGACGCGGTGCGGCTCGAGCGCGACCTCGACCTCGGCGGCGCCGGCGCGCTCGGCAAGCTCTGGTCGACGACCGGCGACCTCGCGCGGTGGGGCTCATTCCTCGCAGCCGGGGACGACCGCTGTGCTGCAAGGCAGCGACGCTGGAGGAGATGTCGCACGTCCGGGCGATGGTCGACCACGAGCGCTGGACGCTCGCGTGGGGGACCGGGCTCGAGCTCTATCGCTCCGGCGAGCACCTCTTCGTCGGCCACGGCGGCGCGATGCCGGGCCATCTCGCTGGTCTCGTCGTCAACCGGAAGACGAAGATCGGCGCGGCCGTGCTGACGAACACGGGCGCAGGCGCCGGCCCGGAGAAGCTCGCGCTCGATCTCGCGGTCGCGGCGATCGACGCGCTGCCGGCCGCGACGGATGCGTGGCAGCCGGGCGAGACAGCCGCCGGCCGAGCTCGAGCCGATGCTCGGCCGCTGGTGGACGGAGGGGCACGAGATCGTCATCTCCTGGCGCAAGGGGCGACTCGAGGCGCTGCTCGTCGACGGCGCTCCGGGCCGGAACGTCTCGTATCTCGACCCGGAGGGCGACGATCGCTGGCGCGTCGCCGAGGGCCGCGAGCGCGGCGAGCTGCTGCGGGTCGTCCGCGACCCCGGCGGCGGGATCGAGAAGCTCTACTTCGCGACGTACCCGATGCGCCGCGAGCCGTCGACCGTTGTCGGGAGGATGTTCGCGAGCGCACGCAGAACACGCGGAACGCGATGTGTAGCGCTGAGAGCTGCGCTTCTCCTCGCTAACGTGTTCGTGAACGCGTAGCGCCACTGCTCAAGGTGAACCGACGGCTGTGCGGTTGGCGGTTTGAGACGGAAGCTCGACTGATCTGTGACAGCGGCACGCGCTTGACGCCTCGGTCGGCGCCGAGTTGATCGCGACGCCGACGGCGCGTAGCCCGATATCAGCAGCTGCGTGAAGACGCCACCGGGAATGAATCAGGATCGGCGCCGGCTGATCTGCGAGACGACAGACTAATGCTAGACCGCGGCAGTGAGTTCTGATGGCGCGGTCGCATTCAGCGCTGACTCATGAAGGTAGCGAAGGTAGCCGCGGCTGTAGATCTAGACGCGCTCGCCGGCCTGGAAGAAGACGAACGCGACCGCGACGTAGGCGCCGATCAGGATGCCCCCGCGCAGGCGGCTCGAGCGGCCGTACAGCACGAGAGTCGCGACGGACGAGCGCAGCCGACGAGCGTCGCACATCTCGACCTTCGCGGAACGAGAGCGCGAGCGGCTCGATCAACCACGCGAGCAGGACGACGGCAGGGATCAGGAAGACCGCCACCTGCGCAGCCGACGCGAGGGCGATCTCCGCGGCGAGCTTGATCTTCCCGCGGTAGGCGACCAGCGACCGCACCGCCGTGCTCGGCCGCGTTGCCGACGATCGCGATCGATGACGGCGGCGAGGAAGAACTCGCTGAACCCGACGTCCTCGCGAAGACCTGTCGATCGAGCCGACGAGCATCTCGGCGACGAGCGCGGTGACCACCGTCGCGACGCCGAGGACGCCGAGCGCGAGCCGAAGCGACCAGCCCTTGATCTCTTCGTCGCTCGTCGCGACGTGCTGCGCGCGGTGCCGCCGGAGCGAGTACCAGGTCACGGCGACGTAGACGAGCGAGCAGCACGATCGAGACCGGAATCGAGAGCTGGGCGAGCGAGTCGCGCTCGGGGTCGCCGTCCCAGCCGGGGATCGCGACGATCAGGAAGAGAGCGTGGCGAGGCCGATCAGCCCGAGCGAGACGAAGGTCGACCCGCGGTCGAGCTCCCCGCGACCGCCGAAGAGGAGCGAGAAGCCGAGCACGAGCAGGAGGTTGCCGATCACCGAGCCGGTGAGCGAGCCGCGGACGACCTCGGACTCCATCGCGTGCACGGCGAAGAGGGCGATGATCAGCTCCGGTGCGTTCCCGAAGGTGGCGTTGAGGAAGCCGCCGATGCCCGGCCCCGTGTGCTCGGCCGCGTGCTCGGTCGCCTCCCCGATCAGCCACGCGAGCGGGATCAGCGCGGCAGCTGCGAGCGACGAACTCCACTGTCCGGTCGAGGTCGGCGAGTAGTGGAGCACGACGACGAGCGGCGCGAGCGCGAGCAGCGCGAAGAGGATGCGACGGACCACGGCCGCCGTACCCTACCGTCCGCGCGCACTGCCTGAAGTTCGACCGTTTGTCAAGTCTTGCGGAGCGATGCGACGAGCGCACACAATTCAGGCGTGGAACAGCCTGTGCAGGCACTGACCGAGCTCCCTCTCCGGCCTCAGGACGAGGTGGAGTGCCGCCGGTGCGAGGTGCACTGCGACAAGGTCGTCTACCCCGGGGCGTGCATCGAGCGCTCGTGCCCGTTCGTCTACGCGTACGAGGCGTGGGGGCACACGTACGTCGGCTGCATGCAGCGCGTCTACGGAGTCGAGATCGATCTCGACCTGCTGCGCGCGGCGGAGGCCCGGCAGGAGGGATTCGGCGGGATCCGCGCGACCGGCGCGCCGCTCCCGATGTGCAAGGTCGAGGTCGCCGCCTGCTACGAGTCGCGCGCCGACGAGCTCGGCTGCCGGAACCCGGAGTTCCACGAGGTCCCGCGCGCCCGCCCGAGCTTCCGCGTGATCGCGCAGATCATGCCTCGCGCGACGACGCCGCGTAGCCGCGCTTCGTCGAGCGCCAGCGCGTGAAGGCTTGTGTTGATTCAACACAAGCCTTTCTTTGCTGCCGCGTGACCGAATCGTGACGAACGGGCACGCGTGCTCGGGCAGGCTCCGGCTGTGCGGTTCTCGCTCTCGCCGAACGAGCCTCGCGCTGCACGCGCTCGTCGTGGCACTCGACCGCGATGACGTGCCGATCGCCGAGACGTGGCGCGCCGTCGGCGAAGCTGCATGGGAGCTCGGCTTGCCGCGGCCCGGCTACCACACGGTCCGGAATCTCGTCCGGGTGGAGCGCCGCCGACGCGCGGCTCGCACCGCAACGCGGGCGGCGGCGCTCGACGTCGTGCTCGCGCTCGGCTCGTCGCGGGTGGTCGACGTGCCGATCGCCCTTGACGCGCTCGAGCACGCGAGGGCGAAGGAGAGGCTTGTGTTGAAACAACACAAGCCCTGCGCTGAGTCACGCCGAGGTAGAACCACCCTCGACGTAGGCGCGGTACTCCTGGTGCGTCCGCACGCCGTGGTCGAGCACGGCCGTGTAGATCGCGTAGCTGCTGTACCACGGCCGCCCGAGACAGGACTCCTTGATCTGGAGGATGGCCTCACGCGTCTCGGGGGTCAGCTTCGGGCGGCAGCGACTCGAGGTGCTCGAGGTCGAACTGGCGGCTGTCCTCGTGGATGAACCAGATGTCGAGGTTCCAGTCCGCTCCCGTCTTCGCTGCGGTATCGCGGCCCCCAGTAGATGCCCGTCGGGGTAGTTCGGGTCGACGTTCCAGTGGCCGGTGTCGTCGCGGAAGCGCAGCTCGCGGATCCGCGGGTGGCCGGCGAGCGGCTCGAGGACGCCGAAGATCGTGCGCGGTGTCGAGCGTCGGGGCAGAGCACGGTCAGGTCGATGTCCCGTGCGACCATCAGCCCGAGAGCGACGCTCCCGACCGGCACGGGCCGTCCGACCTGCTCGAGCAACGGCAGCAGCTCGAGATCCGCGAGCACCGCGGCCGCCTCGTCCTGGAGCGCCTGCTGCTGGTCGAGCAGGCTGCTCACCGGCGTTTCTCTCTTTCTTCAGCCAGCGCTTGTGCAGATCGCGCAGCTTCTTCATCTCCGGCGCATCCGGGCCGTGACCGTCGGGGCCGGGCGTCTCCATCACCGCGGGTAGGTCCTGGACGGCGGGGTGCGCGAGGAAGGCGCCGATCCGCTCGCCCAGCTCACCTTCGAGCACATTCGCGTGCCGGTCGCGGTTCGAGCCGAGCGGCGCCGCCGCGTCGTTCACGTGCAAGCGCGCGCAGCCGGTCGAGGCCGATGCGGGCGTCGAGGTCGGCGAGAACCTCGGCGACCGTATCGGGATCGCCGACGTCGACGCCGGAGACGTAGAGATGGCACGAGTCGAGGCAGATGCCGAGACGCGGGTGGCCGCCGAGCGCGTCGACGAGCGCCGCCAGCTCGTCGAGCGAGCGGCCCATCGTGCCGCCCGCTCCGGCGGAGTTCTCGAGCAGGAGCCAGGTCGTGCCGGAGCAGCGGTCGAGTACCTGCTCGAGCGCCGGGACGCAGCGCGCGAGCCCGGCGTCGAAGCCCGGTGCCGAGGTGCGAGCCGACGTGGAAGACGACGCCGTCGGCCTCGATCGCACAGGCGGCGTCCATGGTGGCGCGCATGGTCTCGATGCTCTTGCCGTACATCGTGTCGTCCGGCGTCGCGAGGTTGCAGAGGTAGAGCGCGTGGACGAGCACGTTCTGGATCCCGGTCTCGGCTCGCCGCTCCCGGAAGCGGGCGAGATCCTCCTCGGCGTGGACCGGGAAGTGCCACGTCCGCGGGCTCTGCGCGAACAGCTGCACCGCGTCGGCACCGATCTCGGCCGCCCGGTCGAGCGCCCCCTTGATCCCGCCATTGCAGTGGGCTCCGAACAGCACGCCGATAACCTAGCCCGCGGCATGAGCGTGCGAGTCCGCATGGCCCCGAGTCCGACGGGCCTCCTCCACATCGGCAACGTCCGGACCGCGCTCTTCAACTGGCTCTTCGCCGCGCCACGAGGGCGGCGAGTTCCGGCTCCGGATCGAGAACACCGACACGGACCGCGAGGTCGAGGAGGCGACGGAGCAGATCCAGGAGTCGCTCACGCTGGCTCGGGCTCGACTGGGACGGCGACGTCACCTTCCAGCTCGATCGGATCGACGACTGCCGCGCAGGCCGCCGAGCAGCTCGCTCGACCGCCGGTAAGGCGTACGAGGACGAAGGGGCGATTCGCTTCCGCATGCCGGACGAAGGGTACGACCGGCGTTCGACGACGTCGTGCTGGGCCGCATCGAGGTCCCGAACGTGGAGATCGAGGATCTCGTGCTCGTTCGCTCGGACGGGCGGCCGACGTACAACTTCGCCTCGCCGCTCGAGGACTGGCGGACGGGATCACGCACGTGATCCGCGGGACGGACCACGTCTCGAACACGCCGAAGCAGATCCAGATCGTCCAGGCACTCGGCGGGCAGATACCCGTGTACGCGCACGTCCCGAACGTGAACGGCGCCGACGGCAAGAAGCTGTCGAAGCGGCACGGCGCGGTCACGGTCGACGAGTTCAGAGCAGGCCGGCTACATCCCGGAGGCGCTCGTCAACTTCCTGGCCCTGCTCGGCTGGGCGCCCGACGGCGAGACGACGATCATGTCGCGGGACGAGCTCGTCCAGCTCTTCACGCTCGAGCGAGTCGGCCGCAGCCCGGCGACGTTCGACTACGACAAGCTCGACTGGATGAACGGCGTCTACCTGCGGGCGCTGGCGCCCGACGCGTACGCCGGACCGGCTCGTCGCCTACCTCCGCGAGCAGGGCTACGACTGGGACGAGGCGCGCATCCGCGCAGCGGCGCCGCTCGTGCAGGAGAAGATCGCGCGGCTCGGCGAGTTTCCCGACTTCGCCGGCTTCCTCTTCCACGACGTCGAGCCCGACCCGACGCTGCTCGACCCGGACGTGCTCGCTGCCGCAGCCGAGGCGCTCGAGCGCGTCGAGCCGTTCACGGCCGAGCGGATCGAAGCCGCTCTGAAGGAGCTCTGCGACCGCCTCGGCTTGAAGCCGCGCCAGGCGTTCGCGCCGATCCGCGTCGCCGTCACCGGCTCGAAGGTGTCGCCGGGGCTCTACGAGAGCCTGGAGCTCCTCGGCCGGGAGGAGTCGCTCGCTCGGATCAGACGCGCGGCCGCGGCGGCGGCTTGAGCGGCGCAAGCGGATCGAGCGCTCGTTGGAACGCTGCCCAGGCCCGTCGCCGGTAGCTCGCGCTCGGCCGCGGAATCTCGATTCCCAGCTCCATCTTCAGCTCCCCGATCCTCGTCTCCGCAGGCGATGCGGAGTCCTCGTTGCGTGTTTCCCACATTTGTCATTTTCAATAGGTAAACGAAGGTTGACCCGGATCCGGTACGGCGCGGCCCGGAACCAGGCTAAGATCCGTGGATATGGGCGGCGAAGGGGGGCGCACGCACTTGAAGACAGTGCTCGTCGTTGACGACGAGCGCTCGCTGCGCCTGCTCTGCCGGGTCAACCTCGAGCTCGAAGGCCATCGCGTGCTCGAGGCCGCCACGCTCGCCGAGGCCCGGGCGCTGGTCGAGCAGGAGGCGCCGGACGTCATCCTGCTCGACGTCCACCTCGGCAACGACGACGGGCTGGACCTGCTCGACGAGCTCGAAGCGCTCGACGTGCCGACCCGCGTCGTTCTCCTCTCCGGGACGAGCGAGATCGGGCCCGAGTTGCGTGCCCGCGTCGCCGGCGTGATCGGGAAGCCGTTCGACCTCAAGCGGCTCACCGCAGCCGTTTCAGGCGCCACCGCTCAGGTAGTGCTCGCCGCCGTGAGCGTCGCCGCTGTCAGAACGCCTGCCGACTACGAAGAGCGCCTCGCGCGCTACCTGTTCGAGCGCTCCGAAGAGGGGCGCGCCGTGCGGGTCGGCGAGAAGGAGATCTCCGAGCAGGCGGCGATCGTCGAGCGCTTCCGCGACCTCTTCTCGCCCGCGCAGGTCGACGTGCTGCGGGCGGCCGAGGAGTCTGCGAGCGGCGACGAGCGCGAGCTGCTCTACCGGCTGCGGAAGACCTGCGAGTCCGGGATCATCTCGGCCGAGCTGGCGGCACGAGAGGACGAGCTCGAGAACAGGATCCTGGCTGCCCGCGTCGTCTGGCACGGCGAGGAGATGCCGTCTGCGGAACTGCGCAGGCGAAGCTCGCGGTGCTGACCGCCTACAGCGACCGCGACGAGCTCGGCTCGCTCGCGAACGCCGTCAGCGCCGGCTTCAACGACGACCGGCGCGAGCTCCTCGGCGGCCGGTGAGGCACTCGAGGCCGAGCTCTCCGGCGAGCCCGACCCGGTCGCACGAAACGCGGACGAGAAGGGAATCTCGCTGCAGGAGCTCGAGCGTGTGCTCGACGCAGCCAGCCGCGCCTCCGCCGACGCCTACGACAGCCTGCGCGACCGCTGGTTCGAGAAGCTCCTCGGCCCGGAGCGCGAGGAGTTTCCGACCTCGAACCACACGAGCTACCTGCGCCGTCTGTCTCCGCTCGACCAGACGTACACCAAGGAGCAGGCCGTCCCGGTCTGCGTCGCGTCGCTCGCCGCACTCGGCCTCGACATCGAGCGGCATGCCCGGGATCAGGCTCGACCTGGACGACCGGCCGCAGAAGTCCCCGCGCGCCTGCGTCATCGCCTCCGATCCGCCGAACGTCGTCCATCTGATCACGCGCGCCCAGGGCGGGCTCCACGACTACCAGGCGTTCCTGCACGAGGCCGGGCATGCGCTCCACTACGCCGGCGTCGACCCGGAGCTGCCGTACACCTTCCGCAAGCTGTCGCGCGACCACGCGCTGACCGAGATCTACAGCTACATCGTGGAGGCGATCTCGCGAGAGCCGGGCTGGCACGCCGAGCACTTCGGGCTCTCCGACGAGCAGGCGCACGAGAATGCCGAAGCGACGGTCTTCCTCGAGGCGCTGCTCTTCCGCCGCTACACGGCGAAGCTCCAGTTCGAGCTCGAGTTCTGGGGCCGCTTCAGCGAGGACGGCGGGACGGCCGGCGGCTACTCCGAGCGGCTCACCGGCGCCACCGGCATTCGCTACCCGGCGGAGAACTACCTCTCCGACATGGACTCCGGCTTCTACTCGGCCGACTACCTCCGCGCCTGGATCCGCTCCGCGCAGCTGCGGCAGCATCTCGTCCGCGAGGTGGGGGAGGACTGGTGGCGCAGCCCGCAGACGGGCGAGCGGTTGCGGGAGCTCTTCCGCGAGGGCACCCGCCCGACGAGCGAGGAGATCGCGGCCCGGATCGGCTACGAGCCGCTGGACACCGCGCCCGCTCCTGCACGAGCTCGGCGCGTAGCCCATGTGGGTCATCTCGGCTTGACGCCGTCCGGTCGTCGTCGTACCTTAGACCTGAATCGGGTCTCAGGTTTCGGGCCCAGGTCATGCTTTTCTTCTCACGGAGGTCAGGGAGATGCACGCACGGCGATTGAAGAGCGTCGCGATGCTCGCGGCGGCGACGACCGTTCTCGCGGTCTTTGCGAGCGGGGCACAGGCGCGGCCCGACGCGGCCGCGGACACGTCCGCCGCGGCCGCCTACAAGGTCGGGATCGTCTACTCGCGCACGGGGCTGCTCGCTGCCTACGGCGCCGAGTACATCCAGGGCCTGCGCTACGGGCTCGCGTACGCGACCAAGGGCACGATGAAGGTCAACGGCCGCTCGATCGAGCTGACGGTCGTCGACGACGGCACCGATCCGACGAAGGCCGTCGCCGCCGGCAAGGATCTGATCGGCAAGGGCTACAAGATCCTCGCCGGCAGCGTCTCGTCCGGCGTCGCGCTCCAGATGGCGCCTCTCGCCGAGCAGAACAAGGTGCTCTTCATCTCCGGCCCGGCAGCGACGGACGCCGTCACCGGCATCAACAAGTACACGTTCCGCTCCGGTCGCCAGACCTACCAGGACGTGAAGACCGCCGCGACGTTCCTCAAGGGCGTCGGCAAGAAGGTCACCGTCTTCGCGCAGGACTCGGCGTTCGGCGTCGGCAACTACGCGGCTGTCAACTCGATCGTCGGCTCGCAGGGGCACAACGTCGGCCGCATGCTGGTGCCGCTCTCGGCGCAGGACTTCACGCCGTTCGCGCAGCAGGTGAAGCAGGCGAACCCGGACCTGCTCTTCGTCGCCTGGGCCGGCACGACCGCCCCCGCGATGTGGCGCGCGCTCGAGCAGCAGGGTGCCTTCGGCGTCTCGAACAAGATCACGACCGGCCTCGCCGAGCGCGCGACCTGGTCGACGTTCGGTGACGTGGCGGCGAAGATCGACTTCCTCTCGCACTACGTCTACACCGCGCCGAAGAACAAGGTGAACGACTTCCTCGTCAGCTCGATGCGGAAGCGCAGCCAGGTGCCCGATCTCTTCACGCCGGACGGCTTCGTCGCCGGCCAGATGATCGTGCAGGCGCTGACGGGCGCCAAGGGCGACGACGTCGACAAGATGATCGCCGCGCTCGAGGGCTGGAACTTCGTCGGCCCGAAGGGGCAGCAGTCGATCCGCGCGTCCGACCACGCCATGATCCAGCCGATGTTCCAGGTGAAGCTGGAGAAGGCGGCGAACGGCAAGTGGCAGCCGAAGGTGGTCGCCCGCATCAAGGGCCAGTTCGTCGCCCCGCCGGAGCCGCGCTAGACGATCACTCCCTGACCTCGGGGATCGTGGCTACCTCCGCACCGATCCTCGCCACGCGGAACCTCGGGCTCGACATCGGCGGCGCACGAATCGTCGCCGATGTCTCGCTCGACGTCTCCGCGGGCGAGTTCGTCGGGATCATCGGGCCGAACGGCGCCGGCAAGACGACGCTCTTCAACCTGCTCTCGGGGCTCCTCCGCCCGACCGCGGGGACCGTCGAGCTGCACGGTCGCGACGTCACGGGCTCGCCGCCGTACCGTCGCACCCGAGCCGGCCTGGGCCGGACGTTCCAGGTGTCGAGCGTCTTCCCGCTCCTCTCGGTGCACGAGAACGTGCGCCTCGCGGCGGAGGCCGAGCTCGGCGGCTCGCTTCGGATCTGGCGGCGGGCGGCGTCGGTCCGCGAGGCGCTCGAGCGGGCCGAGCTCGCGCTGCAGCGCGTCGGGCTGCACGCGCGCATGCTCTGGCCGGCCGGGCTGCTCTCGCACGGCGACAAGCGGAAGCTCGAGCTCGCGATGCTGCTCGCCGGCAAGCCCGACGTGATCCTGCTCGACGAGCCGATGGCGGGCGTGTCCGCCGAGGACGTCGACGAGCTCGTCGAGCTGATCCGGGCCGTCCACCTGGAGGAAGGCAAGACCGTGCTGATGGTCGAGCACCGGATGGAGGTCGTGATCGGGCTCGCCCAGAAGATCGCCGTCATGCACCACGGTGCGCTGCTCGCCTTCGACGAGCCCGACGCGGTGATGGCGAACGAGACGGTCCAGACCGCGTACCTGGGGGAACCGTCTGTGAGCGTCCCGGAGCCGCTGATCCGGGTCGACGACCTGCACGTCCACCTCGGCGAGTCGCACGTGCTCCAGGGAGTCTCGTTCGACGTCCCCGAAGGCGGCGTGACCGCGCTCCTCGGCCGGAACGGCGTCGGCAAGACGACGACGCTGCGGGCGATGATGGGGCTCGTGCCGCGCCGCGGCGCCGTCACGCTCTCCGGCGAGGAGCTGACTCGCCTCCGGACGCACGAGATCGTGCGCCGCGGGATCGGCTACGTGCCCGAGGACCGCGACGTGTTCGCCGGCCTGACGGTGGACGAGAACCTGCGCCTCGCCGAACGGAACGGAAACGCGCGCTACGAGCTCGTCTACGAGCTCTTCCCGGAGCTCGAGACGCGCGGCGGCGCAGAAGGCCGGCACGCTCTCGGGCGGCCAGCAGCAGATGGTCGCGATCGCGCGGGCGCTCCTGAACGAGAACCCGGTCCTGCTCGTCGACGAGCCGACGAAGGGGCTGGCGCCGCTGCTCGTGACCGAGGTCGCGGCCGCGCTCGAGCGTGCGGCCGAGCTCGCGACGGTGCTGCTCGTGGAGCAGAACCTCGCCGTCGTCGCCCGCGTCGCGCGGCAGGTGGTGGTGCTCGACGTCGGCCGGGTCGTGCACACCGGCCCGGCGGCCGAGCTCCTCGGCGACCCGGAGCGCATCCGCGAGCTGCTCGGCGTGCACGGAGGCTCGCATTGAGCACCTTCGTTCTGCTGACGATCACCGGACTCGGGCTGGGGGCGATGTACTTCCTGATCGCCTCCGGCCTCTCGCTGATCTACGGCCTGATGGGCGTCCTCAACTTCGCGCACGGCGCGCTCCTGACGGTCGGGGCCTACGCGACCTGGTGGATGTCGACCCACGTCGGAGGCGGTGCCGGCACGAAGCTGCTCGTCGGCGCCGTCTTCGGCATCGCCGTCGGCGCCGTGCTCGCGGCGCTGATCGAGCTCGTCCTGATCCGCCCGCTCTACCGGCGCCCGATCGAGCAGGTGCTCGTCACCGTCGGGCTCGCGCTCGCCCTCAACGCCCTGGTCGAGGCGATCTGGGGCTTCGACGCGCGGCCGTTCCCGGTGCCCGCCTGGATGATCGACACGACGTCGATCCTCGGCGCCTCGATCCCGAACGACCGCTTCGTCGAGATCGCGGCCGCCGTGCTCGTGCTCGTCGGCCTGAATGCGTTCCTCCGCTACACCCGCTACGGGCTGATCATCCGGGCGGGCGTCGAGAACCGCGCGATGGTGACGGCGCTCGGGATCGACGTTCGCAAGGCGTTCACGCTCGTCTTCGCGATCGGCGGCGCGGCGGCCGCGCTCGCCGGCGTCCTCTCCGGCGTCTACTTCGGCGTCGTCGACCCCGGCCGGGGCACGTCGCTGCTGATCTTCGCCTTCATCGTCGTCGTGATCGGCGGCTTCGGCTCGATCGGCGGGACCGCCGTCGCCGCCGTCGTCGTCGGCCTGATCCAGCAGTACGCGAACTACTACGCCTCGAGCGGGCTCGGCGATCTCGCCGTCGTGCTCCTGCTCGCGATCGTGCTCCTGCTGAAGCCCGAGGGGCTCGCTCCGAAGGTGGCGCATTGACGCGCGCTGCGCCCCTTCCTCGTGCCGGTCGCTGCTGCTGGTGGGGTTCGCGCTCGTGCCGACGCTCTCGCTCGACCTCCCGATCCTGTTCGGCGGGCCGCTGGACAGTCCCGGCACGCTCGGGCTGCTCGCGCTGTGCCTCGTCTTCGCCGGCGTCGCGCTCACGTACGACCTCCTCTTCGGCTTCACCGGCCTGCTCTCGTTCGGCCACGCCCTCTACTTTGCGATCGGCGTCTACCTGACCACGATCGCGCTGACGAAGTGGGAGTGGGGGCTGGCGCCGACGCTGCTCGTGGTGGTCGGCGTCGGGATCGTGGTGCCGCTCGTCCTCGGCGTGATCAGCCTCCGCGTCGGCGGGATCGCGTTCGCGATGGTGACGCTTGCGTTCGCGCAGGCCGGGACGGTGCTCGTGCAGAAGAACCCGAACGGTCTGACCGGCGGGGAGGAAGGGCTCGGCCTGAACTTCGAGGCGATCCCGGACGCGTTCGTCGGCGTCCTGAACACGAAGAACCTCTACTGGCTGGCGCTCGGCTACGCCGCGGTCGTGTTCCTGGTCGTTCGCTGGGCGGTCAACAGCTCGCCGGGCCACGTCTGGCAGGCGATCCGCGAGAACGAGCGCCGGGTCGAGGTGATCGGCCTGCAGCCGCTGCGGTTCAAGCTGCTGGTCTTCGTGCTCGCCTCGTTCCTCGCGACGATGGGCGGCGTGATCTGGCTGATCGTCCTCGGCACGGGCGCGTCGCCGCAGGTCACCACCGCGAGCTTCACGCTGACGCTGCTCGTGATGGTCGTGATCGGCGGCGCCGGCACGCGCTACGGCGCGCTCCTCGGCGGCTTCCTCTACACGCTCGCCGACCAGCGGCTGGGCGCGCTCGCAGGCTCCTCGACCATCGATGATCTACCGTCCGTGCTCTCGACGCCGCTCTCCGAGCCGCTCTTCATCCTCGGGACGCTCTTCATCCTGCTGGTCTTCTTCGTCCCCGGTGGGCTGGCGAGCCTCGGACACCGGCGCAGGCGGGTGCGGGCATGAAGATCGCCTGGGAGCGTCATGGTGCCGGGCCTCCGTTGCTGCTGATCCACGGGCTCGGCTACGCGCGCTGGGGCTGGGAGCCCGTCGTCGAGCCGCTCGCGCGCACGTTCGACACGATCCTGTTCGACAACCGCGGCGTGGGCGAGAGCGACGCGCCGCCTGGCCCGTACACGGCCGCCGAGATGGCCGCCGACGCCGTGCAGGTGCTCGACGAGGCGGGCGTGGAGCGGGCGCACGTGGTCGGGACGAGCCTCGGCGGCATGATCGCGCAGGAGCTCGCGCTCGGCTATCCGGAGCGGGTCGACAGGCTCGTGCTCGCGTGCACGACGCCGGGCGGGCCGCAGGCGTTCCCGACGCCGCAGAGAACGATCGACTTGATGCACGCGCGCGCGACACTCCGCGAGTACATCGAGAACGCGCTCGAGCCGGACGCGCGGCTCGACCTCGTCGACCGCATCCTGGTGCACCGCGAACGCACCGCACAGGGGTTCGAGGCCTGGTCGGCGCAGGCCGCCGCCTCGGCGACCTTCGACGCCCACGACCGGCTCGGCTCGCTCGCCGCGCCGACGCTCGTGCAGCACGGTGACGGCGACGTCGTCGTCGATCCCCGCAACGCCGACCTGCTCGCCGAGGCAATTCCCGACGTGCGCCTCTCCGTCTACGCGCGGCTGCGGCCATCTGATCATGTGGCAGGAGCCCGAACGGTTCGTCCGCGAGCTGGAGGAGTTCCTGTGCTGACGCAGAGCCGTTTGACTTTGGGCCGCTGGATCAGCGACCGGGCACGGGCGACGCCCGGCCCGCGTCGCGATCGACTTCCGCGACGAGAGGACGACCTACGGGGAGCTCGACGAGCGCTCCGACCGGCTCGCGGCAGGTTTCCTCGAGGCCGGCCTCGTCCCCGGCGACCGCGTGGCGACGCTGACCGGCACGAGCCCCGAGCACGTCGTCGTCTTCTTCGCCTGCGCGAAGGCGGGACTGATCCTGATGCCGCTGAACACGCGCCTCGCCGCGCCCGAGCTCGCGTACCAGCTGGCGGACGCCGAGCCGGCCGTCCTCCTGTGCTCCGACGAGCACGCCGAGACCGCCGCGGCACTCCATCCGCGAACCGCCGGCGCTCGAGGAGCTTGTGTTTCAGAAACACAAAGTCCTGCCGCCGCCGGGCGACGACGACGGGCTGCTGCTCGTCTACACCTCGGGCACGACCGGCAAGCCGAAGGGCGCGCTGCTCACGCATGCGAACTGCTTCTGGACGAACCTCTCCTTCGACCGGGTGGCCGGCGTGTCCGGCGAGGACACGGTCCTGCAGGTGCTGCCGCAGTTCCACGTCGGCGGCTGGAACGTGCAGCCGCTGCTCGCCTGGTGGAAGGGCGCGACCGTGGTGCTCGAGCCGGCCTTCGATCCGGCGCGGGCGCTCGCGCTGATCGCCGAGAAGCACGTGACGTCGATGATGGGCGTCCCCGCGACGTACCTCTTCATGGCTCAGGACCCCGGGTTCGCGAAGGCCGATCTGTGGACGCTGCGACGCGCGATCGTCGGCGGCGCGCCGATGCCCGAGGCGCTGCTCGAGGCCTGGCACGAGCGCGGCGTCGAGATCGTCCAGGGCTACGGGCTGACCGAGGCGGCGCCGAACGTCCTCTGCCTGCCGCCCGAAGACGCGGCGCGCAAGCGGGGCTTCGCGGGCAAGCCGTACCCGCACGTCGACGTCGCCCTGCGCGACCCCGAGAGCGGCAGCCTGCTCGACGGCGTGGCCGAGGGCGAGCTCGTTGTCAAGGGACCGAACGTCTTCGCGGGCTACTGGCGCAACGAGGAGGCGACCACGGCCGCCTTCGCCGACGGCTGGCTGCTGACCGGCGACGTCGCGGCGCGCGACGACGAGGGCTACTACCGGATCGTCGGCCGCACGAAGGACATGGTCATCTCCGGCGGTGAGAACGTCTACCCGGCGGAGATCGAGAACGTCCTGCACGAGCACCCCGCGGTCGCCGAGGCGGCCGTCGTCGGCGTTCCCGACGAGCGCTGGGGCGAGGCGTGCCTCGCGTTCGTCGTGCTGGGCGGCGACGCCACCGAGGAAGCGCTGCTCGAGCACTGCCGCGTCGCGCCTCGCCCGCTACAAGGTGCCGCGCGGCGTCCGCTTCGTCGACTCGCTGCCGCGGAACGCGCTCGACAAGGTCGTCAAGTCCGAGTTGCTGGAGCGCGTCCGATGAAGGCGCTGACCGCGCGCGGCGAGCGCACCCGCCAGAAGCTGCTCGAAGTCCGCCGAGCGGATCTTCGCCGAGCTCGGCTACCACGACGCCTCGATCGTGAAGATCACGGAGGCCGCGGGCGTCGGCCAGGGCACCTTCTACCTCTACTTCTCGAGCAAGAAGCAGGTCTTCGACGAGGTCGTGCTCGACCTGAACTCACGCGTTCGGCACGCGATGACCGAGGCGTCCGAGAAGGGCACGACGCGCTCCGAGCGCGAGCTGCTCGGCTTCGGCGCCTTCTTCCGCTTCACGGCCGAGCATCCGGCGCTGTACCGGATCATCCGGCAGGCCGAGTTCGTCTCCCCCGAGACGCTCGTGACGCACTACGAGCGGCTGATGCGGCCGTACGCGGCCGGGCTGGAGCAGGCGATGGAGGCAGGCGAGATCGTGCGGGGCGACGCCGAGGTGCTCGCGTGGAGCCTGATGGGGATCGGCGAGCTCGTCGGCATGCGCTGGATTCTCTGGAACGGCGAGCAGGAGATGCCGGAGGCGGTCTTCGACGAGCTGGCGCGGATCATCGTGCGGACGGTCGGTGCGCAGGACCTCGACCCGTGAGCATCGGGATCGCGGCGACCGCGACCTACCTGCCGGAGAAATGGATGAGCGCGGCCGAGGTCGCGGCGGCGAGCTCGATCCCGGAGCAGGTGATCCTCGAGAAGTTCGGGTTGCGCGGGAAGCACATCGCCGCCGCGGACGAGCACGTCAGCGACATGTCCGTCGAGGCCGCGTCCCGGCTGCTCGGCCAGCACGACCTCGATCCGGCGGAGATCGACGTCGTTCTCTACTACGGGTCGCTCTGGAAGGACTATCCGGTCTGGCAGGCGGCGCCGTGGATCGCGCACCGGCTGGGGTGCGTGAACGCCTACGCGCTGGAGTACGCGAACGTCTCCTGCGGCACGCCGGTCGCCCTGCGTCTGGCCCGCAACTTCCTGCTCGCCGAGCCCGACCTGAGAAACGTGCTGCTCGTGGCTGCCTGCCGCGAGTCGTATCTCCTGGACTACACGAACGAGCGCTCGCGCTTCATGTTCAACTTCGGCGACGGCGCGGTCGCCGGGCTGCTCACGCGCGACGCGCCGCACGAGCTGCTCGGCTGCCATGCGCTCACGGACGGCTCCTTCTCCCTGCAGGTGAAGGTCCCGGCCGGAGGCTCGGTGGAGCCTGCGTCGGCGGAGAGCGTTGCCGGCCGGCGGCACTACCTCGACGTCGCCGACCCGGCGCAGATGAAGGGCGGGCTCGACGAGGTCAGCTTGCCGAACTTCGTCAGCGCTGCCCGGGGCGCCGTCGAGCGCTCGGGTGCGAAACTGGAGGACGTTGCCTACCTCTGCGGGATCCACATGAAGCGGTCGATGCACGACGCGATCGTCGACGGGCTCGGCGGCCCGCGAGCCGCCTACCTCGACGACACCGGGCACATGAGCGGCGTCGACTCGCTGCTCGCCCTCGACCGGGCGGCGACGCGCGGGCGAGCTCGACGACGGCGACCTCGTCCTGCTGCTGGCGGCGGGAACGGGCTACACCTGGGCAGCGGCGGTCGTACGTTGGTAGTCGAGGATCTGGTCGGCCAGGAGCTCGTCTCGCCGTGGCGCGAGATCGAGCAGTCGCGGATCGACGAGTTCGCGCACGCGACCGACGACGCGCAGTGGATCCACACCGACCCCGAGCAGGCGGCCGCGGGCCCGTTCGGGACGACGATCGCGCACGGCTTCCTGACGCTCTCGCTCGTCGTGCCGATGTTCGCCGAGGCGCTGCCGCCGCTCGACGGCTACGGAATGACGCTCAACTACGGCCTCAACCGCGTCCGCTTCACGTCTCCGGTTCCGTCGGGTTCGCGCATCCGCGGCCGCTTCACGGATCGAGGACGTCGACGACGTCGCGGGCGGAAAGCAGGCGCGCGTGGCGGCGACGATCGAGCTCGAGGGCCAGGAGAAGCCGGCCTGCGTCGCCGAGGCGCTCTTCCGCTTTCTCAATCCAAGCTGAGCCGCTCGCCGTTCTGCAGCACGCGGTAGGGCTGGCCGAGCCGCTCGCACTCCGCCACGAACTCGTCCGGCGTCGTCGGTGTTGAACTCGAACATGTCGTAGTGGCAGGGGACGGCGAGCTTCGCGCCCGCCTGGTGCGCGAGCCGCGCAGCCTCGACCGCGTCGACGTTGCCGAGCTTGCCGTTGATCGGGACGATCGCCAGGTCGACGCCGTCCACGCCCGGCTCGACCCACAGCGTGTCGCCGGAGTGGTAGATGCGGCGATCGCCGGCGGTGATCACGTAGCCGACGCAGTGCTCGCCGTGGTGCTCGGCGGGGACGGCCTCGATCCGGAAGCCCGCGATCCCGACCGCCTCGTCCTCGTCGACGCCGATCGGCTCGATGCGGCTGCGCTCGTTCGCGAGCTCGACGATCCCGGACGGGCAGACGACGGGGGCGCCGATCGCTCTCAGCGTCTCCGCGTCGAGGTGGTCGCCGTGCCCGTGCGTGGCGAGGACGGCGTCCACGAACGAGAGCCGCTCCGGGGCGATCACGCGTCGCGTGATCCGGACGTGCGGCGTGTCCGTGTCCGCGTACTTGCGGGTGAGCAGAGTCGGAGAGGTACGGGTCGATCAGCAGGTGGTGGCCCTCGAACTGGACGAGGAAGCCGCTCTGGCCGAGCCACCAGAGGCGGAGCCCGGGTTCGACGCGTGCCGTCTGGACGTCTGCGAGGAACGCGTCGTCGGCGAGGAGCGGCTCCTTCACAGGCCGAGCTCCCCTCGGACGATGCGAACGCCCTCGACGAGGTTGCGCAGCTTCGCCTTCGCCGCCCAGCGCGCGGTCTGGCTGAGCCCGCAGTCGGTCGAGAACGCGAGTCGCTCGGGCGGCGCGAAGCCGAGGAAGTGCCGAACCCGCGCCGCGACGTCCTCGGGCGTCTCGACGTAGTAGCTCTTGACGTCGATCACGCCGACGGCGACGTCCTTCACCTCCGCGATCGTGCCCACGATCTCCGCCTCGGCCAGCTCACGGCTCGCCATCTCGAGATGGATCTCGTCGACGGCGGCCTCGAGGAACGCGGGGAAGAGCGGTGCGTACCGCCGCGGCGCGACCGCGCGGCCCTTGTAGTTGCCGAAGCAGAGGTGCGTCGAGAGCCGTGCCCGGCCGACGACGGGCGTCACCGTGCGGTTGAAGAGGTCGACGAGCCGCTCCGGATCCTCGCGGTGCGCGTAACAGCTCATCGAGGGCTCGTCGATCGGCGATCTCCTCGCAGCCGGCGTCGGCCAGCGCGACGAGCTCCGCCTGGACGATCGGCAGGAGCGCTTCGGCCGTCTCCCACCGCTCGCCCTCGAGCCGGCCCGCGAGGGTGTACGGCCCCGGCACGGCCACCTTCAGCGTCGGGCCCGGAGGCGCGACCCGGCGCAGCCGCTCGTACTCCGCGACCGTGCCGAGGCCGTTCGGCGCCGACGAGCTCGCCGACGACGCGGTGACGCGGGCGCTGGTCGTGCGCGGGCGGGCCGAGCAGCCGCGGCGCCGAGCCCTGCTCGACTCCCTCGAGGAAGCCGTAGAAGCCGAGGTTGAAGTCGAGCCGGGTCTGCTCGCCGTCCGAGATCGGCGTCGAGCCCGGCGGCGACCTGGTCGTGCACGGCCGCGATCACGGCGTCCTCCTGCAGCTCGGACACGTCGTCGGGCCCGAAATCCTCGAGGTGCTCGGCCGCGTACTCGAGCCAGCCCGGGAAGGGGATAGCTCCCGATCACGGTCGTTCGCAGCGCCGTCATTGACGTATCCTCGCAGCATGTTCGAGATCGAGACGCTCGACTACTCCGACGTCGCCAAGACGATCGATCACTCGCTGCTGCGCCCGGAGCTCGACCTCGAGACGGTGCGCGCGGGCGTCGAGCTGGCACTGCGTTACGACGTCGCCTCCGCCACGGTGCGGCCCGCGGACGTCGCCTGGGCGGCAGACCGCGTCGCCGGCTCGGACGTGATGATCTCGACCGTCGTCGGCTTCCCGCACGGCAGCCATACGACCGCGACGAAGGTCCTCGAGACGGAGGAGCTCGTCGGCGCGGGTGCGGACGAGATCGACATGGTGCTGAACATCGGCCGCCTGATCTCCGGTGAGGACGACTACGTCGAGCGCGACATCCGGGCCGTCGTCGAGGCCGCGCAGGGCCGGACGGTGAAGGTGATCTTCGAGAACGCGTACCTGAACGACGAGCAGAAGATCCGCGCCTGCGAGCTGAGCGCCGCCGCGGGTGCCGGCTTCGTCAAGACCTCGACGGGCTTCGCCTCCTCCGGTGCCACGCTCGAGGATCTGGCGCTGATGCGCGAGCACAGCCCGCCGGGTGTCCAGGTGAAGGCGGCCGGCGGCGTCCGCACGCTCGATGCGCTGCTCGACGTGATGCGCGTCGGCGTGACGCGGGTCGGCGCGACGGCGACGGAGACGATCCTCGAGGACTTCAAGGCGCGGAAGGCGGGCGCTGCTGCGCCGAGCGACGCGCCCGCGCCGTCCAGCGCGTACTAGCGGCCCGCCACATCATCAAGCGAGAGGACACTGCCAGGGCGCGCGTCACGCATCGAGCGAGAGGCACTCGCTCGGCGAATGCGTAGGTACGTCTGCGTTCGCAGTGGATCTCGCGTTCGATCCGTTCGTCGCTCGGCCACACGGGCGAGCTCGCGGCCTGGCTGGGCGTCGGAGCGGTGGCCGTGTCACGGTTTGCGGCAGGAGTGAACCGGTCGGACGTCCGTGCAGCCGTCGACGGCGGGCGAGTTCACCGGCGATACGAACCGTTCGTTCTGGGTGATGTCCGGGGAGGACCGCGTGCGGCTTGCTCCGGTTTCGCTATCTCGATGAGCCGAGCTCCGACGTGCGACGTGCGGGTCTTGTCCGCGCTGCCGCGGCCGCGGAGTCGGCACTGGTCAATGGTCGACATGGGCGGCGGCGTACACATTCACGGAGACTGACCGTCATCGTCTCTGCGGGGAGACGAGGATCGCGACCGGCGCGGACGGGGTTCGGCTCGATTGCACACGCTCTGCTGGCATTCTTAGGCTGATGCGCGATCCTTGACAGATCGCTGTCGCGGTTTCCGGCGCCGATCAGGACAGTGATCGACTGGGGACTCACGATCATCCTCGCTGTGGTCGCAGTGCTCATTTTTCAAGCGGAAGTCGCAAAGCCGTATCGGATCCCTTCCTCATCGATGGAGCCGACGCTGCATTGCGCCAAGCCGGCCGACGGCTGCAAGTCGCGGGTCTCGGATCGAGTCATCGCCAACCGACTCGTGTACCGGTTCCACAAGCCCGAACGCGGAGACATCATCGTCTTCAAGGCACCGCCCCAGGTTCAGGCGGCCTGCAACGCGAGCGGCGCCTTCATCAAACGGATCGTCGGGCTACCTGGGGAAACGCTTTCGATGCGTGCCGGACGCCTCTTCATCAACGGCGCCCGGCTCGCCGAGCCCTACCTTCGACCGGCATACCGCGGTACCGAGAGCGGGAGCTGGGGACCCGTCCCACGCAATGAGTATTTCGTCCTAGGCGACAACCGCGGGATGTCGTGCGACTCGCGCCGCTGGGGAGCCGTTCCCCGCGACAACATCATCGGCCGCGCGGAAGTGACCTATTGGCCCCCAACGCGGATCGGGACGCCCTAGACGGTTGCTCTAGACGACGCCGCGCGCGGCCCAGGCGACGCTCTCGAGCACGAACGGCGGCGGTCCGACGAGCTCCCGGCACCGCTCGTCCAGTTCTGCCCGCCGCTCCGGGTCCAGGCCCGCGTAGGCCGCACCGGCGGGTCCGACGCCGAGCGCGAACGGCTCCAGCCAGTCGTCGACGCTCGCGTACTCGATCCGCGCCACGAGCTCCGATTGTTCGACATCGCGGAGACCCGCAGCCTCGAAGAGCTCCACGAGATGGCCCTCGCGCGCGCCGGCCAACCCGGACTCGTCCAGCACGCCGATGTCGAGCTCGTGTGCCGCCTGCCAGAAGGGTGCAAGCGGCGACCGCTCGCCGGCGTGGTCCCAGACGCAGGCTGCGACGACCCCGTCCGGGAGAGTCACCCGCGCCATCTCCCGTATTCCAGCCAGGGGATCGGACATGAAGTGAACGACGAGCTGCGCGAGCGCTGCGTCGAACTCGCGATCCGGATACGGCAGCGCTTCGGCCGCCGCGCGCTGCACGTCGACTCCCGGATGACGCTCGCGGGCCGCAGCGACGAAGGTCTCGGACGGATCGACGGCAGCCACCGACCCCTCACCGAGCCGCGCGACCAACTCCGTCGTCAGGGCGCCGGGACCGCAGCCGACGTCCAGCGCGCGGCCGTCCGACGCGAGCTCCGCGAGGTCGGCGAGCTGCGGAGCGAGTTGCCGGGAGTGCACGCCCATGAAGCGGTCGTAGGCATCGGCGGGGACTTCAAAGCTCACGCGATCGACCCTAGATGCGGTCTCAGCGCCGCGCAGCGCCGCTCCGATCGCCCCGGCGAGCACGCCCAGCTCGCCCGGGACGACGTCCACCGGCACGGAGACCTTGACGCGGCGGGCGATCTCCTTCCGCAGCGGCCGGAGCAGCCTCTCGCCGGTCGCAGCGACTCCGCCGCCGACGACGATCTTGTCGGGAGCGAGCAGCACGATCGCGTTGCCGAGCCCGATCCCGAGCAGCTTCCCGGCCAGCCTGACGTCCTTGGCCTCCAGCGCTGCGCGGACGAACGCCTCGACGCAGCCGCGATTGCCGCAGTTGCAGAGCGGGCCGTCGGGATCGATCGTCTGGTGGCCGAGCTCGCCCGCACGACCCTCGCGCCCCTCGTGCGGCGCTCCGCCGACGACGATGCCGCCGCCGACGCCGGTCCCCACGACGGCGAAGACCGCGGTGTCGCAGCCACGTGCCGCGCCGAGCGTCCATTCGGCGAGCGCGAACGCACGGGCGTCGTTGATCAGCCTGGCCGGCGCGCCGAGCGCGTCGCCGACGAGACGGGCGAGCGGACGGCCCTTCCAGTCGCCCGGGACGTTCGTCAGGAAGGTCACGGCGCCGGTCGCGCTGTCGAAGAGACCCGGCACGCCGATCCCGACCGTGTCGACCGGACCGGCCGTCTCGCCCGGCCGCGATCAGCCGCTCGATCACCGCCTCGGGGCCGGCCTCGGCGCGGGTCTTCGTCTGGCCGCGCGCCTCGACCAGACCGTCCTCGCAGGACGACCCACTTGACGTACGTTCCTCCCAGGTCGAGCCCGAGGTGGCGGCTCACTTGGCGGTCCAGCCCCCGTCGACCACGAGGACGGTGCCCGTGACGAACGGCGCCGTCGCGAGGTAGAGGGCGGCGCCGGCAACGTCCTCGGGCCGGCCGAAGTCGCCGGTGAGCGGCTGCAGCTCGGGCAAGCGCGCCAGGATTCCCGGGTCGCTCTGTGCGCGCTCGCTCATCGGCGTCCGGATCAGTCCGGGCGCGATCGCGTTGCAGCGGATGTCCTCGCGCGCGTAGTGCACGGCCATCGCGCGGGTCAGCCCGACGATCCCCGCCTTGCTCGCCGCGTAGGCATGGGTGGCGAAGTCCGCGTCGCCGCCGACGAGGCCGTGGATGGAGGTGAGGTTGACGATCGCCCCGCCGCCGGCCGCCCGCAGCAGGGGAACGGCGTGCTTCGAGCAGAGGAAGATGCTCTTGAGGTTGGTCGCGAGGACCGTGTCCCAGGCGACCTCGGTGCACTCGTCCACCGGGCCGTCGCCGAGCCGCCGCCCGCTGATGCCGACACCGTTGAAGAGGATGTCGACGCGTTCCAGGCCGGCGAAGAACGACTCGACGTCGTCCGCGACCGAGACGTCGGCCTGCTCGCGGTCGAGCCCGACGACCTCGGCGCCGGCGTCGGCGAACGCGCTCGCGACCGCGCCTCCGATCCCGCCGGCGGCCCCGGTGACGACGGCCACCTTTCCTGTCAGAGCCCCATCCGGCACGCACCGATCCTCTCACGAGGTTAGATTCGCGGCGGGATGACCGGGATCGGGGCAGCCGTCGTCGGCACGGGGTTCATCGGCGTCGTCCACGTCGAGGCCCTGCAGCAGAATCGGGGTCGACGTGACCGGCGTCGTCGGCTCCTCGCCCGAGCGCGCGCGCCAGAAGCCCGGGCTGCCGGAGCCGTACGAGAGCCTCGAGGCGATGCTGGCCGACGAGCGTGTCCAGGTCGTCCACCTGACGACTCCCAACCATCTCCACTATCCGCAGGTGAAGGCCGTCCTCGCCGCCGGCAAGCACGTCGTCTGCGAGAAGCCGCTGGCGCTGACCTCGGAGGAGTCCGGGGAGCTGCTCCGCCTCGCCGAGGAGAGCGGGCTCGTGCACTGCACGAACTACAACGTGCGCTTCTATCCGATCCTGCACGAGGCGCGTGAGCGTGTCCGTCGCGGTGACATCGGTCGCGTCTGGAACGCGCACGGCACCTACGTCCAGGACTGGCTGCACAAGCCGACCGACTGGAACTGGCGGCTCGATCCGGAGGAAGGCGGCTCGCTGCGCGCCGTCGCCGACATCGGCACGCACTGGTTCGATCTGACCGGCTGGATCACCGGCCGCCGCGTCGCCGAGGTCTTCGCCGACCTCTACACCGTCTATCCGGTCCGCCACGTCCCGACCGGCCCCGTCGAGACCTACGCGGATGCGGGTGAGATCGAGCGCGTCGACCGGCAGATGGCGACCGAGGACATCGCCCACGTCCTCCTCCGCTACGAGGACGGCTCCCGCGGCCAGGTGACGATCTCGCAGGTCAGCGCCGGCCGGAAGAACCACGCGTCCTTCGAGGTGGACGGCTCGGACGGCGCGCTCGCCTGGAACTCCGAGCGGCACGAGGAGCTCTGGCTCGGCCATCGCGACCGGCCGAACGAGCAGCTCTTCCGCGACCCGGTGCTGTTGAGCGGGCCTCTGCGCGGCGACTATCCGGCCGGTCACGCGGAGGGCTTCACGGACACGTTCAAGTACCTCTACCGCGCCGTGTACCGGGCCGTCGAGAATGGCGCGATGCCGGCCGAGCCCGACTTCCCGACCTTCGCGGACGGGCACGAGGAGATTCTGCTCTGCGATGCGATCGCGGAGTCTGCCCGGACGGGCGCCTGGGTCGAGGTGGCGCGCTGAAGCTCGGCCTGCTCACCGCCGCGTTTCCGGATCTGACGCTCGAGCAGGTCGCCGCCTGGGCGGCCGGCGAGGGATTCGAGTCGCTCGAGATCGCCTGCTGGCCGGCGGGCGGGGGAGAGAGACGACGCTACGCGGGCGTCACGCACATCGACGTCGACTCGTTCGACCCGGCTGCGGTCCGCGACGTGCTCGACCGGCACGGCCTCGAGATCTCGTCGCTCGCGTACTACCCGAACAACCTCCACCCGGACGACGAGCATCGCAAGGAGGTGAACGGCCATCTCCTGAAGGTGGTCGATGCGGCGCAGAAGCTCGGCGTCGAGGTCGTCGGCACGTTCGTCGGCAACGACAAGGACCGGCCGCTGACCGAGAACCTCGAGCGGTTCGCCCGCATCTGGCCCGACCTCGTCCGGCACGCCGGCGAGCGCGGCGTCAAGATCGCGATCGAGAACTGCCCGATGATCTTCAGCGAGGACGAGTGGCCAGGCGGGAACAACCTCGCGTGGTCGCCGGCGATCTGGGAGCAGATGTTCACGACGATCCCGGACGAGAACTTCGGGCTGAACCTCGACCCCTCGCACCTCGTCTGGCTGATGATCGACCGCGAGCGGGCGGTCTACGACTTCGCCGACCGGATCTTCCACGTGCACGCGAAGGATCTGGAAGTCCGGCGAGACGGGCTCTACCGCCACGGCACCTTCTCCGTCGGGATCGGCTGGCAGGTGCCGCGACTGCCCGGGCTCGGAGAAGTGGACTGGCCTCGGTTCGTGGCCGCGCTCTACGCGATCGGCTACGACCGCTGGATCTCGATCGAGCACGAGGACCGGCGCTTCGAGGGCGACGAGGAGCTCGTCAAGCGCGGCTTCCTGCGTCGCGCGGAACACGCTCCGCCCGCTGATCGTCTGAGCGTGAGGGATCTCCCGAGCGACATCGAGACCAGCGCCGTGATCGACGCCCTGGCCGACGGCTGGGGCTTCGCCGTGGAGGCAGCCGACTATGCGGCTGTCGGAGCCGGGAGCTACCACTGGGTGATGACCGACGCCGGCGGAGAGCGCCGGTTCGTCACCGTCGACGACCTCGACCAGAAGAAGTGGCTCGGGGAGACCCGCGAGACCGCGTGCGAGGGTCTCGGCCGCGCCTTCGACACGGCCGCTGCGCTCCGGCACGCGGGCCTGAAGTTCGTCGTGGCGCCCATCCTCACGAGCGGCGGCGAGTCGCTGCGTCGAATCGGGCCACGGCACACGGTTGCCCTGTTCCCGTTCGTCGAGGGTCATGCGGGCCGGTGGGGCCCCTACGAGCCCGGCGCGCGCGGCGCCGTCGTCTCGATGCTCGCCGAGCTGCACGGCACGACGCCGGCGGCCGGCTCGGTGCGCAACGCCGGCCTCGAGCTGGCGGGCCGTCGCCGTCTCGAGGCGGCCCTCCAGGAGGTGAACGAGACGTGGTCGGGAGGCCCGCTCTCCGAGCCGGCACGGAAGGCGTTCTCGAGCCACGCCGCGGATCTCGTCCAGTTCCTGTCGGTGGCGGATCGTCTGGCCGCCGGGGTCGGGAGGCGGGGAGAGGCGTGGGTCGTCACGCACGGCGAGCCGCATGCAGGGAACGTGATGCGGGCCGGTACGGGTCACATGCTCGTCGACTGGGACACCGTGGCGCTGGCCCCGCGCGAGCGGGATCTGTGGTGGCTGGCGGACGAGACCGACGACATCGCGGCCTACGCCGACCTGACCGGCCGCCAGATCGACAGCGAGGCCGTGGACTTCTTCCGGCTCGCGTGGGACCTCAACGACGTCGCGGAGTACCTCACCGTCCTGCGCTCACCTCACGTCGAGAACGAGGACACGCTCGACGCCTACGAGGGCGTGACGCGGTGCATGCCCAACCGCGAGAAGTGGCTGGCTTGACCAGCGCCGATCGTCCAGGAGGCGTGACCGTGGTCACCGGTGTCAGACTCGTCTCTGACACGTGCCAGAGTCGTCTCTGACACCGTCAGGTCACGTTGACGAGACGACGTCGACGAACTCGCCGGTGGCCTCGTCCTTGAGGATCAGCTTCGAGCGGCCGTCGGGCATCTTCTCCTCCTTGATCACCGTCTTGCCGTCGTGCTCGCGCCGTGAGCGCTCGATCCGCGGGACGCCCGCGCCGCGCCAGTCCTCGAGCTGCACCGCCTCCCACTGCCGCGTCTCTGCCGAGCGGTAGCAGGCGTCGATGATCGCGTTCACGACGTAGCCGTCGTAGAACGTCTCCCGCGGCGCGCGACCCTCGTCGATCGCGTCGAACATGTCCGTGAACATGTCGGTGTAGCCGAGCTCCGAGACCTCGTCGCCGACCGGGAAGAGCCAGCCGCTCGCGCTCTCCGACTTCTCGGCCACGTACGCCTCGCCGGCGCCGGACGTGAAGATCTCGAAGCCGGTGCGGAGGAAGTGGTTCGCCCAGATCGTCCCTTCGGTGCCGGCGACCTCGTCGCGCAGGTCCATGCCGCCGCGGAACGTCCAGCTGACCTCGAACTGGCCCATCGCGCCGCTCTCGAAGCGGATCAGCGCGATCGCGTTGTCCTCGGCCTCGATCGGATGGACGAGCGTGTCGGTCCAGCACATCACCTCGACGGGCCGGTTCTCCTTGCCCATGTACGAGCGGATGATCTCGATGCAGTGGCAGCCGAGATCGACGATCGGGCCGCCGCCCGCCTGCGCGGCGTCCCAGAACCAGGCGCTGTGCGGGCCGGGGTGGGTCTCGCGCGAGCGCGCCCAGAGCACGTCGCCGATCTGGCCGGCCTGGACGGCTGCCACCGCCTTCAGCGTCTTCGGCGTGTAGACGAGATCCTCGAGATAGCCGCCGAAGACGCCGGCGCGCTCGACCGTGTCGAGCATCCGCTTGGCCTCCGCCGCGGTCCGGGCGAGCGGCTTCGTGCAGAGAACCGCCTTCCCGTGCGTCGCGCAGAGCTCGACGGCCTCCTCGTGCAGCTGGTTCGGCAGCCCGATCACGACCGTGTCGGTCTCCGGATGGGCGATCGCCTCCTCCAGGTCGGTCGTCCACTCCGGGACGTCGTTGTCCGCGCAGAACGACCGCGCCCGCTCTTCCGAGCGTGAGTAGACGACGTGCACGCGGTCGCGATTGCGCTGTCCGTGCAGCGTTCTCGTGTAGAAGAGGCCGATGAGACCCGTGCCCAGCATGCTCACCTTGTGCCCGACCACCGTGCAGCGCCCTCCCCGTTCGTCGACGACGTGAGCACGGAGCCTACGCGGTACCTCGCGGCCGCCAAAGACCTGCTCGACCGGCTCGAAAGCCAGAGCGAGCCCGTCGGCCGGGCCGCGACGCTCTGCGCCGACGCGATCGCCGCCGACGGGCTCGTCCACCTCTTCGGAACCGGCCACTCCCGCATCCCCGTCGAGGAGATGTTCCCGCGCTACGGCTCGTATCCCGGCTTCCATCCGATCGTGGAGCTCTCGCTGACCTTCCACACGCAGGTCGTCGGCGCGAACGGGCAGCGCCAGGCGATGTTCATCGAGCGGGTCGAAGGGCTCGCCGAGACGATCCTCGCCAACTTCGAGCTCGGGCCGCCGGACGTGATGATCGTCTTCAGCGCCGGCGGGCTGACCGCGGTGCCGATCGAGATTGCGATCGGTGCGAAGGCGCGAGGACTGCCGGTCGTCGCCGTGACGTCGGTCGCGCAGTCGCTTGCCGCGGAGCCGACGCATCCGACGGGAACGCGGCTGCTCGATCACGCCGACGTCGTCCTCGACCTCTGCACGCCACCCGGTGACGCGATGGTCGTGCTCGAGGGGACCGCGACGCCGATCGGGCCGGGCTCCACGATCGCTGCGGTCGCGCTCGTGAACGAGATCAAGGTGCAGACGGCGGCGCTGTTGCTCGAGCGGGGTGAGCTGCCGCCGGTGCTGACGAGCGCTGCCGTCGTCGGCCCGGACGAGTCGCGTCGCCTGTTCGACGCGGCCTACGCCGAGCACGCGCGCCGCGCGGGCCGGGTGCTACGTGGCTCCGGCGGGCGTTCCGGCGCCGAGCCACCGCGGTAGGTACTGCTGCGCGAAGAGCTCGTTCGCGACCATCGTCGCGGCGCCGATCACTCCGGCGTGTCCGTCGAGCTCCGACCGCCGCACGATCAGGTCGCGGGTCGCGAGCGGGAGGGAGCGCCGGTAGATCGTCTGCCGGATCGTCGCGAGCAACTGGTCGCCCGCGCCGGAGACACCGCCGCCGATCACGAGCAGCGACGGATTGAAGAAGTTGACGACGCCGGTCAGCATCTGTCCGATCAGCCGGCCGGCTTCCGTCATCAGCTCGACGCTGGTCGGGTCGCCGTGCTTCGAGGCGAATGCGACGTCGGCTGCCTCGAGAACACCCTTCTCGTCGAGCATCGCGCGCAGGATCTCGCTCCGGCCCGCGAGCGCGGCCGCCTTGGCGTCGCGTGCGAGGGCGGCGCCGCCGGCGAACGCCTCGAGGCAGCCGCTCATGCCGCAGCGGCAGGTCACCTCGCGATCGCCCGCCTGCACGTGGATGTGTCCGACGTCTCCCGCCGAGCCCTGGGCGCCGCGATGGATCCGGCCGTCGACGACGATGCCCGCGCCGATCCCGGTGCCGATCTTGACGAACACGAAGTTCTTGACGCCGCGGCCGCAGCCGGCCTTGAGCTCGCCGAGCGCCATCACGTTCACGTCGTTGTCGACCCAGACGGGCACGTTGCGAGCCGCGAAGCGCTCGCGCACCCGGTAGCCGTCCCAGCCGGGCATGATCGGCGGCGAGATCGGACGCCCCGACCCGAACTCGACGGGTCCCGGAACGCCGATCCCGATCCCCCAGAGGCTCCCGGTGACGGCGCCGGCTTCCTTCACGCACTTGTCGAAGAGGCGCTCGACGCGCGTCAGGACAGCGTCCGGCCCGGCCGCGATGTCGGACGGCTCGGCGCGGTGGACGAGCACCTCGCCCGACAGGTCGGCGAGCGCGACGTCGGTGCTCGTCGCGCCGAGGTCGGCGACGAGAAGGTAGCCCGCGTCGGCGCGGAAGCGAAGCAGCCGGGGCGCGCGACCTCCGGTCGAAGGGCCGAGCCCATCCTCGGCGATCAGGCCATAGGCGAGCAGCGAGTCGACGTGCTGCGTGACGACCGACCGGCCGAGCCCGGTCGCCTCCACGAGCCGGGCGCGGGACGACTCGCCGTGGGCGCGAACGTGGTCGAGCACCGCCACGAGCCCATCCGGCGGGGCCGCGCCGGCCGCCGGCGGTCGCGTCGTCGAAGGCTGCTTGCGGGCACGCGTGGCCACTTCCGCGCCGATTGTAGGCACATCTGCCGAGATCGACAAGACTTCTCTTGAAAACCGGCAAAAGACCCTGTAGGGTCGCGCGCAGTGGCGCAGCCGCGATTGTACGACGCGTCAATCGTCGTAGACCCCGGTTCGCAGTCTCCAGGAGAGGGAGGAATCGCATGACGTTTCAGAGGATTCGCGGGCGCATCGGCGCACCGCTCGTAGCACTCGTGACCGTGGGAGCGATCGCGGTCATGGGGATCGTGAGTACCGCCAGCGCAAAGCCGGCGGCGCCGGGGCAGTACGTCCTCGGCGTGAGCAACACGCTCGTCGGCAACGGCTGGCGCGAGGAGATGATCTGCGCGGTCAAGGCGCAGGCACTCGCGAGTGGCAAGGTCTCGAAGGTCATCGTCGCCAACCGCAACGGCGGCCCGGCGGAGCAGATCGCTGACATCCGCAACCTGATCTCGGCGGGCGCGAACGCGATCATCATCAACCCGTCGAGCGCGAGTGCGCTCAACTCGGTCGTCGCACAGGCGGCTGCACGCGGGGTGAAGATCGTCTCCGTCGACCAGCGCATCACCGCTCCGCAGGCCTACAACGTGACGAACGACCAGGTCGCGTACGGCCGGCTCGGCGCCGAGTGGCTGTTCAAGAAGCTCGGCGGCAAGGGCAACGTCGTCGAGATGCGCGGCATCGCCGGCGTCCCGGCCGACACCGACCGCCACACGGGCTTCCAGCAGGCGCTGAAGAAGTATCCGGGGATCAAGGTCGTCAAGCAGACGTTCACCGGCTGGTCGTTCGCGCCGGGCGGCAAGCAGATGCTGGACATCCTCAACTCCGGCGTGCAGGTCGACGGCGTCTGGACGTCGGGGATCGACTACACGGTCGTCAACGCGTTCAAGACGGCCGGCAAGCCGTACGTGCCCGTCGTCGGCGCTGACAACAACGAGTTCCTCCGCCAGCTGATCGCCCTGAACCCGAAGTTCCAGGGCAGCGCGGTCACGAACCCGGCGACGATCGGCGGCGTCGGCGCCGCAGTCGCGATTCGGGTGCTCGACGGCGGAACCGTGCAGAAGTGGGTCAAGCTGACACCGCAGGTCTGGGACATGAAGACCTCGGCGAAGACGATCAAGTCGTACTACTCGAAGAAGCGGCCGCCGACGTACAGCTCGCAGCTGTTCGTCAAGCCGTGGACGACGTACACGGCCGCGCAGCTCACCGGCTGCAAGGGGCCGTAGGCGAGACCACGAGGGGAGGGGCGCCGGGCCGGCGCCTCTCCCCTCAGAATGCGCCGATGAGCCTTCTGGCCGCACGCGAGGTGTCGAAGCGCTACGGCCCGGTGGTCGCGCTTCGATCTGCGACGCTCGTCGTCGAGCCGGGCGAGATCCACGCCCTGCTCGGTGCGAACGGTGCGGGCAAGAGCACGCTCGTCAAGGTGCTGACCGGCGTGATCCGGCCGGACGCCGGCACGATCCTCGTGAACGGCACCGAGACACGTGTCTCGTCACCTGCGCAGGCGGCGCGCATCGGACTGGCGCCCGTCTTCCAGGATCCCGCGCTCGTGCCCGACCTGACCGTCGCGCAGAACCTTCGGCTCACCGGCACGCCCGTCGAGGCAGTGCGACGGCACCTGCGCGACCTCGATCTCGACGATCGACTTCACCGAGCAGGTGCTGGACGTGCCGCTGCCGATGCAGCGGATGCTCGACCTCGCGCGCGCGCTCGCGCGCGATCCGCAGCTCCTGATCCTCGACGAGATCACGGCCGCGCTGCCTTCGGATCTCGCCGAGCGGGTCTTCACGGTGATGCAGGCTCAGAAGGAGCGCGGGCGCTCGTCCCTGTTCATCACGCACCGCCTGCGCGAGGTGATCGCACACTGCGATCGCGCGACCGTCCTCCGCGACGGCGGCGACGTCGGCACGCTCGTGCCCAGCGAAGGGGGCGAGGAGAAGATCGTCGAGTTCATGCTCGGCGCGGAGGTCGCACACGCGGCCGGGGCCGCCGAGGCGACACCGCCAGCGGGAGCGGATCGAGCTCGCAGCCGAGGGGCCGACGGCGCTCGAGGTCAGCGGCCTGCGGGTCGGCGAGACGCTCACCGACGTCTCGTTCGAGCTGCGGCCCGGCGAGATCCTCGGGATCGCGGCGCTCGAGGCACAGGGCCAGGACGAGCTCTTCGCCGTGCTCTCCGGACAGCGACGTCCGACCGACGGGAGACGTGCTCGTGCGGGGCAAGGCCCTGCGCGCGCGGCATCCGTACGACGCCATCCGGGCCGGCGTCGTGCTCATCCCCGCCGACCGCCTGCAGGCGCTGCTGCCGCAGCGATCGGTCGCGGAGAACATCGCGGTGCCGCGCTTCAACAACCCGGCCCGGTGGGGTCCCGTCGGCATGCGGGCCGAGCGGCGGCGGGTCGGCGCGGCGATCGAGGCGCTCTCGATCGACACGCGTGCGCAGCGCCAGGTCAGCCGGCTCTCGGGCGGCAACCAGCAGAAGGTCACGATCGCGCGCTGGCTCGCGAACGGGTTCCAGACGCTCCTCTGCTTCGATCCGACGCGCGGGATCGACGTCGGCACGAAGCGCCAGATCTACGCGCTCCTCCGGCAGCTCGCCGGCGACGGCGCCGCCGTGCTGCTGTTCACGAGCGAGCTGGCCGAGATCCCGCTCGTCTGCGACCGCGTCGTCTGCCTGTACGGCGGCCGCGTGACCGCCGAGCTCGACGCGGCCGGCGCGGACGAGGCGACGCTGCTGAAGGCGATGCACGGGCTCGAGCGCGAACGCATGAGGCGCGTGAGCACCGTCGCAGCCCCGGAGCGGCCGCGGCATCCACTGGGGGCGCGCTCGCGCGCCGCCACGCGTGGACGGCCGGCGTCTACGTGCTCCTCCTCGGCCTGATCGTCTACTGGAGCACCGTGCCGGCCCAGTGGGGCACGTTCGACGTCCAGTCGCTGGCGATCGATGCGCTCCCGTTCGCCTTCGTGGCGATGGCGCAGGCGGTCGTGATCATCTCGGGCGGGATCGACCTGTCGGTCGGCTCGATGATGAGCCTGATCAACGTCCTGTCGGCGAAGTACATGTTCGACGCCACCTCCGGTACAGGCGGTCTCGTTCCGGGAGTCGATCCTGATCGCGGTGGTGCTCGTGCTCGGCGCCTGCGCTGGCCGGCGCGCTGACCGGCCTGATCATCACGGTCACCCGGGTCGCGGACATCATCGTCACGCTCGCGATGCTCTTCGTCTGGGGCGGCGCGGCGCTCGCCGTGATGCAGATCCCGGGCGGCGGCGCGCCGCTCGAGTTCACGAAGCTGGCGGTCGGCTACACGTTCACGCCCTGGCTCCCGACCGGGCTCGTGATCATCGCCGCCGTCGTGGTGCTCGCCTGGGTTCCATTTCGGTGGCGCAAGCCCGGCCTCGCCCTCTACGCCATCGGCTCGAGCCGCAACGCGTCGTTCCTCTCCGGGGATCTCGGTCGCCCGGACGCGAATCGGCGCCTATGCGCTCGGGGCGGCACTCGCCGGGATGGGCGGCCTCGCGCTGACGGCGACCTCCGGGATCGGCGACGCCCTCTCGGGCCAGTACTACACGCTGAACAGCGTCGCCGCGGTCGTGCTCGGCGGCGTCGCGCTCGTCGGCGGCGTCGGCGGCCTGATCGGGCCGATCGCCGCCGCGTTCGTGCTCACCCTCGTCAAGTCGATCATGATCCTCAAGGGCGTCGACCAGAACTGGGCGCAGGTGATCCAGGGCACGCTGATCGTCCTCGTCGTGATGATCGGCGGCCTCGCCCTCCGGCAGCGCGGGAAGCATCCATGACCTCGGCGCCGCAGGCGGTCGAGACGGCGACGCGCGGGCGCGACCTGCGACGGCTCTTTGCCGACAACCCGGTCTTCGTCCTCACGCTCGTGTTCGTCGGCCTCTTCGTCGCCACGGACATCGTCAACCGGGTGCAGTCGAGCGAGGCGTTCCTGACGCCGAAGCAGGTCTCGACGACGTTCCTCTACGCGGCGATCCTCGGCCTGATGGCGGCCGGGCAGACGCTCGTGATGCTGACCGGCGGCGTCGACCTCTCGGTCGCGACGACGGCGACGACCGGGGCGTTCATGATCTCGAGCTTTGCGACCGACGGAGCCGCGAAGGCGATCGCGGTCGCTCTTGTCGCCGGCCTCGCGATCGGGATCGTGAACGGGATCGGGGTCGCGATCTTCCGCGTCAACCCGCTGATCATGACGCTCGGGGTGAGCACGGTGACGCTCGGGGCGCTGACGATCTACGCCCAGACGCGTTTTCTCGCGGCCGCACCTGACCTCGTCACGAAGCTCGGGTCGGAGCGCTTCTTCACCTACGTCCCGTACGGCCTGCTCGTGTGGGTGCCGATCTCGGCCCTGATCATCCTCGGCCTTCGCTACAGCGGCTTCGGCCGGCTGATCTACGCGGTCGGCGACAACGCCACCGCCTGCCGGCTCGCCGGCGTTCGGACCTGGCAGGTCCTGCTGGCGGTCTACGCACTCTGCGGCGCGCTCAGCGCGGCCGCCGGGATCCTCCTCGTCGGGCTTCAACGACGCGGCCGACCTGGGGATCGCGACACCGTTCCTGCTGTCCGTCGGTGGCGGCGGTGGTGATCGGCGGGAACCTCGATCTTCGGAGGCGTCGGCGGGTACGCCGGCACGATCCTCGGGGCGCTGATCCTGACGGTGCTCGACTCGCTGCTCACGATCCTGAACGCGTCACAGGCGGTGCGGCAGATCCTCTACGGCCTGATCATCCTCGCGCTCGCCGCGATCTACGCCCGGGCGGCCGCAGCCGACTGACAGCTGACAGCAGGACTCGGCGCGCCATTGTCGCATTCCTGTGCGCGCAGTAGGATCAGCGCGCCCAGGAGGAACGCGAAGTGCGACAAGCGGTCGAGCTCGTCGGGATCCTCAACCTCGTGCTGTTCGCAGCGATCGCAGTCGTTTGCGTTCGGCAGTGGAGTACGGAACGAGCGCCGACAGCGCTCTGGGCTGCGCTCGCGTTCGTGACGCTCGCGGCGGTGATCGTCGTCGGCAAGTTGCTGCCGGACGAGCCGCAGGGCTTCGCCGAGAATGCGCTCCAGCGGTTGGACCTCGCGTTCCTGGTGCTCTTCCCGTATCTCCTCTATCGCTTCGCGGTGGCGTTCGAGTCGACGAAGCGCCCGCTCGCCCCGTTCGTCGATGCGCTCACCACCGGACTGGTCGCCGCAACCTTTGTCCTGCCTCACCTGCCTGGGAGGGACGACTCGTGGCCGTGGTGGTTCACCGCGTACGTCGTCGTCTTCATCATTCACTGGTCGGTGCTGCTGCTGATCGTGTCGGTGCGCCTGTGGCGCGCGGGCCGTTCGGAGGCATCCGTCGCGCGCCGGCGGATGGAGATGCTCGCGGTCGCTGCGACTGCGATCACCGCCGCCCTCGTGCTCGCCGCGGCGGGCGGCGACGACGACTCGGTGCTCGCGCTCGTGACGGGGCTTGTCGCCACGTTGAGCGCGGTCGCGTTCATGCTCGGTTTCGCGCCGCCCAACGGGCTCCGACTCCTCTGGCGGCGGCCCGAGCAGCGGCAGATGCAACTCGCGATCGGTGAGTTGATGTCGGCGACGAATGAGCAGGACGTCGCCGAACGAGTGTTGCCGTCGATGGCCCGCATGGTCGGCGCGCGCGGCATCGCGCTCGATGCGGTCGACGGATCGCGAATCGCCGAGCACGGCTCGGTGGACGAGGCGTCGACCGGCGACGTGAGACGGCTGGAGTTTCCGTTCGGGACGCTGATCGTCCGGACGAGCACCTTCGCGCCGTTCTTCGGCGCGGAGGAACGCAAGCTCCTCACGGCGCTGGGGTCGCTGATGAGCCTCGCGCTCGATCGCGCGCGGCTGTTCACGCAGGAGCGCGCGGCTCGTGAGTCGCTCGAGCGCATCGACGAGCTGAAGAGTCAGTTCGTGAGTCTCGCCGCCCATGAGCTCCGCTCACCGGTCGGCGCGATCTACGGCCTCTCCGAGACGCTCGCCGAGCGGAAGCATCAGCTCACCGCCGGACCAGATCGCGGAGCTCGAGATCTCGCTGACCCAGCAGATCCGCCGTCTGCGAACGCTCGTGGAACAGCTGCTCGACCTCTCGCGTCTCGACGCGGAAGCCGTCGTGATCAAGCCGCAGCGCGTGCGGGTTCGCGAGCGGCTGGAAGAGATCGTCCACGCGGCGTCCCCGCTCGAGTCCGTTCCGATCGGAATCGACGCCGACCCCGAGCTCGAGGTCGAGGTCGACGGGCACGCACTCGACCGGATCGTCACGAACCTGATCGCGAATGCCTGCCGTTACGGCGCACCGCCCGTGATGGTGAGCGCCTCGCAGGTGGGCGAGCTCCTCCGCGTGACGGTGCAGGATCACGGGCCGGGTGTTCCGGCCGAGTTCGTGCCGCTTCTGTTCGACCGGTTTGCGCGCAGCGCAGCCAGCGCTTCAAGCGTGCCGGGAACCGGCCTCGGGCTTGCGATTGCGCGTTCGTACGCCCGCGCACACAGTGGTGAGGTCAGCTATCGCCCGGCGGCTTCGAGCGGCTCGGTCTTCGAGCTGACGCTGCCGACGCCCGCTGCCTGGTAGTCGGGCTCGACAGGCGCGGTACTGGTCAGTCCGGCCGGTCCTTGCCGTGGCGTCCGGAGGAGGCGGCGTGCATAGAGCCGCTCGTCGGCGGCCCGGTAGAGCGAGAGAGCGTTCCGGCCTTCGCTGGGGCTTCCGGCCCAGCCGACGGTGACCGGATGCGGCGCGTGAGCAACGGCCTGCTCGAGCCGGTTCGCGTAGCGAGACGCGTCCAGCACGGAGTCGGCGGTGCACAGAATCGCGAACTCGGCGCCGCCGATGCGGGCGATGTCGTCCTCAGGGAACAGGGCGGTCCCGAGCGCCTCGGCGACTCCTCGTAGCGCGTCGTCGGCGGCGGTGCCGCTGCGGCCGGTCATCTGCTCGAAGCCGTCGACGCTCGCCAGCACGAGCCCGAACGGCTTACCCGTTGCGAGCCGGCCGTCGATCGCCTTTTCGAATCCGCGCATGCTCGGCAGCCCGGTGAGCCAGTCTCGCTCCGCGAGCACCTGCAGCTCCGCGAGAGCCGTCTTGTAGTGGGAGGCGAACCAGCCGAGGAGCGCGCCGATCGAGACGTAGGTGACGAGCCGGATCGGCGTGGACACCGTGACGAGCTCGTAGGTCGGCACGTCGTGATTGAGGGTGACGGCGAGCGAGAACAGGCCGGTCGCGACAACGCCGCCGGCGGCTCCGTACCACGGCCCGATCGCGAGCGCGAGCAGGGCGATCGCGACGTAGAAGAAGTGGCCGATTCCCAGGCCCGGCCGCTCGAAGAGCACGAGCGCCGTGAAGACGCCCGCGAAGAGGAGGGCGGAAAGGAGAACGAGGAGTCGGTTGGGGAGCGCCGCAGGGCTCACCCTGGGAGTATCAGAGAGCTCGACCGAGCATTCGTCCCCCGTTCGAGGGTCACGTCGGGGTACCCAAAAGGGGGACTCGTCGCGTCGCGAGGCGGGCGTACTCTGAGGATGGGCGCGCCCTGCGACCGTGCCGCCCGAGCTGCCCTGCGAAACGGCTCGGCACTCGAGGTCTCGATCGCATTGTGGGAGTGCCGCAGCTCCTGCTGGGCGCGCCCGCTCAGTCTCCGACGACCATCCAGGTCACGAAGACCGCTGCCCCCCAGAGCCACACCGCGAGCGTGCCGATCGTCGCAACGCGCGTCGGCCTCTCAGCTCGCGCGATGCCCGCACCCACGTACAGCGCGAGCGGCACGCCGAGCGGGAAGGTGACGAGCGCCCAACCCTCGTCCCAGCCCGGCCAGTCATCCCCCGCAATCGCATCCACCAGCCCGAGGAGCGCTGCGCCCACGAGGAAGAGGACGAGCGCCAGTACCGCTAGCCCTCGAGCGACCCACGGGGCCGAAGGTATCCGACCCGTGCCGTCCACGTTGGCTTTGGGGTTACCCTTCCGCCGGGGTCACGAGGGAGAGGCATGGACTACGAAATCGATTTCGATGCCGAAGCAGACGTCGTCGTGAAGACGGCCGGTCGAGCGAATCGCGACGACATCAGGCGGTTCCTGAACGAGATCGTCTCCGATGGGCGTTTCCGGTCCGGCTCGTCCCTCCTCAACGACCACTCGGAGCTCGACTTCAGCGGGCTCACGCCGGCGGACATCAGAGACATCAGCGACCTCGTCAGCAGCCTGGACGAGAAGCACGGTTTCGGGCCGGTCGCGGTGGTCGTGCCCAACGCGTTCGCGTTTGGTCTGGCGCGCATGGGCCAGACGCTCGTCACGACAGACGTTCTCGGCCGGATCTTCTACTCGCGAGACGCCGCGGTCGAGTGGCTCGGCAAGGTCGACGCAGGCGAAGAGCTCGACGACTGACGCGCGGCAGAGTCGAGCCGCAAGGCGCCACAGAGTCGGAGAATCAGCCTGTACGCCCAGCGGCCTAGGCGTATGCCCTTGGGAAAGGGGGCTTGTCCGAACGCAACCGCCTTGCGGCTCTGCTGACTCCTATTCCGCCAGGGCGAGGGAGCAAACGTCCCTCGCTTCTCTTGCCGACCTGCCGTCATCGGTCGGCGGCCGACAAACTTCGCTTGCATTGCGACACACTTCATTTGCCATCCGACAAAAGATGTGTCATGGTCTCCGCGTTTCATGGTCGCCCAGATAGCGGCGAACCCCGACAAGGCTGATGTTTGGGCCGGATGCCGAGCTTCGCCGAACGCTCTTGGAGGGGAGGGAGCATGAAGAACGGAAGGCGCTTGGCCTGTGTAGGCCTAGCCGGTTTGGCGTTGGCGCTGCCGGCTGCCGGCGCGGCAACAGACTCGCGTGGCCAGTCCCACCCGGACTACCGCGTGCTCGTGTTCACCAAGACTGCAGGCGCGCCCAACGCAGGCACGCCAAGCGGGATCGACGCGATTCGCGATCTCGGTCGCCGTCACGACTTTCAGGTAACCGTGACCGCGGACGCATCGCGGTTCACCGCAACCAACCTGGCGCGGTACCGCGCCGTGGTGTTCCTCAACAACTCGGGCGAGGTGCTCGACGACGCTCAGCAGAGCGCCTTCGAGGCCTACGTCAAAGCCGGCGGCGGTTTCGTCGGCGTTCATGCCGCGATCGAGGCGGAGCCCGGCTGGCAGTTCCTGACCGACGCCCTCGGGACGCGGTCGAGCGGACTCTCGGGAGCGGAGGAAGCGACGGTCAAGGTCGCCGACCGCGTGCACCCATCCTCCGAGGACTTGCCGGAGTACTGGGAGCGAACAGACCGCTGGTACAGCTTCGCGAAGAACGTCCGCGGCTTCCAGCACGTGCTCGCCACCGTCGACGAGAGCACCTTCGCCGGCGGGACGATGGGCTTCGACCATCCGATCGCCTGGTGCCAGGACTTCCAGGGCGGCCGGGCCTGGTACACGGGCCGCGGCGGGGTTGCCGGTGCCTTCTCGTCCGGCACCCTCCGCGATCATCTCCTCGGCGGCATCGAGTGGGCCGCGGGCGAGGAGGACGGAGACTGCGGCGCCACGGTCCTCGCGAACTTCAAGATGACCGTGATCGCGGAGAACCAGGTCCGGAACGGCCCGCCGGACGTCAACCACGTGGGCGAGCCGATCGGCTTCGACGTCCTCGAGGACGGACGCGTGCTGCAGACGACGCGCGGAACGGGCTTGCTGCCCGGGCAGCCGGCCCCGCCGAAGAACATCCAGAACGCGCAGCTGTGGCTGCACTCCGCAGACGGCACGACGCACACGATCCTCGCGGAGTTCCTCGTCTACAACAACAGTGAGGACGGCCTGTACGGGCCTGCGATCGACAAGAACTTCGAGCAGAACCGGTGGGTGTACCTCTACTACTCGCCGGCGATCATGGAGGCGCCGTTCCCGACGGAGACTCCGGCCGGCAACGCGCCGACCTTCGGCGCCACACCGGATGTCTGGGACCCGTGGCTCGGCTACTTCCAGCTGAGCCGGTTCAAGCTGGTCGAGACCCCGACGCCGCATCTCGACCGGGCGTCGGAGCAGAAGATCCTCAAGGTGCCCGTGAACCGCGGCGCCTGCTGCCACGTCGCGGGCGACATCGTCTTCGACTCGAAGAACAACCTCTGGCTCGTGACCGGCGACGACACTCCCGCCGGCGGCGGCAACTCGGGCGGCTTCTCGCCGCACAACGACGGGCCGACGAACGAGATCCAGACGGTGACGACGGCGAATGCCACCGGCGGCACCTTCACGCTCACGTTCAACGGGCAGACGACGGCCCCGATCACATTCACCCCCGGCAACGCAGCGGCGAACAACGCCGCGGTGGAGGCGGCGCTCGAGGCGCTCGACAACCTCGACGACGTCACCGTGACGGGCAACAACCAGAACGTGCGGACCGTGGACTTCCGCCAGCAGGACGTGCCGGAGATGACCGCGGACGGCTCGGGCCTGACGGGCACGACGCCGACGGTCACGGTTGCGACCACGCAGCCGGGCGGGCTCCTCAACGCGCCGCTCGTCGACGCTCGGCGGTCGGCGCTGAACACGAACGACCTCCGCGGCAAGATCCTGCGGATCAAGGTGAACGAGGACGGGAGCTACTCGGTCCCGAAGGGGAACCTGTTCGACGAGCGGGAGGACAAGGCCGACAAGACGCGGCCCGAGATCTACGCGATGGGCTTCCGGAATCCGTTCCGGATCAACCTGGACGAGGACGACAACGCGTACATCACCGACTACTCGCCGGACTCGCGCGTGCCGCAGGTGTTCCGCGGGCCTGCGGGCACCGGCCGGGTGATGATCGTGCGCAAGCCGGCGAACTACGGCTGGCCGCTCTGCTACTCGCCCGACCTGCCGTACTACCGCTGGAACTTCGTCTCGTCGACGCCGCTCGACGATCCTCCGCGCCCGTACTCGTGCGGCAACCGCAGGCACGGTCCGGAGAACACCTCGCGGCTGAACACCGGCCTGACCGAAACGCCGCCGGTGACCCAGCCCGAGATCTGGTACTCGTTCAACGACAACAACACGCCGCCGGCGCCGCCCCTGACGGCCCCGCTCGGCACTCCTTGCTTCGACTACTACAACGGGCCGATCGATCCGGCCACCGGGCTCGATACGAGCCCGACCTGCCCACAGCTCTTCCCGGAGCTCGGCCCGGGCGGAGGCGTCGGCCCGCACGGAGCGGCGCCGTACGACTTCGACCGCAAGCTGAGGTCGGAGGGGAAGTTCCCGGAGTACTTCGACGGGGCATTCATCTTCAGCGAGTTCACACGGGACTACCTCAGGGAGGTGCGACTCGACTCGAAGGGGCGCGTATTCAAGCTCAACAACGTCCTGAACTGCGGGGCGGATCAGATCCCGAGCACGCCCGAGCGGCCGTTCCTGTGCGACAGCCCGATGGACACGATGTTCGGGCCCGACGGCAACTTCTACGTGCTCGGCTACGGCGACGGCTTCTTCAACGCCAATGCCGACGCCCAGCTGGTCAAGTTCTCGTACGTAAGAACACGAGCCCGTAGGTCGGAGACAGAGGGGACGCCGTCTCGCGGCGCCCCTCGCTCACGAAGGAAGTCAGATGGAGGGACGACCAGCTCGGCACGGCGGCCGGTTCGTCGGCGCGACCGGTGGCGTCGCCGCGGTGGGGCGCTCGGCCCGCTCGCGGCCGTGGCCGAGCGACGACGACCGCGGCCACGCAAGGACGACCTTGGATCGGCCGCACCGGCGACCTGCCGCAGGACAGGATCGGCATCCAGCTGTTCACCGTTGCGCGACCTGCTCGCGGACGCTCGGCTCGACTGCCCGGCACGTTCGAGGATGCTCGCGGACGTCGGGTACACGGAGATGGAGATCGGCGGCACGTACGACGCCGGACCGCGGCGGACGCTCAAGGCGCTGGCGAGATTCCAGCACGAGAACATTCGAGCCTGCGAGGGCAGCCACGTGCTCAGGGCGTCGGCAGCCACCTGGCGTCACGCAGTTCCGCGACAACCTCGAGCAGTGTCGACGACGCCGAGACGCTCGGCCTCCGCTACGTCGGCCTGCGAGCGAGCCCGACCAGCTCTTCCCGGCGGCGGAGCGCCAGACGCCCGACGCCTACGGGCGCTGCGGAGGCGTCTACAACGGCTGGGGAGCCGAGGCCCGCGCGCGGGGTTGCGGTTCTACTTCCACAACCATCCGCCGGACTTCACGCTCGTCGACGGAACGCCGATCTACGACATCCTGCTCGAGGAGACGGACCCGAATCTCGTCTTCTTCGAGCTCGACATCGTCTGGATCGTAGGTCGGCGGACCAGAGCGCCTACGGAGGTGGGACGCTCGACCGGGATGAAGCGCTGGTATCCCGCATCTTCGACGTCATGGAGCTCAGATGGGCCGCCGAGCGGCTCCCGCTCTTCCACGCCAAGGACGGCAGTCCGCACCGAGGTCGGCCAGCCGACGTACTTCGGTTGACAGTACGTCGACCAGGGCGACGTCAACTTCCCGCTCGAAGCACTCTTCTCGGCGCTCAAGGATCCGGACGAGCACCACTACATCGTCGAGCACGACGACGCCCCGCAGGACGAGCCCGCCGCCCGTCCACCGGCCGGGATGCGCGCAACCCGCGCAGCTCGGCGAACACGTCATGGAGAGTCGCAAGTACCTGGCGAATCTGGAGATCCGGAAGCGTCGAGGAAAGTAGGACGAACGAAGGCACCGGCAGCTGAGAGCACGGGCGGGGGCGCCGCGAGCGCGACGCTCCCGCCTGTGGTGCGCGCTGCTCCTGACCGGGCTCGCGATCGGGCTCCCGGCAGCAGTCGCCGCGGCGGCCCCCTCGGCGGCTCCGAACTGGATCGTCCTCTTCGACGGCCGGTCCACGGCCGGCTGGACGATGACCGGCCCGGGTGGGTTCAGCGTCCAGGACGGAGCGCTTGTCTCGGACGGCGGCATGGGGCTGCTCTGGTACGAGCGGCGACGCTTTCGCAACTTCGAGCTCGAGGTCGACTGGAAGGTCGCGCGCCGGTGCGACAACTCGGGCGTCTTCGTTCGCTTCCCGGGCAGGCCGCGCACCCCGGCCGACGCCGTCCGCTCGGGCTACGAGATTCAGATCGACGACTGCGACCCGAACGGGCCCAAATACCGAACCGGAAGCATCTATGCCGCGGCGCCGGCGGCGCGACTCGCCTCACGGCCCGTGGGGCAGTGGAACCGCTACCTCATCCGAGTCGTCGGCCAGCACTACACGGTCCTCCTCAACGGCACGCGCGTGACCGACTTCGACGGCGCCCGCGGGATGATCGGCTACGTCGGGCTCCAGAACCACGACGCCGAATCACACGTCTCCTTCCGGCGCGTCCGCGTGCGTCTTCGCTGATCTGGCGCTCCACTTCACCCCTTCGGGTGACACCGGTCGAACGAACGAGGGCTAGGTTGACTCCCCCGATGCCGGCCGCCCATCTCTCGCGACGCACCGTCGTTTGCTTCCTGGCTGTCGGCGGTGGCGCTGCTCGCGGCCGGCCGCGCGAACGCCGGCTATGGGGTCGGGCCTGACGGACAGACCTTCCCGGTGACCGCGAGCTCCGCCGGCTTCGTGCAGACGCCGGTCTCGCTCGATCTCGTCGTCTATCTGGACGCCGAGGACAGCTCGTCCGCCGTGTGGGTGTCGGACAGCCCGGCGATCGGCGCTGCGGGGGTACCGGTGGGCCGCAACCTTGGCTCCTGCTCCGCCAGCTCGCTCCTTCCTTTCGGCGAGGCCAACAAGTGGGTCTGCCGCGTCTCGACCTCCCAGCTGCAACCCGGCCGCACGTACTACTGGTGGCTCAGCTTCGCGCGCCAGGATCCGGGCACTCCGGCCCCGACGGATCGCATCTCCGGCCCGTTCAGCTTCTCGCTCGCGCAGGCGGCCACGCCGCCGCCTCCGCCTCCGGTTCCGGCACCGCCGCCCGTCGTGAAGGAGCCGCACGCGCCGGTCTCGACGAAGACGATCGCCGCTGCAGCGAGGCTGCCGGGCTCGACGGTCTTCAACGGCAGCCGGTCGGTCAAGCACACGACGCTCACCCAGCTCGTCTACCGCACGATGAAGAGGCTCGGCTACCCGCGCCAGCTCGCGTTTGCCTGCTGGAACCGCCCGGACTGGCTCTCCGTCCTGGCTGCCGAGGGGGCTGAGCCCGAGCGAGGCAACTCGCAGCTCCTCGGATTCTGGCTCGGCCGCCAGCCTCGCTGGCTGCATCTGGCCCCCGGAATCTGCACCGACCTGCAGGGCCTGATCTCGTCCAAGCAGCCGAATGCCCGCCGGGCCGGGGCGCTCAGCACTGTGATCCACGAGACACTGCACGCCTACGGCGTCGCCAACGAGGCGCAGACGAACTGCATGGCGGTGCAGCTGGTGCCGGTGTTCGGCTGGAATCTCGGGTTGAGCATGAAACGAGCGGACTATCTGGGGACGCTGGCCCGCAACTACGTGCGCAAGTGGGCGCCCGCGGGCTACTGGAACGCTGCGCGCTGCCGCGACGGCGGTCCCTGGGATCTCTTCCCGACCACGCGCAACCTCGGCTGAGCCTTACGTTCCGGGCGGGGTGTTTCGGCCCTGCGACCTGCGTACGAAATAGCCCGCGGAGCCGCTCGCGATCAGCAGCAGCGCCAGGCCGGAGAGCACGAGGAGCGGGATCGGCACCGAGCTCGCGCTTGCACCGTCGAGCGGCGGTGCCGCCACGGGTGGGTTCTCGGTCTCCGGGTGATCCACGACCGTCGTCGTCGGTCTCTTCGGCGGCTTCGGCGGCTTCTCGCTGGGGCCGGCGACCGCCCCCGGACCGTCGTCGGGAGGAGGATCGGTGGTTGCGGGTGGAGGCGACGGGGTCCGGCCACGCCGCTGGAGCGCGCGCGTGATCTCCTCCTCCGCATTCGAGTAGTCGCGGACGTCAGGCTGCAGAAGCCCGATCGCGTCGTCGTAGCAGTGGAGCGGATAGGTGCGATCGACGCGGCTGTCGGCGAACCAGTCGTCGATCACCTGGCGCCCGCAGGAAGGCGCGGCACCCGCAGGCGCAGCGACGGCGAGCAGGACGAGAACCGCTGCCACCGGCGCAAGCCGGAGTGGTAGTCCGATCGTCCGGAGGTGGGAGACGAGAGCCGTACGCAGAGTCTTTCGCGCACCGTTGACGACGAGATGAGCGGCTCGTAAACGGTTTGTAAGAAGAGGGTGGGCGGCGGCCGTGGTGTTGGCCGCCGCCGGCCCGTGAGACGGCTCAACGTGGAACGCTGCGGCACGGTCCACGGAACTCGTTCTGGCTCCCTTTATCGGCCGGTAGGTCCTACCGCTTGAGCGGATAGGACCTGCCGAGTCCCTCGATCGAGTGATTGGAGTCTTGGGGGACGCCAACTCCATATCCTGCGGTCATGCTCGTTCGACTCGCGGTCGCTGCCGCTCTGACCGCACTTGTCGTGGCGCTGGTGGCGACGATTGACCACCGGCACAAGCGAGACGTCGAGTTCTCCGCGCAGGAGGCGGCGTGGTTCTGTGCGCACGGGCGACCTTCGTCGTGCCGCGACTTCGACGCGGTCGCGTACGAAGCAGCGCTGGGAGGACCGGGAGCGCGCCTACCGCATCGCGTTCTTCACGTTGGGCGCATTCGCCGTCGGGCTCTTCGGCACCGCGGCCTGGAAGCGAAACCGACAGCCGGTGTAGGGTCTGTCGGTCAGGCAATGGAGCCGCTCCCGTCCGGAGCGCTCGGAAGAGAGGCGAATCGTGCGGATCATGGTGATCGCTGCGTCGGTCGCAGCGCTACTGCTCGTGGCAGCGGGATGCGGCGGCTCGGACAGCGAAGGCGGCTCGACGGTGACGATCGAGACCGACGCCACTGCTGCAGGTACCGACGCCACCGACACGACCGATGCCACCGACACGAGCGGCACCGACACGACCGACACCGAGACGACGCGTCGCTCGAGGGCTGCACGAAGCTGACCGAGTTGTCCGTGAAGTTCTCCGAGGCGCTCGGGTCGGCCACGACCGGCAGCGGCGGACCCGACCTGGAGGCGACCGCGAAGGCGTACGAGGAGTTCGCCGACGAGGTGCCGGAGGAGATCCGCGACGCCTTCAAGACCGTCGCCGCGGCGTTCGCGACCTATGCCGAGGTGCTCGGGGACATCGATCTGTCGTCCGGCGGGACAGCCCGACCCCGAGACGCTGCAGAAGCTGGCGGAAGCAGCGGAGAAGCTGGACGACACGAAGCTCACCGCCGCGAGCGCTGAGATCGAGGCCTGGGCGAAGAGCAACTGCACCGGCAGGTAGCGCCACTTGGATGAAGCGACGGTCAGGGCGATGCTCTTGCAGAACCTCGAGCATTCCGGCAGCGATCCGGAGCTCGCGCACGAGATGTACCACGAGGATGCTGTGCTCGAGTTCCCTCAGTCCGGCGAGCGCTTCATCGGAGTCGAGAACTTCCGCGAATGGCGAAGCACCTATCCGGCGTCGACGTCGTTCGAGATCCGGGAAGTACGAGGCCGAGATGACCTGTGGGTCGTGGAGCTCTCGGTCCGCTACGACGAGGGTCCATGGAACTTCGGGGTCAGCATCCTCGAGTTTGGCGGCGAGAAGATCGCGCGTGAGTCGATCTACTTCGGCGAGGGCTGGGAGCCACCAGAGTGGCGGGCGAAGTGGAGAGCCTCGCCGTAGGCTCTTGCGGTAGGGGTGCGCAGGTGGCGCTGACGATTCGTCAGAATGGATCATGGCCTCCTACGCGGTCAACGATCGTGCCGTGCAGCGCGCTCGTCGAGCCATCGCGGCTCGCCAGTACGTCCTCGACAGTGACTGGGGAGACGTTCAGCCCAGCGCCGCCGACGAGAACGACTTCCTGGAGAAGCACTCGTGGGACGAGTACGGCGAGTGGCACCTTGGCCTGACAGCAGGGGCTTCCGACGACACGAAGGCCAGGTACGCATTTGTCTACGGCGACTTCCGCCGGGTTCATCGCAGCGGTCTGATCGCCTGCGTCTACCGAGCCGCCGAGTGGCGCCACAAGCAGGTCGAACTCGCGGCTCACGAGCTGCTTCAGCTTCTCGACAAAGCGAGCGCCTGACCTACGTCGTGAGCTCGAGCAGCATTCGAGCCGCCGTCTTCGGCCGTTCCTCCAGCTGCCCAAGCGCGGCCGCGGCGAGTTGGAGCTCCCCGATCGTCGTTCCCGGACGCTCCAGAGCAAGCCGCGCGAGCCATCGCACCGCCGCCGGCTCGGCCTTCGGCGAGCCGGCGGTCGCGTACAGGAGCACGAGCGCGAGCGCGTCGCCGAGCGGGACGTGGCCCATCTCGCGTGCCGCGAGCTCGGCGAGGACGATCGACTGGGTTTCGATGGCGCGGCGGTAGCGAGTGAGGGCGGCGCCATGCGAGGTCACGAACGTATGTTCGCAGGATTCGAAGAGGTCACTCGCGCGGCTCGAAGCGAAACGGGGGCGCGCCCCGCGACCAGTCACCTCAGCTGCCTGCCCGGGCGCTCGAGGTCGACGTCGTGCTCGAAGACTGGTCGCAGACCCTCGGGGCGCGCGCCTCCTGCTGTATAGACGCGGAACGCATCGCCGACGGGCGCGCACGTCTCGAATCCTTACGAGTCGCAAACAATCAAATGACGGCGTCGATCCCGCCGTTGCCTCATAGGATTGGCGCAACCGCAACCTGAGGAGGACGAATGCTCGGTGAGCACCCGGTTCACGTCGTGCTGCTTTCCCTCGATCTGGCCGAGACGAAGGCCTTCTACCACGACCAGCTGGGACTCGAGATCCTCGACGAAAACGAGGAGGCCATCACCTTCAGGTGCGGCGGACAGTCGTCGATCGCCGTGACCAAGAGCACGGTGGGCACCTCGGACGAGCAGACTCAGGCCGGCTGGTTCGTGCCCGACCTCGACGCCGAGCTCGCGGAACTGCGCTCGCGAGGCGTGGTCATTCAGGAGTACGACATGCCCGGTCTCAAGACCACGGACGGAGTCGCCGACCTCGGCTTCGCTCTCGCGGCGTGGATCGTGGATCCACACAAGAACGCGCTCGGCATTCTCCAGCTGAAGTAGCCGATCGGTCACTCCCACTCGACCTTGACCTTCGAACGATCATCGAATGGCTGGTTGTCGGCCTACCCTCGATCTTTCCCCGCGCCGATCGTCACGACGGGTGACAGTTCGGCCTCCCATACGAACGCGGTGGCCCGCTCCGCACGCTCGAACCGCGGAGCCTTAGCCTTCGAGGTACCCGCCGAGGCGACGGGCGCTGCCGAAACGACGAGCGCGACGATGGCGGCGAGGATGATTGCGCGGATCAGGATGGCCGTCGCTGCGCGAAGCTCTTCCTGCTCGCTCTGCTCATTCTTACCGGTCATGACTCCCCCTTCGTTGATGTCCATGCTCCCTAGGACACCGGAGAGGGCTGCGTATTCCCGCGATGGATAGGTGGTGTGACAGACCTGACCGACATGGGTGCACGCACCGCACGCTCACGCCCGAGCACATGCGAGGGAGACCGGGGTTGCCGCCTTGTCCGGGTGGGCTCATCACGGGATACTTGAGACAATGCTCAGGCGGATCGTCTTCGCAGCGGTCATCATCGCCTCGGTGCTCGTTGGCATCGTCGCGGACTGGCAGGTCGGCCTCGGAGTCGTCGTCGTCGCGGCGCTCGTGTTCGGTACTGCGTACACCATCGGCTTCGGCGCGGATGCCACGACACGCTGGAGTTCGTCGCTCTACGGGGACGATCGGGAAGATGCTGACCACTGGAGCCGGACGGGCGGCAAGCGCAAGCGCTGACTCGGTACTGCCTCGTCAGTGTGAGGCGCTACTACCAGACGCCGATCGTGGTGCGCGATGGCCGCACAACCGCATGAACAAGCCTTTTTCAGGGCGAATGCCGAGTGACCGCGCAACTGTTTCCTCTCGCCAAATAGGTGGGCGCGCCCAGCGACCCCGGCGTCCCGAGCTGACCAGACCCCTCGTCTGCTCGTAATGGACGGCGATCTGTTTGATGGCCGCTCGTCCTCGCGGCGCGCCCACGTTAGTAGAACGCGTGAGCGGTGTCTGGGTTACGCGCGGTCGTGCGACGTGTGTGCTTGCCGTGGTTGGAGCAGGGTTCCGTCCAGGACGGCCGATTGCCCGGCGAGGCGAGCATGAACGCCCGCGCCAGATCCGCGCCACTCGCGGCGTAAGCCCCCGCCCTTTAGGGGCCCCAGCGGTCCGAGCCGCTGCCGGGGTAGCGATCCTCGATGTCCCGGCGGTGGTTCTCGGCTTCCCTACCGCCGCGGATGCGCTTGACCCGGATCCGCTACGGTTGATCCAGTCAAGGAATCGGACGATCTGCCGGTACAACGCCCGGAACATCTCGCTCGAGGATATCGCTCTGCGTTGAAATCGCAAAGCCTCCTAGGCCAGCATGGGCCCTCGGCGAGTGGCCGCTCAGGGGCATCCCCGGAGGTTGGCCCCGCGGTGTCTGCGTGTGCCGCGCGCAAGTCTGCCCCGCCCGACCGGAGCCGAGCGGGGCGAGCGGCCTCAGCAGCCCCAGCGGGGGTTGCAGATGCGGCCGTCACTCATGATGAAGCCCGAGACGACCTCGCCACCCGACGGAGTTCCAACCGCCCCGAGCGGCGAGGACAACAGCCCTGCAGACGCGGGTGCCGCGGAGACGGCGAGCGCCGCGATCGGCGGCGAGGATGCTGAGTACGCGGAACATGATGGGCCTCGCTGCGCGAAGTCCTGCTCGTTCTGCTGGACTCTTGCCGGTCAGAGCTGCCTATCCCCTCGATGATGTCCAGATGCTCCCGCGACCGGGCTACCGTCGCACGAGGGACTGTTGATTCGGGTGCGGGCGTGAGGTACGAGTCGGGCGGCCGTTGCGGCGTTGCCGCTGCGCCAGGTCCTCCTTGCCGTCAGTTCCGGCTCGCAAGTCGTCCACGAACGAGCCGACGATTACTCGGAGCGCGTCGAGCCGTTCGGTGCTAGTGTCGTCCGAACGATGGGGACGGATCGGGGCGAGCTCCAGGCCGGCGGCTCGCGCTCCGGTGATCGCCTCGTCACTGAAGATCGCATGTTGCCGTTGCCTAGAGACACCGGCAAGAGGCCAGGGTTTAGGTGGTCCGACGTGTCGCAAGGTCGGGTGCGGGCGTGACCCACCGGTCTTGCGCCGGTCGCATCGGTGCCTGTTTAGGGCTCGATCCCGACCAGCTCGCCCTTGAAATCGGTCACCCCGAGGCCCGCCGGCTTGGGCAGGGCATTCCGCCATTGGTCGTTGGCCGAGGCGGGCGCTGCCGAGACGGCGAGCGCCGCGACGGCGGCGAGGATGCTGAGTGCGCGGATCATGACGTGCCTCGCGAAGGCTTCGCACGCTTGTCAACGACGCTGTAGGTCACGACGGGGCACCCCTGGTAGTCCAGCATCGTCACGACGGTGCGGTCCTCGCGCACGTCGAGGCGACCCTGCGCCTTCGTCTGCTGCTTCTTGCCGGTCATGACTTCCCCTTCGTTGATGTCCATGCTCGCTAGGACGCCGGGGAGGGGCTGCGTATTCCGCGAACGGGTGCAACCTTCCGTTTCGATGCAGACGCGCCGGCGTCGACAGACGGATCGCGCCGCGTCGAGCTCGGCATAAGTGGTACCGGGACGTACGACCTGGTAATCGGATACGAGGGAGGTCGACGGCCTCACCCGGAGCCCACGGAACCATGCGGCTACCGCGTAACCAAGCTGAAGGAAGGCCCATACGGGATTCGAACCCGTGCCGCCGCCGTGAGAGGGCGGTGTCCTAGGCCACTAGACGAATGGGCCGTGGCGCCGCGCCAGTCTAGCTGACGAGTCCGAAGCGAAGGTTTACCAAGGCTTTGCCTTGCCGTGCCCTGCTGCTGGGGAGGCCGCGGGCATCCTCGTCTCATGAACTCGATGAGAGGAGAGCACCAATGAAGATCGTGATTGGCCTACTGGCCGCGGCGATTCTCGGCACGGGCGGCTTCGCCTTCGCTGCCGGGGTCGACGACACCCAGCCGGCCCGCACCGTGTCGCTTCCCGGCACGACGACGGCACGACGACGGCACGACGACCGGCAGCTACGACCGCCGCGACGACGACCGACGACATCGTGATCGGAAACGCGCCGGCCGCGACGACGACGACGAACGGCGTGGACATCTCCGGCCCCTGCGACGAGGCCGAGCACGCGAACGACCCACGCTGCACCGGCGCCGCCGCCGACGACCGCGACGACGACAACTCGGGCCCCGGCTCCGGGCGACGACGACGACGACGACGACAACTCCGGCCCCGGCTCGGGCGACGACAACGACGACCACGACAACTCGGGCCACGGCTCGGGCCACGACAACGACGACGACTGAGGAGACGAACGATGACTCGCATCAAGCTCGGACTGCTGACCCTGCTCGCACTGACCGTGAGCTCCGTCACGCTCGCCGCGGTGGCGCAGAGCGCCTCCACGGCCCAGACGGTGCGCGTGACCGAGGTGAGCTACGGGATCCGCTTCTCGGCGAAGCCGAAGGCGGGGACGGTGAAGTTCCAGGTCCGCAACGCCTCCGACGACGCGCACGACTTCTTGCTCAAGGGCGGCGGCAAGACGTGGAAGACCCGCGTCCTCGGCGGCAGCCAGACCGCCACCCTCACCGCCAAGCTGAAGAAGGGCGTCCGCTACACCTTCTGGTGCGCGGTCAGCGACCACCGCCAGGAAGGGATGTCGGGCAGCTTCGTCGCCCGCTAGCACCACCCAAGCGCGCGGAGGCGTCTCCGACCGGGGGCGCTTTCGCGCGTCCGAAACCGCCGCGGAGGGCACTATCAGCGACATGAGCCATCAGAAGAGAACGATCCTGATCGTCGAGGACGAGGAGTCGATCACGACGCCGCTCGCCGAAGCTCTCGAGCGGGACGGCTTCAAGCCCGAGATCGCGCACACCGTCGCGGATGCGCTGGGTCGCGGCCGCACGCTCCGCCCCGACCTCGTCCTGCTCGACATCGGCCTTCCGGACGGCTCCGGCCTCGACGTCTGCCGCGAGCTGCGAAGCACGTCGAACGTCCCGATCATCATCCTGTCCGCGCGCGGGGAGGAGGCGGACCGGGTCGTCGGGCTCGAGCTCGGCGCCGACGACTACGTCGTCAAGCCGTTCAGCGCGCGCGAGGTGATCGCGCGCATCCGTGCCGTGCTGCGCCGTACGAGCGCTCCGACCGGAGCCGCCGAAGGCCCGATCGAGGTCGGCGACGTCCGGCTCGACCCGACCCGGCGCATCGGCCAGCCTCGAACGGCGAGCCGCTCGAGCTCGCGCGGAAGGAGTTCGACCTGCTCGCCCTCCTGATGCAGGAGGCGGGCGCCGTCGTCTCCCGAGAGCGGCTGATCGACGAGGTCTGGGACGTGAACTGGTTCGGTTCCACGAAGACGCTCGACGTGCACGTGAGCGCCCTCCGCAAGAAGCTCGCCGACGACGCCGCCGACTCCCGCTACATCCACACGGTGCGCGGAGTCGGCTTCCGCTTCGCCTCGCCCGAGGAGCTCCGCTGAGCCTCCGGCTGAGACTCCTCGCGGCGTTCGCCTACGTGCTCGTGCTCGTGCTGATCGTGCTCGAGATTCCGCTCGTGCTCAGCCTCTCGAGCCGCGTCGACGCCGAGGTGAAGGCGCAGGCGGCGGCACAGGCGCAGGTGGTCGCGACCGCCGCGGCCGCGCAGGGGGGAGATCCGCGCCCGGCTCCGCGAGCTCGTCCGCCAGGCGGGCCGCGACCTCGGCGCCCGGGTGATCGTCGTCGACGCGCGCGGGCGGCTCGTCGCCGACTCTGCCGGCACCGGGCTCACCCTGACCTCGTATCGCAACCGCCCGGAGATCGCCGCCGCGCTCGCGGGCCGCGCCGAGCAGGGGACGCGGCACAGCGACACGCTCGGCAGCGATCTTCTCTACACCGCGGTACCGGTCCTCGGTGGGGGCGCCGTACGCGTCACCCAGAGCGTCGACGCGGTCGATGATCGGGTGCGCCGGAACGTCCTCGTCGTGATCGGCGTCGGGCTCGTGGCGCTCGCGCTCGGTCTCGCGCTCGCCTGGGTGCTCGCCGGCTCGCTCGCCCGGCCGCTGCGCGCGCTCGCCCGCACGGCGCGACGCGTCGAGGACGGCGAGCTCGACGCGCGGGCCGACATCACGGGTGCCAGCGAGCAGCGCGAGGTCGCGATCGCCTTCAACGACATGACCGAGCGGCTCGAGGAGTCGATCCGGGCGCAGCGCGAGTTCGTCGGCAACGCGTCGCACCAGCTCCGCACACCGCTGACCGGGCTGCGCCTGCGGCTCGAGGCTGCGGGGATCAAGGCGGACGATCCCGCCGTGGAGCACGAGCTCCGGCTCGCGGAGGCCGAGGTCGAACGTCTCACGAACCTCCTCAACTCGCTGCTCACGCTCGCGCGCGGGGGCGACCGGCCCGTCGTGCGCGGGCCCGTCTCGCTGCGCGCCGTGTCGGAGGCGGCCCACGAGCGCTGGCTCCCGCGCGCCGAGGCGACCGGGCACACGCTCGCGCTCGACGGCGAGGGCGACGCGCCGGTGCGGGCCGGGGAGGAGGACGTCTCGATCGCGCTCGACAACCTGATCGAGAACGCGCTCGTCTACGCGCCGCCCGGAACCACGGTGACGATCTCGTGGAGCCCGGACGGAAGCGTCGCCGTCCTCGACGAAGGCCCCGGCATCCCACCGGGCGAGGAGCGGCAGGTCTTCGAGCGCTTCCGCCGGGGGCGCAGCGACCGGCCGGGAACGGGTCTCGGGCTCGCGATCGTCGAAACGCTCGCCCGGCGCTGGGGAGGCACCGCGTCGATCCGGAACCGCGAGACCGGCGGCGCCCGCGCCGAGGTGCGGCTGCCCGTCGACCGTTCGGCCCGCAACCTGGAGCAGGTCAGCTGATGCGCACGGCCGCCCTCGGACTGCTCGGCCTCGTGCTCGCCGTCGTCGTCGGCTACGGCGTCCACCTGATCACGCGGGACACGATCTCGCTCCCGGTCGTCCAGCTCCAGCAGCCGGCCCAGCTCGCTCCGCCCGCGGCGACGAGCACCGCACGCACGACGACCGCCGAGACCCAGACCGAGACCGAGACCGAAACCGGGGCACGACGACCGAGGATCGTGGAACGGAAACCGAGGACAACAGCGGCTCCGGCTCGTCCGGGAGGGGACGCGGCCGCGGCCGTCGGCGGTGGTGACGACGACGACTGAGGCGTAAGATCCACCGCCTGTGGCGATGGACACCCAGCGCGACAAGCGGCGGGTCATCCTGCGGGCGGCGATCACGGTCTTTGCGCACCACGGCTACCACACGAGCCGGGTCGCGGACGTCGCGCGCGAGGCAGGGGTCGCCTACGGCCTCGTGTACCACTACTTCGGGTCGAAGGAAGATTTGCTGGAGACGATCTTTCGGCGTACGTGGACGCGGATGCTGGAGGCGGTCCAGGAGGTGGAACGCTCGGGAGCTCCGGCACGCGAGCAGCTCCAGGCAGTCGCCCGGATCGTGCTTGGCGCCTGGGAGATCGATCCCGATCTCGTTCGCGTCCTCGTTCGAGAGGTCGCGCGCAGCCCGCAGCTCGGAAACGAGGTGGAAGAGGTCGAGCATGCCTTCGCCGCGCTCGAGCGGATCGTCGTCCGCGGCCAGGAGGAGGGCGAGCTCAAGCCGGATCTCGACCCGCGGTTCGCGGCACTGATCGTCTACGGCGCGCTGGAGGAGATCCTCACCGCCTGGGTGTTCGGCCGGCTTCCTGCGGGTCCCGACGACGTCGCGCGGGCCGAGCAGACGGTGATTGCCGTCGTCACCGACGGCCTAGCCGTGGATTGACTCGTCAATCAGTTCGATTGATTCATCAGTCAATTCGAAACGTTATTCGCGACGTGGTTTAGGAACCGAAAAGCGACGGTAGGAATCTCCGGTTTGTCTTTTCATTCGACTGAATTGGAGTCCTGCATGCGCGCACGTCTCCTGCTTCTCGGCCTGCTCGTGGGGCTGATGGCTCTCCTCCCAGCGTCGGTGCACGCGGCCCTCCCGGGCGCGGGCACCGTCTCGCAGGCCACACCGACGTCCTCGTGGACCGGTGGGCCGTTCCTGACGTCGAACCCGTCCGGCCTCTGTCTGACCGGGGTCGACCCGTCGTGCGACACCTACGCGCTGACGATCGCGCCTCCCGCGACCGGCAACTACACGGTCGAGATCACGACCACTCCCTCTTCGGAAGGCGACGACTACGACCTCTACGTCAAGGGCCCGGCCGGCGAGACCGTCGGCAGCTCGACGACGTCCGGCGGCCACGAGAAGGTCGTCCTCACGAATCCGCCCGCGGGCACGTACAGCGTCAGCACGCTCGCGTGGCTCGTCGCGCCCGGCGGGACGTATCAGGGCAAGGCGACGCTCGCCGTCGCGGCAGCACCTCCTGCCGGCGACCCGGGCAGCGTCCTCTATCCGTACGACTCGACCGCCGCGCAGGCCACCGTCGAGGTGCCGTTGCGCGTCGTCGCCGTCGGCTTCGCCCCGGGCGAGCTCGACGAGGCGAAGATCCTCGGCCAGATCCCGGACTACCAGCGCCCCGGCGTGCTGATCCCGCGCGGCCAGGACTCGAACGGCGACGTGTCTCCGCTCTTCGGCGTCGAGACACTCGTCAACCACGGACGCAGCTACTACAACAACACCAAGCCGTTCACCGTCCCCTACGAGTACAAGTGGAAGCCGCGGTTCGTCTACGCCCCGGCGAACTTCACCCAGGGCCTCTTCACGGCGATGCGGGCGAACTCGACGACGGGCGACTTCGCGAAGTCGGCGAACCGTCAGTACCTCGAGGGCTACAACGCCACGCGCGGCGTCTACCGCGGCACCGGTGCGATCGTTGCAGCCGAACACGCCCGTCCGCTTCATCGACGGCGAGAAGACCGAGGACTGGATCGCGGCCAACTCCAAGGCCATGCTCGGCTGGGACGATCCGGCGCGCGGCAAGGGCCCGGGCCGTAACCCCGGCTACACGGTCTACATCCTGAACACGTGGGACTCGGCGGAAGCGCGAGCGATCATCAAGCCGCAGAACGAGTACCACGTCTGGAAGGTCAACCGCACCGACCCGGACACCGGCCAGTTCGACGGCATCGACTGGGCCCGGATCTGGGGCGGGCGCTACCGCTTCATGATGGTCGACGCCGGCGCGGCGCCGAACCCGTACGAGGCGGAGAGCTGGGCCAACCGCAACCGCTCGGTCTACGGCTCCGCGAACTACGAGCCGCCCCTGTGGGAGTACCGCGCGAATGCGCCGCGGCCGGTCACGCTCGTCAACGTCGACCAGGGTGTCGAGCAGGCGATCACGCCGGGCGCGACCTGGGACGCAAACCAGCTCAACTTCATGCTCGGCCGCACCGTGAACGAGGCCGCCTCGTTCCGGTTCCAGCACTCGTACCTCTACGAGCCGCAGCCGGCCACCGGCCAGTACTGGTTCTCGGACAACGTCTGGCACGACGCGAAGGCGGAGCTGCCGTGGGCGTCCGACCTGAACAAGCTCTACAACCAGAGCGTCGTCCTCGCGGGCCTGCGGACGCTGACGCCGTATCTGACCTTCGCGGGTGACGTGCGCTTCGCGTACCTCGCGCAGGGCGGGGCGGACAACGACGCCGACCAGGCGATGCTCGACCAGGCCAAGCAGGACGGCGACGACGTCGCGGGCGCTCCCGGCGTCTCGATGCACACCGACACGGCCATGGACTACATCGACAGCCAGTCGCGGCTCTTCCGCGGCGGGGCGTGCTACACGACCGTGCCGGCGATCAACGTCGTCGCCGAGAAGCACTACGCGTGGGCGCTCCCGATCGCCGCGGGCATCGCGACGAACCGGAACGGCGTTCCGTGGGGCTACCTCGGCTCGGTGAACGACGTCTTCAAGTCGCCACAGTCCGACCGCGACCAGTCGATGGCGTTCGCGCATCCCGAGGTCAGCGGCGGTGCCTTCACGTACACCTCGATCCACGAGGCGAGTCACTACCTGGGCCTGGCGCACCCGCACGACTCGATCGGTGCGACCCGGAACGCCGACGGCTCGCCGCGCTACTACGACGGCTTCACGTGGGCGTACAACTCGACGGCGGCGCCGACGACGTACTCGCACACGGAGCTCGTCTACTCGATCCTCGACCAGGAGAACATCGCCCGCGGCCACACGGCCTACTACCTCAAGTGGGCGGACGAGGCTCTCTCCGAGGGCGGCGTGGCGTACGCCTCGCGCGGCGTCACGCAGATCGGCCTGCTGCCGGCGAAGGCTGCCCGGCTTCGCCAGCAGGCGATCGACAACTCGAAGCGGGCCGAGACGCTGTTCGCCCGGTTCGACTTCGTGAACGCGACGTTCGCGGCCCAGAAGGCCTGGCGCTCGGCGGCCGCGTACCGCGACCTCGCACTCGGCCTCGCGCCGGGCACGAGCGAGCTCCAGAAGGGAACGAAGAAGGAAGGCGCGTCGGCCTGCCCGTCGGCGCAGGGCTAGAACGAACACCCGGGAGCGGCGGCCAATCGGCCGCCGCTCCGTTCTTTCACACTCTCCAGGAGGGTCTCAGATGAGATTGCGAATCCTGTTGCTCGTCCTCGTCGTCGCGGCCGGCGGAGCGATCGCCGGCGCGAAGGGAATCGAAGGTGACCCGCTCGACCCGGTGCGCAACCTCGCGCTCCCGTGCGAGGCCGTCTCGACCCCGGGCCTCGTGCCACGCGCCGCGAAGAACATCGCGCACGTCGCCAACGTCTGCGGCTTCGTCGGGACCGACATCGAGTTCCAGTCGCGCAGGGCCGCCGACGGAACCGTGCACGACTACGCGTTCGTCGGGACGATGGGCGGCGGCACGCGCATCTTCGACGTCACCGACCCGGCGCATCCGGTCGCCGCGGGCCGCTACACCGATCCGGGCTACCAGAACGACGTCCAGGTCAGCGGCAACGTGCTCGTGCTCGGCTTCGACTCGCTCGGCGTCTCCGGCGCCACCTCCGCGTGCTTGCGGCAGAAAGGTGCAGACACCGCGGGGCAGACTCGCGCCGGAGTCGACATCGTCCGGCTGGTCTACGACCCCGCGTCGGCGACGTTCGAGACGGAGCTCGCGGACTGCTACCTCTCGAGCCTCAACTCGGCGGGCGCGCACACGACGACGATCCATCCGAGCGGCAAGTACCTCACCGTCAACACGTCGTTCAACGGGATCGAGGTCGTCGACATCCGCACGACGCCGGCAACGCTCGTTCGAACGATCCCCGAGACGGTCGCCGACGACGCTCACGACGTCTCGTTCTCGCGGAACGGCAACACCCTCTACAGCGCCGGTCTCGACTCGACGCGCATCCTGGACGTGACGGACATCTACAACCGGGCGGCGACGCTGAAGGCGACGATCCCGAACGCGGCGACCGGCGAGCAAGGGGCAGACGGCCAGGTGATCCAGCTGTCGCACCAGTCCGACACGAGCTCGGACGGCAAGGTGCTCGTGATCACCGACGAGGCCGGAGGCGGCATCACCGAGACGGGCTGCAACGCGGGTGCGAGCGGGAAGATCGGCGCTGCGCACTTCTGGACGATCGGCGCCACGCCGAAGAAGCTCGGCTCATGGCTCTACCCGAACCCCGTGCTCACACCGGATCCGCTGAAGTCGGCGCTGGCCACGATCGGCCGAACCGAGCGCGGCTGCACGATCCACGTCTTCCGCAACGGCGGCAACGGCAGCGCCGGGCCGGGTGAGATCGCGCGCGGCTTCGACGGCGTCTCGCGTCTGCCGGCCCGCCAGCTCGTCACGGCCCACTACGGCGCAGGCACCTGGCACGTCGACTTCTCGAAGGCTTCGAGCTCGACGGACGGCGTCGCCGAGGATCCGCGCTCCACGTGGGGGAACACGCTCGGCTGGAACGTGATGCCGGGCGCCGACACCTGGTCGGCGAAGGAGTACAAGGGCTACGTCTACACCGGCGACATGGCACGCGGCTTCGACGTGTTCGCGCTCACGAGCTGCGAGGGCGTCGGCTGCGTCATCCGGCCGTCGAAATGACCGACTCTGGAGGGAAACGGATGAGGAAAGCATTGACCGCGGCCCTGGCCGCCGCTGGTGCTCGCCGGCCTTGCCGGCGCGGTTCCGAGCGCGACCGGCGTCGGCCGGATCGGCGCGCTACATCGTCGTGCTCGCCGGCGTGCAAGGCGACGACGGCTTCACGAGCTACCGGTACCACGCGGGCGCGGTCGCGGCAGTCGCCGCGGCGGGAGGAACGGTTGCGAACGACCTCTCGCGGCAGATCGGCGTGCTCGTCGTCGAGTCGAGCTCGCTGAGCTTCGCGACCGCGCTCTCGGCGTCGGCGCTCGTGGAGAGCGTCGGCAAGGACGTGAAGTTCAAGGGCCTGCCGGACGCAGGCCCCGAGCAGACCGCCGACCCGCTCGAGACGCTGCAGTGGGACATGGCGCAGATCCGCGCCCCGCAGGCGCACAACTTCCAGGCCGGCTCGCGCTACGTCGACGTCGGCATCCTCGACAGCGGCATCGACGGCCGCCACCCGGACTTCCTCGTGGACGGGCGCGGCTCCAACGTCGACTGCGCACGCGGCCGAAACTCGGTCAGCTTCCTGCCGAGCGGTCCCGGCGTCGGCACACCCGACCCCTGCACGGACAACCAGTTCCACGGCACGCACGTGGCCGGAACCGTCGCCGCGCAGGCGAACGGGATCGGCGTCGTCGGCGTGGCCCCGAACGTGACGCTCGTCCCGGTCAAGGTCTGCGACGCCAGCGGCTTCTGCTACGCCAGCGCCGTCGTCGACGGGCTCACCTACGCGGGCGACATCAGGCTCGACGTGATCAACATGAGCTTCTTCGTCGACAACGATGCGTTCCAGGAGTCGACGGAGTTCAAGTGCAACTCCGATCCGGTGCAGCGCTCCTTCCGCCAAGCCGTGGAGCGGGCGATCAAGTACGCACGCGGCCGGGGTGTGATACCCGTCGCCGCGCTCGGCAACTCGGACGAGGATCTCGGCAATCCGTCCGCGGCCGACCCGGCCGACTGCGACGTCGTTCCCGCCGAAACGGCGGGCGTGATCGCCGTCTCGGCCCTCGGCTCGCAGAGCGAGAAGTCGAGCTACTCGAACTACGGCGTGCCGGCGAACGACGTCGCTGCTCCGGGCGGCAACGGCACGACGGGTGACTGCACGACGACGATCCTCTCGACGCTGCCTGCAGGCGCGTACGGCTGCATCCAGGGAACGTCGATGGCCTCGCCGCACACCGCCGGCGTGGTCGCCTTGATCGTCAGTCAGTTCGGCAGGCTCGCGAAGAACGGTGACGTCGAGCTCTCACCGAGCACGGTGGAGTCGATCCTCGAGCGCTCGGCGATCGACATCGGGCGCACCGGCTACGACACCTGCTTCGGCAACGGGCGGATCGATGCGCTGCGCGCGGTCGAGCGGGACTTCTCGGCCCGCTACGACGGCGCGGCGCCCTTCTGCCCGGAGTACACGGAGTAGACGCGGGCGGGACGGCGGGTAGGGTCTCCTCGTGGGGCCCTACCCGCCACTTCGCCTCTACCGGATCCCGTTCTCGACGAACGTGGAGCGGGTCGCGCTCGCGCTCGCGCACAAGGAAGTCGAGGTCGAGTGGGTCGACGTCGACCCGGAGGACCGCAGCGAGGTCGTCCGCGTCAGCGGCCAGGAGCTCGTGCCGGTGCTCGTCGAGGGCGAGCGCGTCCTCACCGACTCGCCGGTGATCCTCGAATACCTCGAGGAGCGCTTTCCGGAGCGGCCGCTCTACCCGGCCGATCCGGCGCGCCGCGCCGAGCTGCGGACGTTCGTCGACTGGTTCAACCGCGTCTGGAAGCGGCCTCCGAACCTGCTCGTGGCCGAGGAGCTGAAGGCCGAGCCGGATCCGGATCGGATCGCGGAGCTCGGCGCAGCGGATCGCCGACGCGCTCCCGCTCTTCGAGGATCTGCTCGCCGGCCGCGACTACCTCTTCGGTGACGAGCTCTCCGCCGCGGACGTGATCGCGTTCCCGTTCCTGAAGTACGCGGTCCTCTGGGAGGACGGCGACGAGGAACGCTTCCACGAAGTGCTCCGGGAGACGCAGCGGCTCGACGGCCGCTACCCGCGCCTCGAGGCCTGGATCCACCGGATCGACGCGCTGCCGCGAGGGTAGGCGAACGGAAGGGAAGAAAGGGTGCCTCTGCTCCGTCATGTGGGTGACGACGGAAAGGAGCCTTCTGATGCACCCGACCCTGATGCACGAGATCGCGCGGTATGAGCAGGTGGACAGGCTTCGCGATGCGAAGCAGGCACGCCTTGCGCACGAGGTCAGCATGGCCTCAGACACGCCGCAGCGTCGGTTCCGGCTGCTGGGCCGGCACAGGGTTGCGGCGCTCGGACGGCCCGTCTTCAGCCGCTAATCCGGGGGGCCTAGCGGCTTGCCGAGGCTGCGACGGCGCGCTTGGCCGCGACCGTCGCAGCTTCGGCTAATCGTTGCGCGTGAGCGACGCGTTCGTCGCCCGGCATCGAGACGAGATTTGCAGCGACGAGGCCGGCAGCGGCACGCGCCGCTGCTTCGGCGAGCAGTGAGGCAGCGCAGGCGTCCTCGGCGCCTCCCGGAGCTGCGTATTGCGCGGCCTCGCATCCGAGCAGGGCCACGTCGTACGCGCACTCAGCAATCGAGAGCGGTAGCTCCGCCGCGGTGTCGAGCGCCTTGCCGATGGCGGCGTCGCGAGTGCCGTCCTCTTCGGCGCTCTCGATCAGCGAAAGCGCCTCGAGATACGCCTCCTCGTTCGCCTCGGCGAGCTTCTCGACGCGCGACCGGAGTGCCTGCGCCTGCGCGGAGACTCCGCGCCCCTCTTCCCAGCCCGGGGAGCGCCTGCGCCGCCGACGCGATCAGGCCGGCGGCCATCGCGGTCACGATCCCCGAGACGGCACCCGCCCCGGGCGCGGCCGTAGGCCCGGCGATCTCGCCGAGCACCGCGTGCAGGTCGCGGTCGTACAGACCCATCGGGGTGAAGCCTACGCCGAATCGAGCTCGGCGAGGCGTGCACGCAGCGCTTCGGAGAGCGCGGGACGTGGCTCATAGCCCGCCGAGGTCAGCGCAGCCTCGAGATCCGCGAGGAGGCGAACGCGGAATGCCGCGTCCTCGCGCGCGCGCTCGACGATCTCGTCGAGCTGGCGGCGGGCCTCGGGAAGCTCCTGCGCAGCCTGCACCCAGCCGGTCGGAGCCGGCGGCAGCATGCCGAGCAGTTCGCCCAGGCGTTCTTCGTCGTGTGGGGCAGCGCTCATCAACCTCCAGACGGGTCCGGGCTCGGTTTTCTTCCCTCGAGTTTTTCGCGCAGCTTTCCGAGGCACCGCGAGATCCGGCTCGCGATCGTCCCCGCGGGCAGATCGAGCGCTTCGCCGATGACGCGGTAGCTCTCGTCGCGCGCGAAGAAGCGGTCGAGCACCTCACGGCAGTTCGGCGAGAGCCCTTGCAGCCCCTCGTGGACGTCCAGCGCCTCGTCGAGGCGTTCGATCTCTCCGTCCACCTCGTCGGCGAGCGGCTCCTCGGTCGGCTGCTCGCGCGTGCCGGCGCGAAGCCGGTCGACGCACGCGTTCCGCGTCATCTGGGCGAGCCAGGGTCTGATCGCGGTGTCGTCGCGCAATGAGTCGAGCCGTTCGAACGTGCGGGCGAACACGTCCTGAAAGACGTCCTCGGCGTCGTTCTCCGAGAGTCGGAATCCGCGCACGGCGATCGCGTACACATAGCGCGAGAAGCGTTCGACGAGCTCGTTCCACGCCTCCTGCTCTCCCGCCCTGCAGCGCTCGACGAGCTGCGCGTCGGTGAGTTCGATGGTCATCGCGGCACGCCCATTCAAGCGGATTCTCGGCGAAAGGGAAGAAACCGCGCGCCTCCGTCCGTCTCGTGGTCGAGGCAAGGGGGTTCACGGGAATGGGGAGGAGCACCATGACGAATCGGAGAAGGCGGTGGCTTCGCCGCCTCGCGATCGGAGTTTCATTCGCCGCTTTCGCGGCGCCGGCGGCGGCTAAGCCCATTCCAGCCAAACAGCATGCAGACGCTCGATCAGGCCGGATGACAGGTCGGATCGGTTCACGGTCGCCCAGCAGACGCTGTTCGCGAGCACCGCGGTGCGACCGGACGACCGCGCGGATCGGTTCGCGATCTCCGACGGAGCTCGCGGCGACGGCAGGAGCGCCGGTGCGGCCGGACGACCGCGCAGATCGGTTCGCGATCTCGGACGGCGCCTCGCCGGCGACGTCATCGCAGCACCGCAAGCGTCTCCTGGGATGGGGCCGTGACGCTCGGGCTCGGCACGCTCGTGCTCGTCCTGGCGCTCGGCCTCGGGCTCGGCTACATCCGTCGGCCCAAGGATCGCCGGACTCTAAGTTCGCGGGGGCAGCGAAGCGAGCGGAGGCGGGCTCTTCGGAGCCCGCTTTCGTCTGGTCCTACGCTCGCGTCCTACGCGCTCTCGGGCTCGCGTGCGTCCAGCCGCTCCTCGAACAGGATGCGAAGCTCCTCGCCGGTCGTGAGCACGTCCGCGTAGCGGGGCCTGCGCGGGGGCAGCTTCACGATCCGAACGTCGTTGTCCCGGTTGCCGTGACAGCGAGCGTAGGCAGCCGCTTCATCGAGCGGGGGCAACGCAGAGCGACGGCCCAGGAGGCGCACGACTGGGGCATATCATGAAGGCTCGGCAGCCGAAAGGTCGCGGGCCGCAGTTTGCGCCGAAAAAGACGAGGGGCCCCGGAGGGCCCCGACCGTCTGTCCGCAGGCATTCTCGGAGGGGATCTGAGAACGCCACGCTTGCCTGACAGCTTGGGCGCGTCGCGGTAAAGCAGAACTGGATGCAGGCGAAGAAGAACTCGCTGCGCTGCGCCAACTCGCGCTGCTCAGCTTCCCACGCGTTTGCTTCTGCTTCCGAGATCCCGGTCACGCCCGACGACGAACTGCGCGATGAAGGGGACGAGGAAGCCGCCATAGGTGTCCGGATCGAACTCGTTGGTCGCGAAGGTGTGGCCTTCGAGCTTGACGTCGTCGAACCCCGCCGCCTGGAGTTGCGCCGTGAGGGTCTGGGGCAGCGATGGATGCGCGAGGTGGCCGTCCCAGGCTCGCAGGACGCGCTCCGTCCGAGCAGGATCGGTCGTGTGCAGGGACAGGGTGGCCCAGTCGACATCCCAAACGACCAGACGACCGCCGACGCGCAGAGCGCGGTACATCTCGCCGTCGAGCGCGTGCCGGAACGTCGGCGACATCAGTCGAGCACCTGTGCACCTGACCGCGCGCGCCTTGGTCGAAGCTCGCGTCGTCGACTGGCAGCGACGGCTGGCGTCCGGCGAACTCGTGGAACGCGACATTGTCGTGCCCGCTCGTCGACTGGCGACGCGCGGCCACGGCGAGACCATCGGCTGGCGATGCTGTCGACGCCGACCTCTGACGCGAGCCGTCGGACCCGGACGCGCTCGAGCAGCTCGGCCGACCTAAGCCGGCGCGCCGTCCGCCAGGTCCCAACGCATCCGGAGGACGTCGTTGCGCAACTCAGGCGCGCCGAGCTGCCGTACGCCGAACCATCTGCCGGACGGCGCAGCACGTCGGCGCGTGCGATCCGAGCACTTCGACCGTCGAACGCTGTCTCATCGAGCTGACTCTCGGCGCCGTCCTCCGCGCGCCGATCTGTGTCACTCGCCGAGCGACAGCTTGCGACGCATGCGTCTCATCGCACCGAGGACAGCCCGAGCATGTGCCCTCTAAGTAGACGAAAACCCCGCAGATGCAGGGTTTTCGTGAGGCTGCGGGACTAGGACTCGAACCTAGACTACCGGATTCAGAGTCCGGCGTCCTACCATTAGACGATCCCGCAAGGGCCGTTCGGGCGCCAGTTTAGCCAACTACGTTTCGAGGCGATAGATCGGAACGAGCCGCTTTTCGGCCTCCGTGTCGATGTGGGCGATCACCTCGACGTACGGCTCGAGCCCCGATCCGATCAGCTTCGCCTTCAGCAGGCCGTCGACCTGGAAGAGGCCGGACGAGTTGTTCATCACGATCTCGATCATCACGGGATGCGACTCGCCGTCCTTGATCGAGACGTCGTCGATCGCGGCCGCCGAGAGCGAGTGCATCGAGACGCGGCCCTTCTCGAACGGGATCCGCGAGCGCCCCTCGGCCATGTCGAGCGCGTCCGCCACGCGCAGGATCCCGGCCTCGAGCGCCAGCGGCTGACCGTCGGCGCGGTGGCTCGTGATCGCCTGCAGCACCTCGGAGATGACGACCGTGAGCTCGGGCTCTTCGTAGATCCCGCGCAGGAGCTCGCGCATCTTCGGCTCCGAGAGGAAGAGCGAGAAGTCCTCGTGCCCGTGCCGGTGCACGGACATCCCGACGCAGTGGAAGAGCGAGGAGAGGGCGACGATCACCTCGGCGTCGTCCTGCTCGAGCCCGAAGTCGCGCACCGCAGACGGCTCGATGCCGTGCTTCGTCAGCTGCCGGAGGAGCTTGAGCGCGATGTTCGCGACGATCTGGATGTGCACCCAGGAGTGGTCGTTGATCTCCATCCGCACGACCGCGTTCACGTTCGCGACGTGCCACCAGCCCTTCAGCTGCTTGTCCTCGTTCACGCGCTCGAGCAGCTTCCGCAGCTTGCGGTTGCCACGCACCGGCAGGTTGATGTGCATCTTCTCGACCGCCTGCGCCGGCGTCAGCCTCGTCTCGCGGACAGCCTCCTCGGAGACGGGCTCGTCGATGCGGTCCTCGGTCTCCTGGTCGAGACCGCTCATGTTCGCACGCACCAGTGATCGTTCCGCCGTGCAAGCGTCAGGCCCGAGCGTCTTCGCGCCGCTCGGCGTCGGTGAGATCCTCGACGTCGCGATCACGATCTACAGGCGGAACTTCCGCACGCTGCCTGACGCTCGTGTTCGTCGTCGTGGCGCCGTTCGAGATCCTGTCCGCGCTGATCCAGGCCTCGGCGCTGCCCGACGACCCGTTCCTCACCGAGACGGCGCCGGGCGAAGTCCAGATCGACGACGATCTCTGGCTCGGAATCGCCGGCTTCGCGGCTGCCGGCGTGCTCTCGTTCATCGCGCGGCCTCGTCGCGACGGGCGCCTGCTTCAAGGCGATCGCCGACGGCTACCTCGGGGAGAAGGCCGAATGGCGCCCGGCGCTCGCGGTACGCGGCCCGGCGGCTCCACTCGATCCTCTGGGTGACGCTGCTCGCCGCCGTCCTCTCGCTGCTCGGGTTGGTGTTCTTCATCGTCCCCGGGGTCTACCTCTACGTCTGCTTCGCCGTGGCCGTGCCGGTCCTGCTGACCGAAGGGGTGAAGGGCCGGAAGGCGCTCGGCCGCTCGCGCCGGCTGGTGAAGGGCCGCTGGTGGGGGACGTTCGGTGTCGTCGCGCTCGGCGCGATCCTGGTCGGGATCGTCGAAGGCGCGCTGGTCGGGCTCGCGGCGGCCGTGACGATGATCGACACGTCCGATCCGACGCTCGGCTCGTTCCTTGCCAACACCACCGCGACTGTGCTTGCGAGCGTGCTCGCGACGCCGCTCTCCGCAGCTTTGCCACCGTTCTCTACTTCGACCTGCGCGTCCGCAAGGAGGCGTTCGACCTGCAGCTCCTCGCCGAGCAGATCGGCGTCGAGCCCGGCGAGGACGCCTCGCCGTTGGCGCGCTTCAGTGACCAGGCGCCGCGGCGCGAAGACGTCGATGTCGACGACGACGAGCAGCCGCCGTACTGGCCGCCGCCGCCCGGGTGGAAGCCACGCAGCCAGCGGGAGGCGGAGGAATGAGACTGCCCGCGGCGATCGTGGCCGCCGCCGCGCTCGCCGTGGTTCCGGTTGCGGCCGCGGCCGACGCGACTCCGGCCGAGGTCCGCGAGCTGGCGGACCGTGCCGCGAGCGACCCGGCTGCGCTCGCGCAGCTCCGGCAGATCGACCGCGTCGACGGCGCGCCCGTCGATCTCCGTGCGGCGCTCTCGGGCGCCGACGGCGCCGAGCTCGAACGCCGCCTGGCCGCGCTCGCGGCGGATGGTGAGGGTGCGGCGGCGTCGCCGGCGGATGCTCGCGCGACGGCGGCGGCCGTCCTCGCCGAACGCAGGTTCAGCGAGACCCCGCGCGCCGCGTCCTTTCCGCCGCCTGCTCGGCTGGCTCGGCGACCTCATCGACGGTCCCGTCACCTGGCTGGCCGAGCGCATACCCGGCGGCGAGGTCGTGCTGTGGGCGATCATCGGCGGTCTCGTCCTGGCAGGCGCCGCGTTCGTCGCGGCCAGGCTCGGTGCCTCTCGCGGTGGCGGCGTCGTCGATCGCTCCATTCGCCTCGCAGGCGAGCGCGCGCCCGACCCGCGCAGGCTCGAGCGCCTTGCCGACGAGGCGGAGGGACGGGGCGAGCTCGAGCGCGCGCTCCGGTTGCGCTTCCGCGCAGGGCTGCTGCGGCTCGCGCGCGTCGAAGCGATCCCCGAGCCTGAGACGCTCACGAGCCGGCAGCTCGTGCGCGTCCTCGGCTCGGATCAGTTCGGAAAGCTCGCTCGCGATCTGGACGAGGTCGTCTACGGCGGCCGGCCCGCCTCGCGCGCGGACGTCGAGAACGCACGCACCGGCTGGCCGCAAGTGGTTGCCCGGGCGGGTAGCGCGTGACGAAACGAGTGGTGATCGGCCTCGTCGCGATAGTCGTGGGCCTGAACGTCGCGTCCCGCGCCGTCGAGCTGGCGTACCCAGGCCCGAGCGGGCCGCCGGCCTCGGCCTATGCCACGAGCGAGGAGGGTCTGGCCGCCTTCGCCGAGCTCGTGCGACGTGACGGCCACGCAGTTGCACGCTTGCGCGAGCGGCCACGCGAGCTCGAGCTGGATCCCGCGCGCACGACGCTCGTGCTCGCGGACGCCGGGCATCGTCGAGGAAGTGGACGCGAAGGCGCTTCGCAGCTTCGTCGAGCGCGGTGGCCGGCTGATCGCCGCCGGGAGCGCGTTCGGCTGGGTTCGCCACCTCGTCGAGCCCGCCCCGGTCTGGGGCACCGGCGAGCCGTGGCAGCCAGGTGCGCGTGCTCGCCCCTCGGCAGGAGCTCTCCGGGATCCACCGGGTCGTTGGCGCAGCCGGCGCGTGGGAGGACGCGGGCGCAACCCTGCCACTGCTCGGAAACGACGAGGCTGCTCTTCTGAACGTCGCACGGATCGGTGATGGGGGAGGCATTCCTACTCGCCGATACAGGGCCGCTCCGGAACGACGCGCTCGCGTTGGGCGACAACGCCGCGCTCGCCCTCGGTCTCGCCGGTGACCCTCGGCGCCGCGTGGCCTTCCTCGAGCGCTACCACGGCTACGGGGCAGACGAGCGGCCTGGCGGCGATCCCGAACGGATGGCTCGTTACGCTGGGCGGCATGCTCGCCGCTGCTCTCGCGTTCATGCTCGCCCGGGGCCGCAGGCTCGGCCCCGCCGAAGCAGCCACCCGGGAGCTCGCGCCGCCACGCCGCCTCTACGCCGAATCGCTGGGCACGCTGCTGGCGCGGACGCGGCGTCCAGCGGCAGCGGTCGCTCCGCTGCGCCGGCGGGCGCTCGAGACGGCGGACCGGCTGGGCGTGTCTGCGGACGAGCGCCGCGAGCTCGAGGCTCGCGGACCCGCTCGGGCTCGGCAAGCTCGCAGCCGCCCTCGAGCGAAGAGCCGGAGAGACTCCGTTGATTCCGCTCCGTGACCGCATCCAGGCCGAGGTGGCCAAGGTCGTCCTCGGTCAGGAGCAGGCCGTCGACCGCCTGCTCGTCGCGCTCTTCGTCGGCGGCCACGTCCTGCTCGAGGGCGTTCCGGGCGTGGCGAAGACGCTGCTCGCGAACGCGACGGCCCGGGCGGTCGGGCTGCCGTTCCGCCGCGCGCAGTTCACGCCCGACATGCTGCCTTCGGATCTCACCGGGACGATGATCTACCGCGAGGGAGCGCTCTCGTTCCGGCCGGGGCCGGTCTTCACGAACGTCCTGCTCGCCGACGAGATCAACCGAACGCCGCCGAAGACGCAGGCCGCGTTGCTCGAGGCGATGGAGGAGCGGCAGGTGACGGTCGAGGGCGAGCCGCACGCGCTGCCGGAGCCGTTCCTCGTCGTCGGGACGCAGAATCCGATCGAGTACGAAGGCACGTATCCGCTGCCCGAGGCGCAGCTCGATCGCTTCCTCTTCAAGCTCGCGATCGGCTACCCCGACGAGCAGGTCGAGCGCTCGCTGCTCGAACTGCGGCACCGCGGCGTGGCGCCGGCGACGCTCGACGACGTCCAACCGGTGGCGAGCGTCCAGGAGTTGCACGAGGCACAGCGGGAGATCGACTCGACCGGCGTCAGCGACGAGGTCTTCGCCTACGTCGCGGGGATCGTCCGCGCGACGCGCACCCTGCCGAGCGTCGAGCTCGGTGCGAGCCCGCGCGCTGCCGTGCATCTGCTGGCGGCCGCCAAGGGCGCCGCACGGCTCGAGGAGCGCGGCTTCGTCACTCCGGACGACGTCGCGGGCACCGCGCACGACGTCCTTCGTCACCGGCTGATCCTCCGACCCGAGGCCGAGCTCGAGCGCTACACCACGGACGCGGCGATCGACGCCGCGCTCCAGACCGTGCCCGTTCCTCGATGAGCCCGACCGTCCGCGGCGCCGCGCTGCTCGGCGCCGCCGCGCTGTCCGGTCTTCTGCTGACGCCGGTGCTGGCCGTCCTCGTCCTGCTCGCGGTTGCCGGAGCAATCGCCGCCGACGCGTTCTCGGGCCGCCGGCAGCCGGTCGTCGTTCGCGAGGCGCCGACCACGCTCTCCCGGGGAGTCCGGGTCCCGCTGCGCCTGCACACGAAGGGTGAAGCTCGGGCGGTGCGCCTGCGCCAACCGCGTCCGCCGGACGTGTCCGTCGAGCCTGCCGAGGCCGATGGCGAGCTGGAGGCCGAAGTCGTCGGCCACAGAAGGGGCCGCCACGTCCTGCCGGCGCCGGCGGCACGCGTGACGGGTCCGCTCGGGCTCGGCAGCTGGAACCACCGGCCGGGGGAGGAGCACGAGCTCGTGGTCTATCCCGGACCTGCCGACTGCGCGCCGGCTCGCGCTCGCCGTGCGGACCGGCCGCTTCCGCGACGAGGGCAGGCGGTCGCGCGGCCCGCTCGGTCTCGGCACCGACTTCGAGTCGATCCGCGACTACTCGCCCGACGACGACGTGCGCCAGCTGAACTGGCGCGCGACCGAGCGGCTCGGCCGGCCGATGTCGAACACGTATCGCGTCGAGCGTGATCGCGACGTCGTCTGCGTTGTCGACTGCGGCCGCCTGATGGCCTCGCCGCTCGGCGACCTGACGCGCCTCGACGCCGCCGTCGACGCGGCGGTGAGCGTGGCGGCCGTGGCCGACGCGCTGGGCGACCGCGCGGGCGCGCTCGCCTTCGATCAGGAGATCCGTCGGACCCTCGCGCCGCGCAGAGCAGGCGGAGCCGCGGTCGTGCAGGCTCTCTTCGACCTGGAGCCCCGGCCGGTCGACTCCGACTACGAGCTCGCGTTCCGCCACGTCGGCGAGGCGAAGCGTGCGTTCGTGCTCGTGCTCACCGATCTGCTCGACGAGTCGGCTGCCCGCCCGCTCGCCGCCGCACTGCCGCTGCTGGCTCGCCGGCACGCCCTCGCCGTCGCGAGCGCGACGGACGTCGGTCTCGAGCAGTTGCTGACCGCCGAGCCGGAGCGGATCGAGGAGGTCTACCGTGCCGCTGCCGCCGCCGAGGTGCTGGCCGCGCGGACGCGGGTGGTCGCCAGGCTCCGGCGGGCCGGCGCGGTGGTGATCGAGGCGCCGGCCGGCGCGCTTCCCGCCGCCTGTGTCAGCGCGTATCTGAGAGCGAAGGCTCGAGCGCGTCTGTAGCGGCGGCGGCCGAGGAGCAAGACGAGCGACCAGTACACCGCGCCGAGCACGAAGCCGACCGTGAGCGCCCCCGGGAGGCCGATTCCCGCCGGCGTGACGAAGCCTTCGACGAGACCCGGCGACGACGAGCCACGGCGCCGTTCCCAGCACGACCGCCAGCGCGGGACGATCCTCGCGTCTGAGCGCCTCGCCGCGCGTCGCCGTGCCCGGGTCGACGATGCGCCCAGCCGAACCGCAGCCCGGCCGCACCGGCGACGAGGATGCACGACAGCTCGAGCACGCCGTGCGCCGCGACCAGCTCGAAGAACGGCCGGCCGTTGCCGGCGCCGACCGCCAGGCCGCCGACGACGCCGAGGAGCACGCCGTTGATGATCAGCACGGCCGCGGTGCCGAGTCCGGCAAAGATCCCGGCGGCAAACGCGAGGAGCGTGACGCGAATGTTGTTCGTCATGATCGCGGCCGAGAACGCGGCCTCCTCGTCGGGCGCCAGGCCGAGGCCCTCTCCCTCGGCGCGCGGCTGGGTCACGCTCTGATACTCGCCCGGCACGAGGCCCGCTGCTGCGCCCGGGTCGTCGAGCGCCCACGCGCCCGCAAGGAGCGCAGGGCCGAAGAGCAACGCCGCCGCGACAGCGATGAGAAGAGCCCGTTCGGCGACCAGGCGCCAGTAGCCGTGCGCGACGAAGCGGAGGAGCCCGCCGCGGCGCGAAGGCACGGCGTAGACGAGCGTGCGCGCGGCGGCGACGAGCCGCTCGAGCCGGGAGACGACCGGGTCTCCCGGGAACGCGCGACGTGCGAGCGCGAGGTCGGCGGCGGCGGCGCGATAGAGGTCGCCGAGCTCGAGCACGCCCTCCGGACCGAGCGACTCGGCCTTGCGGCGCGCGGACTGGACGAGCGTCTCCAGCCGGCTCCAGGCCTCGTTCCGGTCACGGACGAAAGCGTCTAAGTTCACGAGGTGCGCTACGACGACACGGTCACGATTGCGACCCCGGAAGGAGTCGATCTCGAGCTCACGCTAGCAGGGGCCGGCTCGCGCTTCGTGTCCGCCCTCGTCGACCTCGGCATCCAGACCATCCTGGCGCTCGCAACTGTCGCGACGTTCGGCTGGATCGGAGGCTTCGGCCGAGGCCGTCGTCGCGCTCGCGACGACCTTCGTCGTCCTCGGCTACGACATCTTCTTCGAGGTGCTCGCGTCGGGTCGGACGCCCGGAAAGCGCCTGAACGGCATGCGCGTCGTGCGCTCCGGGGGCGAGCCTGTCGGCTTCCTGACGAGCGCGATCCGCAACGTTCATCCGGGCCATCGACTTCCTTCCCTTCGCCTACGTGATCGGCGCGACCTCGATCCTGGCGACGCGCAAGAACCAACGGCTCGGCGACCTGGCCGCGGGCACGCTCGTCGTCCGCGACCGCGCTCCGAAGGCCGTGCCTCGCACGGCGACCACGACGGCGCCGGCACCGGCGCCGGCCGAGACTGCCGCCTGGGACACGAGTGCGATCACCGCCGAGGAGGTCGCCGCTGTCCGCCGCTTCCTCGAGCGCCGACCGAGATCGAAGCCGGCGCGCGCGCCGAGCTCGCGCGCACGTTCGCGGCGCGGCTGTGGCCGAAGGTCGCAGGCGCCCGGGAAGGGCTCGACGCGGAGACCTTTCTGACGCTCCTCGTCGCCGCGACGACGGCACGCGGCGCATCGACGCGTAGGATCCCGCGCTCTTCCCAGGCGGTCGAAAGGAGTACAGCTGATGTCCGAGCCGTCGTACCAGCCCACCGGAGGGGACGGTCCGTCCGGGCCCCGCGCGGGCTTCTGGCGCCGCTTCGCGGCTGCATTCGTAGACGGAATCATCCTCGGAGTCGTCTACGGGATCGTCGCCGTGATCACCAACGAGAACACGGCTGGAGGCCTGAACTTGCTCGTCAGCGCCGGCTACTACACCTACTTCGAAGGCGGTGCGACCGGCCAGACGCTCGGCAAGAAGGCGCTCGGGATCCGAGTCATCGATCTCGGCGGTGGCGGTGCAATCGGGTACGGGCGCGGGTTCATCCGCTGGATCGGCCGCATCGTTTCGGCGATCCCGTTCTTCCTCGGCTACTTCTGGATGCTCTGGGACAAGGAGAAGCAGACCTGGCACGACAAGTTCGCGAACACGGTCGTCGTGCCGGAGTCCGCGTATCCCGTCTCCGGGTAGACGGCTGACGATTCGGGCGGCGCCGGGAACCGCGTCGCTCACGCGCATCTAGGCGACCTCGTCGGCCCAGTCGCCGTAGAGGCTCGTGTAGAGCCCGCGACGCGCGATCAGCTCCTCGTGCGTGCCCTGCTCGACGACGCGCCCGTGCTCGAGGACGACGATCAGGTCGGCGTCGCGGATCGTCGAGAGGCGGTGCGCGATCACAAAGGCGGTGCGGCCGGCGAGGAGTCGGCGGAGCGCGCGCTCGATCTGGCGCTCGGTGCCGATGTCGACCGAAGAGGTCGCCTCGTCGAGGATCAGGATCCGCGGGTCGGCGAGGAGGGCACGGGCGAAGGCGACGAGCTGGCGCTGGCCGAGCGAGAGGCGGGTGCCGCGCTCGCCGAGCTGCGTCTCGTAGCCGTCCTCGAGCTCCAGGATGAAGCGCTGCGCGCCGACGGCCTCGGCGGCGGCCGCGATCTCCTCGGGACGGGCGTCGGGACGGCCGAAGGCGATGTTCTCGCGCGACGGTGCCGCCGAACAGGAACCCTTCCTGCGGGACGATCCCGAGCTGGCGTCTGAGCGAGCGCTGCGTCACGTCGCGCAGGTCGTGGCCGTCGATCGAGAGCGTGCCCGTCGGTCGGGTCGTAGAAGCGTGCGATCAGCTTCGCGATCGTCGACTTGCCGGCGCCGGTGTGTCCGACGAGCGCGACGGTCGTGCCGGCAGGGACGTCGAGGTCGAGCCCGTGCAGCACCTCGGGGAACTCCGGCCCGTAGCCGAAGCGGACGCCGTCGAACCGGACGTGCCCTTCGATCCGCGGCAGCTCGGTCGCGTCGGCGCCGTCGACGACCTGCGGCTTCTCGTCGAGCACGCCGAGGATCTTGTCCAGCGCCGCGATCGCGGAGAGGAACGTGTTGTAGAGCTGCGAGAGCTGCTGGATCGGGTCGAAGAAGTTCGAGAGGTAGAGCGCGAAGGCGAACAGCGTGCCCGTGCTCATCTCGTCGTGGTAGACGAGCCAGCCGCCGTAGCCGAAGACGATCGCGGTTGCGGCGGACGAGAGAAAGTCGACGGCCGGGAAGTAGATCGCGTTCAGCACCGTCGTCTCGTAGTTGGCGGCGCGGTAGCGGTCGTTCACCCCGTGGAAGGCCTTCTGCTGCACCGGCTCGCGCGTGAACGACTGCACGACGCGCATCCCGGCGATGTCCTCGGCGAGCGTGGCGGTGACGAGGCCGAGCCGCTCGCGGACGTTGCGGTAGGCGCGGTTGGAGCGGCTCCGGAACCAGGCGGTCGCGATCGCCATCAGCGGCAGCACCGTCAGCGTGGCGAGCGCGAGCTTGACGTCGAGGAAGAAGAGGACGACCGCGGTGCCGAGGAGCAGGAGCGTGTTCTGGACGAGGCTCGTGACCCCGTCGGTGACGAGCTGGTCGAGCGCCTCGACGTCGTTCGTGATCCGGCTGATGATCACGCCGGCGCGGTTGCGCTCGTAGAAGCCGAGCGAGAGCCGCGCGAGCTGGGCGAAGAGCTTGTTGCGGAGGTCGGCGAGCACGCGCTCGCCCGTCCAGCCGGTGAGGTAGGTGTTCGCGGCCGAGAGCACGAGCGCCACGACCGCGGCGCCGAGGAAGAGCGCGACGATCCAGGTCAGCCGCGTGAGGTCCTCGGCCCTCGATGCCCTCGTCGATCGCGAGCTTCGCCAGGTACGGCGGCGCGAGCGCGACGAGCGTGTAGGCGAGCAGCGTCGCCGAGCGCGAGCGCCGTGCGGCCCTTGTACGGCAGCGTCAGCCGGGCGAGAACGCCCATGCGGCGCCGCGTGCGCCGCCACGACCAGTCGCGCACCTCGCCGCCCCGCTCCTCCGAGAGATGCCCTCCCGGCTGCCAGACCTTCACGCGCTCTCCTTCAAGCAGACCCTGGAGCAGCCCGTGCTCGTGGATCTCCTGGTACACCGCGTTCGTCGCGAGCAGCTCGGCCTGCGTTCCGTGCGCGACGATGCGGCCGTGGTCGAGGACGACGACCTCGTCGGCGAGCGCGATCGTCGAGAGCCGGTGCGCGATGATGATCGTCGTCCGGCCGCGCATCGCCTCGGCGAGCCCGGTCGCGGATCCTGGCCTCGGTCGTCGCGTCGACCGAGGCGGTCGCGTCGTCCAGGATCAGGATGCGGGGGTCGATGACGAGCGCGCGTGCGATCGCGAGCCGCTGCCGCTGACCGCCTGAGAGCGTGATCCCGCGCTCGCCGATCACCGTGTCGTAGCCCTGCGGCAGCTCCTCGACGAACTCGTGCGCCTGCGCAGCCTGCGCCGCCTGCAGGACCTGCTCGTCGGTCGCGTCGAGGACGCCGAACGCGATGTTCTCGCGGACCGTGGCCGAGAAGAGGAAGGGATCCTGGGAGATGACTCCGATCTCACGCCGGAGCGAGCGGCGCGTCACGTCCCGGACGTCGACGCCGTCGACGAGCACGCGGCCCTCGGTCGCGTCGTAGAAGCGCGGCACGAGCGCCGCGAGTGTCGTCTTTCCCGACCCTGTGTGGCCGATCAGGGCGACCGTTCGTCCCGAGGCGATCTCGAGCTCGATCTCGTGCAGGACCGGCCGCCCCTCGGCGTAGCCGAAGCCGACGCGCTCGAAGTGGATCGCACCCGGGCCGACGGTCAGCTCGACCGCGTGGGGGCGGTCGTCGACGCCCTCCGGCTCGTCCATGACCTCGAAGATCCGCTCGCCCGAAGCCGTCGCGCGCTGGGCCTGACCGACCCACATTCCAAGGCTTCGCAGGGGGACGATCAGCATCGCGAGCAGCAGGTTGAAGATGAAGAAGCCGCTGAGCGAGAGCGAGCCGCTCACGACCATCCGGCCGGCGGCCAGCAGCACCGCGCCCTGCGCGAGCAGAGGCAGGAACGAGAGCAGCGGCACGTAGATCGCTCGCTGCCGGAACGCGCGGACGGTTGCGTCGAAGACTGCTCCCGAGGCGCGCTCGAACTGGGACTGGCGCCGGTCCTCCTGGGCGAAGGCCTTGACGACGTGGACGCCGACGATCGACTCCTCGGTCACCGTCGCGACGTCTCCGAGCTTCTGCTGCACGTCGCGGAGAACGGGGTGCGAGACGTGGCTGTAGCGGTACGCGACGGCGACGATCACCGGCGTGATCGCGAGCGCGATCAGGGCGAGCCGCCACTCGACGAAGAACAGCACGGCCATCACGGAGACGATCGTGAGCACGTGCTGGAAGAAGAAGATGAGGCCGAAGCCGAGGAAGAAGCGCACCGACTGCAGGTCGACGGTCGCGCGTGACATCAGCTGGCCCGTCTGGTGCTTGTCGTAGAACCCGAACGAGAGCCGGAGCAGGTGGGCGTAGAGGCCCTCGCGCATGTCCTTCTCGATCCCGAGCGCCTGCTTCCCGGAGATGAGGCGGCGGCCGACCATGAACGCCGCCTTCAGGAAGCCGACGACGAGAATCGCGAGGACGACCCAGGCGAGCGTCTCCGTGCCGCGTTGGTCCTCGATCCCGTCGATCGCCTCGCCGACGAGCAGGACGATCGCGATCGCTGCCGCTTGCGAGAGGACGGCGAGGATCGTGGAGACGACGAGCGAGCCCTTGTACGGCCGCAGGAAACCGAGCAGGCGGATGAACGTGCGGCGATACGGGACTGCGCTCACGTCTCCGAATGTAGCCGTACGAGCTCCCGTTTCACGTGCGTGAGGGCCTTTCCGAGCCGGGCGCGGTTCGCCGGGTCGTTCAGCCAGCCGCTCGCGCCGGAGGGATGCGGCAGCGGGATGACGATCGCGTCGCCGCGCGTGTAGCTCTTCCCGATCGCGTCGGTCAGCGACGTGATGCCGAGCAGCCGCCGGAGCGCGAGGCCGCCGACCGTGACGATCAGGTCCGGTCGCAGCAGCTCGAGCTCCCAGTCACGCCAGAACTCGCACAGCTCCTGCTCGCGCGGGGTGGGCGTGCGGTCGCCGCGGCCCGAAGGCGCGCGCCCCGGATAGCAACGCGTGACGGACGCGCAGTAGAAGGTCTCGTACAGCTCGTCGCCCTCGAGCCCGAGCCAGCCGCGGATCCTCTGCCCGGCGCGGCCGCGCCACGGCAGCCGCTCCTCGCCTTCGACGATCCCCGGCGCCTGGCCGAAGAGATACGCGCGCTGGCCGGCGTACGGCGCGCGGACCGGCCACGACTCGAGCGGGTAGCCCGCCTCGACACACGCCCGGCAGCGTGCGTTGTCACGCTGGAGCGACCGGATGCGAGCGATACGAGCTCTTCCGGACCGTCACGCGCGGACGGCGACGAACCAGCGGCCGGCGAACAGGATCTCGCCGTTGCCGAGCTCGGCGGCGAGCTCTTCCGGCTGGAAGAAGCGCTTGTAGACCTGCCAGCGCGAGCCGTCGTTCAGGACTCGCTCCTGCCATTCGACCGGCTCGACGTCCTCCCGGAGCGCGGAGTCGACGACCACGAGCTCGGGAGCGACCCGGCGCGCCTCGGCGAGAAAGGCGACCCGGTCATCCTCCTCGAGATGGCCGTAGAAGTGGCTCGTGAAGACGCGCCCGAACGAATGGTCCGCGAAGGGGAGGGGAAGCGCGTCGCCCTGGACGAAGCGGGCGGCCGGGATGCGCGTCGAGGCGACCTCGAGCATCGCGGGACTCTGATCGAGACACGTGATCCGGCCGGGGAGGTAGCGCGTCAGATACCCGGTCCCGCAGGCGACGTCGAGCGTCGGCAGCGGTCGAAGCGCGGCAAGGGTCCCGAACAGCGTTTCGCGCTCGCTCTCCCAGCCCGGCCGGTCGCGCTGCTCGAAGAGGCCTGCTCCGACCCACCAGTCGTCGTACTCCTCCGCCCGCGCCTCGTAGTACGCCTTCACGCTCCTAGAGTACGAATGTGCTGGAATCCGTGCCGAACTTCTCGGAGGGCCGCGACGCGGACGTCGTCGAGGCGCTGCGCGTCGCTCTCTCGGCCCCCGCGAGGCTGCTCGACGTGCACGTCGACGCCGATCACCACCGCTCCGTCTTCACGCTCGTGGGTGAGCCGGACGAGCTCGTAGCGAGTCGCTGCTCGCGGGGGTCGCCTGCGCGCGCGAGCGGATCGACCTGCGCCGGCACGAAGGCGCGCATCCGCGGATCGGCGCTGCGGACGTGGTTCCGATCGTTCCGATCCGGCGTGACGACCTGGAGCACGCCCGCGAGACGGCGCTGACGCTGGCGGGCCGGATCGGGACGGAGCTCGAGCTACCGGTCTTCCTGTACGGCGAGCTGGCGCCGGGGCGCGGGCCTGCGTTCTTCCGGCGCGGCGGGCCTGCGGAGCTTCAGCGGCGGATCGACGCCGGCGAGCTCGCACCCGACTTCGGGCCGGCGAGGCTCGCACGAGCGAGCCGGCGGCGTGATCGTCGGCGCGCGCCGGCCGCTGATCGCGTTCAACGTCAACCTGCGCGGCCCGCTCGAGGCAGCGAAAGAGGTCGCCTCGGTCGTGCGGGAGACCGGCGGTGGGTTTCCAGGCGTGCGCGCGCTCGGGCTCGAGCTGCCGCGGGCGGGCGTCGTCCAGGTGTCGATGAACGTCGAGGACTGGGAGGCGGCCGCGCTGCACGAGATCGTCGCGAAGATCGAGACGGAGGCTGAACGACATGGAGCTGAGGTCGTCGGCTCGGAGCTCGTCGGCCTGATGCCGGCCGGCGCAGCGGCCGCCGCCGCGGGCGCGATGCTCCGGATCGACGGCTTCGACGAGTCGCATGTGTTAGAGCTTCGGCTGCTTTCGGAGTTTGAACCTCCGGCGCGGCCGGTAGGGGAAGAGGGATCAACAACAAGGGGGCTGAGATGAAGAAGCTTGGGTTGTTTGCACTGCTCGCGGCAGTCGGTGCCTGGTTCGTGGCGGGTTCGCGCCGCCAGAAGGCGATCGGAAAGTTCCGGAGCCTCGCGACGCGGACGCTGCAGCCGAAGGACTACGACGACGCGACGTTGAAGGACAAGGTCGAGTCGGAGCTCTTCCGCGACGAGCACGAGGTCAAGGGCTCGATCAACATCAACGCGCAGGAGGGTGTCGTCCAGCTGCGGGGCGAGGTTCCGTCGCAGGACCTGATCGACGTGCTCGTCGAGAGGACGGAGAAGATCCAGGGCGTCCGCGAGGTCGAGAGCCTGCTGCACACGCCGGGCACCGAGGCGCCGATGCACCACTAGGCTCGCGTGCGAGCGCCTTTGGGGCCGCGACGCGGCCCCCTTTAGGGATTTTCGCGCGATGAGCATCCGCTCCCGCGGATGCTCAGCTTGCGCAAGACTGGTGGCGTGATTGCGAGCCCGGCCCTGACGGGGAACGACCTTCGGATCGAGGACGTCTGGGAGGTCGCCGTCCATCGTGTGCCGGTCGCGCTGGCGGACGAGGCGCGGGCCGGGATGGAGGCGGCACGCGCGCTCGTCGAGCGGGTCGGGGAGCACACCTACGGCGTCAACACGGGGTTCGGCCGCTTCGTCTCGGAGTCGATTCCGGACGACCAGGTCGAGGAGCTGCAGCTCCGCCTGCTCCGCAGCCACGCGTGCGGGGTCGGTGAGCCCTACCCGGACGAGGTCGTCCGCGCAGCGATGCTGCTCCGAGCGAACGCGCTCGCCAAGGGCTACTCGGGCGCGCGAATCGAGACGGTCGAGCTCCTGATCGAATGCCTCAACCGCGGCGTGCTGCCGCGGGTACCCGCTCGTGGCTCGGTCGGGGCGAGTGGGGATCTCGCACCGCTCGCGCATCTGGCGCTTCCTCTCGTCGGCGAGGGGCGGGCGTGGTTCGACGGGACCCTCCTCTCGGGTGAGGACGCGCTCGCCGCCGCCGGGCTCGAGCCGATCCGACTGGCGGCGAAGGAGGGGCTCTCGCTGATCAACGGGACGCAGTTCATGGCCGCGATGGCGGCGCTGGCGCTCGTCCGCGCGGGCCGGCTCGCCCGGACCGCGGACCTCGCCTGCGCGCTCTCGCTCGAGGCGCTGCAGGGTTCGCGGACGAGCTTCCATCCGGCGATCCACCAGGCACGACCGTTGCGCGGGCAGCTCGACTCCGCCGCGAACGTGCTGCGCCTGCTCGAAGGCTCCTCGATCATCGAGTCGCACCGCTGGTGCGACAAGGTGCAGGACGCCTACTCGCTGCGCTGCGCGCCTCAGGTGCACGGTGCCAGCCGGGATCTGCTCGACAGCGTCGAGACCACGGTCGCGGTCGAGCTCAACGCCGCGACCGACAACCCGCTCGTCCTCGTCGACGAGGGGATGGTCGTCTCGAACGGCAACTTCCACGGACAGCCGCTCGCGTTCGGGCTCGACACGCTCGCGATGGCCGTCGCCGAGCTGGCGAACATCTCCGAGCGGCGGGTCGAACGGCTCGTCAACCCGTCGCTCTCGGAGGGACTGCCCCCGTTCCTCACCCGCGAGGGCGGCCTCAACTCGGGCTTCATGATCCCGCAGTACGTGGCGGCGTCCCTCGTGTCCGAGAACAAGTCGCTCTGCCACCCGGCGAGCGTCGATTCGATCCCGACGAGCGCCGGCCAGGAGGATCACGTGTCGATGGGGAACGCGGCTGGGCTGAAGGCGCTGCGGGTGCTGGCCAACGCCGAGCTGGCACTGGCGATCGAGCTGCTCGCGGGTGCGCAGGCGATCGAGTTCCTTGCACCGCTCGAGCCTGCGCCGGGCGTGCGCGCGACCCACGACGCCGTGCGCGAGCTCTCCGAGCGTGTCCGTGAGGACCGGTCGCTTGCAGACGACATCGAGCGTGTCGCCGATGCGATCCGCGACGGCTCGATCCTCGCGGCCGCCGAAGCGGAGATCGGAGCGCTGCGATGAGCCTCTCGACTCTCGATGCCGCGGTCGAGGCGCTGGTCGGCGATCTCTCCCGCATTCGCGCTCCGCGCGGCACGCAGCTGAACGCTCGCTCGTGGCAGACCGAAGCACCGCTGCGGATGCTCCTGAACAACCTGGACGCCGAGGTCGCCGAGCGGCCGGAGGATCTCGTCGTCTACGGCGGCTCCGGGCGCGCCGCGCGGTCGCACGAGGCGCTCAGAGCGATCGTGCGGACGCTCCTCCGTCTGGGCGACGACGAGACGCTGCTCGTCCAGAGCGGCAAGCCGGTGGGCGTCTTCCGCACGCACGAGGGCGCGCCGCGCGTCCTGATCGCCAACTCGCTTCTCGTTCCGCGCTGGGCGACGTGGGACGAGTTCCGGCGGCTCGAGGCCGAGGGGCTGACGATGTTCGGGCAGATGACCGCCGGGAGCTGGATCTACATCGGCACCCAGGGCATCCTCCAGGGCACGTACCAGACCTTTGCGGCCGCCGGCGAGGTTCACTTCGGCTCCGCCGATCTGAGCGGCCGGACGATCCTGACCGCGGGACTGGGAGGGATGGGGGGAGCCCAGCCGCTCGCGGCGACGATGGCCGGCGCTGCGATTCTGTGCATCGAGGTCGACCCCTCGCGGATCGCCCGGAGGCTCGAGACGCGGTATCTCGACGAGGTCGCGGACTCGCTCGAGGACGGCGTCGCTCGCGTTCGCGCTGCGGCGGCGGAGGGGCGCGCGCTGTCGGTCGCGGTCGAGGGAAACGCCGCCGAAATCGTGCCGGAACTGGCACAAAAGCGTGAATCTTTTGACCTCGTCACCGACCAGACAGCCGCCCACGATCCGCTCACCGGCTACGTCCCGGTTGGGCTCTCGGTCGCGGAGGCCGCTTCACTACGCGGTTCCGACCCGGATGAGTACCTCCGCCGGGCGCGGACGTCGATCGCGCAGCACGTCGAAGGGCTCCTGGAGTACGTCCGCGCGGGCAGCTATGTCTTCGACTATGGCAACAATCTTCGCGGGGAGGCCTATGAGGCGGGAGTAGAGGAAGCCTTCTCATACCCGGGCTTTGTCCCGGCCTATATCCGGCCGCTCTTCTGTCGCGGCATCGGCCCCTTCCGGTGGGCCGCCCTCTCGGGTGACCCGGCCGACATCGCGGCGATCGACGACGAGCTCCGGCGCCTGTTCCCCGACGATGCGCTGCTCCTGCGCTGGCTGGAGCTCGCTCCCGAGCGCGTCGCCTTCCAGGGACTGCCGGCGAGGATCTGCTGGCTCGGCTACGGCGACCGCGCCAAAGCCGGCCTCGCGATCAACGAGCTCGTCCGCTCGGGCGCCGTCTCGGCACCGGTTGTCATCGGGCGCGACCACCTCGACTCCGGTTCGGTCGCCTCGCCCTACCGCGAGACCGAGGCCATGCGCGACGGCTCCGACGCGATCGCCGACTGGCCGATCCTGAACGCGCTCCTGAACACGGCGGCGGGCGCGACGTGGGTCAGCGTCCACCACGGCGGCGGCGTCGGGATCGGCAACTCGATCCACGCGGGCATGGTCGTGCTCGCCGACGGCAGCACCGATGCGGCGGAGCGACTCGAGCGGGTGCTCACCACCGACCCGGGCACCGGCGTCATGCGCCATGCGGACGCCGGCTACGACGAGGCGCTCGACGCCGCCCGGGAGCACGGTCTCGACTTGCCCAGCCTGGAAGAGCCCAGCCTCGAGCCGCCCAGCGTCTGAGCGATGACACGACTGCTGATCCGCGACCTCGAGCAGGTCGTCTCACCCGCTGGGCGTGACGCACCGCTGCGTGGAGCCCGCTTGCGCGAGCGGGAGCTCATCGAGGGGGCGTACGTGCTCTGCGACGGCGAGACGATCGCGGCTGTGGGCTCGATGGCGGAGCTGCCCGCGCTCGACGGCGACGTCGAGGAGCTCGACGGCCGCGGCCTGTGCGCCATCCCGGGCCTCGTCGACTGCCACACGCACCCGGCGTTCGGCGGCGACCGCGTCGAGGAGTTCTCGCGGCGCGCGGCCGGCGCCGGCTACGAGGAGCTGCACGCCGCGGGCGGCGGCATCCTCTCGACCGTGGGCGCGACCCGGGCCGCCGGAGAGGACGGGCTCGCCGAGGCCGTGCAGCGTCACCGCGACTGGATGCTCCGCGCGGGCACGACGACCTTCGAGGGAAAGTCGGGCTACGGCCTCGACCGCGAGACCGAGCTGGCGTCGCTGCGGGCGATCGCAGCGGCCGGTGGGATCCCGACCTGGCTCGGAGCGCACGCCACTCCGCCAGGGTACGCGAACGCCGACGCCTATCTCGACTTCCTCCTGGCCGACGTGCTCCCGGACGCGGCGCAACTCGCCGAGGCCGCCGACGTCTTCCTCGAGCGGGGCGCCTTCGACGCGGCGCAGGCTCGCCGCTATCTCGAGGCGTGCCACGCACACGGCCTGGCGTTGAGGCTCCACGGCGACCAGTTCACGGAGGCCGGTGCGATCCCGCTCGCGATCGAGCTCGGCGCGCGTTCGGTCGACCATCTCGAGGCGACCGGCCCGGAAGGCATCGCCGCGCTGGCGGCGAGCGACGTCACGGGTGTGCTGTTGCCCGCGAGCGCACTCTTCCTCGCCCGACCGATGCCTCCGGCCCGCGCGCTCGTCGACGCGGGTGCTGCGATTGCGCTCGCGACCGACTTCAACCCCGGCAGCGCCTTCTGCGAGAGCCTCCCGCTCGTCTGCTCGCTCGCCGCGACCCAGCTGAAGCTCAGCCCCGCGGAGGCGCTCGCCGCCTGCACGGTGAACGCGGCTCACGTGCTCGGCCGGGCCGACACGCTCGGCCGCCTTGCTCCGGGTTACGCGGCCGACGTGACGCTCCTCGATGCTCCCGACTGGCGTTACCTCGCCTACCACCTCGGTGGCGACATCGTCGCGGCGGTGATCAAGGGCGGCACCGTGGCCTTCAGTCGCGCGGCATACTGAGCCCATGCCTTCGAAGAAGCAGCAGCGGCGCCGGCAGAAGCTGAAGCGGCACGAGTACGAAGAGGTCTACGTCGACGAGGAGGGCAACGAGCTCGCCCCCGAAGTAGCGGAGGAGCTCGTCGGCGCGACCCCGGCGAAGAACGCGAAGCAGGCGAGGGCCGAGCCGACGCGCCGCGGCGGGCGCTCGATCGAGCCGCCATCGTGGCGGCGCACGGGAAAGCGGACGCTGATCTTCTTCCCCCTCATGCTCCTGACCGTCTTCCTGGTCGCGGGCGACGAGGTAACGACGGTCGGCAAGGTCGTCCAGACCCTCGCCTTGATGGCGTTCTTCCTGCCGTTCAGCTACTTCATGGACACCATGGTCTGGCGTGCCGCCCAGCGCCGGCTCGAACGCCCGGAAGAGTCGAAGAAGCGCTAGACGGTGCTGCCGCGGTAGTGGCCCTCGCCCGGCCACGGCGCGAGCAGGAGCAGGATCCGCGCACCCTCGTCGCTTGCGAGCGAGTGCCGCTCGTCCGGATCGAAGCGAAAGAGCATGCCCGGCGCAGCGTCGATCGACTCACCGCCGGCCGAGATCCGCACCGTGCCGTCGAGGACGGTCACCCACGCGTTTTCCTTCACCTGGTGGTCGCCCATCACCTGCCCCGCGTTGAGCGCGATCAGCACCGCCCGGGCTTCGTTGCCCGAGTGGACGACGACCGGGTCCCGCGTGCCCGCAGGAGCGTCGATCTCCATCAGGTTCCAGCTCTGCACGGAGGCCAAGGATAAACTCATCCGCCTTGGCGCTCGCGGTTGACCAGCTCTCGCTCGGGCAGATCGGGACGAACTGCTACCTCGTCCGCCCCGACCGGGGCGCGACCGAGGCCGTCGTCATCGATCCGGGCGCGGACGCCGCCGAGATCCGGCTCGCACTCGCCGGTTCGGGAGCGACGTGCGCGGCGATCCTGCTCACGCACAGCCACTTCGATCACTTCGGCGCACTCGCCGACCTCGCGGAGGGCACCGGCGCTCCGGTCTGGCTCCCCGAGGGCGAGCTCGACGTCTTTCGCCGGCCGAACGACTTCTTCCCCGGCTATCCGACGCGCGCCTTCAGCGGCGACGCCACGCTCCTGTCCGGCGGCGAGACGGTCGACGCGGCGGGAATCTCCTTCCAGGTTCGCCACGTTCCCGGCCACTCGCCCGGCCACGTCTCCTACTACGCGGACGGAGCACTCTTCTCCGGCGACGTGCTCTTCTCCGGCTCGGTCGGGCGTACCGACCTCCCGTTCGGCGACTGGGACACCCTGCTCGACTCGATTCGCGCGCTCGCCGAGGCCTACCCGCCCGAGACGGTCGTCTACTCCGGTCACGGGCCGGCGACGACGCTCGGCGACGAGCTCGCGCGCAATCCGTTCCTCGCAGAGCTTCGCGCGTGACCAAGCTCGAGCGCCCGCGCGGCACCCACGACATCCTTCCGTCCGAGCAGCCGCTCTGGCGTCGGGTGACGGACGAGATGGAGCGCCTCTGCGCGCTCTACGGGTACCGCAGGATCCAGACGCCCGTCTTCGAGGACACGGAGCTCTTCGCGCGCACGTCGGGCGCGGGCTCCGACGTCGTTCAGAAGGAGATGTACACGTTCACGGACCGCTCGGACCGGTCGCTGACGCTGCGACCGGAGGGGACGGCGCCGATCTGCCGCGCGTACATCGAGCACGGCCTCCACCGCGAGCCGCAGCCGCAGAAGCTCTACACGATCGGCTCGATGTACCGCTACGGCGCGCCCGGGCGGGGCCGCTACCGGGAGCACTGGCAGCTGTCGGTCGAGGCGATCGGCTCCGACGACCCGGCGATCGACGCCGAGATCATCCAGCTCTACGACACGCTCCTGCACCGGCTCGGCGTCACGAGCTACCGGCTGGAGCTGAACTCGATCGGCTGCCGGGAGTGCCGGCCCGCCTACCTGGAGAAGCTGCGTGCCTGGCTCGCCGAGCACGAGGACGAGCTGGACGCGGACGCGCGGGAGAAGGCAGCGACGAGCCCGCTGCGCGTCTTCGACGTGAAGAACACGCAGACGAGGAAGCTGCTCGAGGCCGCTCCCAAGATCGGCGAGTCGCTGTGCGAGGCGTGCGTCGAGCACTTCGCAGCGGTGCGAGCCGACCTCGACGCGATGGACGTGCGCTACGAGCTCGTCCCGACGCTCGTGCGCGGGCTCGACTACTACTCGCGCACGACCTGGGAGTTCGTCGGGCCGATGGACAACGAGAACTCGACCATCTCCGGCGGCGGCCGCTACGACTACCTGGTCGAGGAGATCGGCGGCCCGCCGACGCCCGGGGTGGGCTTCGGAGCGGGGATCGAGCGGCTGCTGATCGCGATGGAGGACGAAGGCGTCGCCGACGCCGATGCGCCCGCGGTCGACGTCTTCGTCGTCGTCGAGCCGGATGGACCGCGCGACCTCGTCCCGCCGCTCCTGAAGCAACTCCGGGAGAGCGGGATCGCAGCCGACACCGACTACGCCGGCCGTTCCCTCAAGGGTCAGCTGACGCAGGCGGGCCGGTCCGGTGCGGCGACGACCGTGATCCTCCGCGCCGAGGACGCGCTGATCCGCACAGGCGGGCGCACAAGACGAACCGGTTGCCCACGCGGACGTTCTCGGCAGACTGTCGCGATGACCTGGCGAACCCACATGTGCGGCGAGCCGTCCAAGGAGCTCGTCGGCGAGAAGCTGACGCTCTCCGGCTGGGCGGCGCGCCGTCGCGACCACGGCGGACTCGTCTTCGTCGACCTGCGCGACCGCACCGGGATCACGCAGCTCGTGATCAACCCCGAGCTGGCGGCCGAGGCGGCCGAGCTGTCGCATCAGATCCGGAACGAGTTCGTGCTCAAGGCCGAGGGAACGCTCGTCGCGCGCAGCGATGAGACGGTGAACCCGTCGATGCCGACGGGCGAGGTGGAGCTGCAGGTGGAGACGCTCGAGATCGTCAGCCGCTCGACACCGCTGCCGTTCCAGCTCGACGAGGAGAACGTGGACGAGACGCTGCGCCTGCGCTACCGCTGGCTCGACCTGCGGCGCGACAAGCTGCAGCGGAACATCACGTTGCGGGCGCAGATGGTCGGGATCATCCGCCGCGAGATGGAGGCGGCCGGGTTCCTCGACATCCAGACGCCGATCCTCTTCAAGCCGACGCCCGGAAGGCGCGCGCGACTTCGTCGTCCCGAGCCGGCTCCAGAAGGGCCGCTTCTACGCGCTGCCGCAGAGCCCGCAGATCCTGAAGCAGCTGACGATGGTCGCCGGCTTCGACCGCTACTACCAGATCGCGATCTGCTTCCGGGACGAGGATCTCCGCGCCGACCGCGTCCAGGAGATCACGCAGCTGGACGTCGAGATGAGCTTCCCCGACCAGGAGTTTCTCTACGACGTGATGGAGCGGATGTACGCCCGCATCTGGCGCGAGTGCCTGGGAATCGAGATCGCGACGCCGTTCCCGCGGATGACGTTCGAGGAGGCGGACCGACGTTTCGGCTCGGACAAGCCGGATACGCGCTTCGGGCTCGAGCTCGAGGACGCCACCGAGGTGACGCGCAGCTCCGAGTTCGGCGTCTTCGCAGGCGCCGAGGCTGTGCGCTTCCTGCGCGTGCCGCAGGAGCTCAGCCGCGGCGACCTGGCGAAGCTCGAGGAGCTCGCCAAGGAGTGGGGCGCAAAGGGGCTCGCCTACCTCGTGTTCGACGAGGAGGGCGAGGTGCGTTCGCCGATCGCGAAGTTCCTCTCCGAGGAGGAGCTGCTCGGTGTTTCGCGGCGATCCCGCCTCGACGGTGCTCTTCGCGGCCGACACGTGGGCGACGACCTCGCGTGTTCTCGGGGCGCTCAGGCTCCATCTCGGCCGCGAGCTCGGGCTGATCGACGACGAGCGTCTTCACCTTCCTCTGGGTCTACGACTTCCCGATGTTCGAGCACGACGAGGAGAACGGCCGCTGGACGGCGGTGCACCACCCGTTCACGCGGCCGACGAAGGAGTGGGAGGGACGCTTCGCCGAGGACCCCGAGCACGCGCTCGCACACGCGTACGACCTGATCGTCAACGGCAACGAGCTCGGCGGCGGCAGCTTCAGGATCCACGAGCCCGAGATCCAGGGGAAGGTCTTCGAGCTGCTCGGCATGTCCGAGGAGGAGCAGCGGTCGAAGTTCGGCTTCCTGCTCGACGCGCTCGCCATGGGTGCGCCGCCGATGGGTGGCATCGCGCTCGGCATCGACCGGATGACGATGGTTCTGGCCGGCGAGCCCAACCTGCGCGACGTGATCGCCTTCCCCAAGAACCAGGCCGGAGTCGATCCGATGAGCGGAGCGCCGTCCGAGGTGACGGAGGAGCAGCTCATCGAACTTGGAATAAGGCTGATAGAGCCTCAAACCTAAGATTTTCTCGCTGGACAGCCGATGAACCGGGCATACTTCCGGCAAGCCGCTGCAGCGGCCTGTCTACCGACCCTAGAAAGCGTGAGCCGCAATGTCGTCAAGTGAGTCAGATCGTTCTTCAGCGGGCCTGACCGCGCTTCCGACCGTCGAACAGCTTCGACGCGCGGGCGACGGCTACGACGAGCAGGGCGTCCGCGAGGCGTTCGACGCGTTCCGCCGCCACACCGCCCAGCTGCAGGCGCAGCTCCGCGTGCTCCAGGCCGCGCGCACGAGCTCCAACGTCTCGCCGACGGGTCACGCGATCCGCATGGACGCGCTCCACCTGATTCGCGCCGCCGCCGAATTCGCCGACACGCTCGAGCGCGACGCGCAGACCGCCTCCGCGACGCAGCTCCAGCGCACCGAGGAGGAAGTGAGCGCGAAGCAGAAGGTGCTTCAGGAGCGCGAAGCCGAGATCGAGCGTTACCGCACCGAATCGGAGCGGCAGCGTTCGGAGATCCTCAACGCCGCGAAGGCCGAGGCCCGCGATCTCCTCGCCAAGTCGAACGCCGACGCAACGCGCGAGCTGCGCGAAGCAGAGACCCGTGGAAACCGGCTGCTCGAGCAGTCACGCCACCAGGCGACCGAGCTCACGAACTCCGCCCGCGCCGAGGTCGAGCAGACGCTCGAGTGGGCTCGCGCGCAGGCGACCGCCGTCATGGCTCGTGCCCAGAAGGGCGCCGAGCAGTTGCTCGCAGCCGCCGGTCTCGGCGAGCCGGCGATCAGCCAGGTCGTCCAGTCGATCGTCGAGGCGAACGACAGCGAGATCGCACGCGCGGGTGGGGCAACGCCGCCGCGGGCCGCCCAGGCGTTCGCGGCCCCCGCCGAGGCGCCGCCGCTCTCGACGCCGGCTGTCTCGGAGCCTCCGGCTGACGACACTCCGAATGGTCCGAGCCCGAGCCTTCCCCGGCGGAGGACGAGGCTCACGACGTGGATGCTTCCGAGGCCGCGGCGGAAGCCGAGGTCGCCCGCTCCCCCCGTCACGCCGTCCGACGCCGCCGACACTGGGCAGGCCGAGCCGGCCGATGACGGGGAGCCCGAGCCCGAGCGGTAACCGCGCGCATGCTCGGTCGACTCTGGCCGCGATTCGCGCTCGAAGCGTGCTTCCTCCTCATCGTCGCCCTCGTCGCCGGCCTGCTCGATCTGTCGGTCGTGGCGATCTTCGCCGTCATGGCCGTGGCGTACGCGGTGACGGTCGCGCTCGAATGGACCGCAGCTCGCGTTCGCTCCTCGCCGAAGCCAGCCGCTGAGCCAGAGGCGTCGGCGCCCGCATTCGAGGCCCCCGGTGTCGTCGCCGTGACGGTGCATCCGTCCGAGTCGGCATGGGAGCGGGAAGAGGACGAGGTCGAGGAGCCCGAGCCGGAGCCTGAACCGAGCCCGAGCCGGAACCTGAGCCGGAGCCGGAACCGGAGCCGGAGCCGGAGCCCGAGCCGGAGCCGGAACCCGAGCCGGAGCCCGAACCCGAACCGGAACCTGAGCCCGAACCGGAGCCGGAGCCGGAGCCGGAGCCGGAGCCCGAACCGGAGCCTGAGCCGACCGCGGAACCACAGCCGGCGGAGCCGCAGCCGGTCGCAGAGGAGCCCGAACCGGAGCCCGAGCCCGAGCCGGAACCGGAACCCGAACCGGAGCCGGAACCGGAGCCGGAGCCCGAACCGGAGCCCGAGCCGGAGCCCGAACCGGAGCCCGAGCCCGAACCGGAGCCCGAGCCGGAGCCGGTCGTCCTCGTGGTGGCCGCCGAGCCGGAGCCGGAGCCGGTCGTGCTCGTCGTCGCAGCGCCGATCGTGCTCGAGCCCGCTGCGGTTGCCGCAGAGCCCGAGCCCGTCCAGGCGGCCGTGTCGACGCTCCCGCTGCCGGTCGGAGCCGCAGGAATGGAATCTCTGGGAGCTCGAGCGGCTGGTGCGCGACGCCGCCGGCGCGGACCCGGTGCGAGACGAGGAGCTCAGCTACCTGCTCCACTACCTACGGGAGTTCGCCTCGCCCGACGGCGTCCTTCCGGTCGACTTCGACGCGCTCGTGCGTGAGTCGTTCGGCGAGATCGTCGCCGCCCGCGGCCGGTGAGCCTGAGCGTCCTGCAGCGCACGATCGCGCTTGCTGCGGTCGCGCTCGTTGCGGTCGTGGCCGCGCTCGCTCTGGCGCGAGCCGGCAACGAGGAGGAGACGCGCTCCGGCGATGCGCAGCAGGTCACGGTCGCCGAGACGGGCTGGTACACGGCGCTCGCAGGCTCGCGCGGCGCCGCCCGCGATGCCGAGCGGACGACCTGCAGGCGCATCCTCACCGGCCGCTCGCTCGGGGTCAGCCATCCGGTGCTTCCGTGCGGCGCGAAGATCTTCATCTCGTACGGCGGCACCGAGGTGCTGACCGAGGTGATCGACGCGCAGCATGAAGCGCTCCGGCCGCCAGTTCGAGCTCACCGAGGCTCTCGCGCAGCGGCTGGGAATCGAGGGAACGCAGCAGATCCGCTGGCGCTTCGCGCAGCCGCTGTCGCGTGCGCGAGCGGTACACTGCGCGTGCTCGACCCTGTACGTGGCCTCTCGCGTAAACGTGAACCAACAGTCACGTTAAGGGAGCCGGTGTCCGGAATAGGCCTCACCCGCTGACGTCCGGCACGGCACCCACCTGGTAAGCCAGGTTCGCATCGGCGGGAGGAAACATCGGCAGGGTGGAGCGCTTTTCCGTCGCATGACCGAAATCCGCGAGAGCGGATTTCGGTCGCGCGAAACCCCTGAAGGGGCCGCTTCGCGGCCCAGACCAGCCCCGATGTTCAGCGGCTAGGCTGGTCGGCATGCTCGAAGTCGTCGGGGATTCTGCGCGGGGGGAGGAGCTCGCCTTTGTGCGGCTCACGGTCGACGGCGACCGGATCGTGGACGCCGACGCGCCGGGCCTCGCGCGCCCGCTCGCCGGCCTGACGCTGCTCGAGGCTGCGGCCGTCCCCGGAGAGACGCTCGCCGCGGACGCGCTCGCAAATGCGCTCGCGCAGGTCTTCCGGGCGGATCCGGATCCCGAGCGGATCGCCGTCGCGATGAGCGGTGGCGTCGACAGCGCCGTGGCGCTCCTCCGCGCCGGTCCGAAGGCGATCGGAGTCACGCTCCGGCTCTGGCTCGATCCCGAAGGGCCCGACTCGGAGCGCGCCTGCTGCTCGCCGGAAGCTGTGATCGCAGCCCGGGAGACGTGTCACGCGCTCGGACTTCCCCACGTGACGCTCGATCTCCGCGAGGAGTTCCGCCGCGCCGTCGTCGAGCCGTTCGTCCAGGGCTATACGCGCGGCGAGACGCCCAACCCGTGCGGACGTTGCAACGGCAGCTTCCGGTTCGACGAGCTGCTCGCGTTCGCTTCCAGGGCGGGCGCCCGGAAGCTCTGGACGGGCCACTACGCGCGAATCGTCGAGCGCGACGGCCGGCGGCTGCTCGCCCGCGCAGCCGATCCGGACAAGGACCAGTCGTACATGCTCGCGCAGCTCGACCCCGAGAAGCTCGAGCAGGTCGAGTTCCCGCTCGGGGAGCTGACGAAGGCCGAGACGCGCGCCGAGGCAGCTGCCGCAGGGCTCGACGTCGCCGAGCGCCGCGAGAGCCAGGAGGCGTGCTTCCTCGCAGGCGACGACTACCGCTCGTTCCTCGAACGGCGTGGGCTCGACCGCCTCGAGGGCGCGATCGTCGACGAGGAGGGCCAGGAGCTCGGCCGGCACGACGGCATCTGGCGCTACACGCCCGGGCAGCGGCGCGGGATCGGCGTCGCCGCGGCCGAGCCTCTGTACGCGCTGCGCACCGATCCGCGCTCCAACACGCTCGTCGTCGGCCCCCGCGGCTCGCTGGCGCGCACGGACGTCGACGTGACCGGTGTGCTCCATGCTCCGGTCGACCGGGCCGAGGCCAAGCTCCGCTATCGCTCGGCAGCGATCCCCGCACGTGTCCTGCCGCGGCAGGACGGTTTCTCGCTCGAGCTCGAGCGGCCGTCCTACGGCGTCGCCCCCGGCCAGCTCGCCGTTCTCTACGACGACGATGGTGCCGTTGTCGGCTGCGGCTTGGTGTCATCCGCGGAGCGCGTCTAGGATCACGACGTGCAACTCCTTGCCGCCAGCGCCGGCGACATCGCGAGCTACGCCCTTGCCGCCTTTCTGGTGGCGGTCGGCGCCGCTCTCGCGTACATGTTCGTGCGACTGGGCGGAACCTTCGCGCGCCTTTCCTCGTTCATCAAGGGAACGGAAACCGAACTGCTGCCCGTGATCCACAAGGTCGGCGAGAGCGTCGACAAGGTGAACGGGCAGCTGGACAAGGTGGACCAGGTGACCGATAGCGCAGTGGACATCGCCGACAGCGCCGACACGGCAGTTCGCGCCGTGAGCATGGCGATCACGCGGCCGGTGCAGAAGATCGCCGGGCCTCGCCGCCGGGATCACGCACGGCGCGGCCACGCTCAAGGCACGCCGTGACTGGCGCGAAGCGATCCGGACCGGCAAGGAGGCTGCAGCCAGGCGCGAGCGCGATCTCGAGGAAGAGCTCCGCGCGGCCGGCAGCGGCACGCCCTAGATGGACGAGTTCACGATCTCGATTCCGCGCGAGCGGCCGTTCGCGACCGTCGTCGGGCTGGTCGTCGGCGGGATCGCGGCACGTCACGAGGTCACGCTCGACGTCCTCGACGATCTTCAGCTCGCGCTCGACGGGGTGCTGGAGCGGACCGACGACGATCACGAGAGCCAGCTCACGATCGAGGTGCGCGTCGACGGCGGCACGATCGCAGCCGTCATCGGCCCGGTGACCGCGTCGACCGCGGCCGAGCTGGAGGAGGAGGCCGGGCGACTCGCTCGGCCTGCGCCGCCTGCTGGAAACGGTCGTCGACAGCGTCACGCATCTCCGAGCGGGACGGCGGGCCGTGGATCGAGCTGCGCAAGGGCTACGAGCTCGCGGGGAGCGAGTCGACGTGACGCGCGCGTCCGACAAGGCGCTGCTCCGCCGCTACCACGAGGAGGGCGATCTCGCCGCGCGGGAGCAGCTGATCGAGCAGTACCTGTCTCTCGTCCGCTCACTCGCCCGGCGCTACGCCTATCGCGGCGAGCAGCTCGACGATCTCGTCCAGATCGGCTGCATCGGCCTGATCAAGGCGATCGACCGCTTCGACATCGAGCGCGGCGTCGAGCTGACGACCTACGCGACGCCGAACATCATCGGCGAGATCAAGCGCCATTTCCGCGACAAGGGCTGGGCGGTGCGCGTTCCGCGCGGGCTTCAGGAGCTCAACGTCCAGCTGTCGAAGATCGTGGAGGATCAGACCGTCCAGCTCGGCCGGTCACCGACGATCCCGGAGCTCGCGAAGGCGGCGGGCGTCGAGGAGGAGCTGGTGCTCGAGGCGCTCGAGTCCGGGCGCGCGTACACCTCGCTCTCGCTGTCCGTGGGGGGATCCGACGAGGACGGCGAGCTCGACCCGCTCGAGTCGCTCGGGACCGAAGAGCACCAGTACTCCGTCTCGGAGGACAGGGCGGTTCTCGCCCCGGGCTTCCGCGCACTCGACGAGCGCGAGCGGCGCATCCTGCACCTCCGCTTCTTCGACGGGCTGACGCAGAGCCAGATCGCACAGCAGGTCGGCATCTCCCAGATGCACGTCTCCCGCCTGATTCGCCGGGCGCTCGAGAAGATCCGCGACGAGATCGCGACCGACGAGCAGCTCGAAGCACACGGCGCCAAGCGCGCCACCGGCTAGCCCGGCTGCACTGGCCGCCTGAGGCGTCCTTACAATCCCAGGGTGCGTACCACGGCCGAGCTGCGTGAGGGCTTCCTCTCCTTCTTCGAGGAGAAGGGCCACAAGCGGCTGCCCTCATGGCCGCTGATCCCGCGGCCGGAGGACCACACGACGCTGCTGACGAGCGCCGGCATGCAGCCGCAGATGCCGTTCTTCCTGGGTCTCGAGCCGCCGCCGGCGCCGCTCACGACCACCTCGCAGAAGTGCTTCCGGACGCAGGACATCGACGAGGTGGGTCTCGACGGGCACCACCTGACGTTCTTCGAGATGCTCGGCAACTTCTCGTTCGGCCAGTACTTCAAGAAGGGTGCGATCGAGCTCGCGACCGAGTTCATCCAGGAGCGGCTGCAGCTCGACTGGGATCGCGTCTGGGTGACCGTGCACGCGGGCGACCCGGTCTTCAAGCTCGGCCCGGACGAGGTCGCGATCAAGGAGTGGGAGGCGATCGGGATGCCCCCCGAGCGCATCGTCGCCCTCCCGAGCGTCGAGAACTTCTGGTCTGTCGGCGGCCCAGGCCCGTGCGGCCCCGACTCCGAGATCTACTGGGACTGGGGAGCGGAGCACGGCTGCGGCGACCCGACGTGCGCGCCCGCGTGCCCGCGCTGCGACCGCTTCCTCGAGTTCTGGAATCTCGTCTTCATGCAGTTCGAGCAGCACCCGGACGGGACGCTGACACCGCTCCCGAAGGAGAACATCGACACCGGCCTGGGCCTCGAGCGGCTCGCGGCGATCATGCAGAACGTCCGCTCCGTCTACGAGACCGACGGCTACCAGGCGATCATGAGCTGGGTCGCGCAGGAGAGCGGCGTCGCCTTCGGCGACTCCGAGGCGGCCACGAAGGCGCACCGGATCCTCGCCGACCACGGCCGCGGGATGACCTTCCTCGTCGCCGACGGCGTCACGCCTTCGAACGAGGGGCGTGGCTACGTCCTGCGCCGGATCATCCGCCGGGCCGTCCACCAGGCGCGCACGATCGGGCTCGACGACCTCTGGCGCATCAGCGACACCGTGGTCGAGCAGATGGGCAACTGGTTTCCGGAGCTCCCGGAGAATCGCGAGCGGATCCGTGAGGTGCTGCGCGCCGAGGAAGAGCGCTTCACCGAGACGCTGGCGCGCGGGATGAAGCTCTTCGAGGAGGTCGCCTCGCGCGGCGCCATCTCCGGCAAGGAAGCCTTCGACCTGACCGCGACCTACGGCTTTCCGTTCGAGCTGACCCGCGAGCTCGCGCTCGAGCGCGGGATCCCCGTGGACGAGGACGACTTCCAGCAGCGCATGGCCGAGCACCGCGAGGTCTCGCGTGCCGGCGGCGCCCGGGTCGTCACAGCTCTTCCCGGGTCTCCGTCCGAATTCGTCGGGTACGACCAGACCGAGGTTCTGACGGCGATCATCGCTCTCAACGACCTCGGCGACGGCCGCTTCGAAGCGAAGCTCGAACGGTCCCCGTTCTATCCGTCGGGCGGAGGCCAGGTCAGCGACACCGGCTGGCTCGAGCACGAAGAGACGGGCGCCAGGGCAGAGCTCCGCGAGGCGATCCGGGTCGGCGACGACCAGGTGCTCGTCTTCGAGGGAACCGGCTTCGCCGTCGGCGACCGCGTGAAGGCCGTGGTTCCCTGGTCGGTGCGCTTCCCGACGATGGCGAACCACACGGCGACCCATCTCCTGCACGAGTCGCTGCGGCGGGTGCTGGGCGAGCACGTGGCGCAGGCAGGCTCGGCCGTCCGGCCCGACAAGCTCCGTTTCGACTTCACGCACGAGAAGGCGCTGTCGCCGGAAGAGCGCGAGCAGGTCGAGGAGCTCGTGAACGAGCAGATCTTCGTCAGCCGGCCCGTGCGGACGTTCGAGACGCCGATCGACGAGGCCCGCAAGCTCGGCGCGCAGATGCTCTTCGGCGAGAAGTACGGGGACATCGTGCGCGTCGTCGAGATCGACGGCTTCTCGCGCGAGCTCTGCGGCGGCACGCACGTCCGCTCGACCGCCGAGATCGGGCCGTTCGTGATCCTCTCCGAGGGCTCGGTCGGCTCGGGTGCGCGCCGGATCGAGGCCGTCACGTCCGGCGAGGCCTTCGCGCTCCTGCACGAGCGTGCGCGCGAAGGTGACGAGCTACGCGCGCAGCTGGCGGCGGCCCGCAAGGAAACGAAGACGAAGGGTGGTTCGAAGGCCGAGGCCGACTACACCGTGACGCGGGAGACCGCGGCCGGCGACGTCACGGTGCTCGTCGTCGAGCTCACCTCGGGCGACCCGCTCGACGTCTCCGATCGGCTCAAGCAGCAGCACGCTCCCGCCGCGGTGATCGTCGGAGCGCTGAACGACGGCACCGCGCAGCTTCTGATCAACCTCGACAAGTCACTCGAGGGCCGTGGCGTCAACGCGGGCGACGTGATTCGCGAGGCGGCGGTGCTGATCGGAGGGAAGGGCGGCGGCCGGCCGACGATGGCGCGTGCCGGCGGCAAGCAGCCCGAGCGCCTGGAGGACGCGGTCGCGCTGGCCGAGAAGACGATCATCGAGGCGCTGGGCTAGATGAAGGTCCTCGCTCTCGACTACGGCGCCGCGCGGACCGGCGTCGCGATCTCCGACGCAACCGGAACGCTGGCGCGGCCGCTCACCGTGGTCGAGCGCGCCGCGAGCGAAGCCGGACTGCGGGAGATCGCCGCGCTCGTGGCGGCCGGAGGGTGCAGAGCGCATCGTCGTCGGGCTGCCGCTGACGCTTCGCGGCGAGCAGGGACTCGCAGGCGAACGAGACCGCGCCTGTTCGTCGACGCCCTACGGGCCGCCGTCGACGTTCCCGTCGAGTCGTTCGACGAGCGGTTCACGACGACGCTCGCCGCCGCCGGCCCATCGTCGCGCGCACCGGAGGACGCCCGCGCCGCAGCACACCTGCTCGAGAGCTACCTGACGTGGACGAGCAGGGCATAACGCCCGTCATGCCGCCCCGGCCCGGGCGGCCGGAGCGGAAGCCGCCGCGCGGTCATCTGGCGCGCCGGCGCGCGATCGCGGCCGTGCTCCTGGTGGGCTTCCTCGCGATCGCGCTCTACTTCGTCTTCGGCCTGCGTGGGGACGACGGAGAGGCCGAAGCGACGACGCCGGTGGTCACCACCGCTCCGAAGCCGACGATCCTCAGGATCCTCTTCCCGGAGGGCTTCACGCGCAAGGAGATGGTGAAGCGAGTCGCCGAGGTCCGTCAGATCGCCAAGACCAAGCGGAAGGTGACGCCGAAGCTCTCCGGCAACACGTACGCCGTCGCGTCGAAGGCCGCGAAGGTGCCGGCGCCTTTCCGCAAGCACGCCCGCGGGATCGAGGGCTTTCTCTTCCCGGCGACGTACGAGTTCACGCCGAAGACGACGTCGAAGCAGCTCGTCGAGGACCAGATCGAGCACTTCAACGCGAACTGGGCGAAGGTCGACCAGCGGTTCGCGAAGACGAAGCAGCTGACGCCCTACGACGTCCTGATCATCGCCTCGATGGTCGAGAAGGAGACGATCGCGCCCGACGAGCGGCCGCTCGTGGCGGCCGTGATCTACAACCGGCTCAAGGCGCGCATGCCGCTCGGGATCGACGCGACGATTCGCTACGGGCTCGACATTCCGGGCACCGAGTCACTGCGCGTCTCGCAGCTCGAGAGCGACAATCCCTACAACACCCGGAACCGCACGGGCCTGCCGCCGACTCCGATCGCGAACCCGGGGCTCGCCTCGATGCAGGCCGCCGCGCACCCGGCGAAGGTCAAGTACCTCTACTTCGTGCGCAAGCCGGACCGGGTGCACCACTTCTTCACGGCGAGCGAGTCGGAGTTCTTCGCCAAGGCCTGCGAGTACGGCTACGGCTGCGGCTGAGCTGGTGATCGGCGGCACGACCAGCCTCGTCGGGTTGCTGCGGGACCCCAAGGTGGGGTCGCTCTCGCCGCGGATGCAGAACGCCGCGTTCGCGGCGCGCGCGCTCGACGTGGCGTACGTCCCGCTCGGCGTTCCGCCCGCGCAACTCGAGGACGCGGTGCGAGGGCTCGTCGCCCTCGGCTTTCTCGGCGCCAACGTGACGACACCGCACAAGCTCGCGGTTGTCGCGCTCTGCGACGACGTCGAGGGTGGCGTCGAGTCGGTGAACACGCTGGTCATCCGCGACGGGCGCGTGCTCGGCTCCAGCACCGACACCGAGGCGCTCGGGGATCGCCGGCCCGGCAAGGCGGCTGTCGTCGGAGCAGGCGGCGCGGCGGCTGCCTGGATCGCGGAGCTCGAAGCGCGCGGCGCCGAGGTGCGCGTGTTCGCGCGGAAGGGCGAATGGCCGCCCCAGGTCGAGGACGCCGAGCTCGTCGTCCAGGCGACACCGGTGAAGGACGAGCTCCTCTTCGAGCCGCGGACGGGACAGACCGTGATCGATCTTGCCTACCGCGCAGAGGGTGGCGAGACGGCGCACGTCGCCGCTGCCCGGGCCGCCGGCTGCGAGGTCGTCGACGGGCTCGAGGTGCTCGTCCTGCAAGGGGCGGCGTCGTTCGAGCGCTGGACCGGGATACCGGCACCCGTTGACGTCATGCGCGCCGCGATCCGCTCGTAGCCGGAGAAGGGCCCGCTCGAAAGCAGGGCCCCCTCCGAGCTGTTCAGCTGTACTCGCTGACGTAGGGAAGATCTGCCCTCGTCCACAACGTCATGACCATTGTCGAAGGGTCGACCGGGACGCGCATGCCGCATTCGGGTGGTGCGGCTGTAGCCAGTTCCGCGCGACGCATACGCTTTGGCGGTGATCCTCGGACTCTCTCCACCGCCGGCGAGTCGCACGGCCCGGCTCTCGTCGCGATCCTGACCGGACTTCCGGCCGGGCTCGCAGCTCGACCGGGCGGCGATCGACGCCGACCTCCACCGGCGCCAGCAGGGCTACGGACGCAGCCCGCGCCAGCAGCTCGAGCAGGACGAGGTCGAGGTGCTCGCCGGCCTCCGGCACGGGCGGACGCTCGGCACGCCGCTTGCGCTCGTCGTCCGCAATCGCGACCACAAGAACTGGGAGTGGGGGATGAACCCCTGGCCGCCGGAGGGCGAGCCGTCCGGCAAGGGAACCAAGCCGGTGACGCTGCCGCGGCCGGGTCACGCCGACCTCGCCGGAGTGCTCAAGTACGGGCACGAGGACGTCCGGAACGCGCTGGAGCGGGCAAGCGCTCGCCATACGGCCGTCTTTGTCGCCGCCGGCGCCGTCGCGAAGGCATTGCTGAGCGAGCTCGGGATCACGGTTGCCGGTTCGGTGCTCGAGATCGGCGGCGAGCGAGAGGGCTGGGAGGCCGCGATCGACGCCGCCCGCGCCGACCGCGACACGCTCGGAGGGGTCGTCGAGGTGCGCGCGAGCGGCGTCTTCCCAGGGCTCGGCTCCTACGCGACCCGTGAGGATCGGCTCGACGGGCGATTCGCGGCTGCGCTGATGAGCATCCAGGCCGTGAAGGGCGTCGAGGTCGGTGACGGCTTCGAGCTCGCGCGCGTTCGCGGCACGTCCGCGCACGACGAGATCGAGGCTAGTTCATCGGGATTTGGCCTCAAGCGCCGCTCGAACCGCGCCGGCGGGTTGGAGGCCGGCGTCTCGAACGGCGAGGAGATCGTCGTTCGCGCGGCGATGAAGCCGCTGCCCACGCTGATGCGGCCGCTCGACTCCGTCGATCTCGCCAACGGCGAGCCGGCGCAGGCGCTCGTCGAGCGGAGCGACGTCGCCGCGGTCGAGGCGCTGGCCGTCGTCGCGGAGGCCGCCGTCGCCTGGGAGCTCGCCCGCGCCGTCCGGGAGAAGCTCGGCGGCGACGCGCTCGTCGACGTCCTCGCGGCGCACCGCGCGTATCTGGAGCGCATCCAGTGGCCACGCACGCCCTAGACCGTCACGTCGCCCTGATCGGCTTCATGGGCGCCGGGAAGACGACGCTCGGCGAGGCTCTCGCGGCGAGGCTCGGGCGGCCGTTCGTCGACGTCGACGGCGAGATCGAGCGGGTCGAGCCCATCGCGCGGATCTTCGAGACCGGCGGTGAGGCAGCTTTCCGGCTCCGCGAGTCGAAGCACGCGCTCGACGCGCTGCGCTCGGCGACACCGGCGGTGGTCGCGTTGGGCGGCGGCGCGGTCGGAACCGACCAGATCCGGTCGGCGTTGCGGGATCGTGCGATGACGATCCTCGTCGAAATCGACGCCGAGGAGGCGTGGCGCCGCGTCGGCGGCAGCGACCGGCCGCTCGCACAGGACGAGGCGGCATTCCGGACGCTGTACGAGGAGCGGCAGCCGCTCTACGACGACGCCGCTGACGCCCGCACCTCGGATGTCGAAGGTGCCGTCCTCGCCGCCGGCGGCGTCCACGTCGAGCTCGGCGCGCTCGAGCGGCTCGGCGAGCTCGTTCCCGGCGAGGGTCCGGTCGAGATCGTCAGCGATGCGCGGGTCGCGGGGATCTACGGCATGGACGTCCAGCTCGCGCTCGGAGCGCGCGCGCGTGCGAGCCACGAGCTGCCGCCGGGAGAGCAGGCCAAGACCGTCGAGTCGCTGGAGGCTCTCTGGCACGCGCTGCGGCTCGAGCGCGGCGGCACGCTCGTCGCTCTCGGCGGGGGCTGCACGACCGACGTCGCGGGCTTCGCCGCCGCCACCTACCTGCGCGGGATCGACTGGGTCGCGGTGCCGACGACGCTCGTCGGTCAGGTCGACGCCGCGATCGGGGGAAAGACCGCGATCGACCTCCCTGACGCCAAGAACCTGGTCGGCGCCTTCCACTGGCCGGTCCGTACGGTGATCGATCCTGCGACGCTGGAGACGCTGCCGGAGGCCGAGCTCGCGAACGGGCGGGCGGAGGTCGTCAAGACCGGCCTGCTGGCGGGCGAGCCGTTCTGGGAGCTGCCCCTTCCCGAGCAGGTGAGACGCTCGGCTGCGTTCAAGACGGCCGTCTGCCTGCGCGACCCGCACGACCGGGGCGAGCGCGCGCAGCTCAATCTCGGCCACACGTTCGCGCACGCGCTCGAGGCGGCTGCGGCGTTCGAGCTGCCGCACGGCCGGGCCGTCGCTCTCGGGCTGCTCGCGGCGCTCCGGCTCTCAGGGCTCGACACGGCGGCCGTGGAGCAGGAGCTGCGGCCCGAGCCCGTGCGGGTCGATCGCGAGGAGGCGTGGGCCGCGCTCTCGCGCGACAAGAAGGTCGTCGACGGCGTGCCGCGGCTCGTGCTGCTGGAGGCGCCGGGCCGGCCGAAGCTCGGCGTCGAGCTGCCCGCGGCCGAGGTACGAGCGGCGCTCGACTCGCTGATCGCTGGATAGAGTCCGCGCCGGTGCGCATCGCCGTCCTCAACGGAGTGAACCTCGACGTGCTCGACCGGCGCGACGCCGTCCACTACGGCGGTCTGACGCTGGCCGACCTCGAGAGCCGCATCTACGCCTGGTCGAAGGAGTTCACGTGCACCACCCGGTGCCGCCAGACGAACCACGAGGGCCAGTTCGTCGACTGGTGCCACGACGCGCTCGACTGGGCCGACGGCGTGATCCTCAACCCGGGCGCGTGGTCGCACTACAGCTACGCGATCCGCGACGCGGTCGAGCTCTTCAAGGTTCCCGTCGTCGAGGTGCATCTCTCCAAGATCGAGGGGCGCGAGGAGTGGAGGCGCACGTCGGTGATCGGCGACCTGGCGACCAAGCGCGTCTCCGGCGAGGGGCCTGAGGGCTACCGGACCGCGATCGCGTTCCTGGCGGGCCAGGGTTGAGCCGAATCGAGCGGCTCGCCGCGCTCCTCGACGAGCCGCTCCTCGTCACGAGCGGGATCAACGTCCGCTACCTCACCGGGCTCTCGAGCTCGAACGCCGCCCTGCTCGTCGACTCCGAGCGGCGACGCGACGCTCTTCACGGACTTCCGCTACGCACAGAAGGCGAAGGCCCTCGACGGGATCCGCTTCGAGCAGACGGCGCGCGCCGTGATCGCCGACCTCGCGACGCGGCTCGCGGGCCGGACGATCGCGATCGAGGCGCACGTCCTCACCGTCGCGAGCCACGAGACGCTCGAGGACGGTGGTGTCGAGACCGTGTCGACGCAGGGCATCGTCGAGCGGCTGCGCGCCGTGAAGGAGCCGGCCGAGATCGAGACGATGCGCGAGGCTGCCGCGATCTCAGACCTGATGTTCGCCGCGCTCGCCGAGGAGCGCTTCACCGGCCGGACCGAGCGCGAGTTGGCCTGGCGCGTGCGCGAGCTCTTCCACGAGCACGGCTCGTCGGAGCTCGCCTTCGACACGATCGTCGCCGCGGCCGAGAACGGGGCGAGCCCTCACGCGGACGTGCGGGACGTCGAGATCCCCGCCGGCACGCTCGTCACCGTCGACGCCGGTTGCCGCGTCGATGGCTACGCCTCCGACTGCACGCGCACCTTCGCCACCGGCGAGCTTCCGGACGAGCTCGCGCGCGCGTACGAGGTGTGCCTCGAGGCGCAGCTGGCGGGACTCGAGGCGTTCGCGCCCGGAGCCGGCGGTCGCGAAGTCGACGCGGCCGCGCGCGACGTGATCACGGCTGCCGGCTGGGGCGAGCAGTTCGGGCACGGGCTCGGGCACGGCATCGGGCTCGAAGTGCACGAAGCTCCCGCCGTACGGGCAGAGTCGACCGACACGCTCGAGCCCGGCAACGTCGTCAGCTGCGAGCCGGGCATCTACCTCCCGGGGCTCGGCGGCGTCCGGATCGAGGACATGGTGCTCGTGACCGATGACGGCCGCGAGCGGCTCACGACTCACGACAAGAGCCTGATCACCGTTTCCTAGGAGCGCGACGAGTAGACTGGCGCGCCGATGGCCGTCGTCTCCACCAACGAATTCAAGACCGGGATGCACATCGAGCTCGAGGGCTCGGTGTGGCGGATCGTCGACTTCCAGCACGTCAAGCCCGGCAAGGGCGGCGCCTTCGTTCGCACGAAGGTGAAGAGCATCGACTCGGGCTCGGTCGTGGACAAGACCTTCCGCGCGGGCGAGAAGTTCCCGCGCGTCTACACCGAGGTCAAGAACATGCAGTACCTCTACGACTCGGGCGACGAGGTCGTGTTCATGGACGAGCAGAACTACGAGCAGCTCTCGCTCCCGCACGCCTCGCTCGAGGCCGAGCTGCCCTACATGCAGCCCTCGACGCCGGTGCAGCTCCTCTTCGTCGGCGGCCGGCCGAGCGGCGTGCAGCTCCCGTCGTCGATCGAGCTCTCCGTCACGGACACCGAGCCCGGCGTGAAGGGCGACACCGTCTCGAACGTGACGAAGCCCGCGACGCTCGAGACGGGCGCGGTCGTGCAGGTGCCGCTCTTCGTGAACGTGGGCGACCGGATCAAGGTCGACCCCCGCGAAGCCCGCTACATCTCCCGCGCCTGACGTCCGAGCGGGCGGCTCCCGCCAAGCACGAGCGTGCGGAGCACTTTGTGTTTCTGAAACACAAGGGCTCGTCGCCGCATGGTTATGCGGCGCGAGGTGAGCTTGTGTTTCTGAAACACAAGGTCTCCCGGTCGCCCGGCACTCGGTAGGCTGCCGCTCGTGCCGCGCCTCATCGACACCACTATCCGCCTGCTCTCGCAGGAGCCGCTGGCGGGCAAGGTCCCGACCGGAGAGCTGCTCGGGATCGCCGAGGTGCTCGACAAGGCCGGCTTCGCCTGCCTCGAGATCTCGGGCGGCGGCGTCTTCGACACCGCCGTCCGGCGAGGCGTCGAGAGCCCCTGGGAGCGAATCCGCGCTCTCAAAGCCCGGACGACGACGCCGCTCGGGCTGGCGCTCCGCGGCCGCTTCCTCGTCGGCTCGCGGCCGGTCACAACGGATTTCGTGCGCCGGTTCGTCTCCTCGGCGGCCGAGAACGGCGTCGACGTCTTCCGCCTGCACGACCCGCTGAACGACGTCTCGAACCTGCGCGACCCCGGTGAGGCGATCGTCGACGCCGGCAAGGAGTTCCACGCGGGGCTCGTGTACAGCCCCGGCGACCCGGGCGCGATGGACCAGCTCGTCGAGCAGGCGAAGGAGCTGCCGGACATCAAGGCCACGCGCGCGCTCGTGCACGATCCGAGCGGCGGGCTCGAGCCGCACCAGGCCGCCGAGCTCGTCGGACGGGTCAAGGAGGCCTCGGGGCTTCCGGTCGGCTTCTACTGCCAGGGAGCGGGCGGCAGCGGCCTCGCCGACTCGCTCGAGGCGGCTCGCGCCGGCGCCGACCTGATCGCCTGCGCCATCTACCCGCTCGCGCTCTCGCTGCACCGCGTCGCGGGCGAGTCGCTCGCGTCCGCGCTCGCCGGGATGGGGCTCGACACGGGCGTCGACGTCGCTCGCCTGTGGGAGGCATCGGACCTGGTGGACGAGCACATCGGCGACGAGATCGTCACCCCGCACGCTCCTCGCCTGGCGGTGCGCGCCGCCGAGTACGACCTGCCGACAGGGCTCGTCGCGGCGCTCGACACGCATCTTCGCGCGCACGCCTCCGGCGATCGCCTGCTCGAGACGCTCGAAGAGCTCCAGGCGATCCGGCGCGAGACCGGGTGGCCTCCGCTCGCCGCCCCGATCGGACAGATCCTCGCCTCGCAGGCCCTGATCCACGTTCTCTCCGCTCGCCGCTACGGCACGGTCGTCGACGAGTTCCGGGCGCTGGTGCAGGGCGGCTTCGGCCGGCCGCCGGGCTCGATCGACCCGACCGTCGAGAGGGCCGTCGCGCTGCTCTCCGACGGCGTGCCGCTCGAGGACGATCCGCCGACCGCGGAGGACGTGCGCCAGGAAGCCGAGGGGCTCGCCGCGAGCGAGGAGGAGCTCGTCCTGATCGCGCTCTTCGGCGAGGACGCCGAGTCGCTGCTTGCGCACGATCCGTGCGCGACACACGCGCGACGACCGCGGTGAGACGACGCTCGAGGAGACGCGCGAGCAGCGGATTCGCGAGCTCGTCCGGATCGTGCAGGAGAGCGGTGTCGCCGAGGTGGAGATCGAGGATGAGGGGATGCGCGTCTCGGTCCGGCGGGCCGACGAACGCCAGGCGCTCCAGGCTGCGCCGCTCGCCGAGGACGACGAGTCCGAGCTGCCGGTCCTGCCGGCGGCTGCGGCCGGCTTGATCCGGGTCGAGTCGCCGATGGTCGGTGTCTTCTACCGCTCACCCGAGCCGAGCACGCCGGCCTTCGTCGAGGTCGGCGACGTCGTCGCACCCGGTCAGACGCTCTGCCTGCTGGAGGCGATGAAGCTCTTCAACGAGCTGAAGTCCGAAGCGGCGGGCCGGGTGCGTGGCGATCCATGCCGAGAACGGCAAGCCGGTCGAGTTCGGACAGCTCCTGTTCGAGCTCGAGCCGATCGTCGCGCCGCCGGTCCTCTGATGTTCACGAGAGTCCTAGTCGCAAACCGCGGCGAGATCGCCGTCCGCGTGATCCGCGCGATCCACGAGCTCGGCGCCGAAGCGGTCGCCGTGTACTCGACCGCCGACCACGACGCTCTGCACGTCCGGCTCGCGGACCGCGCGGTCTGCATCGGCCCGCCTTCGGCGTCCGAGAGCTACCTCCGGATCTCGAACGTGATCGCCGCCGCCGAGACGACCGGCTGCGAGGCCATTCACCCCGGCTACGGCTTCCTCTCCGAGAACCCGGCGTTCGTGCGGGCGTGCGAGGACAACGATCTCGTCTTCGTCGGGCCGGACGCGGACGTGATGGAGCGGATGGGCGACAAGGCGCGCGCGAAGGCCGAGATGAAGGCGGCCGGCGTGCCGCTCGTGCCCGGCACCGAGGGTGGCGCGTCGCTGGACGGAGGTGCGAGCCGCCGCGGCCGAGCTCGGCTTCCCGGTCCTGCTGAAGGCCGTCTCCGGCGGCGGCGGCAAGGGCATGCGGCTCGTGCACGGGCCGGAGGAGCTCGAGGCCGCGTACTCGATGCGCAGCGTCGAGGCCGAGGCGGCCTTCTCGGACGGGTCGCTCTACGTCGAGAAGGCGCTTGTCCCCGCGCGGCACGTCGAGGTCCAGGTGCTCTGCGACAAGGACGGCGGCGTGCTCACGCTCGGCGAGCGCGAATGCTCGATCCAGCGGCGGCACCAGAAGCTCGTCGAGGAGTCGCCCTCGCCGGCTCTGGATCCCGACACGCGCGAGGAGATGGAGGCGGCGGCCGAGCGCGCGTGCCGCACGATCGGCTACGAGAACGCCGGCACGTTCGAGTTCCTGCTCGGCGCGGACGGCACGTTCCACTTCATCGAGCTGAACGCACGCCTGCAGGTCGAGCACCCGGTCAGCGAGATCGTGACGGGCATCGACATCGTGCGCCAGCAGCTGCGCATCGCTGCCGGCGAGCCGCTGCCGGTCACGGGCCGTGCGCCGCGGCGCGGCCACGCGATCGAGATCCGCCTCAACGCGGAGGATCCCGCCAACGGCTTCGCACCGGCTCCGGGAACGATCGAGCGGTTCCGGCCCCCGCTCGGGCCGGGTGTCAGGATCGACACGCATCTCGAGGAAGGCTCGACGATCTCTCCGTACTACGACTCGCTGATCGCGAAGCTCATCGTCTGGGCAGAGGACCGGCCGGCGGCGATCGCGCGCGGCCTGCGGGCGCTCGGCGAGATCGAGCTCGGCGGCATCCCGACGACACGTGAGCTCGCGCTCGACATCCTGCGGTCCGACGAGTTCGTGAGCGGCGACTACTCGACGAGCTTCCTGGAGGAGATGGGGAGTCGCCTGCCCGCACTGGCGGGCGTGGAAGCGTCATGAGCCGGGACGGACACACCATTCACGGGCCGGCGCGGCACGATCCGGATCGACGGCGGCGCGCTCTCGGCGCTCGTGATCGCCGCCGCAGAGCTCGTCGACGGTGCGCGCGTCCCGCGGCCGAGGCGTGGGCTCGACGTGGCGGTCACGGACGGGAAGGCGCACGTCGAGCTGGAGCTCGCCGCGACCTACGGGACGGTGCTGCCGGGCCTCGGACGCGAGGTGCAGGCGAACGTGGCGGGCGTTCTGCGGGACTCGGCCGGGCTCGTCGTGGAAGCTGTCGACGTCTCGATCGAGGAGCTCGACGGATGACCACCGGCCGCAGACAGGCAAGGCGCACGGCGCTCTTCCTGCTCTACCAGTGGGATCTCACCGGGCAGCCGCTGACGGCGCTCTACGAGGGCGAGCCGGACGCGTTCGCGCTCGATCTCGCGGAGGCCGTCTCGGTGCGCGCCGAGGAGCTCGACCGCCGCATCACCGAGAGCGCCGAAGGCTGGACCGCCGACCGTCTGGGTACGCTCGAGCGGAACATTCTGCGGATCGGGATCCACGAGCTCGAGGAGGAAAGCGTGCCGCCGGAAGTGGCGATGAACGAGGCCGTCGTGCTGGCGAAGCGGTACGCGTCGGAGGACGCGGGACGGCTCGTGAACGGGATCCTGGCTCGCGTTGCCAGAGAGAGAGGGCACAGCGAGGAGGTTGCATGAGCGGATCGGCGGATGAAGCGCTGGCGCGTGCCGAGGAGCTGCTCGAGCGGCTGAAGGCGACGCGCGACGAGCTCGAGCGGCTCGCCGCGGCCGAGGACTGCGGAGTCGGCCGTCGAGGTGCTGACGGAGCTCGCCGACCTGGCCAAGGAGGTCGAGGCAGAGCTCGCCAAGGCAAGAGCCCGAGCGGATGCCCCGCAGCCCTGAGGAACTGCGCGAGCTGGTCGAGGGCTACCTCGCGGAGCTCGCGTTCACGCCGGAGCTCGGGGGCCTCGAGGAGGCGCTCCGCTATCCGATCGAATCGGGCGGCAAGCGTGTGCGGCCGGTCATCGCCCTGGCGGTGAGCGAGGCGGCGGGAGCGGTCGCCGAGCATTGTCTCCCCGCTGCCGCCGCGGTCGAGCTCGTGCACACGTTCTCGCTCGTCCACGACGACCTGCCGGCGATGGACGACGACGACGAGCGCCGCGGCCGTCCGTCCGTGCACATCGCCTTCGACGAGGCGACGGCGCTCCTCGCCGGCGACGCGCTGCTCGCCGAGGCATTCCGGCTCGCGCTCTCCTACCCGACGCCGATGGTCGGGCGCGAGCTCGCGCAGGCGACGCTCGGGATGATCGGCGGCCAGTACCGCGACGTCACCGGCGACACTGCCGACCTCGCGGCGCTCCACCGGCTGAAGACGGGAGCGCTCTTCGCGGCCTCGGTCGGCGTCGCGCTCTGGGTCGCCGAGGTGCCGGAGGGAGAGCAGCCGGCGTGGCGCGCGTTCGGCGACGAGCTCGGCCTCCTCTTTCAGATCGTCGACGACCTGCTCGACGGCGACGGCTACGCGGCGATGCACGGCGTCGAGGAGGCGCGGCGGCTCGCCGACGAGGCCGCGGAACGTGCGGTGCAGCGGCTGCGAGGCGATCCCTGCCGACACGTCGGTGCTCGCCGAGATCGTCGCCGGCCTCGCCGCCCGAACCGCATAGGCTTCCCGTCATGGAGCAGCGGCTGAGCCTCATCACGCTCGGCGTCCGCGACCTCGCGAAAGCGAAGCGCTTCTACGAGGCGCTCGGCTGGACGAGCGGAGCCGCCCCGGCCGACGACGTCGTCTTCTTCCAGGCCGGCGGCATGATCGTCGCGCTCTGGGGCCGGGACCAGCTTGCGGAGGACAGCGGCGTCGAAGACTCCGGCGGCTGGGGCGGCGTGACCCTCGCCTACAACGTCCGCTCGCCGGCCGAGGTCGATGCGGTGATCGCCGAGGCGGAAGCCGCGGGCGCCACGATCCCACGCCACGGCGCCGAGACGTTCTGGGGCGGCTACTCGGGCGTCTTCGTCGACCCCGACGGCCACCCGTGGGAGGTCGCCCACAACCCGCACTGGACGATCGCCGACGACGGCTCCGTCACCCTGGCCTAGTAACAGACTGTTACTAGGCGGGAATCGGCACGGTTCGGTGGCAGTTCCGTGACGTCTCGCGGGCGAGACTTGTCGCATGGCCTCGCAGGCGCCTCGGATCGGTCCGACGCTCCTCGCAGGGATCGAGCGGCTGGACGACGACTCCCTCCCGATCGCCGAGGTCAACCGACGCGTTGGCGCTCTGGCAAGCCATCTTGGCGTCGTGCGGCCGAGCTACGAGCAGATCCGCGTCCTCGTGCACGAGCATCGTCGGCAAGGGCTTGCGCCGACCGCAGGTCAGATCCTTCTCGACGTCGCCGCGAGGTCGCGGCCGCCCGAGGCGCTGCTCGAGCTGCTCGAAGGAGCCAAGTAACAGACTGTTACTTGGCGGCGTGGAGGACGCGGAGCGCGTTCAGCGTCACCATCTCGCTCGGGCCGGAGCCCCAGTCGACGACGTCGACATTGGCGCTCTTCGAGCCCGGCGGCTTCCACCAGCGGCCGCCGGCGCGCCAGCGGCCGTCGGAAAGGCGGCGTTCCTCGACGAGCTCGATGGCGTCCCGGGCGCGCGGGTCGCTGGCCAGGCCCATGCGGGAGAGCACGAGCAGCGCCTGAAGGATGTCGTAGTGCCAGAACGGCGGGTAGTGGAGGGCGACGAACGAGGGACGGATCGGCTCGCCCTGGCCACCGACCCGAAAGAGCCGGTGCTCGAGGAAGAGCTCGGCCGTGCGGGCTGCGGCCTCCTTCGCCGCCGCGTCTCCGGTCGCGGCCCAGTACTCGTGCAACCCCCACATCGGCGCGAGCGACTCGTTGAACGAGGAGCGGCGGCCAGTCGCGTTCTTGTCGCAGTTCCAGCCGCCGTCGGGCCACTGCCACTCGACGAGCGACTCGGCGAGCAGCTGGACGCGTGGATCGCTCGGCGAGGCCGAGCCGGCAGCAGACGGCGAGCGCGTTCCCCTCCTGCGAGCCGCAGCGCCGCACCAGGCCGTTGATCGACTTCACCGCGCGCGCGGTGCGACTTGCCGGTGAGCCAGGCGAGCACCGTCTCCGCCGCGGCGACGCAGCGCTCCTCGCCCGCGGGCACGCCGAGCTCGACGAGGGAGACGAGGCGCCAGTGCGCGCCGCCCCACTTGCCGTAGACGTTGACGCCGAAGCCGCCGTCTGCCTGTTGTCCCGGCGAGGAGGGCACGCACCCTCGGCCCGTCCAGCACCCGAGCCGCCTCCGGCGGATCCTGCTCGCCGAGCAGGTCGCGCTTCACCTGGAGGACGACCCCAGGCTCTTCCGACTCGAGCAGCCAGTCGATCGCGCTCACGTCGAGGTGAGCTCGGTCGCGAGCATGTCGAGCAGCAGTCCGTCGCGCCAGACTCCGTCGGCGTCCAGCCAGTACTCGCGCATGACACCCACGCGCTTGAAGCCCGCCTTCTCGTAGCACCGGATCGCGCGCTCGTTGTGGGCGGCAGGGTCGATCGTGAGGCGGTGGTGGCCGCGGTCCACGATCAGGTGGCGCGCCATCGTCCTCACCGCGTCCGTACCGAGGCCGCGGCCGTGGTACTCCGCGCCGAGGAAGAGGTCGATGCCTGCGTGGCGGTACTCCTCGTCGGTCTCCTCCCAGTACTGGATCATCCCGGCGACCTCGTCGTCGACGAGGATCGCGAAGACCGCGACGCCTTCGTCCTCGCCGCGAGCTTTCTCCAGCACGTGCTCGGGCGTCAGCCCTCGCCACCACCGCTCGACCTCCGGATCGGAGCCGAGCTCGACGATCCGATCGACGTCCGCCTCGGCGAGCGGCCGCAGGACGACGCGATCTCCACGCAGTTCCATGACGGTCCTGTAACACATCCGGCGACTACCCTTCGACCGTGAAGAAGCGCCTCGACGTCCTGCTCGTCGAACGTGGGCTGGCGGAGAGCCGGGCGCAGGCTCAGGCGCTCGTGCTCGCCGGGCTCGTGCCCGGCTTCGACAAGCCGGGTCACCAGGTGCCGGAGGACGCCGAGCTCGCGGTCGACCGGCCACCGCGCTTCGTCTCCCGCGGCGGCGAGAAGCTCGCCAACGCGCTCGAGCAGCTCGAGGTCGAGCTCGACGGTCGCGATGCGATCGACGTCGGTGCGTCCACCGGCGGCTTCACGGACTGCCTGCTCCAGAACGGCGTTGCCCGCGTGATCGCGGTGGACGTCGGCTACGGGCAGCTGCACCCGAAGCTCCGGAACGACCCGCGCGTCACGGTGCTCGAGCGCACGAACGCCCGGACCCTCGCCGAGCTTCCGTTCCGCCCCGACCTGCTCGTCTGCGACGTCTCCTTCATCAGCGTCCGGCTCGTGCTGCCGCCGGTGCTGGCGTTGATGGAGCCCGGCTGGGATGCGCTCGTGCATGGTCAAACCTCAGTTCGAGGCCGGAAAGGGGGAAGTGGGGAAGGGAGGTGTCGTCCGCGACGCCGAGATCCACCGCCGTGTCCTGCGCGAGGTGGTCGAGGCGGGCCTGGGCTGGGGTGCGACCGCAGTCGGCGTCGTAGACTCCGGACTGCCCGGCCCGAAGGGCAACCGCGAGTTCTTCCTCCACCTGATCAACCGCGACGACCCCGTGCTCCTGGATGACATCGACGACCGGATCCGTGACGCTGTCGCCTAAGGCGGTCAAGAGGGCCGCCGTCGTCACGCACGGCAAGCCGCAGACCATCGGTCCCGCGCTCGCCCGGCTCGACGACCGTGGCGCGCGAGGCCGGGGTCGAGCTGCGCATGGGGGAGGAGGAAGCCGAGAAGCACGGCCTCGACGCCCGAGGACGGGAACGGCGCCGACATCGACATCGCGGTCGTGCTCGGCGGCGACGGCACGATGCTGCGCGCGCTCAACCGCTTCCTCGGCACCGAGGTGCCCGTGATCGGCGTCAACTTCGGCCGCGTGGGCTTTCTCTCCTCGATCCCGCGCGACGAGCTCGAGGCGGGACTGGCGCGCGTCTTCGCCGGCGAGTACCGCATCGAGGAGCTTCCGATCCTCGAGGTCGAGGTCGGGGACGAGCGGCGTGTCGCCGTCAACGACCTCGTCGTCGCGAGCGCGGTCGTCGGCCGGATGATCCAGCTCGAATGGGCGGTGGGCGGCGAAACGCTCGGCCGGCTCGGCTGCGACGGGGTCGTCTGCGCGACGCCGCCCGGCTCGACCGGCTACAACTTCTCCAACGGCGGTCCGGTGCTCGTCTGGGGTCTCGACGCGATGTCAGTCACCTTCGTCGCGCCGCACTCGCTGAACGCGCGCCCACTCGTGGTGCCGCGAGGCTCCGAGCTGATCGTCTGGAACCGCACCCCGGATGTCCCGGCGACCGCGCTCGTGGACGGTCACCATGTCGGCGACCTGCCCCCTGGAGGCCGCGCCGTGGCGCGTGTCGGCGCGCAACGCTCGCTCCTCGCAACGCTCCCCGAGGTGACGTTCTTCAGCCGCTACCGCCGGGCCTTTGCTTCGTAGCCTGCGGATCGAGAACCTCGTCCTCGTGCGGGAGGGAGAGCTCGCGCCGGCCGAGGGACTGACGGCGATCACCGGCGAGACGGGTGCGGGGAAGACGATCCTCGCCCAGGCGATCGGGCTCCTGCTCGGCGCCAAGGGTGACGCCGGGACGATCGGCGCCGCCGCCGGGGAGGCCTACGTCGAGGCGGAGCTCGACCTGCCGGAGGGATTCCTCGAGGACGAGGAGCTCGCCGCTCTCGCCGAGCTCGCGCCGGAGGACGAGCCCGGCCTCGTCATCGCGCGACGGGTGTTCGCCGACGGGCGCACGCGTGCCTACGCGTGGGGCCGCGCCGTCGCCCGCGAGGATCTCGCGGCCGCCGCGGAGCGGCTGATCGCGATGTCCGGCCAGTTCGAGCAGCGGCGCCTCGCCCGGCCCTCGTACCAGCTCGACGTGCTCGACTCGTACTGCGGCGAAGACCAGCTTCGGCGCCGTCGTGAGGCACGGCTTGCGTGGCGCGAGCTCGGCGTCGCCCGGAAGCGGTACGACGAGCTGACCCGCGGAGCCGCGGCGGAGGAAGAGCGCCTGCGCGAGCTGACCGCGCTCGTCGAGGCGACGGAGGGCTTCGAGCCCGGCTGGGAGGACGCACTTCGAGCGGAACGAGAGCGGCTTCGCCACGTGACCGAGCTCGCGGACGGAGCACAGCAGGCGGCCGAGGCGCTCGCGCCCGAGGACGGGGAGGGCGCCGCCGCGCTCACCGCGGCCGCCGAGCGCTCGCTCGCGCCGCTCGAGCGACTCGCACCGGAGCTCGCTCGCGCGGGCGAGGAGCTTCGCGACGTCGAGCTTCGGCTTCGCGAGCTCGGCTCCGACCTGCGCGGGTTCCTCGCCTCGCTCGAGGCGGAGCCGGACCGCGTGGAGCAGGTCGAGAGCGACCTCGAGCGGATCTCCGACACGCGCCGGCGGTTCGGCGCGGCCGACTACGACGACCTGCTCGAGCGCTCCGCAGCCGCCCGCCAGGAGCTCGAGGCGCTCGCGGGCGGACTCGACCCCGCCGAGGCAGCTGCAGCAGCACTGGCCGCGGCGGAAGCACAGTCGGAGCAGCTCGCCGCGGAGCTCCGCGCGACACGAGAGGCCGCAGCGGAGCCGTTCGCCGCCGCGGTCGCCGAGGAGCTGCGCGGGGTCGGCATGGGCGACGGCGAGTTCCGCGTCGAGCTGCGCGAGCGCGATCCCGGCCCGTCCGGCACGGACGAGTCCGTCTTCCTCGTCCGGCCGAACGCGGGCCTCCCGTTCGGCCCCGTCGCGGAGACGGCGTCGGGCGGCGAGCTCTCGCGCATCGCGCTCGCGATCGCGGCGGTCGGCGGCGGCGAGACCCTGGTCTTCGACGAGATCGATGCAGGGATCGGCGGCGAGACCGCCCACGCGGTGGCTGCGACGCTCAAGCGGCTGGCGGAGCGCGCCCAGGTGATCACGATCACCCACCTGCCCCAGATCGCGAGCGTCGCCGAGACGCACTACCGGGTCGAGAAGATTCCGGGCGATCCGACCCACACGCGGATCGAGCGGCTCGACGACGCGCAGCGCCGCGACGAGCTCGAGCGGATGCTCGGCGGGCGAGAGTTCATCTCCACACTGAAATGACCTCGTGATGAGCGCACTCGTCGAACACACAGGCACCGCCCGGCTCGGCAAGCGGACGAAGGAGCTCGTCCGCCGGCTGAACCCCGACGACATCGCGATCATCGACCACACCGATCTCGACCGCGTCTCGGCCGAGGAGCTGGTCGAGTCGGGCGTCCGCGTCGTCGTGAACGTGGCGCCGTCGCACTCGGGCCGCTACCCGAACCCCGGCCCGCTCCTCCTCGTCCGCGGAGGCGTTCGCCTGATCGACGTGACGGGCGGCGAGCTCTTCGACGAGATCTCGGACGGTGAGCGGCTCACCGTTCGCGGCGGGAGCCTCTTCCGGAACGGGACGTGTGTCGCGACCGGCCGGACACTCGAGGAGCGCGAGCTCGTCGGTGCGCTCGCAGCACAGGAGAGCCGTGTGACGGAGGCGCTCCAGGAGTTCGCCGACAACACGATGCGCTACCTGCGGGAGGAGGGCCGGCTGCTCGCCGAGGGGATCGACTTCCCGGCGCTGAAGACCGGCTTCCGAGACCGGCACGCGCTCGTCGTCGCGCGCGGCCCTGGCCACAAGCGCGATCTCCGGATCGTCCGCTCGTACGTGCGTGACTTCAAGCCCGTGCTCGTCGCCGTCGACGGCGGTGCGGAGGCGCTGCGGGAGGAGGGCTGGAAGCCCGACGTGATCGTCGGCGACATGGATTCGGTCACCGACGACACGCTTCGGTGCGGCGCCGAGATCCTGGTTCACGCCTACCGCGAAGGTCACGCTCCGGGTGAAGAGCGGCTCCGCCGCCTCGGCGTGCCCTTCCAGACGGTGGCGGCACCCGGGATCTCCGAGGACATCGCTCTCCTGCTCGCGCACGGGAAAGGCGCCGAGCTGATCGTCGCCGTCGGCACGCACTTCAACCTGGTCGAGTTCCTCGAGCGCAGCCGCGCCGGCATGTCGTCGACGTTCGTGACCCGGCTCAAGGTGGGGGAGATCCTGATCGACGCGAAGGGCGTCTCCCGCCTCGTCAGCCGCCGGATCGGCGTCTGGCCGCTCGTCCTCTTCGGCCTGGCGGCGCTCGCTGCGCTGGTCGTCGCGGTCGTCGCGTCGCCGGCGTTGAGGAACGTCGTCGGACTAGGCTGAGCAACCGTGTTCGACCTCCGCTACCACGTCGCCTCGCTCGCGGCGGTGTTCCTGATGCTCGTGGTCGGGATCCTGATCGGTGTCGGGATCTCGGGCCGCGGGTTCGTCGACGATGCCGAGCGCGACAGGCTCAACGGCAGAATCAACGAGCTCCAGGAGCAGGTCGACGCCTCGAGCGCGAACTCTGAGGACCTCGAGCGCCGGCAGCAGGCAGCGCAGGAGTTCGTCGAGAGCGCGTATCCGGTGCTCTCGGAGGATCGCCTCGCCGGGAAGAGCCTCGCCGTGATCGTCGTCGGCTCCGTCGATCAGCAGTCGCTGGACTTCGTGCAGTCGGCGATCAACGACGACGCGGGTGGGCGCGTCGCGCGGATGCGCGCGATCACGATGCCGCTTCGTCTCGACGCGGTCGAGTCGGCTCTGGAGTCTCGCCAGGAGCTCTCCGGCTACGTCGGGGACGAGCAACTCGGCAATCTCGGCCGCGATCTCGCGCGTGAGCTCGTCTCCGGCGGCAAGACCCCGCTCTGGGACGCCCTCGAGACTGAGATCGTCGAGCAGCGAACCGGCGATTTCAGCCAGCCGGTGGACGGCGTGGTCGTGATCCGCTCCGCGGAGCCGCAGGCCGGCCCCACGTCGCGCTTCCTCGGCGGCTTGTACCAGGGGCTCGGCAGCGCAGCCGAGCCGACCGTCGGCGTCGAGCGGACGCGGGTCGAGCAGAGTGCGATCCCCGTCTTCCAGCGCTTTCGGCTCTCGACGGTCGACGGGATCGACACGGAGCTCGGCCAGCTCGCGCTCGTCCTCCTGCTCAGCGGCGCGGATCCGGGCGACTACGGCGTCCGCGACACCGCCGAAGACGGGATCCTGCCGCCGATCGAGCCGCTGCCCGCCCCGACCGGTGGCTGAACACCTCACCATCCTCGTCGCGGCGCGCGACGAGGAGGCGCGGATCGGGACGACCGTCACCGAGCTGAAGCGGCAGTTCCCGAACGCGGAGGTGATCGTCGCCGACGACGGGTCGCGCGACGCGACCGCCGAGGTCGCGTCGGCAGCGGGCGCCTGGGTGCTTCGACTCCCGCATCGCGGCAAGGGGCAGGCGTTGACGCTGGCCGAGCGCGCCGCACCTCCCGGTTCGATCCTGCTCTGCGACGCCGACCTCCGCGGCGATCTGACGCCCCTGCTCGACGGGGACAGCGACCTGACGATCGCGGCATTCGCGCGCAAGCAGGGCGGCGGCTTCGGGATCGCGAAGGAAGCTGCGCGGCGTCTGATCGAGCTCGCGTCCGGCTACTCGGCGCAGGAGCCGCTCTCGGGCCAGCGCCGCCTCACGCAGAAGGCGCGTGACGCCGTCTTCCCGCTCGCCGCCGGCTTCGGCTGCGAGTCGGCGATGACCGCGGACGCCGCGAACGCGAGCCTCGAGATCGCCGAGACGGGTCTTCCGCTCGAGCACCGGGCGACCGAACGCGACCTCGGTGGCTTCGTGCACCGCGGCCGCCAGCTTCGCGACATCGTCCTCGCCTTCGGCCCGCAGGGCCGCAACCACCGCGGGTTGCGGCTCCCGCTCATCGGCTGGGTCGTCGGAATCGCGCGGCCGGAGGTCCTGCCGGTCGCGGCTCTCGGCGTCGCCGACGACCTCTGGAGCGGGGAGGAGCGCGGCTTCCGCAGGCACCTGCGCTCCGGGTCGACGACAGGCGTCCTCAAGCTGGTCGGGATTCCGGCGTACGCACTCCTGCGGACGCGCTCGCTCTCCGGCGCGATCCTCGTCGGGCTCGCCGCGAACATGCTCAACCAGCTCGACACGAAGCCCGGACGAGCGTTGAAGGCGTACCTCGCGGCGTCGATTCCGCTCGACGCGCCGAAGGGGATCGCCGTCCTCCTGCTTCCCTACGATCTTCGAGAGATGGCGATGCTCGGTGACTCGGGTTCGAACGCGCTCGGCGCCGTGCTAGGTTTACGGTCCGTGAGCAAGTTCACGGAGAGGCAGCGCTGGAGCGCGATTGCGGCGCTCGCGGGCCTCACCCTCCTCGGAGAGCGTCGCTCGCTCGGGGCGTTGATCGAGAGAACGCCCGTGTTTCGGACGCTCGACGCCTGGGGGAGGCAAGGAACATGAGCACGACGGGGGAAAGCGAGACCAAGTACATCTTCGTCACCGGCGGCGTCGTCTCGGCGCTCGGGAAAGGGATCGTCGCGGCCTCGCTCGGGCGGCTGCTGAAGGAGCGCGGCCTCCGCGTCCAGGCCCAGAAGTTCGACCCGTACCTGAACGTCGACCCGGGCACGATGAGCCCCTTCCAGCACGGCGAGGTGTTCGTCACCGAGGACGGCGCCGAGACCGATCTCGACATCGGCCACTACGAGCGCTTCATCGACGAGAACCTCTCGCGGAACGCCAGCCACAGTGCCGGTGCGATCTGGGATGCCGTGCTGCGGAAGGAACGGAAGGGCGAGTTCCTCGGCGCCACCGTCCAGGTGATCCCGCACATCACGAACGAGATCAAGCTGCGCATCAAGCGCGCTGCGAAGGCGGCGCCCGCCGACGTCGTCATCTCCGAGATCGGCGGCACCGTCGGCGACATCGAGTCGCTGCCCTTTCTCGAGGCGATCCGGCAGTTCCGGCGGGAGGTCGGCCCGGAGAACGTGATGTACCTCCATTGCACGCTCGTCCCGTTCATCGAGGCGGCCGGCGAGCTGAAGACGAAGCCGACGCAGCACTCGGTGAACGAGCTTCGCCGCATCGGTATCCACCCGGACGTGATCGTCTGCCGCTCCCACGAGGAGCTCTCGCAGGACATCAAGGACAAGATCGCGCTCTTCGCCGACGTCGACATTCGCTCCGTCGTCGCGGCGCCGGATGTCTCCGACGTCTATCTCGTCCCGGCCGTGCTGCGCGACGAGGGTCTCGACGAGCTCGTCTGCACGCAGCTCGGCATCGATGCGCCTCGGGCCGGCCTCGGCGAGTGGCAGGAGGTGATCGACCGGATCGGCGAGCCGCGGGAACCGGTGACGATCGCGCTCGTCGGCAAGTACGTGAAGCTCCACGACGCGTACCTCTCGGTGCACGAGGCGCTGAAGCACGCCGGCGTTCACCAGGGTGCGGCGGTGCGCGTGCAGTGGGTCGACGCCGAGAACATGTCGTACGAGGAGACGGCCGAGCTGCTGGAGCAGGTCGACGGCGTCCTCGTTCCCGGCGGCTTCGGCTCGCGCGGGTGGGAGGGGAAGATCCTCGCCTGCCAGGTCGCGCGCGAGCGCAGCATCCCGTACCTCGGAATCTGCCTCGGCATGCACGTTGCCGTGTCCGAGTTCGCGCGCAACGTGGCCGGGTTCGACGGGGCGAACTCGACCGAGATGGATCCGGAGACGCCGTATCCCGGTGATCGACCTGCTTCCCGAGCAGAAGGAGATCGAGGATCTCGGCGGCACGATGCGGCTGGGCGCGCAGGCGGTCGAGCTGGCCGACGGGACGCGGACGCGCGAGGTCTACGGCGACGCCGTCATCCACGAGCGCCACCGCCACCGCTACGAGGTCAACAACCAGTACCGCCAGCAGCTGATCGATGCGGGCCTCGTCGTCTCGGGCACGTTCCAGGAAGGACGCCTCGTCGAGGTCGTCGAGCTGCCCGACCATCCCTGGTTCGTGGCCAGCCAGTTCCACCCGGAGTTCAAGTCGCGTCCGACCCGGCCCGCGCCGCTCTTCCGGGAGTTCGTCGGCGCCGCGATGGAGCGCGCTCGCTCGCGCTCCGGGCTAGCTCAGTCCGCCGGCCAGCAGATCCCGATGTAGACCAGCATCCCGCCGACGGTCGACTGCGAGGCGCGGAAGCACATCTCGAGCTCGGTCCCGTCGCTCCGCCGCAGCGTGGTCGTGCCCGTGCGCGACCCGGTGCGCCGCATCTCGGTGTAGTTGGTCTGCGCCTCCGGATCGACGGCCACGTCCTCCACGCTGCAGGTCGAGGAGCTCCGACCTCGTGTACCCCAGGAGCTCGCAGGCATAGGCGTTGACTGCGAGGTACCGGCCGTCGTCGCCCGCGACGAAAACAGCCACGGGACCATGCTCGAGCGCCTCTCCGACAAGGCTCTTCTGGACGAGCTCGTGGGTGACGGCACTGGCCACGGCAACCAATATTGTAGAAGAAATAGACAGCTAGGCGAAGGATTTTGTGGTGCTTCGGCGAGATCTAGGATCAAACCACATGTCCTCGACGCTCGACCTCTTCACGGAGCTGTGCGCGATCCCCAGTCCACCGGGCAACGAGCGCGCGGTCACCGATCGTGTCGCCGCCGAGCTGCGCTCCCTGGGCATCGAGGTCGAAGAGGACGACGCCGGGGCACGCATCGACTCCAACGCGGGCAACCTGCTGTGCCGGCTGCCCGGCCGGACGGACGGCGGAACGCCGATCTTCCTCTGCGCGCACCTCGACACCGTGCCGCCGCAGGGCGCGCTCGAGCCCGTCGTCACGGACGGGGTCGTCCGAAACGCCGCAGGCACCATTCTCGGCGCTGACAACAAGTCGGCCGTCGTCGCGATGATCGAGGCGGCGCGGCGGATCGTCTCCGAACGCAGGCCGCACGCGGGCATCGAGCTTCTGTTCACGCAGAAGGAGGAGGTCGGACTCCTCGGCGCGGGCGCGTTCGACCACACGAGGCTCGAGGCCGAGCTGGGCTTCGTCTACGACCAGGCTGCGCCGATCGGCGACGTGATCATGGGCGCGCCCTACCAGCGCTCGCTGGTGGTGCGCTTCCACGGCCGCCCCGCGCACTCGGGCATGGTTCCGGAGGAAGGCCGCTCCGCAATCGCTGCCGCGGCGCGCGCGATCGCCGATCTGCGGCTCGGCCGGCTCGACGACGAGACCACCGCGAACGTCGGCGTGATCAGCGGCGGCAGCGCGCGGAACATCATCCCGGAGTGGTGCGAGCTCGAAGCGGAGGCTCGCTCGCACGACCCCCGCAAGCTCGCCGATCTCGTCCAGGAGATGCTCGACACGTTTGCGTTTGCCGCGAGCGTCACCGAGTGCATGGTCGAGACGGAGGTCAGCGAGACCTACCAGGGCTACCGGTTCAAGGAGAGCGACCCGATCGTCCGCCTGGCAGCGACCGCGCTCGAGGCGTGCGGCTACGTGATGGTGCCGACGCTCACCGGCGGAGGCGCGGATGCGAACGTGTTCAACACCAAGGGCCTGCCCTGCCTCAACCTCGCGAACGGGATGGCGGAGATCCACACCGCCGAGGAGCACATCGCGGTCGACGATCTGGACGCGATGGTCGACGTGACGCTGGCGCTGGTCGACGCCGCCCGAGATGCCACTCAGCCTTAGGCGCGGCACGGTCACCGCGCTGGGCGAGCGGCTGGACGGCCTGCTCCGGCTCGAGGTGGACGGGATGGCGTGCGTCGCCTACCCGCGGCTGACCGGCGAGGTCGAGGTCGGTGACGAGGTGCTCGTCAACGAGCAGGCGCGCCTACTGGAGCTCGGATCGGGCGGGTTCGACATCCTGTATGCGAACCTGACGCGCGGGCTCGGACTCGGGCCCGAGGAAGGAGCGCACGTGATGGCGCTTCCGTACACGCCGGGACAGGTCGCCCTCCGGCGCGGTGAGGAGGACGGCGAGCTCCCGGAGACGCTCGACGCGATGCCGGTCGTGCTCTGCACGCTCCACAGCCAGGTCGCTCCGGTGTGCGCTGCGCTCGCCGGGAAGCGCGTCGCCTACGTCCAGGTGAGCGGGGGCGCTCTTCCCGTCTCGTTGTCCGACGCCGTCCGGGTGCTCAAGGAACGTGAGCTCCTCGGCACAGCGATTGCGGTCGCACCGTGCCTGGACGGCGATGTCGATTGCGTCACGGCGGCTGCCGCCTTCGTCCTGGCGAAGCGGGAGGGCTACGACGCGGTCGTCTGCGCCGTCGGCCCCGGCATCGTCGGCACGGGCACCCGGTTCGGCCACGGCGCCCTCTCGCTGGCGGACGCGGCCAACGTCGCAGCGGCGCTCGGAGGCCGGCCGGTTCTCACAGTCCGCTCCTCCGAGGCCGATCAGCGCGACCGCCACCGCGGCGTCTCGCATCACACGCAGTCCGTCGTCGACCTCTGCCTGGGGGAGATCGTCGTCGCCTGGCCCGACGAGATCGCGACGGACGGCTGGGAAGACGCGTGCGCGGATCTGCCGCTCCGTCACATGGGCCGCGGGCCCGACGAGGATCCGGCCTTCTTCCGCACCGCGTTCGCGGCCGGCGTCATCGCCAGGGGGATGCTCTGATGGAGGAGCGGCGCCTCGGCCCGGTCGTCGGTCTCGGCACGTGGAACACGTTCGACGGCGACGCGAAGCTGGCGCGCAACGTCGTCGACGCGGCGCTCGCGGCAGGCATCCGCTGCTTCGACTCCTCGCCGATGTACGGCGGCGCAGAGCGTGCTCTCGGCGTCGCGCTCACCGGCCGCCGCGACGAGGCGACGGTGCTGACGAAGATCTGGGCCGCGTCCCCCGAGGAGGCGCGACACCAGCTGGCCAATCAGCTCGAATGGTTCGACCGCGTGGACGTCGAGCAGGTGCACAACCTCGTGGGCTGGGAGCAGCACCTCCCCTGGCTCGAGGCGGAGTGTGGTGGCGGACTGATCGGGAAGCTCGGCGTCACTCACTACTCACCGTCGGCCCTCGGTGAGCTCGAGCACGCGTTGCGGACGCGACGCTTCGACTGCGTTCAGGTGCCGTTGAATCCGCGTGAGCGGACGTGTGAGGAGACGCTCCTGCCGCTCGCCGCGGAGCTCGGCGTTGCGGTGATCGTCATGCGCCCGTTCGGCCAGGGTGCTCTGCTCGCCCGCGAGCCCGCACCGGAGGAGCTCAGCGCCGCTCGCCGAGTTCGGCGTCACAACCTGGGCGCAGGCACTGCTGAAGTGGGCGCTGTCGGACGAGCGCGTCGACCTGGTGATCCCCGCGACGCGCCGCCCCGAGCGCGCGGCCGAGAACGCGGCGGCCGGGGAGCCGCCCTGGTTCGGGCGTGACGAGCGTGCGTACGTGGAAAGTCTCGTGCGATGAAGATCTGGGAAGGACGCCGTTTCGCGGTCGTCGTCGAGGACGGCTACGAGATCGCCGACACCCCCGACGCGGTCGCGATCGTCGCGGTCGATGCCGAGGAGCGGTTCGTGTTCGTTCGCCAGCGACGCGTGGCGATCGGCGGCAAGCTGCTCGAGCTGCCGGCAGGGCTGATCGACGAGGGCGAGACGCCGTTGGAGACTGCCCGACGCGAGCTGCGCGAGGAGACGGGTCTGCACGGCGGAAGCTGGCGTGAGCTCACGTCGTTCTGGACGTCTCCCGGCTTCGTCAACGAACGCGTGACGGTCTTCGTCGCGGCCGGTCTCGAGGAGGGCGAGCCGGACCCGGACGAAGGAGAAGAGCTGGAGGTCGAGCGCTGGAGCCTGGCCGAAGTCGAGGCGCGCCTCCATGAGCTGGACGATGCGACGACGTTGATCGGCCTCCTGCTCTACCTGCGCGAGCAGTCCTAGCGGTATCGTTCCGCCGCCCATGCGCATCGGCGTCGCCAAGGAGATCAAGCCTCAGGAGTACCGCGTCGCACTGACGCCCGCGGGCGCACGCGAGCTCGTGCGGCTCGGTCACGAGGTCGTGGTGGAGACGACCGCCGGCATGGGCAGCCAGTTCGATGACGCCTCGTACGAGGCCACCGGCGCCCGCATCGCCTCGGTCGACGAGGTGTGGGAGACCGCTGAGCTGCTGCTGAAGGTGAAGGAGCCGATCGCGTCCGAGTACCCCCGGCTGCGGCCCGGCCTCGTGCTGTTCACCTACCTGCACATCGCCGCCGACGAACCGCTGACGCGCGCGCTCGTCGACAGCGGGGTCACTGCCGTGGCGTACGAGACCGTCGAGACCGACGACCGCCGGCTGCCGCTGCTGGCGCCGATGAGCGAGGTCGCGGGCCGGCTCGCCGCGCAGGCCGGAGCGCACTATCTCGAACGCCCGAAAGGTGGACGCGGCCTGCTGCTCGGCGGCGTTGCGGGCGTCGCGCCCGGCAAGGTCGTCGTGATCGGCGGCGGCATCGTCGGCTACAACGCCGCGGTGATCGCGCTCGGTCTCGGCGCTCAGGTGACGATTCTCGACCGTTCGGTCGACCGGATGCGCCATCTCGAGGAGACGCTCCACGGACGCGTCAGCCTGGTCATGTCCTCGACGCTCCAGATCGAGGAGTCGGTGAGCGACGCGGACGTCGTGATCGGCGCGGTGCTGATCCCCGGTGCGCTGGCGCCCAAGCTTCTGACGAGGGAGATGATCGCCGGCATGAAGACCGGCAGCGTCTTCTGCGACGTCGCGATCGACCAGGGCGGCTGCTCGGAGACGTCACGTCCGACGACGCACGACGATCCTGTCTACGAGATCGACGGCGTCATCCACTACTGCGTCGCGAACATGCCCGGAGCGGTGCCGATCACCTCGACGAAGGCGCTGACGAACGTGACGCTGCCGTACGTCGAGGAGATCGCCGAGTACGGCCTGCCGCATGGCGGTCGCACGCGACAAGCCACTCGCGCGCGGGGTGAACGTGATCGACGGCCGGATCACGTACGAGGCCGTGGCCGAGGCGCACGGGCTGGAGTACACGCCCCTCGAAGACGTGCTCGCCTCTGCCGTCTAGGAGGGTTTGGCGGCGGCGTTCTTGCGGGCTTCGAGCTGCTTCTGGCTCTTGGACGGGCTGAGCTTGACGACGGCCCAGGTGACGGCGGCCGCGAGCCCGACGATGACGACGATGTAGATGACGAGGCCGATCAACCCGAGGACGGTGTCCATTGCGCCGTAGAATAGCGGCGTGCCGCGGGCGTGCGTAATCGTGCTCGATGCCGTTGGCGCGGGAGAGTTGCCCGACGCGGCCTCGTACGGCGATGAGGGGTCGAACACGCTCGGCAACGTCGCCCGCGCCGTCGGAGGTCTCGACCTGCCCTCGCTGGAGGCGCTCGGCCTCGGCAACGTGATGCCGCTCGAGGGCTGCCCGGCGCAGCCGGGGGCTCCTGCGGTCGCCGGCCGCCTGCTCGAGCGGTCGAAGGGGAAGGACACGACGACCGGCCACTGGGAGCTGATGGGCGTCGTCACGCCGACCGCGATGCCCACCTATCCACACGGCTTCCCGCACGACGTGATCGACCCCTTCATGCACAAGACCGGTCGCGGCGTCCTCGGCAACAAGCCGGCCTCGGGGACCGAGATCATCCAGGAGCTCGGCGAGGAGCACCAGCGGACGGGGAAGTGGATCGTCTACACCTCGGCGGACTCCGTCTTCCAGATCGCCGCCCACGAGGAGACCATCCCGCTGGAGGAGCTCTACGAGGCCTGTAAGGCGGCTCGCGAGATCCTCACCGGCAAGCATGCTGTCGGTCGCGTCATCGCCCGGCCGTTCAACGGCGCTCCGGGCAGCTACGAGCGAACGCCGAACCGGCACGACTACTCACTCGAGCCGCGCCGTCCGAACTATCTGTCGCTCGTCCGCGACACCGGGCAGAAGGTTCACGCGGTGGGCAAGATCAGCGACATCTTCGCCGGCTGCGACATCGACGAGTCCTTTCCGACCAAGTCCAACGTCGACGGGATCAACAAGACGGTGGAGCTGCTGCACCAGCTCGACGACGGGCTCGTGTTCGTGAACCTCGTCGAGACCGACCAGCTCTGGGGGCACCGAAATGACCCCGTCAACTTTCATCGCTGCCTCCAGGACTTCGACCGCCGGCTCGAGGAGATCCTCGAGGCGCTGCGAGCCGGGAGACCTGCTGATCATCACCTCCGACCACGGCTGCGACCCGACGACGCCGTCGACCGACCATTCGCGGGAGCACGCCCTCCTGCTCGCCTATGCGGCCGGCCGCAACGCGCAGGGCGCCGTTCACGAGGGCGAGTTCGCCGACGTCGGAGCCACCGTGAACGCGTGGCTCGGCGGCAAGCCGCCTGGACGCGGCATCCCGGGCCGTCCGATCATCGACCCGTGAAGCTCGACAATCCACTCGTCGTCCAGTGGGAGTACGCGAGCGAGGAGCGTCTGGCGAAGCGGAACCAGACGTACCGTGAGCTGACCGAGGGCGTGCGCCCGGACGACGCCGTCTTCGAGGCCGTGCGTGAAGCAGCACCCGAGCGTTTTCTCGAGGTGGGTTGTGGCATGGGCGAGCTCGCCGAGCGTGTTCAGAAGGAGCTCGGCGCCCAGGTCGTCGCCATCGACATCTCGCCGCGGATGGTCGAGCTGACGAAGGCCCGCGGTGTCGACGTGCACCTGGCGGACGTCCAGAGCCTTCCGTTCGCAGACGGTGAGTTCGACTGCGTCGCCGCGAACTGGGTGCTCTACCACGTGCCCGATCTCGATCGCGGTTTGAGTGAGCTGGAACGGGTTCTCCGTCGCGGCGGTCGCCTGGTCGCTGCCACGCTCGGCGCCGGCCACATGCAGGAGCTCTGGGACCTCCTCGGCGGCGAGGTGACCGCGGGGCTGTCGTTCGGCTACGAGAACGGGGAGACCGGCGCTCGCCCCGTACTTCACGGAGATCGAGCGGCGCGAGGCGAACGGCACGGTCGTCTTCCCCGATCGGAGCTCGATGGTCGACTTCGTCGCGGCAACGACGACGCGGTCGCATCTCGCGGAGCGCGTTCCCGAGCTGACCGAGCCGTTCCACACGCGCTCGACCCACTGCGTCTTCGTGGCAGGCAAGTCGTGATCCGCCCGGCCGAGCTGATCGAGCGGAAACGGAACGGGGAGGAGCTCTCGGCGGAGGAGATCTCGGAGCTGATCCTCGGCTACGCGCGCGGGGAGATCCCCGACTACCAGCTGGCCGCGTTCTGCATGGCCGTGTACTTCAAGGGCATGACCGCGGCCGAGACGTACGCGCTCACCGACGCGATGATCCGGAGCGGCCGCACGCTCGACCTCGGCGCAGCGCTCGGACGAAAGGTCGTCGACAAGCACTCGACGGGCGGCGTCGGCGACAAGACGACGATCGCCGTCGGCCCGATCGTCGCTGCGTGCGGCGTCCCGGTGGGGAAGATGAGCGGGCGCGGCCTCGGCCACACCGGCGGCACGCTCGACAAGCTGGAGTCGATCCCCGGCTTCGACGTCGAGCTCTCCGTCGACCAGTTCATCACCCAGGTGAAGACGGTCGGGCTCGCGATCGTCGGACAGACCGAGGACCTCGTGCCGGCGGACAAGCAGCTCTACGCGCTTCGCGACGTGACCGCCACGGTGGACATCCTGCCGCTGATCGCATCCTCGATCATGTCGAAGAAGATCGCCGGCGGCGCCGACGCGATCGTGCTCGACGTGAAGGTGGGCGACGGCGCGTTCATGAAGACGCTCGCCGACGCCCGCGCGCTCGCCGAGACGATGCTCGAGCTCGGCCGGCACGCCGGTCGCGAGGTCGTCTGCCTGCTCACGGACATGGATCAGCCGCTCGGAGCGGCTGTCGGCAACTCCCTGGAGATCGCCGAGGCGCGCGACACGGTGCGCGGCGAAGGGCCGCCCGACTTCACGGAGCTCGTTCTCGACGCGTGCGCCCGGCTGCTGTCGCTCTCCGATCTCGGCGTGAACGTCGAGGAAGGCAGGCGAGCCGCCGAGGCCGCGGTCGCCGACGGCTCGGCGCTGGACGTCTACGAGCGCTGGATCCGGGCTCAGGGCGGCGACCCCGACCCGGCCGCATTGCCGCAGGCGCCGGTCGTCCTCCCGGTGAACGCTCCTCGCGCAGGCTCGGTCACGAGACTGGGTGCGATCGGCGGTCGGGATGGCTGCGCTCCACCTCGGCGCCGGGCGGCGGTCGAAGGAGGACGAGATCGACCACGCCGTCGGCGTCGTCTGCCACGTCAAGCGCGGCGCGGAGCGTCGGCGCAAGGTGCGCTGCTCGCCGACGTGCACGCCCGCGACGAGGCGAGCGGCGCGGAGGCGGTCGAGGCCGTCCTCGCCGCCTACGAGCTCGGCGACGACCCGCCCGCGGAGCACTCGATCCTGCTCGACGTCGTTGCCTGAGCTTCCCGAGGTCGAGACGGTGCGGCGGAACATCGCGCCGGCACTCGAGGGCCGGCGGCTCGAGCACGTCGAGATCAGCGACATCCGGCTGACTCGGCCCGAGGATCCGCTCCTCGTTGCCTCCGAGCTCACCGGCGAGCGCGTCGAGCACGTCGACCGGCGCGGTAAGTATCTGATCATCCGCTTCGCGTCGGGCCGGGCGCTGCTGATCCACCTCCGCATGACGGGCTCGCTGCGGGCCGACGCGCTCGCCGGCGATGCTCACCGGCGCGCGCTGCTGACGCTCGACGACGGCAGCGAGGTCGCCTACCGGGACGTCCGGCGTTTCGGCACGTGGCTGCTGCTCGAGCCGGGCGAGCTCGAGCCGTACCTCGGGGCGCGCCTCGGGGAGGAGCCGCTCGTCGCGGCCTTCACGGCGAAGGGCCTCGGCGAACGGCTGGAGGGGCGTCGTGCCGCGCTGAAGGCGGCGCTGCTCGACCAGCGGACGCTCGCCGGGCTCGGGAACATCTACGTGGACGAGGCGCTCTGGTACGCGAAGCTCCATCCCCAGCGGCCTGCCGGCTCGCTCGATCGCGACGAGCTGCGGCGGCTTCACCGGGCGATTCGGAAAGCGCTCGAGCTCGGCATCGTCCGCCAGGGCTCGACGCTCACCGACTACCGGCTCCCGGACGGGAGCTCGGGCTCGATGCAGAAGGAGTTCAAGGCGTACGGGCGCGACGATGAGCCGTGCGACCGGTGCGGCACGCTGCTGGCGAAGACCCGGGTCGCGGGCCGGGGCACGTGGTTCTGCCCCCACTGCCAGACGCTCTCGTAGAGGCAGACCGAGGGGCCCGGCCGCCGGCGGGCCCCTCAGTGACGGGCTGCAGGGTTACTTCGCCCCGGCCCTTTCCCTTTCCCGGCTTGTCCTGGGCAGGCTTGTCCTCGCCCTTCTGAGCCTGGGACTTCTCGGCGCTGGGCTTCTCGGCCTTCGCCTTGTCGCCTTGGCCTTGAGCCTTGCTTGCTGCCTTGGCCTTGGCGGCCTTGGCCTTCGCGGCCTTGGCCTTCGCGATCTTGGCCTTCTTGGCCTTCGCCTCCGCGCACGTTCCGACCGTGTCGCCGTGGCGCAGGTGCGCCGGCAACGCCTTCTTGCTCACGGTGATCGTCTTGCCCTTGTGGCAGATCGTGACCTTCTTGCCGTACTGCCCCTGCACGGCGCTGATTGCGCTCTGGGCAGAGCCGACCCCTCCGAGCGCGGCGAACGCGGTCAGCATGCAAGCCACCAGCGTGGCGGCGGCGACGATGCGTGAAACCTTTCGTGGAACTCTCAATTGGGCTCCCTTCAACGGACTTGCTTTGGCGGTCGTGGTTCTCTCGTCTTGGTTGATGCGCGGGAAGCCGAGGATCAGGCGGTGAAGCTTGTTAACTTTCTGTTTGGAACTCGGCGATCTCCGGGCTCAGCGGATTGAGCCGTTTCGCCTCGGCGAGCGCCCGCGCTCTCTCGGCGCCGCCGCTTGCAACCGCGAGGTCGAACCAGGTGCTCCAGCTCTCCGGATCCAGCTCGAGCGCACGCCTCAGGCTCCTGCGGGCGGCGGCATCGTCTTCGAGCAGCAACTCAGCCTCGCCGCGCAGCTGCCAGGGCTCGTGCGACCACGGTGCCCAGTCGATCGCCCGCCGCGCGTGGGAGAGCGCACGATCGGGCTCGTCGGCGTCGATGGCAGTCGCGCTCGAGGCCGTGGCGCGGTTGCCGACGTGCGCGACGAGCGCGATCGCGAGCACCGGCGCCGCCAGCGCCAGGACGGCGACGCGCGCCCTTCCGATCAGCAACGTCGGACGCGGTGAGGAAAGCAGGGTGGCCGCGCAGAAGAGAGCGGGTAGCGTCACGGCCGGAACCTCCCAGTCCCAGTCGACCGAGGCGTGAAGCAGGTACGCCGCGAATGCACCGGCGGCAGCCGGGCCGAACGGAAGACGGCGCGCCCGCGGCAGAGCGATCAGCGGCAACGCCAGCGTGGCAAGCAGGACGGCCAGTCCGACAACTCCGAGCTCGGCAAGCGTCTCGAGGTAGAGGTTGTGCGCATCGCGAGCGTGAAACGAGATCGGGCGCTCCCGCAGCCAATGTCGCCTCGAAGCTGCCGGCGCCCGCGCCGTGCAACGGCTCGTCGCGAGCCATCTGCCAGGCGACGTGCCAGTAGTCGCCGCGTCCGTTCCCCGAGACGCTGAGCAGGCGCCGCTGGAGATCGCCTTCCCCTGCCGGGAGCGGCTCGGTGAAGGAGTCGACAGCCCGTTCGACCACGGTGACCGGCCCTCCGGCAGCGACGAGCGCACCGGCCGCGACGAGTCCCGCGGCCGCCACCGTGGCGGCGACGAGGACGGTGCCGGCTCGCCGCGGCAGCCGCAGCCGCCGCTCGACGAGGTGCAGGACGATCATCGCCGCCGCCGCGACGAGCCGCAAGCACGACGAGCCTCCGGGTGAGGTGACTGCCCTCGGCCTGTGCCGTCTGCAGCGTCGCGCCCGCCGCGGTGAGCGCATGCGACCGCGAGGCCTCGAGCACGCCGAGCGCGGCCGGCACGCTGCCGACGAGCGCCGAAACGAGGAGCCGGGCACGACGCGGGTCGAGAGCCGCCTGCACGAGCGCACCGCCGGCCAGCGCGACAGTGCACCGCGGCTGAACGAGAAGTAGAGCGTGGGGAGGAGAACGACGAGCGCGACCGCCGGCGAGGGCGCGCGTCGCGAGGTGGCCGTGGGCGGCGAAGCCGAGCGCGAGCAGGATCGCGAGTCGCCGTCAGCAGACCGAGGGCGTTCCAGTAGCCGATCGGCTCGGCCAGCTGGTAGCCGCTCGAGGGGTCGTACGCCCCGCCGACGTGACCGGGGAAGAGCCTCGTGCCGAGCGCATAGAGCGACACGAGCACGGCCCCCGCAACGACGCCGCCGAGGAGCGCAGCCGCGGCCTCACGAGTGGACAGCAGCAGGAGCGCCGCTGCCGTCGCCGTGACGTAGAGGATGCCGCGCTCGGCCTCCAGCACCGGGGCTGCTGCGCCGGGAGACCAGAGCGAGGAGAGTGCGGCCCACCCGGCGAAGAGGGCGAGGCCGCCGAGGAACGCGAGCTCCAGCCGGCTCGGGCAGGACGCATCGGTGACGAGGACGAGAGTGACGACGATGAGGGCGAAGCCAAGGGTCGCGAGCCCCCAGTCGCTCGCGAAGTACCCACCGTTGGCCGCACCGAGTCCGGCCACCGCGACGAGGGCGGCCAGGAACGGCGCCGCTATACGTGCCGACCGAGACAAGAGCGCGGCGTCCGTGCCGCAGAGTCTAGGCGGCGAGCTGGTCGTCGAGCGCGCCGGACTTGTCCAGCCGCCAGAGCTCGGTGTAGCCGCCGATCGGCACACCGTCGATCAGGATCTGCGGCACCGTCCAGCCGCCCGTCAGGTCGAAGAGGTTCCTGCGGAAGCCGGGATCGTCGTCGAGCGACACCTCGTCGTAGGGGATGCCCTTCGCGTCGAGCAGGGACTTGGCCCGGACGCAGTAGCCGCACCAGCGTGTCGTATAGATCTGAATCCTGGTCACTGTTGTTTACAACGCAGACAAGCGGCGATTCGTTCCCATCTGCCGCCGCCTCTAGACTCGAAGCATGGCCCGGACCTACAGGACCGAGGCGGTCGTGCTCCGCTCATTCCGGCTCGGCGAGGCCGATCGGGTCCTCCACGTCTACACGGCCGACCGGGGCCGCGTCGGTGCGGTCGCCAAAGGAGTGCGCCGGACGAAGTCTCGCTTCGGCGGGCGCCTGGAGCCGCTCTCGCACGTCGAGCTCATGCTGCACCAGGGATCCGGGGACCTGCAGACGGTCACGGGCGCCGACCTGCGCGCGTCCCACCACGAGACGAGGGAGGATCCGTACCGGCTCGCCGTCGGGCTGATCGGAGCGGAGGCGATGCTGCGCCTCTTTCCCGAGCAGGAGGCGAACGAGCGCGCCTTCACAGCGCTGACCCGCTTCCTCGACCGGCTCGACGAGATCCCGACGCAGGCTCCCGCACAGCCGGCGCTCGACCCGCTCGGCCTCTCGTTCCAGCTGAAGCTGCTGTGGGTGTCCGGCTACAGGCCACACCTCGAGAGCTGCGTCGAGTGCGGCGCGGTCGAAGGGCTCGTGGGCTATCTGCCGGCGGCCGGCGGCGCCGTCTGCCGCGACTGCGGTCCAGGCTCGATCGCGCTCACGTCCGAGGGCGCCCAGGCGATCCAGACGCTCGTGGCGACTCCGCTCGCCGACGCCGGCGAGGCTGGGCTGACGCTGAGTTGCGCCCGCGAGGCGCTCGCGATCGTACGCGCCTCGTACGAGTACCAGGGCGGCTTCCGCCTGCGGACGCTCTCGGTGTGAAGAAGCAGCTGCCAGGCGGCTACGAGCTCGACGACGACACGCGCCGGATCGACCGGTCCGCGGTCCACCGGTTCATCTCCGAGGAGTCCTACTGGGCGGCCGGGCGTCGCCGCGACGTGATGGATGGGCTGATCGAGCGTGCCGCGCGCAATGTCGGCCTCTACTCGCCGGACGGCTCGCAAGTCGGCTACTCCCGGACGGTCGACGCCCCCGACGCGTGGCTCGTGTATCTCGCAGACGTCTACATCCTCGCTGAGCACCGCGGAGACGGCCTCGGAGTCGAGCTCGTGCGGTTCACGATCGAAGAGGGCCCGTACGCCGGGCGGCGGTGGATCCTGCACACGGCAGACGCACACAGCCTGTACGAGAAGTTCGGCTTCACCGCGAGCGAGCGCCTGCTCGAGCGCGCCGCGCGCTAGGCGATCTTCGGCGAGCGCCAGTCGGCCGCGAGCAGCTCGGCGACCTTCTGCCGCGCGCCGCCGATCGGGATCCGCTCCTGCGCGAGCGAGTCTCTGTCGCGAACCGTGACCGTGTCGTCCGCGAGCGTCTGCTCGTCGATCGTCAGCCCGTACGGCGTCCCGATCTCGTCCTGGCGGCGGTAGCGGCGGCCGATCGCGCCGCCGTCGTCGTACTCGACGCTGAAGTGGCGGCGCAGCTCCTCGTAGAGACCGCGCGCCTTCTCGACCATCGCCGTGTCCTTGCCGACGAGCGGCAGCACGGCTGCCTTCACGGGCGCGAGCTGCGGGTGCAGGCGCAGCACGGTCCGCTCTCGCTCGCCGACGACCTCCTCGTCGTAGGCGTCGATCATGAAGGTCAGCATCGAGCGGTTGACGCCGAGCGCCGGCTCGATCACGTGCGGCACGTAGCGCTCGCCCGTGCTCTCCTCGAACCACTCGAGCTTCGTCCCAGAGGCTTCCGTGTGCTGCGTGAGGTCGAAGTCGCCGCGGTTCGCGATCCCCTCGAGCTCCGACCAGCCCATCGGGTAGAGGTACTCGATGTCGCTGGTCGCGCTCGAGTAGTGCGAGAGCTCGTCCGCCTCGTGCGGGCGCGCGCGCAGGTGGCTCTCCCGGACGCCGTAGCGGACGTGCCACGCGAGCCGCTCGGCGACCCAGTAGCGGTACCACTCGTCCGCCTCGCTCGGCGGCACGAAGTACTCCATCTCCATCTGCTCGAACTCGAGCGTGCGGAAGATGAAGTTTCCCGGCGTGATCTCGTTCCGGAACGACTTGCCGACCTGCGCGATCCCGAACGGCGGCTTGCGGCGTGCGATCTGGGCGACGTTCTTGAAGTTGATGAAGATGCCCTGCGCCGTCTCGGGCCGGAGGTAGACGTCGACACCGGTCTCCTCCACGGCGCCGACGCGCGTCTGGAACATCAGGTTGAACTGCCGCGGCTCGGTCAGGTCGCAATCGGGCGTCTCGCCGGGCCGCTTCGAGGGACGCTTGCCGCAGCGGATCTCCTCGTGCTCGGGGTCGCTGAGGTGGTCGGCACGGAAGCGCTGCTTGCAGGTTCGGCAGTCGACGAGCGGGTCGCTGAAGCCGCCGACGTGGCCGGAGACCTCCCAGACCCTGGGGTGGAGGATGATCGAGGAGTCGAGCGCGACGATGTCGTCCCGCTCGCGCACCATCGCCTCGAGCCAGCGGGCCTTGACGTTGTCCTTCAGGAGAACGCCGTAGTGACCGTAGTCGTATGACGAGCCGAGGCCGCCGTAGATCTCCGAGGACGGGAAGACGAATCCGCGCCGCTTCGAGAGCGAAACGATCTTGTCCATGGTCACGGCGTCGGCGCTCACGAGTGCGAAGAGGCTAGCCTCTGCGCGGTGATGCCCGCGCGCGAGACCGTCGAGCTCCACATCGTCTCGGACTCGACGGGCGAGACGGCGGCGCGTCTCGTCGCGGCGCTCGAGGCCCAGTTCCCCGAGCAGCCGTTCGAGGAGGTGCGGCACCCGCAGATCCAGACGATCGACGACCTCCAGCTCGCGGTCAGCAGGGCGCGAGGCCGGCCCGCCGTGATGGTCTACACCCTCGTCGACCGGGAGCTCCGCGAGAGCATGCGGACGCTCTGCCGCAGCGCCCGCCTCCACTACTGCGACCTGCTCGGCCATCCGATCGAGTCGATCGCGAAGGTCTCGGGGATGGCCGCGAAGATGAAGCCCGGCGCCCGGCCACCGCTCAACTCCGCGTACTTCAAGCGGATGGAGGCGATCGAGTTCGCGGTCAAGTTCGACGACGGCGTCGGCAGCGGGCTCACCGAGGCCGACGTCGTGCTCGTCGGCGTCTCGCGCACCTCGAAGACACCGCTCTCGATCTACCTCGGCTACCTCGGCCAGAAGGCGGCAAACGTGCCGATCGTGAAGGGCATCAAGCCGCCGCCGGAGCTCTTCGAGATCGACGCGCTGAAGATCGTCGGCCTGACGATCGACGCCGAGCGCCTGGCCGAGATCCGCTCGACGCGGGTGCGGGGGATGGGCGGGAAGAACCGGCAGTACGCGGAGATGGTCGAGATCTACGACGAGCTCGAGGAGGCCGCCGCGATCCACCGCCGGCTCGGGTGCCCGGTGATCGACGTGACCGGGCTCGGGATCGAGGAGACCGCGCACCGTGTCGTCCGCCTCGTCGACCGGCGCCGGCAAGAGGCGCGTGCGACCTAAGCCTCCCGTCCCGAAGTGGCGGTGGGCGCTCTGGTGGTCGATCCTCGGCGCCGCCGTCTTCGTCTTCTACGTGCTGCTGACGCCGATCTGGCTCGGCCTGCGCGCGCTCGCCTGGGCCGCAGAGTGGCGCTCGCGCCGCTCGAAGGCCAAGTAACAGTCTGTTACTTGGCTGCGGTCTCGAGCCACCGTTCGACCTCGCGCGGCGAGCGCAAGCGTACGACGTTGTATGGAGCCAGCTCGCGCGGATAGCGTCGCCGGCGTTCGAAGTGCATCCGGAAGGCGAAGCCGAACAACGACTCGCGGCCCCAGAAGGCGCCGCGCAGCGACTCGGTGTTGTCGTTCCAGAGCTTCTCGCGCCCTCGGAGGCGCCGAACCGTGCGGCTCAGGAGGCGCGGGAACCAGACCCGTATCGGCAGGTCGAGCCAGACCACGGCGTCCGCGTTCTCGAGGACGAGATCGCCCAGCTTGCGGCGGTAGGTGCCGTCGATGACCCAGCCGTCGGAATCGAGTACGGGCCGCAGCCGCGCTCGCAGCTCGTCGTCGGGCGTCTCGACCCAGTTCGGCCCGTGGACGAGGCTGTCGACCTCCACGAATTGCACCTCGAGCCGCCGCGCGAGCTCCCGCCCGAGCGTCGTCTTGCCGTTGCCGCTCGCGCTCGCGACGATCGCGACCTTCTTCACAGGAGGCGTGGTTCGATGGGCTCCTCGCCCTCCGCCGTCACCCGGTAGCCGCGCGCACCTTCGCGCTGGCTGACGACCTCGACGGAGCTTCCTCCCCTCGAAGTGGAACGCCGCATCGTCGTCGGCCGCGTATCCCGGCGGCAGGATGCCTTCGCCGACCAGTCTCGTGTACGTCGGCCGCCGCTCCGGCTCCCCGTCGTAGTGCGGACAGAAGCTCCCGGAGAGGATCCCGAGACCGTCGCCGAGCTCGCGCAACTCGGGGCCGAACGAGTCGGTGACGCACGCCTCGAACCAGCAGTTGGCGCCCGCGCTCATGCCGCCGAGGACGGCGCCGCGACCCCACGCCTCGCGGAGCGCGCGGTCGATCCCGTGGACGCGCCAGATCGCGAGCATGTTCGCGGTGTTGCCGCCGCCGACGTAGATCACGTCCTGCTGAGCCAGGTGTTCGGCGGGATTCTCCGGCATCCCGAACAACGTCAGGTGACTCGGTTCGCAGTCGCGGGCGCGACGAAGGCCTCGTAGAAGCGGACGATCCGTTCCGGGTTCTCTGCGCCTGCTGTCGGTAGGAAGCAGACCCGGGGCCTGCTGGCGTCGGTGAGTCCGAGCATGAAGTCCTCGAGCCTGGAGTTCCGGTCGAGCAGGACGCCACCGCCCATGGCGAGAATGTGGCCGCTCACGTGGACGAGTGTAGATTCCCGGCCGATGCGCTACGTCTACGACTTCGAAGAGGACTCCGGCGGCGGGCGCGAGCTCCTCGGTGGCAAGGGGATCGGCCTTGCCGAGATGACGGCGCTCGGCGTCCCGGTGCCGGCGGGCTTCACGATCACGACCGACGCCTGCCGCGCCTACATGGCTTCCGGCGGCGAGCTGCCCGAGGGGCTGGAGGCGGAGATCGCGAAGCACATCGCGTCGCTCGAGTCGAAGGCCGGAAAGCCGTTCGGTGACCCGGACGATCCGCTGCTCGTCTCCGTCCGCTCCGGTGCAGCGGTCTCGATGCCCGGGATGATGGACACGATCCTGAACCTCGGCCTCAACGACGAAGCGGTCGCCGGGCTCGCGAAGACGACCGGCAACGAGCGCTTTGCCTACGACTCGTACCGCCGGTTGATCCAGATGTACGGCGAGGTGGTCGACGGTGTCGAGGGACACCGCTTCGAGCAGGCGCTGACCGGCATGAAGGCGGCGCGTGGCGTCAAACAGGATGTCGAGCTCACCGCGCCCGACCTCGCCGAGCTGATCGAGACGTTCAAGGGGACCTACGCCGATGAGACCGGAAGTCCGTTCCCGCAGGACGCCCGCGCCCAGCTCGAGAAGGCGGTGCGCGCCGTCTTCGACTCCTGGAACTCGCCCCGCGCGCAGGTCTACCGCCGCACGTACGAGATTCCGGACGACCTCGGCACCGCCGTCAACGTCGTCCAGATGGTCTTCGGCAACAAGGGTGACGGGTCCGGGACCGGCGTCTGCTTCACACGTGACCCGTCGACCGGCGAGAGCAAGCTCTACGGCGAGTTCCTCCAGAACGCCCAGGGCGAGGACGTCGTCGCCGGGATCCGGACGCCCGAGCCGATCGAGCGCATGAACGAGCTGCTGCCGGAGGCGTTCGCACAGCTGCTCGCGACGATCCGCCGGCTCGAGGAGCACTACCGCGACATGCAGGACATCGAGTTCACGGTCGAGGAGGGAAAGCTCTTCCTGCTGCAGACGCGGACGGCGAAGCGAACCGCTGCCGCGGCGCTCCGGGCGGCGGTCGAGATGGTCGAGGAAGGGCTGATCTCGAAGGAGGAAGCGGTTGCGCGCATCGATCCGGCGCAGCTCGACCAGCTGCTGCACCCGATGATCGACCCCGCAGCCGAGGTGCAGGTCGTCGCGAAGGGCCTGAATGCCTCCCCGGGCGCCGCGTCCGGGGCGATCGTCTTCGACGCCGACACCGCCGAGGCACGCGGCAAGGCCGGCGAGAGCGTCATTCTCGTCCGCTGGGAGACGACCCCGGACGACTTCCACGGGATGGTGCAGGCAGCGGGGATCCTGACCGCCCACGGCGGTCTCACGTCACACGCCGCCGTCGTGGCGCGCGGGATGGGGACGCCGTGCGTCACCGGCTGCGAGGCGCTGCAGGTCGACGTGCGTGCGAAGACCGCGCAGCTGCCGGGTCACAAGCTCAAGGAAGGCGACACGCTCACGATCGACGGCGGCACCGGCGAGGTGATCGTCGGCTCGGTGCCGCTCGTGCCGCCGCAGATCAACGACGACTTCTCGGCGGTGCTGGAGTGGGCGGACGGGATCAGGCGGCTGAGGGTTCGCACGAACGCCGACAACCCGGCGGACGCGGCCAAGGCCCGTGAGTTCGGCGCCGAGGGCATCGGGCTCTGCCGGACCGAGCACATGTTCGCGGACGCCGACCGGCTCGGTCTGATGCGGGAGATGATCCTCGCGGCGGACGAGGACGGCCGTCGTGCTGCGCTCGACCGGCTGCTGCCGATCCAGCAGGCCGACTTCGAGGGGATCTTCGAGGCGATGGCCGGCCTGCCGGTGACGATCCGCCTGCTCGACTGGCCGCTGCACGAGTTCCTGCCCGAGCTCGACGAGGAGCAGGACGAGCGGATGCGCGAGCGGATCCGGTCGCTGCACGAGTCGAACCCCATGCTGGGCTGGCGTGCGTGCCGGCTCGGGCTCTTCTACCCCGAGATCTACGAGATGCAGGTGCGGGCGATCGTCCGCGCCGCGATCGCCGTCCGCGAGCGCTCGAGCGCGCCGCTCGTCGAGATCATGCACCCGCTCGTCGGCTTCGGCGAGGAGCTGAAGCGGCTGCGCGAGCTGACCGTCCGCGTCGCGGCCGAGGAGGGAGAGCTCGAGTATCTCGTCGGGACGATGATCGAGCTCCCGCGCGCCTGCGTGCGCGCCGACGAGATCGCCGAGCACGCCGATTTCTTCTCCTTCGGGACGAACGACTTGACGCAGACGGCGCTCGGTCTCTCACGCGACGACGCGGGCCGGTTCCTCTCGCACTACCTCGAGACGGGCGTGCTCGAGCGCGATCCCTTCGAGACGATCGACCAGGACGGCGTCGGCGACCTGATGGAGATCGCCGTCGAGCGCGGCCGCCGCACCCGGGAGGACCTCAAGCTCGGCATCTGCGGCGAGCACGGGGGAGAGGCGAAGTCGGTCGCGTTCTGCCACCGGCTCGGGCTCGACTACGTCAGCTGTTCCCCGTACCGCGTTCCGCTCGCTCGTCTCGCCGCGGCTCAGGCCGCTCTGACCGAGCAGGGCATCGGCGCGGTCGCGATCGGCGGCTAAGTCTCTCTAGGCGTAGCCGCGCACCTTCCAGTACGCGACGGCGACGCTGAGCGCGCCGACTGCGACGATGCTGACGACCGAGAGGACGTCGATCCGGCTGTACGCGGCGCTCCCCTTGCCGAGCCGTGAGAGGGCGAGGATGCAGAGCGCTCCACCGACGGCGCCGCCGAGATGGCCGCCGATCGAGATGCCCGGCACGGCGAAGGTGAAGGCGAGGTTCACGATCAGCAGGCTGAGCGCGCTGCCGCCGAGCACGTAGGTCCCTTGACGCTCGAGCACGATCGCGGCGCCGAGAATCCCGAAGATCGCTCCCGATGCGCCGACGGTGACCCCGGTCGGGTTGAACAACAGGGCTCCGGCTGAACCGGCGAGGCCTGAGACGAGATAGAGCAGGATGTACCGCACCGATCCGAGGTAATCCTCGAGCGGCCGCCCGATCCACCAGAGCGCGAGCATGTTCAGGCCGAGGTGGATGGGGCCGTAGTGGAGGAACGCGGCGCTGAGCAGCCGGTACCAGTCTCCGTTCGCGACCAGCGGGCCGTACAGCGCGCCGTGCTCGAAGATCCACCCCGAGTTGGCGTTGATCGATGCGCCGCCGGCGAGCTGAAGCAGGTAGATGCCGACGTTGATCCCGATCAGCGTCGTCGTCACGATGCCGGCGTTGCGGCGCGTGCTCCGCTGCACGCTCTGGACGACCTTCGCCGTGCCTCGCGCCTTGCCGGAATGGTCGGGGCAGCGGATGCCGACCGGGCCGAAGGTCATGCAGTCGGGGCAGATCCCGCGCCCGCACTCCGAGCACGAGACGCCCGTCTCACGGTCGGGGTGTCGGTAGCACCTGAGCGTCTCGGCCATCCGGTCTAGCCTAGCCACCGTGAGGGTTCACGTTGCGTTCACACCCGATGAAGCGGCAGCCGCCCCGACCGGGATCGTGATCGACGTCCTGCGTGCCACGTCGACGATCGCCCAGGCGCTCGCCGCCGGCTACGAGCGCGTCCTCTGCGTGGCCGAGCTCGAGCAGGCACAGGCGCTGCGCGCGGAGATCCCGTCGAGCATCGTCGGCGGTGAGCGGGATGCGGTCAGGATCGAAGGCTTCGACGTCGGAGCCTCGCCGCGTGAGTTCCTCGAACCGCGGGCCGCGACGCTGATTCTCTCGACGACGAACGGCACGCGGACGATCGTCACGGCCGCCGAGCGATGCGACGAGGTGCTGCTCGGCAGCCTGCTGAATCTGGAGGCGGTCGTGGCGGCGGCGCGGGAGGGCGGCGAGGACGTGGCGATCCTCTGTGCGGGATACAAGGGCGCGTTCGCGCTCGACGATGCCTACTGCGCCGGCCGGATCGTGCAGCTGCTCGACGGTGAGCGCACGGATGCTGCAGTCGCGGCGGAGGTGATCGCCGCTGCCTATCCGAGCGCGCTCGAGGGGCTGAACGCCAGGACGTACGGGCCGCCGGGGCTCGAGGAGGACATCGCGTTCTGCGCTCGCGAAAGCGTGCTCACAGAGGTGCCGCGGTTTGCAGGCATGCGAGGCCCGGCAGCAGAGATCGTGCTCTAGTCAACCGCGGGAAGCAGCACGCGGAGCGTCGACCCCTGGTCGAGCGCGCTCTCGATCTCGATTCTCCCGCCGCTCTGGCTGACGAAGCCGTAGGCCATCGCGAGGCCCAGGCCCGTGCCCTTGCCGGTGTCCTTCGTCGTGAAGAACGGCTCGAAGACCCGGCTCCGGACGTGCTCGTCCATGCCGATGCCGGTGTCGGTGACCTCGACGCAGACGAAGGGCTCGCTGTCGCGCTGGACATCGCTCGTCGTGATCGTCAGGCGGCCGCCGTCGGGCATCGCGTCACGGCCGTTCAGGGCCATGTTCACCACGACCTGCGCGAGCTGGTCGGGGTCGGTCTCCACGGGAGCGAGCGTCTCCGCGAGAGAGGTCGTCAGCTCGACATCGCCTCCGAGTGTCCGCGCCAGCATCGATTCGAGACCGCGCACGACGCCGTTCACGTCGAGCCGCTGAGGGAGCAGCACCTGCTTGCTGCTGAACGCGAGCAACTGCCGCGTCAGCGCCGCTGCGTGGGCCGCGGCCTTCCGGACCTGCTCGACGTCGTCGGCCCGCGGATCGCCCTCGTCGAAGGAGTATGCAAGCAGCTCTGCGTAGCCCGTGATCGCCGTGAGCATGTTGTTGAAGTCGTGGGCGATGCCACCGGCGAGCTGGCCGACCGCCTCCATCTTCTGTGACTGCCGGAACTGCTCCTCGAGCTGCTTCTGCTCGGTGATGTCCAGCAGGAAGCCCTGGTGGCACAGCGTCTTGCCGGATTCGTCACGCACTGGAATCGTCTGGTCGAGAACCCAGACAACGTGGCCGTCGCGGGCGATGAACCGGAACTCGCACCGCGTGGGAATGCTGAGCTCGCGTGCTTCGCGGGCGAGCGCGCGCACGCGGTCCCGATCGTCGGGATGGATGCCGGCTCGCGCGAGGTCGGGCTGTGCCGCCCATTCCTTCGGCGTGTAGCCGAGCAGTGACTCGACCTGCGGGCTCATGTAGATCGTGGTGAACGGCGCCTCGACGTTGTTCATGTAGGTGACGAGCGGAATGTTCTCGATCAGCGACCGGTAGCGCATCTCGGCCGCCGCCGTCTGCTCCTCGGCCTCGACGATCGCGGTGAGGTCCCGCAGCGTGCCGGTGAAGAAAATCCGCCCGCCGCGCTCGAGCTTCGTGATCGCGATCTCGGCCGTGAACGTCGAACCGTCCTTCCGCAGCGCGGGAAGCCTGAGCCGCTGTCCCATGATCCGGCTCTCACCTGTGCCGGCAGCGCGGACGAGCCCTTCCTGGTGACGCTGACGCAGTTCCTCCGGAACGATGAGGCTCCCCAGGAGGCACCCGACCGCCTCTTCGCGGGTCCAGCCGAACGTGCGCTCGGCCGCCGGGTTCCACTCGCGGACGATTCCTTCTTCGTCCATGACGATGATGCAGTCGAGCGAGGAGCCGAGCACGGCTTCCCGCTCTGCCTCGGCCTCGCACGCCCGCTCGAGCGCGCTGTTCAGCTCGCTTGTCAGGCGTTCGAGCTCGCTTTGGAGCGCTGAATCGAGAGGGGAGAGCATCCGGTCGCAATCGGCATTTCCGGCCCGAAATTGAGAAACGTTTGACAGGAACACCTGTTCGGGTATAGAACATACGTTCCCATGATCGCCTGCCTGATGATCCCCGGTTTCGAGCTCCGCGCCGCGTTGCGGGACAAGCCGAGGCTGGCGCTCGCGCCCGCTGCGCTCGCGCCCGTGCCGGGAACGGAGCCGCTCGTGGGACCGGTCACCGCCGCCGGAGAGCTCGCTGGGGTGCAGCCGGGGATGCGGCTGGGCGAGGCGCTCGCGATGTGCCCGCAGCTCGTCCTCGTCGAGCAGGATCCCGCCGCGGTCGAGCGCGAGTGGGAGGGAGTGCTGAGGCGGCTCGAAGATTCCGGGTTCGCGGTCGAGCCCGAGGAGCCGGGTCGCGTCTACTTCGAGACGAAGGGCGTCGAGCGGCTGTACGGAGGTCTGGAGGCGGCGCTCGCACGGGCGCTCGCCTCTGTCGGAACTGCCTGGGACCCACGCGCGGGCGCTGCGCAGCGCCGGTTCGCCGCCCTCGCGGCGGCGAGCGTCGCGCGTCCCGGGCAGGCACTCGTCGTCTCGGCCGGGAAGGAGCAGGGGTTTCTCGCTCCACTGCCGATGTCGCTCCTGCCGCTCCCGGCCGACCGCTACGCAGAGCTCGAGGGGCTCGGTGTCCGCAGCTTGGGGGAGCTGGCGGCGCTGCCTGGGGGAGCGGTTGCGGAGCGGCTCGGCCGGGAGGGACGGCAGGCGTGGGCGCTCGCGCGCGGCGGGGAAAGCGCCCGTGTCCGCGGCAGGCGGCCGCCTGCCGAGCTGGTGGAGGCGCTCGAGTTCCCGGAGGCGGTCGGAAACGAGCTGACGCTCCGGCGTGCGTTCGGCTCCCTGCTCGACCGGCTGCTGGCACGGCCGGAGCGGGCGGGACGGCCCTTCCGCAAGGTTGCTCTCTCCGCCCGTCTCGTCGGCGGCGGCTCCTGGCGCCGCACGGTGACGCTGCGCGACCCGACCGCAGACCGGCCGCGCCTGCGCTCGGCGCTCGGCCCGAAGCTGCTCGAGATCCCGGCTCCCGTCCTCGAGCTCCGTCTCGAAGCGGTCGAGCTCTCGGAGTCGGTCGGCCGGCAGCTCGAGCTCGTGAAACCCGTGGGCGATGAGATGAACGCACGTCTGAGCGACGGGTTGCGTCAGGTGCGCGCCAGCACCGGTTCCGGCTCAGTCGTCGCCGTCGTGGAGGTGGCGCCGTGGTCGCGGATTCCCGAAGCACGAGCGCTGTTCGTTCCGCGGGACGAATAAACGCGCCGCGGCCGGCGCTCGTCGAGGCGAGCCCGGTCGGCGTGCCGGTGCGGGTGAACCGCGAGGGAGTCGCGCTCGTCCGGGAGGAGTGGCGCGTCGTCGACCGCTGGTGGACGGAGGATCCGCTCGACCGTCGCTACTTCGACGTCGTGCTCGAGTCGGGCCAGAACGCGTGCGTCTTCCGCGACGAGGAAGCCGGCTGCTGGGGCGGCGCTCGCGCCGAGGTGCGTGCGCGGGGACGGCGCGAGCGGCCGAGGCGGCCGCCGCGAGCCGGTTCAGCCAGCGGGCTTGAGAGCCTCTGGGAACGATTCCCACTGCTCTGCGTGCGTCGCCGGCACGACGACCCACTGCTTGAACGGCGGCCCTCACCCCGGGATCGAAGAGGTGCGCTCCATCGAGGGCGAGCGCCTGAGCATGCGTGTCGGGGTCGGGCAGCTTGAACACCATCGCGCCGCGCGTGAAGCCGGCGACCATCTTCCCGTTCCGCTTTACACACGGCATGCCCATCATCTGAGAGGGCGTGACGTTGTCGTGCCGGGCGCAGAGGTCGTCCACGAGCTCCTCGTAGCGCTCCTTCGCATCCACGCGTCGAGTTTACGCCCGAATTTCGAGAAGCCGTCCGTCCTCGAGCGCAAAGAGGCACGTGAGCCGATTCGAGGCCGGCCCCGGGGCATCCCGCACTTCGATCCGGATCTCTTCCCTGTCGACGAGGAGCGGGCCGGCTTCAGCCGTCACGATCAGCGCTTCCTCGACCGGCCGGCCGCCGTCCGCAGGGGGATCCTCGGAGTCGAAGCCGGGTGTCACGCCGCGAAGGTAGTCGGCGAAGCCACCGCCTGGAGCGTGGAAGTTGAGATAGCGCACCTCCTCCGTCGGGCTCGCGTTCCGGAACGCGTGGACGACGAACGGCGGCGCAACCACGAGCGATCCCGCCGGCACGGCAGTCTCCTGCCGGTCGGCGCCGAGGCCGATCGTCAGCTCGCCGGCGAGGACGTAGAAGAGGTCGGTGTGGTGCCGGTGGATGTGGGGATTCGCGCCGTCCCGTCCAGGCCCGAAGCGCGTCCACGTCGCGCAGAGCACATCGTGGTCGCAGAGGATCTCGACCCACCGGTCCTCGGAGTCGCCGACCACCTCGCCCTCGCCGGCGCGTAGGAGAACCGGTTGGCCTACGTCGAGCTCCATTGTCATTCAGCTTATTCATTCCTCGACGGTGCCTCGCACCCTGAGGAGCTGGCACTGCGGGCGGCGGAGCTCGGCTACGAGGCGCTCGCGCTCACCGACCACGAGGGCGTCTTCGGCTCGCTCGAGCTCGCCCACGCGGCGAAGCTCGTCGGCGTCAGGCCGATCACCGGCGCCGAGGTGACTCTTGCTCGGCGGTTCGCACGTGACGCTGCTCGTCGAGTCCTCGCAGGGCTACTCGAACCTCTGCCGGCTGCTCACCGCGGCCCACGCGCTGACCCGGCCGAAGGAAGGGGAGCTGCTGCCGCCCGCACTCGACCCGAGCCTGCTCGCGGACCTGAACGAGGGGCTCGTGTGCCTCTCGGGCTGCGCGCGGCAAGGCCTCGGAGTGCGCGACCCGAACGCGGCCGCCGAGCTTGCGCAGGCCTTCGGGCCGGAGCGCTTCTACGTCGAGCTGCAACGGCCGTTCGAGCGCGGCGATGCGCGCCGGAACGCGCTCCTGCGCGACCTCGCCGCGCATGCGGGGGTGCAGACGGTGGTCACCGGCAACGTCCACGCCCACACCTTGCGCCGCACCGCGCTCCAGGACGTCCTCGTCGCGATCCACCACAACACCTCGCTCGAGTCGTGCGAGGTCGAGCGGCGCGGCAACCGCGAGAGCATCCTGCGAGCACCCGCGGAGATGCTCGAGCTCTTCCCGGACGACCGCGAGGCTGTCCTGCGCACGGCCGAGGTGGCGGCGCGGCTGGAGTTCGACCTGACGCAGGAGCTCGGCTACCGGTACCCCGACTTCTCCGACGGAGCCGAGCCGGCGATCAAGCAGCTCGCCCAGGTCTGCGAGGACGCGTTCGCCGAGCGCTACCCGCCAAGTAACAGACTGTTACTAGGTCAGGCTCGGGCACGGCTGGAGAGTGAGCTCAGATTGATCGACGAGCTCGGCCTCGCCGGCTTCTTCCTTCTCCACTGGGAGGTGCTCGAGCTCGCGCGGGAGATCGCCTGCGGGATCCGCGGGCCGGGATCGCCGCGCCGCTTCTTGCCGCCGGGGAGGGGACGCGGCTCCTCGGTCGGCTCGATCGTCTGCTACCTGACCGGGCTCTCGCACGTCGATCCAGTTGCGCAAAACCTCTCCCTCGGTCGCTTCCTCAACCGCGAGCTGATGTCGGTGCCCGACATCGACCTCGACTTCCCGCGCGATATCCGCGAGCAGCTGATCATCGGCGTCACCGAGCGCTACGGCCGCGAGCACGCATCGCTCGTCGCGAGCTTCTCCACCTACCGCGCCCGCGGCGCGATCCGGGACGTCGGCAAGGCGCTCGGCCTTCCGTTCGCAGAGCTGGAGCGGATCGCGCGGGTCTCCGACGGCTGGAACGCGAAGAAGGTCGCCGCGGAGCTGGCGCTCCTGCCCCAGGCCGAGCGGCGACTGCTCTCTCCGCGCTGGCGCGCCTTCGCCGAGCTCACCCACGAGATCGCCGGTCTCCCGCGCCACATCTCGCAGCATCCCGGCGGAATGGTGATCTCCTCGAGGCCGCTCATCGAGCTCGTGCCCGTTCAGCCTGCGGCGATGGCCGGCCGCCAGCTCTGCCAGTGGGACAAGGACTCGTGCGCCGACGCCGGCTTCCTCAAGATCGACCTGCTCGGCCTGGGGATGCTCTCCGCGGTCGAGGATTGCGTCGAGCAGATCGCGGAGAGCTACGGCGAGCCGATCGACCTCTCGCGGATTCCGCTCGACGACGCCGACGTCTTTGCGGAGATCCAGCGCGCCGACACGATCGGCGACTTCCAGATCGAGAGCCGCGCGCAGATGCAGAGCCTGCTGCGGACGAAGCCGGCGAACATCGACGACCTGACCGTGCAGGTGGCGCTCGTGCGGCCGGGGCCGATCCAGGGCAAGGCGGTGCATCCCTACATCGACGCCCGCGAGCGGCTTCGCGTCGATCCCACCTACGTGCCGCCCGTCGACCACGAGCTGCTGCGCGAGCCGCTCCGCGACACGCACGGTGTCGTCGTCTTCCAGGACCAGGTGCTCGAGGTGGCGATGGCGCTCGCGGGCTTCACGATCGGCGAGGCGGAAGGGTTGCGTCGGGCGATGAGCCGGAAGCGGAGCGAGGAGGCAATCGAGGCCTTCCGCCAGCGCTTCATCGAAGGCGCCGCGCGGAACGGGGTCAGTGCGGAGGCCGCGGACCTCGTCTACGACAAGCTGGCGGCGTTCTCCGGCTTCGGCTTCCCGAAGTCGCATGCCGCCGCGTTCGGCCTGCTCGGCTACCAGTCCGCGTGGCTTCGCCACCACTATCCGGCCGAGTTCCTCTGCTCGCTCCTGAACGCCCAGCCGATGGGCTTCTACCCGCCCTCGAGTTTGGTGCGGGATGCTCAGAGAAGGAGTGTGGAGGTGCGGCCGCCGGACGTAAATCTGAGCAGCGTCGGCTGCACACTCGACGAGGGCGCAGTGCGACTGGGGCTCTCCTACGTGAAGTCGGTCGGCAGCGACGATGCGGAGGCGCTGGTCGCCGAGCGCGACGCGAACGGCCCGTACCTAGGCGTCGCGGATCTCTCTCGCCGGGTGCCGCTCGACGCACGCGAGCTCGAAGCACTCCTCCGCAGCGGTGCCTGCGACTGCTGGGGGAAGCGGCGCGACCTCCTCTGGGAGCTCGGCCTCGTCGTCCGTCCGAAGACGGTCCAGCGCGAGAACAAGCAGCTGACTCTCGAGCTCGACCCGACCGCCGCGACTCCCGGCCTGCGCGATCTGAACGCGTGGGAGCGGATGCTCGCCGACTACTCGATGACCAGTGTCTCGATCGACGTGCATCCGCTGACACTGTTGCGCCCGCACCTGCCGCCCGGCGTGCTCCCGAGCGACGAGCTGAACGAGGCACCGCACCGGAGCCGAGTCGCGTTCGCCGGGATGGCGGTGGCGCGACAGCGTCCGGCGACCGCGAGCGGGATCGTCTTCATGCTGCTCGAGGACGAGCTGGGCCAGGTGAACCTGATCGTCTCACCGGAGATCTACGAGCGGAATCGCGCGATCGTCAGGGGCGAGCCGCTGCTGCTCGTCCGCGGCCGCTTCGAGCGGATCAAGGAGAACCGGAACATCATCGTCGACACGCTCGAGAGCCTCGGCCCACTCGCCCGCAAGCTCGCGAGCAGCGACGTCGGCGCGTCGCTTCCGTCCGCTCACCACTTCGGACACCGTTGAGCGATCAGCGGCCGTTCTCGGTCAGGGCCTTGTCGAGCAGGAGGGCCGTGTTCACGAGCCCGATGTGCGAGAACGCCTGCGGGAAGTTGCCGACGAGCCGCTCGAGCTTCGGGTCGTACTCCTCCGAGAGCAGGCCGAGGTCGTTCCGGAGCGTCAGCAGCCGCTCGAACATCTCGCAGGCCTCCTCGAGCTCCCCGAGCATGACGAGGTTGTCGATGAACCAGAAGGTGCAGAGGAAGAATGCGCCTTCGCCGGGCGGCAGGCCGTCGATCGTCGGCGTCTCCTCGTCGTGCCGGTACCTGATCACGAATCCGTCCTGCATCAGCTCGCGGCGAACCGCCTCGAGCGTGCCGCGCACCCGCGGGTCCTCGGCCGGCAGGAACCCGAAGAGCGGGATCGTGAGCAGGCTCGCGTCGAGGCGCTTCGAGTCGTAGTACCCGACGAACGAGCCGAGCTCCTCGTCGTAGCCGCGCTCGAGCACCTCCGTGTGGATCTCGTCACGAACAGCGCGCCAGCGGTCGACCTCACCTTCCCGGCCGTACTCCTCGACCGCCTTGACGCCCCTGTCGAATGCGACCCACGCCATCACCTTCGAGTGTGTGAAGTGACGGCGTGGCCCGCGTACCTCCCAGATTCCTTCGTCGGGCTCGTGCCAGCGCCGCTCGAGGTTCGCGAGCATGACTTTTTGCAGCGACCACGACTGGTCGTTCGGCTCGATCTCGCGCCGGCGAGCCTGGTGGAGCACGTCCAGGACCTCGCCGTAGACGTCGAGCTGGAACTGCGTGCTGGCGTTGTTGCCCACGCGGACGGGGCGTGAGTTCTCGTAGCCGCTGAGCCACGGGATCTCGTACTCCGTCAGGCGCCGCTCGCCCGCCGGGCCATACATGATCTGGAGGTCGTCCGGATCGCCGGCGACCGCCCGCAGCAGCCAGCTCCGCCACGCTTCCGCCTCATCGCGGAAGCCACACTCGAGCAGCGCGTCGAGCGCGAACGTCGCATCGCGCAGCCAGCAGTAGCGGTAGTCCCAGTTTCGGGTGCCGCCGATGTGCTCCGGGAGAGATGTCGTCGGCGCCGCCACGATGCCGCCGGTGGGCTGGTAGGTGAGCGCCTTCAGGGTGATCAGCGAGCGCCGCACGGATTCCTGCCAGCGCCCCTCGTAGGTGCAGTTCTCGAGCCACTCGCGCCAGAACGAGCAGGTGTCCTCGAGCGCCTGTTCGGGGTCGATCGGGTCCGCGAAGCCCTCGTGCACGTGATGCGACGGAAACCACGTCAGCACGAACGGCGCTCGCTCGCCTGCCTCGATGGTGAACTCCGAGATGGTGCGAAGGTTCTCGCCACGCACGGGCGTCGTCGTTCGCAGCGTGACCGCGTCCGGCCCCGCAACGGCAACACGCACGTCCTCGCCCATGCGGCGCACCCAGGGAAGGATGGCGCCGTAGCCGAAGCGGATGACGAGCTCCATTCTGATCGGCACAGAGCCCTCGACGCCTTCCACGATTCGCACCACATCCGGGTCCTCGCCGCGAGGCGGCATGAAGTCGATCACGCGGACGACACCCGAGTCGCAGTGGAACTCGAGCTCGTGCACGAGCGTGCCCTCGCGGTAGCACCGCTCGGTGTGGTTCACCTCGCAGTCCGGAGCGAGCAGCCAGCGGCCGTCCCACTCGTCGCCGAGCAGCGAGGCGAAACAGGAGTCCGAGTCGAAGCGGGGCAGGCACAGCCAATCGATCGAGCCGTTGCGGCCGACGAGCGCAGCCGTCTGCAGGTCGCTGATCAGGCCATAGTCCTCGAGCTTCATCGCGCCGTTCCTAGAGTGCCGCCGTCAGGGTCGGGAAGCGCTTTCGCGCGGCACGGCCGAACGCCTGCTCGTACGCCTCCCGCGAGTCGGCGTCGAGCGTCGCCCCGTACGTGTCGCGCAGCTCTTCGAGCCGCTCGACAACCGCCTCGAGCACGAGCTGATAGTCCCCGTACGCCTCCTCGGCGTCATCGCGCTCGGCGTCGTCGTACGCCCGGACTGCCGTCTCGGCTTCCCGCAGGAGCTCGGCTTCGTCTTCTTCGAAGAGGTCGAGCTGGCGGCGCACCAGGTCGCCGAAGCGGTTGCGCCGGAAGATCACGTCAGCTCGCCGTAGAGCTCGAGGTGGGCGCGAGCGGAAGCGTCCCACGAGAGTGCCTCGCGGGCGCGAAGTGCGCCGGCGCGGGCTTCGGCGAGAGCGTCACGATCGTGGAGGAGATCGCGTATCGCGTCCGCCAGGCCGTCGACATCGTCTGCCGAAACGACCCGGCCCGCACCGAACGCACGCACGGGCTCGGCCAGCCCACCCACGTCGTACACCACGGCGGGGAGCCCCGCGCCGAGCGCACGCAGGAGTGCGCCACTCTGGTCGAGCTCGGCGCGGTAGGGGAACACGGCCACGGTCGACTCGGCGAGCGCCCGGTCGATCTCGGTCTCCGGCACGAAGCCGCTCGCGTCACCGGCGACGCGTAGCTGCGCTCCATCGACCCGCGCGACGGCCTCTCGCGCCTGGTCCAGCTGCTTGTACGGACGGACGAGGCCGAGCGCGAGCACGGTCGACCCGTTGTCGCGGCGCTCGATCGAGCCCGGGAACACTGGATGGGGGATCACACGCAGCTTGCCTTCGGCGACCCCGAACTCGATGAGCGCGTCGCGGCCTCGCTGGCTGTGCACGACAACGCCGTCGAAGCGGTCGAAGAGCCGTCGCCACAGCGCGGTCTTCGAGGCCGTGCGCCGGGGCAGCAGGTCGTGTGCGGTGAAGACGAGCGGAGCATCGTGCCGGAGAAGTCGTGCATCGAGCTCGGGAGCTGCAAGCCACTGGAAGTGGACGATGTCTGCCGGAATCCGTGCGAGCCGCACGAGACCCAGAGGGTGCTCGAGCGCCTTCAGCGGTAGCCGTAATCGCGAGCGTTTGAAGAGCCGCGACGACAGGGGGTAGAAGATCTCTCGCCGCCCGTACCCGTCGGGCTCGACGACCGCACCGAAGCGAAAGCGCGAGGTGACGAGGTCGACGTCGGCTCCTGCGCGCGCGAGCGCCGCCGCGAGCTCGTGGTCGTACGGGGGCGTGAACGCGGGTGGGTCGGCGATGACGACGCGCATCGCTCGTAGGGTATTCAGCGATGCTCGTCCGAAGCTGGAACGTCTTTCACGGCAACACCGTCCCGCCTGGCCGGCGCAGCCACCTGGAGGAGATGGTCCGGCTCGCCACGGCCGACCGGCCGGATGTCCTGTGCCTGCAGGAGGTGCCGGTGTGGTCGCTGTCGGTGCTGCCGCACTGGAGCGGGATGACCGAGCGACACGTCGTCGCCCGCGGAGCGCCGCTCGGCGCCTGGCTCGGCGGTGTAATCACGCGCCTGAACAACGGCTTCTTTCGCTCCAGGCTCGCCGGCCAGGCGAATGCGATTCTGCTCGCGGCCGGTCTCGAGCCGCTCGAGCACCACTCGCTCAGGATCGACGAGCGGCGCACGGAGCCGCGCTACTGCCACGCCGTCACGCTCGACGGGCTCGTCGTGGGGAACCTTCACGCCACCAGCGACATCCGTCACCCGGAGATCCCGGCCGCCGAGATCGTGCGCGCGGAGGCGTTCGTCACCGAGATCGCGGGTGGCCTTCCGTGCGTGCTTGCGGGCGACTTCAACGTTCGCGCCCAGCACCTGCGCGAGCTTCAGGGCTGGTCGGCCCGCGGGCCTGGCATCGACCACGTGCTCGTCCGCGGACTCACGGCTTCGCCGCTCAGTGCCTGGCCGGTCGAGCGCCGCAGCCAGAATGGCGTCGTGCTCTCCGATCACGCCCCCGTCGAGGTCACGATCGGATGACGCCGGCAGAGGCGCGCGCGCTCTTCCCGGTCCTCGAGCGCGTCGCGTATCTCAACGCCGGCACGTTCGGCCCGCTCGCCCGGCCGACATTCGACTCGGTGCAGCAACAGCTACAGGCCGACCTGGAGCACGGCCGAGTGGGGAAGCCGTATTTCGAGCGCCATCTGCAGTTGCGAAGCGACGTCCGCGCGGCTCTCGCAGCTCTCGTGGGTGTCGAGCCGGAACACGTCTCGCTCACGGGCTCGACGACGGACGGCTGCAACATCGTGCTCGCCGGTCTCGGCCTCGGGCCGGACGACGAGATCGTCATGCCTCGCGAGGAGCACTTCGGCCTGGCCGGGCCGGTGCACGCGAGCGGCGCCCGCGTCGTCGTGGTCGACGCCGATCCCGATGCGGTCCTCGCGGCCGTCACGCCGCGCACCCGCCTGCTCGCCCTCTCGCACGTGCTCTGGACGAGCGGACGCCTGCTGCCGGTTCACGAGCTGCGCGAGCGCTCGGGCGTCCCGATCCTCGTCGACGGCGCCCAATCGGTGGGCGCGATCCCGGTTGACGCGAACGGCCTCGACTTCCTGACGATCTCCGGCCAGAAGTGGCTTTGCGGGCCCGATTCGACCGGTGCGCTCGTCGTCTCCGACCCTGAGCGGCTGCGCGTCGCCCGGCCGAGTTACTTCTCCCAGTCGGCCCACGAGCCGTCGGGCAGCTTCGAGCCCGCAGCCGGCGCGGCCCGCTTCGATCCCGGCTGGATTCCGACCGCCAGCCTCGCAGGGTTCTTGACCGCGCTCGAACTGCCGCCCGATTGGGCAATCGAACGGGCCAGGGAGCAGGCGCGCCGCTGCCGGGAGCTACTGGAGCCCCTGGTCGAGCTCGTGCCGGGGGATGCGACGCTCGTCGCGTTCCGGGCGGAGGATCCGCCGGCACTCGTCGCCCGCCTTGCGGAGGCGGATGTCGCGGTCCGGGAGATCCCCGGCAGCGGTCTCGTCCGCGTCTCCTGTGGCTGGTGGACGAACGAGGACGATCTCGTCGCGCCTGACCGCCGCCTTGTAACAGACTGTTACTAGGCGTGCTCGACGTCCGCCGCCGTGCGCAGGCCGAGCTCCTTCGAGATCGGCTGCAGCGCGGCGACGACGTTCGCGATGTGCTCGTCCAGCTCGACCCCGATCAGCTCGGCGCCGGCGTACACCTCGTCGCGGTGCACGCCTGCCGCGAAGGACGGCTGCTTCAGCTTCTTCTTCACCGACTTGGGCTCGAGCCCGTCGAGGCCGGCAGGGCGCACGAGCCCGCAGGCGTGCACGAAGCCGGAGATCTCGTCGCAGGCGAACAGCGTCTTCTTCAGCGGCGTGTCCCGCTCCAGCCCGAGGTGCTCGGCGTGGGAGAGGATCGCCTCGATCACTTCCTCCGGATATCCCTCCTCGCGGAGGATCGGAGCGCCGTCCTGCGGGTGCTTGTCGAGCGTGGGGTGGATCTCGTAGTCGAAGTCGTGCAGCAGCGCAACGACGCCCCAGAGCTCCTCGTCCTCGCCGAACCGGCGCGCGTACGAGCGTGTGGAGGCCTCGACGGCGAGCGCATGCCGAAGCAGCGACTCGCTCTTCGTGTACTGCGTCAGCGTCTCCCACGCCCTGTCGCGCGACAGCTCCATCGGACGTCTACGATACCCCGCCTCATGAGCGCGACTACGCTAGCCACCGGAATGCAGTCCTTCGTGATCGAGGGCGGGCGGCCCCTCGGCGGGACGATCCGCGCCGCCGGGAACAAGAACGGCGCTCTCCCGATCCTTGCCGCGTGCGCGCTCGCAACGGAGCCGGTGCAGCTGACGAACGTGCCGCGGATCCGCGACGTCCAGACGATGGTCGAGCTGCTCGCGGACATCGGCGCCGAGGTCGAGCTGACCGCCGAGAACGACATCCGCGTCGATCCGACTGGCATCCACAAGACGGAGCTCGACGAGGAGCTCTGCCGCCGCATCCGGGCTTCGTTCCTGCTCGCCGGTCCGCTCCTTGCTCGCTTCGGCCGGGTCACCGTCCCTCCGCCCGGCGGCGACGTGATCGGGCGCAGGCGCCTCGATCCCCACATTCACGGGCTCGCGGAGCTCGGCGCAGAGATCTCGATCGACGGGCGCTATGAGATGAGCACCTCCGGGCTTCGCGGCAAGTCCGTCTTCCTCGACGAGGCAAGCGTGATGGCCACGGAGAACGTCGTCATGGCGGCCGTACTTGCCGAGGGCGAGACGGTGATCGGGAATGCGGCCTGCGAGCCGCACGTCCAGGACCTCTGCCGCTTCCTCGTCTCGCTCGGCGCCCAGATCGAGGGGATCGAGTCGAACGTGCTTCGCATCCAGGGAGTGCCGCAGCTCGGCGGCGGCTCGTGGCGCGTCGCGCCGGAGCACATCGAGGTCGGGAGCTTCATCGGCCTTGCCGCCGCGACGGGAGGCGATCTCACGATCGAAGACGTCGAGCCGCGCGATCTGGTCTCGATCCTGCCGGCCTTCGAACGCCTCGGTGTGCGGGTCGAGCTGGGGGAGACGACGATCCGCGTGCCGCCCGGGCAGGACCTGGTGATCCAGGACGATCTCGGTGGGCAGATCCCGAAGATCGAGGACGGCCCCTGGCCGGCGTTCCCGGCCGATCTCACGTCGATCGCGGTCGTCACCGCGACGCAGGCGCACGGAACGGTGCTCGTCTTCGAGAAGATGTTCGAGAGCCGGCTCTTCTTCGTGGACAAGCTCGTCGCGATGGGAGCGCGGATCATTCTCTGCGACCCGCATCGTGCGGTGGTCACCGGCCCCGCGCGCCTCTACGGTGAGCGCCTGACGAGCCCCGACATCCGCGCCGGGATGGCGATGCTGATCGCGGCGCTCTGCGCCGAAGGCACGTCGACGATCGGGAATGTCGGCGAGATCGACCGCGGCTACGAGCGCATCGACGAGCGCCTGCGGAACCTCGGCGCGCACATCGAGCGCATCGAGGCCTGACCCCGTCTACTGCGCCTGGGCCCTGGCCACAGCCGCCGCGACGTCGAGGATGCCGTAGCCGAGCTCGCGGTTCCAGTTTCCGCGCCCCGACGCTGTCTGCTCGAGGATCGAGGCCACCTCGTCGGCCCGCAGCGCCGGGTTCGCCGCCCAGACCAGTGCTGCAGCGCCGGACACCTGCGGCGCCGCGTACGAGGTGCCGTTGCCGTAGCCGTAGAGGCCTTTCTGCGAGCCGGGCAATGCGACGCGTGGGTAGCGCGACGCGGACGATGATGCAGAGACCGCGCCGAATACCGCTTCACCGGGCGCGGCCAGGGAGATGTGCGTGCCCGTGTTGGAGAACGGTGCGCGGGCCCCGGACCGGGTCGAGGCGCCGACCGAGAGGCCGCGCCCGCCGATCCCGCGTGAGCCGACGGGTTGGAGCAGGGCAGCCGGATACTCGACCGGGTTCCCGCCTCGCTTGCTGTTGCCCACCGCGGCGACGAGCAGGGCACCCTTGGCGACGGCGTAGTCGACCGCGCGGCGCTCGACCGTAGAGGTCGTCGGGCCTCCGAGGCTGAGATTGATGATTCGTGCGCCATGGTCGACGGCATAGACGATCGCGGCTGCCTCGTCGAGGTCGGTGAACGAGCCCTGCCGGTCGGCCGCCTGGATCACCATCAGCCGGGCTTCGCCCGCGCTGCCTGCAACCCCGTCGCCGTTCGAGGTCGAGCCGGCTGCGAGCGAGGCCACGAAGGTGCCGTGGCCGTTCAAGTCCCTCACTGCGGCGCGCTTCGTCCTCACGCTGTAGGTCCGCGGCGCCTTCGCGGCGAGATCGGGAGCTGCCAGATCCGCGCCGGTATCGATCACGGCGATCGTGATTCCGGCAGCGGCAAGTGTCACCGCTTCCGGAACCTGGTCGGCATGCGTCGCCGCGTACTGCCACTGGAATGCCGTTTCGGGGGAGCTGGCGAGACTCGGCTCTGCACTCGAGCGCCGTGGGGACGTCCGCTCGACCTGCGTGATGCCCGGCTCGCGGGCGAGCTCGAGCGCGAACGTCACAGCGTCACCCGCCGGCCGAACCTCCGCGACTCCCAGAGCGGGGATCCTGCGCACGACCTGGCCAGGATGGCGCTCCAGGGCCTGCCGCAACGCTCCCTCGCTCGTATAGGAGACCACTGCGTTGCCGGCCGACCTCGTCTACGGGGCCACTGCGGCTGGATCCGGGCACGGCTGCGCCTGCGATCACAAAAGTCGCCAATACGGCGATCCCGCACAGGTTGACAAGCCGCACCCAGCTCTCCCTTGACTGGAGGATTCAGACGAATCCGCTCAAATGATCGGCGGTTCCCCGAGAAAATGAAACTCCCCGATTCGCTAGGCTCGCCATCCAATGAGTGCCCGGGTTTCCTCAGGAAATGGAACAACGAACGTCGCCACGGGCATTCCTGTCCTCGACCACCTGCTCACGCTGATGGCGCGGAGTGGCCGCTTCGAGCTCGCTCTCGAACTGGCCCCGGGCGACGCGGAGGCCGAGGTCGCGGAAGCGGGCAGGGCGCTCGGCGAGGCATTTGCCGGCCTGCTGCGCGCCGACGGAGCCTATGGCCACGGCTCGGCGTTCCTGCCGGCGGAGGAAGCTCTTGCGCAGGTGGCGCTCGAGGTCTCGGAGCGGCCGCTCGTCGCGAGCAACGTCGATCTGACCGAGGCGCGCGCGGGAGGGCTCCGCAGCGACCTCGCTGCGCGCTTCCTCGACGCGTTCGCGCACGCGGCGGGGCTGACGCTGCACGTGCGGCTGATCGACGGCGAGGACTCGCGCCACGTCCTCGAGGCCATCTTCAAGGCGCTCGGCGCCGCTCTGGCGCAAGCGTCGAACCGAGCCTGAACCGACAAGGAGAGCCCGTGGCAGAGAAGGAGATCGTCCGCACCGAGCGTGCGCCGGCCCCGTTCGAGGGAGCGCCGTACAACCAGGCGGTGAAGGTCGGCGGCCTCGTCTTCGTCGCCGGCCAGCTCGGCCTGGCCCCCGACGGGAGCGGGATGGTAGGCGGAGGCGTCGCCGAGCAGACCGAGCAGGCGCTCCAGAACCTGAGCGCGATCCTGGCAGAGGCGGGGAGCAGCCTGGACAAGCTCGCGAAGACGACGGTCTTCCTGCAGAACCTCGACGACTTCGCGGCGATGAACGAGGTGTACGCGACGCATGTCGGCGACCGCCCGCCCGCCAGGTCGACGGTCGAAGTCGCCAAGCTTCCGTCAGGCGCGTTGGTGGAGATCGAGGCGATCGCCCACGTCTGACCAGAATGTCCCGGTGTGGGACTCTGTCGCCGACTACGTGCACTCCCTCGGCCTCGACGCCTACGTCGTCGGCGGCGCGGTGCGCGACCAGCTGCTCGGGATCCCCGTGAAGGATCTCGACTTCGTGGTCCCGGGCGTGGGCCACGCCGAGCTGCGGGCCGCACTGGAGCCGCACGGCAAGGTCGAGGATCTCGTGGTCGCAGACCAGCGCGTCGGCGTTCGCCTGCTGCCGCGCGACAAGGCCGTTCGTGCACTCCAGCCCGGAGGAATCGAGTTCGCGCCACCGCGGGTCGAGCGGTCGACAGGCCCCGGCCGGCATGACTTCGAGATCGTCGCCGACGCCGGGATCTCGCTCGAGCAGGACATGGAGCGGCGCGACTTCACGATCAACGCGATCGCCCGCCGGCTCGAAACCGGTGAGGTGCTCGATCCGCTCGGCGGCCGCGCCGATCTCGAGCGGAGGATCCTCCGCACCACGAGCCCGACGAGCTTCAGAGACGACCCGCTCCGAATCGTGCGCGGGCTTCGCTTCGTCTCTCAGCTCGACGTCGATCCCGACGAGGACACGCTGCGCCAGATGCGTGAGTGGGCACCGCAGATCGACCACGTGTCGGGCGAGCGGATCGGCGGCGGGCTCGCGGCGGACGGCATGGGCGAGCTCTCGAAGCTCCTGATGGGCGCGAACCCCGCGAAGGCGTTGCGGCTCGCCCGCGACGCGGGCGTCCTCGTTCACCTGCTGCCGGAGATGGAGCCCGCGATCGGCTTCGATCAGGAAAGCCGCTATCACGACCTGCCGCTCGACGAGCACACCTTCGAGGTCGTTCAGGCGGCTGCCGACGCCGGTGCGCCGCTGCGGGTGCGCCTGGCGGCGCTGCTCCACGATCTCGGCAAGCCGCAGTCGGCCTGGCGCGGCACGGACGGTCGCCTGCACTTCTACGCCAAGCCGAAGCTGGGCAAGCAAGGCCATGAGGAGATCGGCGCCGAGATCGCCTCTCGCGCTCTCAACCGGCTGCGCTATCCGGCCAGGCTCCGGCAACGCGTCCGGGCGATCGTGCTCGAGCACATGTTCGGGGTGACATCGCCGGCCGACACCGCGAAGGCGCGGAAGTTCCTCCACCGCCACGGCGACGAGCTCGCGTTCGATCTCGTGGCCCACAAGCGAGCCGATCTCCAGGGCAAGCGGGAGAGCCCGAACGACACGACGCGAGATGAGCTCGACCGTCTCGACCGGTTCCACGAGACGCTCGTGCGCGAGCTCGACAGCCCACACCGGCTCGACCAGCTCGCCGTCGACGGAAACGACTTGATCGAGCTCGGCTGGGAGCCAGGCCCGGGTCTCGGTGCGGCGCTCGACCATCTGCTCGCCTGCGTGATCGGCGACCCGAGCCTGAACGAACGCGAGTGGCTGCTCGCCGAGGCCGAGAGGCAGCGGCTCGAATGATCCGCTGGCGCCCGCCGGGGCCGTACGAGGTCGCCTTCTCGACGCGCGAAGGAGGCGTCAGCGAGGGCCCGTTCGCCTCGCTCAACCTCGGCCGTATGAGCGGCGACGACGTCGACCGCGTCGACGAGAACCGGCGGCGGCTGTGCGCCGAAATCGGCGCCGATCCGCTGCGTCTCGCACTCAACCGGCAGGTTCACTCGACGCTCGTCCACCGCGCCGAGCCGGGAGCGCGTGGCGAGCCAGGTGACGGCCTGTGGACCGAAGAGCCCGATCTGCCGCTCCTCGCGCTCACCGCAGACTGTGTCCCGATCGCGCTCGCTCGTGTGGACGGCGACCGTCCGGGCATCGCCGTCCTCCACGTCGGCTGGCGGGGTCTGCTCGCGGGGATCGTTGCCCAGGGAGCGAAGACGCTCGGCGGGCGGCTTCACGCCGCGGTCGGTCCTGCGATCGGCCCGTGCTGCTACGAGGTTGGTCCCGAAGTGGCCGAGCCGTTCGCGGCCGCGTTCGGGCCGGACGTGGTGCGCGGCAGGAAGCTCGACCTCTGGAGCGCAGCGGACAGCGCGCTGCGGGCGGCCGGCGTCCAGGAGGTCGAACGGGTCGACCTCTGCACCCACTGCAATCCCGAGCTCTTCTTCTCGCACCGGCGGACCGGCCTGCCGCGGGGCGGCCAGGGAGTGATCGCGCGTGTCGCCTGAGAAGGTGCGGGCCGCCTACGAGCGCATCCAGGCCGAGGTCGGGCCGAACGTGACGGTCGTCGCGGCAACCAAGTACGTCTCGCTCGAGGAGATGGCTGTCCTGGCCGAGGCGGGCGTGAAGGTCGTGGGGGAAAACCGGGCGCAGGATCTCGAACGCAAGCATGCCGCCTACGGCGACGCCTTCCGCTGGCACTTCATCGGGCACCTGCAGTCCAACAAGGCGAAGGTCGTGAACGCCACCTGCGAGCTCGTTCATTCCCTCGGATCGGAGTCCGCCGCGTCGCGCCTCACCGTCCCTGCACTGATCGAGGTGAACCTCTCCGGCGAGGACTCGAAGTCGGGCGTGCCGCCCGAGCGGCTTGCCGACCTGCTGGGCTCCTACGGAGACGTACGCGGCCTGATGACCATGCCGCCGGCGGCAGTGGATCCCGAAGCATCGCGCCCGTTCTTCCGCCGCCTGCGGGAGCTCGCAGCCGAGTACGACCTCCCCGAGCTCTCGATGGGCACCTCGCAGGATTACCGCGTTGCGGCTGAGGAGGGAGCCACGCTCGTGCGTGTCGGCTCCGTCCTCTATGAGCAATAATCTCCTGCACACATGGGATTTGCTGATGTTTGGAGCCGTACGCTCGTCTACTTCGGGATCGCCGAGGAGGACGACTGGGACGAGGACGGCTACGCCACGAACGAGGAGCTCGAGCGGAGCTACGGCGCCCGTGAGCGGGCAAATGTGCGCCGCCTGCAGCCACGTCGCGGGCGCGATTTCGACGATTGGACCGACTCGGAGCCGGACGCAGACCCCGCGGTAGCTCGGCCCGCCAGGCGCCTCCGCGGTGTGGAGGCAGTGCCGAACCCGGCCGCCGTGAAGGTCCATCTGATCCTGCCCCGCAGCTTCAACGACGCGCAGCAGATCGCGGACCGCTTCAAGGACGGCGTCCCGGTGATCCTCAACCTCCAGAGCGCCGACCAGGACCTGTCGAAGCGCCTGATCGACTTCGCGAGCGGCCTCACCTACGCCCTCGATGGCGGCATGCAGCGCGTCGCCGACAAGGTCTTCCTCCTGACGCCGCGCAACGTGGAAGTCTCCGCCGAAGAACGAGCGCGGATGCTCGAACGCGGCGGCTTCTTCAACCAGGCCTAGCGGGGCGCAACCGCTAGGCAGCCGTGTAGGAAAGCCAACGACGAAGGAGAACGAAGGAGCATGGGCGACCATCTCGCTTGGTTCGGCTTGCTCGCCGACGTGGGCTCCTCGCTTGCGAGCTTCGTCGGGGTGTTCATCTTCGTCTACATCCTGCTGCTCTTTGCGTACATCCTGACGTCCTGGATCCGCCTTCCGTACAACCCGTGGCTGAACCGCGTGCA
>CAWJYW010000009.1:0-105472 GCA_963847255.1 uncultured Gaiellaceae bacterium
CAGTTCAAGAAGGCGGGCGCCAAGAAGGTGCTGGTCGTGATCCACGAGGCCAGCAATTCGGGTCTGCAGCAGCGCGCGGACGGCGTCAAGAAGATCATGGGTAGCTCCGCCGTGAAGGTGCTGACGATCCCGAACGCGAAGTCGGACATCCCGGGCACGAAGGCAAAGGTCAAGGCGGCCTTCACCGCCGACCGGTCTCTGGACGGCTTCCTCGGCCTCGATCCCGACGTCACCATCCCGTGCACCGACGTCGTCAAGGCCGGGACGAAGGTCGGCACGTTCGACGTCGGCGGCTCGATCAAGCTGATCCAGGCCGGGAAGATGATGTTCGCGATCGACCAGCAGCAGTACCTGCAGGGGTACCTGCCGGTGGTGTTCGCGATGCTCTACGCGACCAACCTGAACACGGTCGGCAACGGCGCGCCGGTGCTGACCGGGCCCGGGATCATCAACAAGGCGAACGCCGCCCGCATCGCCAAGCTGGCCGCGCAGGGGACCCGCTAGGAAGACCCGCGAGGCTCGGCGTCATGGCCGAGCAGGCCGCAGCAACCGCCGACCCGGACGAGCGTCTCGTCCGGGTCGGCCCGCTCGCTCGCATCCTCATGCGGCCGGATTTCGGTGCGTTCGTGGGCGCGGTCGCGGTGTGGTTCGCGTTCGCGTACTTCGCCCGCTCGGTCAACTGGATCGGCGACCCCGGCATCGCCGCCGGCTGGACCGATCAGGCCGCGCAGTTCGGGATCGTGGCGGTGCCGGTCGCCCTGCTGATGATCGGCGGCGAGTTCGACCTCTCCGCCGGGGCGATGATCGGCAGCTCGGGCCTCCTGCTCGGCTACCTCGCCACCTTCCAGGACGTGAACATCTGGCCCGCGATGGCGATCGTGATTCTCTTCGGGCTCGCGATCGGCTTCATCAACGGCTTCGTCGTGGTCCGGACGAAGCTGCCGAGCTTCATCGTCACGCTGGCGACGTTCTTCGTCCTCCAGGGTGTCAACGCTGCGCTCACGCTGAGGCTCACCGACACGACCGCGATCCAGAACATCGACGCCGCGAGTGGGTTCGCGAGCGCACGCCGGTTCTTCGCCTCGGACCTCACCCAGTACGACTACAAGGTGAAGGTGGTGTGGTGGATCGGGCTCACCTTGGTCGGCGCGTGGCTGCTCGCCAAGTCACGCTTCGGCAACTGGATCTACGCCGCCGGCGGCGATCCCGTCGCCGCGCGCAACATCGGCGTCCCGGTCGCGCGGACGAAGATCGCGCTCTTCATGATGACCTCCGGCACGGCCGCGTTGATGGGAATCATCACGGCGCTCGAGCTCCGCTCGATCCAGGCCAAGGAGGGCATCGGGCTCGAGTTCATCTTCATCATCTGCGCCGTCGTCGGCGGCTGCCTGCTGACCGGCGGCTACGGCTCGGTGATCGGCACCTTCTTCGGCGCCGCGATGCTCGGGATGGTGCAGCTCGGGATCATCTTCGCGCAGTGGGACAGCAACTGGACCTTCACCTTCCAGGGCGCGATTCTCTTCGCCGCGGTGATGCTGAACACCGTGATCCGCAACCGCGCGCAGAAAGCGAGATGACGTGACGCACCTGCTGGAAGCCGAAAACATCTCGAAGTTCTACGGCAACGTCGTCGCGCTGAACGACGTCTCGGCGCACGTGAATGCCGGCGAGGTGACGTGCATTCTCGGCGACAACGGCGCCGGCAAGTCGAGCTTCATCAAGATTCTCTCCGGCGTGCATCACCACGACGCGGGGCACCTGCGCGTCGACGGCGAGGAGGTGCACTTCGGGTCGCCGCGCGACGCGCGCGCGAAGGGCATCGCGACCGTCTACCAGGATCTCGCGATGGTGCCGCTGATGTCGGTCTGGCGGAACTTCTTCCTCGGCGCGGAGCCGCTGAAGGGGTTCGGTCCGCTCCAGTGGTTCGATGCGGCGACCGCGAAGCGGATCGTCCGCACCGAGCTGAAGGAGATGGGGATCGACATCCGCGATCCCGACCAGCCGGTCGGCACGCTCTCGGGCGGCGAGCGGCAGTCGGTGGCGATCGCCCGCGCCGTCTACTTCGGCGCCCGCGTGCTGATCCTCGACGAGCCGACCTCCGCGCTCGGCGTGAAGCAGGCGGGCGTGGTGCTGAAGTACATCCTTCAGGCGCGCGAACGCGGCGTCGCCGTGATCTTCATCACGCACAACCCGCACCACGCCTACCCGGTCGGCGACCGCTTCGTGATCCTGAACCGCGGCCAGAGCCTCGGGAACTACGCGAAGAAGGACATCGACCGGCAGGAGCTCGTGCGCCTGATGGCCGGCGGCGCCGAGCTGGCCGAGCTCGAGCACGAGCTCGAGGCCATCCAGGCCGAAGTCGCCTCGTCGTGAGCGCTGACGACGACTAGGACCGCGGCTCGTCGCCCAGCAGCCGCTCCGCCTGGCGGACGATCGGCATGTCGACCATCTTGCCGTCGAGCGCGACTGCGCCGAGGCCCTCGCGCAAGGCCTCGTGGTACGCCTCGAGCACGCGCCGCGCCCACTCGAGCTCCGCCTCGCTCGTCGTGAAGATCCGGTTGACCGTCTCGACCTGCGCGGGGTGAATGCAGAGCTTGCCGCCGAAGCCGAGACTGCGCGCCAGCTCGGCTTCGCGCTCGAGGCCCTGACCGTCCCGGATGTCGAGGTAGACGGTGTCGAACGGAGAGCCCAGGCCTGCCGCAGCCGAGTCGGTGACGACCTTCGAGCGGGCGTACAGGATCTCGAGCCCGTCCGGACGCGCCGTCGTGCGGAGCTCGGCGCCGAGATCGTGCGTGCCGAGTACGAGTGCCGTGACCCGGTCGGTCGAGCCGGTCTCGTAGGCGGCGCGCAGGCCCGCCGCGGTTTCGACGATCGCCAGCACGGGCGGTCCCGCTGAGCCGAGCTGCTGTGACCGCCTGCGGTGTCGCCTTCGGCAGCATCAGGAAGTCGACCGCCAGCCGTCCGACGAGCTCGAGGTCGCCCGCAAACCACTGCGGTGTCCGCGGCGTTCAGCCGCACGATCCGTGCACAGCGTGCGTCCTCCTCCGCGAAGACGGCCTCGACGATCGCGCGGGCGGCTTCCTTCTCGGCGGGCGCCGTGCCGTCCTCGAGGTCGGCGATCACCGCGTCCGCGCCGGCCTCGAGCGCCTTCCGGAGCTTGCGCTCCTCCGCGGCGGGCGCGAAGAGCAGCGACCTCAGTCGTGGAGACGTTCACGGCGACGAGCGTACGGTGAGCCGGGTCCACGGAGAAACGATAATCGCGGACGGTGCAGACGCGCTCGCCACGCGCGGTGCTGACCGCCGCAACGGCGGCGCAGGCCGCCGTCTCGTTCGTCAACTTCGGCCTGCCTGCGATCGGGCCGCAGTTGCGGGAGGAGTTCGACCTCAGCCTGCCTGCGCTCGGCGCGGTCTTGAGCGCGGGATTCTTCGGTACGGCGCTGTCCCTCATCCCAGCCGGGATCGTCGTCGACCGCTTCGGCTCGCGAGCGGCGATGGCCGGCGGCACCGCACTCGGCGCCGCCGGGCTCTTCGCCGCGGCGGCCGCCGGCTCGCCGCTGGCGCTGGCCGCGGGCCTGGTCCTGTTCGGCGTCGGCTCATCGGTCGTCACGATCGGCGGCGCCGGCGCGCTCTTCCGCGCGTACCCGGCCGAGCGGCGAGGGTGGGCGCTCGGCGTGCGCCAGATGGCGGTGCCGCTCGGCGGGATGATCGGCGCCGTGCTCGTGCCGGCGCTGGAGGCTGTCGGCGGCGTCTCGACCGTGCTGCTCGCGGCCGCGACCGCCGTCCTCCTCTCGGGCGCCGCGTTCGCCGTTGTCGCCGACTCCGTGCGCGGCGGGCGGCAGCCGCGAGGCTTCAGGACGATCCTGAAGGCGCCCGGCATGCAGCGGCTGCTCGTCGTCGCGGCGTTCTACATCGTCGTCCTGCAGGCGGTGCTCGTCTACACGGTGCCGGCCGCGCGTGATGCCGGGCTCTCTGCGCTCGCCGCGGGCGCGACGTTCTTCGCGATCCAGGTCTCGGCGGGGGTGGCGCGCGTCGTCTGGGGGCGGATCGCCGATCGGTGGCGGCGGCGCCCGCCGGACGCGGACGCTCGCAGAGGCGGGGGTCGTCGCTGCGGTCGGCGCGCGTCCTCTTCACGGTCGCCCTGCACGCCGGCGTCGCGGTCGCGCTTCCCGCGGCAGTGGTCTTCGGGTTCGGCGCCCTCGGCTGGAACGGCCTCGTCTATCTCAGCGCCGGCGAGCGCACGCCGCCCGAGCTTGCGGCCCGGTCGGTCGCGGTCGCGGCGACGCTGATCTTCGGTCTCTCGGCGGTTGCGACTCCGGCACTCGGTGCACTCGCGCACGGAGCGGGATGGGATGTGTTCTGGCTCGCCACGGCAGCACTCGCTCTCGGTGGCGCGGGCATCGCCGCGACGCTCGGCGACCGTTGTTGACGGCCAGATTGCATACTGTATGTTCCTCGTCGTGGCGAGAGAGCTGCACGCCGGCGGGCCGCTGACGAGGAATGCGAGCGTCGCGGCGACCGAGGTGATCCGGCAGGCGATCCTCGACGGGCGCCTGCCGCCGGGGGGCCGGCTCAAGGAAGAGGAGCTCGCACAGGAGCTCGGAATCAGCCGCACGCCCGTGCGCGAGGCGCTCTTGATGCTGCAGGCGGAGGGGCTCGTCGACGCGGCTCCGAACCGCGGTGCGACCGTCCGCTCGCACTCGGTCGAGGATCTCACCGACCTCTACCAGCTGCGGGCGTTGCTCGAAGGCTACGCCGCGCGCCGCGCGGCCACCGGGCTGTCGGACGAGGCGATCGCCGCATTGTTCGAGAGCTGCGACCGCTTCGAGGGCTTGCTCAGCAACGACGAGGACATGAGCGGGCTCGTCAAGGAGAACTTCTTCTTCCACCAGACGATCATCGAGGGCGCCGGCAGCGCACGCCTCGGCACGATGGTCCGCCAGGTGATCGAGCTGCCGCTCGTCTACCGCTCCTACATCTGGTACTCGCCGGAGCAGCGGCAGATCTCGGCGCACTACCACCACCAGATCACGCGGGCGCTCCAGGCGCGCGACTCCGAGCGCGCCGAGCTGGTGATGAAGGAGCACGTCTTCGAGGCGCGCGACCTGCTGCTGGGGCACTGGCGAGAGCTCGAGGCGGCAGAGGAGTGACGGAGACCGTCACCGGCCCGGAGCAGCAGCGCCAGACCGAGGGCCCGGGGCCGCTCGCCGGTGTCCGCGTCGTCGAGCTCGGGATGCTGCTCGCCGGCCCGTTTGCGGGCCGCCTCCTCGGCGACATGGGCGCAGAGATCATCAAGGTCGAGCCTCCGGGCCAGCCCGATCCGCTCCGTGAGTGGGGCAAGGCGCGCTACGAGGGCCGCTCGCTCTGGTGGCCGGTGCAGTCGCGCAACAAGAAGTGCGTGACGCTGAACCTTCGCGCGGAGGAGGGGCAGAAGCTGCTGCTCCGGCTCGTGGAGCACTGCGACGTGCTCGTCGAGAACTTCCGTCCGGGGACGCTGGAGAAGTGGGGTCTCGGGCCGGAGCAGCTCTGGGAGGTGAATCCCAAGCTCGTGATCGCCCGCGTCTCCGGCTACGGGCAGACCGGGCCGTACTCGCGGCGGGCGGGCTTCGCCTCGGTCGCCGAGGCGATGGGCGGCATCCGCTACATCAACGGCTTTCCCGGCGAGCCGCCGCCGCGCATCCACATCTCGCTGGGCGACTCACTCGCCGGCATGTTCGCCGTCCAGGGCATCCTCGCGGCGCTCTACCGGCGCGATGCACTCGGCGGCGGGCGCGGGCAGGTCGTCGACGTCTCGCTGATGGAGGCGTGCTTCGCGCTCCTCGAGAGCATGGTTCCGGAATACGACCGGCTCGAGATCGTGCGCGGCCCCGGGGGAACCGGGCTCGCGGGCGTCGCGCCGTCGAACATCTTCAAGTCGAGCGACGACGCGTGGATGGTCATCGCGGCCAACGCGGACGGTGTCTTCCGCCGGCTCTGTGCGGCCATGGACCAGCCCGAGCTCGCCGACGACCCGAAGTATGCGACGCACCTCGCGCGCGGCGAGAATCAAGAGGAGCTCGAGGGGATCGTCGCCGACTGGGCGGGGCGGCACACCGCCGCCGAGATCGACCGGCTGCTCAACGACGCCGGCGTGATCTGCGGGCCGATCTACACGATCGCGGACATCTTCGAGGACGAGCAGTTCCAGGCGCGGGAGATGCTCGTCAAGCACGTGGATCCCGAGTTCGGCGAGTACTTCGGCCCGGGGATCGTCCCGAAGTTCTCCGAGACGCCGGGCGAGGTTCGCTGGTCCGCCACCTGGGAGGAGGGCAGCCACAACCGAGACGTCTACGGCGGCTCTGCTGGGCCTCTCCGACGACGAGCTGGCGAGCCTCGAGCAGGAGGGTGTGCTGTGACCGTGACGATCTGCGACGTCGCTCCCCGGGACGGGCTCCAGAACGACGAGCGGGTGTTCGACCCCGAGACGCGCGCCGAGCTCGTCAACCGCCTTGCAGCGGCGGGATTGCGGCGCATCGAGACCGTCAGCTTCGTCAATCCGGCGCGCGTTCCGCAGATGGGGGGCGCCGAGGAGGTCGTCGCCGCGATCGACCGGCGCGACGGCGTGGTCTACGCCGGGCTGGTTCTGAACGAGAAGGGCTACGACCGCCTGGCGGCCACCGGCCTCGACGAGGCGCACTTCGCGTTCGCCTCGACCGAGACGCTCAACCGCCGCAACCAGAACGCCTCGGTGGCGGAGTCGGTCGAGGTGGCGGCCAGGATCGTCGAGCGCGCCCACGCGGACGGCATCCGCGCGACGGTGACGATCGGCACCGCATTCGGCTGCCCGTTCGAGGGCGCCGTCGACCCCGGCTACGTGCTCGAGCTCGCCTCGCTGCTCGCGGACGCCGGGGCGGACGAGATCGTCCTCGCCGACACCGTCGGCGTCGGCGTGCCGCGGCAGGTGAAGCACCTGGTGTCGGAGGCGGCGAAGCTCTCCCCGCCGATCGGGGTTCACCTGCACAACACCCGAAACACCGGCTTTGCGAACGCGTACGTGGCGCTCGAGGCGGGGGCGACCGTGCTGGACGCGTCCGTCGGAGGCATCGGTGGCTGCCCCTTCGCGCCGCGCGCGACGGGGAACATCTGCACGGAAGACCTCGTCTACCTGCTCCACGGCGAGGGCATCGAGACGGGCATCGACCTCGACGAGCTGATCACCGTCGCCGAGTGGCTGGAAGCGGAGCTCGGACGAGAGCTTCCCGGGCAGGTCTATCGCGCCGGCACCTTCGCGCCGGTCGCCGGCTGAAAGGAGCAGGGGAATGGCGTACAGGCTCGGGGTCGACGTGGGCGGCACGTTCACCGACCTCTTCCTCGTCGGGGACGGTGACGCGAGCGGGGACCAGCAGTACCGGGTGAAGACGCCCTCGACGCCCGCCGACCCGTCGGAGGGCGTGCTCAACGGTGTCAAGCGAATCTGCGACGAGGCCGGTATCGAAGTCGGCGACCTCAGGAACATCCTGCACGGGACGACGGTGGCGACGAACGCCGTGCTCGAGTCGAAGGGCGCCCGAGTCGGCCTGATCACGACCCAGGGCTTCCAGCAGATCCTGCACCTCGCGCGCTCGCAGACGCCGGGGCCGCTCGCCGGCTGGATCATCATGATCAAGCCCGATCCACCCGCCTCGCTCGCGGACACGCGCGAGGCGGTCGAGCGGATGGACCCGCGCGGGAACGCGATCGTGCCCGTCGACGAGCAGCAGGTCGAGTCGATCGTGCGCGATCTCGTCGACTCCGGCGTCGAGTCGCTGACGATCGCGCTGATCAACTCGTACGTGAACGGCGCGCACGAGCGGCAGATCGGCGAGCTCGTCGAGCGCCTCTATCCGGGCTTCCCGGTGACCCTCTCGGCCGAGGTGCTCCCCGAGTTCCGCGAGTACGAGCGCGCGCTCACCGCGTGCATGAACTCGTACGTGCGCCCGAAGGTCGCCGACTACGTCCAGCGCCTGCAGGAGCAGCTGAACGGCATCGGCGCCAAGGCGGAAGTGAACATCCTGCGCTCCGATGCCGGTCTGATGACGACGCGGGAGGCGGCGCGCAACCCGATCTACGGCGTCCTCTCGGGGCCGTCCGGCGGCGTCGCCGGCGCGCTCTTCGTCGCGCGCAAGGCGGGCTTCGACGACATCCTCACCTTCGACATGGGCGGAACGTCGACCGACGTCTCCCTGTGCCAGGACGGCCAGCCGACGATCGGCCGCGAGACCGCGATCGGTCACTTCCGGATCAAGGTGCCGTCGGTGAACGTGCACACCGTCGGCGCCGGCGGCGGCTCGATCGCGCACGTGCCGGAGCTGACGAAGGCCCTCCGCGTCGGCCCGCAGTCGGCGGGTGCCGAGCCCGGCCCGGCCGCGTACGGCAAGGGCGGCGACGAGCCGACCGTCACCGACGCGAATGTCGTGCTCGGCCATCTGCCGCCGCGCCTGCTGGGCGGCGAGATGGAGCTCGACGTGGACGCGGCACGCGCAGCCGTGCAGAAGGTCGCGGACGCGATGGGGCTCGACTCGGTCGAGCAGGCCGCGGAGGGGATCCTCGCGATCGTCAACGAGAACATGGCGGGCGCGCTCCGGCTCGTCTCCGTTCAGCGCGGCCACGACCCGCGCGACTTCGCGCTCGTCGCCTACGGCGGTGCGGGGCCGCTGCACGCGAACGCGCTGGCGAAGCTGATGGGCTCGTTCCCCGTGATCGTCCCGCCCGCGCCGGGGCTGCTGTGCGCGATCGGCGACCTCGTCGCCGACTTCCGCGACGAGTTCGCGCAGACGCACATCCGCCTGGTCGCCGACGCCGAGGGCGGCGAGGTGGCGGAGATCCTGGACGGACTCGGCGAGCGGGCGAACACGTGGCTCGCGGGTGAGGGAATCCCGGAGGCTGCGCAGCGGGTGGCCTACACCGCGGACATGCGCTACCACCGCCAGGGCTACGAGATCCCGGTGGCGCTCGAGCCGGACGAGGTCCGGAACGGCGGGCTCGCCGACCTGGAGGAGCGGTTCAACCGCCTGCACGAGCAGCTGTACGGCTTCCGCATGCCGGGCACCGCGTCGGAGATCGTCAATCTCCGGGCGGTCGGCTTCGGGGACGTGCCGAAGCCGGAGCTACCGGTGGGCGAGCCCGGCTCGGCGGATTCATCTGGGGCCGTCGTCGACGAGCACGAGGTGATCTTCGACGGCGAGCGCGTCGCGACGAAGATCTACGACCGCTCCAAGCTCCAGCCCGGGGCGGAGCTCGACGGGCCGGCCGTCGTGACCGAGTTCGACTCGACGACGATCGTCCTTCCCGGCTACCGCGCCGTCGTCGACGCGAACTTCAACATCCTGATCACCCCCAACGAGTGAGCGAGGGAGAGATGGCAACCACCGAAGAGCTCCGCATCGCCGAGATCCCCGATGTCGAGGTCGACGCGGTCACGCTCGACATCATCGAAGGCGCGCTGAAGAGCGCGCGCTTCGAGATGGACGCCGTCCTCTTCCGGTCGGCGATGAGCCCCGTCATCCGCGAGCAGCACGACGAGTTCCCGATGATCACCGACCCGCGTGGGCGCATGGTCGTCGGCCAGTTCGGCGCCTACATCAACGAGATGATGGCCGAGTGGGAGGGCGGCATCTACCCGGGTGACGTGATCCTCACCTCCGACCCGTTCAAGTGCTCGGCCTCGATCTCGCACACGAACGACTGGCTCGTGCTGGTGCCGATCTTCTTCGAGGACGAGCTCGTCGGCTGGTCGAGCCAGTTCGGCCATCAGATGGACGCGGGCGGGCCGCTGCCGGGATCGCTCCCGACCGGCGCGAAGACGATCTTCGAGGAGGGCATCATCATCCCGCCGCTGAAGATCGTCGAGCGGGGCGTGCCGCAGGACGCCGTCCTCAAGCTGATCTTCAACAACGTCCGCCTGCCCGAGATGAACCGGGCCGACCTGTTCGCCATCGTCGCGGGCTGCCGCGCCGGCGAGCGGCGCGTGATCGAGCTCTGCGAGCGCTTCGGCAAGGAGACCTACCTCGCCGCGCTGCAGGCGCTGCTCGACCGCACCTACGAGGCGATGCGGCAGCTGATCCTGCTCGCGATCCCGGAGGTGCCTCAGAGCTTCGAGGACTACGTCGACGACGACGGTCTCGGCAACGGGCCGTACAAGATGAAGCTGACGATCTGGCGGGAGGGCGACCAGGCGTTCTTCGACTGGTCGGGCACCGACCCGCAGGCGCTCGGGCCGATCAACTTCTACCTCTCCGAGGGCATGTTCAAGATGTTCATCGGGATCTACCTGATCATGGTCAACGATCCCCAGATCCTCTTCAACGACGGCTTCTATCCCCTGCTGCACGTCGTCATGCCGGAAGGATCGCTGCTGCGGCCGCGCTTCCCGGCCGCGCTCGGCTGCCGAACGCACGCGCTCGCGCGGCTGTTCGACGTCCTCGGCGGCGCGCTCGTGAAGCAGGCGCCGGAGCTGAACACGGCCGCCGGCTACGGCACGAGCCCGTACATGCTCTATTCCGGCTGGGACGGGAAGGGCGACTTCTTCTACTCGATGGAGATCCTCTACGGCGGCATCCCCGGCCGGCCGATCGGCGACGGGATGGACGGCCACTCGTGGTGGCCGCTGTTCGAGAACATCCCGACGGAGTACCTCGAGGCGTACTACCCGCTGCGGATCGACGGCTACACGACGGTGACCGACTCCGGTGGTGCGGGCTTCCATCGTGGCGGGAACGGCGTCGAGAAGCGCTACGTCTACCTCGAGCCGGGCGAGGTGTCGATCCACGACGACCGCTGGCTGACGCGGCCGTGGGGCGTGCTCGGCGGCGAGCCCGGAGGGCGCTCGGAGAAGATCCTGCGCCGGGCCGACGGGACCGAGGAGCGGCTGCCGTCGAAGTGCGACAACGTCGTCGTCGAGCCGGGCGACATGCTCGTCTTCCGCACCGCCGGCGGCGGCGGCTGGAAGGACCGGCTCGACCGTCCCGCCGAGATCGTCGCCCGCGATGTCTCGTACGGGCTCGTGTCGGCCGGAGCACGCGCGGGCCGGCTACGGCGTCGTCCTCGCGGACGGACGGCACGGTCGACGTCGACGCGACCGAGGCGGAGCGCTCGCGGCAGCGCGACGAGCGGGGTGAGGCGCTGGCCTTCGACTTCGGGCCGCCGCTCGAGGAGGTCCTCGCCGCCTGCAAGGAGGAGACCGGGCTCGAGCCGCCCGCACCGGCGAAGCCGCTGCGGTGGTCGCCGCTCGAGGATGGCGCCGCCGCGCTCGCTCGCGTGCGCGTGGGTGACGGCATCGCGGAGCCGTGAGCTCGGTCCGTCACGACGGCTTTCACGGACGCGCCGGCTTCGGCCGGCGCCCCGCGCTGCTCGTGATCGACGTCAACGTCGGCTTCACCGATCCCGCGTCGCCGCTCGTCTGCGAGCTGGACGGCGTGGTCGCGGCGATCGGGCGCCTGCTCGGCGAGGCTCGCCGGGCGCAGCTCCCGGTCGTCTACACGACGGTTTCGTACACGGAGGGAGACAGGCTGACGGCGGCCGCGTTCATCGACAAGATCCCCGCACTGCTCACGCTGGAGGCGGGGAGCCGCTGGGTCGAGATCGATCCTCGCGTCGCGCCGCTCCCGCACGAGCCGGTGCTGAACAAGCTCTTCGCCTCCGCGTTCTTCGGCACGCCGCTCTCGAGCCTGCTCGCCGCGGCCGGCTGCGACAGCGTGATCGTCACCGGCGCCTCGACCTCGGGGTGCGTGCGCGCGACCGCCGTCGACGCGCTCCAGCACGGCTACCGGCCACTCGTTCCGCGCGAGGCGGTCGGCGACCGCAACGCCGGCCGCGCACGAGGCGAATCTCTACGACATCGACACGAAGTACGGCGACGTCGTCTCGGTCGACGAGGTCGTCGCGCACCTGGAGGAGCTCGCCGCCGCACATGCTCCGGACGAGATGGAGGGCAAGGTCGCAGTCAACGGCGTCGACCTCTGGTACCAGATCACCGGCGACGGAGAGCCGGTGATGCAGATCCACGGCGCGGGCTTCGGGCACTTCAACTTCGCGCCGTGCACGCCCGAGCTGTCGAAGCAGTTCAAGGTCGTCGACTACGACATGCGCGGCTACGGCCAGTCCGACCGGCCCGTCCAGGACTACGACATGGAGGTCTGGGCGGACGACCTGGCCGGCCTGATGGACGCGCTCGAGATCCCGGAGGCGCACGTCCACGGCACCTCGATGGGCGGGATGATCGCGATCGTGTTCGCGGCGAAGTACCCGGAGAGGACGATCTCCGTCGTCATCAACTGCGCCGCCGCGAAGCTCGGCAGGACGGGGCGGCTGATCTTCAAGAACTGGATCGACATCGCTCGCCTCGACCCGGACGGGCCGGGCAGCCGCATCCTCGCCGAGCTGATCGGCTGGCAGGCGCTCTCGAAGAGCTTCGCCGAGACGGACGACGGTGTGGCGGCGATCGACACGATCCAGGAGATCCTGCGCGACTCGAACCGGATCGAGGTCTTCACCGCCGCGTGCCAGGCGATGTGCGACATGGACCTGCGGCCCTGGCTGCCGAGGATCACCTCGCCGGCGCTCGTGCTGGGCGGCGACGAGGACCTGATGACGCCGTGGGACCAGGGCCCCGGCGGCGCGGGCCAGGAGGCGATCTACCAGGGCATCGCGGGCGCCGAGAAGCACGTGATCCACGGCTCGAACCACTCGACGATCTTCGACAACACCGAGGAGCACAACCGGGTCGTGATCGACTTCTTCTCCCGGCACGGCCGGGGCGACTGATGCCGGAGATCGAGGAGTACGGGGTCGAGCCGGTCCCGGCCGAGCTTCGGACCGCGGGCTGGCGCACGCTGTTCGCGATCAACTTCACGTTCTTTCTCAACCCGGTGATGTACGTGATCGGGGCACTCGCCGTCGTCGCGGGCGGACTGCCCCTGTGGTGGGCGGTGGTGGCGTTGGTTGTCGGCCAGGCGCTCGCCTTCGCCATTCTCGTCGTCGCCGCCCAGCCGGGGGTCGACGACGGGCTCCCCGGGCAGGTCGCGATGCGCGCGACGTTCGGGTTCTGGGGTGCGCGCGGTCTGACCTCGCCGTACCGGATGGTGGCCGGGATCTACTGGTTCGCGGCCCAGGCCCTGACCGGGGCGCTCGGCTTCCAGGCGATCGTGCAGGCGATCACCGGCGAGCGGTTGCCGCTCGTGCCCGTTGCGCTCGCCCTCGCGGTCGTGCAGGCCGCGGTGGCCGCGCTCGGATTCGACGTGATGCGCTGGCTGCTGAGGGTCGTGCTGCCGCTCAGTCTCGGGTCGGCGGCCGTGCTCGTCTACCTCTATCTCGCCAGCGACGACCCGGCCTTCGCGGTCGGACGCGTGTTCGAATCGCCCGACCAGCAGCTGACGTGGGTCGGCTTCGCCACGTTCGTCACGGTGATGTGCGGCGCCTCGCTGACGCTGGTCACGAACGTCGCCGACTTCTGCCGCTACACGCCCACCCGGCGAGACATGCGCATCGGTCTGATCGCATCCGCGCTGCTCTCTGCGGTCGTGACCACGTTCGTCGGCGGGTACGTCGCCGCCGCGACGGGTGAGACGAATCCGTTCGTGGCCGCGGCCGCCCTCACGACGAGCGATGTCGTGCTCGCACTCCTGCTCGTGGCGATCGTCGTCCAGACCTTCTCGGCGAACCTGACGAACGTCTACACCGCCGGCATGTCGCTGGTGAACGCCGTGCCGCGCCTCGGTCGCCTGCCGGCCACCATCGTGGCTGGGTCGCTGGCGGTCGTCCTCTCCGGGTTCCCAGGGTTCATCGAGGAGGCGCAGACCTGGATCACCCACCTCGGGAACGTGGCGGCTCCGCTGGCCGGCGTCGTCCTCGCCGACTACGTGCTCGTGCAGCGGCTGCGCATCGACGTGCCGGCGCTGTTTCAGCCGCGCGGCAGATATCGGTATGCCTGGGGCGTGAATCTCGCGGCGGTGGCGGCCACCGCGCTCGGCGTCGGCGTCTTCTACGCCGTCCCACCCGAGCTGGTCAAGGTCGTGTGGGGCGTCTCGTCGGCGGCACTCGCCTACCTGGTGCTGAGCGGCCTCCAGGCTCGACTCCTCGATCGTGAGCTCGCCGGGCAATGGGCCGCGGAGCCCGTGGGGCGACGGTGATCGTCCGCGACACAGGCGACGCGTGGCAGGTCGTCATGCAGACCGATCACGCCGACCTCTCGGGCGCCTTCGCGGACGCGTGGCGCGACCGCGGCCCACGGCACGAGTCGGTCGCTGTCGCGGCGCAGCGGCACGACGACGGCTGGGCCGTGTGGGAGCGCTCGCCGCGCCGCGACGCGAGCGGCAAGCCCGTGAACTTCCTCGACGTCGACGTCCGCTCGCACCTCGCCTTCTACCGAGCGGGGATCGCGGCGGTCACGGAGCACGATCCGCAGGCGGGCCTGCTCGTGTCGATGCACGGCGCCGGGATCTACCGGCAGCGCTACGGGCTCGACCCCGGGCTCTCGCTCACGCGCGCGCCGGAGGTGCAGGAGCAGGTCGAGGTGTTCGTGGCCGAGCAGGAGGCGAAGTTCGGCGGCGACCCCGGCGAGCACCGAGCGGACTACGACCTCCTCCAGCTCTACGACCGGCTCTCGCTCTACTTCTGCATGCGCGACGTCGAGGCCGGCGAGGGAGCGAAGCTGCAGGGCTACCGGCTCGAGCCGGTGGCGCCGTGGCACGTCCGGATCTCCCCCTATCCCTTCGGCGAGAGCCCCGCACGTTTCTCACTCGTGCGGCGGATGATCCCCAAAGGAGCGTCGACCGACGTCCTCGGAACGGCTCCCGATCGCGTCGCAATCACCGTCGAGGGATCCGGTTGACTCGCGAGCTACGAAGGTTGTATACAAGCACCATCGAGCTGAACGGGGTTTGTCCGGGCCTTACAACCACCGACTGTGGCGCAGCCCACTCGCACGGTGCGAGCGGGCGAAAGGAGGGCATATGAGCGAGTTCGACGACGCTGAGTTCGATGTCCACGAATTCGCAGAGCAACTCGGTTACACCGATGAGCTGGGCCGGCACGACATGTCGGATCCGAACATCGAGCGGGCGACGACCAAGTCGTCGCGCGGCCTGAGCCGGCGTGACCTCGTCGTCAAGGGCGGTCTCGGCGCAGCGGCTCTGACCGGGCTGGGCGGTGTTGCGGGTCGCGCGTCCGCGGCTCCGGGAGCAAAGAGCCAATACACCGGCACGTTGCGCGTGATCACCCTCGGCGTCGAGTGGCCTCAGGGTGCCGAGCAGCAAGCTGAGAAGGACCTCGGCTTCAAGTTCAACGTGCAGCCGATGAGCACGAACGCGCAGGTGCAGAAGTCGATCACGTCACCCGAGAGCTTCGACATGCTCGGCGGCTACAACTACCAGTACTTCCAGATCTGGCCGACGGGCAACTTCCAGGCCGTCGACCGGACCAAGATCAAGGCGTGGAACGGCTTCTATCCCGTCTTCACGAAGGGGAAGGTGCTTCCGAGCCGGAGGGACTGCACGCCGGGTCAGGGCAACGCTCCCTACCGCGTCCTCTACCTCGACCCGAACCGCAGCACGGGCCTTCCGCTCACCAAGGAAGGGCCGCGCAACAACAAGGCGATCGTCCAGTGGTGGAACGACGCGACCAACAAGGCCATCGGCGGCAAGCCGCAGCCGACGTCGATCGTCGGGCCACCCGCCCACTTCAACATGGACTCGATGGGCTACAACGGCGACGTCATCAAGAAGCAGCCGAGTGCGGTCTCGTGGGCCGAGCTCCTCAACGGCCGGCACAAGGGCCGCGTTGCCGTCCTGAACGACCCCGGCATCGCGATGGCCGACCTGGGCAACGCCGTCCAGGCGCTCGGGCTGATGAAGTTCAAGAACCTGGGGAACATGACCCGCGCCGAGATGGACCGGCTGTTCAAGATCCTCTCGACGTACAAGAAGAACGGGCACTTCCGTGCGTTCTGGTCGACCTTCAACGAGTCCGTGAACCTGATGGCCTCCAAGGAGGTCGTGATCGAGTCGATGTGGTCGCCGGCAGTGGCGCTCCTCGTCGCCCAGGGTGTGAACTGTCGCTACGCGTTCCCGAAGGAGGGCATGCGCGGCTGGTGCAGCGCCCAGGGGATCCCGAAGCACGTCACCGGCGAGAAGCTCGACGCGGCGTACGCCTACCTCAACTGGATGTACGAGGGCTACCTCGGCGCGCTGATCATGCGTCAGGGCTACTACATCGCGAACGGCACGAGCCTGCCGAAGTGGTTGAACTCCAGCCGTGCGAAGTCGACCGCGAAGCCTGCGTTCACGCCGGAGGAGTACCAGTTCTGGTACAACGGCAAGCCTGCCTCGCGCGACCTCCCGGGCATCACCGGACGCGTCGGCGACATCAAGAAGGGCCAGATACGAGACGGTGGCTCGTTCATCAGGCGCTCCTGCAAGTACACCGCCTGGAACTCGTTCTACACCGAGAACGTGTACCAGGTGAAGAAGTTCAACGAGTTCCTCAGCGCCTAGGACATGGCGGAGGAAGCCGTCGGACAGACATCGGAGGGGGCGGCACGCGCCGCCCCCTCCTCCTCTAACGAAACCGGCTTCGACCTCAAGGGGGTCTCCAAGGTCTTCCCCGGCGGGACGCTCGCCGTGGACGACTTCAACCTGCACATCGACCACGGCGAGTACGTGGTCCTGCTCGGCCCGTCGGGTTGCGGCAAGACGACCACGCTCCGGATGATCGGCGGCCACGACTTCCCGACGAGCGGGGACATCCTCCTCGACGGACAGTCGCTCGTCTCGCTCCCTCCCCACAAGCGGCCCACGACGACCGTCTTCCAGCACTTCGCGCTGTTCCCGCACCGGACGGTGCTCCAGAACGTCGAGTTCGGGCTGAAGATGCACGGGATGGGGAAGGGGGAGCGCCGCCGCGTCGCGCTGGAAGCGCTCGACATGGTGGGCCTCGAGGAGTTCGGCGAGCGCCGGCCGCGGCAGCTCTCGGGCGGGCAGCAGCAGCGCGTCGCTCTGGCGCGCGTGCTGGTCACGAAGCCGAAGGCGCTCCTGCTCGACGAGCCGCTCGGCGACCTCGACCGGCTCCTGCAGCTGCGGATGCGCGTCGAGCTGCGGAACCTCCAGCGCCAGCTCGGGCTGACCTTCATCCACGTGACGCACAACCAGGAAGAGGCGCTCTCGATGGCCGACCGGATCGTCGTCATGAACGATGCGCGCATCCAGCAGGTGGCCGACCCGCTGACGATCGCGACCCGGCCGGAGACCGAGCTCGTCGCCCGCTTCATGGGCGACAACAACATCATCCACGGCACGGTCGCGAGCCGCGACGGCGATCGTCTCGTGCTCGAGAACGGCGCTATCCGGACGAGCGTGCTCGCGCCGGGCAACGATCGCGCCGTCGGGGACAAGGCCGTTGTCGCAGTGCGCGCCGCTGCCGTGGAGCTCGCCGCCGGCGGCACGGAAGGCGGTGTCAACTCCGCGGAGTGCGAGATCGTCTTCGTCGAGTTCCTCGGCGACCTGATCAAGCTCCACCTGTCAGCCGAGGGCGACCGCATGCTCGCGAAGCTGCCGGGGGAGGAGTACGGAGCTCTCCGCGGCCGCGAGGGCGAGCGCGTCACGATCGCGTGGAAGGAGGAGGATGTCCAGCTCCTCCGGTGACGGGCGCCCGCAGCTCGACATCGGCGAGATCGAGCAAGCCGAAGAGATCCTCGAGCAGCGGCCGCCCAAGGCCGAAGCGGCGCAAGGGGCGGCAGCGAGGAAGCGGGCGGGCGGGCGCGGGCTGACCGCACTCTGGGCCGCGCCGGGCCTGCTCTGGCTCGGCTTCTACCTGATCGCGCCGCTCGTCTTCATCGTCCTCGTCAGCTTCTGGACGTACCAGGTCGGCGCGTCGTCGGGCTTCGTCACCGACTGGACGCTCTCCAACTACAGCGAGCTGTTCCACGACAGCGTCTACTGGCAGAACATGCGCTCGAGCTTCTTCCGCTCGCTGATCGCAGTCGTCGCGTGCCTCGTATTCGGTTTCCCGGTCGCCTACTTCCTGGCGCTCAAGGTGAACAACCTGCGGAACCAGATCGCGCTCTTCATCCTCGCGCTCGCGCCGTTCTGGACGAGCTACCTGACGCGCTCGGTCGCCTGGACGTATCCGCTGATGGGCCGCGAGGGCGGGCTCAACCAGGTGCTCGGCAAGCTCGGCATTCCGGGCGCGCCCTTCGAGCAGCTCGGCTTCTCGGAGCTCTCGGTGACGCTGGCCATGATCCAGCTCTACATCCTCTTCATGGTCACGCCGCTCTTCTTCACGCTCTCGCAGGTCGACCGCACGGCGCTCGAGGCCGCGCGCGACCTGGGCGGCAACTGGTTCCGGACCTTCCGCGAGGTGATCCTGCCCCAGGCGATGCCCGGCGTCGTGATCGGCTCGATCTTCATCTTCGTGCTCACGATGGGCGAGTACGGGACCGTGCGCGTGATCGGCGGCAACGTGATCTCCTCGGTCGGCACGATCGTCCAGTCGAAGGTCGAAATCGCCGTTCAGTATCCGCAGGGGGCAGCCTCGGCGGTGCTGCTCGTCGTCGCCCTCGTCGCGGGCGTGTTCGTGATCACGCGCTTCTCGAACCTCAGAGAGGACCTCTGACGTGAAGCGTCGCACCGACTGGGCGAAGTGGGGCCTCGCCGTGTACTTCGTGCTCTTCCTGGCCTTCCTCTACGCGCCGATGATCCTGATGGGGATCCTCTCGTTCCAGGGCCCGTTCGGCTCGATCACCTGGCCCTTCCGAGGCCCGATCAGCCTTGAATGGTGGAAGTCGCTCTTCGACGCGAACATCCCCGGCTCGCACGCCGACGAGATCCGCGCGTCGGGCAGGGTCTCGCTCTGGATGAGCCTGGCCGCGGGCGCGATCGTCAGCATCATCGCCTTCACGCTCTCGATGGCGTTCCGGCGCAAGTTCCGCGGCGAAGGGGCCTTCTTCTACCTCATCATGCTCGCCCTGATGACGCCGGGCTTCCTGCTCGCGCTCGGGACGCAGCTCTTCTGGTCGTGGCTCGGGGAGGCGCCGTCGCTCTGGCGGACCGCGCTCGGCGCGAACGTGATCTGGGGGATCCCGTTCGGCTTCCTCGTGATGCTCGCGGTCTGGAATCGCTATGACGAGGGGATCGAGGAGGCCGCGCGCGACCTCGGCGCCGATCAGAAGCGGACCTTCCGCGAGGTGACGCTCCCGCTCGTGTGGACGGGCATCTTCGGCTGCTTCCTCTTCGGCTTCACGCTGGCGTGGAACGACTACGACCGCTCGATCCTGCTCGTGAGCGGCTCCGAGATCCAGACGCTGCCGCTGACGATCGGCGGCCTGACGTTCACCGGCGCGATCCGGCCCGACCTCTACGCGCTCGGCACGGCGACGACGCTCGTCTCGCTGGGCGCGATCGTGCTGCTGCTCGTCGTGGCCTCGGTGCGCCTGCGCTTCGGCGGGCGGCGTGCCGCTCCCGCGATCGAGGAGGAGCTCGGCGTCGCGGAGGGGCTGGACATGGGCGCGGCGCGCGCCTCCTCGGACTCGAAGTAGGCCGCGGTGCCGGCGCCGGTCGTCGTCGTCTCGACCGGGGGCACGATCGCGATGCGCCCCGAGCCCGGGACGGGCAAGCTCGTGCCCGCCACGACGGCCGAGGAGCTGCTCGAGATGCTCGCCTGGCCCGATGCCCCGCCGCTGACGCTCGACGACTTCCTCAGCGTGCCGAGCTTCGACGTCCACGGCGCGCTCGCTCTCTCGCTGGCCCGCCGCGTGCTCGAGCACGGCGCGCCGACGGTTGTGACCCACGGAACGGACACGATGGAGGAGACCGTCTACCTGATCGACCGCGTGCTGCCCGACGACGCTCCGCCGGTCGTGCTCACCGGGGCGCAGCGCGCCGCCGACGAGCCCGACCGCGACGGTCCTCGCAACCTGCGCGACGCGATCCGCGTGGCGGCATCCCCGGAAGCGCACGGCCGCGGCGCGATGATCGTCTTCGGCGGCGACATCCACGCCGCGCGCGAGGTCCGGAAAGTGCACACGAGCGCCCTCCGCGCGTTCGCGTCGCCCGGGTGGGGGCCGATCGGGCTCGTGGACGGCGAGCGCGTGGTGTTCGGGCGCCGGCCCGAGCGGCGCCCGTCCTTGCCTCTCCCCGCCGAGCTCGTCCCCGTCGACCTGATCCGCCTGTACGCGGGCAGCGATGCGCGCTTCCTGCGCGCGGCGGTCGCGGCCGGCGCGCGCGCGATCGTCCTCGAGGGCACCGGCCGCGGCAACGCGAACGAGCAGGTCGTCGAGGGCGTGCGCGAGGCGGTCGCCGCCGGGGTGACGGTCGTCGTCTGCTCGCGGTGCGCCGAGGGACGAGTCGAGCCGGTCTACGGGCGCGGGGGCGGTCGCGACCTCGCCGAGGCCGGCGCGGTCTTCGCCGGCGACCTCGCCGGGCCGAAGGCGCGCGTGCTGCTCCAGCTCGCCGGCGGCGACGCCGCTGCGGTCGCCGCCGAGTCGTAGGCCTCTACTTCCGGGCCTTGTGCGAGGTCACCGGCCGCTCGGAGCCTCCGCGCGGGTAGCGCTGCGCGAAGTCGTCGGCGATCTCGTCCATCGTCGCCCAGCGAACACCGTCGTGCCCCGAGATGTGATCGATCAGCCGCTCGAGCATCAGGATCACCTGCGGGCGCCCGGCGACGTCGGGGTGGACGGTCATCGCAAAGCAGGCGTAGTCCTCCTCGCGGTAGATGTAGTCGAACTGGTCGCGCCAGAGCTCCTCGAGGTGCCGCGGGTTCACGAAGCCGTGGCTGTTCGGAGCGGCCTTGATGAACATCATCGGCGGCAGGTCGTCGAGGTGCCAGCTCGCCGGGATCTCGATCAGGTCGGTCTCCTCGCCGCGCACGAGCGGCTTCATCCACTCGTCCGGCTGCTTCGAGTAGTCGATCTTCGTCCACGAGTCGCCGACCCGGACGTAGTACGGGTGGAAGTCGCGGTGCATCAGGCTGTGGTCGTACTTGATCCCGTGCTTCAGCAGCAGCTCGTTCGTCACGTTCGAGAACTCCCACCACGGCGCGACGTAGCCGGTCGGCCGGCGGCCGGACACCTCCTCGATCAGGCCGATGCACTTGACGAGGACGGCCTCCTCCTGCTCGGGGGTCATCGAGATCGGGTTCTCGTGCGAGTACCCGTGCATGCCCACCTCGTGGCCGGCCTCGACGACGAGCGCGGACTCCTCCGGGAAGGTCTCGATCGAGTGGCCCGGGATGAACCACGTCGTCCGCATGTCGTACGTGTCGAACAGCTTCAGCAGCCGGCGTGTGCCCACCTCGCCGGCGAAGACGCCGCGCGAGATGTCGTCGGGAGAGTCCTCCCCGCCGTACGAGCCGAGCCAACCCGCGACCGCGTCCACGTCGACGCCGATCGAGCAGAAGATCTCCTTGGCCATCGGTTCCCCTTCGTCCGTTTGCAACGCGAACCTAATACGCGTAGAACGCGAGGGCAATGTGCACACTGTGCAATGTCCTTCTCAGCGAGCACTGGGCCGAGCAGGAGGGTGGCCGGCGCGAGCGTGTCTTCCGCGTCCGGCTCCTGAACCGCGTGCTCGGCTTCTACGGGCTGAAGCTCGACGACTGGAGCGGCCGCGTCTGGGTCCTGCGCGATGCGAAGGGCCGCTCGACGGTCATCGCCGACCTCGGCTCACTGTGGGTCGAGGCCGAGAAGCTCGCCGGCCGGACGCTCGACCCGCTCGACCCCGACCTGGTCGCAACGCTGTGAAGATCCCGGTCGCGCTCGTGACGGGGTTCCTCGGCAGCGGCAAGACCACGCTGCTCTCGCACCTCCTGGCGCACCCGGACATGGGCGAGACGGCGGTGATCGTGAACGAGCTCGGCGAGGTCGGGATCGACCACCACCTGCTGCGGCGGGTCGACGAGCGCACCGTGCTGCTGCCGAGCGGCTGTCTCTGTTGCGCGCTCCGGGGCGATCTCGCCGACGAGCTGCGCGACCTGATCGCCCGCCGCGACGCCGGCGAGATCCCGCCCTTCCGGCGCGTCGTCGTCGAGACGACCGGGCTCGCGAACCCGGCGCCGATTGTGTACACGCTCCTCTCGGAGCCGCTCGTCAAGCACCACTACACGCTCGACGGCGTGGTGACGACCGTCGATGCGCAGCACGGCCTCCGCCACGACGAATCGGTGCTCCAGGCGGCGGCGGCGGACACGCTGGTGATCACGAAGACCGATCTCGCCGACCCCGCAATCGTGGCCGCGCAGCTCCGGCGGCTGAACCCCGGCGCCCCGGTCGTCGAGTCCGTGTTCGGGGAGGTTGCTCCGTCGGCCCTGTTCGGGCGCGGCGACCGCGACCCGCGCGACCTCGACTACGACGGTTCGGCGACCCATTCGCACGAGGCGCGGGCGTTGTGCCTGACCTTCGACGAGGCGCTCGACTGGACGGCGTTCGGCATCTGGCTGACGATGCTGCTGCAGGCCCACGGCGACGACGTGCTGCGAGTGAAGGGGCTGCTGAACGTCGGCCTCGAGGGGCCGATCGTGCTGAACGGCGTCCAGCACGTCGTCCACCCGCCGGAGCACCTGCCGGCCTGGCCGGACGAGGACCACCGCTCGCGCGTCGTCTTCATCGGTCGCGGCATCGAGCGCGAGACGCTCGAGCGCTCGCTGGCCGCCTTCAACGCCGCCTAGTCGGCGGCTCAGACGAGCTCACGGGCGCGCGCCAGCAGCGTCGCTTCGGCAGACGTCTCGCGCTCCCGTGCAGCATCGCTCCACGACTCGTGCGCCGCCAGGGTCGCATCGAGCGCCGCGAGCATCGCGTCCATCGCCGCTTCCGACGAGGAGCCGGTCTGCAGGCGGGCTGCAGCGCACGCAGCAGGATCGAGCGCGGCACGCAGCGTCGCCTCGTCGAGCTCGACCGGCGCCCCGATCGCGGCCTCGGCAGCCGCAGACAGGCGCGCAGGCGTCAGTGCCGACGGTGGCTCTCCCGCCTCGACGAGGTCGCGAACGGCCCGTCCGACGACCTTGTGTGCGCTGCGGTAGTCGAGGCCTCCTTCGAGCGCGAGGACGTCGGCAACGTCGGCCGCCGTGACGAAGCTCTCGCGTGCGACCTGCTCGAAGCGCGCCGGCCGCAACTCGATTCCGTTCAGCACGGACGCCGTGAGCCGCGCGATCGCGACCGCCTCGTCGAGCGCCCGTGGGACCGTTCCGTTCAGGAGGTGGAAGTGATCCGTACGAGCCGACCCCGTGTGCAGGGTCGCGAGTGCCGCGGCCAGGTCGCCGGCGGCCTGGCCGGCCTGTGTTCGGATCGCGGCGAGAGCGTACGGGTTCTTCTTCTGCGGCATCAGCGCACTCGCGCGGCTGTGAGCATCGCCGAGCTCCACGAGTCCGAACTCCTGGCTCGCGTAGATCTCGAAGTCCTGGCCGAGTTGGCTCTGGTGCGTGGCCGCGATCGCGAGGGTCGCGAGGAGCTCGACGTAGACATCCGCCTGCCACGCCGCGTCCTTGGCATGTTCGATCATCCCGTCGCAGCCGAGCAGCTCGGCGAGACGCGTGCGATCGAGTGCCCAGCGCGAGCCTGCACTGCCACCGGCGCCGGCGACGCTCGCCCCGAGGGCCGTGTACGACGTGCGCACGCGATCGGCGTCCCGCAGCGCCGGATAGGCGTACGTCAGGAGCAGGTGCCCGACGGTGGTGGGCTGGGCCGGCTGCAGGTAGGTGTAGTCGGTCGCGAGCGCGTCTCGGGTCGCGCGGGCGTGTCGTGCGAGCGCGGCGGCCTGGTCGGTGAGGGCGTCGTGCAGCTGCCGCGCAGCTGTTCGCGCGGTCAGACGGAGCGCGACGCGAAAGGCCTCGCGGCGTGGACGCCCCGCGCTCAGCCATCCCGCCGCCGCATTGCCCACTCGCCGCTCGAGCTCGGCCTCGCGCGCATTGAAGGCGTCGCCGAGCGATGGGTCCCACGGGAACTCGTCGCCGGGAATCGCGTGCAGCTCGAGCAGTCCTCGCACGAGTGCCCGCGCGTCGTCGCCGGCCAGGTCGCCGCCCTCGACCAGGGCGACTGCATGCGCAAGATCCGCGACCGACAGGCCGCGGGCGAGCCGCGGACCATGTGCGCTCTCGGCGGCGTAGGCGGCTGCCACGAGCTCGCCTGCAGCACCGCCCCGCAGCCGCCCGCCTCGGCCGAGCTCCTCCGTCTCCGTCATGCGACGGAGACTAGCCGCCCGGAAGTCCGGTGCTCATGCGCGCGTCTGGGCCTAGTAGGACTTCGGCATCCCGAGCGCGTGCTGGCCGAGATGTGCGAGCACGAGGTTGTTCGAGACGGGCGCGATCGAGTAGAGCCGCGTCTCGCGAAACTTCCGCTCGACGTCGTACTCCTCGGCGAAGCCGAAGCCGCCGTGCGCGTCGAGGCAGGCGTTCGCGGCAGCCCAGGAGGCCTCCGAGGCGAGCAGCTTCGCGGTGTTCGCCTCGGCTCCGCACGGCTCGCCGCGCTCGAAGAGCCACGCGGCCTTGTAGCGCACGAGGTCGGCCGCTTCGATCGCAGCGTGTGCGCGGGCGATCGGGAACTGGACGCCCTGGTTGGCGCCGATCGGCTTGCCGAAGACGATGCGCTCGGACGCGTATGCCGCTGCCTTCCTGACGAACCAGCGGCCGTCGCCGATGCACTCGGCGGCGATCAGGATCCGCTCCGCGTTCATGCCGTCGAGGATGTAGCGGAAGCCGCGTCCCTCCTCGCCGACGAGCGCGTCCGCCGGGACCTCGACGCCGTCGAGGAAGATCTCGGTCGTCGCGTGGTTCATCAGGGTTCTGATCGGCCGGATCGTCATCGTCCCGGCCTCGAGCGCCTGCCGCATGTCGACGACGAACGTCGACAGCCCCTCCGTCCGCTTCTCGACCTGCTCCAGCGGCGTCGTCCGCGCCAGCAGCAGCATCAGGTCGGAGTGCAGCGCGCGCGAGGTCCAGATCTTCTGGCCGCGCACGACGTAGCCGCCGTCGACGCGCTCGGCAGTCGTCTGGATGCGCGTCGTGTCCGAGCCCACGGTCGGCTCCGACACCCCGAACGCCTGCAGCCGCAGCTCTCCCGCCGCGATGCCCGGCAGGTAGCGCTGCTTCTGCTCCTCGGAGCCGTGCCGGAGGATCGTTCCCATGATGTACATCTGCGCGTGGCAGGCTCCCGCGTTGCCGCCCGAGGCGTTGATCTCCTCGAGGATCACGCTCGCCGCTGTCAGCGACAACCCGGCGCCGCCGTACTCCTCCGGGATCAGCGCCGCGAGCCAGCCGTGCTCGGTGAGCGCGCGGACGAACTCCTCCGGGTAGCGATCGGGCTCGAGCCCGCGCCAGTACTCGCCCGGGAACTCCGAGCAGAGCTCGCGCACCGCCGTGCGGATCTCGTCGAACTCCGCCGGGATCGAGAAGTCCACTACAGCGCGTGTCGCTCGAGCAGGCGGCGGGCGATCACGAGCTGCTGGATCTCGTTCGAGCCCTCGCCGAGGATGAGGAGGGGCGCGTCGCGGTAGATCCGCTCGACCACGAACTCCGGCGAGTAGCCGTACCCGCCGTGGATGCGCATCGCCTCGAGCGCGACCTCCTGCGCGGCTTCGGTGGCGAACAGCTTCGCCATTCCGGCCTCCAGGTCTGCGCGCTCGCCCTGCACTCTTCCGCTCGGCGGCCTGCAGCGTCAGCAGTCTCGCCGCCTCGATCTTCGTCGCCATCTGCGCGAGCTTCAGCTGCACGGCCTGGTGCTGCGCGATCGGCTTGCCGAACGTCTCGCGCTGCTGCGCGTAGCGGATGGCCTCCTCGAAGGCGCGCGTCGCGATCCCGACGGCGCGGGCGGCGATGTTGACGCGGCCCAGCTCGATGCCGCCCATGAACTGGTAGAAGCCCTGCCCGACCGCGCTCTCGCCGCCGAGGACGCTGCCGGCCGGGGTGCGGAAGCCGTCGAAGAGCAGCTCGGTCGTCTCGACGCCCTTGTAGCCGAGCTTGGCCAGCTTGCCCGGGATGCGCAGCCCCGGCTGCTCCTCGACCTCCGGCTCCTTCTCGACGATGAACGCGGTCATGCCGTGATGGCGCGGCTCCGCACCGGGATCGGTGACCGTGAGGAGCATGATCGCGCCCGCCCGCAGCCCGTTCGTCGCCCACATCTTCTGGCCGGTGATCGCGAACTCGTCGCCCTCGCGCACCGCGCGGGTGCGGATCGACTGGACGTCCGAGCCCGCGTGCGGCTCCGTCATCGAGTACGCGAACCGCAGCTCGCCCGTCGCCATCCGCGGCAGGTAGCGGTCGCGCTGCTCGTCGGTGCCGTGCGTCTCGATCATCCAGGCGGAGATGAAGTGCGTGTTGAGGACGCCCGAGAGCGACATCCAGCCGCGCGAGAGCTCGATCTGGATCAGCGCATAGGTGAGGAGGTCGAGGCCGAGCCCGCCGTGCTGCTCGGGGATCGTCACGCCGAAGAGCCCGAGCTGCTTCATCTCCTCCACGAGCGGCGTCGGAAACTCGTCGGCGTGCTCGTACTCGGACGCGAGCGGGTACACGCGGTCCTCGACCCACTCCCGCACGGTCGCGACGATCTCGCGCTGCTCGATCGTCGCGGTCACGCGGCGACTCCGGACGCGGCGAGGAGCCCGCGCACGTCCGCGGCGTGCTCGAGCGCGAGGATCGTCTGCTCGAGCTCGTCGAAGCCGCCGCCGGCGAGGGCCGCGTTCTCGCGGAACTTCTCGCGCACCAGCTCGGCGCTCATCGGGTTCTCCGGCGCGCCGAGCTGGTGCGGGAAGTCGGCTTCGAGCGTGCGCCCGTCGCGCAGCGTGATCCGGACGCCGCCGGGGAACGCGGCCGGGTAGCTCGCGTACTCCCGCGTCTCGTAGCGCACCTTGCCTGCGAGTGCGAGCACGCCCGGGTCGGCGAGCGCCGCCGGTGTGTACGTCGTCAGGCCGACGTGACCGTGGACGAGCATCGCCGCCGTCGAGTACTGGAGGCTGAACTTGCCCTCGTAGTCGGTCCGCGGCGCCACCTTCGCCGCCGCCGGCTCGAGCACCAGCGCCACGCCCGCCTCCGGGACCGTCACCACGATCTCCTCGATCTCGTCGTGGTCGATCTCACCGGTGAGCGTCGCGGTGGCGCCGAGCGATCCGTGGATGAAGTGGCAGGCCGGGTAGGGCTTGAACGCGATCCGCGGCGTCTCCCACCGCTCTCCCAGGTCGGCGAGCTGCGGCTCGAGGTCGATGCGCTCGTCGACGAACGCGTGGTAGACGCCGAAGCGGTTCTCGAGGACGCCCGGCGGGCCCTCCGCGCCGTGCTCCGCCAGCCGCGCGGCGAGCAGTGCGCCGTGCGCGGCCCAGGCGGGATGGATCGGCTTCGTCGCCGTCGCGTCGTCGAGGTAGGCGAAGAGGCCGGAGGCCATGCTGCCGGCGATGCCGAGCGCGCTCGTCGCCGCGTCCGGTGCCAGCTCGCCGAGGCGCGCGGCCGCGGCCGTGGCGCCGAAGATCCCGCAGATCGCCGTCGGGTGGAAGCCGCGCTTGTGGAAGGCGCCGGGCGCCGCCATGCCGACGCGGATCGTGATCTCGTTGCCTGCGATCACGGCGGCCAGGAGCTCGCGACCGCTCGCGCCGCGCGCCTCGGCGAGCGCGACGGCCGCCGGCACGACCACGGTCGACACGTGCGCGACCGACTCGGAGTGGGTGTCGTCGAAGTCGAGCCCGTGGCAGAGCATCGCGTTCGCGAAGGCGGCGTTCGGCGCCGGCAGGCCGGTCTCCAGCCCGATCACCGAGGCCTCTGGCTCGCCGCCCAGCTCGGACATCGTCGCGCGACCCTCTGCGGCGACCCCCAGGCCGTGCGCGGCGAGGCCGCAGCCGATCGCGTCGAGCACGTGCAGCTTCGCCGCCTCGACGACCGGAGGCGGGACCGCATCGAGGTCGAGCTCGAGCGCCCACGCTGCGAACCGCTCCGCGGCCTTCATACCGTCCACTCCTCGGTCGTACCCGGGAAGCTGCGTACGGCCTGCGGCGCCGTTCGCTTGTAGACCATGAACGTGCGCCGGTACTCGATCACGACCTCGCGGCGCTGGTTGATGCCGCGGCAGCGCATGGTGACGATGCCGACGTCGGGGTTCGACTTCGACTCGCGCTTCTCGAGGATCTCGCTCTCGGCCCACAGCGTGTCGCCGACGAAGACCGGGCTCGGCAGCTTGATGTCAGTCCCACTGCAGGTTCGCGGCGGCGTTCTCACTCGTGTCCGGCACGGTCAGGCCGACGATCAGCGCGAGCGTGAAGGTGCTGTTGACGAGGATCTGCCCGAACTGCGTGCGCTCGGCGTGCATCCGGTCGAAATGGATCGAGTTCGTGTTGTGCGTCAGGCCGGTGAAGAGCAGGTTGTCCTGCTCGGTGACGGTGCGGCCGAAGCGGCTCGGGAAGACGTCTCCGGGCTCGAAGTCCTCGTAGAAGCGGCCGTGCCAGACCTTCGGGGCCGCCTCCGGGTCACTGCTCACGACGCTCCTCTCGCTGGTTAGCCGGGTTTATGTCTGACATCCGGCCGCGAGTCAAGTCCGATCAGCGAGCGACGGTTTGACCCCCGGCTGGATGTCTGACATAAACGCGCTACCCGATCGTCCCACGACGGAGGTCGCAGATGCAGGCAGTCGTCTTTCACGAGTTCGGGGGACCGGACGTACTGAAGCTCGAGGAGGTGGCCGACCCTCAGCCGGCCGCCGGCGAGGTGCTGATCGACATCGCGGTCGGCGCGCTCAACCACCTCGACGTCGACATCCGCGAGGGAGTGTCGCGGTTCGACGTCGCACCGCCTTTCATCCTCGGGGTCGAGGTCGTCGGGCGCATCTCGGCCCTCGGCGACGGAGTCGACGGCTGGCAGGTCGGCGAGCGGGTGATGCCCTATCTGATGGGGACGTGCGGCGAGTGCCGCTACTGCAAGACGGGGCGCGAGTCGCTGTGCCTCACGCCCGGCTTCATCAGCTTCACCACCTCGGGCGGGTACGCCGAGAAGCTCGCCTGCCCGGCTCGCCAGCTGGTCCGGGTGCCGGACGGTCTCTCGGACGAGGACGCGGCCGCGACCCAGATCGCGTTCGCCACCGCCTGGCACATGCTCTTCACCCGCGCGAAGCTCCAGCCGGGCGAGACGGTGCTGATCAACTCCGTCGGCAGCGGGATCGGGTCGGCGGCGGTGCAGCTGGCGAAGCTCGCCGGCGCGTTCGTGATCGGCAACGCCGGCTCCGACGAGAAGCTCGAGCGCGCGAAGGAGCTCGGTCTCGACGTCGGGATCAACCACCAGACCCAGGACGTGGTCGCCGAGGTCATGCGCGCGACCGACGGCCGCGGCGTCGAGGTCGTGTACGAGCACGTCGGCGGCGAGCTCTTCCAGATCGGCCTGGACTCGCTCGCGAAGGACGGCCGGCTGGTGATCTGCGGCGCTCACTCGGGCGAGGTCGTGCCCTTCGACATCATCCCCTTCTTCCGGGCGCAGAAGCAGATCATCGGCTCGTTCGTCTACAACTGCGACGAGGTCGAGAAGGTGCTCGATCTCGCCGCGCGCGGGCTGGTGAAGCCGCTCGTCTACAAGACCTTCCCGCTCGAGCAGGCGCGCGACGCGATGGAGACGATGGAGCGCCGCGAGCACTTCGGCAAGATCCTCCTCAACCCGGGAGGCGGACGGTGAAGCGGCTCGGCGTCGATGTCGGCGGCACGTTCACGGACCTGATCTACGTCGACGACGACACGGGGAGGATCCTCGTCCACAAGCTCCCGACGACCCCTGAGGACCCGTCCCTCGGGACGCTGCAGGGAATCAGGGAACTGGTCGAGCAGGCGGGTGAGACGCCGTCGGCGCTCGACCAGGTCTTCCACGGGACGACGATCGCGACGAACATCGTGATCGAGCACAACGGGGCGACCGTCGGCCTGATCACGACCGAGGGCTACCGCGACATCCTTCACATCGCACGGCACAAGAAGCCGCTCAACTTCTCGAACTACCAGGATCTGCCGTGGCAGCGGTACCCGATCGTCCGCCGCCGGTACCGGCTGACCGTGCCCGAGCGGATCCTGAAGGACGGCTCCGTGCTCGTCCCGCTCGACGAGGAGCGTGCCCGCGAGCGCGTCCGCGAGTTGAAGGAGGCCGGGGTCGAGGCGATCTCGGTGTGCTTTCTCTTCTCGTTCGTCAACCCCGCGCACGAGCAGCGCGTGGCCGAGATCGTGCGGGAGGAGTTTCCCGAGGCGTTCCTCTCGGTCTCGTCCGAGGTGCTGCCGCAGTACCGGGAGTACGAGCGCTTCTCGACCGTCTCGCTCAACGCCTACATCGGGCCGAAGGTCTCGCGCTACATCCGCCGGCTCGAGGAGGAGCTCGAGGCGCTGGAGGTGCGGACGAAGCTGCACCTGATGACGTCTGCGAGCGGCGTCGCCACACCGGAAGGCGCCGTCGCGCGGCCGGTGAACCTGCTCATGTCCGGTCCGGTCGCCGGCGTCGTCGGCGGCATCTGGGCCGGCAGGCAGGCGGGGTACGACAACGTGATCACGCTCGACGTCGGCGGCACCTCGGCCGACATCGGGCTGGCCCAGGACGGCCAGCTGCGGATGAAGCACCTGCTCGACACGAAGGTCGGTCCCTACCAGGCGATGATCCCGATGGTCGACGTCGACACGATCGGCGCCGGCGGCGGCTCGATCGCCTACGTCGACCAGGGCGGGATCTTCCGAGTCGGCCCGCGCTCCGCCGGCGCCGATCCGGGTCCGGCCGCCTACGGTCGCGGCGGCGTGGAGCCGACCGGCACCGACGCGATGGTCAACCTGGGCTGGCTGCTGCCGGAGGCGTTTCTCGGCGGGCAGATGGAGGTGCGCCCCGAGCTCGCTCGCGCAGCCTTCGAGCAAGGGCCTGCGCAGGCGCTCGGGATGTCGGTCGAGGAGGCCTCGATGGGCGCCGTGCAGATCCTGACCCACTCGATGGTGCAGTCGATCGAGGAGAACTCCGTGCGCAAGGGCTACGACCCGCGCGACTTCGCGCTCGTCGCCGAGGGAGGCGCCGGCCCGCTGTTCGCCGCGCAGATCGCGCTCGAGGTGGGCACGCCGTGGGTGCTCGTCCCGCCGCACCCCGGGATCACGTCGGCCATGGGCCTGCTCGCGACGGACATGGTCTACGAGTACGTCTCGACCGCCTACCAGCGGCTCTCCCAGCTCGACGCGGCGGCGCTCCAGCGCCAGTTCGAGGAGCTCGAGGAGCGGGCGCGCGCCCAGCTCGAGGAGGACGGCATCCCGGCCGAGAGCATGGTGATCCAGCGGGTCGCGGACTGCCGCTACCTCGGCCAGGGGTACGAGCTTCGCGTCGACGTCGAGTCCGGGGCGATCGACGAGGCCTGGGGCGAGAGGGTGCGCGCCAGCTTCCACGACATCCACGAGCGCGAATACTCCCGGCGGTTCGACGACTCGGACATCGAGATCCCCAACGTTCGCGTCCGCGGCATCGGCCGGATGCCGAGTCTCTCGACGCCCGAGGTGGAGAAGGGGCCGGAGTCGCCCGAGGCTGCGCTCCGCTACGAGCGCGACGCCTGGTTCCGCGTCCGCGGCGAGCTCGCGCAGGTGCCGACGCGGTACTACGAGCGCTCGGCGCTGAAGGCGGGCAATCGCCTCGACGGCCCGGCGATCGTCAACCAGTACGACTCGACGACGGTGATCCCGCCCGAGGTCTCGGCGCACGTCGACAGCTTCGGGAACATCGTGATCGCGACCGGCGTGCCGGCGGAGCGGGACGCGCTGGCGCAGGAGGCGCTGGCATGAGCGCCGCCGAGTACGAGGTCGGGCGCCAGCCGGGGCCGCCGACACGGAAGCGTGTCGAGGTCGATCCGATCACGCTGCGCGTCCTCGGCGGCGCCTTCCACGCGACCGCCAAGGAGATGGCAGGGGTGCTCTTCCGGATGAGCTACTCCTCGATCATCCGCGAGTCCGAGGATCTCGGTGCCGGCATCTTCGACGCGCAGGGCCGGGAGCTCTGCGAGTCGGACTCGACGCCGATGCACATCGGCTCGCTGCCCTGGTACATCCGCGGCTTCCTGCACCGGCTCGGGGACACGATCGAGGACGGCGACGTGATCGTCCACAACCATCCGTACCTCGGCGCCTCGCACTCGCCGGACGTCGCGGTCGCGGTGCCGATCTTCCACGAGGGAGAGCTGCTGGGCTTCGCCGCGGTGACCGCGCACGTGCTCGACGTCGGCGGGTCGTTCCCCGGCATCAACGCCGACGCGTTCGACGTCTACGCCGAGGCCAAGCTCTACAACGCGCTTCGCTGGTACCGGCGCGGCGAGCTGAACGAGGATCTCGACCAGATGATCTTCGACAACGTCCGGACCGAGACCATGAACCGCGGCGACATGAACGCGATGCTCGCCGCGTGCCGCCTCGGCAAGGAGCGCTTCCTCCGGCTCGTCGACCGCTACGGCGTCGAGGTCGTGATGAGCGCCGCGTACGACTGGATGGACTACTCCGAGCGGATGCTCCGGAGCGAGATCGAGAAGATCCCCGACGGCACGTACGGGCCCGTGATCGGCTGGCTCGACGACGACGCCCGCACCCGTGACGTGCAGCTGCGGGTGGAGACGCGCGTGATCGTCGAGGGCGACGAGATCACGATCGACCTGACGGGATCGAACCCGGAGGTGCCGACGGGCTTCAACGTGCCGTTCGAGGGCTCGCTGCTCGTCTCGTGCTACTACGCGGTGCGCACGATCCTGCTCGACGAGGTGACGTTCCCCGAGCACGTGCCGCAGAACGACGGTGTCTTCCGGCCGGTGAAGGTGATCGCGCCCAAGGGGACGATCTTCAACCCGACCTTCCCGCGCGCGTGCTTCTCGCGCTTCTGCCAGACCCAGCGCGTCGTCGACAACATCAACCTCGCGCTCGCCGACGCGCTCCCGGACAAGGTCACCGGCGGCAACTCGGCCGGCATCCACTTCTGCGCGTACGCCGGCTTCGACGAGGGGGCGGGCGAGTACTGGCTCTACCTCGAGGTGAACGAGGGCGCGTACGGCGGCCGGAGCGGCAAGGACGCGATGGACTCGGTCGACAACCTGATGGCGAACACGCGCAACAACCCGATCGAGGAGCTCGACATGCGCTTCCCGATGCGGTGCGACCAGTACGAGCTGCGGCCGGAGCCGGCGGCGCCCGGGAAGTGGCGCGGTGGGGTCGGGATCATCCGCCGCAACCGCTTCCTGGTCGACGGCACCTACTCCTGCGAGGGCGACCGCCAGACCGATCCGCCAAAGGGGATCTTCGGCGCCTGGGACGGGCTCGTCGCCTCGTGCCGGAAGAATCCGGACACCTCCCGCGAGGAGCAGCTGCCGGCAAAGGTGACGGGCTACCCGTTCGCGGCCGGGGAGTTCATCGAGTTCCGGGAGCCGAACGCAGCCGGATACGGGGATCCGCTCGAGCGCGACCCGCTCGCGGTGCGGGAGGACGTGCTCGACGACTTCACGACGATCGAGCTCGCGCGGGATGCCTACGGGGTCGTCTTCGCCGACGAGCGGACGCTCGAGATCGACGAGGCGGCGACGGAGGCCCGACGCGCCGAGCTGCGCGAGCAGCATCGCAGCAGCTCGCTCGGCGACTACTTCTCCGGTCGGGGGCTCGTGCCGTCGTCCGCTCCGGTCTCCGTGGCCGGAAACGGGGAGTTCGGGATCTGAAGGCGTACGAGGTCGTCGCCGAGCGCCTGCGCGCGGAGATCCTGGAGGGCGCGCGGCCGCCGGGCATGCGTTTCTCGAACGAGCTGGACCTGGCGGAGGAGCATGGGGTCAGCCGCGCGACGATCCGGGAGGCGCTGCGCCTGCTGGGCGCTGAGAATCTGATCCGCACGACCAAGGGCGCCGGCGGTGGGAGCTACGTGACCGTGCCCAGCGCAAGCGACGTCTCGGAGTCCCTGCGCTCCGGCCTGGGCCGGCTCGCGAGCGCCGAGCACGTGACGCTCGACGAGCTGGTCGAGGCACGAGCGCTGCTCGAGGTTCCCGCGGCGCAGCTCGCGGCGCGAAGGCGGGCGGACGACGACCTGGTCCGGCTGCGGGAGTCGATTCCCGGCGATCCGCTGCGCCTGGGAGCGGACGAGCAGTTCATCTACAACCGCGACTTCCACACCGTCGTGATCGAGGCGTGCGGGAACACGATGCTCGCAGTGGCGGCGCAGCCGATCTTCGACGTGCTGCGGACGCACCTCTCGCGCTCCTCGCTCGGGCGCGTCTATCACCGCGCGATCAACGACCACCATCGCGGGCTCGCGGATGCGATCGAGGCGCACGACGAGGTCGCGGCCGGTGAGCAGATGCGCGACCACCTGGAGTTCCTCCGGCCCTACTACGAGCGGGCGTGGCGCGCGGCGGCGCGCGAACGAGCCCATCGGTCGGCGTGACGCGTGCTGCCGCTCGCTGACGTCCGCGTCCTCGCGATCGAGCAGTTCGGAGCGGGGCCGTGGGCGACGCTCCAGCTGGCCGACCTCGGCGCCGAGGTGATCAAGATCGAGGATCCGGCGTCGGGCGGCGACGTGGGCCGGTACGTGCCGCCGTTCCAGGAGGGCGAGGACTCGCTCTTCTTCGAGACGTTCAACCGCAACAAGAAGAGCATCTCGCTCGACCTGCGCGACCCGGCCGGCCGCGACCGCTTCGAGGAGCTCGTCCGCGTCTCCGACGTCGTCTTCTCGAACCTGCGGGGAGATCAGCCGGCGAAGCTGCGGCTCCGCTACGACGACCTGAAGCACCTGAACCCGCGGATCGTGTGCTGCTCGCTGTCCGGCTTCGGGATGACCGGGGCGCGCGCGGCCGAGGGCGGCTACGACTACATGATGCAAGGGCTCGCCGGGTGGATGGCACTGACCGGCGAGCCGGAGGGGCCGCCGACGAAGAGCGGCCTGTCGCTGGTGGATCTCTCCGGCGGCTACGTGGCGGCGCTGGCCCTGCTGGCCGGTCTCTGGCGAGCACGCCGCGAGGGCACAGGCTGCGACTGCGACATCTCGCTCCACGACGTCGCGATGCACGAGCTGATGTACGTCGGCACCTGGGCCGCCTCGCGGGGATACGTGCCGCCGCGGCGCGCGAACTCCGCTCACCCGTCGCTCGTGCCGTTCCAGAACTTCCAGACGGCCGACGGCTGGATCGTCGTCGCCGCGCCGAAGGAGAAGTTCTGGGTGCGCCTCTGCGAGACGCTCGGCCGGCCAGAGCTGGCGACGGATCCGCGCTTCGCGGACTTCGCCGCGCGCGACCTCAACCGTGCCGAGCTGGCGCCGATCCTCGAGCGCGCCTTCCGCGAGCGGCCGTCCGCGGACTGGCTGGAGGCGCTCCGCGAGGCGGGCGTGCCGGCCTCGGCCGTCAACGACGTCCTGGCGGCGGTCGACGAGGCCCGTCTGGTGGAGTACGAGCACCCGACCCTGGGCACGGTGCGCCAGGTCGCCTCGCCCCTGCGCCTCTCGGACGCCGAGCCGCCGGTGGGCCGCGCGCCCCTCAGGGGCGAGCACGACGAGGAGGTCGACGGTCTCCGCGGCGCGTGACCTGGTCGGCTACGGCGGCGAGCCGCCGGATCCGAGGTGGCCGGGCGGCGCGCGGCTCGCGCTCTCGTTCGTCCTGAACTACGAGGAGGGCGGCGAGTCGACGCCGCTCGAGGGGGACGAAGCCTCGGAGGCGTTCCTGCACGAGGTCGTGGGCGCGGCGGCGAGGGTCGGACGGCGCGACCTCAACGCGGAGTCGATGTTCGAGTTCGGCAGCCGGGTCGGGTTCTGGCGCATCTGGAGGATGTTCACCCGGCACGGGCTGCCGCTGACCGTCTACGCGGTCGGGCAGGCGCTCGAGCGGAACCCGGCGGCCGCGAAGGCGATGGTGGAGGCGGGCTGGGAGGTCGCGAGCCACGGCTGGCGCTGGATCGACTACGCGGGGATGCCGGAGGACGAGGAGCGCGAGCACATGCGGCGTGCGATCGACGCGATCGAGCGCGTGTGCGGCGCCCGCCCGGTCGGCTGGTACACCGGCCGCACCTCGGAGAACACACGCCGGCTCGTGGTCGAGGAGGGCGGCTTCCTCTACGACTCGGACTCGTACGCGGACGAGCTGCCGTACTGGGTCGAAGTCGCCGGCGGGCAGCACCTCGTGATCCCGTACACGCTCGACGCGAACGACTTCAAGTTCCTGCTCCCGAACGGCTTCGTGACGGCCGACGACTTCTTCGCCTACCTCGTCGACACGTTCGAGCAGCTCTACGAGGAGGGCGGCCGGATGATGAACGTCGGCCTCCACTGCCGGATCGTCGGCCGGCCGGGGCGCGCGCCGGGCCTCGAGCGGTTCCTCGACGCACGTGCGCGAGCGGGAGGGTGTCTGGGTGACGACTCGCGCGGAGATCGCCCGTCACTGGCGCGAGCAGTTCGCGCCGAGGGAGCGGTGCGGCTGAGCTAGTCCCAGCTGCGGCCGACGCGGTCCCAGGCGACGTCGCTGGGCAGCCACTCGGTGTTGATCTGCGAGAGCAGCCGGGTCACCTTGGTGTTCCCGCACTGCGGGCACGGCGGCGTCGGCTTGTCCGTCGTCGAGAGGAACTCCTCGAAGCGCTCCTGGCACCCCTCACAGCGGTACTCGTAGATCGGCATGTCGACCGAGTCTAGTGCGCATAGAGCGGCTGCGGGAAGAGGCCGCCGCGCAGGGCGTCTCGCCCACCGACGAGGACCTGGAAGGGGTGCTCGACTTCGTCGCGCGCATCCTGCCTGCGCTCGAGGAGATCGAGCGCCGGTTGCCGCCGGAGACGCCGGTGTGACGAGCGACCCGTACAACGCCTTCCTCCATTTCGAGCCGCAGCCGGGCACGGGCGGGCCGGTCGTCGGCGTCAAGGACGTGATCGACGTCGCCGGGATGCCGACCACGGCCGCCTCGCGGATCCTGCACCGCATGCCCGACCAGGACGCCGACTGCGTCGCCCGCCTGCGGGCGGCCGGCGCCACGATCGCCGGCAAGCAGAACACGCACGAGTTCGCGTTCGGGGCGCTCACGAACAGCCCGCACTTCGGTCCCGCGCTGAACCCCTGGAACACGGCGCACACCTGCGGCGGCTCGAGTGGCGGCAGCGGCGCCGCGGTCGCCGCCGGGCTCGTCGACGTCTCGCTCGGCACCGACACGGCAGGCTCCGTCCGCATCCCCGCGGTGTTCTGCGGCGTCACCGGCGCGCGGCCGTCGGCCGGGCTCGTCTCCAACGCCGGCGTGTTCCCGACCGCGCCGACGCTCGACTCCGTCGGCCCGCTCGCCCGCTCGGCCGAGGAGTGCCGCGGCATCCTCGAGACGCTTGCCGGCCGGTCGCTCGACGAGCCCGAGCGCGACCTTCGGATCGGCGTCGTCACGAGCCTGTTCGAGGCCGCCGACCCCGGCGTGGCCGCCGCGTGCGAGGCGGCGATGCGGGAGCTGCCCGGGCGGCTCGAGCCGGTCGCGATCCCGCTGCACGAGGAGATCGCGACGATCACGCAGCTGATCATGCTCCCCGAGGCGACGGCCACGCACCTGCCGTGGCTGCGCACTCGGCTCGCCGACTACGGCGCGGACGTCCGGGCGCGCCTGCTCGCGGGTCTCTTCCTGCCGCCGCACGCGCACGCCACCGGCCTGCGCGCGCGCGCGTGGGTGCGCGACGAGTGGGAGCGCGCCCTCGGCGGCTACGACGTGCTCGTGGCGCCTGCGATGCCGATCACGGCGCCGCGTCTCGACGCGATCCCGCCGGACTACCGGCTGCTGGTCATGCCCTACAACTCGCCGGCGGCCCTGCTCGGCCTGCCCGTCGTCGTCGTGCCCTGCGGCTTCGTCGACGGGCTCCCCGTCGGACTTGCGCTCACCGGCCGCCAGGGCGAGGACGGCATCCCGCTGGCGCTGGCCCGCGCGTTCCAGGACGGGACCGACTGGCACCTCCAGAGCCCGATTGACTCAGGGTCTGCGAATCGTTTGTATACAACACGACAACAGCCTCGTTCCGAAGGGGAGGTCAACCACTGATGTCCGTCCTGATCAAAGGCGGCCGCATCGTTACGGCCACCGACGACTCTGTCGGCGATGTCTACATCGAGAACGGGACCGTGACGCAGATCGGCGAGTCCCTCGATGTCACCGCCGACAAGACGATCGACGCCTCCGGCAAGCTCGTCATCCCGGGCGCGATCGACCCGCACACGCACATCGAGATGTTCTTCGGCGGCACGACGACGATCGACGACTTCACGTCCGGGACGGTCGCGGCCGCGTTCGGCGGCACCACGACTCTCGTCGACTTCTGCATCCAGGCTCCGGGGATGACGTTCGGGGAGGCGCTCGAGGCGTACCACGAGAAGGTCGAGCGCTGCAAGCCGGTGATCGACGTCGGCTTCCACATCGCCGTCACCGACCTCCACGACGGCGGCACGCTCGAGGACCTCGCCAAGCTGCCCGAGGAGGGGATCACCTCCTACAAGCTGTTCATGGCGTACAAGGGCGCCGTGATGGTCGACGACGAGACGCTCTTCAAGGTCATGGAGGTCGCCGCCGAGACCGGAGCGCTCGTGATGGTGCACGCCGAGAACGGCGACGCGATCGACATCATCGTCAAGCGCGCCGTGGCCGAGGGCAAGACCGACCCGATCTGGCACGCCAAGACGCGGCCGATGGAGACCGAGGCCGAGGCGACGAACCGTGCGATCCAGCTGGCGCGGGTCGCGGGCGCAAGGCTCTACGTCGTCCACGTCTCCTGCAAGCCGGCGCTCGAGCCGATCGAGCTCGCGCGCGAGAAGGGCTGGGACGTCCACGCGGAGACCTGCACGCAGTACCTCTTCGTCGACGAGACGGCGCTCGAGAAGCCGGACTTCGAGGGCGCGAAGTACGTCTACACGCCGCCGCCGCGGCCGAAGGAGCACCAGGAGCATCTCTGGAACGCGCTCTCGTCGGACGTGCTCTCGGTCCTCTCCACCGACCACTGCCCGTTCAACTGGCCCGAGCAGAAGGGGATCAACGGCAAGGAGTTCCAGGTGATCCCGAACGGCGGTCCGGGGATCGAGAACCGGCTGCACATGCTCTACACGCACGGTGTGCGTCCGGGCCGGATCTCGCTGAACCGCTTCGTCGAGCTGACCTCGACGAACCCGGCGAAGCTGTTCGGCCTCTACCCGCGGAAGGGCACGATCGCTCCCGGCTCCGACGCCGACATCGTGGTGTGGGACCCGGAGAAGCAGGTGACCATCTCGGCGGAGACTCACCACTCGAACGTCAACTACAGCCTGTTCGAGGGCGAGCAGGTGACCGGTGCGCCGGCAGTCGTCCTCGTGCGCGGCCAGGTGATCGTCGAGAACGACGAGCTCGTCGGCAAGCCCGGCGACGGCCAGTTCATCAAGCGGGCACGCGTCGGCGAGGAGCTGCGCACGCAGTCGCCCGCGTCGGTCTGAACGGAGGTGAGAAGATGAGCGACGAAGCGGCCCGCCAGGTCTACGACGCGGCGCGGCTCGGACAGAGCATCACCCTCGGCGAGCGGCCGGCCGTGCTCGTGGTCGACTTCTCGTGCGGCTTCACCGATCCCGAGTGCGCGCTCGGCTCCGAGCTCTCGGCCGAGGTCGAGGCGACGAGGCGGCTGCTCGACGTCGCGCGGGCGAAGGGCCTGCCGGTGATCTTCACGACGATCGGCTTCGAGCCGTCGCTGAAGGATGCGGCCCTGTGGGTGGAGAAGGCGCCCGCGCTGGCCGACCTCCAGCTCGGCGGGCGCTGGGTGGAGATCGACCCGCGGCTCGACCGGCGCGAGGACGAGACGATCGTGCTCAAGAAGGGCGCGTCCGCGTTCTTCGGCACGAACCTCGCCTCGATCCTGTTCGCGCAGCGCGTCGACTCGGTGATCCTCTGCGGCGCCACGACGAGCGGCTGCATCCGCGCGACGGCGATCGACCTGCTCCAGTACGGCCTCCCGACGCTCGTCCCGCGGGAGTGCGTGGGCGACCGCGCGCAGGCGCCGCACGAGGCGAATCTCTTCGACATCCAGGCGAAGTACGCGGACGTCGTCTCGCTCGACGACGCGCTCGCCTACGTCGAGACCGTCGGCCGAGAGGTGGGCGCGCCCGCTTGAGCCACAGCGTCGCGCTGATTCCCGGCGACGGGATCGGCCCGGAGGTCTCGGCGGAGGCCCGGCGTGTCGTCGACGCGCTGGGCCTCGCGCTTCAGTGGACGGAGCTGCCGTGGGGCTCCGCGTTCTTCCACGAGCAGGGCCGGATGATGCCCGAGGACGCGCTCGAGCAGCTGCGCGAGTTCGACGCGGTGCTGCTCGGGGCGTTCGGAGACCCGTCGGTGCCGGATCATGTCTCGCTGTGGGGATCGATCCTGGCGATCCGGCAGGGGCTGGATCTCTGGGCGAACCTCCGGCCGGCGCGGCTGCTCGAGGGCGTGCCGTGCCCGCTGGCGGGTCGCGGGCCGGCGGACATCGACCTGCTCTTCGTGCGGGAGAACACCGAGGGGGAGTACGCGGGAGTGGGCGGGATCGCGCACCGCGGCCTCGACTCCGAGGTGGGCATCGAGACGAGCGTCTTCACCCGCGGCGGCTGCGAGCGAGTGATCCGTCATGCCTTCGAGCTCGCGGCGCAGCGCCGAGGCGTGGTCACGAGCGCGACGAAGTCGAATGCCTCCCGCTTCGGCTACGTGCTCTGGGACGAGGTTGCGGAGCGGGTGGCGGCCGAGCATCCGGACGTGCGGTACGAGCGGGTGCTGGTCGACGCGCTGGCCGCCCGCATCGTGCGCGTCGCCCTCCTCGCTGGACGTCGTCGTCGCGTCGAACCTCTTCGCAGACATCCTCACCGACCTCGCCGCGGCGATTCAGGGCGGGATGGGCATGGCGGCGTCGGCCAGCGTGGCGCCGGGATCAGACGTGCCGGGCGTGTTCGAGCCGGTGCACGGGTCGGCGCCGGACATCGCCGGACAGGGGATCGCGAATCCCTGCGGAGCGATCTGGAGCGCCTCGCTCCTGCTCGAGCATCTGGGTGAGACGCGAGGCGGCGCAGAGCGTGATGTCGGCGCTCGAGGCGACCTGCCGCGAGGGCCCGCGAACGCCCGACATCGGCGGCACCGCTACCACTCGCGAGGTAGGCGACGACGTGGTGCGAAGGCTGCAGGCCGGGTCAACGGAAGATCCCGATTAGGGCGCCGCCGGCGACCACGAGGACCGCGGCAACGATCACTCGCCGGCCGATCGCTTCGCTCTGGCGCAGCAAGAGGGCCGCGAAGACGACGGCCCAGAGCGACTGGGTCGCGTTCAGCGGCGCGACGACCGAGACGCGGCCGCGGTCGAGGCCCGCGACCAGCGCCGCATAGGCCAGCCCGAGGCAGAGGCCGGCGACGACGAACGCCGGGACGCCGTGGGCCAGGCGAGCCCGAATCGTGCCTCGGCGAGCGACGACGAACCACGCGATCAGCACCGTCGCCGCGCACACGAGCGACGTCGCCGTCGCGACGAGCGGAGGCGGGTGCGCGTCCCGCGACGCCCAGCGCACGACGTTGTCGCGCCCTGCGAACATGACCGCGCAGAGGAGGGCGAGCGCGCCGCCGAGGAGGCGGAAGTGCTCCGGCCGGGTCTCGCGTGCGAGCACGATCCCCGCCGCGACGATCAGCACCGTCCCGATCGCCAGCTCGAGCTTGAACGGCTCGTCGAGGAGCACGAGCGCGAGCAGGACCGACAGAAGCGGCGCCGTCCCGATCACGATCAGCGCGCGCGACGCACCGGCGTGCCGGATCGCGTGCACCATGAGGACCGACGACAGGCCGGGCACGAAGGCGCCCGCGATCGCGAACGGCAGGAGATCGCCCGCAACGACCTCGCCGCCGCCCGTCGCCGCCGCGAGTGCGAGCGCGACGAAGCGCTCCCACGGAGGTGACGATGACGGCGCCTCCCTCCACGTCGCCGCCCCGCTGCAATCCCATCCGCAGGGCAACGGCCATCGCTCCGAAGAGCGCCCCGGCGAGGATGCCGTACAGCGCTGCCACGCGTTGCTACTGCAGGGATTCGATCGCGCGCAGGATGATCTCGGCCGCCAGCGCGGCGTCCGCGGGATCGGCGAGCTCGTCCGGGTGGTGGCTGATCCCGTCCCTGCACGGGACGAACACCATCGCGGTCGGGACGCGGTCGGCGACGCACATCGTGTCGTGCGCGGCGCCGGAGTGCATCTGCACGTACGGCTCGCCGGTCGCGGCCGCGGCCGTCGTCGAGCGCATCGACGATCCGCTCGTCCATCGGTGTCGCCGGCAGCGTCTGGCGCTCGACGTACTCGGCCCGCATGCCGCGCCGCTGCGCCGCCTGCTCGACGAACGCGGCGATGTCGCGCGCGACGCCGCGGTAGGCATCGTCCGTCGGGCGCGCGGATGTCGAGCGAGAAGCGCACGCGGCTCGCGATCGCGTTGATGATCCCCGGCTCGACCTCGATCTCGCCGACCGTGCCGACGGTCCCCTGCCCCGCCGCGCGTGCCAGCCGCTCGAGCTCGACGATCGTCTCCGCGAGCGGGAGCGTCGGATCGAGGCGGAGGTCCATCGGCGTCGCGCCGGCGTGGTCGCCGCGACCGTGGACGACGACGTCGGCGTGGACGTAGCCGGCGATCGCGTTGACGACGCCGATGCGGTTGCCCGTGTCCTGGAGCACCCGCGCCTGCTCGATGTGCATCTCGATCCAGCCGGTGAGGTCGTCGAGCACGTGGCTGCACTCGCGCCAGCGTCGACGGCTCGTAGCCGGCGGCCTCGGCGTGCTCCCAGAAGCTGCGCCCGTCGTCGAGCGAGCGGAACTTGCTCGCGCAGGTCGTCCTCGGTCACGCGCTGCGCGATGATGCGGCTCCCGAGCAGCATCTGGCCGAAGCCGGAGCCCTCCTCCTCGAGGAACGAGATCAGCTGGAGCGGAGGCGAGCCCGAGCTCCTCGTTGAGGCGGCAGACCTCGAGCGCCGTGACGACGCCCATCGTGCCGTCGTACTTGCCGCCGTTCCGGTTCGAGTCGCAGTGCGAGCCGATCCCGAACACGGGCTCCCCGCGCGGCCGGTTGCGCGCGACGAGCGTGCCGACGGGGTCCTCGTACACCTCGAAGCCGAGGCTCTCGCAGCTCGCGCGCGAAGTAGTCGAGCGTCTTGCGGTAGACGTCGGTGTACGCGTAGCGCCGGATCGCCTCGTCCGAGAGCGTGTAGTCGGAGCCGGCCAGCGTCTCGATGTCGCGCTCGATGCGCTCCGCGCTCCGGTTACGCTCGATCGTGGCCATGCAGGATGACCCTACAACCGAGGAGTGGCCTCCTCCTAGCGCTCGCCTCCAGGGGATCCTCTGGGGTGTCGAGGGGCACCTGCTGCGCGGCGAGTACGGCCAGGCCGCTCGGGCGCTCGCGGACGCGTCGGGCCTGGGGGAGGACGAGCTCGTGGCGGGGCTGCGCCATCTCGCCGCGGCCGGCTGGCGGCTGCAGAACGGCGAGCCGGAACGCGCTCGACGTCAGCTGGCATACGCGCGCCGGCGGCTCGCTCCGTTCCTTCCCGTGGCGCGCGAGGTCGAGGTTGCGCGGCTGCTGGAGGCGGTCGTAGAGTCGGCCGATGGAGAGCTGGCGTAACCGCAAGACGCTGATCCTCAGCCGCTCCGACATGATGGGGCTGCTGACGCCGTCGGAGTACAACGACTGCGTCGAGCACGCCTACCGCATGCACGGGCTCGGCCGGGTCTACATGGAGCCGAAGGGCCACATCGTCCTCGACCGCTACAAGGGCGAGTGGGAGGTGATGCCGTCCTACATCGAGGAGCCGGAGGCGGCCGCCTGCAAGTGGGTCTCGATTCGCGAGGAGAACGCGAAGTACGAGCTGCCGGCGGTCTTCTCGATCCTGATCTACACGCACCCGGAGACCGGCTTCCCGCTCGCGATCTGCGACGGCTCCTTCCACACGCTGATGCGCACCGGCTCGTCCGCCGCGGTGTCGGCGAAGTGGCTCGCGCGGCCCGACTCGAAGGTGCTCGCGATCTTCGGCACGGGCAGCGTCGGCCAGGGCACGCTTGCGACCTGCGACCCGGTGTTCGAGTGGGAGGAGGTGCGAATCTGGAGCCGGACGCAGGAGTCGGTCGACCGCTTCCTCGCGAGCGAGGCGCCGAAGTACCCGCACCTACGGCTCGTCGGCACGACCGACGCCGAGACGGCCGCCCGCGGTGCCGACGTGATCGTCACCGGGACGCACGCGCGCAGCCCGCTCGTCGACGACGGCTGGGTGTCTGCCGGGCACGCACATCGCCGCCCTCGGCGCCGACCTGAAGGGCGAGCAGGAGCTCGACCCGCGCATCCTCCAGCGGGCGCGCGTGTTCGTCGACGACATCCGCCAGTGCCGCGAGGACGGCGAGATCAACGTCCCGCTCGCCGAGGGGCTGATCACGGAGGACGACGTCGCGGGCGAGATCGGCAAGGTGATCGCGGGCCTGCTCGACGGGCGCCAGTCGGACGATCAGGTCACCGTCTTCGACTCCACGGGGATCGCGCTCCAGGACTCCGCCACGGTCCCGCTCGAGTACGAGCGTGCCGTCGCGGCCGGAGTCGGCGTCGAGAAGAAGATGATCTCGACCTGAGTCGCAGTGCGCGGCACATACTTCGAGGCCGCAGTGCGCCGCGAGCAGGCGGAGCCGCTCGCGGCGCGGATGGACGAAGCGCGTAGGCCGCGCACCGCCGTCCGCGTCGAGACCGGCGGCCGCTGACTCGTGGTCGGTGGCGATGTCCCTCGCAGAAGAACGCCTCGTAGAGCGCGTGCTTGAACGCGCGCACTCGCGCAGGCACGCGGCGAGCGTCGAGCGCGGCTGGTAGCGCGGCAGGTGGATCTCGATCGAGCGCCTGCGCGGCACACGTGGTCCAGCGCGAAGTGATGCCGCGCTCAGCAGGATGCGCGCGGTCGAACGGGCTCGACCTCGGTCTCGCGCTCGATCGTGGCTCCATGTACGAGTAGGGCACGACGTCGTAGAGCGCACTTTTGCAACAGCACACACCCATTAGAGGGGTCCAAACGAAGGAGCTCTCGAGGCACGGACGGTCTCGCAGGTCTCGAAGAGTCCCTGGGGCCCGGACGACGAGATCGGGCGGCTGAACTGGATCACGCCCGACACGAACCGCGCGATTCTCGAGCACCTCGACGGCGGCCATCTCTTCGATCTCAACGTCGAGTACTTCATCGGCATGCCGTCGTGGGTGGCGGCCGGCGATCCTCCGTACGGGATCTGGATGACGCACACGCCTGATGGCTCGGTCAACGACAACCTCTCTGGGGTCGGCTCGCACGTGCACGAGAAGTACTCGTACTGCGGCGACTCGATCCACATGTACACGCACTGCGGCACGCACGTCGACACGCTCAACCATCTCGGCTTCTACGGGAAGTTCTGGAACGGCTGGACGGCGGACAAGGATCTCGGCAGCCGCATCTGGACCAAGGGTGGCCTCGACAAGTATCCGCCGATCATCGGCCGCGGCGTGCTGCTCGACGTGGCGGGGCTGCATGGCGTCGATGCCCTTCCGGACAGCTACGCGATCACGCCTGACGACCTGAAGAATGCCGCCCGGGAGCAGGGCGTCGAGATCAGGCCGAAGAGCGTCGTGCTCGTGCGCACCGGCGTCATGACCAAGTGGCCGGACTTCGACGGCTACCTGGTCAACCCGCCCGGCATCGGCCTGCCCGCGGCCAAGTACCTCTGCGAGGAGGCCGGGGCGATGTGCATCGCCGGCGACTCGATCGGGCTCGAGGTGCTGCCGTCAGAGGAGGCCGACGTCTTCCTGCCCGTGCACGCGTACATGTTCGCGACTGCCGGTGCGCAGATCATCGAGGTCGTGAACATGGAGGAGATCGCGGCGGAGAAGCAGTACGAGTTCGCGTTCCTCGGCTTCCCGCTCAAGCTGCGCGGAGCCACGGGTGCGCCGATGCCGTCCTACGCGGTGCCGTTGCGCGACTGAGCGTCAGCACTTGAAGCCGACCGATGCGCCGGGCGCGCTTCGCGGCCTCGCGGGCGCGCTCGAACGCGGCGAGCGACTGCACCATCGGAAACAGCTCGCGCCTGCCGGCCTGACGGCCGGCGCGAGCCAGGTGCTCCAACGACGTGTTGGTCAGCAGGAAGAAGTGGGCGACGCGAGTCTCGAGCTCCCGCGGCGGGACGAGCTTGCCCACCTCTGCTCGCCTGCGCGCGGAGGACGGGCATGGCGAGCCCGATCGACTCGTAGACCGCGCCGGGAGCCGCCGGGTCGTTGGGCGGCGGGATCGTGTCGAGCACCTTGCTGTACTTCGCGCAGATCGCGTTCGCCGCCGCGAGATACTGCGCTCGGGTCATCGGCGCGTCGTGCGTCGCCCGGTATGCGAGCACGACGCCGGCCGCCACGGCGGACACGATCAGGCTCAACGCGATCGCGAAGACGAGCACGGTCCGACGCCGGGAGCGCGAGGTTGCCATCGGTCTCCACTATTCCCGGTTCGCGACGCCCGAACACAAGCCGGGGGTGAGAGGATTACGGCATGACCGAATTCAGCTCATACGCGCATGGGACTCCGTGCTGGGTCGACGTCACGAGTCCCGACCTCGAGAAGACGATCGAGTTCTACGGCAGCCTCTTCGGCTGGGAGGCGGACCAGGATCCGCGGCCCGAGGCGGGCGGCTACACGATGTTCACGCTGCGGGGGAAGTACGTCGCCGCCGCGAGCCCGCCGCAGCAGGAGGGGATCCCGTCGCACTGGACGACGTACATCGCGAGCGACGACGTCGACGACACGGCGGCGCGCGTGCGCGACGCAGGCGGCACCGTGCTCGCGGAACCGTTCGACGTCTTCGACTCCGGCCGGATGACGGTCGCGCAGGATCCGACGGGCGCGATCTTCGGCGTCTGGCAGGCGGGCACGCACCACGGCGCGCAGCTCGCGAACGAGCCCGGCTCGTTCCAGTGGAACGAGTGCGAGACCCGCGATGTCGAGACCGCGGCGGAGTTCTACAAGACCGTCTTCGGCTACGACGTGGCCGAGATCGACATGGGCCAGGCGGAGACGTACCGCATGTTCATGCTCGGTGACCACCGGGTCGCCGGCCTCTTCAAGATCACGCGACGAGATGGGGGACGACGTGCCGCCGAACTGGATGACCGTCTTCGCGGTGACGGATGCCGACGCCGCGGCGGCGAAGGCCCAGGAGCTGGGCGGCGAGCTGCTGTTCGGCCCGCAGGACATCCCGGTCGGCCGCTTCGCGGTGCTGCAGGATTCGACCGGCGCGGTCTTCCAGGTCGTCGCGCCGCCGCGCGCGTGAGGTGTCTCGTCGCGGTCGTGGTCGCCCTGGCGCTTGCCGGGGCGGCCTCGGGCGCTGCTCGTGAGCATGTGATCCAGGGCGACAAGAGCGCGGGCGGCATCCGGATCGGCCGCAGCACGCCGCCGCAGGTCAAGCGGCTCTTCGGCGCTGCCGTCGACGATTCGGACGACCGCCTCGGGTCAGTCGTGCGTGCAGACCTGGAAGGGCGCGAAGCTCGCCGTGGAGTTCTTCACGTTCGAGGACAAGCCGTGCACGAAGGGCGTCGCCCTGATCGTGACGGTGACGGGCAGAGCCGAGTGGCGGACGGCGCTCGGCCTCCGCGTCGGCGACACCGCCGCGCGGGTGCGTGCCCTCTACCCGCGCGCGCGTCTGAAGACGGGCGTCCCGGGCGACAACGGCTACTGGCTCGTGACGAGGCAAGATCTGCAAGGAGGTCGGCGGCGGCTCGTATCCGGGACTCCTCGCGCGGATGAAGGCCGGCAAGGTGTCGGCTCTCGTCGCCCGGATCGCCGTCTGCGACTAGTAGCGTCTCGAAGGTGAGCACGTCGGTCGAGGCGCCGGAGGCGGACGTCAGCGCGGAGTCGGCGCCGGACCGGCTGGCACTCGGCGCGTTCGCGGGCGCGATCCTGATCGGCGGCAGCAACTTCGTCGCGGTGAGGTACAGCAACAAGGAGCTCGACCCGCTGTGGGGAGCGGGTTTCCGCTTCGCCCTCGCAGCGGTCGTCTTCGGCGTCCTGGTCGCGGCGCTGCGGCTGCCGCTCCCGCGCGGGCGCGTGCTCGGCCTGATCGTGATCTACGGGCTGATCGGCTTCGCCGGCGCGTACGGCTGCCTGTACTGGGCGATGAAGGAGGTGCCGGCCGGGATCGCGGCGGTCGTGCTGGCGGTCGGCCCGCTGCTGACGCTGTTCCTCGCCGTGGCGCACCGGATGGAGCGCCTGAACGGGCGAGCAGTCGCGGGCGCCCTGATCGCGGTCGCCGGCTCGGCGGTGATCTTCTTCCAGCGAAGCTCGGTCGACTTCGGCTGGGAGTCATTCGTGTTGCTGGTGATCGCAGCGCTCGCCGCATCGGAGTCGGTCGTGGTGTCGAAGCGCGTCGGGCCGGAGCAGTCCCGTGGTGATGAACTTCATCGCCGTGAGCGCGGGCGCCGCCGCGCTGCTGGTGGCGTCGGCGCTGGCGGGCGAGAGCTTCGCGTTGCCCGAGGCCGGCAAGACGCAGATCGCGCTCGTCTACCTCGTCGCCGCCACGGTCGGCCTGTTCCTGATGGTCCTGGTGGTCGTGCAGCGGTGGACGGCCTCGTCGACGTCGTACATCTTCGTCCTGATGCCCGTAGTCGCGGTGGCGCTCGGCGCCCTCGTCGCCGACGAGCAGATCACCGCGACGACGATCATCGGCGGCGGGATCGTCTGCGCCGGGGTCTACCTCGGCGCCCTCGCCCGCCGAGACCGTAGGTCCGAGACCTCCTAGATCGCATTAGGAGTCGAGAGTGCGCGGCGGCGCGACTGTACTTGGACTCGGGTCGATCCTCTCGCGCGTGGCCGAAGTCTGGTGGTCGCGGTCCGAAAGGTTCGAGGCGGCCTATCGAAGGCGCTCGAGGAGCGCCCGCGCGTCCTGGAGATCCGGGGTGTCGTGGCCTTCGTCGAACCACTCGTAGATCGGCGCCAGCACCTCGAGGCCCTTGCGGCTCTCGCCGCGGCGATCGGACAGCCGGGCAAGGCTCGTGGCGGCCCGAAGCTCGAGCGACCTCGCCTGCTCCGCTCGGGCCAACGTGAGCGCGCGCTGGAAGAGCGCCTCGGCGGCGCGCTCGTCGGCAGTGCGCGCCAGCGTCACCTCACCTTTCAGACGCCAGAGCTCCGCGGCGTAGAACGTCTCCAGATTTCGTTCGACCAGGCCTAGCGCCTCGTCGACGGCCTGCTCCGCCTCGTCGAACCGTCCGTTCGCATGGCACGCCGTCGCGACGCCGCCCAGGACGAACGCCGTGTTGGTCTGGCCGCCTGTGGCGCGGTACAGGGCGAGCCCTTCCCGGACGTGCAGCATGCCCTCGTCGAAGCTGCCGAGCTCCGCGATCGCGTTGCCCAGCCCGCAGAGCGCCCCACCGATCCAAAGCGGGAAGCCCTGTTCGTTCGCGATGCGAAGGGCCTCCTCTTCCAGCGGACGAGCGGAGCCGGGATCTCGACAGAGGTGGAACACCATCGCGCCCATCACGTCGACGCCCGCGAGCGTGAACGGATGCCGCTCGTTCCGCGCCGACTTCGACGACCTCCTGGACGAGGTGACGCGCACGGTCTGGGTAGCCGAGGAACCAGAGACACGTGGCCGCGTTCGCGCGCGCGACGCCGGCGGTACCGAGCGAGTACGTGACGGCGAGCTGGCTGTGGAGGTGCGGTTCGTACAGCGCGAAGGCGCGCTCGACGTAGCCGACAGCGTCCTGGAAGCGGCCCTCGAAGAACCGCTGGATTCCCCCGACCGTCAGCCCGAAGAGACGCTCCGTCGTGTCGTCCGAGGCTTCGGCGATCGCGAGGAGCTGATCGGCCAGCTCGTGGGTAGGCCCCCGGTCGCCGCGCACCATGTGGAAGAGCCAGAGACCGTGGAGCACGGGCACGAGCTGCGGACTTCCGCCGGCCGTGTTCGCAAGCTCGCGCGCCCGCGCGAACGTGTCCTGGACCTCATCCGACGCATAGCCGCGGATCGCGATCAGCGCCACGCCGCGGAGCGTGAAGAGGGCCATCTCGAGCTGGCTCCGCTGCGCCGACTCGGGCCAGCCGCTCAGCACGTCGAGAGCCTGATCGGCGGCGTGGATGGCTTCCACGTTCGCCGAGGTCGTCACCGCACGCCGCGCGGCCATGGTGAGGTATTGCACTCCCTTCCCGCTGTCGCCCGCCTCGAGGAAGTGGTGCGCAACCAGCTCGGGACGGGCCTCCGCCTCCTGCGGAAACTGCGCCTCGAGCGTTTGACCGATCCGCTCGTGGTACTGCCGCCGAGCCGACCTGAAGAGCGACTGATAGGCCTCGTCGCGGATCAGCGCGTGCTTGAACCGGTACCTGGCGTCCGGGGGCTCGCCGACCTGAAAGACGAGCTCGCTCTCGACCAGTTGGGCGAGCTCGGCGCGCAGCCCGGGTTCTTCGTCCGGCGACGCCGCGGCGATCAGCGGGTACGAGAACTCGCGCCCGATCACGGAGGCGAGCAGCGCGAGCTCCTTGGCGGGACCGAGCCGGTCGAGGCGGGACATGAGCGAGTCGCGCAGCGTCGCAGGGGTGGTGAAGGGAGCCGACGCGGACTCCAGCACCGCTTTGGTGAGCTCCTCCAGGTAGAGCGGCACGCCTTCGGCCCGAGCGACGATCTCCCGCAGCCGCTCGGGCGAGCAGGCCGTCACCGGACGCGACGTCCTCGACGATGCGCCTCGCCTCGTCCTCGACCAGTCGTTCGAGCCGGACCGTCAGCTGCGCAGCCCAGGGGGGTGTGTAATCGGGACGATGCGTGAACAGCAGCAGCAGAGGCCGCTCTGCGAGCTGCTCGATCAACAGCCCGACCAGCTCGGCGGTCGATGGATCGATCCACTGCACGTCCTCGATCAGGAAGACCACCGGCCGCTCGTGTCCCAGGCGGAGCACCCAGTCGCAGAGGGTCTCCAGCGTCTTCCTCCGCTGTGCCTCGCGGCTCATCGGCGGAGGCTGTCGATCCTCCGGCAGCGGGACACCGTGGAGGGCTGCAAACAGGGGAAGCGCCTCGTCGACCGCCAGCCCGGCGTCCTCCAGCGCGGCCTCGAGGCGCGCGAGCGTCTCCTCGGGTGGATCCTGGTCTCTCACGCCGAGCAGCCGCCGGTGCAGATCGATCACGGGGTAGAAGGCGGTGTTCTCGCTCCACGGCGAGCACTGCGCTTCGAGCCAGGTGTGGGAAGCGCCGGTGAGCTCCTCGCGGAGCGCGCGCGTCAGGCGCGACTTGCCGATTCCCGGTTCGCCGCTGATCGAGGCTACGCGCCCGTGACCGGCGGCGACCTGCTCCCACTCCTCGAGCAGCGAGCGAAGCTCCGAGTCGCGGCCGATGAACGGCGTCAGGTTGTCCGCTCCGAGCAGGTCGAGCCGCCCGCGGACGCCCGTCGCGCCCGACACCTGGTACGCCGGGATCGGGCGCGGGAGCCCCTTCAGCGTTTGCGGCCCCAGGTCCTGGAGCACGAACAGACCGCGTACGAGCCGCTCGGAGTCGCCGCTGATCACCACGGTGTCCGGCGCCGCGACTGCCTGGAGACGCGCGGCGAGGTTCACCGTCTCGCCCATCGCGAGAACCTCGCGATGCTCCTCACCGCCGGTCGAGCCAAGGACGACGGCGCCGGTGTGGATGCCGACGCGGAGCGACAGCCGCACGTTCCTGTCGCGCTCGAACTCGTCGAGGGCGTCGATGAGCTCCAGACCTGCTCGCACGGCGCGCTCGGTCGCGTCCTCGTGCGCCTGGGGATAGCCGAAGTAGGCGAGCACCCCGTCGCCCAGGAACTGAGCCACATGACCGCCGTAGCGCACGACCAGCTCGCCCGCGCGCTCGTGATAGGCCCGCACGACCTCGAAGTAGTCCTCGGGGTCGAGACTGGACGAGAGCTCAGTCGCGCCGACGAGGTCGCAGAAGAACGCCGTCAGCTGGCGCCGCTCGCCGGAGACGTCCGCCGCCATCAGGTGCGCTCCACCACCGTGATCCGGTAGCAACCCGGCGCCGTCGAGGCTCCATCGCGGAAGCAGTCGCCCATCACGATCGCCGCCAGCGCGTTCTCCTTCGCAGCCCGTCCCCACGAGAAGCGGCGCCAGCGGAGCGCCTGCCGGCGGAGCTTCTCGAGGTTCGGGAGCGTCGCGGCGGTCACGTCCTCGCTCAGGATCGGCTCGAACCCGAGGGTGGTCGTCCGCTCGAGCCAGCGGTCGAACTCCTGCAGGTTCGGCAGGACGAAGACCGTTTCGATCAGCTGCGCGGCGTCTCTCGCCGACTGGCCCAGAGTCTCGAACTCCGGACGCCGCCACGGCTCGATCGTCACGAAGCGACCGCCCGGACGGAGCACGCGGCGCACCTCTTCCACGACTCGGTAGACGTCGGCCGCGTGGCAGATGGCTTCGACCGAGAAGACCAGGTCGAACGACTCGTCGCCGTACGGGAGGTGGTGGAAGTCCCCCTCGTCGATGTCGAGGTTGCGCCGCCGCCGCGCGGCCGCGCGCGCGGCGCGCACATGCAACGGCGTGAGATCGACGCCGACCAGGGCGACGTCCGAGTTCCGCCGGGCGAGATTGAGCAGGTTGAAGCCTCGGCCGCAGCCGATCTCGAGCACCCGGCGGGCTCCCTGCGTGCGGATGTGGCGCTCGACGATCAGCGACTGCGCCTGGTAGCCGCGACGGTGAAACGTGCCGTCGGGGTTGAGCGCCATGTGCATGGCGCCGCGCATCGAGTGCGCGAAGAAGTAGAGCGGCGCGCTTCGGGTGAAGTAGGAGACGATCGCGTCGAGACCCGGCCGCTCCGGGAGCGGTCTGGGAAGATCGTGGGCAACGGCTTCGGTGATCGGCGCTCCCATGCGTCCAAACGTAGAGGGTTTGCTCCCGGCCGCGTAAGCCGTCGGCTCTGTCCTGTTGACTTCAGTTATGCGCGTTCACGCTGACCGGCTCCGGGCGTCCTTCGAACCGCTACTGATTTTGTTAGAGCGGGAGTCCAGCGAGTGCCAAGGGCGATCTGGCCGGCGAGCCCGTTGTCGGGTGCGTAAGCGTGCTTAGGTCCGTGAACAGGGACGGCTCGTCAACGCGACTTGGCGATCACGGCCACCCGCGTGCCTACGGGGATGCGCCGGTAGAGCCACTCTGCGTCGCCGTGCGGCACGCGAACGCAGCCGTGCGACGCTGCTGTCGGCGGCACGGCGGGCGACTCGTGGAAGGCGAAGCCGCCGACGAAGTAGCTCGCCCACGGGAGCCACACCGCGTACGGCACCGACCAGTCCTTCCTGAACTTCCGCGTCACCGCGAAGCGGCCCGTCGGTGTGGCATAGCCCGGCTTGCCGCTCGAGATGTGCAACACGCGAATGACCGTGTTGTCCAGGATCAGGAGCAGCAGCTGGCGGTCGAGCAGCACCTCGACGCGCTTGCCTTTCGCACCTTGCGTGCGCGGCGTCGGGCGCCTTGCCGCCTTGAGCGCCTTGCGCGTGATCGGCCCGATCATGCCGTCGCGGCCGATGCCGGCCCACTTCTGGAACGCCATCGCGGCGTTGAACGTGGCCGCGTTCGCGCGGCCGTCCGCCTGCGCCTTGTCGAGAAAACCGAGCGCGACGAGCCGCTTCTCGAGCTCGAGCATGCTCGCCTTCGGCGCCGGGCCCTTCGTGGTCTTCGCGACCGTCGGCTTACCTTTCGGCTTGGCGAGCATCGCCGCGGTGACCGGCTTGCGCAGGTCGACGCCCGGATAGAGCTCCTGACGGACGTCGCCGTCCACGCGCACCTTCACAGCGTCGACCCCCGGAACCTCCGTCAGGGTGAGCACGAGCTGCGCGAACCGTGCCGGCAGGCTCTCGGCGCTCGTGCCCGAGGCGAACTTCGCACCAAGGTCGATCGCGGCGACACCGTGCTCGACGGTCAGGCTCTTGACCCGCACGCCAGCCGGCAGCTGCGAACGGATGCCCTTCTTCGTTTCCGTGGCCGTCGGGCCGGCGAGCAGCTTCTCAGCCGCGGCCTCGACGCCACTGCCGCGGCGGCTCACGACGACGGGCTGCTCGCCCTTCAGGAAGGAAACCTTGACGCTCACGACCCGTGATCTTGCCAGGCAGGTCCGGCGCTCGCGGCAGCATCCGCAGCTTCGCCGAGTCGGGTCTTGAGCCAGCCCCTCGCCAGCGCTCTTCGACCTCGACCGGTTCGAGCGATGCGTAAGCGGGGTCCGTGTCCCTGTTGATACTTCCTATGCGATGCGCTTTCACGATGACCGCCTGAACCTCTCGCCGTCCGACGTCACGGCCTTCCTGGCGTGCGAGCACCTGACGACGCTCTCGCTCGCGCACGCGCGCGGGGAGATCGAGCGGCCCGAGGTCGAGAACGAGCAGGCGGAGCTGATCTTTCGCAAGGGGCTCGAGCACGAGCACGCTTACCTCGAGAGCCTTCGCGCGCAGGGGCTCACCGTCCTCGAGATCCCCGACCCGGAGGGCGACTACGACACCGCCGCCCTCGCCACCGCCGACGCGATCCGCGCCGGCGAGGCCGACGTCATCTACCAGGGCGTCCTCGCCCACGACGGCTGGCGCGGCGTCGCCGACTTCCTGATGAAGCAGCCGGACGGCACCTACGAGGCGCTCGACACCAAGCTCGCGCGCTCCGCGAAGCCCGCCTACATCCTCCAGCTCCTCTTCTACAACGAGCAGCTCGCGCGCATCCAGGGGCGCGAGCCCGACCACATCCACGTGCTGCTCGGCAACGGCGAGCAGCAGACCTTCCAGCCCCAAGAGTTCGCCGCCTACTACCGGCGCGTCCGCTCGCGGCTCGAGCGCTTCGTCGCCGACCCGCCGCCGACCGAGCCGTACCCCGTCGACCACTGCCGCATCTGCGACTTCAAGCCGATCTGCGACGCGTACTGGGACTCCGTCGACCACCTCTCCCGCGTCGCCGGCGTCTACCGGACGCAGATCGAGCGGCTCGAGGCGGCCGGGATCACGACGCTCGCGCAGCTCGGGCGCGCGCCCGCCGAGCCCGTCCCCGCCGGCATCAACCCCGACAGCTGGGCCAAGAACCGCGAGCAGGCCGAGCTCCAGCTCCACGCGCGCGAGACGCGGCCAGCGACATCTACCGGCTCATCGAGCCGCAGCCGGAAGCCGGCTTCGCGCTCCTGCCCGACCCCTCGCCCGGCGACCTCTTCTTCGACTTCGAGGGCAACCCGTTCTGGGACGCCGACGGCTCGCTCGAGTACCTCTGGGGGATCCTCGACGTCGACGGCAACTTCGAGCCGCTCCACGCGCACGACCACGAGACCGAGCGGATCGCGTTCGAGACCTTCGTCGACCTCGTGCACGAGCGGCTCGCGCGCTACCCCGACCTGCACGTCTACCACTACGCCCCCTACGAGATCACCGCGCTCAAGCGCCTGATGGGCCGCTACGGCACCCGCGAGCGCGAGCTCGACGACCTCCTCCGCCGCGAGGTCTTCGTCGACCTCTACCGCGTCGTCCGCAACGGCCTCCGCGCCTCGCGGCCGGGCTACGGGCTGAAGGAGCTCGAGGCCTTCCTCGACTTCGAGCGGAAGGCGGAAGTGAAGGACGGCGGCGCCTCGATCGTGATCTTCGAGCAGTGGATGCAGACGCGCGACGACTCGCTCCTGCGCCAGATCGACGAGTACAACCACGAGGACTGCATCGCGACCCGCCTCCTGCGCGACTGGCTGCTCGAGCGGCGCGACGAGGCGCTCGCGCAGTTCGGGCCGTTCCCGCTGCCCGAGCCGAAGGAGCTGAAGCCGATCCCGGAGGTGAAGGCCGTGCGCGCCGAGCTCCGCGCGCAGCTGCTCGACGCCGGCGAGGAGCTCGCCGCGCAGCTGCTCGACTACCACGACCGCGAGCGCAAGCCGATCTGGTGGGCCTTCTTCGACCGGATCGAGATGACGCCGGCGGAGCTCGTCGAGGACGCGGAGTCGATCGGCCGGACCGAGCTCGTCAGCGGGCCCGAGCCGGTGAAGAAGTCACAGGCGTACGTGCTCAGCTATCCCCGCGCAGGAGCACAAGATCCGGCACGGGCAAGGCGTGATCGATCCGGCGACTCGCGAGGGCGCGGGGGAGGTCATCGAGCTCGACCGCGAGGCGCGCCGGCTCATGCTCAAGCGCGGGCCGTCGCTCGAGGACGTGCCGCTGCCGGAGGGGCTCATCCCGGGCAGCCCGTACCTGACGCGGGATCAGGAGGACGCGCTGATGCGGCTCGGCCGCTCGCTCCTCGCCGGCGACCGGCGCTACCCCGCGCTCGAGTCGATCCTCCGCCGCGAGCCGTTCGACCGGCCCGTCCAGACCTCCGAGCTCGACGAGATGAAGGAGCTCGTGCTCTCGCTCGACGAGCGCCACCTCGTCATCCAGGGGCCGCCCGGCTCGGGGAAGACGTGGGCGTCCGGCCGGCTGATCGCGCACCTGATGGCGAACGGCAAGCGCGTCGGCGTCGCCTCGACGAGCCACAAGGCGATCCACAACCTGCTCGACGCGGTCGAGGACGCGGCCGCCGAGCTCGGGCTCGACTACCGCGGGCTGAAGAAGGCGAGCGCCGGCAACCCCGAGTCGCAGTACGCGAGCGCGCACATCGAGAGCGTCGAGACATCGGCCGCGTGCGTCGACTGCGACCTCGCCGCCGGCACCGCCTGGCTCTTCTCCGATCCCGACAACGACAGCACGCTCGACTACCTCTTCATCGACGAGGCCGGGCAGGTCTCGCTCGCCGACGCGCTCGCGATGGGGACGGCGGCGCGGAACGTCGTGCTCGTCGGCGACCCGCAGCAGCTCGACCAGGTGATCCAGGGCACGCACCCGTTCGGCAGCGGCTCACTCGGTGCTGCGGCACCTGCTCGGAGACGACGCGACGGTTCCGCCCGACCGCGGCCTCTTCCTCGAGCGCACCTACCGGCTCCATCCGGACATCTGCACCTACATCTCGGAGGAGTTCTACGAGGGGCGGCTCGAGCCGGCGCCGGTCGCGGCGGGGCGGACGACGCCGCTCGGGACGGGGCTGCGCTACCTCGCGGTCGAGCACGACGGGCACCGGCAGGAGTCGCCGGAGGAGGTGGCGATCGTGCGCGCCGAGGTCGAGCGGCTGCGCGCGGCCGGGATCACGGACGTGGTCGTCGTCTCGCCCTTCAACGCGCAGGTGAACGCGCTCCAGGAGGCGCTGCCCGGCATCCGCGTCGGCACCGTCGACAAGTTCCAGGGGCAGGAGGCGGACGTCGTCATCTACTCGATGGGGAGCTCGAGCGGGGAGGACGTCCCGCGCGGGCTCGAGTTCCTGCTCTCGCGCAACCGGCTGAACGTCGCGATCTCGCGCGCGCGCTGCCTCGCCTACCTCGTCGCGAGCCCGCGGCTGCTCGAGGTCAACTGCCGCTCGATCCCGCAGATGCGGCTCGCGAACGCGCTCTGCCGGTTCGTCGAGCTCGCCGAGTGATGCATCGACAGTCGGATAACATCGAAGTGATCATGATGCCATGCGGTTCACATCCGCGATGTCGACGAGGCCGTTCTTGCAGCGTTGCGGGAGGCAGCGCGCGAGAACGATCGCTCACTCAATGCGGAGCTCGTAGCAACCCTCGAGGAACGGGCCGCTCGCCATCGGCAGAGAGGCGAGATGACTCGGCGACTTGCCGAGATCGCCAATCGTGTTCGACTTCCACCCGATGCGCCGAAGCCGGAAGATCTGATCCGCGCGGATCGTGACAGCCGCTAACACGGCCGTCCTGGACGCGAGCGTGCTCGTTCGGTCAGTTGTTGAGCCACGCGGTGAGGCAGCAGAGTGGGTCGCCGCCGTCGATCAAGGAATGGTCCAGGGGCACACGGCGACGCTCGCATTCACGGAAGTGGCCAACGCGCTTCTGGGGTACATCCGAGCAGGCGCGCTGAGCTTCGCGGACGCCACCAGCGCACTTGAGGCGCTCCGCGGGGTGCCGTTGCGATTGCATGGGTCCGAGCTCGCGCCGGCCGCCCTCGGCGCGGGCTTCGATCTTGGGCTCTCCGCCTACGACGGCACGTACGCAGCTCTCGCCGAATCACTCGACGCCGTGCTCGTCACGGCCGACCGTCGGCTCGCCGCCGCGGTTCCGTCGGCGGAACTGCTCTCGTAGGCCCGGCGCGTAGGCTGAAGGAGTGAGCAAAGAGACCCTGAAGCGCCTCGCGGCGCCGCTTCGCAACAAGCGCGTCTACGTGACGCTCGAGCTGATCGGGCTCGCGATTCTGCTCGGCGCGCTCTGGTGGGCGCTGCGCGACGTGTGGGCGGAGGCCAAGCCTCTGCTCCGGCGACGCGGATCTCAGTGACTTCGCGATCGGGACGGCGATCGTCGCCGCCTACTACCTCGTCTTCGTGCTCGGCTGGATGCGGATCCTCGCGGCGTACGGGATCCGGGTTCCGTATCACGTCGCGCTGCAGTCCGAGATGCTCTCGATGCTTGCGAAGTACATCCCGGGCGGCGTCTGGACGCCGACGGCGCGCGTCGTCGCGCTGCGGCGCTTCGGCGTCAAGGACACGCCGGTCGTGCTCGCGACGATCCTGCTCGAGGCCGGGCTCTCGGCGGTCGCCGGTGTCATCGTCTTCGTCGTCGGGCTCGTGATCATCGGCGGCGCCGACGTGCCGCTGCTGCCGGTCGCCGCCTTTGCGGTCGTCGTCGCCTTCCTGCTCTACCCACCGGTGTTCGGCAAGGTCGCGAGCCGGCTGCTGCGTCCCTTCGGTGCGGATGAGGTGACACCGCTTCCCACGCGAACGGCGTTCGAGTTGCTCGGCTTCTACGCGCTCACCTGGCCGCTCGGCGGCGCCGGTCTCTTCTTCATGCTGCGGTCGGTGGGGGGCGACCCGCCGGTCTCCTCCATCCCGTACCTCGGCGGCGTCGCCGCGGTCGGTGCGATCGTGGCCGTGCTCGCGGTCTTCGCCCCCTCGGGGCTCGGCGTCCGCGAAGCGTCGATGTACGGGCTGATGCTCGCGGTCGTCACCGAATCGGTCGCGCTCGGGGCCACGATCCTGAACAGGCTCGCGATCACGCTCGTCGAGGCCTTGATCGTTCTCGTCGGCTTCGTGCTGCTCCGCGGGTCACGGAAACCGACTGTTGCCGGGCGCGAGGTCGAGGCTGCCCCCGTTCCGGCACTCCCGCGGGACGAGGTACTCCGGGGCTGAGCGCCCGTACGTCGCGTTGTCGGCGAGCTGCTGGCGCATCATCCGCGCCGCGGTGCCTTCCGACAGACCCAGCCGCCGGCCGAGCGCGACGCCGCTCTGGAAGGCGTAGCAGTTGGTGACTCCCTCGTCCGTCTCGCCGTGGAGGTGCCACGCCTCATGGGCGAGAACGGCGATCGCGCGCGCGGTCTGGCTGAACGGGCCCTCGTCGTCCTTGTACTTGAGCCGGTAGAGCCGGTAGCAGATGTCCGGCGTCAGGTAGGCGTTCCGGCCGCCGACCTCGGCGATCCCGTCGGCGTGCTGGACGATCCCGACCGCCTCGCCTCTGGCGTCGCAGTGGACGTCCGCCGCGTGCCCGGCGATCCGTGCCGCCTCGAACGAGAGCATCGTCTCGGTCGCCGCCTGGTCGGCCTTGTCGAGCCCGTCCCAGCCCCGGTCGGGGACGAGGACGAAGAGGACGAAGCGCGAGCGCTGCGACTACCGCGACTCCTTCGAGCCGGGCAAGGAGACGCTGGCGACGAGGAACAACGGCCCTCGGCGGCTGCGGCCAGAGACTGTGCGCCGGCTCTCCCTGTAGCAGCCGCTCGCGGCTCTCCTCGATCAGCTCCTGGACTTCCTCGTCGCTCTTGCCGCCCGCCGGAATCCAGACGTCCTGCCCCTCGATCCGGACGAGCATCGGCTCGAGCCACCCTTCGCCTCCGAGCTCGTCGATGTCGGAGGTCTGCGGGATCCGCCCGCGCGTCGCCGGGACGTGCGGCTCGCGCAGCCCGGCGATGAGGAAGTTCAGCTCGAGCGCGGCGTAGGCGAGGAAGGGGATCCAGATCGGAATCCAGTCCTTGAGCCCGGGCAGGAAGAACCAGGCGACGATCAGCGCGACTGCCGCGATCCGCAGCCGCCGGGTCCCGGTCACCGCCTAGACCTCGTCGTTCACAAGCACGAGCTCGAGGTGCCCGCGCGAGGCGTTTCCCCGAATGTCAGCTGCTTCCACGTCGAGCCGGTACCGGCCGTCGCGGTGACGGCGCGTGTCCCAGCCGCGGATCAGCCAGAAGCGATAGCGGCCGCGTGCGTTCGGATGGTTCTGGCGCGTTCCCGCCGCGTAGATCTCGTTGAACCGGAACTCGGTGCGAAGCTCGGTGCGGAAGTCGGCCGCAACGCGCCACGGAATCACGGCACGTCCGTCGCGCACGAGCCGCCAGCGCACGAACGCCGGTGTGACGGGCAGGCCACGCCACGGCGGCGGTGCGGAGATCGGCGGGTTGTCGTGCGCGACCGCGATCAGGTTCACGACGCCCGTCAGGACCCTCGGGTCGAGCCGCCTGCTGGCGCGTTCGGCGACGATCAGGTCGACCACCGGCGCGCCGTAGTCGTGGAAGGGCGTCAGCGCGCCTGCGCGCAGCGGGTTCCAGTACTTGCCGTCGACGCGCTCGGCGAAGTGCACGTGGCCCCAGCTCCGCGCGATGTGGCCGAGCAGGGCGTGCTTCCTCACCCGCTGGCCATGACGGACGCGCGGCACGATGTGCCAGTAGCCGTGCGAGCGGCCGCTGCCGGTGACGATCCCGATGTTCTGGCCGCCTTCGAAGTGCACCTTGCCGCCCGCGACCGCGTAGACGGGCGTCCCGTCCGGCGCGGAGACGTCGATGCCGAAGTGGAACGCCTTGCTGCCCTTCGCTCCGATGCGCGGATCGCAGAAGAACCCGCGCACCGCGTGCTGCTCGTCGAACGGCTTCACGGGCCAGCCGTAGCTCATCTCAGACGGGCGGGTTCCGAATCGCGATCTCGACGTCCTTGCGCGCGCGGTTGCCGGCCGCGTCCCAGGCTCGGACGACGAGGAGGTAGCGGCCGTTCTTCACGCGCGTCGTGTTCCAGTACGGCTTCTGGAAGAGCCGGAACCAGTATTCGCCTGCGCCCGGATCCCTCGGTCGAGGGCAGGCTGGGCGGGATGGTTCTGCTTCGTCCCGGGCGCATAGTGCTGACCGGTTGCGATCGGGATCTGCGCGGCGGCGATGTAGACGGTGCGTCGCAGCACGACTCGCTCGCTCGGGCGCGCGATCAGCAGCAGGCCGATCCGATAGGGGTGGTGCGGCGCGGCGAGCAGAGAGACGTTGCGGAACCAGCCGACGAACGACTGCGGATCGCTCACCCGCGCCCTGATGTCCACGATCCCGGTCAGGCTCGACTTGTCGAGCCGGCGCCCAGCCGGTGGCAGCTGCGCAACGCCGGTCACCCGCCGGCCCCAGGCCGGCGTCGCGGGTGTGTAGAAGCGGACATCGTGGATGATCGGCGCCGCCGTGTCGACGTAGGGCTTCAGCCTCCCGCCCGGCCGAAGCGGGTTCAGGAGCGATCCGCCGCACCCCGTTCCGGTGGCGTGGAACTCGATCTGGACGTGCCGGGCCTCGTCCGCCGCTACCAGCGCGATCACGCGCGCTCGACCCGAGCCATCCGATGCGTCGATTCCGCACGCGCCCGGCAGCCTGGCCTCCTCAGCCGCCGCCCTATCGCAACCGGTGCGACCTCACCGGCGCCGACACCTCCGGTCGGTCGTCCCGCCCGGCACCCACTCCGGCACGGCGAACACGGATCTCCGCGGTGGTCGGAAACGTGCCGACGGGATGCTGCTGAACGGCGGCCGGCCCGCAAGCCGTCTGGATGACGCTGCAGATCGCTGTGGAGCGGCATCGTCTCCGTCTCCCGCGAGCCGAGCCCGGCGCTCGTCGCCGCGCTCCCGAGTCCTGCACGACCAGCGGTTCGGCCTACCCGGCGATCGTCAACGGCGCGCCGCCGGGCTGGTTGTTCTCCGGCGGCCACCTCGTCGGCCAGGTCGACGACACCCGCCGGACGCGAACGCCGGCTGGAACTGGACGTTCTGGGACCGGGTGCCTCCGGCCGCGTCGATTCGCCGAGCTCAACTCTGCGGAGCGTCGCGAAGTCCGGCGCGTGCTGGCGTCCGAATCGCGCGAGGCCGGTGGTCGAAGCGAGCGACCAGCAGGAGCGTCGCGGCCTCGTGACGCGGCCGGATCGCACCAGGCACGCGTCTTCGCGACGTCTGCCGTCGCGAGATCGTCGAGGCGGCATCCCACTGAGCGTCGTGACCTTCCGGGGCTGATCACCGCGCAACGGCCGCGGGCAGGCAGGCTCGCCCCAGAAGCTGAGGTCCGCGCGACCCGTCGATTCCGCGCCCATGCGGCGAGATGATCAGCGGCACCGGCGGGTTGTTCGCCGGATCCGAGGTCGCGCGGCAAGGCGATGTGGGCCTCTCGAGCCAGACCGTTGTGGGCCCGATACCGAACGGTCCAAACGTCGCACGCCTTCTGGCGCGGCCACTGTGACTCAGCCGGACAGCATGCCGCTGACCAGCGCGCGCCAGGTGATCGGGCCGACGATGCCGTCGGACGGTGTCCCCACGGCGGTCTGGAAGCCGCGCACGAAGGCATCGGTGCGCGGGCCGAAGATGCCGTCGATCTGAACTCCGGGGCCCTCGCCGTCCGACTGGTCGTGGAACTTCATGACCTCCTGGAGCGCGCGCACGGCGTCTCCGGTGCTGCCCTTCTTGATCTGGACGACGAGCTTGCCCCAGGTCTGCGGGCCGACGATGCCGTCGGCGGCGAGGCCCTTGCTCTGCTGGAACGCCTTCACTGCGGACTCGGTGTTCGGGCCGAAGATCCCATCCACCGCAACGGGGTGGTTACGCGCGCGCAGGAGCTGCTGCAGCGGGCGCACGGGGAAGATCCTGTCGCCGCGGCGGACGAGCGGGAAGGGTGCAATCGGGTCGGCGGGCATTGCGGCTCCTCTCTCGGATTTCGGGCCGATTATCCCGGTCTTGGCCTGGCCGCGTGCCTGGAGCCGACGAATCGTGCTCTCGTCAACCTCCAGGCACGCGGCGGTGCGTTGCGTGCCGCATGGCCTAGGCGGCCAGCTCGCGCTTGACGCGCAGAGCCCGGCGGCGCAAGCGTCGCTGCCGCTGTTCGCGGACCTGCATGGCCAGGCGCCGATTCTCGGCCTCGCGCTGCAGCCGCTCACAGCGGTCATGGGTCAGCTGTAGAAGTACGTCGTGATGCATCATGGCGTTTCCTCCTCTCGTTCTTGGTCGGTCGCTCGAGTCGGGCCGTATAAGTGCGAACGAGTTCGCTGCTCACGAATGAGCCATCCTTTCCTGGTCGATTTACCGGCGTCGATGTCCGGCACCCTGTAACAGGGCGTGTGGAATTACGTCTTTCTTTTTCGCCTGCAGTTCAGCGAAGCAGGCGCTTGCGGGGCCGGCAGTCTACGCCGTGAACGCGAGAGGCCAGCCGACGCTGATAACCGATGCGTTTCTCATACTGACCTCCTTTCCCGCTTGAGCCGGGCGGGATGCCCGGCGACGAAGCCAAAGAGTGTGCCGACTTCTCGCGGCGCTGTCAAGTAATTGATTGAAATACGCGTTACAATTGCACCGTGGACTGGACGTGGTGAAGAGGTTCCGCGTTGGGAGGCGAACCGGAAGGTCTTCGTCGAGCCGGAGAACTACCTCGAGCCGGAGCTCAGGGACGACAAGGAGCCGCGTTCGACCGAGCCGGGTCTCGCTGGGCGCGAGAGGCGACGTCGAGGCCGTCAGTCGCCGGTGTCGTACTTGAACGAGATCGAGAGCCGCACGCGGTAGCTCGTCACCTTGCCGTTCTCGATCGTCAGATCCTGGCGGCTCACCTCGGCGACCCGCAGGTCGCGGACGGTCTTGGCCGCGGTCTCCACGGCGGTACGGGCGGCTGCTTCCCACGACTCGCTGCTGACTCCGATCACCTCTGTGACCCGATAGACGCTGTCGGCCATGCTCCACTCCTTCCGCTTCGAGAACGACTCGCGGATGTTGTCATGCTGCGAGACTTGACGCGAGATGCATGAGGGGTCCGCCAACGTCATCGAGGAGCTCCGCACGCGCTACGACACGCGCGTCTCCACGAGCGAGTCCGATCCTCGACCAGCACGGGCGGGACGAGTCGTACCACCCCTCGGCTCCTCCCGATGCCGTCTTCTTCGCGGAGTCGACCGAGGAGGTGGCGGACGTGGTCGGCGCCTGCGCGGCCGCCGGCGTTCCCGTGATCCCGTTCGGGGCGGGGACGTCGCTCGAGGGCCACGTCGGCGCGCTGCGGGGCGGGGTCAGCATCGATCTCACCGGCATGACCAAGGTGCTCGAGGTCAACAGCTCGGACCTCGACTGCCGCGTCGAAGCCGGGCTGACCCGACTCGCCCTCGCGCAGCGCCTGGCGCCGGAGGGCCTCTTCTTCGCCGTCGACCCGGGAGCGGACGCGACGATCGGCGGCATGGCTGCAACCCGCGCGTCGGGAACGACTGCGGTGCGCTACGGGACGATGCGCGAGAACGTCCTCGGCCTGACGGTCGTCCTCGGCGACGGCCGCATCATCCGGACCGGCGGCCGGGCGCGGAAGTCGGCGTCCGGCTACGACCTGACCCGGCTCTTCGTCGGCAGCGAGGGGACGCTCGGGGTGATCACCGAGGTGGCGCTCCGGCTCTTCGGCATCCCGGAGGTGATCGCGTCGGCGACCTGCGCGTTCGAGACGATCGAGGGAGCGGTCGACTCGGTGATCGAGACGGTGCAGCTCGGGATCCCGGTGGCGCGGATCGAGCTGCTCGACGAGGTTCAGGTGCGGGCGTGCAACAGCTACTCGGGCACCGAGCTCCCAGAGGTGCCGACGCTGTTCATCGAGCTCCACGGCTCGGAGGCGGGGACGAAGGAACAGGCAGAGGCGCTCGCGGAGATCACGGGCGGGCACGGCGGGACGGGGTTCGCCTGGGCGACGAGCACCGACGAGCGCAACGCGCTCTGGCGCGCGCGGCACGACGCGTACTACGCCGCGCTGCACCTCGTTCCGGGCGCCAAGGGCTTCATCACCGACGTGTGCGTCCCGATCTCCCGCCTCGCCGAGTGCCTGGTGGAGACCAAGCGCGATCTCGACGCCTCGTTCCTGGAGGCGCCGATCGTCGGCCACGTGGGGGACGGGAACTTCCACGTCACCCTGCTCATCGATCCCGACGACGCGAGCCACATCGCCGAGGCGCGCCGGCTGAACGGGCGGATGGTCGAGCGGGCGCTCGCTCTCGGCGGCACGACGACCGGAGAGCACGGCGTCGGCCACGGCAAGATCGCGTACATCGAGCAGGAGCACGGACCTGCGATCGAGGTGATGAGAGTCGTGAAGGCGGCGCTCGACCCGCACTCGATCCTGAACCCCGGGAAGATCTTCAGGGAGCGCGAGTGAGGAGGTCCGAGCGCACGTCCTCCAGGCGCGGGAGCGTCTCCCAGTCGCCGGTCCCGGCCAGCGCACCGGCGGCGATGACGTTGCCGGCTCGCGCGCACTCCGCCGGGCTCCAGCCCTCCAGCAGGCCGTAGACGAAGCCGGCGGCGAACGCGTCGCCGGCGCCGACCTCGTCGACGACCGACGCCGTTCGCGGCGGGGGCACCTCGACGCCGTCGACGATCGCGCCTCGCGCACCGACGCGAATCACGGAGGGGACCGGGATACTCGCCGTCCGGCCAGAGGAGCTCGGCCTCGCCCTCGCCGCAGAGGTACCAGTCGACGTGCTCCAGGACCGCGTGCTGCCGAGCGGCCGCGGCGTCGGGCGTGTCCGGGAGCGCGGGGCGGAAGTTGGGGTCGAAGACGACCGTCGCGCCGCGCTCCTTCGCTCGCCGCGCGACGTCGAGCACGAGCTCGCGGGCGCTCTCGGAGATCGCCATCGTGATCCCGGTCAGGTGGACGACCTGCACGCCGTCGAGCGCCTCGTCCGGCACGTCGCCGACCCGCAGTCGCGAGGCGGCCGAGCCGGCGCGGCGATAGGTGACGTGCGACTTTCCCTCCGAGCGCCACTTGCAGAAGAGGCCGGTGGGCGCGTCGTCGCGCTGCACCCAGCGCGTCTCCACGCCTTCGCCCGTGACGGCGGCGAGGATCAGGTCGCCGAACGGATCGCGGCCGAGCCTCGAGATCCAGGCGACCTCGATGCCGAGCCGGGCGAGGGCGATCGCGAAGTTGGACTCGGCGCCCGCGAAGCGCAGCGTCAGCGGCATGCCGAGCCGCAGCTCGCCGTCCTCCAGCGGGTCGAGCAGCGCCATCGACTCGCCGAGCGTGAGGACCTTCACGTCAGGTCGTAGATCGCGATCCCGTTGTCGAGGTCGAAGAAGTGGAGCCGCCGCGTGTCGACGGCGACCTCGATCGGCGCGTCGACCGCGGGCCGGCGCTGCGTCTCGAGCCGCGCGATCAGCACCGTCCGCCGCTCCATCGCCTCCGACTCGAGCCGCTGGAGCGCTGCCGCGTCGACGTCGCCGGCGACCTCGCGCACCTCCTCGGTGAGCACGGGCTCGGCCGCGACCTCGAGGTGGACGAGGAACTCGGAGCCGAGCGCCTCCGTCGCACGCACGGCGCCGCGCAGGCGCGCACCGCCGTCGCCGTTTGCCTCGCGCAGGTGCTCCGGCCGGACTCCGAGGCCGATCGTGCGCCCGGCGTACGCCCGCAACCCGGGCCGCTCCGCCACGATCTCGGCGGGAATCGGAAGCTCCTGCTCGCCGACGTGGACGGTGAGGCCGTCGCCGCTCTCCGCCAGCTGCGCCTCGACGAGGTTCATCGGCGGGCTGCCGATGAAGCTCGCGACGAAGAGGTTCGCCGGCCGGTCGAAGACCACCTGCGGATCGCCGGTCTGCTGCAGCACGCCGCCGCGCATCACGGCGACCCGGTCGCCCATCGTCATCGCCTCCACCTGGTCGTGCGTGACGTAGATCGTCGTCACGCCCAGCTCGCGCTGGACGCGGGCGACCTCCGCGCGCATCTGCACCCGCAGGCGGGCGTCCAGGTTCGACAGCGGCTCGTCCATCAGGAAGACCCGCGGCTCGCGCACGATCGCGCGGCCCATCGCGACCCGCTGGCGCTGGCCGCCGGAGAGCTGGCGTGGCTTGCGCTGCAGCAGGTCGGCCAGGCCGAGCGCCTGGCCCGCGCTCTCGACGCGCCTTCGGATCTCGGACTTCGGAGCGTGGCGCGCACGGAGTCCGAAGGCGATGTTCTCGAAGACCGTCATGTGCGGATAGAGCGCGTAGTTCTGGAAGACCATCGCGACGTCGCGCCGGCGCGAGTCGAGCTCGTTGACGATCTCGTCTCCGATCGCGATCTCGCCGGCGTCGATGTCCTCGAGGCCGGCCACCATCCGCAGGGCGGTCGTCTTGCCGCAACCGGAAGGGCCGACGAAGACCATGAACTCGCCCGCGGCGACCTCGAGCGAGAAGTCGTTGACTGCCGTGACATCGTCGTAGACCTTCGTCACGCGGTCGAAGGTGACGGACGCGGGGGAGCCTGTGGAGGTGCTCACGAGGTGGGAGTATGCACCCGCGAAGTTGTCATTACAACATACTTGCATTACATCGTCCGACCATGTTACGTTCGCCTCGCTTTCGGCCTCAGTCAAGGGAAGCCAAGGGAGCAGGAGGGAGAACCATGGACGACCGGGACGTGTTCGAAGAGCTTCTCGCCGAGGAGCTCGAGTCGGGAATCACACGGGCGGACGTGCTGAAGCGAGGTGCCGCCGCCGGCGTAGGGATCGCCGGGGTGTCGGCGCTCTTCGGCCCAGGGACCGCGCTCGCGGGGATGGAAGCGCGGTCGTTGACGCCCACCTTCTACCAGTGGATCTACGACAACTACCCCGTCATCCCGAAGAACGTCAACAAGGACTACGCGAAGACGCACAAGCTGGACGCGAAGATCGCGCCGGTCGCGGGCTTCGGGATCGAACGCTTCGTCGCCGAGGCGAAGAAGAAGAAGAGCACGTGGGACGTGTACGTCGGCATGACGCCGTTCGTCGAGATGGCCGCGCTGATCGAGGCGGGCACGATCGAGCCGTGGGACAAGTACATCCCGAAGTCGGTGCTCAACGACCTGATCCCGTCGATCCGGGCGGAGGCGACCTACCAGGGCCACATCTGGTCGTTCCCGTTCCTGCTGGACATCATCATCCAGGCCTGGAACGGCGACCTCGTCGAGAAGGCGGGTCTCAATCCGAACCAGGCGCCGAAGACGTGGGACGGGTTCATCGCCAACGCGAAGAAGGTCGTCAGCTCGAAGGCGGCGCCCTACGGTGCCGTGTTCGACGCGCACGGCTGGCGCTCGCTCGCGCCGATCGCCCACACGTTCAGCACGAACGTCTACACACCGGCCGGTCTCTTCGACTTCACGAGCGACGCGGCCGTGAACGCCCTCGAGATCATGAAGCGGCTGATGGAGGTCGCGCCGAAGAACATCCTCGAGGAAGGCAAGACCGACGGTGGCGTCAACATCACGCCGGACGAGGAAGCGTTCTCCGCGCGCCAGGCGGCCTACTACATCAAGTACCAGAACGCGCCGACGCGCTTCGCCGGCACGTGGCCCGACCCCTCGAAGCTGCACATCGCCGGCCTCCCGAAGGCGAGGAGCGGAGGCGGCACGGTGTTCTGGAACACGGGCGCGGCGCTCTTCAAGTACGGGCGAGAACAAGCAGCAGGCGGCCGCCTACATGGAGTACCTCACTCGGGACGTGCGCGTCTGGAAGCACGCTCTCGGCAAGGATGTCCGGGGCGCGTCGGGGCAGCTCTCTCCGTACAAGTCCGACTGGGCGAAGTGGACGAAGTCGCCACCCTCCTGGATGGCCGACTGGGCGTTCACGGTTCGCAAGGAGCTCGCGACGAGCAAGGCGATCAAGACGCACAAGTTCGGCCTGAACCAGTTCGTGATCGGGAAGCCCGGCTGGGAGGCGTACCTCAAGGGCGACGAGAAGAACGCGAAGAAGGCGCTCGCCAAGGCGAAGGCCCTCGTGCTGGCCGAGGTGAAGAAGAGCCGGAGGGGGTAACACATCCCCCCGGAGCCAGTGTTGTTCCCTCCTAGGGTAAGGCGGTCGGGCGGTGGCTAGTAGAGCAGCCACCGTCCGGCCGCCTTCCAGCTTCCACACGATCCGGCGCTCGACGACGCGCTTCGCGCGGACGTGGCCGTACCTGATCCCGGCGCTCGTCTTCTTCGTCGGCTGGCAGCTCTTGCCGATCGTCCGGGCGCTCTGGATCTCGTTCACGAACTACAGCTTCCTGCTCGACGACTCGCCGGAGTCGGCGAAGTGGATCGGGTTCGAGAACTACGTCAACGCCCTGCAGGACCCGCTCGTGCGCACCGGGCTCTGGCATGCCGCGATCTTCACCGCGATCTTCCTGCCGGGGATGGTGTTTCTGCCGATGGTCGTCGCGGTGCTCGTCGACCGCGTCCGCAACCAGAAGCTCGCGACGACGTACCGGCTGATCCTGCTGATCCCGGCGATGATTCCGGGCCCGCTGATCTTCATCCTCTGGGTGTGGATGTACTCGAACGGAATCGGCCCGATCAACTACTTCCTGGTCGACGTTTTCCACGTCTACGACATCCAGAACCAGCCGACCTGGCTCGGCTCGACGAACACCACCTTCCTCTCGCTCGCGCTGATGGAGTGGTGGTGGGGGCTCGGCTTCCACACGATGTTCTATCTCGCCGGTCTCTCGACGATCCCGAAGGAGCTGTACGAGTCGGCGCGCGTCGACGGCGCGAGCGAATGGCGGATCTTCTGGAAGATCACGTTCGCCCGGCTGCGGCCGATCCTGCTCGTGCTGGTCGTGCTCCGGTTCGGCACGGCGTATGCGCTGATCGACGAGTACATCCTCACCGGCGGCTTCGACCGCTCGAAGCCGACCTACACCTGGACGGTGTACATGTGGGACACGGCCTTCAAGGTCGGTGACCAGAACCGAGGCTACGCGGCTTCGATCGGCTGGATCGGCACGTCGGAATGCTCGTCGTCGTGCTCTGGCTCTTCTACGTGTTCAGGAACAAGGACTGATGGCGACCCGAGTCGAGACCGAGCCGATTGCGGCCACACAGCGCCGGCGGAGGCCGCGCCGCAGGCGGGTCCCGTGGGGCTCGATCGTCAAGCACGGGATCCTCCTCTTCTGCTGCGTGATCATCCTCTTCCCGCTCTTCTGGGTCTTCCTGCTCTCGATCAAGTCGCTGCCGGATGCGTACACGAACCACATCTGGCCGAACGACTTCGAGTTCGGCTCCTACCGCAACGCCCTCACCGCGGTCGACACGCTGCGGCAGAACGTTCAGAACAGCATCGTCCTCACACTCGCCACGATGGTCATCACGACCACGGTGGCCGTGCTCGCCGGCTACGCACTCGTGCACCTGCCGACGCCGGGCAAGCGGCTCGTGCTCGCAATCCTCGTCGCGTCGCTCTTCGTGCCGAGCCGCGTCACGGGTCTGATCTCGATCTGGGAGATCCAGGACCGGCTCGGGCTGATCAACTCCACCTGGGGGCTGATCCTCCCGTACCAGACGCTCGCGCTGGCGGTCAGCATCTTCATCATGCGCGGCGTCTTCGAGACGATCCCGAAAGAGCTGCCCGAGTCGGCGCGCGTCGACGGCGCGAGCTCGTTCATGATCCTGCGCCGCATCATGCTTCCGCTCGTCCGCAACGGCGTGATCGTCGTCCTGATCACGAACTTCATCGCGGCCTGGGGAGAGTGGCTGCTGGCGAACACGCTCACCAACGACCAGGAGAAGCGGCCGCTGACGGTCGTGATCGCCGCGGCGAACGCCGGCTTCGGCCAGTGGCAGTGGCCGACGATGGCGGCGATGTTCGTGGTCGCGATCCTGCCCGGCCTGATCGCGTTCATCATCGTGCAGCGCTGGTACATGCGTGGACTCCAGGAAGGAGCGTTGAAGGGATGAGTCGTCTCGACGGCAAGCGGGCGGTCGTGACCGGCGGCGGCTCGGGCATCGGGCGCGCGACGTGTCGGCTCTTCGCTGCCGAGGGTGCGACGGTCGTGGTCGCCGATCTCCTCGGCGAGCGGGCCGAGGAGGTGGCGGCGGAGATCGGCGGCACCGCGGTCCAGGCGGACGTCACGGTCGCCGCGGACGTGGCGCGGCTGGTGGAGGCGGCAGGCCGGATCGACGTGCTCGTCAACAACGCCGGCGGCGGCTTCGCCGACGACCTGCTCGAGATCAGCGAGGAGGAGTGGGACGCGGACGTGGAGCTCAACCTCAAGTCCGCGTTTCTGTGCTCGAAGGCCGTCCTGCCGGGAATGATCGAGCAGGGCTCGGGCGTGATCGTGAGCATCGCGTCCGTGAACGGGATCGCCTTCTTCGCGAACGAGCCGTACAGCGCGGCGAAGGCCGGCCTGATCAGCCTCACGCGCAGCATGGCCGTGCGCTACGGCAAGCACGGGATCCGCGCCGTCGCGATCGCGCCCGGCACGATCCGCTCGCCGCTCTGGCAGGAGCGCATCGACAAGGAGCCCGCGATCTTCGAGCGGCTCGTCCGCTGGTACCCGCTGGGGCGAGTGGGGGAGCCGGAGGACGTCGCGAACGCAGTCGCCTTCCTCGCCTCCGACGACGCGGCGTGGATCAGCGGCGACGTGCTGCGGGTCGACGGCGGCCTGCTCGCCGGCAACGCGCAGATGGCGCGCGAGCTCGTCGCGAACTTCTCGCCCGACGACGAGGACTAGTGCTCGACGTCGTCATCCGGGGCGGCCGCGTGATCGACGGCGCCGGCAATCCCTGGTACCGCGCCGACGTCGGCATCGAGGGCGGCCGGATCACCGATGTCGGCCGCGTCGACGAGCCGGCGGAGCGTGTCATCGATGCCGACGGCCTCTTCGTCTGCCCCGGCTTCATCGACATGCACACGCACTCCGACCTGCAGCTGCTCGTGAATCCCCCGCACGAGGCGAAGGTGCTCCAGGGCGTGACGCTCGACGTGATCGGCCAGGACGGGCTCAGCTACGCCCCGGTCACCGACGAGGTGCTCGAGCAGCTGCGCGCGCAGCTCGCCGCCTGGAACGAGGACCCGCCCGGCTTCGACTGGAGCTGGCGCACGGTCGGCGAGTACCTCGACCGGCTCGACGCGGACGGGATCGCCGTCAACGCCGCCTACCTCGCGCCGCACGGGACGATCCGGATGATCGCGATGGGCACCGACGACCGGGCGCCGACGGCGGACGAGCTCGCGCACATGAAGCGGCTGCTGGCCGAGGCGCTGCGGGATGGCGCGGTCGGGCTCTCGACCGGGCTCACCTACACGCCCGGGATGTACGCCGACGACGACGAGATCGTCGCGCTGCTCGAGGTCGTCCGCGAGCACGGCGGCTACTACACGCCGCATCACCGCAACTACGGCAAGCGCGCACTCGAGGCGTACGCCGACTGCATCGAGATCGCACGCCGCTCCGGGGTGCCCCTGCACCTCGCGCATGCGCACCTCGGCTACGAGATCAACAAGGGCCGGGCGCCCGAGCTGCTCGCTTTGATCGACGAGGCGCGCGACGACGGGATCGAGGTCACGCTCGACACCTATCCCTACCTCGCCGGCTCCACGTATCTCGCCGCGTTCCTCCCGAGCTGGATGCACGTCGGCGGCAGCGCGGCGACGATCGAGCGGCTGCGGGACCCGGCGCTGCGCGAGCGGCTGCGGGTGGAGATCGAGGACGAGGGCTCCGACGGCTTCCACGAGATCCCGATGGACTGGTCGGTGATCGTCGTCGACGGACGCCCGGTCTCGGAAGCTGCGGCGGCGGCCGGCTCCCGTCCGATCGACTACGTCTGCGAGCTGCTCGTCGAGCGGAACCTCGCCGTCTCGTGCATCGCCCACACGGGCAACGAGGAGAACGTGCGCGCGACGATGGCGCACTGGTCGCACACGGTCGGCAGCGACGGGATCATCGTCGGCGACCGGCCGCACCCGCGCGGCTGGGGAACGTTCCCACGCTACTTCGCGGTCTACGTGCGCGAGCTCGGGATCCTCAGCTGGGAGCAGGCGGTGCGGAAGATGACCTCGCTGTCCGCGCAGCGGCTCGGCTTTCCCGATCGCGGGCTGCTTCGTCCCGGCCTGGCCGCCGACGTCACCTGCATCGATCCCGAGACGATCCGCGACACCGCGACCTACGAGGACCCGCGCCGGCAGCCGGAGGGGGTTCCCTACGTGCTCGTGAACGGCGTGGTGGTCGTCGACGACGGGCGGCACACCGGCGCGCTCGCCGGCCGGGCTTTGCGGGCGAGGAACGCGTCGGTTCCCCGCCCGCACTGAAAGCGATCTACGCCTCGGGCGTGGGCGCGTCCGGATCGTTCTGCCAGAGACCGAACTCGTTGCCTTCGGTGTCCTTGCAGATCGCGAACCAGCCCATGCTCGGCACCGGCATCGGCTCGCCGGCCTCGCCGCCGAGCTCGCCGACTCGCGCGGCCGCGGTCTTGATGTCGTCGGCGTCGAAGTACACGCGCGCGCCGCGCTTGCCGTCGTCGGCGCCGTAGATCGCTCCGCCGGTCGTCTCGGAGAACCGGGTCATGTGGTACTCGGTCGGCCCGGGATACTCCTCGAACTGCCAGCCGAAGAGCGAGCCCCAGAACTCACGGGCCTTCGCGGTGTCGCCCGCGGGAAGCTCGACGTGAACCATCTGGCCTGCCATGTCCTTCCCCTCTCGTCGCTTTCAGGCGGTGGCCCCGCCCCTTCATTCAATAGGACGAACGAGCCGCCGAAGAATCGACACTGGATCGATACCGAATCGTCACGGGACGCTCACGTCAGTGCTTCTTGCCGCTGCAATCACGCAGACTTCGGGGAGTAGGTCAGAAGTACGACTCCGGAGTCGAACCGCTTCACGTCGTCGAGCTCCATCCGCACGGTTCCCCTGTCTCCGAGCACGTGGACGTTCCCCTTGCCCCAGACGAGGGGGTTCAGGTAGACCTCGTACTCGTCGATCAGGCCCTTCTCGGCGAGGGCGTACGCGAACTCGCCGCTCCCGTGCATGAAGAGGTCACCGTCGACCTCGTCCTTTAGCTTCGGGATCGAGTCTCGGAGGTCTCCCTCGAGCAGGGTCGCGTTCCACTCGAGTTCTCCGGACAGGGTGTTGGAGCCGACGTACTTCGGCATCGGATTCACCATGTCCGCCCACTTGCCCGATTGACTCGGCCAGTATCCCGCCAGCCCCTCGTAGGTCTTGCGGCCCAGCACCAGCCCGCTGGATCTCGCCTGACGCTCGAACGAGTAGTCGCCGTGGTCTCCGTCCGCCTGCACCCACTCGCCGACCGGGTCTACGACGCCGTCGACCGTCGCCTGCGTGGTCGCGATCAGCTTTCCCATCTCGATTCTCCTTGTCAGTCGCAGGTGCCGATCTGAGCTCTCCTGATCGACCTCTGAGGGCGCACTACCCGTCGCGACGAACGGCAACCCGCTAGCCGAGCTGCTCGGCCAGCCCGATGAGGATCCCTTCAGGGCCTCGGATGTAACAGAGCCGATACACGTCTTTGTACTGGACCACTTCGTCGACGAGCTGCGCGCCGTGCTCGCGGAGCCGGGCGAGCGTATCGTCGAGGTCGTCCACGGCGAACATGACGCGGAGGTAGCCGAGAGCGTTCACCGGGGCGTTCCGGTGATCGGCGACCGTAGGCGGCGTGAGAAAGCGCGAGAGTTCGATCCTGCCGTGGCCGTCCGGCATACGCATCATCGCGATCTCGACGCGCTGGTCGCGCAGTCCAGTGACGCGCCCTGACCAGTCTCCTTCGATCATGGCTCGCCCCTCGAGCTCGAGGCCGAGCTCGGCGAAAAAGAGATAGCGGCATCGAGCGACTCCACCACGATGCCGACGTTGTCCATCCGTTGAAGCGTCACGCGGCCATCATCGCGGATCGCAAAGATCGCCCGTGAATCGAGCTGCACGGCTGCCTAGGTGCGCGGCGCGTACTCGACGCTCCCGAACGGCCAGTCGGACGCGAGCCACTCACTCACGACGCGCCAGAGCGGCGTGTCTAGCTGCGCGTGGCTCGCCCGCACCCAGGAGAGCGCACGGGCGTCGTGGTCGCTGTCGGGCAGCGGGTAGATGTAAACGCACCCGATCACGTCACGGCTCGTCGGATCGAGCACCGTGTACGTGAACCCCGTCCGGTTGCGAAAGTCGTCGGCGTGGCGCTGCAGGTCGGCGCGGTTCTCGTCCCGCGTCATCTCTCGCGGCCAAGAGCCGTCGGGGAATCCCGGCGTCTCCGCGATGTGCTCCATGGACGAGGTCCAGGCGTCGTAATCGTGCTCGTTGTGCTTGGGCCCAAGCGGTTCGAGGACGAACTCGGAAGTCTCGAGTCCGAGCGGGACATCGAAGTCGGGCGGGACGAACTCGGCCATGAACCGATCCTAGGGCGATTCGCTGAAGTGAAGCCAAAGAGGCGAATCGTCACCTGCCCCGGTGTTCAGGAATGTTCCCCGGAGGTCGCGCTCTAGGATTGAGGGCGTGTCGCCGCCCGTGACGCTTCCCCTCATCGACCACTTGGCCCTGCGGGTACGTGACGTGAGACGCAGCCGCACCTTCTACGAGCGGGCCCTCGAGCCGTTCGGAGTGAAGGTAGTGGAGAGCTCGCAGGGGCCTGGGTTCGCCATCGAGGGCGGTGGAGATTTCTGGATCGGGGAAGGGGAACCCCCGGCCGCTCCCGTTCATGTGGCCTTCGCTGCAGCCGACCGAGCCACCGTCGACAAGTTCCATCGCGCCGCTGTCGAAGCCGGCGGCCGCGACAACGGCGCGCCGGGTCTTCGCCCGCATTACCACGCCGGGTATTACGCAGCGTTCGTCCTCGACCCGGACGGAAACAACGTCGAAGCGGTCTTCCACGGGGACCGCCAGCTGCCAGCCACGTGACGCTCGCTTGGGCCGGCGTCCGGGAATGTCCCCTGAGCAATCGCGTGCGCTATCCATAGCGTTCCCGTCGCGTGTCCGCGACATAGAGTGGCGCGATGGTCTCTCCGCGCAGCACCGTCGAGACGGTCCGCGGGCCCGTCGCGCTCGATGCGCTTGGCCGGACGCTGATGCACGAGCACGTCGTGCTCCTCTCTCCCGAGGCGCTCGCCAACTTCGGCCACGTCTGGGGCGCGCGCTACTGGGACGAGGAGGCCGGCGTCGCCGATGTGATCGCGAAGCTCCGGCGCCTGAGGGAAGCGGGATACGAGACGCTCGTCGACGCCACCGCGATCGGCTGGGGCCGCGATGTGCGCCGGCTCGCCCGGATCAACGAGCAGGTGGACGTGAACATCGTCGTGGCAACCGGTATCTACTCCTTCATCGAGCTCCCGCCGTTCCTTGCCTACCGGAGCGACGACCAGATCGTCGAGCTGCTCGTGCGCGAGCTGCGCGAGGAGATCGACGACACCGGCATCAAGGCTGCGTTCCTCAAGTGCTGCGTCGAGATACAGGGCATCGTCGGGGACATCCCGCGCATCCTCTCCTGCGTCGCCGCCGCGTCGATCGAGATGGACGCCCCTGTAATGGTGCACACGAACGCGGTGCACCAGACGGGCCGGCTCGCCCTCGACTTCCTGTTGAACGCAGGCGTCGCCCCGAACCGGATCGTGATCGCCCATATGGGCGATAGCAACGACCTCGACTACCAACGCGCGATCGCCGACAGTGGCGCGTGGCTCGGCCACGACCGTTTCCACATCGAGCACTTCAACCCCGACGCCGACCGCGTTCGGACGCTCACCGCGCTGGTCGCCGAGGGTTACGCCGGGCAGGTCCACCTCGGCCACGACGCCGGCGCCTTCCACGACTTCATGATCGGGAATCCGATCTTCGAGGGCGAGATCGCCGACTGGTTGCACATACCGACGACGATCCTCCCCGCGCTGCTCGAGGCAGGCATCACGCAGGCACAGATCGACGAAATGCTGCTCGAGAACCCGCGCCGCTTCTTCGCGTAGTCGGCTCCGCGGTCTCGCGCAAGAGTCGGCGCTTCACGTGCGACAGGGAGATGTTCCCTGAGCGGTGGACGTTCCCCGCCGGACTCTCAGAGATCAACCACGGCGCCGACGGACTACGCGACTTGCGAGACTCCGTCGATGACCGACGTATCCACTCACCTCATGTTTCAGGACGGCTCCGCCCGCGAGGCCGTCGAGCGATACGTCGAGCTGATTCCCAGCTCGACGATCACCGATGTCACCGGTCCGGACGGCCCCGGCCAAACGATCAGGTTCACGCTGGCGAACCGGCCGTTCATCGCCTTCGACAGTCCGACAGCCCACGAGTTCGGCTTCACGCCGTCGATGTCAATCTTCGTGACGTGTGACACGCCAGATGAAGTCGACGATCTGTTCGGCCAACTGAGCACCGACGGATCGGTTCTGATGCCACTCGACGATTACGGATTCAGCCCGCGCTTCGGCTGGTGCACGGACCGTCACGGCGTCTCGTGGCAGGTTGGATGCAGCCGTGAGCGGCTGTGCTGACGATCCGATCCGCCGGGCGAGATCTGGCGCTATCCCTGACGCAGCTGGGTCGAGGCGGTGATCCGGACTGGCCTACTGCAACGAGCGCTGGCGGCGTCAATGCAGATCGGCTGGGCCAGTTCGCTCGACGCATGGCCACGCGACGCGCGAGACGGCTGCTGCCTGCGCTGCGCCCATGTCGGCAGTCGGTCGGATGGCACCGCGTTCAGCTCGTACAAGTCGATCGGCGTGCGTCGGTGGCGCGCCCGATGGTGCGCGCACTCGGGACGAGCTCGCGACAGCATCACGCTCGGTCTGGCTGACCGCATCGGACCGTCATCCGACGCTGAAGCCGCTGCTCGACGCTCGAACCCAGAGCGGGTGCTCGTCGCCCACGGTGCCCGCCGTGCTCGGCGACGGACGCGCGAGTCTCGCCTCCGCGCTGCGCTCGAAGCCGTGGAATCGCCGCAGCGCCGCGGTACCGACGAGCGGAGTCTCCGGCTCCCTCCGCCCCGGGAGCACGTCGCTGACCAGCGATCGGCGAGGCGCCTCTGACACGCTCGTGCAATGAGGCTAACGGGTATTGGACGCCCGCCTGAGCGAGCGTGCTCTCGCCCGAGTTCTAACGTCCAGGCTGAGATGTGGGCGTCACGGCTTCGCGGATCCAGTCCAGGGCGTCCAGCCGCATCAGGCCGTAGTGGTAGAAGTCCACGCGGCGTAGCCCGCGCTCGCGCGCCAGGTCGACCTTTGCTCGCAGGTCCTCGGCCGAGTCGCAGTCGGGCGTCGACGGGCGGAAGATGACCGAGACCGCGCTCTCGCCGTAGGTGTCGAGGTCGCGCGCGACCCAGGCCGGGTCGGCGGCATAGCCCATCGCTTGCAGGCCGTCGCAGGCGGCTGCGACCGTCTTCACGTCGACGCCCAGCTGCCACGCGATCGTCGGCGACGGGTCGCCTGTGGGCCGGCCGTCGGCGTAGCCCTTCACCGCGCCGGAGAGCTCGATGAACTCGAACGGCGTCTCGCCCGCTGCCTCCGCCACCTCGGCGACGAGCGACGACGACGACCTGCTCGCGGACGCGCGCGTACTCGTCGCGCTCGGGCTCGCCGCCCGGGTCGTCGCCCGCGAACGCACGCTCGATCGTCTCGCGCGCCTCCCGGCGCACCGCCTCGCCGTCGATCCCCGCGCCACGCGCCACGGCGAGGCAGTGCTCGCAGAAGCAGAGACCGAGGAGGTAGCGCACCCGCGCGCTGAGCGGGACGAAGTAGCGCTCGTGCGCGTAGCCGTGCTCGAGGCCCAGGTAGTGCAGCGCCTCCGAGCAGATGCCGGCGACGCCGAGTGCCGCGATGTCGGCCGCGAGCGCGCGGGCGTAGGCGCGAGCGTCTGGATGCGCCGGGCAGAGCTCGGTCACGTACCGGTCGCCGAACGCGTTCTCGGGCGCGCACTCGGGGTACGCGGCGGCGAGCGCGCCGTTGTGGAGGAACACGGTCCAGGCTCGGACGGCCAGCCCGCGCCGATCCGCGGTCGCGATCGCTTCGGGCAGCACGTGCGCCACCTCGCTCACCGGCGGCTGCAGCCGCGCCGCGCGCAGCGCCGGTCCGGGCGGGAAGAAGACGGCGCCGCCCTCGAGGAACCGCACCTTGCGCACCGGGTTGTGCGGGAAGACGTCGCGACCCTCGTGATACGCGGCGGCGACCGTGATCCCGCCGAGCCCGCCGCGCTGCTCGACGTTGTCCAGCACGTTCTCGATCCCCTCGTCCGCGAGGTCGGTCGCGAAGCAGAAGATCGAGCTGTCCACTAGCGGCAGAGCCAGCCGCCGTCGACCGGCAGCGTCACGCCGTGCACGTAGTCCGCGGCTGCCGAGGAGAGGAAGACGACGGCGCCGCCGATGTCGGCGGGCTCGCCCCAGCGGCCGGCCGGGATGCGGACGTCGATCTGCGCCGTCCGCTCCGGGTCGTCGCGCCAGATGCGGGCGTTCAGCGCCGTCTTGACGTAGCCGGGCGCGACCGCGTTCACGTTGACGCCGTGCGGCGCCCACTCGTTCGCGAGCGCCATCGTCAGCTGCGAGACGCCGCCCTTGCTCGCGGCGTACGAGGAGATGCGGAACCCGCCCTGGAAGCTCATCACCGACGCGATGTTCACGATCTTGCCGCTGCCCTGGGCGACCATCAGCCGGCCGGCGAGCTGGCAGAGCTCGAAGGTCGCGGTGAGATTCACCTCGATCACCTCGTCCCAGTCGGCGAGGTCGTGATCGACGGCGTCGGAGGCGCGGCCGATCCCGTGCGAGTTGACGAGGATGTCGAGGCCGCCCAGTCGCTCGACAGCCTCGGCGAAGCCGCGGCGCAGCTCGTCGCGGTCCGAGAGGTCGGCGCGCACGGCGATGCCGCCCAGCTCGGCGGCCGCCTCGTCCGCGCTCTCCGAGCGGCCGAGCACGGCCACGCTCGCGCCGGCGTCGGCCAGCGCCCGCGCCAGTCCGCGCCCGATCCCGCCGCCGCCGCCCGTCACGAGCGCGCGGCGACCGGTCAGGTCGAAGGGACCGGCCACGCTGTCGGGTTGCGGGCGCCGAGCTCGGCGAGGATCCGTGCGGTCTCGCGATACGACTCCTCGACCAGCTCGACCATCCGGTCGGGCTCGGGCACGCGTTCGAGCTCGACGGAGACCGTGCCCGTGAAGCCGGTGTCGAGGATCGCCTGCAGGTACTCCTTGATCGGCGTCACGCCGCGGCCGGGCGGCATGTCGCCGTGCACCTTGCCGTCGCAGTCGGAGACGTGCACGTGGCCGATCATCCCGGTCAGCACCGCGACGTCGTCGAACGACGCGCCGGAGAGCTGGAGGTGCGAGACGTCCGCGTTCGCCTTGACGGCCGGGTGGTCGACGAGCCGGATCAGGTCGGCGAGCTCGTGCACGCTGCTCGCGACGGCGTGCTTGAACGGCTCGAGCTCGATCGCCAGCTCGATCCCCTGCGTCTCGGCGTGCTCGGCGAGCTCGCGGAGGTTCTCGGCGACGAGCCCGAAGATCTGCTCCTTCGAGAAGACCTGCAGGTCGCAGTAGTACTCGCCGGCGACGAGCAGCACGTTGCGGCCGCCGAAGTAGGCCTGCTGGTCGATGTACGCCTTGCAGCGGTCGAGCGTGAACCGGCGCACGGAGGGCACGAAGTCGACGAGGCCGAGCGCGATGCAGACCGCGGAGCGGATCGGCAGCCCGAGCTCGTCGCAGGTCTCCTTGATCTGCCGGCGCTCGTCGTCGCTCGTGGTGAGCGGGTCCTCGAAGACGTCGTAGCTGTCGAAGCCGATCTCCTTCGTCTTCGCGATCCCCTCCAGCACTCCCAGCGTGGTTCCGTGCCAGGCCGAGCCGATCAGCCCGAGCTCGAGTGCGTTCTCCATCAGTCGGCGACGTGAGCGGCGCGGGCGCCGGCCAGGTCGGCCGTGCCGGAGGGGCGGAAGAGCTCCGTCTCGAAGCGGCTGCGATCACCGCGGTGCAGGCCGATGAAGTACTCGATCGGCGTGCCGTCCTCGAGGTACGTGACGCCGCTGAAGGCAAGCACCGGCGATCCTTCAGGGACGCCGAGGTGGTGCGCGATCTCGGTCGTCGCGGCCCGTGCCTCCATCGCGCGCGTGCCGCGGTGGAGCTTGAGGCCGAGCTCCCGCTCGTACGTCTCGAAGAGAGAGCGGTCGCTCATGTCGAGCTCCAGGATCGGGGCGCAGAGCGAATGCGGCATGTACGCGGTCGTGACGACGAGCGGCTCGCCGCGCAGGAACCGCAGCCGCTCGAGGAGCACGATCTGCTCCGACTCCGGCAGCTCGAGCATCGCGGCGACGTGCGGCGAGACAGGCTCCACCTCGAGCCGCAGCACCTTCGTCTCCAACCGCTCGCCGCGGGCGCTCAAGTCTTCGTGGAGGCTCGTCAGCGACTGCGCGACGAACTCCGAGACCTTCGGCTGGGCGACGAACGTCCCTTTTCCCTTCAGCCGAGTGACGAGCCCTGTTCGCTCGAGGTCGCTCAGCGCCTGGCGGACGACGGTCCTGCTCACGTCGTAGCGCTCGCAGAGCGACGCCTCCGTCGGGATCTGCTCGCCCGCGGTGAGCACGCCGCCGGCGACCGCGCGCTCGAGCAGCTGGCGCAGCTGGTAGTAGAACGGGACCGGCGAGGCCTTGTCGATCGTGCCCGCGATCCCGGTGCTGCCCTGGGTCGCCGAGGCCGTCTCGCTCACCAGGATATTGTAATTACAACATGCTTGCATTACAACATCGCCCGGGTTAACGTCGGCCGATGCTTGACGCGTCCGTGCTCGGCCCTGGCTCGCTGATCGGAATCGTGCGCTTCCACGAGGGCGGTGACGTCGCGGGCGCCATGGCCGCGCTCGTCCGCGGTGGGATCGAGCAGGTCGAGGTGACGATCGACACGCCCGGCGCTCTCGCAGCGGTCGCGGCCGCCGCGGACGAGGGAAGGACGGTCGGCGTCGGCACGATCGTGGACTCGGAGCAGGTGCGAGCCGCTGCCGACGCGGGCGCCCGCTTCGTCGTCAGTCCCGGCCTTGTCCCGGAGGTGATCGAGACCGCGCTCGAGCTCGGGCTCGAGCCGATGCCCGGCGTCTTCACGGCGACCGAGATCCTGACCGCGGCGGCAGCCGGTGCGCGCGTGATGAAGCTCTTCCCGGCGTCGTGCGGCGGGCCTTCGTACCTGAGTGCCCTGCGCGGCCCTTTCCCCACGATCGCCCTCATTCCGACGGGCGGTGTCCGGATCGAGGAAGTCCAGGCCTACCTGAAGGCGGGTGCGACGGCGATCGCGCTCGGGAGCGATCTCGTCGGGCGCGTCGCACCGCAGTCGGACGCCGACCTGGATTGGATCGCAGCCCAGGCCGTCCGCGCGACGGCGGCAGTGCGCGACGGCGTGCTGTCCGCGCAGGCGAGCGTCTGATGCGGCTCTCCGAGCTCGAGACACCCGTGCTGACGGGCGACCTCGATGCGATCGAGCGGAACGTCTTCCGGATGCAGGCCTACTGCGACGACCACGGGGTTGCGCTGCGGCCGCACATCAAGACGCACAAGCTGCCCGAGCTCGCGCGCCTGCAGCTGAAGGCGGGAGCGGTCGGGATCACCTGCCAGAAGCTCGGCGAAGCGGAGGTGATGGCCGATGCGGGCTTCGACGACATCCTGCTCTCGTTCCCGCTGGTCGGCGAGGCGAAGGCCGAGCGCCTCGCCGCGTTGGCGGAGCGCGTGAAGATGACCGTCGTCGGCGACTCGGCGGAGGTCGCGCTGGGTCTCGCGCCTGTGCTCGCCCGGCACGCGCTCGAGGTCGACTTCCTGGTCGAGTGCGACACGGGGCTGGGGCGGACGGGCGTCCAGACCCCGCAGGAGGCCGCAGAGCTGGCCGAGCTCGTCGACGGGCTCCCGGGGCTGCGCTTCGCCGGGCTGATGACCTATCCGTCGCTGCCCGAGACGGCGGAGTGGCTGCTGGCAGGCGCGCGATGCCATCGTGGCGCGCGGGCTCTCGGTCGACCGTGTCAGCGGCGGCGGCACGCCGACCGCCGAGCGGACGCACGAGCTCGGCGTGGTCGACGAGCTCCGCGTGGGCACCTACATCTACGGCGACCGGGCCTGCATCGCCAACGGCTCCGTGCCGCTCGAGGACTGCGCCCTGCGGGTCGTCGCGACCGTCGTCAGCCGGCCGACCCGCGAGCGGGCGATCATCGACGCCGGCTCGAAGACGCTGACGTCGGATCTGGCGATCGGCGCCACCGGCCACGGCCTGCTCGTCGAGTTCCCGGACGCGGAGGTGTACGCGCTGAACGAGGAGCACGGGTACGTCGACGTCAGCCGTTGCGAACCTCCGCCCGCGATCGGAGACCGCGTCACGATCGTCCCCAACCATGCTTGCACGACCGCGAACATGCACGATGAGATCGTGATGCACCGCGGCGGCGAGGTCGTCCAGACGCTGCCGACAGCGGCGCGTGGAAAGGTGAGGTGAGAGATGAAGGAAGCGATTCAGCCGGACGGTGTTGCGCGCCCCGCGGCGCCCTATTCACCCGTCGTCGTCAGCGGCGACCTCGTCTACACGGCGGGGCAGGTCGGATTCGACGAGTCCGGGCAGCTGACGGCCGACGACATCACGGGCCAGACCACGCAGGTGTTCGAGAACCTCCTGGGCTGCCTCGAGGCCGCCGGCTGCGGCCCGTCCGACGTGATCAAGGTCAATGCGTACCTCACCGACCTCGGCAACTTCGGGGCCTTCAACGAGGTCTACAAGACGATCTTCCAGGAGCCGTACCCCGCCCGCACGACGGTCGGCGTCAGCCTGCCGGGCGGCATCCTCGTCGAGGTCGAGGCGATCGCCCGCAAGCCCGACTAGCATCCGAGTGTCGTGGAACCCGAGTTTCCTCCGAGCGACACCTCCAGGTAGCGGAGGATCTACGCGCTGCGCTCACACGCCTGGACGCCGCGCTTGCGAGAAAACAGATCAGTAGCGCAGAGCATCGTCGGCGAGATCGACGCGATCGGGAGTTCGCTCGGACGGCCTCCCTCGGGCAAGCAGGGAACCTCTACGACGCGTGGACCCGTTGCTGACGGCAGATTTCAATTGCCACGGCCAACTGCCTGCACACAGTTTCCTGACATGTAGTTGCTACCGTGACAACACGGAGCGCCATCCGGCCCCGTGGAGATCTAGCTTCTCGTTCCTCCTTTTTAGGTTGTTCGAGGTCAGTTGCGTCTCGAACATGCACGTCAATCAAGGAGTCGAACACGTGTCACAGTCTTTCCAAGAGCTCGGCGTCAGCGCGCCCGTCATTCGGGCGCTCGAGACAGCCGGGATCACCCATCCATTCGCCGTTCAGGGGCTCGTGCTCCCGGACGCGCTCGCCGGTCTCGACATTCTCGCCGAGTCGCCGACGGGCTCCGGCAAGACGCTGGCCTTCAGCGTCCCGATCGTCGAGCGCACAGCCGGCTCGAACGCCCGCCCCGGCGCACTCGTCCTCGTGCCGACGCGCGAGCTCGCGATCCAGGTCGCGGCCGACATCCGCCCGCTCGCGAAGGTCAAGGGTCTCCGCGTGGAGGTCGTCTACGGCGGCGCCCCGATCGGAGCCCAGATCAAGAGAGGCGCGCGACGCTCACATTCTCGTCGCGACGCCCGGCCGGCTGCACGACCTGATGGACCGCCGCGCCGTCAGGCTCAACGACGTCCGGATCCTCGTCCTCGACGAGGCCGACCGGATGCTCGACATGGGCTTCAAGCCGCAGGTCGACCGGATCCTTCGCAGCGTCCCGGACAACCGCCAGACGATGCTCTTCTCGGCCACCTTCGACGGTGCCGTCGCCGAGCTCGCCCGCGCCTACACGGTCAAGGCCACGCACGTGCGGGCCGAGGCTCCCGCCGAGGCGCAGCGCGGCGAGATCGACCACACCTTCGTCGCCGTCACCGCCGAGGACAAGCTCGACCGCCTGGTCGAGCAGCTCCGCGGCGACCGCGGCCTCGCGCTCGTGTTCGTGCGGACGAAGCACGGCGCGGACAAGCTGGCCCGGAAGCTCGAGCGCCAGCACAACATCCGCGCGGTCGCGATGCACGGCAACCTCTCGCAGAGTCAGCGGGAGCGCGCACTGGCGCAGTTCGAGTCCGGACGCATCTCGACGCTCGTCGCGACGGACGTCGCCGCCCGCGGCCTCGACGTCGACGACATCACGCACGTGATCAACTTCGATCCGCCGCAGGGCGACAACGACTACGTCCACCGCGTCGGCCGCACCGGCCGCGCCGGGCGCAGCGGCACGGGCGTCACGCTCGTCCTGCCGGACCAGCGCGGCGACGTCGGCCGTCTCGCCACGCGCCTCGGCCACGGCAAGCAGTTCGGCGACTCCGGCATGTCGGTCTCGACGCGGCCGGCCAGGCCCTCGGGCAATAGCCGCTCGGGCAACAACGGGCAACGACGCCGCAAGCGCCGCTAGTACCCTGCGGGCCATGTCGATCGGCCCGCAGAATCGCATCACCGACGAAGTCGCAGAGCAGCTGAAGGCAGCCACCGAGCTGCTGGAAGCGGTCGTTCGCGACCGCAGCCTGCTCGCGGCGTTGTCGGAAGAGGAACGGACCCGGCTGCTCTCCGCGGCCGGGGACGTCTTCAATCCCGATCTCGTCGCCCGGCGTCAGTGGGGCAAGACGATGAAGCGGCAGCAGAAGGCCGCGAAGCTCGAGCGCGACGAGAGCGTCCTCGCCGAGACCGGGATCCGGGTGCTGCGCGAGAAGCCGGTCTTCACGACGCCGAACGTCTTCCCGCCGTCGGAGTTCGAGCAGGCGGAGGTGGACGACGATCCCGAGTTCCGCGAGGTGGTCGAGCCGCAGCACTGTTACGTCTGCAAGCAGCTCTACCGCGACATCCATCCGTTCTACGACCAGCTGTGTCCCGCCTGCGGCGACTTCAACTACGCCAAGCGGACGGAGACCGCCGACCTCTCGGGCCGCGTCGCGCTGCTCACCGGCGGGCGCGTGAAGATCGGGTACCAGGCGGGGATCAAGCTGCTGCGGGCGGGCGCGCAGCTGATCGTCACCACGCGCTTCCCGCGCGATGCCGCGAGCCGCTACGCGCAGGAGGCCGACTTCGACGAGTGGGGCGACCGGCTCGAGGTCTTCGGGCTCGACCTGCGCCACACGCCGAGCGTCGAGGCGTTCTGCACGCACCTGAACTCGACCCGCGACCGTCTCGACTTCATCGTCAACAACGCCTGCCAGACCGTTCGCCGGCCGGCCGAGTTCTACCGCCACATGCTCGATGGCGAGCGAGAGGCCGAGCGCGCGCCGGCCGAAGTGCGCGCGTTGCTCGGCTCGTTCGCGGGCGTCCGCAGTACGCAGATGCTTCCTTCGGGCGACGCCGAGCTGGTGCCGCAGAACGATCTCTTTCCCGAAGGCCGGCTCGATCAGGATCTGCAGCAGGTCGACCTGCGCGAGCGCAACTCCTGGCGCCTGCTGCTCGCCGAGGTCTCGTCGGTCGAGCTGCTGGAGACGCAGCTCGTCAACGCGGTTGCCCCCTTCGTCCTCAACGCGCGGCTCAAGCCGCTGCTGCTGCGAACGCCCGAGCGCGACAAGCACGTCGTCAACGTGTCCGCGGTCGAGGGGCAGTTCTACCGCCGCTTCAAGACCACGCGGCATCCGCACACGAACATGGCCAAGGCGGCGCTGAACATGATGACCCGCACCTCCGCCGCCGACTACTACGCGGACGGGATCCACATGAACAGCGTCGACACCGGCTGGGTGACCGACGAGGATCCGGTGCAGATCGCGGAGCAGAAGACGGCGGAGCACCGGTTCCGGCCGCCGCTCGACATCGTCGACGGTGCGGCCCGCATCGTCGACCCGATCATCGACGGCTTCAACACCGGCGAGCATGTGTGGGGTCAGTTCCTGAAAGACTTCCGCTCGACCGACTGGTGAGCGACATGGCCCGTGATCCGGACGTGAACGTGGTCGGCGGCGAGCTGCTGCCGTGCTCGACCGAGCCTCTGACGGGCTTCTATCGCGACGGCTGCTGCTCGACGGGGGAAGACGACGTCGGCAGTCACACGGTGTGCGCCGTGATGACCGAGGAGTTCCTGGCCTTCAGCAAGGCCGCGGGCAACGACCTCTCGACGCCGCGGCCGGAGTGGGGCTTCGAGGGCCTGCAGCCCGGCGACCGCTGGTGCCTCTGCGCCGCGCGCTGGCTGGAGGCGCACGAGGCCGGCCAGGCGCCGGAGGTCGTGCTCGGGGCGACGCACGTGCGGGCGCTCGAGATCGTGCCGATCGAGGCGCTGACCGCCCGCGCGGTCGCGCCGGACATCGCGTAGGACGCTCTACCGGCTGCGCGGATCGAGCTGCTCGACGTATTCGCCCGCGTCGCCGGTCTTCCTCACGACCCAGTACGTGTCTTCCTTGACCACCAGGTCCTCGACTTCGGGCGTGTAGTGATCCGGTAGCACGACGAACTGCTTGGCGTCCGCGCGTACGGCCTCGTAGGTCGCGAGCGGGAGGGCGATCCGGAAGGTGCAGTCGGCGTTCGCGCACTCGCAGAGGAACTCGTAGGGAACGTGCGGGCCAAGCTGGTGGGCTGCGGCCTCGATCCGCTCGTTCACTTCGCGAAAGAGCGCCTCGTTCTGGGCCAGCCTCTGTTCACGGGCGTCCATGTCCCAGGTTGAACGCGAGCACGCCCGAGGGAGTTGCGGCGCGTCCTGCAGACGATCGTAGGCCGATGCTGTTCACTCCGGAGGCGCACGAGCCGCTCGCGGACGAACCGTGGAGCGCTGAGAGGGCGCGGACGGCGATCGCCTCCATCGTCGCCGACGCGGAGAGTGCGTTCGACGACGGCTGGACGATGCACCCAATGGACGTGGAGAAGGACGACGACCCGGCTACGCGGTTCCGGACGCTGTATCTCGGAGGGGCGGGTGTCGTGGCTGCGCTCCACCGTCTTGCGGTGCGTGGCTTCGTCGAGCTACGGCGGGACTACGTCCCGTATCTGGAGCGTTCGCTCGAGGCGCCGGCAGATTTCCCGACCGACGACGCCGAGCGCAGCCTCTGGGCGGGCGAGACGGGAATCCGGCTGGTGCTACAGAGGCTCGCGCCTTCGCAGGCGAATCTCGAGCGGCTGTCGGAGCTGATCGCGGCGAACGAACGAGATGAGCGGTGCGAGCTGATGTGGGGCAGTCCCGGCACGATTCTCGCGGGTCGCGAGCTCGGGCTCGACGTGACGGCGAGCGTCGAGTGGCTGCACGGCCAACGTGACGCGGATGGCCTGTGGACGCAGCATCTCTATGGGTACAGCGGCCGCTGCCTCGGGCCGGCACACGGGTTCGCAGGCTGTGCGCTCGCGCTCGGCGATGTCGCGGACGTCTCGGAGACGCTCCAGCCCTTCGCCGTCGAGGAGGACGGGCTCGTCAACTGGCTTCCGTACGCCGGGATGACGCAGCTCGACGCCACACCGCGACGGCCAGATCCGCATGCAGTGGTGCCACGGCGCCCCGGGGATCGTTGCGACGCTCGGCGACATGCTCGACGAGGAACTTGCAGTCGCGGGAGCCGAGCTGACGTGGCGCGCCGGCCCGCTGCGGAAGGGCGCAAGCCTCTGCCACGGCACGGCCGGGAACGGCTACGCGTTCCTGGCCCTGCTCGAGCGGACGGGAGACGAACGGTGGCTCACGCGGGCGCGCGCGTTCGCGATGCACGCGGCGGGTCAGGTGGAGCACAGCCGGTCGGAGTACGGGCGCGGCCGCCATACGCTCTGGACCGGCGACCTCGGCACGGCTCTCTACCTCGCCGACTGCGTCGACGGTGAAGGGCAGCTACCCCTGCCGTAGCGACAGAAATGTCGATCTCGGTCCTGCCCGTCCGTCTTCCGTACATGAGGCTGGATCCAACGACACGAAGGAGCGACGATGAAGTTCCTACTGCTGGTCTGCTGGGACGCCGAGAAGATGGACGCCCAGACCGAGCCCGATCCGACTGACACTCCGGACGAGGAGGGCTTTCCCTGGCTGGACGATCTCCAGGCGCGGGGCATCTGGGTCACCGGCGATCAGCTTGCTCCGCCACGCCGGGGACGCTCCGTCCGCGTGCGCGACGGGAAGCCGCTCGTCACCGACGGTCCCTTTGCCGAGACGAAGGAGGCGGTCGGCGGCTTCGACCTCATCGAGTGCGGCAGCCTGGAGGAGGCCGTCGAGATCGCGGCCGGCCACCCAGTGGCCCAGACGGGAACGGTCGAGGTCCGGCCGCTCTGGGGGAGCTGACTCGGGCCAGGTTCGACTAGCTCTCTTCGGGAGTGTGGCAAACCGCCTCGAGCTTGATTCCATGTGGATCGAGCCAGTAGGTCGCAAAACAGTGTTCGGCCCGTACTGGGGGAACTCGCCGGGTTCGTCCAGGACGACGGCGTCGCGTGTGCGAGCCCACTGGTGTGCTGCTCGAACGACCGCGCGGCTGGCAACCAGGAATGCGAGGTGATGAAGGCCCGTTTGGCGGCGTGAGTAGGTGCCGGGTTCCTCTGCCTGGTAGAAGAACAGTTGTGAGCCCAGAGCACCGTCGGGCCCGTAGTTGAGTGGCCCTCCGGGGCCTGTCTCGAACCATTCGCGGAGCCCGAGGACGGACATCAGGTCGTCGTAGTACTCCTTGGCCGCCACGAGGTCCGGAACGCCGATGCCGATGTGGTCGATAAATCCGGTCTGAGGCAAGGGTCATCTCCCTCCGTCCTGGATGACGGTGCGGACCACTGACGGGTGACAGGGTACGCTGCCCGCGTGATCCCGTGGATCGTCATCGCTCTGGTCGCCGTACCCTTGCTCGTGGTCGGCTTCCTGGCCACGCGTCGCAGAACGGTCGCCGGCGAGCATCCCGCGAGCGAAGACGCGCGAGCAAGAGCGCGAACCGAGCAGGAGTTCGCCGAGGCGGAGCGCGCCTACGGGGCGAGTGCAGCGTGAGGAATGACCCCGAGGCGGGGGCTAGGGTTAGCGAATGAAGACATTCAACCTCAACAGCGACGAGTGGGACGGGACGCGGGATCGCGAGGACTGGCGCGCGAGGGGCGCGCTTGTCGGCCAACGCATCGGCGGGAGCACTGGGCGCGACGATGTCCGAGGTCGAGCCCGGCGAAAGCTGTGGCCGTACCACACGCACCACCTCAACGAGGAATGTTTCCTCGTGCTCGCGCGGGTGCGAAGCCGCGGTTGACGCCAACGCGTCGGAAGCCAGCTTTCTCCAGTACTCGAAGCGAACCGACGTTGTCCGAGGCCGCTCGGGCGTACACAGGACGTTCCGCAGTCTCGGCAAGAAGAATCCGTAGTGCTGCGCTCGCGATGCCTTTCCCCCATTGCATTCGGTCGACCCAGTAGGTCACCTCAAGCTGATTGTCGATTCGGAATGACCCGATCGTTCCAGCGACTGCTCCGTCGACATCGATGACTCGGTGCGAGACGCTTGTGTCGGCCCGCAGGCGCGACGTCCGGTTGAGAAACGCGCGGCGATCGGTCTGATCCTCGGCTGTGAAGGCGGCCATTCGGATCGACTCCGGATCCGTCACTTGCTGATAGATCGTGTCGAGATCCCGGTCCTCGAGCGGCCTCAGCGAGACGTTCATCTCGACGATCCTAAGGGTGTCGTTGCCTGGGCGATTCCAGGGAGTCGCCTGGGCCAGCGTGCTGTCGCCCGGCAGGTCCAAGCGTCGGCGAGCTAGCGGCGCGGAGAGGCCGCGAACGAGGCGTACGCCCGCTGCAGCAGCTCTGCGAGGTCGGTTCCGCCGACGCGCAGCCCGCTCGGGCCGAGGCGCTTCAGCACCGCACCGGTCGGCAGCGGCCGGAGCGGACGCGGCTCGGGGAGCGGCCCCGCCTCCCAGGCGTCGTCCGGCATGACGAGCGGCGCGGCGGGAGCCGCCTGCTCGCTCTCCTCCTGAGCCTCGCACCCGCGCCAGCGCAGCAGCATCGCCGGGTTGCGGTCGATCTCTCGCGCGAACGCGTAGGCGAGCGCGGCGAGGTGCTCGCACCCGCCGGCCCGATCGCAGGTGCAGCTCCCGCGCGAGGACGCTGGTGCGCGGAACGAGCGGCTGCTCCCAGTCCACCATCATCAGGTGCTCGAGCTGCACCGACTGCGCACGACCTTCCACGGCCGCCTCGAGCTGCGTGTTGTTGCGCGCGTACCGGGTCATCGCCGCCCAGATGCGCGGCGGCACCGGCTCGGCGGCGATCGTCACGTCGCAGCCATCGATGCGCGCCGAGACGGTTCCCGACGTCACGACGAGATCCTGAACCGCGTCCTCCTCGACCAGCACGCGGCCGCGCTCGGCGACCGACGATCCCTCGTCGGGAAGCACCGCGCTCACGAGGAGTCGCGCCCACGGCCCTCTGCCCGAGGCGCTCCGTCATGCCGCCTCCTCCTCGAACGGGTCGACGGAGAGCTCGACCGCGGCCCTGATCGCGCCGAGATCGAGGTCGCCGAGCCAGTCCTCGGCGCGGCCGGCGATGACGCTTTCCGCGAGCTCTCGCTTCGATTCGAGCATCTGGTCGATCCGCTCCTCGAGCGTGCCGGTGCTGATGAGGCTGTGCACGAACACGTGCTTGCGCTGGCCGAACCGGTGCGCGCGGTCCGTGGCCTGCTGCTCGACGGCCGGGTTCCACCAGCGGTCGAAGTGGATGACGTGATTCGCGGCCGGCAGGTTCAGGCCACGCCCACCCGCCCGGATCGAGATCACGAGCACCGTGGGACCCTCCTCGGTGGCGAACGAGGCCAGCAGGTCCTCCCGCTGGCGCGCGTTGAGGCGGCCGTGGAAGAAGCCGACGCTCTTGCCGAGCTGCTGCTCGAGGTGCGGCACGAGCCGGTCGAAGCCGGGGTACTGCGTGAAGACGAGCGCCTTGTCCCCGGCCGGCACGAGCTCGAGCAGCTCGAGCAGCCGGTCGAGCTTGCCGGAGCGGCCGTCGAGCGGCTGGCCGGTGGCGACGACCATCTCCGGGTGGTTGCACACCTGCTTCAGCTGGCTGAGCATCGCCAGCACGGCGCCGCGCCGGCCGAAGCGGTCGTGGTGCGCCTCGACGCGCGCGAGCCAGCGGTCGACCGTCGCGCGATACAGGCTCGCCTGCTCGACGGTGAGCCGGCAGTAGTCCTTGGCGATCGTGATCGGCGGCAGCTCGAGCTCGACCTCGGGCGAGTCCTTCGGCCGCCGGAGGATGAACGGCTGGACGATCGAGCGCAGCCGCTCCAGCGCCTCGGTGTTCCCGAACGACTCGATCGGCTTGGCGAACGTGCGCTCGAACCAGTCGCGGGAGCCGAGCAGGCCGGGGTTGACGATGTCCATGATCGCCCACAGCTCGCCGAGCCGGTTCTCGATCGGGGTGCCGGTCATCGCCAGCTTCCGGCGCGCCGGAAGCCGTCGGAGCGCACGCGCCCGCTTCGTCGCCGGGTTCTTGACGTCCTGCGCCTCGTCCAGCAGCAGCCGGTCCCAGGTGACGAGGGCAAGCGTGTCGACATCCCGGGTTGCGATGTCGTACGAGGTGACGACGACGTCGTGCGTGTGCGCGGCACCGGTGAGCGCTGCGCCGGTGAGCCGTCCGGTGCCGTGGTGGAGATGGACGCGCAGGGATGGTGCGAAGCGGGCGATCTCCGCTCCCCACTGCTTGACGACGCTCATCGGACAGACGACGAGCGTCGGGCCGAGTGCGTCGCGCCCGAAGTCCTCGCGCTCGGAGGCCAGCATCGCGATCGCCTGCACCGTCTTGCCGAGGCCCATGTCGTCGGCGAGGATCGCGCCGACCCCGAGGTCGCCGAGCATCCGCAGCCAGCCGTGGCCCCGCTCCTGGAACGGAAAGAGCTCGAACTGCATCGCCGCCGGCGTCGGGCGCGAGCGGAACCGCTGCTCCCCGTCGTCGAGGAGCGAGGCAAGCGGCGCGTCGAGCGTGACCTCGCCGAGCTCGACACCCGCCTCGTCGGTCTCCAGTCCCGAGACGGCACGAACGAGATCGACGATTCCGGCTCCCGCGCGGCGGCGGTCGAGGAAGCGAAGCGCCCGCTCGACGTCCGAGCGGCGGAGCGCATGCCACTTGCCGGCGACGCGGATGAACGGCTCCTTGGCGGCGGCGAGCTCGGCGAGCTCGTCGTCGGTGAGGACGACGTCGCCCACGGCGAGCCGCCAGTCGAACCTCGCCAGCTCGGTCGGAGAGAGGAAGCCGCTCGCGCGCCGCGCAGGCTGGCTCGAGGCGGTGAGGTTGACGCGCACCTTGCCGGGCGACCGCATCCACGCGGCCGGCAGCAGGACGGGAATGCCTCGTTCCTCGAGCGCCGGCAAGCCGTTGCGCAGGAACAGGCGGACGGTCTCGGGATCGAGTGCCGCCTCGTCCGGCTCGGTCGCGTCGAACTCGATCCCCAGCTCGGCCAGAACGGGGTCCAGCTCGGTGAGCTGGCGGATCAGATCCCGCCGCGGGTCGCCGTCGCGCAGGAAGGCGAAGACGTCGTCGTCGCCGCTCCACAGCAGTGACGCGGGCAGGCCGAGCGTCGGATCGTCCTCGGCCTGCAGCCACAGCTCGAGCACGAGCGCGTCGCTCTCCCGCTCGTCGAGGTGCAGGCCGATCCGCCAGCGGGTCGACGTACGCCGCCCGAGGCCGGCGTCGACCCAGCCCGAGAGCTTCCGGTCGAGAGCCGCGTAGCCGGCGTGCCGTGGCAGCACCGCATCGGGAGCCGTGAGCCCTTCGAGGAAGTGGTCGAGGGCTGTGGGACGCACCTGCTTCATGGCGCTCGCCAGCCGCACGCCGTCCGCACGCAGGCGATCCCTCGCGATCTGGTCGACGAGCACCGGATACAGGTCGTGAACCGTGGCGTCCCGATCGCCGTCGAACGCATCGGCCGAGACGGCCGGGAGCGCCGCGGCGATCTCCGTGAGGGTCGCCTGCACGCTCTGGTCGAGCGTCGCGCCCCAGAACGCGTGCCACCAGCCGCCCCCGTGGTCGAGGTCCGGGTGGACGAGGCCTTCGACGACGGAGCGCTGCGCCAGCTCGACGAGAGCGAAGATCGCCCGTGCGCTTCCGCCCGGCGCCGGCTCGCCCGGCGGCGCGTCGGCCAGGCGAATCAGCTGCTGGACGTCGAGGCGGCGGGCCGGAAAGCCGTCACCGGCCAGCGCGAGCTTCGCGATCGTCGGCTTCCCGAGCCCGAGCTCGCCTGCCGACAGCGCGCCGTCGGCGTCGCGAACGAAGAGGATCGCCGTCGCGTCCTGCTGCCAGACGATCTCCAGCGTCGGGTCCATGGTTGTGCCGTCCTCGGACATCAACCTTTCAAGGTAACTGCAAAAGACGACACCGGCGTCCCCCGAACAGTTTTGGCGTGCGGTTCGTCACTTTGGTTGACTCCACCGGACACCGTTTCCGACCTGCGGCGGAAGAAGGAGATCGAGATGGCGAGAGCACGCCGGCAACCCAAGCGGATCCTCAATTGCATCCCCTCGCGCGAGCGCGACGAAGACTGGAGGATCGACACCGCGGAGGACGCAGGGGTCGTCGCGGCAGCGCCGCGCATCCCGCCGAAGAAAGACCTTCGGCAGACCTGGTGGCGCATCAACGACCAGGGAACCACGGGGTCGTGCGTCGGCTGGGGCTGCGCCGACGGGGTGCTGCGCTGGCACTTCGTGAAGGCGAACAGGATCGCCACGAACGAGCTGCTCTCGCCGCGGTTCCAGTGGATGGCCGCCAAGGAGACCGACCAGTTCAACACCCGCCCGACCACGTTCGTCGAGGCGGAGGGCACGAGCCTGAAGGCGGCGCTCGACGTCTCCCGGAAGTTCGGCACGGTTCGGGACTCGGTGCTGCCGTTTGCCAGTGGAGCGCTGTTCCCGGGCAACGCGAACACGTTCTATGCCGTCGCCGCGCAGCTGAAGATCAGCATGTACTTCAACCTCGGCCACGAGCTCGCGAACTGGCGGCTCTGGCTCGCCACCAAGGGGCCGATCCTCACGCGGCTCGACGTCGACTCCACCTGGGACCGCGCGACGACGACGAAGGGCAAGCTCGACGTCTATCGGCCCCAGACGAAGCACGGTGGGCACTGCGTCGCGCTCGTCGGCTACACGCCGGAGACGTTCATCGTCCGGAACAGCTGGGGGACGGGCTGGGGCGACAAGGGCTTCGCGCACGCGTCGCTCGCGTACGCCCAGGACGCGTTCACCGAGGCGTACGGAGTCGAGTTGTAGCGTCGCCGTGAGATAGTCGCGCGGACAACGAGGGGACCAGGGGAGGAACCGTGAAACGACTGACAGGCCGCCTTGCTGCGGCGCTACTCGCCGCGCTCGTCATCGCCCCGGCTGCTGCCGCGACCGATGACCACGGGCGAAAGAAGCACGACGAGCTCGAGATCAGCGTGGTGTCGAGCCCTGCGAAGTACGTCTCCGGCGGCGATGCGCGGATCGAGATCGCCGTGCCCGACCGGACGGATCTCGACGACGTCGATGTGACGCTGAACGGCACGGACGTCACCTCCGCCTTCGGGCCGGATCCGGAGGGGAACCATCAGCTGGAGGGCGTCGTCACCGGCCTGCCGCTCGGCGAGAGCCGGATCGTCGCCAGCAGCCACAAGCGCGGGAAGGGACAGAAGCACCGCGACGAGCTCGAGCTCGTCAACAACCCGCTCCAGGGCCCGATCTTCTCCGGCCCGCACCAGCAGGTCTTCCTCTGCTCGACGCCGGGCAACGCGGCGAACAACGGGCTGCCGCCGATCCCGCAGTCGCCGACCTGCGAGACGCCGACCGTCGTCTCGTTCATCTACCGCGACACGACGGGCGCCTGGCTTCCCTACGACCCGGCCGCACCGCCGCCCGCCGCGTCGATCGCGCAGACGACGACGATGGACGGGAAGACGGTGCCGATGATCGTCCGCTGGGAGCGCGGCGTGATCAACCGCTTCATGTACTCGATCATGATGCTCTCGCCGGCGTCGCAGACCGCGACGCCGGACTTCTCCGCCTGGAACCAGAAGCTCATGTTCAGCTTCTCCGGCGGCGTCGCGATCGGGCACTACCAGGGCAGCCCGAGCGTGAACGACATGCGCTACCTCAACGGCCTGCAGATGGGCTACGCCGTCATCTACTCGACCGGAACGCGCACGAACACCCACTACAACCTCCAGCTCGGCGGCGAGACGGCGATCATGGTCAAGGACCGCTTCGTCTCGGCCTACGCAGAGCCGGAGTACACGGTCGCGGTCGGCGGCTCCGGCGGCGCGATCCAGCAGTACGTCTACGGCCAGAACCATCCGGGCCTGATCGACGCGGGCGTGCCGCAGTACTCGTATCCCGACATGGTCACGCAGACGATCCACGTCGGCGACTGCGAGCTGCTCGAGCGGTGGCTCGACTCGAAGGTCCTCGCCGACCCGCTCTCGGTCTGGCGGACGTGGGTCAACCGGACGCTGATCGAGGGGCTGAACGCCTCGGCGGTGATCCCGAACCCGTACGCGCCGGTGATGCCGTACATGCCGACGCCCGGATCGACGGAGTGCATCAACGGCTGGCGCGGCCTCTCGCCGCTCGCGCTGAACCCGCACTTCGGCACCGCGCCCGGCTACGACCCGGCCGTCCACGGGCCGGTCGAGTGGACGCACTGGGGCGACCTGGTGAACATCTACGGCACCGACGAGACGGGCTTCGCGCGGTCGCCGTGGGACAACGTCGGCGTCCAGTACGGGCTCGCCGCGGTCAAGAGCGGCGCGATCACGCCGGCCCAGTTCCTCGATCTGAACGCCAACGTCGGCGCGTGGAAGCGCTCGGCGGACATGGTGCAGGAGGGGTGCCCGTACATCGCGGCCCTCTGTGCGACACAGCTGCCGGACGTCTGGAGCGCGCGCAACATGCAGCTCTCTCCGGACGGCGGGGCGACTCCTGCGCCACGGCGCGAGGGCGACCCGAAGGCGCAGCACGCCGCCTACCGGTCGGGGATGGTCTTCCGCGGGAAGCTCGACATCCCGGTGATCGACTGGCGCCACTACCTCGAGCCGTTCCTCGACATGCACAACTCGCACCAGTCGTTCGCCGCGAGACAGCGGTTGCTGAACTACGACGGCCGGGCCTCGAACCAGCTGATCTGGTTCACGGCCGCACCGGCACCGGGCGCGCCGGGAACGCGGTTCGACCAGACGCCGCAGGCGCTCCTCGTGCTCGACCGCTGGCTGGCGAACATCGCCGACCATCCCGAGCGGGGCGTGGCCGGGAACAAGCCGGCCGACGCGGTCGACTCGTGCTTCAAGGTCGACGGCTCGCTGCTCGCGAGCGGCCGGGACGTCTGGGACGGGATCCTCGACGACGGGCCGAAGGGCGAGTGTGCGGCGGCCTTCCCGCCGTTTGCGACCTCGCGGATCGTCGCCGGCGGGCCGATCGAGGGCGGCGTGTTCAAGTGCCAGACGCAGTCCGTACGCCGCGCGATCGCGCGCGATCTGTACGGCTCGTGGCACCCGACCGCGGCCGAGCGCGCCCGGTTGGAGCAGATCTTCCCGACGGGGGTCTGCGACTACAGGAAGCCGGACGCGGGCCTGCCGCCCGAGTTCCGGCGCGGTCACAGATAGGACGAGGAAGCGGGCGGCCGCGTCACGCGGCCGCCCGCGTACCTCGGATTGCGGAACTGTTGCGCGTTCGTTAAGCGCCTAACTCCTTTGCAGCCGCAGCGTTCTAGCTCACATGAGCGTCGCCCACGCCGAGCCGGTCACCCTGGAGCTCGACGCCGCACGCCAGTTCGACTTCTGGCTCGGTGAGTGGGACTGCTCCTGGTCCGACGAGAGCGGCCGGCACCTGGGGACGAACTCCGTCTACCTCGATCTCGACGGCTTCGTCGTCGTCGAGAACTTCGACGGCCGGCCCTCGCTCGACTTCCAGGGGCTCAGCTTCTCGGTGTACGACCGCAAGGCGCGCTGCTGGAAGCAGACGTGGGTCGACAGCAACGGCAGCTACCTCGATTTCACGGGCCGCTTCGCGGACGGGGTCATGGAGCTGCGGCGGGCGGGCGAGTCCGACGATGCCGGAGCCGTCTTCCGCATGCGCTGGGAGAACATCGAACGCGACTCGTTCGACTGGTCGTGGCAGCGTTCCGAAGACGACGGCGAGACGTGGCACTCGCTCTGGGAGATCGAGTACACGCGTGTCATTTAGCTGGGTCGATCCACATTTCACGGCGCTCTACGCACGCCGCGAAGAGGAGCGGCTCGCAGAACGGCTCGATGACGCGACTGCGCGAACGCTCCGCCTGCGAGCCGTCCCCAGGGGCCGATCTTCCGGCGCGAGCCCGGCTGGATGGAGCATGACGCCGGCTGATCCGCTGCCACTTCGCCTGCTGTAAGCGGAAACGCGTTCTCTAGGTAGACAACGGCGGCGAAGGCCCTCCGAAGCGCGGTCCGTAGAATGGCCGTTCCGTGAGCGCCGACTTCGTCCACCTGCACGTCCACAGCGAGTACTCGATCCTCGACGGGGCGTGCCGCATCCCCGCGCTCGCGGCCCGAGCGGCCGAGCTCGAGATGCCTGCGGTCGCGCTCACCGACCACGGCTCTCTCGCCGGCGCCGTCGACCTCTACAAGGAGGCCGGAAAGCAGGGGATCAAGCCGATCGTCGGCTGCGAGGTCTACGTCGCCGACGACCGCCACACGCGCACGCGCGGCTACGCGCACCTGACGCTGCTGGCGGAGTCGAACGAGGGCTACGCGAACCTGATCAAGCTCTCCTCGCTCGGCTTCCTCGAGGGCTACTACACGAAGCCGCGCGTCGACTGGGAGCTGCTGCAGACCTACTCGAAAGGGCTGATCGCGCTCTCCGGCTGCCTCTCCGGCCGCGTCTGCAAGGCGCTCGAGGAGAACCGGCCGGCCGACGCGCGCACGGATCTCGACCGGCTGGCGCAGATCTTCGGGCGCGAGAGCACCTACGTCGAGCTGCAGAACGCGGGCCTCGACGTGCAGCAGCGCGTCAACCCCGAGCTCGTGAAGCTCGCCGCCGAGGCGAAGCTGCCGCTCGTCGCGACCGGCGACGTCCACTACCTCACCGCCGCCGACGCCTACTCGCACGAGGCGCTCCTCTGCATCCAGTCGGGCGACTCGCTCAAGAACCCGAACCACTGGCACTTCGACACGAACGAGTTCTATTTCAAGACCCCGGCGGAGATGGCGCTCGACTTCCCCGGCCACGAGGACGCGATGCGGCGCACGCTCGAGGTCGCCGAGCGCTGCTCGCTCGAGATCGAGCTCGGCAACATCTATCTGCCGCAAGTTCCCGACGCCCGACGGCCGCGACGCCTTCGAGTACCTCGTCGAGCTGTGCGAGCGCGGTCTCGAGCGCCGCTACGACAAGGTGACGCCGGAGCTGCACGAGCGGCTCCAGTTCGAGCTGAAGACGATCAAGGAGATGGGCTTCGCCGACTACTTCCTGATCGTCTGGGACTTCATCCACTTCGCGAAGGTGAACGGAATCGGCGTCGGTCCCGGCCGCGGCTCGGCCGCCGGCTCGCTCGCCGCCTACTCGCTCGAGATCACCGACATCGATCCGATCCGCTACGACCTGCTCTTCGAGCGCTTCCTGAACCCGGGCCGCAAGGAGATGCCGGACATCGACATCGACTTCGCCGTCGACGGCCGCGAGCGGGTGATCAACTACGTCTCCGAGAAGTACGGCCGCGACCGCGTCGCACAGATCATCACGTTCGGGACCATGGCCGCCCGCGCGGCCGTGCGAGACGCCGGCCGCGTGCTCGAGATCCCGTACGGCGTCGTCGACAAGATCGCCAAGCTGATCCCGGAAGGGCCCGGCCAGACGCTCGCCGACTGCCTCAAGTCCGGCTCCGACCTCAAGAACGCGTACGACACCGAGCCGGCCGCGAAGGAGATCATCGACCTCGCGAAGCCGCTCGAGGGTCTCATTCGCCAGGACTCGATCCACGCCGCCGGCGTCGTCATCGGCGCCCAGCCGCTGATCGACGTCGTGCCGCTCCAGCAGAAGGGCCCCGACCAGGAGGTCGTGACGCAGTTCTCGATGAACACGGTCTCGGCGCTCGGCCTGCTGAAGATGGACTTCCTCGGCCTGCGCAACCTGCGACGTGATCGACAAGGCGGTCGGGCTGATCGGCGGCGTCGACATGACGACGATCCCGCTCGACGACAAGAAGACCTACGCGATGCTCGCTCGCGGCGAGGCCGCGGGTGTCTTCCAGTTCGAGTCGTCCGGCATGCGCGAGGCGCTCCGCCAGGTGAAGCCGACGGTGTTCGAGGACCTGATCGCGCTCGTCGCGCTCTACCGGCCCGGCCCGATGCAGTACATCCCGAACTACGCCAAGCGGAAGGCCGGGCAGGAGCAGGTCACCTACATCGACCCGCGGCTGAAGGCGATCACGGGCACCACGTACGGCATCGCCATCTACCAGGAGCAGTCGATGGAGATCGCGAAGCAGATCGGAGGATTCAGCCCGGCCGAGGCCGACGACCTGCGCAAGGCGATCGGCAAGAAGATCCACTCGCTGATGGCGTCGCTGAAGGACAAGTTCATCACGGGCTGCATCGCGAACAACACCTCCGAGTCGGTTGCGCGCCAGCTCTGGGACGACATCGAGAAGTCGCAGGACTACTCGTTCAACAAGGCGCACGCCGCCTGCTACGCGCTGATCGCCTACCGCACGGCCTGGCTGCGCGCGAACCATCCGTGCGAGTACATGGCGGCGCTGATCTCCTCGGTGATGAACACCAAGGACCGCGTTCCGGTCTACGTCAATGCCTGCGACGAGCTGGGCATCGAGGTGCTGCCGCCGGACGTCAACTCGTCGCAGACCGACTTCGCGGTGGTCGAGGGCAAGATCAGGTTCGGGCTGAACGCGGTCAAGAGCGTCGGCGAGTCGGCTGCGAACGCGATCATCCGCGCGCGCGAGGAAGGGACCGCTTCGAGTCGATCTGGGACTTCACCGAGCGCGTCGACCCGCAGGTGGTGAACAAGCGGTCGCTCGAGGCGCTGGTGAAGTGCGGCGCCCTCGACTCGACCGGCGCCTCGCGGATGGGGATGCTCGCCTGCCTCGAGCAGGCGCTCTGCGTGGGGGCAGAAGTACGCGGCCGACCGGCTGGCCGGGCAGGCGTCGATCTTCGACCTCGGTGGAGACGGAGCCGACGGGGGCGCCGACGAGCAGAGCCCGAAGCACCACCCGACGATCCCGGCGAGCGAGTACGAGAAGCCGGAGCTGCTGAAGCTCGAGAAGGAGACGCTGGGTCTCTATGTCTCCGAGCATCCGCTGAAGGCCGTCCGCGAGCAGCTGCGCCGGAAGACCGACTGCGTCCTCTCCGAGCTCGAGCGCCGTCGAGACGGCGAGGTCGTGACGGTGGGCGGGATCGTCTCCTCGGTCAAGCAGCTGACGACGAAGCGCGGCGAGCCGATGGTCTTCCTCGCGCTCGACGACCCGACCGGCGGCGGCGAGGTCGTCGTCTTCAACTCGACCTACGCGTCGGCGCGCGAGCTGTGCGTCACCGACCGGATCCTCGTGATCAAGGGCAGGATCGACCACAAGCAGCAGGGCGAGACGAAGCTGATCGCGATGGAGGTCTCCGCGTTCGAGGCCGTGCAGGAGCGGACCGAGATCCGCTTCAAGCTCGACGCGCGCGCGGCGCGGGCCGGCCTGATCAAGGACCTGGCCCATCTGGTCAAGGACTACCCAGGCCCGTCGATGGTCTTCGTCTCGCTCGAGACGTCGCTCGGTCCGAAGACGCTCGCGCTCGGCCCGACTATCGCGTCACGATCGACACGGACTTCCTCACCGAGGCGCGCACGCTGCTGGGCGCCGACGCGATCATCTAGCTCAAAATCTTCACAAACCGCACTTGGGCTGCTTACGAGCCGTCCGATAGTGAGCGTGTGTGGAGAGAGATCTCGGGCGGGATTGCCGTCGCTGGATTTGTTGCGCTCTCGTGCGTGTCTGCAGCCACGGCCTCGCCCGGCTTGCGCGGTGGAATCACCGACAGCGGCGGCGCCTACTACCACGATCCAGCCGAGTTTTATCCAGCGCTCGAGGAGCTCGGCGTCCACCTGCTGCGCGTCCATCTCAACTGGGGCGGCAAGCTCGGAGTGGCGTCGAAGCGCCCTCACGAGGGCACGGACGTCGACGACCCCGCCTACGACTGGCGTCTCTACGACCGCGTCGTTCTCCAGGCGGACCGGCACGGAGTCGAGATCGTGTTCACGATCTTCGGCACGCCGCCGTGGGCGAACGGCGGCGCGCCACCAACCCGCGCACCGCGTAACGCGTCGTGGCTGCGTGAGTTCGCATACGCGGCTGCGATGCGCTACAGCGGCACGCATGTGCGTGCCGACGGGACGCTGCTGCCGCGCGTCCGCTACTGGACCGCCTGGAACGAGCCCAACCTCCAGATCGGCCTGATCCCGCAGTGGCGGCGTGCCGGCACGCGCTGGGTGATCCAGAGTGCGGTCGACTACGCGCGCATCTGCAACGCCATTGTCGACGGCGTGCACACGACGTTGCTGCGCGGGCAGAAGGTGGCCTGCGGCGTCACCGCGGCCCGCGGCAACAACAATCCCAGCGGCGCGAAGCCGTCCGTCTCACCGCTCGCGTTCCTCCGTGCGATGAAGAAGGCGGGCGCCCGCGATTTCGACGCGTACGCGCATCACCCGTACTACGGTGGGCCCTCCGAGTCACCGGCAACTGCGTCGCCGGGACGCCGCGGCGGCGTCACGCTCGGCAACATCGACGACCTCGTCCGCGAGCTGACGCGCGCTCTACGGCCCGAAGCGGATCTGGCTGACCGAGTACGGCTACCAGACGAACCCTCCGGACGGGGTGTTCGGTGTCTCCTGGGCCACGCAGGCGCGGTACGTGCGAGAAGCGTTCGCGATCGCGAGGGCGAACCCCCGGATCGACATGCTGCTCTGGTTTCTCCTCCAGGACGAGCGCGACCCGACCCGCTGGCAGTCTGGGTTCATCTCGGCCGACGGCAGGCGGAAACCCTCGTTCGCCGCGTTCCGTACCGCGCTCGCCGAGCTCAAACGCTAGGCAGGCCTAGTAACAGACTGCTACTAGGCTCCTGCGGCCGCCGCGCTGCTCCCCGCCGAACCCGTCAGACTCGGCGTGGTCAGGAGCGATCCGAGCAGGGTGCAGGCTCTCGTTGCCGCCCCCACCTAGTAACAGACTGTTACTAGGCAACGAGCGCCGCTGGTCATCGGCGGACGAACGGGTCGCGGGCGCATCGCGGCGGCGGCGGCGGTCAGACCTCGAGCCTCGCGTCCTCGAGGTCGAGGTCGCGCTGGACCCTGCGGGCGACCTTGTCGGAGATCGCCCCTGAGCGGCGGAGCTCGTTGACCGCGGCCCGCTCGGCGCCCAGCAGCTCGCGCCGGAGCCGCTGGAAGTCGCGTCGAGCGCGCCTCGATCTAGCCGTCGTCGTCGTCGTCGAGCCACGCGGAGAAGCGACTCGCGCGGAAGCGGTAGCCGCCACGCACGCGCTCGGCCGTGTCGGCGCGCACCCAGTCCTCGTCGGCCAGCTCGTCGAGCCGAGCAGTGCGGCCTCGCCGCGTGGATCCGCGCCTGGGCCTCCTCGCGTGCGGCGTCCTCGCCGTCGTCCTCGAGGCGGAGCAGGCGGATCACGGCGGGCAGCGTCAGGCCCTGCAGGACGAGCGTGGCGAGGATCACGGCGAACGTGAGGAAGAGGATGAAGGAGCGCTGCGGAAAGGGCTCGCCGGCGTCGATCGTGAGCGGGATCGCGAGCGCGGCCGCGAGGGAGACGGCGCCGCGCATCCCGGCCCATGCGATCAGCGTCAGCGCCGACCGGGGCGGCATCGGATCGCGTTCGCGGATCCGCCGCACGCAGCAGCCGCGGCAGCTTGGCCGCCGGGTAGACCCAGAGGGCGCGAGCGACGAGCACCGTCAGCCAGATGGCCACCGCCCACCAGAGCAGGTCGGCGGTCGAGTAGGCATCGAGCTCGTCGAGGATTCCGGGCAGCTGCAGCCCGATCAGCCCGAAGAGGATCGCGTTGAGCGTGAACGTGACGATCTCCCACGCCGACTCGCCCATCAGCCGGACCTCGGGCGTCGTCAGCTCGGGCGTGTACCAGCCGACGTAGATCCCGACCGTCACGGCCGCGATCACCGCCGAGACGCCGATCAACTCGGCCGGGATGTAGGCGAAATAGCCCGTGAGCAGGGAGATCGTCACCTCGGCGGGCGGGAAGTCGAGCCGGCGGCGCACCTGGCGCACGATCCACCGACGCCGACGCCGACCGCGACGCCGCCGACGACGTTGAGCACGAACGAGATCCCGCCTCCCAGAGCGAGAACGCGCCGCTGACCACCGCGACGACGGCGAAGCGGTACGCGACGAGCGCGGTGCCGTCGTTGACCAGGCTCTCGCCCTCGACGATCGAGACGAGCCGGCGCGGCACGCCGAGGCGATGCATGATCGCGGTCGCGGCGATCGGGTCGGTCGGCGAGACGACCGCGCCGAGCACGAATGCGGCGGACCATGGCAGACCGGGGACGATCTCGTGCGCGACGACCGCGACGACGACCATCGTCAGCAGCACGAGCCCGACCGCGAGCAGCCCGACCGGCCGGAGGTTCGCGCGCAGGTCGCGCAGCGAGGTGAAGAACGCGGCCCCGTAGAGGAGCGGCGGCAGCACGCCGACGAGCACGAGCTCGGGCGGCAGGTCGATCTCGGGCAGGCCGGGCACGAAGCCGAGCGCGAGACCGCCGAGCACGAGCAGGATCGGATACGGGATCCGCAGCTTCGGGACGAGCACCAGCATCGCGGCCCCTGCGACGAGCAGCACGAGCAGGTCCAGGAGGTCCTGGTGGCTCAGCTCGATCAGGCGAGACCCTTGTCGCGCAACTCGCTCAGCGCCGACTCGCTCTTCTCGACCTCGACCCCCATCCCACGCAGGATCTCCGGCGTCTTCGTGAACTGGATCTCGGAGTAGGCCACGACCTGCACCTGGTTTCCCCACGGGTCGAGGAAGGAGTTGCCGCCGAAGATCTCCGCGCCCGCCTCACGTGCTGCCGCGATCACCGCCGCCTGGTCGTCGACGACGAGACCGAAGTGGCGGGCCGCGTCAGGGCCCTGGGTCCGTCCCTCGGCGAACGCGAGGAACTGGTCGCCCATGTCGACGAAGGCCATCCCGTGCATCCGGCTGCGCAGCTCGAGGTCGAACAGTCGCCCGTAGAAGTCGAGCGCCTCGTCGATCGAGCCGACTTCGAGCGCGATGTGGTTGATTCCGAGCGCCCGCGGCACGGTCGCTAGGCGAGTGCGCCTCGGCGAGTGCGTTCTCCACGGCACGGTCGGCGAGGGTCTGCATCACCTTCAGCTGGATTTCCGGCGAGTCGCGCAGCAGCCCTCTGAACGCCTGCTCGTGGACGACGAGCACGCGAACCGGGCTCGAGGCCTTCACGGTGGCGTTGCGCGGCCGAGACGAGACGAGCGCCATCTCGCCGAAGAACGTGCCGTTCGCGAGGCTCTTCACCTTCCGTCCCTTCATCCGGACGTCCACCTCGCCGTCGACGAGCAGGAAGAACTCGTGACCCTGCTTCCCTTCGGTGATCAGGGTCGTCCCTTCCGGCAGCGTGAGCTCGTCCGCGAGCATGGTGATCTCGCTCAGCTCACGCTTCGTGCAGCCCGCGAAGAGTGGCACCTGCCGCAGCAGCTCGAGCTTTGCGTCCTTCCGGAGTCTCACGAGCCCGATCCTACCCA
>CAWJYW010000010.1:0-205439 GCA_963847255.1 uncultured Gaiellaceae bacterium
CGCCCCAGCTCTCGAGCTTCTGCGCGCAGCTCGTGCAGGAAGCGGCCGGGCGAGCGCCCCGTGCTCGACCAGCCGGTGGTCGTACGTCGAGCGTGATGTTCATGATCGGCCGGATCGCGATCACGTCCTTCCCGAGCTCGTCCGGGATCGACCCACGCACGCTTGACGACCGCGTAGGTGCCGAGGATCGCGGCCTGCGGCTGGCTGATCACGGCGTCCCGTGGAACGTGCCGTAGCCGCCGGGGTTCGTGATCGTGAAGGTGCCGCCCTGGACGTCGTCCGGCATGAGCTTCTTGTTGCGTGCCTGCGCCGGGCGATCTCGGCCACCGCGCGGGCCATCCCGAGCAGGTTCAGGCCCTCGGTGTGCTTCACGACCGGGACGATCAGCCCCTTGCCGTCGGCGAGCTCGACCGCGAAGCCGAGGTTGACGTAGTTCCGCGTCACGATCTTGTCGCCGCGGATCTCGCCGTTGATCCACGGGTATCGCGCAGCGTCTTCGACGACGGCTCGGGCGACGAAGGAGAGATAGGTCGGGTTGACCCCGTAGCGCCTCCTCGTACTCCTTCTTCAGCTTCGCGCGGATCGCGACCACCCTGGACATGTCGACCTCGATCGCGCTCGTGACGTGCGCCGAGGTGTCGAGCGAGCGGCGCATGTGCTCGGCGATGCCCTTGCGCATCGCGGTCATCGGCTCGAACGTCTCGCCGGGCTGCGCCTCCGTCTCGGCGGCGGCCGCCGGAGCGGGTGCGCGCAGGCGGAGGCTGCGCGGCTGCAGGTGCGGCGCCGGAGGAGCCACAGGCGCGGGTGGTGGCGCGGCCGGTGCGGCCGGAGGCGCCCGCAGGCTCCGGCGGGGTGGCTGCCTGGACCGGTCGGGCGCCAGAGGCGGCGCGGCTGCTGCCGGAGCGAGGCTCCACCGCGCCACGGGCTCGGGCGCGCGGGCGCGCTTCGGGCTGTGGTGCTGCTGCCGCTTCGGCCTGCCCGCCGCCCTCGACGAACGCGAGGATGTCCTTCTTCGTCACGCGGCCGCCGTCCCGGTGCCTGCGCACCGCGTTCGGATCGACGCCGTGCTCGGACGCGATCCGCGCGACGACCGGTGAGACGAAGGTGCGGCCGTTGCCCGACTCCGTGGCCGGCGCGGCGGCGGTGGCGGCGCGGGCGCTCGGCGGCTGGAGCCGCAGCCACGGGTGTGTCGCCCTCGGAGCTCGAGACTGCCGCGACCTCCTCGGCCGCTTCCTCGGTCGCAGGCTCGGAGGAGCGGGCGCTTCGGGAGCGGTACCGCGGCACCCTGAGGTGCGATCACTGCGAGCACCGTGCCGACCTCGACCGTTTCGCCTTCCTGGACGAGGATCTGTGGCAGAGGACACCGTCGGCCGGGACTCGGAATCTCAGTGTCCACCTTGTCCGTGGAGATCTCCAGCAGTCGACTCGTCCCGCGCGATCGGCTCACCTTCGGACTTCAGCCACTTCGTGATCGTCCCCTCCGAGACGGAGACGCCCATCTGCGGCATGACGACTTCGACCTGAGTTTCGGTGGCCATCTCTCCTAGTACTCCGCCAACGCTCTGAGTCCCTTCACGACGTCCTCGACCTGCGGGATGAACGCCTTCTCGAGCACCGGTGCGAACGGTACCGGGCAGTCCGGCGCTGCAATCCGCCGCACGGGGGCGTCCAGATCCTCGAACGCCTCCTCGGCGATCGTCGCGGCGATCTCGCCGCCGAAGCCGCCGGTCCGGTTGTCCTCGTGCAGCACCAGCACCTTCGACGTCTTGCGGACGCTCTCCAGCACCGCTTCCTTGTCCCACGGCATCACCGTGCGAAGGTCGATCACCTCGACCGAGATGTCGCTCTCCTCGAGTTGCTTTGCCGCCTCGTCGGCGGTGTAGACCATCGCGCCCCAGGTGATCACGGAGACGTCGTCACCCTCGCGGTGCGGTGCGCGCCTTTCCGATCGGCGTGACGTAGCGCTCGTCGGGCACCTCGCCCTTGATCCGGCGGTAGAGGTGCTTGTGCTCGAAGTAGAGGACGGGGTTCGGATCCTCGATCGCGGCCACGAGCAGGCCCTTCGCGTCCTCCGGAGTCGCCGGGCAGACGCACTTCAGGCCCGGGATGTGTGCGAACGAGCTCTCCGGATTCTGCGAGTGGAACGGTCCGCCGGAGAAGCCTCCGCCCGAAGGGAGCCGGACGACGATCGGCACCGGCGTGCCGACGCGGAAGCGCTGCTTGGCGGCGACGGTGACGAGATGGTCCCAGGCGCAGGACACGAAGTCGGCGAACTGCATCTCGGCGACCGGGCGCATGCCCATCATCGCCGCGCCGGTGCACGCGCCGACGATCGCGGTCTCGGCGAGCGGCGCATCGATCACGCGCCAGGGCCCGAACTCCTCCTGGAAGCCGAGTGTCACCTTGAAGGCGCCGCCGTAGACACCGACGTCCTGGCCGAAGACGAAGACGCGGTCGTCGCGGCGCATCTCCTCGCGGAGCCCGTCGCTGATCGCCTGGAGATAGGTCTTCTCGGGCATTACTTGTGGTGAGGCGTGTCGAGGTCCTCGGGCGTCGCGTAGACACCCTCCATCAGCGTCGCCGGATCGGGCTGCGGCGATTCCTCCGCGCGGGCGAGAGCGTCGTTCAAGAGCTTCTTGACCCGGCCGGAGATCTCCTCCTCTTCCTCGTTGCTGAGATCCGCGTTGTCGCGGAGCCAGCCGCGGAACCGCTCGATCGGGTCGCGCTTCGCCCACTCCTCGAAGAGCTCCTTCGGAACGTAGAACGCGTCGTCGTGGACGGCATGGCCCTCCATGCGCAGGGTCAGGCACTCGATCAGCGTCGGGCCACCGCCGGCGCGCGCCTTCTCGATCGCGTTCTTCGCCTCGCGGTAGACGGCGAGCACGTCGGTGCCGTCGACGACGACGCCCTCGAAGCCGTAGGCGGCGGCGCGGTCGGCGAGGTGCTCGACGGCGTAGCCGAGGTGGGTCGGCGTCGAGTACGCCCACTGGTTGTTGTCGCAGATGAAGACCATCGGGAGATTGCGGACGGCGGCGAGGTTCATCGCCTCGTGCGCGTCGCCGCGCGAGGAGGAGCCCTCTCCGAACCAGCCGACCGAGACGCGCTTCTCGTCGCGGATCCGGAAGGCGAGCGCACAGCCGACGGCGACGGGGAGCATCGCCGGCAAGTGGCTGACCATCGCGATCAGTCCGAGCTTCGCGTCGGCCATGTGCACGTTGCCGTCGCGGCCGCGGGTCGGGCCGTCCTCGCGGCCCATGTACTGGGCGAAGATCCGCCAGGCCTCGACACCGCGCGTCACGTGCACGCCCATGTCGCGGTGGAGCGGCGTCCCGACGTCGTTCGGGCCCATCGCGGTCGCGACACCGACGGCTGCGCCTTCGTTGCCGCGGCCCGTGTAGAACGAGCCCGGGATCTTTCCCTGCTTGTAGAGGATGTGGCCGCGCTCCTCGATCCCCCGCGTGATCATCAGGTTGCGGTAGATGCCGAGCAGGTCCTCACGGTCGAGGCCCGCCTCTCTCACTTCATTCAGCGAGCCGAGCGGCTCTGCCTCGCGTACCGCCATGCGCATCTACCCCCGTCGGGTTCGAAAGGACGGCCCCACTCTAACGAGCGCACGTACTATCCGGCGGCGCATGTCCGACTGGCTCTCCGAGGACAAATTCGTGATCGACCAGCTGATCAAGCCGATGGTCAACCTCTATCGGATCTCGGCGGGACCGACGCCGGTCGCGTTCGTGCGACAGAAGCGAATGGCGATCAAGGAGGACATCCGCTTCTTCGCGGACGAGAGCGAGACGCGCGAGCTCTGGCGGATCAAGGCGCGCTCGATGATGGAGTTCAGCGGCCGCTACGACGTCACGACGCCGGAGGGCGAGAAGATCGGCATTCTCGGGAAAGTCTTCGGCAAGTCCCTGCTCCGCTCGACCTGGCAGATCCTCGACGCGGCCGGCCAGGAGCTCGCGATCGCGCAGGAGCGGTCGCCGACGGTCGCCATCCTGCGCCGGGTGATCGACATGGTGCCCTACGGCGACTTCGTCCCGATTCCGTTCCACTTCACGATCGACACGGTTGTGGACGGAGCCGAGCGCCATGTCGGCGACCTGAACCGCCGACTCGGCTTTCGGGACACCTACGACCTGGACGTCAGCGGCGACGTCGAGCGGACGATCGACCGGCGGCTCGCCGTCACCCTCGGCATCGCGCTCGACGCCCTGCAATCCCGCTAGGCCCAGTCATGACCGGCAAGCCGAAGCCGAAGCGGAACTGGATCCAGGAAGAGCGTCGCAAGACCCTCGGCGACTACACATGCTTCTGCCTCTCGTGCGGCTCGGTCTGGCGCTACTTCCTCGAGGGCGAGGCCGATCTTCCGGCTGCGTGCCCTCACTGCGGCGGCGAGACCCGTCACCGCTGCCCGGAGTGCGCGGCGCCGTTCCCGTCCGCGTTCGCGATCGAGTGCGAGGAGTGCGGGGCCGCGGTGAGACCGCCCGAGGTGCTCGGCGTCCGGATTCGCAAGCCCGGCCGCTAGCGCTGGCTCGAGACCAGGGCCAGGTACTCGTGCACACCCGACACGGCCAGAGCGCCGTCGCCGACCGCCGCTGCGACGCGCTTGACGGATGCCGGCCCGCACGTCGCCGGCGGCGAAGACGCCGGGAAGGCTCGTCTCGAGCGGCCGTCCCGCGCCGGCCTCGGCACCCGTGAGCGACGTACCCCCAGTCGTCCCGCGCGATCTCGTCCGGGAGCCACGCGGTGTGCGGCACCGCGCCGATGAGCACGACAGCGCTGCGGCGTCCACCGTCTCGGTCTCGCGCGACTGCGTGTCCAGGAGCTCGAGCCGCTCGAGCCGGCCCTCGCCGTGGGCGCGCAGCGACCTCGGTCGCGTAGCGGACGTCGATGTTCGGCGTGTTGCCGATCGCGTCGATCAGATACTGGGACATGCTCGCCGCGAGCGATTCCGACCGGACGAGAATCGTCACCCGCCGGGCGTAGCGGGCGAGGTGGAGGGCGGCCTGCCCGGCCGAGTTCCCGCCGCCGACGACGATAGACGTCCTCACCGGCGAACGCCTGCGCCTCTGACATCGACGCGCCGTAGTAGACGCCGGCGCCCTCGAGGTCGACGGCGCCGGGGCCTCGAGCCGCCGGTACTCGACGCCGAGAGCGAGGACGACGGCTCGCGCAGAGACCTCCGTCTCCGTCGTCGCCGGTGCGCACGACGAATCCGCGCGCTCCCGGGCGCGAGCCCGACGACGCGGCGGGCCACCTGCGAGCGCGTGCCGAAGAGCCACGCCTGCTGGTAGGCCCGCTGGGCGAGCTCGCCGCCGCCGAGCCCACGCGGAAAGCCGAGGTAGTTGCGGATCAGCGAGCTCGAGCCCGCCTGGCCACCGACACCGCCCGCGTCGAGCACGGTCGTCCTCAGCCCCTCAGAGGCTGCGTAGACGGCGGCGCCCAGCCCGGCCGGGCCTGCGCCGACGACGACGAGGTCGGCGTCGTCTGCCTCGAGCTCGGTCGGGAAGCCGCACGCTCGCGCGAGCTCGGCGGCCGTCGGGTCGACGAGGACGGTGCCGTCGGCGAGCGAGACCGACGGCGGGGCGTCTCCCTCGGGCGCCTCGACTCGATGCGGAATCCCCAGGCCGGCGAGCGTCGATCGCAGCTCGTGCGCGCGCGGCGAGCGCGGGTCGGCGATCACGATTGCACCGGCCGGGCCCTCGCCCTTCAGCCTGGCCGACTCCTGCAAGAGCTCCGAGATCGTCCGGTGGAAGACCTCGTCGGGAGTCCGCGTCGGGCGGACGACGTACAGGTCGATCCAGCCGTGCGACATCGCCCGCAACACGAGGTCGCCGAGCGCGCGGTCGGTCCAGCCGAGCCACGGGATCAGCAGGCCGCGCCGTGCGGCCGGGAAGCGCGCCCGGACGCCGGCCAGCAGCTCCGCCCCGCGCTCGCCAACGGCCAGGCAGACCGCCACGTCGTCGCCGTCTGCCGCGGCCCGGTCGAGCGTCGTCTCCAGGTCGGCGATCGAGCAGCCCCCGACCGCGTAGTCGCCGCTGTAGCGCCGGCTGAGCTCATCGATGACGCGGGCGCGGTCGGCCGGGTCGTCGTCGGCGACCACGAGCAGCGGCTTACGAATCGAGGTGGTCACGGCGCTTCTGCGCCAATCCTACGACCGCGCCTCGAACCCGGCACGGCGCCGGGTACCGCCACTGCGGAGCTGTCGCGCCGGGACGTTGCTCGGCGTCAACGTGACGACGCGGGGTCTGACCCCGCTCATTTGGTTGACGCTTCTTGGCCCGTCGTGAGGATCGACGTTCTCGCGCGGAGCCGGGCTTTGCCCGGCGGGAGCGCAGCTGCGGAGGCTCAAGCACGCAGCGGCGAAGGAGGGGGTTCGTGGGGGAACCATGGGTTCCCCCACGTAAAACATCGAGCCGATGATCTGCGAGAAGCGGATCACCGTCACGGTTTCGTCCTCCGAAACCTCGCGGTTGTACAGCTGGCCGAGGAAGCGGGTCATCTCGTCGGGACGGCGGATCTCGGGGTTGTCGTGCTCGATCTCGCGCGGCGAGAGCTCGTTGATCTGCTTCACCTCGACCTTGTCGATCACCGCGTCGAAGATCTTCTCCCGCTGCCCGTAGCGCACGCCCACGAGCACCGTGACGATCATCCCCTTCTTGTACTTGCCCGACTTGTCGCCGAGCCGGATCGTCGCCGTCTTGCGATGGGTGCGAAGCTGGTCGGCGACGAGCGGTGAGTAGAAGTTGAGCGCGTACATGGCCACGGCCGAAGGATCATAGAGTCGCGAGCCGCGCGGCAGCCTTCTCGGCCATCTGTCGCTCGCCTCCGTAGGCCAGCAGGCGGGGCGCGTCGTCCAGTGGCAGCCAGCGAGCTTCGGCGACTTCGAGCTCCATCCCGGGCGGCAGCGCACCGATCCGGCCGCTCCGGTAGCGGAGCAGGAAGAAGCTGACGACCTTGAAGATGCGCTCGCCGCCGCGGCTGTAGACGTAGCGCACGTCGCCCAGCTTCTCGATCAGCGTCCCCTCGACGCCCGTCTCCTCGGCCACCTCGCGGCGCGCCGTCTCGGCGCCCTTCTCACCGGGGTCGATCAACCCTTTCGGAAGCGCCCAGACTCCCTCCGGCTTGCCGTTCGGGCGGATCGCCGCCAGCCACCAGCGGCCCCGCAGCCGGCGCACGAGCACCCCGCCGGCCGAGAACTCCCGCAGCATCCCTACTTTGTAACAGACTGGCGTCGGCGGCCGCGACTACCGTTTGCTCGCGGCATCGATACTGGTATAGTGGCCCTTGGCACTCTCGCTGTGAGAGTGCCAGTCTGTGTCACAAAGTCTGACTAATGAGGAGGCAACTCAATGGATCTGCAGCCTCTTGGTGACCGCCTGATCGTGGAGATCCTCGAAGAAGAGGAGACTACCGTCAGCGGCATCGTGCTGCCCGACACCGCGAAGGAAAAGCCGCAGCGCGGCCGCGTCCTCGCAGTCGGTCCCGGCTCTCGCGACGAGGACGGGGAATACATCAAGATGGACGTCGAGGAGGGTGACGAGATCATCTTCTCCAAGTACGGCGGGACCGAGATCAAGCTCGGCGCCGACGACGTCCTGATCCTGCGCGAGACCGACGTCCTGGCCAAGGTCGTCGGCGACCGCGCCGCAGTCTAGGGAAACAGGAGGAATACGAAATATGGCTCACAAGGAGCTCAAGTTCAGCGAGGACGCACGGCGTTCACTCGAACGCGGTGTGAACATCCTCGCGGATGCCGTCAAGGTGACGCTCGGCCCGAAGGGCCGCTACGTCGTGCTGGACAAGAAGTACGGCGCGCCGACGATCACCAACGACGGTGTCACCATCGCCCGTGAGATCGAGGTCGAGGACCCGTTCGAGAACCAGGGCGCACAGCTCGTCCGCGAGGTCGCCACGGCGACCAACGACGTCGCCGGTGACGGCACGACGACCGCGACAGTGCTGGCCCAGGCAATCGTGCGCGAGGGCCTGAAGAACGTCGCCGCGGGCGCCAACCCGATGGGGATCAAGCGCGGCATCGAGGCGGCCGTCGAGGCCGTCGTCGCGGATCTGAAGAAGCAGTCGAAGGAGGTCTCGGGCAAGGAGGACATCGCCCGGGTCGCCACCATCTCGGCGCGCGAGCGCGAGATCGGCGACGTGATCGCCGACGCAATCGAGAAGGTCGGCAAGGACGGCGTCGTGAACGTCGAGGAGGGCCAGACGTTCGGCCTCGAGCTCGAGTTCACGGAGGGCATGCAGTTCGACAAGGGCTACCTGTCGCCGTACATGGTCACCGACGCCGAGCGCATGGAGGCCGTGCTCGACGATCCGTTCATCCTGGTCGCGAACCAGAAGATCAGCTCCGTCAAGGATCTGCTGCCGATTCTCGAGCAGGTCATCCAGGCCGGTCGGCCGCTGCTGATCGTGTCGGAGGACGTCGAGGGCGAGGCGCTCGCGACGATCGTCGTCAACAAGCTCCGCGGCACCTTCACGGCCGTCGCGGTCAAGGCACCGGGCTTCGGCGACCGCCGCAAGCGCATGCTGGAGGACATCGCGATCCTCTCCGGCGCCGAGGTGATCACCGAGGAGATGGGCCTCAAGCTCGAGAACACGAAGCTCTCGCAGCTCGGCCGTGCTCGCCGCGTCGTGATCACGAAGGACACGACCACGATCATCGACGGTGCCGGCGATCCCGACGGGATCAAGGCTCGGATCAAGCAGCTGAAGGCGGAGATCGAGAACACCGACTCCGACTTCGACCGCGAGAAGCTCCAGGAGCGGCTCGCCAAGCTGGCCGGCGGCGTCGCCGTCGTCAAGGTCGGCGCTGCCACCGAGACGGAGATGAAGGAGAAGAAGCATCGCGTCGAGGACGCGCTCCAGGCCACCCGTGCAGCCCTCGAGGAGGGCATCGTGCCGGGCGGCGGCGTCGCGCTGCTGCAGTCCGTCGGAGCGATCAAGCTCGACACGTTCGAGGGCGACGAGAAGACGGGCGCATCGATCATCGTGCGCGCGCTCGAGGAGCCGCTTCGCCAGCTCGCCGCGAACGCCGGGCTCGAGGGCTCGGTCGTCGTCAACGCCGTTCGCCTGGCCACCAAGGGCCAGGGTCTGAACGTCGACACGGGCGAGATCGAGGACCTGGTCAAGGCCGGGATCATCGACCCGACGATGGTGACGCGCTCGGCGCTGCAGAACGCAGCCTCGATCGCGAAGAACATCCTCACCACCGAGGCCATCGTGGCCGAGGCGCCCGAGAAGGCCGGCGCCGCGGCCGGCATGCCCGACATGGGCGGCATGGGCGGGATGATGTAAAGAAGCCCCCGGGCTTCTGCTTCAAACGAAGGGCCGGCACCGCGCCGGCCCTTCGCCGTTCTTGTGCCGATTGCGAAACGGCCGGCCGACGCTCGCTGAGCGAGCCCCGGCATCGACGCACGCAGCTTCAGGGGTCTTGGGCGCGGATCGGGATCCGCTTCCGCGGATCCCGATCTGGTTGCGCCCCTAAAAGATGAAGACCGCGGAGGGGGCCGCGGTCTTCGAGGGGATGAAACTGGGGGAGGTGGGTAGCCCAAATATCGGCGCCCTTTGTCAACGCCGTAGTCACTCATCCGAGTGATTCGCGCTTCCCGTTCCGCGGCGGGCCGTGCTAGCCTCGAAGAGTCCGCCGGTGCAGAGGCCGGCGGAGGACGCACAGCCGCGTCTCCGCGGCTTGGCTCGTCCCTGTGGGCTCGACCCGTGTCGTGGGGACGCACGCCCAAAGGAGACGCGCTCAGATGCTCGAGGACACGATCGACGTCCGCGGCAGGAGCCACAGCTCGTCCGGCTGGCGCTGCCCGACAAGCCCGGCCGCCTGGCGCTCGTCGCGAGCCGCTTCGCCGCCCATGACGTCAACATCCTCCGCGTCGAGGTCGTCGCCGGCGGCGACGGTGCGGCCGTCGACGACCTGCTCGTCGTCGGAGGCAACCTCGCACTCGCGCTGGAGGAGCTGCGCGAGGACGTCGAGATCCTCGGTCTGCGCGAGCACGCGGAGCTGCCGGATCCGGGGATCGCGATGGCGAACGCGCTTGCCGCCGTCAGTGGCGCGGCCAGCCTCGGTGCGGCGCGTCACGCGCTCCTCGTCGCGGCGCTCGAGCTCGTCGCCGCCGACGGCGGTGTGCTGCTGCGCGACGCCGGCCACGGCTGGCTCCGGCCGGTTGCCTCCACGGCGGAGGCGCTGCCGCCGATCCGGGAGGATCAGCCGTGCCTCGCGCGGTCCGCCCTCTCGCACTCGCGGGCCGAGACCGCTTCGCCGCAGGAGCCGTGGGCGCCGGCGGCGTACTGCATCGCCCTCGGCATGGGCCGCGTCCTCATCGTGCCGGCCGGCATGCCGCCGTTCCTCGCGCTCGCGCTCGTCCGCCACGATGCCTTCCCCTTCGTCGAGGCCGAGGTGGAGCGCGTGCGGGCGCTGCTGCGGGTTGCGGTTGGCTTCCTCGGAGCGCTCGGCGAGCGGAGCGTCCGCGCGCCGCTCGACGCGCCGGAGCATGTTGCGAGGGTCCGAACATGAGCGCCCGAGTGGAGGTGGTCGATCCGGGCGTGCTGCGAATCGTGCTGCCCGGCCGGGCATCGAACGCCTACCTGTTCCTGGGCACGCGCATCGCGCTCGTCGATAGCGGCTCGGAGGAGTCCCAGCGGGATCTCCTCGCTGCGTTGCGCCAGCTCGAGATCAAGCGCGAGCGGATCTCGCTCGTCGTGCTCACGCACGAGCACGCCGGGCACGCCGGCGGGGCGGCGGCCTTTCCGGACGCGCTGCTCGTGTCGCACTCGTTCGCCGCCGCGAAGCTGCGCCACGGCGAGGAGCCGCTGACGAAGCTCCGCGTCGCGCGGGCGCCGGACGTCGAGCTCTCGGACGGAGGCGCGATCCGCATCGGCGGGTTCTCGTTCGACGTCCTCCACATGCCCGGTCACACCTCCGGCTCGATCTGCCTCTACGAGCGGTCGCGCGCCCTGATCGTGACCGGAGACACGGTGCTCGCCCGAGGCACGCTCCCGGTGGTCACGCAGAACGGCTCCAGCGGCGAGCACCTGGAGAGCCTCGAGCGGCTCGCGTCGCTTCGCGCGCGGCTGCTGCTGCCGGGTCACGGCCCGCTCTCCGACGATCCCGCAGCCGACATCGCTGCTGCCGCCGCGACGGTCCGGAGCCGGCTCAGCGGGCGAGTCGACGCGCCGTCCGGGCACGTCGCGAACGTCTAGAAGCCGTAGCGCTGCTCCTTGAACGGGTCGGCGTCGTTGTGGTAGCCGTACCGCTCCCAGAAGCCCGGCTTGTCGGTCGCCGAGAGCTCGATCCCGCGCAGCCACTTCGCGCTCTTCCAGAAGTACTTGCCGGGGATCACGAGGCGGAGCGGCCAGCCGTGCTCGAGCTCCAGCGGCTCGCCGTTCGCATGCGTCGCGAGGAGGGCGTGCTCGTCGCGCAGAAACGAGAGCGGCACGTTCGCCGTAAAGCCCTGCTCCGCCTGGGCGATCGCGAAGTGCGCGCTCGGCTTCGGCCGCACGAGCGCTTCCACCTCGCGCCAGTGGATCCCGTCGAACGTCACGTCGAACTTCGACCAGCGCGTGACGCAGTGGATGTCCTGCGTGTGCTCGGTCCGCGGCAGTGCGTTCAGCTCGTCCCAGGAGAGCGACACCGGGTTCTCGACCTCACCGGAGACCTCGAAGGTCCACGTTGCAAGGTCGGTCGACGGCACCGAGCCCGCGTGGAGGACGGGCCATTTCTCGGTCAGATACTGGCCGGGCGGCAGTCGTGCTGGGTCATAGCCGGCCTCGAGAACCTTCTTTTCCGCCTTGGAGCGAAACATCGTCTCTACAGTAACCATCGACATGCGCATCGCATTCCGCCCCCGTTCGTTCGTCGGTGTCACCGGTCCAGGCGCGGAGGAGTACCTCGACCGGATGGTCTCGAACGACGTTTCGGCGCTCGGCCCCGGGGAGTCGTGCCAGGCGCTCCTGCTGACGCCGAAGGCGCGGGTGATCGCGCCGCTGGTCGTGCTGCGGCGCGGGCACGAGGACTTCCTCCTGCTGACCGAGCCGGAGCTCGGCGAGCGCGTTCGCGCCGAGCTGCTCCGCTCCCGCTTCGCGGCGAAGGCCGAGATCGAGTCCGAGGAGCACACGTCGCACGTCGTCTTCGGCGGCGAGGGAATCCCGACCGCCGACTACGGCGAGCCCGCCGCGGAGGTGCTCGACGCCGAGCTCGAGCCGAACGTCTCGGCGGAGGAGCTCGAGCTGCTCCGCATCCAGGCCGGCACGCCGGCGTGGGGGAAGGAGATCGACGACCGGGTGCTGCCTGCCGAGGCAGGGCTGACCGATCGTGCGGTCAGCTTCACGAAGGGCTGCTATCCCGGCCAGGAGCCGATCGCACGGCTCCACTACCGCGGTCACGCCAACCGCGGGCTCCGGGTGCTCACGCTCGCGGAGCTTCCCGCGCCGGAGACCGAGTTGTCCTACGAGGGTAAGAGCGTCGGCCGCATCACGAGCGCTGCTGCGACCGGCGAGGGCGCGGTCGCGCTCGCCTACGTTCGCCGCGAAGTCCCCGAGGACGCCGTGCTGGAGACAGGCCAGTCGCGGGCGACCCAGCTACACTGCCCTCCGCTGTACTGCCTAACCCCAGGCGCCCGTAGCTCAGGGGATAGAGCGCTGCCCTGCGGAGGCAGAGGTCGCAAGTTCGAATCTTGCCGGGCGCACTCGCCGTCCCCGGGCGGGCGGCTCCCGCCGGGCGGAGCCCGGCTCCGCCGCCCTCGCGCGCCTGAGCGCACGCGGCTCTCCGGGTCTGTGCTCCCGCACTATCCCCTCCGGCCGCGCACGCTCAGCCACGCGCCGGGAACGGCGAGCCCTGGGCCTTGCGACCGCTCTGGCCGGGCGGCTCCCGCCGGGCGGAGCCCGGCTCCGCCGCCCTCGCGCGTCTGAGCGCACGCGGCTCTCCGGGTCTGTGCTCCCGCACTATCCCCTCCGGCCGCGCACGCTCAGCCACGCGCCGGACCGGCTGAGTGCTCTGGCCTCGCGCAGGCGCGTCGCGATCTGAAGGCGCGCTCGTGGCTGACGTTGTTGACGCACCAGTGCGGCCCCCGTTTCAAGACGAACGACTGCAGGAGACAGTTCGAGCCCGCTTGCGGCGCGGCGCGAAGCTCGTCTTCGTCCTGATCGCGTTCTCGATCGCGATCCCGGGCAGCGCCCTGGCCGATCACAAGCGCGTCTTCATGGCGCCGGACGATCACACGGACTACTTCTGGTCGGCGACGGCAGACCAGTACTCGGTCGCGTTCACCGAGATGCTCGACTACTACCTCGACCAGGCCGACGCGACGAAGAACGAGCCGTCGAACCTTCAGAGCCGGTTCTCCGCCGACGGCAGCCTGTGGCTCTGGGAGTACGCGAAGAACAAGGATCCGGCTGACTTTCAGCGGCTGGTCGATGCGCTGAAGTCCGGGCACATCTCCGCGCCGCTGAACCCGCTCGTGATCACCTACGGCGGTGTTCCGGCAGAGGCGGTGATCCGCTCGATGTACTACCCGGGTCAGCTGGAGCGCCGGCACGGCCTCGACTTTCCGCTCGCGATCGCGATGGAGAACGCGGGCATGTCACACGGCCTCGGCGCGGTGTGGGCCGGAGCCGGCGCGGAGTACTCGTGGAAGGGAGTGTGCGCTGCCCGAGCCTCATCCCGATCCTCCAGAACCGCACGAGGGAGATCTACAACTGGATCGGCCCGGACGGCTCGCGCATCCTGATGAAGTGGAACTCGCTCCACGTGCCAGCCGACAACGAGAGCATCGGCGGCTATGCCGAGGCGCGTCGGCCGGCAGCCGCTCTCGACCTGGTGACGACGAACGCGGCCGCGAACGGGTTCGCGGCGCGCTACCCGTTCAACACGATCGGCGTCTTCGGCCAGGGCTGGGACGATCTCTCGACGAGGAATCTTCTGATCCAGCAGACGTGCAAGGCGAACACCGATCCCAATCGGACCTGCATCGTCTCGAACTCGATCGACTTCTTCAGGGAGTTCGACTCGCTCTACGGACAGCTGATCCCCTCGGTGTCGGCGAGCTTCGGCAACGAGTGGGATCTCACGCCGGCATCGATGGCCGAGGTCTCGGCACGCGTCAAGCGCTCGCTCGAGGCGCTTCGCTCCGCCGAGGCGCTCGCGACCCTCGTCGCGCTGCGCGACCCCTCGTTCCTCGACGGCCGCGACGTCGCTCGCGACCTGGCGTTTCTCGACTTCGGCCTCTTCTTCGAGCACGACTTCGAGAACGGCGGGCCGCAGGTCTCCGGACCGATCCGGATCGCCTGGCAGCGACAGGTCGCCGACGAGATCGAGGCCTACGCGAACGACCTCGCCGCCGACGCGTCGAGCGCGCTCGGAGCCTTGATTCAGAAGACGGGCACGAACCCGCGCTTCTTCGTCTTCAACTCGCTGAGCTGGACGAGGACGGACGTCACCGACATTCCGTACACGGGCGCGCTGCCCGTGCACGTGGTCGACCTCACGACCAGCCAGGAAGTCCCCTCGCAGGTCGTCACGGTCGGCGGCAGCCAGTATCTCCGCGTTCAGGCGCCGGCGGTTCCGTCGGTCGGGTACAAGGTCTTCGAGATTCGGCCGGGTGCGGGCCAGACGTTCGCCAACAGCCCGACGGCGAGCGCGAGCACGGGCGTGATCGAGAACGAGTACTACCGGCTCACCGTCTCGCCGCGCGGCGCGATCACGAGCTTCGTCGACAAGCGGCTGGGCAACCGCGAGTTCGCCGGGAACACCGGCGGCTTCGCGATCAACGACCTCGGCGCGGCCAGCGGCTCGCTCGTGGTCGAGAACGCCGGCCCGTCTCGGTGACGCTTCGCGCGACGAGCTCGTCGCCGCTCTCGCACACGACCCGAATCACGCTCACCCGGGGCTCCGACCGTGCCGCGATCCAGAACGAGATCACCCAGAACTTCGGCGGCACGAGAGAGTGGCGCTTCAGCTTCAACGCGCCGAGTCCGGAGGTGCGCCACGAGGAAGTCGGAGCCGTCCTCCTCGCGAAGCTGACGACGCAGGGCGGCGCGTACTCCCCCACGAACGCGCGCTACGACTACCTGACCCTCAATCACTTCGCCGACATGAGCGGGAACGACGGGACCGGCGTGACTCTGTCCAACGCCGACGCGTACTTCATGCGGCTCGGCAACAGCAGCGTCACATCGCTGGATACCTCGACGCCGCAGATCTCGGTCCTCGCCGGCGGATCGCTCCGTCCGGCGAATCCGATTCTCAACCAGGCCGGGGACTCGTATCTTCTCCAGCGCTTCGCGCTCCAGTCGCACGGGCCCTACGACCAGCCTCGCGCGATGCGGTTCGCGCTCGAGCACCAGAACCCACTCGTCGGCGGCATGGTGTCGGGCGGCAGCGCGTATCCGGGGAGCTCCTTCTCGTATCTCTCCGTCTCCGATCCGAACGTGCTGCTCTGGTCGCTGAAGCCCTCTGAGGAGGGGATCGGCGAAGGCGTGATCGCACGGTTCTGGAACCTCACCGGGTCGCCGAAGCCGTTCTCGATCTCCTTGAACGAGCCGATCGCGCGCGCCAAGTCGGTGACGCACATCGAGACCGATCGAGGGGACGCGACCGTCTCGGGCGGGAGCGTCACCGCGACCGCGGCGCAGAACCAGCTCCTGTCGTTCCGGCTGTTCCCGTCGTCGCTTGCCCGCTCGGTGAAGATCCTCCCGTCCGACGCGCGAATGACCGAGGCCGGGATGCCGGCTCGTTCACCGTCGTCCGCACCGGCGACCTCTCGCAGCCGCTCAACGTCCCGTACACGGTCAGCGGTGCCGCGACGCCCGGATCCGACTACGAGGCCCTCTCCGGAACGGCGACGATTCCAGCCGGTGCCGGCTCGGCGACGATCACGCTGAGGCCTCTCGCCGACACGGCCGTCGAGACGCAGGAGACGATCACCGTGACGCTCACTCCTCAGCCCGGATACCTGCTGGCGCTGTGGAAGAGCGCGACCGCCTGATCGTCGCCAACAGCGGCGCCGTGGCGGCGCCCGGGCGCCACGGGGCTGTACCCGTTCAGCGAGGGCGCAGGCGCGATCAACGGCAGATGTCTCCGGCAACGGCAACAACGGCACCGTCACGGCCGCGACGTGGGTCGCGGGCAAGTACGGCCAGGGACTTCGGTTCGACGGCTCGACGTCGTTCGTCTCGATTCCCGACTCCGGCTCGCTCGACATCGGGGCGACCGGCACGGTCGAGGCTGGGTGAACCTCAGTGCGCTCAACCGCTGGCACGGCATCGTGGCGAAGGGGAGCGCGAACTCGGAGGCCGTCGCACAACTACGCGCTCGAGGTCAACTCCGGCAACCGAGCCGTGTGCCTGGTCGGCAACGGGGCGTCGTTCAACTCCGTGCAATCGTCGACCAGCCCTGGCCTCCGGGACGCTGTATCACCTGGCCTGCGTCTGGACGGGATCGCAGCTGCAGCTGTACGTCAACGGCGCTCTCAACGCGACGGCCTTCCAGTCGGTCACGCCGCTGGGGAACCTCGCGCCGCTGTACATCGGCCAGTTCGGCGGCAACTCCGACCGGGCCAGCGCTGTCATCGACGAGGTGCGAATCTCGAACGAGGCGCGGACCCAGACCCAGATCCAGAGCGACATGAACACGCCGATCTCCGCGCCCCCGCCCGTTTCGGACACCACCAAGCCTTCGGTCGCCGTGACCGCGCCGGCTGCCAGTGCCACCGTCTCCGGAACGGTGTCGGTCAACGCCGAACGCGTCCGACAACGTCGGCGTCGCCGGCGTCCAGTTCAGGCTCGACGGCTCGAACCTCGGAGCGGAGGACACGGTTGCGCCGTACACGGTCGCCTGGGACACACGCACCTCGCCGAACGGCTCGCACGTCCTTTCTGCCATCGCGCGTGACGCAGCCGGGAACACGCAGGCGGCCTCGAACGTCACGGTGACCGTCAGCAACAGCACCGCCGACACAGCGGCGCCGACCGTCCCGGCGAACCTCACCGCCGCGGCTTCCTCCTCCTCGCGGATCGACCTCGCCTGGAGTGCCGCCACGGACAACGTCGGCGTCACGGGGTATCGCGTGACCCGCAACGGCAGCCTGATCGCGACGACCACTGCGACCAGCTACAGCGATACGGGGCTCGCACCGCAGACCGCCTACTCGTACTCGGTCGCGGCGTTCGATGCCGCTGGGAACACCTCTGCGGGATCCGCCCCGGCGAGCGCGACAACTCCGGCGGCGCCGCCGCAGACGAGCGGACTCGTCGCTGCCTATCGCTTCGGTGAGGGAGCGGGGACGGCGACTGCCGACGCTTCGGCGAACGGAAACGGCGGCACGCTCGTGAACGGCCCGGCCTGGATCGCGACGGGCAAGTACGGAGGAGCGATCAACTTCGACGGCGCGAACGACCACGTCCGGGTCGCGGACAGCGCGTCGCTCGATCGCGGGGCCACAGGAACGGTCGAAGCCTGGGTGAAGCTCGACACGCTCAACCGCTGGCAGAGCGTCGTCGCGAAGGGCAGCGCGAACAGCGATCCGGGCCACAACTACGCGATCCAGCTCAACAGCTCGAACCGCTGGATCTGCGTCCTCGGCAACGGCACCGGGCGGATCCTGCTCCAGTCGTCGAGCGTGGCGGCCGCGAACCGGTACTACCACGTTGCCTGCACGTGGGACGGAACGACGGCGCGGCTCTACGTGGATGGAGTGCTCGGTGTCTCGGGGGGTCAGGCGATAACCCCGGCAGGGAACGCGGCTCCTCTCTACATCGGGCAGTTCGGCGGGGACGTGGATCGCCTCGACGGCGTCATCGACGAGGTCCGGGTCTACAGCCGGGCTCTCAGCCAGGCGGAGATCCAGAACGACATGAGCACGCCGATCCCGTGACGTGGAGCAGGCAGGTCGCCTCGTAGACTCGGGGCTTGCCCCTCTATCTCTCCGAGAGCGACGTCGAGAGCCTGATCACCGCGGGCGATGCGGTGCCGGTGATCGAGGCGTGCTTCCGCGGATGGCCTCGGGCGCGGTCGAGAACGTGCCGCGGCGGCGACTCGAGCTCGACGACGGCGCCTTCGCGGTGATGTCCGCCGTCGACCGCGAGCTCGGCTACGCGGGGCTGAAGGCCTACACGGCCGTTGCCGGGAAGGCGTCTTCGTCGTCTGTCTCTTCGAGCTGCAGACCGGGACGCTGGCAGCGGTGATCGAGGCGGATGCGCTCGGCCAGCGGCGCACCGGGGCGGCGAGCGGTGTCGCCGCGAAGCACCTCGCCCGGCTGACGCTCGCAGCCTCGGCATCATCGGCTGTGGCTGGCAGGCCGAGGCCCAGGTCGACGCGATCCGGGCGGCGGTGCCGACGATCGAGCGCGTCGTCGCGTACTGCCGCACGCCGGAGAAGCTGCGTGCGTTCTGCGCGACGACTGGAGCCGAGCCTGGAGAGAGCCACCGTGACGCGGGCGAGCAGGACATCGTCGTCACGGCCACGACCTCCCGCGATCCCGTCCTTCGTGGCGAGTGGCTTCGCGAGGGTGCGCTCGTGTGCGCCATGGGAGCGAATCGTCCAGGCGCACGGGAGCTCGACAACGTCGTGCTCGAACGGGCGACGTTCGTCTGCTGCGACTCGCGCGAGCAGGCGCGGCTCGAGTCGGGGGACCTGATCGAGCCCGTCGAGAGCGGCGTGCTCGACTGGCTGGAGGTGCACGAGCTGCAGGAGGTCGTCGCCGGCGAGCTGCCCGGCCGCCAGTCGGACGCGGACATCGTCGTCTTCAAGTCGAACGGGCTCGCAGCGTGGGACGTGGCGATCGGCGTCGCGGTGGTCGAGCGAGCGCGAGCGCGCGGCGTGGGGCGGGAGCTCTAGACCTCGATCGTCTGGCGGGCGTCGGCGATCGTGTCGTTGCCGATCGCCTTGATCACCTCGGGCCGGTCGAGCAGGCGTGCGATCTGCTGCGGGCCAAGGCGATTCTGCACGTAGCGATCCTCGAGGATCTCGGCCAGGTTGCGGCCCCGATCGTGCTCGCGGATCACATATGCGGCGACTCGTTCCTCGGCCGACGAGCGTTGGAAGAGGAACGAGAAGAGATTCCGGAACGCCATCGCGGGCGATTGTATCCTCCTTTCATGCGTCGCAAGTCGTCCGAGGGTCGCTGTGCGGAGCGGCTGCTCCACGGAGTCGACGACGCAGGACGCGACGAGAGGGTCGTGATCTGGGTCGAGCGCAAGGAAGGCGGCGTCTGGGCGGTCGGCCGCGCGGTCAACCCGCAGCACCGGCGCAGCGACGAGCCGCACCGGGACGACTACCTCTTCGAGGGCTACGAGCTCGTTGACGCGCTGGAGGCGGCGAACGGCGCGCTCGAGGACGACGCACGCGTGCTCGAGGACGACGGCTCCACCGAGACCGTGAAGCCGTTCACCCGGAAGGAGGTCCTGCCCGTCCTCGAGCGCTTCTTCTTCGGCCGCCGCTAGGCCGGCTCTTTCGGCCACTCGAGCTTCGCGTTCGGGATCGCTTCCCCGTGCGGGTCGTGCGTCGGGAAGCCGAGCGCCTTGTCGATGCGCGCTTCGAGCTCCTCGGAGAGCGCGTGCTCGAGCCGGTCGGCCTCCTGGTGGACGTCGTCGACGGCGATCCCGAGCGTCTCGGCGAGGTAGAGCTCGAGCAGCCGGTGGTGCCGGATCACCTCCAGCGCCACCTGCGCGCCGGCGTGCGTGAGCGTGACCCCGCGGTACGGCGTGTGCTCCGCGAGCCCGAGGGCCGCCAGCTTCTTGACCATCGCGCTCGCCGAGGCGGGCGACACCTGCTGGCGGCGGGCGAGGCTGGAGGTCGAGACGCGCTCGCTCTCGGTCCCGAGCTTGTAGATCTCCTTCAGGTAGTCCTGGATCGCGTCGCTGAGGTCGACCTTGGTCACGCGTGCAGTGTAGGAGTCAGCGGCCCAGGACGGTGCTAGCCTCGCGGAGTGCTGATCAAGCTCGGTCACAGTCCCGATCCCGACGATGCCTTCATGTTCTGGGCGATTGCGGCCGGCGCGGTCGATACGCGGGGATTCCGCTTCGAGCAGGTGCTGCAGGACATCCAGTCGCTGAACGAGTGGGCGCTCGAGGGCCGGCTCGAGGTGACCGCGATCTCGCTCCACGCGTATCCGTTCGTTCAGGACCGGTACGCGCTGCTGCCGCACGGTGCGAGCATCGGCTCCGGCTACGGGCCGATCCTCGTCGCGCGCGAGCCGCTCACCTTCGAGCAGCTCGGGTCAGCCGAGATCGTCGTCCCCGGCCGAATGACCACGGCGTTCCTCACGCTCCGGCTGGCGCTCGGCGACTTCGCGCACCGCGAGCTCCCGTTCGACCACATCCTGGACGAGGTCTCCTCGGGCCGCGCCGATGTCGGGCCTGGTGATCCACGAGGGCCAGCTCACCTACGAGGACACCGGCTTGCACAAGGTGCTCGACCTCGGCGAGTGGTGGCTGCTCGAGACCGGGTTGCCGCTGCCGCTCGGCGTCAACGTCGCGCGCCGCGATCTCGGCGATCGCCTGCCCGATCTCTCGGCGGTGCTGCTGGAATCGATCCAGGCCGGGCTGGCGAACCGCCGTGAGGCGATGCAGTACGCGATGCGATTCGGTCGCGGCATCGACGTCGACGACGGCGGACCGCTTCGTCGAGATGTACGTCAACGAGCTGACGTGCGACTACGGCGACGAGGGCCGAAAGGCCGTCGCAGAGCTGCTCCGCCGCGGCGATGCGATCGGGGCGTTTCCCGAGCCGGTCCGGCTCGACTACGTTCCGTAGATGGCGCTGGAGATGCGCGAGAGCTGCGAGCGGTGCGATGCGCCGGTGCTCGCCCGGCGCGGAGGCCTTCATCTGCAGCTACGAGTGCACGTTCTGTCCTTCCTGCTCGGCAGCGCTCGACGGCGTCTGCCCGAACTGCGGCGGTGAGCTCGTGCGGCGTCCGCCGACGCGGTTAGTCGCTAGATTCCTGCCCATGGCTGTCGCGACCGGACGCGAGTACGGGCTCTTCATCAACGGCGAGACCGTCGAAGGGTCGTCGTCCCGCGACCTGATCGAGCCCGCCTCGGGCGAGCCCTTCGCCACCGCGCAGCTCGCGGGCGAGGCCGAGATCGATCGGGCCGTCGAGGCCGCGCGCGCAGCGCTCGCGGGCGACTGGGGCAAGACCTCGGCGAACGAGCGCTCTCGCCTGCTGCACGCGCTGGCAGACGCGGTCGCGGCCAACCGGAAGGAGCTCACCGAGCTCGAGTCGCGCAACGTCGGCAAGGCGATCTCCTCGACGAAGGCGGAGCTCTTCGGCGCCGTCGAGCACTTTCGCTTCTTCGCCTCGGCGATCGCGACGATCGCCGGCCGCTCCAACCCGATCGGCGGCTCGATCCTCTCGTACACGCTGAAGGAGCCGGTCGGCGTCGCCGGTCAGATCGTCCCGTGGAACTACCCGCTGCTGATGACCACGTGGAAGCTCGCGCCGGCGCTCGCAGCCGGCTGCTCCGTCGTCCTCAAGCCCGACCCGCAGACGCCGGCGACGGCACTCCGGCTCGCGGAGCTCGCGGCCGAGGTCGGCTTTCCCGCCGGGACGATCAACGTCGTCCCCGGCGACGGCCCGACGACCGGCGCCTACCTCGTGCGGCACCCCGGTGTCGACAAGATCGCCTTCACGGGCTCCACGAAGACCGGCGGCGAGATCATGCGGCTCTGCTCGGAGCCGATCAAGCGGCTGACGCTGGAGCTGGGCGGCAAGAGCCCCAACATCGTCTTCGCGGACGCCGACCTCGACTCGGCGATCCCGAGCGCTGTCTGGTCGATCTACTACTCGGCCGGCCAGAGCTGCGAGGCACGCTCGCGCGTCCTCGTCGAGAAGAGGCTCTACGACGAGTTCGTCATCGCCTTCACGGAGAAGGCCGGCCAGCTGAAGATGGGCGACCCGCTGGACGCCGAGACGCAGATGGGCTCGCTGATCTCCCAGGCCCACCGGGAGCGCGTCCACTCGTTCGTCGAGGGCGCCCGCGGTGAAGGCGCCGAGGTCGTGCTCGGCGGCGAGCCGGGAGAGCACGCGTTCTATCCGCCGACCGTCGTTGCCGGAGTGGACAACGCAATGACGATCGCGCAGGAAGAGGTCTTCGGCCCGGTCGTGACGATCGTCCCGTTCGAGGACGAGAAGGATGCGATCCGGATCGCGAACGACGTCAAGTACGGGCTGATGGCGTCGGTCTGGACCGGAGATCCGGCGAAGGGACACCGGCTGGCGAGCCGGATCAAGGCCGGCACCGTCGGGATCAACCTGCCGTACACCGCCTTTCCCGGCCTGCCGTTCGGCGGCTACAAGCAGTCCGGCTTCGGACGCGAGCTCGGGATCGAGACGCTCGACCTCTACCTGGAGACGAAGAGCGTCACCGTGAACACCGGCACGCGGCCGATCAACCCCTTCGCGCTGTAGCTCCGCTCTCCGCTACCGCTGGACGGTGCTCGCGGCGGGGACGTTCGCGCAGAGCAGCTTCGCCGCGATCGGAGTCGGCCTGCCGGCGATCGCGCCGGCGATCAGAGATGAGTTCGGGTTGAGCCTCGCTCAGGTCGGTGCGGTGCTCTCCGGCCACTGGCTCGGGACGCTCGTCACCCTGCTCCCGTGGGGCTTCCTCACCGACCGGATCGGCGAACGGATCGTGCTCGCCGACGGGCTGGGCGCGTGCGGCGTCCTGCTCGTCGTGGCCGGGCAGGCGGAGACGTTCTGGCAGCTCTACGTCGCTCCTCTTCCTCGCCGGGGCGGCCGGCGCGAGCGTCAACTCCGCGACCGGGCGTGCGGTGATGGGCTGGTTCGACGCGTCGCAGCGTGGGTTCGCCCTCGGCATCCGGCAGGCGGCGGTGCCGGTCGGCGGCCTCGTGGGCGCGCTCGTCCTGCCGCACTTCACGGTGCATCACGCGTACGTGTTCCTCGGCGCCATGTGCCTCCTCGGAGCGGCGGGAGGTGCGATCTTCCTGCGCGAGCCCGCGGCGCTGCCGCTCGAGGTGCGTCGACGTCGAGTGGTCGCTCCGCGACCATCGGCTCTGGCGTCTCTGCGCGGTCAGCGGCCTCTACGTCGTGGCGCAGATGGCCGTCCTCGGCTTCGTCGTCCTCTACCTGCACGACGAACGCGGGCTGGGCAAGGGGCAGGCAGCGGCCGTGCTCGGTGCCGTCCAGGTCGTGGCGATGGTGCTGCGGATCGGCGCCGGCCGCTGGTCCGACAAGCTGCGGACGCGCATCGTGCCGCTCGCCCGGATCGGGATCGCGATGTGCGTCGCCCTCGCCGATCGTCACCGGCTTGCTGAACGCGCCGCTCGTCTTGCTCGTCCCGGCGTTCGTCGTCGCCGGCTCGCTGACGATGGCCTGGAACGGTGTCGCCTTCGCCGCCGTCGCGGAGCTGGCCGGCCGAGCGCGAAGTGGCGCCGCGCTCGGCGTCCAGCAGACGGTGCTGTCTCTCGGCGGCGTCGGGCGCCTCTGGCGTTCGCCGCCGTCGTCTCCGCGGGCTCCTGGAGCCTCGCCTACGGGCTCGCGGCGCTGTTCCCGCTCGGCCGGCTGGCTCTTGCTCCGCGCGCTTGCGCGAGCCGGAGCTGGCGAGCCTCCGCCCCTCGCGGTAGTACGTTCCGCGGATGCGGATCCTCGAGCGCCTCGAGCAGCTGGCCGCGATCGGCGACCGGATCGGCTACTCGGCCGAGGAGGACGCCGCGCACGAGCTTGCGGCAGGCTGGTTCCGCGAGGCCGGGCTCGAGGTCGAGGTCGACGCCGCCGGCAACCTGATCGGCCGGATCCCGGGTGGCAGCCGCCAGGTCTGGACGGGCTCACACCTCGACACGGTTCCCGGTGCCGGCAGGTTCGACGGAACGCTCGGCGTCGTCGCCGGGCTCGAGGCGGTCGAGGCGCTCGGCCTGCCGGGGCTCGGCGTCGTCGTCTTCCGCGACGAGGAGAGAGGTTGCGCGGGCAGCCGCGGCTGTACCGCTCTGCCCGACGCATACGTCGAGCTGCACATCGAGCAGGGGCCGACGCTGCTCGCCGCCGACGCGCCGCTCGGCGTCGTCACCGCGATCGTCGGCTACGTCCGCGGCCGCCGCACCTTCACCGGCACGGCCGGCCACGCGGGCACGACTCCGATGGCGGTCCGCGAGGACGCCCTCGTGCAGGCGGCCGAGTTCGTCCTGCACGCTCGGGACGCCGCGCGCGGGATCGAGGGTGCGGTCGCGACGGTCGGCCAGGTGACGGTGGAGCCGGGCGGCACGAACGTCATCCCCGGCCGGGTCGTCCTCAGCGTCGATGCCCGCGCACCCGACGCGGAGCGGCTCGACCGCCTCGCCGCCGCGCTCGAGGTCGAGGAGCCGATTCGGACCGAGCCGTCGCCGATGGCCGAGGAGATCCGCGCCGCCCTGCGGGCCGAGGTCGAGGCGCTCGGGCTGCCGGTGCTCGAGCTTCCGTCCGGCGCCGGCCACGATGCCGGCATCCTCGCGGCCGCCGGTGTGCCGTCGGGGATGCTCTTCGTCCGCAGCCTGAACGGCGGGATCAGCCACAACCCGGCCGAGCTCAGCTCGCCGGAGGACATCGCGCTCGCGGTCGACGCCCTGACCGGGGCATTGAGGAGACTGGTGACGTGAAGGCGGTCGTCGTCAAGCCGGGAGAGGGTCACCGCGTCGGGAACATCGAGTTCCTCGCCCGCAGCGCCGACACGCCCCGCTTCAACCTCGCGATCATCGAGATCCAGCCGCACAGCGGTGGGCCGCCGCCGCACTCGCACGCCGCCGAGGACGACGCGTTCTACATCCTCGAGGGCGAGCTGACCTTCGGCGTCGAGGGTGAGGAGGTCGTCGCCGGCCCGGGGACGTTCGTGCTCGTGCCGCCTCAGGTCGAGCACACGTTCGCGAACCGCGGCGACACGGTCGTGCGGATGGTCAACATCCACGCTCCGGCCGGCTTCGACCTCCGGATGGAAGCGACTGAGTCAATTGACTAAAAGTCGTCCTCGAGGAGGACGCAGAAATCGTCCGCACTGCCGATCCGCGGACGTGGGCGCGCGGCCTACGCTCATCCGATGGCGACGTTGGAACAGGCGAATTCTCCTGCGCAGGGCTCCTGGCGAAGCGCCCCCTCCCTGGGGCTGAGCCTCTCTCGGCTCGGAACGGAGTCGTGGACGGTCGTGATCGCCGGCTTCCTCGCGGTCACGCTCCCGCTGGTCGGGTTCGTCTCGCTGCTGCTTCGGTCGCAGCTCGACCCCCAGTTCCATAACCACCAGGCGCATTTCGTCATCTTCGGCCTCGTCGGCGGCGTGGCGTTCACTCTCGGCTATGCGGCAGGCGAGGCAGCCAACCGGCGCGGGGACGCCCGCGTGTTGCTCCTGTCCTGGCGTTCATGGCGACCGGGGGCTTCATGGGCCTACACGCTTTCGGAACGGCCGGCGTCCTCTTCTCCGAGAGTCGCGCCGGCTTCCAGATCGCGATCCCGGTCGGGCTGCTCGTGAGCGCATTCTTCGCCGCGGGCTCGGCGTTCGTCGATACGCGCCCCGAGCTCGGGCCGTGGTTGATCCGCCACCGTGGGGCGCTCCGAGGAGCCGTGTTGTTCGTCATGGCCGTGTGGTTTCTCTGGACGCTCGCGAACCTGCCCCCGCTGAGCGGGCCGAATCACGAGGCCGCGACGGGAAGCGTGCTCGCTGGGCTGGCGATCCTCGGGACGATCGTCTATGCGGTGAGCGCCGTTCGGTACTGGCGCCTGTTCCGGCATCGGCCCCACGCTGCTTTCGACGGCTGTCATAGCCTGCTTCCTGTTGCTCTCCGAAGCGATGATCGGCGTCGCGCTCACCGGGGAGCGCAAGTGGCACGCGAGCTGGTGGGAGTGGCACGGCCTGATCGTCCTCGCCTTTCTGATCATCGGCTTTGCCGTCCGCCGCGAATGGCGTGACGAGCGTTTCCGAGGTCTCTACCTGCCGACCACGCGTGAGCGCCGGCAGGACATCAGCGTCCTCTTCGGCGACCTCGTGGGTTTCACGAGCTTCTCCGAACGGTCATCGCCGGCCGAGGTCGCGGCGGTGCTGAATGCGTACTGGGGCGCCGCGGCGCCGTTGCTCACCCGCCGGTTCGGCGGCGAGGTCGAGAAGTTCATCGGCGACGGGATCGTCGCCACGTTCAACAGCCGGGGCGATCAGCCCGATCACGCGCTGCGGGCTTCGCGCGCGGCTCTCGCCCTGCAGCGTGCCGTGGCAGCTCTCGTCGAGGAGCATCCGGGCTGGCCGCATCTGCGCATCGGCGTGAACAGCGGCGAGGTGGTGGTTCGCGAGATCGGAGGAGACGGTCACGTCGCGTACACGCTGGTGGGCGACACGGTCAACACGGCTTCGCGCCTGGAGGGTCTCGCTTCACCCGGCGGAGTGCTGATCGGCGCCAGGACCCACGCAGAGCTGCCCGCCGGCGCGGTGGTGGAGGCGAGAACCGGCTTGAGGATGAAGGGGAAGGAAGATCTCGTGAACGCGTACGTGCTGCTCGCTCTTCCCTGACGCTACGTCTCGCGGAACGAGATCGGCTGCGCGCCCTGCCAGAGCGTCAGCCGGCCGAGCTCCCTCAGCTGCGCCTGGCCCTCGACGAGGGTCGCGAAGTGGTTCGCCCACAGGTGCCCGGCCTTGCTCGCGAACGAGCAGTAGCCGTACGGGAAGAGGAGCTCCGTCTCGCTCTGGCCGCCGGGATAGAGCGCCAGCTCGCCCGGGTGCGGGTAGCTCGTCGCGTTCTCGGGCCCGATGCCGAGATCGCGGTCGCCCCACGGGATCCAGTTCGACTCGCCGCTCCAGCGGCAGTGGATGATCCGGTCGTCGAGCGGCAGGATCGCCTTGAAGGCCGCCACGGTCTTCGGCGCCAGCTCGTCCTCCCAGCGCGCGACGAAGCGCATTCCGGCTGCGGTGATCTCCAGCACGGCGAGACCCTACCCGTGCGCCGCGGCCCAGGCGACGAGCTGCTCGCGCTCATCGTCCGTCAGCCCCGTCGCGTTGCCCGGCGGCATCGCGCGCGACGAGACCATCGTCTCGATCTGACCTGCGTGCTGCTCCATCTGGTCGAGGCTCTCGAGCCGCACGCCGGCCGGTGCGGACACGCCGGAGTGGCAGCTCTGGCAGCGCTCGGCGACGATGCTCTGCGCCACCGCGTCCTCCGGGACGGCGGTCGCAGGCGTGTCGTCGGGCGCGAGCACGAATGCCAGCACGACCGCACCGACCGTCGCCGCGCCCAGGATCCACCACGGCCTCCGCCCGGTGTGCCAGAGGTTGAAGAAGTGCCGGATCGCGACGACGAGGGCGAAGATCGCGAGCAGGACGAGCCAGGCGCGCTCCTGGCCGAAGGCGAGCGGGAAGTGGCCCGCCAGCATCGTGAAGACGACGGGAAGCGTCAGGTAGTTGTTGTGGACCGACCGCTGCTTCGCCCGGAGGCCCGGCGCCGGATCAGGCTCGCGTCCCTCCTGCTTCGCCCGGACGAGCTCCCAGTGCGCGGGGATGATCACGAAGAAGACGTTGGCCGCCATGATCGTCCCGAGCATCGCGCCGACCTGGAGGAACGACGCCCGCGCGGCGAAGAGCTCCCCGGCCGCGTACGCCGAGAGCGTCACGAGGACGTGCGACCGCGACCGCCACGAGCCGGTCGCTCCGGAGGACACGGCACGCGCCGTCGTAGACGAGCCAGGCCAGCGCGAGCCCGGCGGCAGAGAGGCCGACCGCCTGCACCGCGCTCAGGTCGGCGACGGCGGGATCGACGAGGCGGTCGCCCGCGTCCAGCCAGTAGAGAACGACGAGGAGCGCGAAGCCGGAGAGCCACGTCGTGTACGCCTCCCACTTGAACCAGTGCAGGTGCTCGGGCAGCTTCGGCGGCGCGACCTTGTACTTCTGCGAGTGGTAGAAGCCGCCCCCGTGCACGCCCCAGTACTCGCCGGCGACTCCCTCTTTCGCCTCCTTCGGCGGCGCGAGCCCGAGGTCGAGCCGGATGAAGTAGAACGACGCACCGATCCAGGCGATCCCTGCGACCACGTGCAGCATGCGCAGGACAGGTCGGCGAGGTCTCTCAGGTAGTCAGCAGTCTCCATCCGGTTCCTCGCGATCGCGCAGAGCTCGCGCAGACCCTGTCTCGAGCTCGTCGGCCCGCTCCCGCTCGAGCCGCTCGCGCAGCACGGGCAGGAGCTCGGCCCGCGTGCGGCCGTTCACGAAGACGACGAACTCGAAGCCGAAGCGCTGCTCGTAGGCCTCGTTCAGGCGCGCGAGCTCCTCGAGCACGTCCGGCTCCGCGCCACGCTGCTCCTCGGAGGGCTCGCCGATCCGCGGATGAGTCGCCAGCGCGGCGACCTGGTCGGCTTCGGGCAGCGCGAGCGCGACGTCCTCGGCGACCTGGAGCGGGTTCTCATGCGCGGCGAGCTCCTCGACGAACCGCGTCCGCCCCGAGAAGAGCGGCGTCAGCTCGTCGGCGCTCAGCTGCCGCGGTAGCTCGCGCACGAGTAGGGCGACACGAGGAGCGGGACGTGGTAGTGGCCCTCCGCCAGCTCGACCTCGAGCTCGACGCGCTTGAAGAACGGTGAGGGTGGATGGAAGACGAGCCGGTAGGAGCCCGGGTCGAGATTCTCGGCGAGACGAGCACGGCCGTCGTCGTCGGTACGGGTCTCGGCCATGAACATGTCGCCGCGGTAGAGGACGATCAGCACTCCGTCCGCGGGTTGGCCGGCTCCGGTGTCGAGCACATGGGTCGACAGCGAGATCACCGGGCGAACTTACTACGGGGCGAATCTCCTCGCCTCCGCACGGTGCGCGCTCGCGATCTCACCCTCGTCGGCACGCACGAGCGCTCCGCCGCGGACGACGAGCTCGCCGCCGACGTAGAGGCGGTCGACGCGATGCGGGCCGGCGAAGACGAGGCCCGCGACGGGATCCGCGGCGCCGGCCAGCTCGAGCCCGTCCGTCGCCCACACGGCGAGATCCGCGCACTTCCCCGGCTCGATCGAGCCGATGTCGTCCCGTCCGAGCACGTCGGCGCCGCCGCGCGTTCCCAGACGGATCGCCTCGCGCGCCGTCATCGCCTGCGGCCCGCCGCGCCCGCGCGCCACGAGGAGCGCCTGCTTGACCTCGTTGAAGAGATGGCTGCGCTCGTTCGAGGCCGAGCCGTCGACGCCGAGCCCGACCCGGACGCCGGCGGCCGTCATCGCCTGCACCGGCGCCACCCCGGCGCCGAGCCGCAGGTTCGACGTCGGGCAGTGGGCGACGCCCGTGCCGGTCTCGGCGAAACGGCCGACCTCGGCGGCCGAGAGGTGGACGCAGTGCGCACACCAGACGTCGCCGTCGAGCCAGCCGAGGCGGTCGAGGTACTCGACGGGCGTGCAGCCGTAGAGCTCCTTGCAGTACGCCTCCTCCTCCATCGTCTCCGCCAGGTGGGTGTGCAGCTTCAGGCCGAGCCGGCGCGCGAGCTCCGCCGACTCGGTCATCAAGCCGTCCGGTGACCGAGAACGGCGAGCAGGGTGCCACGGCGATCTGAACGCGCGCGCCGGGCTCGCTCTCGTGCAGAGAGGCGGCGAGACGCTCCGTGTCGGCGAGCACCTCGTCGATCTCCTCCACCAGCTCGTCCGGCGGCAGGCCGCCGTCCGAGACGCCGAGATCCATGGAGCCGCGTGAGGCGACGATGCGGCAGCCGAGCTCCCGGGCGGCCTGGACCTCCGCCTCGACGAGCCCCGAGCGGCCGCGCGGGAAGACGTAGTGGTGGTCGAAGACGGTCGTGCAGCCCGAGAGCATCAGCTCGGCGAGCCCGGTGCGCGCCGCCGCGTACTCCGCCTCGGCGTCGATCTGGGTCCAGGTCGGGTAGAGCTCGACGAGCCACTCGAAGAGCGTTGCCTGCTGTGCCCGGGCGCGCGTGAGCGTCTGGTAGAGGTGGTGGTGCGTGTTGACGAGGCCGGGCGTGACGACCGCGCCGCCGAGGCCCACCCGCTCGTCGGCCTCCGGCTCGTCGCGGTCGCCCACCGCCGCCACGAAGCCGTCCTCGATCAGGATCCAGCCGTCAGCGTGCTCGGTTCCGGCGTCGTCGACGGTGAGCACGTGCGCGTCGGCGAGCAGGGACTTCATGCCTGCGTACCGTATCTTTGCGAGCGTGGAAGTCATCACGCCACGCACGCTCGACGACGCGCTCCGGCTGAAGTCCGAGCGGCCCGACGCCCGCCCGATCGCGGGCGGCACCGACCTCCTCGTCGAGCTCAACTTCGACCGCACGCGGCCCGAGACGATCCTGAATCTGGCCGAGGTCCCGGAGCTGAAGGGCTGGGTGCGAGAGAACGGCTCTCTGCGCCTCGGCGCGTCCCTGACGTACACCGAGGCGATGCGTCCTGCGCTCGCCGAGTTCCTGCCCGCGCTCGCGGAGGCCTCGCGCACGGTCGGCTCGCCGCAGATCCGGAACCGCGGCACGATCGGCGGCAATCTCGGCACCGCCTCGCCCGCCGGCGACGCGCACCCACCGCTCCTGGTGGAGGACGCGATCGTCGAGATCGCCAGCGTCCGCGGGGTGCGCACGCTGCCGCTGACGGAGTTCTTCCTCGGCCCGAAGCGGAACGCTCTGGCGGAGGACGAGCTCGTGCTGGCGGTCCGGATCGACCCGAGCGGGCAGCCGCAGACATTCATGAAGGTCGGGCCGCGGAACGCGATGGTGATCGCCGTCTGCTCGCTGGCCGTCCTCGCCGACCGCGAACGCGGTGAGCTCAGGGCGGCGTACGGCTCGGCGGGGCCGGTGCCGGCGCTCGTGACCGCGCCGATCGACGCGCGCTCCGACTTCCCCGACCTCGTCGCGGACGCCGCGAGCCCGATCGACGACGTCCGCGGCACGGCTGCCTACCGCCGCCACGCGCTGCGGGTCCTCACGAAGCGCGCTCTGGATCGGGTGCTCGTATGAAGATCCGGCTGGTCGTGAACGGGGAAGCGCGCGAAGCGGACGTCTGGGCGGGCGAGAGCCTGCTGACCACGCTGCGCGACACCCTCGACCTGCCCGGCTCGAAGAACGCGTGCGAGCAGGGCGAGTGCGGCTCGTGCTCGGTGCTCCTCGACGGCGAGCTCGTCTGCGCGTGTCTCGTCCTGGCCGCGCAGGCGGACGGACACGAGGTGACGACGGTCGAAGGGCTGCGCTCTCCGGACGGCCTCCACGCCGTCCAGCAGGCCTTCGTCGATTCCGGTGCCGTCCAGTGCGGCTTCTGCACGCCCGGGCTGATCGTCGCGACAGCCGCCCTGCTCGAGCGCGTCCCGAATCCGAGCGACGACGTGATCCGTGAGGAGCTCTCGGGGAATCTCTGCCGCTGCACCGGCTACGCGAAGATCTTCGACGCCGTCCGGCTCGCGGCCCGCGCATGACGACCACGCAGCAGCAGCAGGCCGAGCTCCGGCGCGCACGCGTCGGCGAGCGTGGCACGCGACACGACGCGACGCCGAAGGTGACCGGCGAGTTCGCGTACTCGAGCGACCTGCACGCGGCGGGGATGCTCTGGGGCGTCACCGTCCGCAGCCCGCATGCGCACGCGAAGATCGTCGAGCTCGACATCTCAGCCGCCCTGCGCATGGCCGGCGTGCACGCCGTGCTCACGCACGCCGACGTGCCGGGCCAGAAGACGTACGGCCTCGAGTTCGCCGACCAGCCGGTGCTCGCCGCCGAGCGCGTCCGCTACTACGGCGAGCCGGTGGCGCTGGTCGCCGCCGAGGAGCCGGAGCAGGCGCGGCGTGCCGCCGCTGCCGTCCGCGTCGAGTACGAGGTGCTCGAGGCGGTCACGGACATGGAGCGGGCGACCGAGCAGGCCGCCGCTCCATCCGGAACGCCCGACGATGGCGCACGGCTACCGCGACGACCAGCGGCCGAACGTCGTCCGCCACATGGTCATCCGCCACGGCGACCCGGACGCCGAGCGGCGACGTGGCTGTGAGCGGTGTCTACGACATCGGCATCCAGGATCAGGCGTTCCTCGGCCCCGAATCCGGGCTCGCCGTGCCGGACGGCGAAGGCGGCGTCGACATCTACGTCGCGACCCAGTGGCTGCACGTCGATCGCGACCAGGTCGCACCGTGCCTCGGCCTCGCGCCCGAGATGGTTCGCATCCACCTCGCCGGCGTCGGCGGTGCCTTCGGCGGTCGCGAGGATCTCTCGATGCAGATCCACGGCGCCATGCTCGCGCTGCACACGAAGCGGCCGGTGAAGATCGTCTACAACCGCGAGGAGTCGTTCTTCGGCCACGTGCACCGCCACCCGGCGAGGATCTGGTGCGAGCACCGCGCGACGCGGGCGGGGGAGCTCGTGAACGTGCGGATGCGGATCCTGCTCGACGGCGGCGCGTACGCGTCGAGCTCGACCGCGGTCACCTCCAACGCGGCGTCCTTCGCTGTCGGCCCGTACCGGGTTGCGAACGCCCTGATCGAGTCGACCTGCGTCTACACGAACAACCCGCCGTGCGGTGCGATGCGCGGCTTCGGCGCCGTGCAGACGTGCTTCGCCGCCGAGGCGCAGATGGACAAGCTCGCGGCCGAGCTCGCCATCGACCCGGTCGAGCTCCGGCTCCTGAACGCGCTCGCCCCCGGCGACGTGCTGCCGACCGGACAGCCGATCGCGGGCGCGCTGCCGGTGGCAGAGGTCATCCGCCAGGCCGCCGCGCTGCCGCTGCCGGACGCCGAGCAGCTGCCGCGCGAGGCGATCCGCCTGCCGGGTGGCGCGGGGAACACGACTCGCGGCGAGGGTGTGGTGCGCGGCGTCGGCTTCGCCGTGGGCTACAAGAACATCTGCTACTCCGAGGGCTTCGACGACTACGCCGCCGCCCGGGTGATCCTTCGCGCCGACGGCTCGGCGGAGGTCCACTGCGCCGCGGCCGAGGTCGGCCAGGGAGTCACCGACGTGATCCTCCAGGTCGCACGCACCGAGCTCGGGACCGACGACGTCGCGCTCGCACCGCCGGGGACGGCACACGTCGCGTCCGCCGGCTCGGCATCGGCGTCGCGAATGACCTGGATGGCCGCGGGAGCCGTGCGGGACGCGTGCCGTGCCGCTCTCGAGGAGCAGAAGCGAGCGGGCGGCGAGGTGGATGTCGAGCGCGTCTACCGCCACCTCCGCACGACGCCGCTCGACCCGGAGACCGGCCAGATCACCGGCGAGCGCGCGCACGTCTCCTTCGCGGTCGCCGCGATGCGCGTCGTCGCAGAGGTCGACGTCGACCTCGGCCTCTCCCGGATCGTCTGGATCGGCACCGCACAGGACGTCGGCAAGGCGATCAATCCGCTGGCGGTCGAGGGCCAGATCGAGGGCGGCACGGCGCAGGGTCTCGGCCTCGCCCTGATGGAGGAGATCCGGACGAGCGACGGACTGATCACGAACGCGAGCTTCACCGACTATCTGATCCCCACCACGCTCGACATGCCTCCGGTCGACACCGTGCTGATCGAGGATCCCGAGCCCGACGCGCCGTACGGCCTGAAGGGCGTCGGCGAGCCACCCACGGTCGTCTCGACCGCTGCCGTCGTCTCGGCGCTGCGCGCCGCGACCGGACGCGAGCTGACCCGCGTTCCGGTTCGACCGGACGACATCGCCGGCCTCTGACCCGTCGGGACCGCGGCTCAATCTGGCCGGTGCCGCGCCGATCACCTGCGATGTATGGCGCTGCACATCGAGCCGCTCTCCTCTCTCCCTCAACTCAGGGGCCTGCTCGAGGTCACCAGGCTCGTCCGCGACGAGCGCGACCTGACGCGGCTGGTCGACGGGATCGCCGGGACGATCTCGGAATCTCTCGGTTGGGGGACGGTCGCGATCAACCTCTACCGGCCCGCTGAAGGGGACTTCGAGGTGACGACGGTGCACGGGAATGAAGCGGCACGTGCTGCCCTGCTCGGCACGACGCGACCCGCGGATGCGTGGACGCCCCTCATGGCCGATCGCTTCCTCCGGCGCGGCGCCTACCTCATCCCGCACGACGAGGCCGTCTGGGCGGGCATGCCCTCGCACGTCCCGGATCTCTCGATCAGCTCGGATCCAGACGCCTGGCACCCGGAGGACGCGCTCATCGTCCCGATGCACGGTGCAGACGGCACGCTGCTCGGCGTCGTCTCGGTCGACGAGCCGGAGTCGGGTCTTCGTCCGACAGACGAGGAGCTCGACGTGCTCGTCGCCTTCGCCGAGCACGTGATCGTGGCCTACGAGGGCGTCCAGGTCGCAACCGAGGTCGCGCGTGACCGAGCAGCGCTGCGGACGTTGCTCGACGTCTCCGCGTCGCTGGTCGATCTCGACACGGTCGACTCGGTGCTCGAGAACGTCGCGCGCGGAATCCAGGAGGCGCTCGAGTTCGAGAAGGTCGCCGTCTGCCTTGCTCACGGCGGCGAGCTTCTCCCCGTCCGGGACGGCGGGCTGGGAGCAGGACGATCCCGGACTCGACTTCGGCTTGACGGTCGCCGACCTGGATCTGCTGCTCGTGCCGGAGTTCGAGCTCGAGGGGTGCTACCTGATCGAGGACGACGTCGCGACGGCTCTCGTCGGTGACTGTTCGAACTACGAGTCCGAGCGCGGAGGGGCAGGCCCGCGCGCGTGGTCGAACCACTGGCTGCTCGTGCCGCTGATCGAGAGAGACGGCTCGCGCAGCGGGTTCATCTGGGCCGACGACCCGTCCGACTCGATGCTGCCGTCACGCGAGCGCCTCCAGGCGCTCCGCACCTTCGCCAACCAGGCGACGATGGCGCTGCGCGCGGCGCGTCGACTTCGAGACGCTGAACGCGCGGAACGAGCGAGCTCGACGGCCCTGCACGACACGACGGTCGGCCTGCTCGAGCGGACTCGAGCTCGACCGAGATCCTGCACGACGATCGTCGACAACGCCGCTCGCTCGTCGGCACGCCGCGACGGGTATCTCGTATCTCGTCGACGAGAGCGGCGAGACGCTCGCGCCTGCAGGTGCGGTCTCGGCCATCGTCGCGTCGCCCGTCGGCTCGCGCGATCGCGAGCGCGAAGGGAGTCGCCGGCCAGGTCTGCGAGACCGGCGAGAGCCGTTCGTCGTCGACGACTACTCGGCCTGGCCCGGACGCGCCTCGCGGCGTACGCCGACGGCGACCTCTCACGCTGTCGTCGGCGTGCCGCTCCGCGCGGGGGGCAAGGTCGTCGGCGTGCATCGGCCTCGGCGTCACGAGCCGGGCCGAACGATCGACGCCGGCAGGTCGCGCTGCTCGAGCGGTTCGCGCAGCTCGCGTCGCTCGCGCTCGAGAACGCGCGGCTCTACACCGCCCTGCAGCAGAGCGAGGAGCTGCACCGCCAGATCGTCGACTGCTCGACCGACCTGATCAGCGTCGTCGACCTCGAGGGCACGATCGTCGTCATGTCGCCCTCGGCCTTCGAGACGCTCGGCATCCAGCCGCAGGAGATGGTCGGCACGTACTTCGCAGGCCTCGTCCACGCCGACGACCTCGCCGGCGCCCAGGAGATGTTCGGGAAGGCGTTGCAGGGCACGCTGGCGACGACGACCGTTCGTGTCCAGCACGCGAACGGCAGCTGGGTGCTGCTCGATGCAATCGCCAGCGTCATCGTCGGCCCGGACGGCGAGCCGCAGCACATCCTCGCGACCGGCCGCGACGTGACCGAGAGCCAGCGGCTCGAGGAGCAGTTGCGCCAGGCGCAGAAGATGGAATCGGTCGGCCGGCTCGCGGGCGGAATCGCACACGACTTCAACAACCTGCTCACCGCGATCCGCGGCTATGCCGAGCTGATGCTGATCGACTTCGACACAGGTGCCGACCCGGGACGCGACTGCGCCGAGCAGATCGCACGTGCCGCCGATCGTGCGGCGTCCCTGACGAGTCAGCTGCTCGCGTTCAGCCGCAAGCAGGTGCTGCGGCCGCAGCTGATCGACCTCAACGAGATCGTCGAGGGCATGGCGACGATGCTCAAGCGCATGCTCGGCGAGGACGTCCTGCTCTCGACGGAGCTCGACCCGGAGCTCGGTCCCACCCTGGCCGATCCGACGCAGCTCGAGCAGGTGGTTCTCAACCTTGCACTCAACGCCCGCGACGCGATGCCGAAGGGCGGGAGCCTCGTCCTGCGCACGCAGCCGTTGGAGCTCGGCGAGGACGACGAGCTGCCACACCCCGACCTCGTTCCGGGCTTGTACGTCACGCTCACGGTGCGCGACACCGGCATCGGCATGGACTCGAATCTCGCCGACCAGGTCTTCGAGCCCTTCTTCACGACGAAGGACGTGGGAGAGGGAACCGGCCTCGGGCTCTCGACCGTCCACGGGATCGTGAGCCAGAGCGGTGGCGCGGTCTGGATGGACTCGACACTCGGCGAGGGCACCTGCTTCACGGTCTGTCTGCCGGTTGCCGGCGACGCACCCTAGGACGTCTAGCGCCTCAGCGCGAGCAGTGCGCCTGCGGCCAGCAACAGGACGCCGAGGATGCGCGGCCAGGTGAGCGCGACCTTGTCGACGCCGAAGAGGCCGTAGGTGTCGATCGCGACCCCCATCGCGAGCTGTCCCGCTATCAGCAGGCCGATCGTCGCGGCCGCTCCGATCTTCGGCGTCACGACCGTGATCGTGAGCACGACCACCACGCCCATCCCGCCGCCGCCGACCCAGTACCACCACGGCGAGCGCAGTGCGTCGCCGAAGCCGGCCAGGCTCTGCCGCAGGACGAGCAGCACGGCGGTCGCAATGATGCGTGGAGAAGACGAGGTTCGCGGCCAGCGCCTCGAAGGAGCCGATCCGCTCCCCGAACCGGCCCATCACCGCGACCTGGATCGAGCCCGCGAGGCCGGCGACGAGGGCGAGCGATGCGGCGGCGGCGGTCCCTCCGCCCAGTCGGACGAAGCTATACGCTCTCGCCGTCCCGAGGCGAGAGGAGATACAGATGGTCCGAGCAGTGATCCAGTACGAGCGGGAGCCCGAGCCGGAGCGCTACGCCCGGCACCTCGACGAGTTCACCGCGAAGGTCGAGTGCCAGGCGTTCCGGCACGGCAAGGTGTTCGGCTCTCCGTTCGGCGAGCCGGCGTTCGCGTACTACGCCGAGTTCGAGTGGGACGACATGGACGCGTTCAAGACGGCCGTCAGGTCGGAGGAGTTCGCAGCGAGCGGCAAGGACGCGATGGAGATGGGCATCCCGTTCACGGTCACCTTCACCGAGGTCGCGTGACCGAGCCCGACCAGCCTCGCCCGCTGCTCGCCGGACGAGCTCGGCTTCGAGCGGATCGTCTACGAGAAGGCGTACTCCGCGCGCCACGGTGACCCTCAACCGGCCGGAGGTGCTGAACGCCTTCGACTTCCGGATGCTGCGCGAGCTGGCCCGCGCCTTCGAGGACGCGTCCTGGGACGACGAGATCCGCGTCGTCGTCGTCACCGGTACGGGCCGGGCGTTCTGCGTCGGCGCCGACCTGCGCGCGTGGGGCGAGGATCTGCTCGGCAACTCGAAGGAGTACTGGAAGTGGTTCGGCGCCTTCATGGACATGCACAACCGGCTGCGGGAGATCGGCAAGCCGACCGTCGCCCGCGTGAACGGGATCGCCGTCGGCGGCGGGAACGAGCTGCAGATGGCGTGCGACCTCGCGGTCATGGTCGACGACGCCTTCATCCGGCACGTCGGCCTCGAGCACGGCTCGGTGCCCGCGGGAGGCGCGACCCAGTGGCTGCCGATCATGATCGGCGACCGCCGGGCGCGCGAGATGATCATGCTCTGCGAGGAGGTTCCGGCGGCACAGGCGGCCGAGTGGGGGCTCGTCAACTGGGCTGTTCCGGCGGGCGAGCTCGACGCGAAGGTGGACGAGCTGGTCGAGAAGCTCGCGAGCAAGCTGCCCGAGACGACGCGCTACGCGAAGCAGCAGCTGAACTGGTGGCGCGACATCTCGTGGCACGAGACCGTCGGCCACGCTCGCGACTGGCTGGCCCTGTCGATGCACGGCGACGAGGCGCAGTCGGCGATCAAGCGCTTCCTGGACCGCAAGAGTTAGGCTCGTCGCATGAGCGAGGTCTTGACGTCGCGGGACGGTGCGGTCCTCACGATCACCTTGAACCGGCCCGAGGTCTTCAACGCGTTCAACGCCGCCCTGCACGCTGCCCTGCGGACGGCGCTGGAGGAGGCTGCGGACCCGGAGATCCGGGCGGTCGTGATCACGGGCGCCGGCCGAGGCTTCTGCGCCGGCCAGGACCTGAAGGAGTTCCAGGAGGTCGCGGGGTCGATCCGCGAGCGGCTCGAGGAGACCTACCACCCGAACATCCGGCTGATCCGCGGGCTCGAGAAGCCGGTGATCGCGGCGGTCAACGGGCCGTGCGCCGGCGCCGGGCTCTCGCTCGCCGCCGCCTGCGACATCCGGATCGCCGCCGACGTCGCCACGTTCGTCCCCGGCTTCATCGGGATCGGGCTCGTCCCCGACTCGGGCGGGTCGTGGTTCATTCACCGCCTGCTCGGCTTTGCGCGCGCGTTCGAGTGGATGACGTCCAACAGGAGGCTGACCGCGGCCGAGGCGCATGCCTGGGGACTCGTCTCCGAGGTGACCGAGGCGGACCAGTTCGCCGAACGCGCCGCCCAGGTTGCGGCGACGTACGCCGCCCTCCCGACCCGCGGCATCGGACTGACGAAGCGGTTGTTCGACCATGCCTACACGGCGTCTCTCGACGCGCAGCTCGAGCTGGAAGCCGAGTTTCAGCAGGAAGCGACCGGAACAGCGGACTTCACCGAGGGCGTGTCGGCGTTTCTCGAGAAGCGGCCGCCGCGCTTCAGCGGCAGCTAGGCGCGCCCGCAGGCGCCGCAGAACGGAGCGCCGACTCTGCGGGGCGCGGCGCAGTGGGCGCACGCCGCCTGACTTCGCGACCGCACCCCTCGCAGCGCTCGTTGTCGCCGACGGGGAACCCGCAGTACGGGCATTGCCGGCGACGCACGCGCCGGGTAGGAAGCCGCCGTGCGAGATAGCGCTGCAGCAGCCAGAAGGCGACGACCGTCGCGAACACGCCGATCAGTGCGAGCAGGAGGATCCCCGCGTCGAACGGGTCGAAGTAGTCCGTCAGGTAGTCGACGGCGACGACGAAGGCGAAGACGGTCGCGAACAGGACGACCGAAGCCGAGAGCGGAAACCAACGGGATCCCCGGTCTCGCAGTTGCGTGAGCAGCACGTAGCCGATGAGGACGAAGACCACCGCCGCAGGCAACGCGGAGAAGGAAGATCACGAGCTCCTGCCGGTCTCGCCGCTCGTCGAGGTCGCGGTTCAGTCGTGCCTGTGCCGCATTGGCGGCCGGCCGAGCGGCAGCCTCGGCCCGTCCCGCCGCCAGCCGGTCGGCGCGCGCGTTCTCGAACGCTTCGCGTCGGCTGCCCGATAGCGCGCGCGAAGCGCCGCCGGCCGGGTCTCCCGCATCAAGCGCGGTCCGATAGGCCTCACGCCGCAGCTCGAGCTCGGAGCGCGTCTGGCGCACCCTCTGCTCGGTCTGGAAGCGCCGCGCCTGTGCCTGGTCGAGCGTACGCAGCGCCTGCTGCTCGGACGCCGTCGGGTTCCGAAGCGGCATCGCGTCCCGGACCCAGTCGTCGACCTCCTGGTATGCCCAGACGCCTCCGATCAGGAGAAAGACCGCGAGTACGAGCGCGAGCAGCTTCTCGCTCTTTGTGGTCTGGAGCTGCTCGATGTCAACGGTGCCGGTCATCGGATGGACCCCCTTCGATCAGTGTGCGCGGCCGCAGGTCGAGCTCGAGCGCGCAGTCGAGCGCGTGCGCGACGCGGAGCAAGGTGTCGAGCCGCGGTGCGCGGCTTCCGCCTTCGAGCCGAGCCACTGCGGATTGCGTCGTTCCGGTCAGCTCGGCAAGCTCGCGTTGAGAGAGCGATCGCCGAACACGCTCCTGTGCGATTCGCTCTCCAAAGGCGCGGTACACGTCGCCGAACTCGTCTGGAGCACGGAAGCGTGGCATTGCATGCATGCTATCATCGCATGCGTGCTATAGCAAGGAGAGGGGCTCAGTGGCCGAGGACGCGGAGGATCTCGTCCTCTTCCGGGAAGCGGCCCCGCTGTTGCTTCGAGAACACGAGCTCACCGTCGGCAGAGCACGTCGAACTGGCTCTTGAGCCCTTCGACGATGGTGGCGGGAATTCCGTTGGCGTTCAGCACGGCCGCGAGACTCGCGGCCCGGCGGTCGTAGCCACCTCAGACGGGGCAGTAGTGGATCTCGACAGCCATGCCCGGACCCTACCCCGGCGAATGCAGGGCCAATCTCAGATCTGAGGCCGGTGACGCTCGACGATCGCCGCGAGGTCGAGCGAGGACGGAAGGGTGCCGAAGACGCCTCCCGGCCGCTCCAGTCGGGAGGCGCAGAACGCGTCTGCGACCTCGGGCGCGCCGTGGCGGACGAGGAGCGAGCCCTGCAGCGAGACCGCGAGCAGCTCCAGCAGCCTGCGGGCACCCTCCTCGTCCGGCTCTGCGAGCTCGCGCTCGAGCCGCGCGATCGCCGCGTCCAGGCGCGCGTCCGCGCCCTCTGCGAGTCGCACCTCGGCGAGGAACGCGTCCGCTGTCTCGGGCTCGCGTGCGAGCGCGCGCAGGACGTCGAGCGCGTTCACGTTGCCGGATCCCTCCCAGATCGAGTTGAGCGGGCTCTCACGGAAGAGGCGCGGCAGCTGCGACTCCTCGACGAAGCCGTTGCCGCCCAGGCACTCCAGCGCTTCGGCGACGAGCGGTGGCGTTCGCTTGCAGATCCAGAACTTCGCGACGGCGGTCGCGAGGCGCCGGAACGGGGCGTCGGCCTCGTCGAAGGCGCGTGCGAGACGGAGCGCCGTGACCGTCGCCGCCTCCGACTCGACGCAGAGGTCGGCGAGCACGTTCCGCATCAACGGCTGCTCGGCGAGCAAGCGGCCGAAGGCGGATCGATGTGCGGCGTGGTGCGTGGCCTCGGCGACGGCGCGGCGCATCAGCGCCGTCGAGCCGAGCACGCAGTCGAGCCGCGTGTGGTTGACCATCTCGAGGATCGTGTGGAGGCCGCGGCCCTCGGCGCCGACGAGCCGGGCAGCGGCGTCGTCGAGGGCGATCTCCGCCGAGGCGTTGGAGCGGTTGCCGAGCTTGTCCTTCAGCCGCTCGATCCGGAAGCCCGCTTGCGGGCGCTCGACGAGGAAGCACGAGAGCCCGGCGGGCGCCTGGGCGAGCACCAGGAAGGCATCCGACATGGGCGCCGAGCAGAACCACTTGTGGCCGTCGAGGAACCACGTGTCGCCGTCGCGGCGCGCGGTCGTCTCGTTCGCGCGGACGTCGGAGCCGCCCTGGCGCTCCGTCATCGCCATGCCGCAGAGGGCCTCGCCGCTCGTCAGGCGCGGGATCCACTCCTCGCCGAGATCGGGCTGCGCCCGCAGCGCCGGCACGGCGGCGAATGTCATCGAGAGCGGGCAGCCCACGCCTGCCTCGACCTGCGCCAGCAACATGAAGAGCGCTGCCCGCGCGACGTGCGCACCGGGCCGCTCGTCGATCCACGGGAGCGACTGCACCCGAGCCTCGAGACCGAGTCGCAGCAGCGAGTCCCAGGCCGGATGGAACTCGATCTCGTCGATTCGCTCGCCGTAGCGGTCGTGCGTCAGGAGCTTCGGCGGGTGCTCGTTCGCGAGCCGGCCCCACTCGAGCGGCTCGCGTCCGAGGACGTCCCCGAACGCCGCCACCTGTTCCTCCCAGGCTGCGCCGCCCTCACGCCGCAGCCCTTCGACCAGCGCGGCGTCGGCGCGAAAGAGGTTGTAATCCTCGAGCGGAGGCGGTTGATTCGCCGTTCCTGTCCGTGCGATCGCCACTTCTGAGCATTGTGCCCTTGTGGGGGATAGACGGCTGCGCGTTTCGCGCGGACCATGAGTCGGCACGACACCTGCCGCGAAACTCCGGGGGTTCCATGCTTCGCTTCACGATCGTTCTTGTCGCCGTTTGCGTCGACCGTCGGACTCGGATCCGCGAGCGCAACACCGCGAAGCGCCTGCCGGCGCCACCACGCGAGCCCCAGCCTTCTCCGGCAGCGCCGACGCCCAGACGCTGCCACCGTTCACGGTTTCGGTGCCGTCGACGCTGCGCTGGACGAGCAACAGCCCGATCGTTCCTGATCCTCCCCATGCAGCGCTGATCGGCGGCTCCGATCAACTCGCGGCCCCCAGCGGCGCGACGTTCTGGGCCCGGCGGGACCCACCGCTCGGACCGTGAAGGCGTTCGCGGCCTGGACGATCCGGATCATCGCCGGGGTCGAGCGCCCGCGGCCTCTCGGAGGCGGACGTCGTCGGCTTCCGCGGCAACGGCGGTCGCGAGCTGCCGCCGTTCACCACCCTGCGTGGCACCGACCTCGTCTGGACGAGCGGCGGTCGGCTCTTCGGCATCGACGGCGAGCCGTCTGGACTCCGAGTCAAGTCCGCGGCCAAGCCGCGGGAAACGCCACATGGCCGCGGGCTCCACACGTTCGACCGTCAATGCGACGGGAAGTGGACGATCGGCTGGAAGCCCTGAGCGGAGGCGCTACGCTCTGTTCGTGATCGACCGCTCGCTCTTCGGGCAGGAGCACGTTCGCCGCTACCGGGAGACCGACGGCGAGGTCGGCTACTCTGGAACGGCGTACCGACGCTGCTGCTCACGACGACGGGCCGCCGGACGGGTGAGCCGACGACCACGCCGCTCATCTTCGGCCGCGACGGCGACGATTTCGTCATCGTCGCCTCACGGGGCGGGGCTCCCGAGCATCCTGGGTGGTACCGCAACCTCTCCAAGCAGCCGGAGGTCGAGTTGCAGGTGAAGGGCGACCGCTTGCGCGGACGGGCGCGTACCGCCGAGGGCGACGAGCGGGAGCGGCTCTGGCGGCAGATGGCCGAGATCTGGCCGCACTACGACACGTACGCGACCCGCACCGACCGCGAGATCCCGGTCGTCGTGGTCGAGCCGCTCGAACCCTAGGCGGCGGCCGCCCTACCCGTGCCTGGGATGCGTGCCTTTCTCACCAGCGGACTTCAGCGCGCACTCGGCGACGGCGCCCTCGACTGGCTCCAGCCCCTTCCCTCGGAATCGCCGCTCCTACGCGAACAGGCGATTCTCGAAGCCTGTAAAGGCCGTCGTGTCGTCCATCTCGGCTTCGTGGACGAGCACCAGATGGCTGCCAAGAGGTCGGAAGGGCTCTGGCTTCACGACCGGATTGCCACCGTCGCAAGCGAGCTGGTCGGGCTCGACGTCGACGCCGCGGGTGTCGAGGAGGCACGCGAGCTCGGCTTCGAGGCCTACGCGATCGACGCGCAAGATCGGGAGCGCGTTGCCGACCTGTCGATCGGCACTTTCGAGACGATCGTCGCCGGTGAGATCATCGAGCACCTGAACGCGCCCGGCCCGTTCCTCGAAGCGATGCTCGATCTCGCCGCCCCCGACTCTTGCCTTGTCCTGACGACGCCGAACGCCTACCGGTGGCAGAACTTTCTCACGCCCTTCTCCGGCAACGAGCTGATCCACCCTGACCACACCGCATGGCATAGCCCGAGCACGGTCAGAGTGCTGCTCGAGCGCTCCGGCTGGCGGGTCGATCGGATCGCCTACTACCAGAACCCGCACGGCGCGCGCGGATCCGGACCGCTCGCCCTCGGGCTCAATGTGTTGCGGTCGCTGACGACCTGGTTCGGTCAGCGCTGGCCGTACTGGTCAGACGGCGTCATCGTCTTCGCTCGGCCTGCCCGCTAGCCGCAGCACTTCTCGCGCTCGCGCCGACATGTCGTCGAGCTAGGCTCGACGCCGGCCGCGGGATCGCCTCAGCCTCCATATGTGGCGGCGCGCAATCCTCCTGAACAGGGATGTGGGGATCGGCTCAGGGTCTCGCTGTCGTTGTGCCAACTTGCCACGGGACTCAGGCGCCTGGTCTGGACTGAATGTGCGCGAACACCCTCGTACCCTTGCTGAACTCGTGGTGCTCCCGTCTGACGCGATTGGGCTAAACCTCCGCGCAGGCGGTCGTTCAGGTCGCTGGCTGGGGCTCTCGATGGCGGGCTATCGCGACGGCCTCGAGCCTGGTGTGCACCCCGAGGGCTCTTAGCAAGTTGCGTACGTGGTTTCGTACCGTCTCCTGGCTCAGGTGTAGCTCGTCGGCGATCTGGCGCGTCGAGAGGCCACGCTCGAGCATGCGCAGGACCTCCGTCTGTCGCGGCGTGAGTGCCGGATGGGCAGAGAGGGGGACGTCAGCCGCCTGATGGATCACCTGGCCGAAGACGCCGATCACGCGGTCGCCGCGGACCAGCGGAACCGAGCTGACCTCGACGGACTGGCGCTCGCCGTTGCGGTCGACGACTACGACTTCGATATCAGTGACGCGCGCTGTGCCGGCCACCTTGCGGGCGAAGACCTCTCGTGACGTGCGTCTGGCTTCGGGCGCCAAGACCGATGTGAACTGGCGGCCACGGACGTCACCCACGATTCGTACTGCAGCTGGGTTTATCCAGCGGATCACCCCGGCTGTGTCGAGCACGTAGCTCGGGATACTGATCTCTTCGAGCGCGCCCTCGACGTCTCCGCCGAGAGCGCTCACTTTGGTCATGGCTTCGAGTCTACGCCGGTCAGGCGTGCGAAGACGACGATCCGTTGCGCCGCGGAGTGGAGCGGATGACAGGCGGAGAGGACGAGCTGCTCGAATGAGCGGCGGCGCAGAATCGTCCAGTCTCGGTCGTCGACGATCTTCAATGCGTAGACGACGTACCGGAACGAGCCGTACGGCATGTCGAGGCGGATCTCATCGCCGCGCTTCAGCGCGTCGACGTGCCTGAACGGCTGCAGGTAGGTGGTGCGGTGCCCGGCGATGGCGACGGTTCCGCCCAGGCCCGGTACCGCAGTGATCCGATAGTGGCCGGGGCCACGAGCGAGGTCGGCGGCAGAGGTTCCCTGGACGACGACGGTGCGCAGGTTCAGTCGCGGCACGCGAATTCGCCCGAACGCATCGCCCGAGCGCAGGCCTTTCCGGAAGACCGCGGCGCGTTGTCGAAGAGTCGGCAGCGACGCGGTTCGGGCGGGCGCAATTCCCTCCACGCCGTTTAGCTCCCGACTCAGAACCGCTTGCGCTCGGGCCGCTGTGGCGGCAGAGATCGGCTCTCCCCAGAGCATCGTGACGGCGACCCAAGCCAGAACGGCCATCCCCGCAAATCCGAGGATGGCCGCGACCGGGCGCGCGTAGGCCCGGATCGTCATGCCTGGCGGCGCGGAACGACCCGCCACAGCGCGCCGGCCGCCATCAGCAGCGCGAACGCCGCGATGACGAACCAAGCGAGGTTCAGTCCGGTGAACGGGAGGATGCCGGCAGCTGTTACTGCGGTACCGGCTGTGCCGGCTGTGGCTCCGAGGACGCCGTTCTGATACATGATCACCACCTCCTCTCGTTGTTGAGGAGGGTGTCCCAGATCGCTTTCGCGTGGACGGCTTGAAGGAAGAGGTCGAAGCTCATCTCGACCAGAAGCGTTGCCGCGAGCGCCATCTGCAGCGACCCACGTGACCGCACAGTCACCACGCGCTCCAGGACGAAGATCGCCGTCACCCCCAGCCAGATCGGCTGGAGGTGTATCGCGCTGTCGGCGGCGAGCGACCAGCCAAGCGAGAAGAGATAGGCGAGCGTGACGACGATTCCCAGCAAGGTGAAGAGTTGTCGGCCCCAGTACTGGGCGGTCACCCTGGTGAAGTCCGTAGTCGCGGAGGTTCTCGAGCGCGCCGCGCTTCCAGCGCAATCGCTGCCGGTAGAGGTCGCGCCACGATTCCATCACCTCGGTGGTCAGGCGGCAGCCCTTCGGCGAGATGACGGTGTAGCCGAGATGAAGGAGAGCGAGGGTCAATTCGTTGTCCTCAGTGAGCACGTTCGTGTCATAGACCTGAGCAGCGTTCCCTGGCACCAGACCCTCCGCTCGGGCCCAGACGACGTGCCGCAGCGTCCGCGCCGAGAAAAGTGTCGCGGTGCCCGTCAGGACGAGGACCTTTCCCTTCAGCCGCGCGACGTCGCGCGCGTACCGGGCGTACTCGTTGCGCTGCAACATGCCGACATATCCGCCGCCCCGGCGGCCTGTAAAAGTGCCGCCAACGCCGCCGACGCCTTCGCGCAGATGGCGGCGGGCTTCGGCGATGAAGCCGGGGGCGAGGATCGAGTCGGCGTCCATCACCAGGACGGCGTCCTCGTCGCCGAGTTCGGGCAGCAGGACGTCGAGGGCCTGATTCAGCGCGCCGGCCTTCTTGTGAACGTTCCCGACGGTCGCGAAGACCTGTGCGCCGGCTGCTTCGGCCCTCGCAGCGGTGTCGTCAGTGCAGTTGTCCGCGCAGACGACGATCAGATCCGGCGGCGACTCCTGATGCCGCAGAGACGTGACCGCCTCGCCGATCTGGCGCTCCTCGTTGTGCGCGGGAATGAGTGCGACGACAAGACCTTCCCCCGACGGGCGTAGTGCCGAGCGAACGCGACGTGCGGCCCCAGCCGCCATGGGGTCGGTTCCGATGCGCTCGGAGATCTCGGGCACCAACTGCCCGTCGAGAGAGGTCTTCGTGGCCACTCGAACAGGGTCGCGACGGCACTGGCCGCGAGGCATGACCTACTCGTGTCAGTTACCGAGGCTGCTCCGTCGACCTCCGGACAGGTGGTCGACGCTACTACTACAGGGTCTTGAACTGCTCGAACGGCTGGCGGCAGCTGTCGCAGTAGCGCAGCGAACGGCAGGGGGTGGGGCCGAAGATGTTCTCCAGGCGCGTCTCGGTCGAGCTGCAGTACGGGCAGCGGTGCACGGCTTTCTGCAGCTGGAGCAGCGTCGGCGCGACCGCGGTGCGCGGTGCAGGCGGCGCGAAGCCCGCCTCGCGCAGCTTCTCGCGGCCGGCGGGAGTGATCTTGTCGGTCGTCCACGAGTCGTCGAGCAGGACGTCGACCTGCGGCTCGCCGCCCATCGCGGTCACCGCTTCCTCCATCTGACTCCGCATCGCGTCGAGCGCGGGACAGCCCATGAAGGTCGGCGTGAAGCCGATGCGGACGCGATCGCCGTCGACCGCGACGGTCTTCACCACCCCGAGGTCGACGAGCGAGATGACCGGGATCTCCGGATCGGGGATCTGGCCGAGCGCCTCCCAGACACGCTCCGCGGTCACCATTGCGCACCCACGGGAGCCGACCGCCGCACCATCGTCATCTCGTTCCAGAGCTCGGCGAACTCCGCGCCGGGCGCCGACCGCTCGACCGCCTCGACCTCCGGACGGCCCACGCGCTCCGCGAGCACCGGCCGCAGCTCCGGCTCGAGCACGCCTAGCGCGTACGGCCAGAGCTCGTCTGCCGCGTCGCGATAGCGCTGCTCGTCGCGGAGCCGGTCGAGCCACATCTCCGCGTGCAGCCGGTGGTAGACCTCCTCGCGCTCGATCTTCGCCGCGATCCCGGCGAGCTCTTCGTCCTCGTGCTCCTTCAGCCGCTCGATCCGGATCGCGTCCGCCGTCTCGTAGAGCACGTGCCGGGCGATCGTGCGCGCCCAGTCGGGCACGAGGCGCAGCTGGATCAGCGGCGCGCAGCGGTACTCCTCGGGCGCTCGGTCGAAGGCGAGCGCGTCGGCGTCGGTGCCGAGGTCGCGCGCCGCGAGCTCGTACAGCGCGCGCGCGTGACCGATCTCGTTCTGCGCGATCGACGAGAAGGCGACGTCCTCCTCGAGAAACGGCGCGATCCCCGTCCACTCCGAGTTGCGCCAGCCGAGGATCAGCTCGTCGTCGGCGAGCTCAAGGAGCAGCTGTACCCGCTCGTTCACGCGCCTCCTTCAGCCGTGCCTTGATCGAGTAGCCGTCGACGCGGCGGTACTTGAGGTCGAACTCGTCCGGGAAGTCGTCGATCTCGACGATCGCCTCGCGCGGCACGACCCACAGTCCGACCGACTCGCCGCGCCGGGCGTAGAACTCGCGCGCGTACGCGTCCGCGAACTCCTGGTTGGGAGCATGGAACGAGCCGCCGTGCACGAACGGCTGGCCCTTCCGCTCCTGCCGGAAGACCTCGTAGATCAAGCCGCCTCCGCCAGGATCGCCTTCGAGACCCAGTCCACCTCGGCCCGCGACGTCGCCCGGAACGCAAGCCGCTCCTGCGACGCAGGGCCGTGGCCGGTGACGACCGCCAGCAGCTTGTCCCAGTCGGGCTCGGTGTACTCCCAGACGCCCTTGTCGTTGCTGCCGCAGCTTCGGATCGGGGATCTCGAGGCCGAGCTCGAGGATCTGCGGCACGTAGCCCTCGAGGAACTGCTGGCGCGCCTCCTCGTTCCCCTGGCTCTTGATCCGCCAGATCACCATCGGATCCTCCTCGGCGGGGATCGGCGTGCCGTGGAAGTGCATCAGCGGCTCCCACCAGCGGTTGACCGCCTCCTGCACGAGCTCTCGCTGCTCCGGCGTGCCCGTCACCATCGCGAGCACCGTGTCGCGGCCGTGGAGGATGTGGAACGACTCCTCCCAGCAGACCTTCTTCATCACGCGCGCGTAGGGCGCGTACGAGCACTTGAGCAGCGCCTTCTGGCTGATGATCGCGGCCGCGTCGACGAGCCACGCGATCACGCCGACGTCGCCCCAGCTCTTCGTCGGGTAGTGGAAGACGTTGTGGAACTTCGACTTGCCGGAGATCAGATCGTCGAGGCACTGCGAGCGCGGCTTGCCGAGATCCTCGACGACGCGGTAGATCAGCTGGCAGTGGCCGACCTCGTCCTGGATCTTCGCCGTCAGGGCGAGCTTGCGCTGCAGCGTCGGCGCGCGCAGGATCCAGTCGCGCTCCGGGAGCACGCCCATCAGCTCCGAATTGCCGTGCATCTCGATGAACTTGATCAGCCGGGCGCGGTACTCGTCCGGCATCCAATCCTCGGTCTCGACGAGGCCGCCGCCCTGGACGTACTCGAGAAACTCCTGCTCACGCGGTTCCACGCTCTCGCCTCCCTGCCGAACGGTCGTTAGCATGGAGTGTATCCCCACTCGCCGGAATGAGCTCACCCGACAGGCCGCACGCCTCTTCGCGCAGAAGGGCTATCACGGCACGTCGATGGGCGACCTCGCCCAGGCCATGGGGGTGCAGAAAGGGTCGCTCTACTCGCTCACCGAGTCGAAGCAGGAGCTGCTCTACGAGACGATGCGTGAGGGGGCGGGCGCATTCCATGCCGGGCTGGACGCGATCCCGGACGATCTGGGCGCGAGCGAGCGGATCCGCCTCGCGCTGCGGGCGCACCTGCGTGTCGTCGCCGAGCAGCTCGACCTGGCGACCGTCTTCATCCGCGAATGGCGCTATCTCGAGGGCGAGCGGCGCGAGCAGATCGTCGCCGAGCGCCGCCGCTACGAGGAGCGGCTGCGGGCCCTCTTCCGCGACGGGCGGGAGCACGGTGAGCTTCGCACCGATCTCGACGAGAGCGCCGCGGCGCTGCTCGTCCTCTCCGCGGCCAACTGGGCGTACACGTGGCTGACGCCCGGTCGCGACACGGATGCCGCTGGCGGACTCGTTCGCGCTGATCCTGGTCGACGGCATCCGCGGCTACGCGACGCCCGCAGCGTAGTCGCGGGAGGAGCCGGAGAAGCTCCCCCCGCGATCGCTGTCTGGCGCTAGTGCTTGTCGTCCTCGACTGCGGCGAGGGCGTCGATGATCCCATGGCCGTAGAAGCCGTTGAACTCGGGCGTCCCGACGCAGAGCGCGTCGAAGCTCGTCCCGCGTCCCTTGTCCGCGTAGCTGTGGAGCCGCGGCTCCGGGCACGCCTGGTCGGTGGCCGTCTGCTCGAGGATCCGCTGTGTCGTGGCTGGATCGAGCGTCGTGTCGCCGTGACGCCTCTTGCCGTGCTCGCTGACGATCAGCGCGGCCACGCCGGCCGCATGCGGCGAGGCCATCGAGGTCCCCTGGATGTACTGGTAGTACGCGCACGTGTCCTTGCGGCAGTCGCGGACGACGAACGGCGTGTTCGGGGTGCCGTCAGGGTTGAGGTCCCCGGCCTCGCGGGCGACGTTCTCGGGATACGCGGCGAGGATCAGGTTCGGGATGCCGGCCGCCTCTCGCTCTGCCGGAGTCATCGCGAGGTTCCACGGGTCGTCGCGGAAGAAGCCGCCGGGCGCGGCGACGGTGATCTGCTCGACGCCGTAGTTCGAGTAGTCGGCCTTTCGCTTCGTCGGGCCGATCGAGCTGATCGAGAGGACGTTGTTGCCCTCGGTCGGCAGGTCGAGGCAGGTGTTGTCCACCGTCCGGGGGTGGTTGGTCCCGGGCGGGAAGTTCGGGCTCTGGCCGTCGGCCTTCGTCGCATCCCCGAGGTCGGTGTCCTCGTTGCCGGCGGCTCCGATCAGCGTGACGCCATGCGCGTGGGCGTAGTCGAGCGCGCGCTGGGTTGCCGCGATGATCGTCCGCTGCTCGAGCTGCTGCTCGGGCGTGTCGGCGGGATTGGCCGTGCAGTTGTAGAGCCACGGGTCGATGAAGTAGCTCATGTTCACGACGTCGATCCCGTTGTCGCCCGCATACGTCAGTGCGTCGAGCGAGGCCTGGAGGAAGAAGAACCCCGAGTCCTGCCCGGCGCGGAGGTTGACGATCGTGACGTCGGGAGCGACTCCGGCGACGCCGAGCTTGTTGATCGGCGACGCGACGATGCTCGCGACGTGCGTTCCGTGTGAGTTCTCGTCGACGTCGGCCGGGTCGGAGCAGGAGGCATCCGGCTCTTCCTCGCAGGGGCCGTCGACGAGCGGGATGTCGGTCGTGAAGTTGCGGCTCAGCTTCCGGCTCGAAGTTCGGTGCGATGTCCGGATGGCTGCCGTCGACGCCGGTGTCGAGGATCCCGACGAGCACGCGCTTGTCGCCGCGCTGCTCGTCGTAGGAGCCGTCGGTCGTGGCGTGAATCAGCTTCATGCCCCACTGGAGATCGGCGAGCGGCTCGGCTCACTGCGGTCCTTCTTGGGCTTGTGGCGTCCCTTGTCGCTGCGGTGCGTGCCACGTGCGGCGTTCCGGAGCGTGTCCAGATCCTCGGGGGACAGCTTCGGCCGCAGCGCCGGACCGGCGTGGCCGATCGGTGCATTCCGCGCCGCGCCTTCGACTGCCTGAGTGGCTGCGACGTCGGTGACGAAGTCTGGATTCGAGGAAGTCGCCGTCGCGACTCCGACTCGAAGGTTCTCGCGCAGCACCTGGCCTCCGGCCGCGCGAACGGCGTCGCGCGCCGACTCGAGTGAGGCGTTCGCGTCGTACAGCACGACGTAGGTCTCCGGGCTCCCGTTCGCTCGTAGCGGCGTCGCGCCTGCCAGCGCGGCGACCACCAGTGCGACGGCAGCCGGAAGTGCAAAGAAGAGTGCTCTGCGCATGAAGTCCTCCGATTTGGGTTCCGACCACCCCTTCCCGTTTTCCGCCTTGCAACACATGAGTGTTGACAAGGGTTGATTCGCCGCCGCTCCGGGCGTAGGGTCGGCGCGATACGGGCGGACATCGAAGGAAGGAGCCCCGAATGTCTGCTGAGAGCAACAAGGCGTTGACTCGCCGTCTCCTCGAAGAGGCCTTCAACGCCGGCAACATCGACGTGGTCGACGAGTTGGTCACCACCGACTTCGTCAATCACGACGCCGCCCTCCCGGAGCCGATGATCGGCCCGGATGCCGCCAAGGCGACCATCCAGGGCTACCGCATCGGCGTTCCCCGACCTGCGCATCACGATCGAGGAGCAGATCGCCGACGACCAGGGAGTCGCGACGCGCTGGAGCGCCAAGGGGACGCATCGAGGGCGACCTGATGGGAATGGCCCCGACGGGCAAGCAGGCGACCGTGACCGGGATCACGATCGACCGGATCGTGGACGGCCGGATCGCCGAAAGCTGGACGAACTGGGACACGCTCGGGATGCTGCAGCAGCTCGGCGTCGTACCCGTCCTGGCCACCACCGCCTGAGGCGAATCCACGGAGGGGTCGCCCTGCGCGGCCCCTCCAGCGCCGGGGCGCATCTGCCGATAAGTGGGCGACGATCTCATGTTTCCCTCGCTCCCCCACCCCCGGCACATGCCTTGCCCCGAATGCGGCGAGTCGGTCGCCGTGGAAGCACGCGAGCCTCACGCGTGTGACGAGGAGCGCTGGACGACCTTTCAGCTCTTCCAGCTTCGCGACGAGGTCGCAGAGCTCGAGGGCCAGCTGGCGAAGTACCTCGACTCGCCGCACGGACGGTTCGAGCTCTGGGACGCAGCGCGCAGGCGCGAACAGCAGCCGTAGAACACATACGCTCGCGCAGGTGCACAGCGTCCTGATCGTCAACCCGCAGGCCAGCAAGGTCACGGAGCCGCTCGTCGCAGAGGTCGCACGCACGCTGGGCGTCGCCGACGTGCTGCGCACCGAGCGGGCCGGCCACGCCACCGAGCTCGCGGCCGGGGCTCGCGGACGCTGACCGGATCTACGTCTTCTCGGGCGACGGCGGCTTCAACGAGGCGTTGAACGGGAGCGACGGCCGCATCCCGCTCGGCTTCGTCCCCGGCGGCGGCACGAGCGTCCTCCCGCGCGTGCTGGGACTCCCGCGCGACCCGGTCGAGGCGGCGCGCAGGCTGGCGGCGGGGACCACTCGGCGAATCTCGCTCGGCCGCGCGAACGGGCGCCGCTTCGGCTTCGCCGCCGGGGTCGGGCTCGATGCCGAGCTGGTGCGGAGAATGGACGCCCGCGGCCGCGACGAGACCGGCCGCCGGCCGGGCGATCTCGTCTTCGCCTGGACGGCCGTGAAGACGCTTGCCGAGAGCCGGCTCCGCTTCGAGCCGGTGCTCGAGATCGAGGGCCACGGACGCGCCTCCTTCGCCCTCGTCGCCAACGCGGATCCCTACACCTATGTCGGCCGGCTGCCGCTCCGGCTCCCGCGCGGCGCGCAGATCGACAAGGGCCTCGACCTGCTCGCACCGCGTTCCTTCCGGGCCCGCTCGCTGCCCGGGAGCGCTCAGCTACATCCTCACCGGGCACACGCGGCTCCCTCTGGTGCACCTCCACGACGCCGACCGGATCGAGATCCGCTGCGAGGTCCCGATGCCGTTGCAGCTCGACGGGGAGGACATCGGCGACGTCACGTGAGGTCGTGCTCGAAGCGGAGCGGGACGCCGTCTCGGTCCTGGTGTAAATCTCGTCAGTGAGCGGCCCGCCCTGAGATAGAGTGCGCGCCGCGATGGCCAGCACCGTTCCCGCGGAGCGCGATCTCCGCCGTGTGATCGGCGACGGCGAGTCGGTACCCGACGGGGAGGTCGAGGGGCTCGGCGAGCAGGATCTGCTCGACCTCTACCGGTCGATGGTGCTGCTGCGCACCTACGACGAGCGGTCGGTCGTCTACCACAGCCAGGGCCGGATCGGCACCTACGCGATCTACTGGGGACACGAGGCGATCCAGGCCGGCGCGGTCCACGCGCTCGAGGACGACGACTGGATCTTTCCCAGCTATCGCGAGTCGGCGATCGGGCTCCTGCGCGGGATGCCGCCGGCGACGATCCTCTCCTGGTGGCGCGGGCATCCGGCCGGCTGGTGGAACCCGGCCGACTACAACCTCGCCTCGATCTGCGTCCCGATCGCGACGCAGGTGCCTCACGCCGTCGGGCTCGCCTGGGGGAAGCGGCTACGGGGTGAGAGCGCATGCGCGCTGACGTTCTTCGGCGACGGGGCGACGTCCGAGGGCGCCTTCCACGAGGGCGCCAACTTCGCGGCGGTGATGCGGGCGCCGGTCGTCCTCCTCTGCAACAACAACCAGTGGGCGATCTCGACGCCGCTGTCCGCACAGTCGCGCGCCGAGGCGCTCGTCGACAAGGCTGTGGGCTACGGAATCCCGGGAACGCGCGTCGACGGCGGTGACGTGCTCGCGGTCTACGAGGCGACGCGGGAGGCGGTCGCGCGCGCGCGCGCGGGCGAGGGGCCGAGCTTCATCGAGGCGGTGACGTACCGCACCGCACCGCACGCGACCGCGGACGATCCGAAGGCGTACATCGATCTCGAGCGGGTCGAGGAGGAGCGCGCGAACGAGTGCCTCGGCCGCTACGAGCGCTACCTCCGCCGGCTCGGCCTGCTCGGGGACGAGCTCGACCAGGAGATCAAGGCCGAGGCCGCCGACGCGATGCGCGCCGGGATCGCCGCCGCCGAGGCCGAGCCGCCCGCCGACATCGGGCTGATCTTCGAGCACGCGCTCGCCGACCCGCCGGAGTCGTTCGCGCACGACCTCGCGGAGCTGCGGAGGATCCTCGGTGAGTGACCTTCTGCTCGTCGAGGCGGTCAACGACGCGCTGCACGTGGAGATGGAGCGGGACGCCGACGTGCTCGTGCTGGGCGAGGACGTCGGCCGCTCCGGTGGTGTCTTCCGCGCGACCGCGGGCCTTCGCGACCGCTTCGGCGCCGACCGCTGCGTCGACACCCCGCTCGCCGAAGCCGGGATCCTCGGCTCGGCGGTCGGGCTCTGCATGGCCGGCTTCCGGCCGGTCTGCGAGATGCAGTACGACGCGTTCTCGTATCCCTGCCTCGACCAGCTGATCACGCACGTCGGCCGCTACCGGTGGCGCACCGGCGGGAAGATGACCTTTCCGATCACGATCCGGATGCCGTACGGCGGCGGCGTTCGCGCGCCCGAGCTGCACGACGACTCGCCCGAGACGTACTACGTCCACACGCCCGGGATCAAGGTCGCGATCCCGTCCACGCCCGCGGACGCCAAGGGGCTGCTCGCGGCTGCGATCCGCGACCCGGATCCCGGTCGTGATCCTCGAGCCGAAGCTCGTCTACCGGACCGAGCGCGGCGAGGTGCCGGACGGCGAGCACGTCGTCCCGCTGGGGAAAGCACGGCTCGCGCGCGAGGGAAGCGACCTGACGCTCGTCGCCTACGGCGCGATGGTGCCGCTCTGCCTGCGCGCCGCCGACGAGCTCGACGCCTCGGTCGAGGTGCTCGACCTGCGCTCGCTCAAGCCGCTCGACGAGGAAGCGCTGCTCGCCTCGGCTGCGAAGACCGGCCGCGTCGTCCTCGTGCAGGAGGCGCCGCGGACCTGCGGATACGCGGCCGAGCTGGCCGCGATCCTCGCCGAGAAGGCGCTGCTCGACCTGCAGGCGCCGATTCTCCGCGTGACGGGGTACGACGTCCCGTACCCGTACTGGACGATCGAGGACGCCTACATGCCCTCCGTCGCGCGCGTCGTCGACGCAGCCCGCAAGCTGCTCGAGTTCTGATGGCGCGACACGAGCTCCCTCTCGACCCTGCTTACCTGCACGGGCACTTCTCGCGCGACCTCGAGCCGGTGCTCACGCGTCGATCCCGGCGACTCGGTCCGGATCTCGGTCCCCAACTCGGGCTGGCGACGTGACCGCGACGAGGTCGTGACCCCGCGTCGGCCCGACGTGGACACGGGCCATGCGCTCGCGGGCCCGATCGAGGTCCGGGGCGCGAGAGCGGGACAGGTGCTGGCGGTCACGGTCGACGAGGTCGTGCCGGGACCATGGGGAGCCACCTTCACGTCGCCGCCGCACCGGATCGACTGGGAGCTCGAGGCGGACGTGGGCCGCGCGGTGGGAAGGACGATCCGGCTGGCCCCGTTCCTGGGCGTGCTCGGGATGCCACCTGACGAGCCGGGAGTGCACTCGACGATTCCGCCACGCCGCTGCGGCGGGAACATCGACTGCAAGGAGCTCGTCGCGGGCACGACGCTCTATCTCCCGATCCCGGTCGACGGCGCGCTCTTCTCCGCCGGCGACGGCCACGCTGCGCAGGGCGACGGCGAGGTCTCCGGGACGGCGATCGAAGCCCCGGTGGAGGCGACGCTGACGCTCGACGTGCGCGACGACCTGGCGCTCGAGTGGCCGTTCGCGCGGATCGAGGGAGGGTGGCTCACCTTCGGCTTCGACCAGCATCTCGGCCTCGCGGCACGAATCGCCGTCGACGGGATGCTCGACCTGATGGAGCGTGAGCTCGGCCTCTCCCGGCCGGATGCGCTGGGCCTCGCGTCGGTCGTCGTCGATCTGAGGGTGACGCAGGTGGTGAACCAGGTGCTCGGTGTGCACGCGGTGCTCCGCGACGACGCGTTTCTGTGAGCGAGCGACCGACGCCTGGATCGGACTCCCCCGGTAGGCTGGCGCGCCGATGGCGTACGAGTTCAAGCTGCCCGACCTCGGCGAGGGCCTCACCGAGGGCGAGATCGCCCGCTGGCTCGTCACCGAAGGGCAGGAGCTGGCTGAGGACGACCCGCTCGTCGAGATCCAGACCGACAAGACGACGGTCGAGATCCCGTCGCCGGCGGCCGGAACCGTCACGAAGATCCTGGTCGGCGAGGGCGAGGTCGTGCCGGTCGGCACGGTCCTCGTGGTGATCGGCGGCGACGCGGCGCGAGCCGGCCGAGCCGTCCCCACCGGCCGCCAGGAGAGAAAGTGTTTCTGTAACACAAAGTCCTTCCGGCGAGCCGGGTCGCGTTCAGGCGACCCCGATCGTGCGCCGGATCGCGCAGGAGCTGGGCGTAGATCTGGCTTCGTTGAGCGGTACGGGGCCGAACGGCCGGATCACCGAGGACGACGTCCGCAACGCCGGCGGGGACTTAGTGTTACAGGAACACAAAGTCTCTCAGGGCCGGGTCTCCGAGGGCCGGCGCGAGCCGGTGCGCGGGGTGCGGCGCCTGATCGTCGAGCACTTGACGACGGCGCACCGCGAGGTGCCCGCCGTGACGTTCGTCGAGGAGTGCGACTTCACCGGCTTCGATCTCGCCCGGCTGCTCCCGCTGACGCTGCAGGCGACCGCGGCCTCGCTGCAGGAGTTCCCGGAGCTGAACGCGCGCCTCGAAGGAGACGAGATCGTCTACCTGGAGCGCTACGACATCGGGGTCGCCGTGCAGACCGACCAGGGGCTCGTCGTCCCGGTCGTGCGCGGCTGCGACACGACCTCGCTCGAGGAGCTGACCGCCGAGGTCGCGAGGCTCGCCGAGGCTGCGCGGGACGGGACGCTGAAGCCCGAGGAGCTACGCGACGGCACGTTCACCGTCACGAGCGCCGGGAAGCTCGGCGGCCTCGTCGTGACGCCGCTCGTGAACCACCCCGAGGTCGGCATCCTCGGAATCCACCGGATCGCCCCGCGCCCCGTCGTTGTCGACGGTGAGATCGTCGTCCGCCACATCGGCAACGTCTCGGTCACGTTCGACCATCGCGTCGTCGACGGGGCGCGGGCGGCGGCGTTCACGCTGAGCGTGATCGCACGCCTCGAGTCCGGCCTCCCCTCCTAGTTGTCGTCCCCCTTCTTGTGGTCGTCGTGGCCGCGCCTGAAGTTCTTGTCGTTCAGCTGCGCGCGGATCTCGCCGCCGGGCCACTTGGTCGTATGGACGTTTGCGTAGGTGCGTCCGGCCCGCATCGCCGCGAGGATCTCGGCAAGAGCGCCCGGCTCGATGCCCTGGCCGGGATTCGGCGGCGGGCCGGCGGACGCGGTCGGACCGATCACGTCGGCTGCCTCGATGTCACCTTCGACGGTGCCCTCGGTCGTTCCCGGGCATGCCGGCGTGCCGGCGGGCGGAGACGGCAGGTTGCTGCAGAGGAAGTACGAGATGCCGCCGTTGACGCCCCGCTTGGCGAAGTGGACGTGGGCCTGCTGGACGTTGCCCTCGAGCCCCGAGTAGCTGAGCTTGTAGTGGAGCGAGGTGCCGTCCTTCGAGAGCCGTGCCTCGAACGAGCCGGTGCCGATCGTCGAGATGTCCGGATTCTCCTCGTAACCGTTCAGCGGGCTTCCCTTGAAGCTCTTCGACCCGCCTCCCGCGATGGCATACGAGCCCACCCCGAGCACGCCGATCACCACCGCAACCACGAGTCCCCTAAGTGCGAGCTTCCTCATACTCGGCCTCCCTTTTCGCGGTCGTCATTGGACGGACCCGTTCGAGCCGTCATCTCGACCTTACGCAGAAGAGGAAGGACCGGTTTTAGGCCACCGCGAGCTCGCGGTGCAGATGCGGCTCGAGCATCGCTTCGATCCGCGGTGCGCTCGTACGCCCGTCCAGCCGCGAGACTGCTTTCTTGTCCTTCACGAGCACGAGCGTGGGTACGACGTCGACCTTGAAGCGCTCGGCGAGCTCGGGATTCGCGTCGACATCGACACGGCGGACGCGCAGGCGCTGGCGCTCTTTCCGTTCGAGGTGAGCGAGCAGGCTCTCCATCCTGCGGGCCGGTCCCGAGCGTTCGGACCAGAAGAATACGAGCAAGCGGCCGGTCGACTTCTGTCACTGAAAGTTCCTCCTGGGCGATGCGAATGATCCAGTCAGCTGTTGTATGTCCAGAAAACAGCGCGTCGAAACTACACTGACGGCTCGATGGGCGACTGGTACACGATCGGCCTCGCGCTCGGGCTCGGCACCGCGCTCGGCGTGCTCTTCGCAGGCCTTCTCTCCGCAACGCCGCTCGGCCGCGCTGCGGCGGTCGTGCTCGCCGGCGCGGCCGGCGCCGCTGGCCGGCGCCGCTGATCGAGGATTGGACCGAGATCGTCGGCGGGGCGATCGGAGGGCTGGTCGGCGCAGCCGCCGCGGCGATCGTCGTCGCGGGCGCCCTCCGGCGCGGCGGGACGCGGGGCGGCCTGGCGCTGATCGTTGCGTCGGTCGCCGTCGGACTGGCCGGGCTCGCTTTCGTGCCGGTGGTCGGCTATCTCGTGGCCGTGGCGGTGCCCACGTACTCGCCCTGCGGCTCCGCCGCACCCAGTCCGAGCGCTACGCCGGCCTGCGCACGCTCGCCAAGGACTGACCATCGGGAAGAAGCTGATCCTCGTTGTCATCGACGGCCTCACGCCGTCGATGCTCGAGGACACGCTCGAGCGCAAGGCGGCACCGTCGCTCGCGTTGCTCGCCGAGCACGGCCGCTACCGCCGCGCGATCTCGACCTTCCCCTCGTTGACTCCGGTCTGCCTCTCGGCGCTCGCGACGGGAGCGCACCCGGACGTGCACGAGATCCCGCATCTCGTCTGGTACCACCGGGGAGAGCGGCGGCTCGTCGAGTACGGCTCGTCGTTCGGCGCCGTGCGCGCGGCGGGGACGAAGCAGTCGCTGATCGACACGATCTACGGGCTCAACGACAGCCACCTCGGCAAGAACGCGGTGACCGTCTACGAAGCGCTGGAGGACGCCGGGCTGACGGCGGCGGCCGTGAACATCACCTGCTACCGCGGCCGGCACGAGCACCGCCCGACGGTTCCCTTCCTGACCCGCCCGGCCCACGGGCCGAGCCGGTTCTTCTTCTACAACCTGTTCCAGTCGGACACGACCGGCGCACCGCTCTCGGTCCGCAACCGGCCGCGGGGATCGATCGACGCCTACACCGTCGCCGTCGGCCGGTGGCTCGTGACGCGGGACGGGTTCGACTTCCTCGTCTACTACCTCTCGGACTACGACTACGCCTCGCACGCGCAGGGGCCCGATGCGGCGCACGCAGCGCTCGCCCGGTGCGACGTGGCGGTCGGCACGCTGATCGAGGCCGCGGGTGGGCCCGACGAGTTCCTCGAGCGCTACGCCGTCATCCTCTGCGCCGACCACGGCCAGACGACGGTGAGCGACGTCGCCCGGCTGCAGGACGTCTTCCCGGAGGACCTCGTGACGGCCTCGAACCGCGCGGGCATGGTGTACACGCGACGACGATCCGGCGGTGCTCGCCCGGCGGCTCGACGGCAACGAAACCGTCGACGTCGTCCTCTGGCGCGAGGGGGACGAGGCGGTCGCCCGCCGTGACGGCGCCGAGCTTCGCTTCACCTCGACCGGCTCGAGCGGCGACGCGGCGATCCTCGACCATCCGGAGGGACGCGAGCGGGCCTGGGCGGCGCTGGCGAACCCGAACGCCGGCGAGCTGATCGTCTCGGCCGCCTCCGGGTGGGAGTTCGCCGACCTCGGCGGCCGCCACCACGCCGGCGGCGGCTCGCACGGGTCGCTTCTCGCCGGCGACTCGGAGGTCCCGATGCTCACGGTCGGGCTCGACACGCTGCCCGGCTCGATCGTGGAGGTGATGCCCGCGGTGCTCGACCACTTCGGCGTCGCGCCTCCGGCGTACGCACGCGCTCTCGTCCGGTCGTGAGGTCGAGCCGGGATCTCGCAGCGCTCCTCCGCCGGCGGGGGATCAGCGACGCGCGCGTGCTGGAGGCGATCGGCCGCGTCCCGCGCGAGCTGCTTCGTCCCCAAGGAGCTGCGCGGCCGGGCCTACGACGACCGTGCGCTTCCGATCGGCCACGGGCAGACGATCTCGCAGCCCTTCATGGTCGCGGCGATCTGCGCCGCCCTCGATCTCCAGGGCGACGAGCGCGTCCTCGACGTCGGGACCGGGTCCGGGCTACCAGGCGGCCGTGCTGGCCGAGCTCGCGGCCGAGGTCGTCACGATCGAGCGTGTGGCGGCACTCGCCGAGCGCGCTCGCCGGACGCTCGCCGCTGCCGGCTACGACCGAGTCGAGGTGCGGATCGGCGACGGCACGCTCGGCGTTCCCGAGCGGGCTCCCTTCGACGGGATCGCCGTCGCGGCTGCTGCGCCGTCCGTGCCGGAGGCGCTGTACGCCCAGCTCGCGCCGGAGGGGCGCATGGTCGTGCCGGTCGGAAGCCGCCGCGACCAGCGGCTCGAGATCGTGACCCGAGGCCCGCACGGGCGAGAGGAGAGGTCGTCCGTCCCCTGCCGGTTCGTGCCGCTCGTCGGCGAGGCCGGGTTCGCCGAGCACCCGGCCTGGTAGACCGTCGCTGCTAGGCTCGCCCGCGTCGATGCAGCGCTCCTCCGCTTTCGCTGACCAAGGCACGATCGAGCGCGCACGGCGTGCACTCGGCCGACGGCACAACTGGCTCCAGCTCGCCAAGTTCTGCGCGGTCGGGGCCAGCGGCTACCTCGTCAACCTGGCCGTGTACGCGCTCCTCCTGCGGGGCGCCGACCTGCACTACCTGCTTGCCGCCACGGGCTCGTTCCTGGTCGCGGTCACGAACAACTACACCTGGAACCGGGTCTGGACGTTCCGAGGGCAGCGCGGCCACGTTGCGTACCAGGGTCTGCGCTTCCTCGTCGTCTCGACCATCGCTCTCGCGGCGAACCTCGTGCTGCTGTACGCGCTCGTCCGGTTCGGCGTCGGCGAGCTGCCCGCCCAGGCGCTCGCGATCGTGCTCGTGACCCCGCTCAACTTCGTGGGGAACAAGCTCTGGTCGTTCCGAAGGCGACTAGCGGCGCTTGCGCGTCGCGCTCGCGCTCGCCGCGCCTGCGCCGAGCCGCGACCGCACCGAGCGAGCCGGTCTACGACGAGGACGGGCGTCTGGTGCAGGCGCCGTTCGTGCCGTCCAGCGCTTCCGCGCGGCTGACGGAGAAGCAGGCCACCGACATCCTGCTGCGCTACCCGAAGGTCGCGGCGTGGCTCGATCGGTACCCACCCAAGCCGCAGACCGACGCCGAGTATCGGCCCGCGACCGACGAGTGGATCGTGAAGGCCTGGTCGGGGGACGCGGGCCAGATCGTGCTCGGCAAGGTGGACGACGACACGGGCCGCGTGAATGAGGCCTGGACCGGCCCGCAGGTGGCGTGGTCGATGGCGAGAGGCGGGGCCGGCGCGTTCGGCGGCAAGACGATCAACGGCATGTGGCTGTGGCTCGCGTTCTGCGGCCTCTTCCTGGTCGGGCTCGCGGACCTGCGCAGGCTTCGCTCGCTGCGGAACCTCGACCTCCTCGCGCTGCTGTCGTTCTCGATCTCGCTCCGGCTCTTCAACGAGGGCGAGATCTTCTGGAGCGCCCCGCTCGCCTATCCGCCGCTCGTCTACCTGCTCGGCCGCTGCATCTGGATCGCGCGCCGCGACCGGCCGCCGCGCGCCGGGGCGGCCGGTCTGGCCGGTCTGGCTGCTCGCCGCCGTCGCCGTCTTCCTGGCGGGGTTCCGGGTCGGGTTGAACGTGGAGGCGCAGCGAAGCGTGATCGACGTCGGCTTCGCGGGCGTCGTCGGCGCGAACCGGATCGCGAACGGGGAGATGCCGTACGGTCACATGCCGGTGCAGGAGAGCCAGGAGCCCTGCGGCATCGCGGATGCCGAGGGCGAGATCCGGGAGCGGATCCAGACGAACGGGCGCTGCGAGGCGTCGAATCCGCGGGGCGACACGTACGGCCCCGTGTCCTACCTCGCCTACCTGCCCGGGTATGCGGTGTTCGGCTGGACCGGGAAGTGGGACGAGCTCTGGGCTGCGCACGCCACCTCGCTCCTCTTCGACGCGCTCTGCATGCTCGGCCTGGCGCTCGTCGGGCGGCGGTTCGGGGGGCCGCGGCTGGCGGCCGTGCTTGCCTTCGCGTGGGCCGCGTACCCGTTCACGCTCTACGTGTCCAACTCGAACACGAACGACGCGATCATGCCCGCCTTCCTGATCTGGGGCTTCTGGCTCGCCTCGTCCGCCTGGGCGCGGGGTGCAGCCGTCGCGCTCGCCGGCTGGACGAAGTTCGCTGCCCTGCTGCTCGCTCCGCTCTGGCTGTCGTATCCAGATGGCGTGGCGGATCCCGGCGAAGCGGTTCGCGCTCGCCTTCGCGGGCGCCACCGTTGCCGCCTTCCTCATCCTCCTGCTGGAGCCCGACCCGTTGCACGCCGCGCGCGTGTTCGCCGAGCGCACGTTCGGCTTCCAGCTCGATCGCGAGTCGCCGTTCTCGATCTGGGGCTGGGGGCAGTACCACGCGAAAGGCGTTCCCGACCTCCACCTCGTCCAGCAGGTGCTGCAGGTGCTCCTGGTCGCGGGCGCCGTGCTCGTCGCGTTCGTGCCGCGGCGGAAGTCGATCCTGCAGCTCGCCGCGCTCACCGCCGCCGTCCTGATCGGATTCGAGCTCGTGCTGACGCACTGGTTCTATCTCTACATCCCGTGGTTCTTCCCCTTCATCGCCTTCGCGGTCCTCTATCGACGTGACCAGTCCGCGACGGTTCACTGAGCTCGCGGCGGTCGCCGCGGCGGCGCTCTTTCTGGCGTCGTGGGGCGTGCTGCACACGGCGTGGTACGACGAGGGCGAGATCGTCGACATCCCGGTCTACCTGAGCTACGGCAATGCGATCGAGGACGGTGCGGTGCCGTATCGCGACATCCGTCCCGAGTACCCGCCCGGCGCACTCCCGGTGTTCGTGCTGCCGGCGCTCGTCAGCGACGACGAGCAGGGCTTTCGGGACGCCTTCGAGTGGCTGATGGCCGCCTGCGGGGTGGCCATGGTGCTGCTCACCGGCGTCGCGCTCGCGGGGCTGCGGGCCACGCGTTCCCGGACCGTCGTCGCGCTCGCGCTCGCCGCGTGCTTCCCGCTCCTGCTCGGCTCCGTCGTGCTCACCCGCTTCGATCTCTGGCCGGCGGCACTCGTTGCCGGTGCGCTCGCCGCTCTCGTCCACGGGCGCCACCGCGTCGGCTTCGGAGTGCTCGGCGCTGCGGTCGCGGTGAAGCTCTATCCGGCCGTGCTCGTTCCCGTCGCCGCGGCCTACGTCTGGCGGCGGCGCGGCCGGCGCGAGGCGATCGTCTGCCTCGGCCTGCTCGCCGGCGTCGTCGCGCTCGTCTTCCTCCCGTTCCTCGTGGTCGCGCCCGACGGCGTCGCACACAGCATCGGCCGCCAGCTCTCGCGCCCGCTCCAGATCGAGAGCCTCGGCTCGGGGCTCTACCTTGCAGCGCACCATCTGGTCGGAATCGACGTCGAGATGCGCTCCGGGCACGGCTCGCAGAACCTGCACGCGACCGGAACCGGAGTTGCGGCGGTGCTGCTCACCGTGCTCCAGGCAGGAGTGCTCGTCTGGATCTGGTCGCGCCGGCCCGGCACCGCCGAGGAGCTCATCCGCTGGAGCGCCGCGGCTCTCGTCGCGTTCGTCGCCCTCGGGAAGGTGCTCTCGCCGCAGTTTCTGATCTGGCTCGTGCCGGCCGTGCTGCTCGTCGCGGGTCTACGCGGCCAGCGTGCCTCGCTGCTCCTCGTCTGCGCGCTCGTCCTGACGCAGCTCTGGTTTCCCTCGCGCTACTGGGACCTCGCCCGCGAGCTCGACCTGCTGCCCTCCCTGCTCGTGCTCGCGCGCGACCTCGTCCTCGTGGCGCTGCTCGTCGTCCTGCTCAGGGATAGGGAACGCGAACCGGCTCGATCGCCGTAGCCCGCCCCGACTCGTCGCACTCGACCAGCGCTCCCTCGATCCGGACGCCGCCCTCGGCCGTCTCGAAGCGGACCGGCAGTCCGGTTCGCATCCGGTAGATCGCCTGGTCGCCCTTGACGCCGATCACCGAGTCGTGCGGCCCCGTCATGCCGGCGTCGGTGATCGCCGCAGTCCCGCCCGGCTGAATGCGCGCGTCGGACGTCTGCACGTGCGTGTGCGTGCCGACGACCACGGTCACGCGTCCGTCCAGCCAGCGTGACATCGCGACCTTCTCGCTCGTCGCCTCGGCGTGGACGTCGACCAGGATCACCGGCGTTTGCGCCCGCGCCTCCTCGACGAGCTCGTCGATCACCTCGAACATCGCGACCGCCGGCGACAGGAAGAGGGAGCCCATGACGTTGATCACGGCCACCTTGGTGCCGTCCTCGGCGGCGGCGACCGTCAACCCGCGGCCGGGTGCGAACTTCGAGAAGTTCGCGGGCCGGATCACCCGCTCCGAGGTCTCGAGGTAGCTGTTGATCTCGGTGCGCCGCCAGGTGTGGTTCCCGAGCGTGATCACGTCCGCGCCTGCGGCGAGAAGCCGGGTGGCGAGCTTGGGCGTGATCCCGACGCCGTCCGCGAGGTTCTCCCCGTTGACGACGCAGAACGAGGCGCCGAGCTCTTCGCGCAGCCCGCGGAGCCGCTCCTCGACCGCACGGCGGCCGGGCGCACCCACGACGTCACCGATAAATAAGAGCTTCAGCGAACCGAGAGCGACTGCGGCCGGACGCACCGACAGCGACACGTTGTTGCCTGCGTCCTGCGTGTAGCGGGCGAGTGCCTGGCGCTCGACGGCTGTCAGGTCGACGACCACGCCCATCTTCGACCGCGCCTTCGTGACGGCGGAGCCGACCGTCAGCGCCGGGTCGGCGCGCAGGTGTGTGAGCGAGACGACGACCGAAGGTGCCGCGTGGGGCCGGATGTCGATCCGGGCGCCGTACGTGCGGTTGGAGAGCACGAAGTCGGTGATCCCGACGACCGTTCCGTCGACCGGGCGCATAGACGTCGGTGCCGGGCGCGGCGCCCACGGCGAGTGCAGAGGTGCCGGGGCCGCGGTCGCCGCGGAGCTGGTACCAGACGAGCCGGTTCTCCTTCGCCCCCGCGAGCCGGTGCCAGATGCGGGCGAAGAGGCCGGCGTTGCCCTGGCGCCCCACCGGATCGAGCGCCAGCGAGCCGTTGCCCGCCTGGTGGTAGCCGATCGCCGTCACGGCGGTCTGAGCCACCGGAAGCTGCAGCTGCACCGAGCCGACGGTCGCGACGATCTGGGGCAGCGGCTGTCCTCCCGGCAGAACGTTCGCCTCGGCGAGCGGGCTGGTCGCGACCGGATCTGCGCTCCACGTGCCGAACGCAGTCAGGAGCAGGGTCAGCAAGAGGACCGCCGAAAAGAGAGCGGTCAGGACAAAACGAGCGGCGTGACGCTCCGGTCTTCGCCGGCGTGCTCGCATGCGCTGAAGTTCTCTGGGCGCACGCGGCCGCACCGTCTGCCGGTTTCGGGCCGAAGCCATGGGCGGCACCATAGCCGACCCTTCCCAGTCGATCCACTCACCAGCGGTCGCCGTCGGCGATGGTCGGTAGCGGTCGTCACGCCGTTCCACCTTACGGCCAGGCCTGGACAGACCTGGACGGACCGACACGGAATGCCCCATCGGGGTGATGGACGTTCTGCCGGCCGCGGCCGATGAAGCTGGGCAGGACTGGTTCCTGCGGCCGAAAGGCGGAACGAGAATGACTGCGGCACAACTGAAGGCGAAGATCCGCAATTCCCCGTTTGCTTCGTTGCAGACGAGGATCTCGCACGCGATCGGGTAGCACCGGCTTCAACTCAGCAGCGGCGAACCCCCCACGCCGCCGCGTAGATTGTGTGCGTGAGCGCCTTTCCGGCCACGCGACTCCGCCGCTTGCGGCGCACCGACGCGCTGCGTTCGCTGGTGCGCGAGACACGGCTCGACCTCGACGATTTCGTGATGCCCTACTTCGCGGGGCCCTCGACGGTCCTGAACGCGGAGCTGCCGGGCATGAGCCGGTACTCGGTCGAGGATCTGGTCGCCGAGGCGGGCGAGCTCGTCGCGCTGGGCGGCAAGGCCGTCCTCCTCTTCGGCGTCCCCGACGAGAAGGACGACGAAGGCTCGGGCGCGTGGATCGAGGACGGGATCGTGCAGCGCGCGCTGCGGGCGCTCCGTTCCGAGCATCCGGAGCTCGTCCTCGTCACCGACGTGTGCCTGTGCGAGTACACGGCGCACGGCCACTGCGGCGTGATCCGGGACGGCGAGGTCGCGAACGACGAGACGCTCGAGCTGCTCGCGCGGACCGCGGTCAGCCACGTCGAGGCCGGTGCAGATGCCGTCGCTCCGAGCGACATGATGGACGGGCGCGTCGGCGCGATCCGCGAGGTGCTTCCCGAGACGCCGATCGTGGCCTACGCGGCGAAGTACGCGTCGGCGTTCTACGGTCCCTTCCGCGACGTCGCCGAGTCGGCGCCGTCCTTCGGCGACCGCCGCGGCTACCAGATGGATCCCGCAAACGTGCGGGAGGCGCTGCGCGAGTGCGAGCTCGACCTGGCCGAGGGTGCGGACGTGCTGATGGTCAAGCCGGCGCTGCCGTACCTCGACGTGATCCGCGCCGTGCGCGAGCGCTTCGACTGCCCGGTGGCCGCGTACAACGTCTCGGGCGAGTACGCGATGGTGAAGGCGGCCGGCGCGGCGGGCCACCTCGACGAGCGCACGGCGGCGCTCGAGTCGCTGACCGCGATCAAGCGTGCCGGCGCCGACCTCGTCTTCTCCTACTGGACGAAGGATCTCGCGACGTGGCTCTGAGGCAGCTCTCGGCTCTCGCCCGGCGCGCCGAACGGCTGATCCCGGGAGGCGTCAACTCGCCGGTCCGGGCGATGCGGTCGGTCGGGCTCGACGAGCCGATCTTCGTCCGCAGCGGCAGCGGCTCGACGATCGAGGACGTCGACGGAAACCGCTACGTCGACTGGGTGATGAGCTGGGGCCCGCTCGTCTTCGGCCACGCCGACGAGGAGACGCTCGCCGCGATCGCGGAGGCCGCGCAGCGCGGAACGACCTTCGGCGCGCCGACCGAAGCCGAGGTCGAGCTGGCCGCGGAGATCGTCGACGCCGTCCCGTCGGTCGAGATGGTGCGGCTCGTCTCCTCCGGGACCGAGGCGGCGATGAGCGCCATCCGGCTCGCGCGCGGCTTCACCAGGCGCGACCGGATCATCAAGTTCGCGGGCTGCTACCACGGGCACTCGGACGGGCTGCTCGCGAGCGCGGGCTCGGGTCTCGCAACGCTCGGAATCCCGTCCAGCCCCGGCGTGCCGACGGGCACGACCGGAGACACCGTCGTCACGACGTACAACGACCTCGACGCAACTGCTGCTGCGGTCGAGCGCTACGGCGAGGGTCTGGCGGCGATCATCGTCGAGCCGGTGGCGGGGAACATGGGCGTCGTGCCGCCCGCGCCCGGCTTCCTCGAGGCGCTCCGCGCTCTCTGCGACGCGTCGGGCGCCCTGCTGATCTTCGACGAGGTGATCACCGGCTTCCGTGTCGCGCGCGGCGGCGCGCAGGAGCGCTACGGCGTCCTCCCGGACCTGACCATTCTCGGAAAGATCGTCGGCGGCGGTCTCCCGGCGGCGGCGTTCGGCGGCCGCGCGGACGTGATGGAGAGGCTCGCGCCGGCCGGCGACGTCTACCAGGCCGGGACGCTCTCGGGGAACCCGCTCGCGACCGCAGCCGGGATCTCGGTGCTGCGGCGCCTGCGGGAGCCGGCCGTCTACGAGGAGCTGGAGCGGAAGGGAGCGCGGCTCGAGTCGGGACTCGCCCCGTTCGGGCGCGTCCAGCGGGTCGGTGCGATGGCGACGCTCTTCCTCGCGGACGGGGCGATCCGGAACTTCGAGGACGCGAAGACGAGCGACAGCGAGCGCTACGGCGCCCTGTTCCGGCACCTGCTCGAGCGTGGGATCTACATCGCGCCGTCCCAGTTCGAGTGCCTGTTCGTCTCGCTCGCGCATTCCGACGAGGACATCGACCGCACCGTCGAGGCCGTTGGCGACTTCTTCCGCGACTGAGCTCTTCGACACGCATCGCCGCCGAGGCGGCGGCCGAGAGCCCGCTCTGGGGCGAGCAGCTGCGCGCCGAGCCGGAGCACGAGGGCGTCTTCGGGCCGCTCGCGCCGGAGCGCTTCGCGCTCGGGCTCGAGACGATCTACGAGGGTTACCTCGTCCACTACGGCCGGCCGCGCCTCTTCTCGCCGGCGGAGGGAGACGTGGCGCTCCTGCTCGGCGACTACCTCTACGCGCACGGGCTCGTCCGGATCGCCGCCACCGGCGACCTCGACGCAGTGGCGACTCTCGCCGAGCTGATCTCGACCTGCGCGCATCTCCGAGCGGAGCAGGCCGAGGGCGACGGGGAGGCCTGGGTCGACGCGGTGCACCGGCTCGGCGGCGATCCCGATCAGGCGGCCGTCACGCGGCCCTCGTGACGCACGTGTCGCGGTTGGGTAAGCTCGCGCCGTGATCGCCTGGTTGCTCGCCGACGCCGCCGAGGAAGGAAGGAACGTGATCCTCGGCATGCTCGTCACGGGTCTCATCTTCGTGGCGGTGATCGCGATCGGCGAGACCTCGCGCGCGCTGCGGCACCGCCGCCGCAAGCCACTGACCGTCCGCCGTAGACTGCGGCGATGGCCCCTCCCGGCGACCTGCGCGAGTGGATTCGCCTGCTCGAGGACGAGGGTGAGCTCGTTCGCGTCTCTGCAGAGGCCGATCCGGACCTCGAGATCACGGAGATCGTCGACCGGACGGTCAAGGCGGGCGGCCCCGCGCTCCTGTTCGAGCGGCCGAAGGGGTCGAAGCATCCCCTCCTGATCAACCAGTTCGGCACCGAGCGGCGGATGTGCATGGCGTTCGGCGTCGAGCGGCTCGACGATGTCGCGGAGAAGCTCGAGGACGTGCTCGAGATGCAGCCGCCGCAGGGCCTCGTCGACAAGGTGCGCGGCCTGAAGAAGCTGAAGTCGATCGCCGACTCGCTGCCGAAGACCGTCTCGCGCGGCGCGAGCCAGGAGATCGTGCTCACCGGCGACGACGTGAACCTCGACCTGCTTCCGATCCAGCGTTGCTGGCCCGGTGACCCGGCGCCGTTCATCACGCTGCCGGCGGTGATCACGAAGGACCCGCACACGGGCGTCCGCAACGTCGGCATGTACCGGATGCAGAAGATCGACTCGCGCTCGACCTACATGCACTGGCAGATCCACAAGGACGGACGCGCCGACTATCTCGCCACCGACGGATCGATCCCGGTCGCCGTCGCGCTCGGGCTCGATCCGGTCACCGCGTACTCCGCGAGCGCGCCGCTGCCGAAGCACATCGACGAGTTCATGCTCGCCGGCTTCCTCCGCGGCGAGCCGGTCGAGCTGGTCAAGGCGAAGACGGTCGACCTCGAGGTGCCTGCCAACGCCGAGATCGTCCTCGAGGGGACGATCGAGAAGGGCGAGGTCGGCATGGAAGGCCCGTTCGGCGACCACACCGGCTACTACACGGCGGCGGAGCCGTTCCCGGTCTTCCGCCTCTCGGCGATCACGATGCGGCGCGATGCGGTCTATCCGTCGATCGTCGTCGGCAAGCCGGTGCAGGAGGACGCCTGGCTCGGCAAGGCGACCGAGCGGATCTTCCTGCCGGCGATCAAGATGACGGTGCCCGAGATCGTCGACTACGACCTGCCCGTCGCCGGCGCGTTCCACAACTGCGTGATCGTCTCGATCCGCAAGGCGTTCCCCGGCCACGCGCACAAGGTGATGCACGCGATCTGGGGCCTCGGGATGCTCAGCCTCTCGAAGTCGGTCGTCGTCGTCGACGCGCACGTGAACGTCCACGACTACAACGAGGTCTTCTTCTACGTCGGCGCCAACGTCGATCCGAAGCGCGATGTCGTCATCGCCGAAGGCCCGCTCGACCATCTCGACCACGCGCCGACGCTCCAGTTCGTCGGCGGCAAGCTCGGGATCGATGCGACCTCGAAGGGGCCGGCCGAGGGGACTCGCGAGTGGCCGGAGGAGATCGCGATGAGCGACGAGATCAGGGAGCTCGTCGACCGCCGGTGGGAGGAGTACGGCATACCGGCGCACGATGACGCCCAACTCGTAGAGAATGGCTCACGTCGCGGGTTGCGGCAGCTGTTACGTCGTTGACAGGCAAGAGCGCATGCCGGTTGAATCACGTGGGGAATCTGACTTGAGCTCGCACGACAACGAGACGCCGCACACGCCGCCGCCGAGCCTCTGGCCGATCGGCTTCGCGATCGGCATCGCGGTTCTCCTCACCGGTCTCGTCGTCAGCACCGTCGCCGCGGTGGTCGGCGCCGTGATCGCGCTCGTCTTCGGCTTCCTCTGGATCCGCGACGTCACGCGGCCGGTGCGCACGCCTGCGCCCGCGGTCGAGCCCGAGACGCGCGCGGCGCTGACCTCCGCCGCAGCCGCGACGGACGCGGGCGAGGATGAGGAGGGGACGTATCCGCGGAGCACGTTCCTCGCCGCGAGCACACTCGGTCTCGGCGCCGTGATCGGTGGCGTCATCACCCTGCCGGTCCTCGGCTTCGCGGTTCTGCCCTCGTTCACGAACCAGGAGAGGAAGGGCATCGACCTCGGGCCGATCGAGAACTTCCCCGAGGGCGAGTTCGTGATCGCCACCTACCTGGAGGATCCGGCGATCGGCGAGGTGACGCGGCGCACGATGTTCATCCGCTACAACGGCCTGCTCGACGGCGAGCCGAGCTTCACGACGCTCTACTCCCGGTGCGCGCACCTCGGCTGCCCGGTGCAGCCGAACGGACCGGTCGAGGACGAGCAGAAGACAGACGTACGGCGACAACGTCGACCTGATCCCCGTACTCGCGGTCGGCTTCGGCTGCCCCTGCCACGGCGGCCAGTACGACACCGAGGGGAACCGCACCGCCGGGCCGCCCGTGCGTGCGCTCGACCGCGCCGAGTTCTCGATCATCGACGGCAACCTCGTCCTCGGCGACTTCTTCAGCGTCGCGGAGGTCGAGGGCGTCGGCGCGCGGGCCCGGATCATACAAGTACGGCCGCATGCCGCCGGGCGTCCACGTCGACGGCGCGAGCGCGTGGCTGTACCCGCTCGAGGTGCCGCAGTAGTGGCGACGAAGAACACCCGCCGCGCCAAGGTCGAGGCGGTCGCGCTCTACCCGCTCGACTGGCTCGAGGAGCGCTCGGGCCTCGTCGGCGGCGTCAAGTACTTCCTCTTCCGGAAGGTGCCGCGGGACACGGGCTGGTTCCACACGCTCGGCTCGGCGACGCTGACCGCGTTTCTCGTGCAGGCGATCACCGGCGTCGTGCTCGCGTTCTACTACAAGCCCGACCCCGACAAGGCCTACCAGTCGATCCAGTTCATCACGAACGACCTGACACTCGGCTGGCTCGTCCGCGGCATGCACCGCTGGGGCGCGAGCGTCTTCATCATCCTGATGTTCCTGCACATGGCGCGCGTCTTCCTGTTCGGCTCGTACAAGTACCCGCGTGAGCTGAACTGGATCATCGGCGTGCTCCTGCTCGCGCTGGGAATGCTCGAGGGCTTCACGGGCTATCTGCTCCCGTGGGACCAGACTGCGTACTGGGCGACCGTCGTCGGCATCAACCTGAACGGGACGATGCCGGTGATCGGCCCGTTCCTGGCTCAATTCCTCGGCGGCGGGGCAGAGATCAGCTCGGACGCCCTCAGCAAGTTCTACTCCCTGCACATGCTCGTGATTCCCGGCGCGATCTTCGCGCTGATCGGCCTCCATCTGTATCTCGTGATCCGCCTCGGCGTCACGTCGCCGCCCGTGGTCGGACGAGGCGGCCGGCCGCGACCGGCCCGAGGAGAAGGCTCCGACCGGCGGGCGCGAGGGCCTCGTCCGGCCCGGCGGGCGTGGAGTCTCTGCCGATGGCTAGCAGGCGGATCGAGGAGCGGCGCGCGCAGCACAAGCGCTACAAGGAGGACGTCGAGCGCACCGGGAAGCCGTTCTTCCCGCACGCGATGTTCCACGACACGGTGATGAGCCTCGTCGTCGTCGTGCGTGATCGTCGGCCTCGCCTGCGTCTGGTACTTCACCGCGGACGAGACAGAGACCGGGCTGGCTCGGCCCGTACTACACCGAGGAAGCCGACCCGGGTACGACCGACTTCGTGCCGCGGCCGGACTGGTACTTCTACTTCCTCTTCTACCTCCTCCGGATCTTCAAGTGGCCCGACACGGTCGTGATCGGCACCGTCGGCATCCCGAACATCCTGCTCGGGATCCTGATCGCGCTGCCGTTCATCGACCTGCGCCGCGAGCGTCGGCTCTCCCGCCGCCCGGTCGCGATCGTCGCGGCGATCGTCGTCGTGCTCGCGATGGGGACGCTGACGTACAAGGGTGCGACCGCGAAGGAGGCGCTGGCCTCCGAGACGATCGTGCTGGTGCCGGAGTGGGCCGAGACGCAGGGCTTCGCCGACAACGAGGAGGCAGTTGCGGGCGCCGAGCTCTTCGCCGTCTCCGGCTGCCTCCAGTGTCACACCTACCTCGGCACCGGCGGCGCCCAACCTCGGCGCGCCCGACCTCACGGAAATCGGCGCGACCGGCAGGGGCGTCGACTACTTCCAGCGCTACGTGACGAACCCGGCCGAGTTCGGGAACACCGTCATGCAGCCGTACGCCGGCCTCGGCCAGGAGAACCTGCGCAAGATCGCAGTCTTCCTCGACGCCTCCAAGGGCCCGAAGGAATAGCGATGAACGTCTTCCTCGGCGTTACGGGCGCGTCCGGCGCTCCGTACGCCGCGAGGCTGCTGCGCGCCCTGACGGAGTCGGGCTGCGAGGTGGGTCTCGCGGCGTCGGCCGCGGGCATCGAGGTGCTCGCGACGGAGCTCTACGGCGACGCGAGCCTCCCGCGGGAGGACGTGCTGGAGCGCTTCACTGCGGGCGCCGCCGGCGTCACCGTGTTCGGCGTCAACGACTACAAGAGCCCGTACGCGTCAGGCTCGGCAAAGGTGGACGCCTACGTCATCTGTCCCTGCTCGATGTCGACGGTGGGAACGCTCGCGGCCGGAGCGATGGCGAACCTGATCCACCGCGCCGCCTCGGTCGCGCTGAAGGAGGGCCGGAAGCTCGTGCTCGTCCCGCGCGAGACGCCGCTCTCGTTCATCCACCTGAACGGGCTCGCGACGCTGCAGCAGGCGGGGGCGACGATCCTGTTCGCGGCGCCGGGCTTCTACCACGGTGCCGAGACGGTCGACGACCTCGTCGACTTCATCGTCGCGCGGATCCTCGACCAGCTCGGGCTCGACAACTCGCTCATTGCGCGCTGGGGCCAGCCGTGACACACGAGTCCGGCACGCTGCCCGCCGAGGGCGTCCGCACGATGTTCGACCGGATCGCCCCGGTCTACGACCTGATGAACCGCGTGATGACCGCCGGGCTCGACCAGCGCTGGCGGCGGCTGACGGTCGGGGCGGTCGTTGCGCCCGGCGACCGCGTTCTCGACGCCTGCTGCGGGACCGGCGATCTCGCGGTCGCGGCGCGGAAGGCCGGGGCTGACGTGGTCGGTCTCGATTTCTCCGGGGGGATGCTCGAGCGCGCTCGGCGCAAGGATCCCGAGATCGAGTGGATCCAGGGCGACCTGCTGGAGCTGCCGTTCGAGGACGCGTCGTTCGATGCCGCGACGGTCGGCTTCGGCGTCCGCAACGTCGCCGACCTCGAGCAGGGGCTGGCCGAGCTGCGGCGGGTGCTGCGCCCGGGCGGCCGGGTCGGAATCCTCGAGATCACCCGGCCGCGCGGGCCGCTCCGGCTCTTCTACCGGCTCTGGTTCGACGTGCTGATCCCGCTGGCGGGCAAGATCCTTCCAGGTGGCAAGGCCTACACGTACCTCCCCGCGAGCGTCCGCCGCTTTCCCGGCCCCGAAGAGCTGGCCGGGCTGATGACGGGCGTGGGCTTCGGCGACGTCACGTTCCGGCGCCTCGGCGGCGGCATCGTCGCCCTCCACACGGGGCACGGCTCGATGACGACGCTCGAGGACGTCCGCCGCCTGCCGGGGCTCGACTCCTACCTGGACGAGGTCGAGGTGCGCCTCGCGGCAACGGTCGCGTCGTACGGCGGCCGTGCCGCCGAGGTCGGCGCCGACGCGCTCGCAGCCGGCGGGAAGCGATTGCGGCCCCTGCTCGCGTTCCTCTGTGCGCCGCCGGGCGAGCCGCCTCCCGTGGCAGCCGGGGTCGCCGTCGAGCTCGTCCACATGGCCACGCTCGTCCACGACGACCTGATCGACGGCGCAACCGTGCGCCGAGGAAAGCAGGCGGCATGGGCCGCTCATGGAGCCGACGCAGCGCGGGCGACGGGCGACTATCTCTTCGCACGCGCGTTCGCAGAGCTTGCCGCCGAAGGCGACGTCAAGGAGGTGGCCGTGCTCGCGGATGCGTCGCTCTGTCTTGCCCGCGGCGAGGCGATGCAGCGCCGTCAGCGCAACGATCCCGATACGCCGGTCGAGGCATACCTCGAACGCTGTGCGCTCAAGACCGGGAAGCTCTTCGAGGCCGCCTGCTCGCTCGGCTCGGGCGGCGCTCTCGCCCGTTTCGGCCTCAACCTCGGCATCGCCTTCCAGATCGCGGACGACATCCTCGACTGCTCGGGCGACACGATCGAGACGGGCAAGGTTGCAGGCACCGACCTGCGCGAGGGGACGCCGACGCTGCCTCTCCTCCTCGCGGCGCGCGAGGACGATGTGGTGCGCGCGGCGCTCGCCGGCGGGCCGGTCGAGGGTGCACTCGTGCGCGTGGCCGCAACCGGCGCGCTCGAGCGCTCCCGGCAGGTGGCGCTCGACTACGCTAGGGAAGCTCGGGAAACCCTGAACGGCGGGGCACACCGGGAGGAGCTCGAGTCACTCGCGGACGCCGTTGTGAACCGAAAACGCTGATGGCCATTCTCACCCGCACATCCACGCTCGAGCCGATCCGGGAGAAGATCGAGGCCGGCGAGCGGCTGGACTTCGAGGACGGCCTCGCGCTCCTGGAGACCGACGACCTGCTCGGGCTCGGCGAGCTCGCCGACCGGGCGCGCCGCCTCCGGGGCGGCACCGACGAGGTCTACTTCGTCCAGAACCTCTACTTGAACCAGACGAACGTCTGCCGCGTGAAGTGCAAGTTCTGCGCGTTCGCGGCGACGCAGAAGCAGGAGCACGCCTACACGATCTCCACGCAGGAGCTCGTCGAGGACGCGGTGCGCCAGCGAGAGCTGACCGGCTTCACGGAGATTCACATGGTCAACGGCGAGAACCCGCACGTCGACTTCGAGTTCTACGTCGACGCGGTGCGCTCGCTGAAGCAGGCGCTCCCGGACGTGCATCTGAAGATGTACACGGCCTCCGAGATCCACCACATGACGGTGCTCTCGGGCCTCACGCACGAGGAAGTGCTGCGCGAGCTGAAGGCGGCCGGGCTCGGCTCGCTTCCCGGCGGCGGCGCGGAGGTGTTCGCCGACCGCGTCCGCAAGCTCGTCGCGCCGGGAAAGGAGCACCCCGACTACTGGTTCCGCACCCACGATGCTGCGCACCGGCTGGGGATCCCCACGCACTGCACGATGCTCTACGGCCACGTCGAGACCTACGAGGAGCGGGTCGACCACTTCCTCCGGCTGCGGGCGCAGCAGGACAAGACAGGCGGCTTCCTCGCCTTCATCCCGCTCGCCTTCCACCCCGAGAACACGGTCTTCGAGCGGCGCGGCTGGCGGCACACGACCGGCTCCGACGACCTGAAGATGCTCGCCGTCTCGCGGCTCCTGCTCGACAACATCGCGAACATCAAGGCCTACTGGATCATGATGGGCATGCCGCTCGCGGCCGTCGCGCTCCACTTCGGCGCCAACGACGTCCAGGGCACGGTCGTGCGCGAGCAGATCTTCCACGCCGCCGGGGCGGTCACCGAGACGGAGCAGAAGATCGAGGAGCTCGTTCGCTTCGTCCGCGACGCAGGCCGCATCCCCGTGCAGCGCGACACCCTCTATCAGGAGATCCGCCGATGGTCCGCCTAGGTCGAATCTCGTACGTGAACATGGCGCCGGTCTTCCACCGCCTGAACGCCGAGGTGGAGGAGGTGCAGGGTGTCCCGACCGAGCTGAACGCCCTGCTGCTCGACGGGCAGCTCGATCTCGCCCCGATCTCGTCGATCGAGTACGCGCGCCACGCGTCGTCTCTGCGGATCCTGCCGCGCATGTGCGTCTCCTCGGAGGGCGCGGTCGACTCGATCCAGCTCGTCTCGAAGATCCCGTTCGCGTCGATTCGCTCGATCGCCGTGACGCCGGAGAGTGCGACCTCGGTCGTGCTCTCGAAGGTGCTGCTCCCGAACGCCGTCCAGGTTCCGCTCGAGGAGGAGGCCGACGCGAAGCTCCTGATCGGCGACGCGGCGCTGAAGAGCGCGTTCGAGGATCCGACGCCCCACCACGACCTCGGGAGGCTGTGGCTCGAGCGAACGGGGCTGCCGATGGTCTTCGCCGTCTGGGCGGCACCCGAGCCGGTCGCGGACGGCGTCGCGGAGCTCGAGCACTCGCTCGTCGCGAGCGTTCGGCTCGCCCGTGCCGAGCCCGACGTGCTCGCCTACGAGGCGAGCGAGCGCTACGGCTATCCCGCCGGCTACCTCGCGCGCTACTTCGAGAAGCTCCGCTACTCGTTCGGGCCGCGCGAACGGGCCGGGCTCTACACCTTCCTCGAGATGGCCCGTGACGTGGGCGAGCTCGAGCACGTCCCCGAGCTCCGCTTCGTCGGCCGGCGCGACCCGGTCCAGGCATGACCGCCGTCGAGACGCGCACCGTGGAGGAGATCCTCGAGAAGGCGCTCGACGGCGAGCGCATCTCCGACGACGAGGCCGTCGCGCTGCTTCGGTCGCGCGAGCTCGTGCCGGTCGGGCGCGTCGCCGACGAGCTGCGCAACCGGAAGGTCGACCCGGACCGGATCACGTTCATCGTCGACCGGAACCTGAACTACACGAACATCTGCGTCACCGACTGCGACTTCTGCGCCTTCTACCGAAGCCCCGGCGACCGCAACGAGGGCTACCTGCTGCCGAAGCCGGTGATCTTCAAGAAGATCGAGGAGACGCTCGCGATCGGGGGCACGGGCGTGCTGATGCAGGGCGGCCACCACCCGGATCTCGGGGTCGACTACTACGAGGATCTCTTCAGCTCGATCAAGCAGCGCTACAAGATCCACCTGCACGCGCTCTCGCCGCCCGAGATCCAGCACATCGCGCGGCGGTCGAAGCTCACGGTCTGGGAGACGCTCTCGCGGCTGCGCGACTCCGGGCTCGACTCGGTCCCCGGCGGCGGCGGCGAGATCCTCGTCGACCGCGTCCGCGAGATCATCGCGCCGAAGAAGACCAAGTCCTCGGAGTGGCTCGACGTGATGCGCCACGCGCACAAGCTCGGGATGTCGACGACCGCGACGATGATGTACGGCCACGTCGAGACGGTCGAGGAGCGGGTCGAGCACATGCGCCGGATCCGCGAGCTCCAGGACGAGACCCGCGGCTTCCGCGCCTTCATCTCCTGGACCTTCCAGCGCGACGGCAACCGGCTCGACGACGTCGTGCGCGACGAGGACCGGCCGACCTCGTTCGACTACCTGCTCACCCAGGCGGTCTCGCGGATCTACCTCGACAACGTCGACCACATCCAGAGCTCGTGGGTGACGCAGGGCCTGAAGATCGGACAGGTCGCGCTCGGCTTCGGAGCCGACGACATGGGGTCGGTGATGATCGAGGAGAACGTCGTCTCGGCCGCCGGCACGACCTACCGGACGTCGACCGAGGAGCTCGTCCACCTGATCCGCTCGCTCGGCAAGACGCCGGTGCAGCGCGACACGCTCTACCGCGAGGTCAAGGTCTTCTAGCGCGCCGCAACAAGCCGAACAGGGCAAGCACGCTCGCGCCGACGAGCGCCGCGGCAGTGATCAGCACGATGCCCGTTCGCCCTCCGCCTCCGTCCGCCGGAGCGTCGCGTGCCGCTTCGATGCGGTCGATCAGCCCGGTCAGCGCGGGCACCGCTCCTTCGCGGTTGTACACCTGCTGGCTCTCGCGGACGAGCGCTCCGAGCAACGGGCCGTCGATGTCGGTGCTCGTCGCCCCCAGGTCGCCGCCGAGCAGCGCGATGATCGTCCCCGGGCGGTTCAGGTGGAGCTCGAGCTCCTGCGCCGCGGCCACAGCGCTCAGCGAGAAGTCGACGGGGAGGATCGCCACCGCGATGCCGGTGCTCCGATCGAGCCGCTGGTTGACCGCATCGGCCTGCTGCTCGGAAACCGCCGCGGCCGAGTTGAACGAGATCGGGCCCTGACGCAGGGCAACGAGCGCGCTGGCAATCGCGGGGCCCGAGTCGTGGGCCTGCGCCCCGGCGGTGAGGACGAGCGAGATGAGGACGCACAGCGACCAGACGCGACGGATCATCGGCGCAGCCTAGTCAGCTGCTCAGGCGACGATGGCGAGGTCGACCGCGTGCTCGGCGCGAATCGCGATGAGCGTCTCGACCACATCGGCGTCGAACTGCGTGCCGGAGCAGCGGCGAAGCTCCTCGACGGCCTGCTCGTGTGAGCGCGCTGCGCGGTACGGCAGCTCGGACGTCATCGCGACGAACGCCGCGCAGGTGCCGATGATGCGCGCCCCGAGGGGGATGTCCTCGCCCGCGAGCCCATCGGGATAGCCCTCGCCGTCCATGCGCTCGTGGGTCGAGCGGACGAGCCCCGACACCTTGGCGAGGGCGGGGGCGGACGACAGGATTCGCTCGCCGATCAGCGGGTGGCGGCGGACGAACTGCCATTCCTCGCCGCTCAGCGGGCCGGGCTTGCGGAGGATCGAGTCCGGGATCGCGAGCTTGCCGACCTCGTGCAGCTCGGCGGCGAGCGTCACGTCGGCGAGCTCGTCATCCGAGAGGCTCATGCCGGCGCCGACCGCGCGCACGAGCTCGACGAGCCCGCTGAGGTGGCCCTGCAGCCTGGCGTCGCGCTCGTAGAGGACGCGGAGGAGCACATCGCGGCTCTGGCGGCCTGCGGAGGCGCGCCGTCCGTCCTTCTCGTCGTACATCCGCGAGTCGACGATGCGCAGCGCCTCGGCGACGCCGGCGGCCTCCGCGGGGAGCTCGACGGTGCCGTAGGCCGCGGTGATCCTGAAGCCTTCTCCCTGCTCCTCGAGCGACATCGCCGCCGCGGCCGCGAACGCCTCGCGACGGTCCGGGCCGACGCCGGCCAGGACGCAGAACTCGTCGCCGCCGATGCGGTAGACCTCGCCCTCGTTCGCCACGGCTGCGCTCAGCTTCTCCGCGATCCTCGCGAGGAGCGCGTCGCCGGCGGGATGGCCGAAGGTGTCGTTGTAGGCCTTGAAGCCGTCGAGGTCGAGCAGCATCAGGACCGCGGTCGTCCGCGCGTCGAGTGAGGCGCCGAGGTCGATCATCAGCTTGCGCCTGTTTCCGACGCCCGTGAGCGCATCCGTCTGCGCCTCGACGCGGGTCGTCTCGAGCAGCTGCATCTTCTCGCGGAAGGTGAAGGCCATCCGTGCGATCACGGCCAGCATCGAGGTAGCCGCGAGGATGGCCGCCGGCTTGTTCAGCGGCTCGAACTGTCCGTAGACGAGGATCCCGAGCGAGGTCAGGCCGAAGACCGCCGGCAGCGCCAGCACCCTCGCGCCCTCGGCGCGGACGGCACCGAGCCGGCCGGCGGGCTGCCACGAGGCGGCGGCGAGGAGGAGCATCGCAAGCGGCCACCCGGCGTCGAGCAGCTCGATGCCGTCCGTCGAGCCGACCGCAGCCTGGTAGAGGACGCCGCTGTCCGCAAGCGCGAGCGCGGCCGTGCTGCCGAGGATGCACAGCCAGGCCCGGTCGAGCTGCCAGCCGGTGATCGCCAGGACGGCGACGACCAGGCCGAGCAGCAGTGCGTCGGCAAGCGGATACGCCACGTTCATCGCCGCGGTCAGCGGCGAGCCGCCCGTGCTCTCGACGACCGTGCCGAACAGGACTGCCGCGCCCACGGCGGCCACCGCGAGCGCGGCGAGCGCCGCGTCGAGCCAGAGGCTCCGCTCGAAGTGCACCGTCCGCGCCCGTACGAGCAGGCCGATCCCGGCATAGAGGATGGGATAGGAGACGAGCCAGAGCACGATCCGTCACCGTCGGCGGGGACACCGTCGCATCCAGCAGGAAGAGCGTGTAGTAGAAGTCGCCGGCAGCCCAGAGGAGCAGCGTCGTTCCGAGGCAGCGCCAGGCCGCCCGCTCTCTGCCGCGCTGGTGGGGGGAGGTCAGACAGACGAAGGCCGCGCCGACGAGCAGGATGTTGTAGAGCCACCTGACCACCTCGGACGTTCCGGCCGGCTGCACCACGAGCAGCACGAGATAGACCGCAAAGAGAGAGGAGAGGCCGAGAAGAAGCCACCTGCCGCGGGTCCCGGGCAGGGATGGATCTGAGGGTGACTTCATCGTCTCCAATTGGTAGTGCGTCGCCGGCGCGGAATCCCTCGCCAGGGGGGATATCGTCGCGAGCGGCCGAAATACGTCCCCCCGTCTGGGTGATTGCAGTCCCCATCGGGTGAAGCCGGCTCGCCAGAACGCGGGACGCAGAGTCCCCTCACGCCGGTGAGGGCCATCCACGTTTCGGGGCGCTCGATGCCCCCAGATGGGGGATGCGCGTGTCCCGCGCATGTTCGTGAGTGTGAACTCAGCTCTTCTTGGACTGCGGTTCCAGGAGAGATCTCACATGCGGCTGAGGTCTCAGATGACACTTCCGAAAATCAATCGCTCGCTCGCTCTGCGCGCGCTCCTCGTGACCGGGGTCCTGTCCGCGATCGGCGGCGTCACGCTGGCCGGTGCGGCGAGCTCGGGCCCGGGTGGCGAGCGCGCTCCGCGGAGCGTCGCACTGGTCAAGGCGCACCAGTACACGGCGCGCCCGCGACCGAAGCACGATGCGACCGGCGAACGTGGCCTCCCCGGCGAGCGCGGTCCTCGCGGCGAGGCCGGCCCGGCCGGTTCGTCAGGCCCAGCCGGCCCGGCTGGACTGCAGGGCGTGCCCGGACGTGCCGGTCTCCCGGGGCCGATCGGCCCGAAAGGGGACGACGGCTCGGACGGCGTGGACGGAGTCGACGGCGATCCCGGTGCGCGCGGCTCGGTGGGCGAGACCGGGCAGGCAGGCGCAGCCGGCGCGGAAGGCCCGACCGGCCCCAGAGGGCTGACGGGTCTCCAGGGCGCGGCTGGACCGCAAGGGCCCCAGGGTGCTGTCGGTGCGCAAGGTGCTGGTGGTTCCGTCGGTCCGCAGGGTCTCATGGGCATGCAGGGCCTCATCGGGTTGCAGGGCCCGCAGGGACTGATCGGCCCTCAGGGCGCGCAGGGCATCGACGGACCGCAGGGCATCGACGGACCGACAGGGTGCGACCGGCGCGACCGGTGCGACAGGCCCGCAGGGATTGCAAGGACTCACAGGCCCGCAGGGCCCGCAAGGACCGCAGGGTCTCACTGGCCCGCAGGGCCCTGCGGGCGCAGTTGGCGCTCAGGGCTCGACCGGCGCGACCGGCCCGGCCGGAGCGAATGGTGCGACAGGCGCGACAGGGGCCGTCGGCCCGCAGGGCGCGACGGGAGTCGCCGGCCCGGTCGGCCCGCAGGGTCCGCAGGGGCTCACGGGCGCGCAGGGACCTGTCGGCGCGAACGGAAACGATGGTGCGTCCGGAGCGGCCGGCGCGACCGGGTCGCAGGGAGCAACCGGCCCGCAGGGGCCGCAGGGCCGGGCCGCAAGGACTGACCGGCGCACAGGGCCCGGCGGGTGCGCAGGGTGCTCACGGGATCGCAGGGCCCCGCAGGTCCGGCCGGGCCTGCAGGCGTCGCCGGACCGATCGGACCGGCCGGACCGGCCGGACCTGCAGGCCCGGCCGGCTCGAACGGCACGAACGGCACCAACGGAGCGACCGGGCCGCAGGGCCCGGCAGGGCCCGCAGGGCGCGACCGGACCCGCCGGCCCGTCGAGTGCGCGTGAGGTCTACCGGGACGGCAGCCCAGGCGCTCGCGCACGAGCTGACACGACCGTCGCCACGATGACGAACGTCGTCGCGGGTGCCTACGCGATCTCGGCGAAGACGGTCATCGACACGACCCTGGGCAACACCAACTGGATCGTGACGTGCGTGCTCGACGCGGGCGGTGGGTACACCGACACCGCCGAGTTCGAGTTCGACGTCGAGGTCGACTACACGGACGTGGACGTCGAGCACCGCGCGACGCTGAGCATGCAGGTCACGGCGGGTTCTGGCGGCGACGGGGTCGATCGTCCTCCGCTGCGAGAGCACCGACCCGGCCAACGCGCTGATGACGAAGATCACCGCGATCAAGGTGGACACCGTGACGCACGAGGCGGTGACGGGATGACCGCGCGACTCATGAAGATGAGCGCCGTTGCCGAAACCAGCTTTGTGGAGCAGACACGCAAGCCAGCGAAGCCCGCTGCCAAGCCTGCAACGCCGCGCAAGCGCGCGCCGGCGAAGCCGGCCGCGGTCCACGGCGGATACCGTCGCTCCGCCGGAGGCGTCGGCGCAGCCGCGCGGCCGTCGCCGGGCTGCGCTCCTCTGGTCAGCTCTCATCATCCTTGCCGCGGGCTCCACCGCGGCAGGCTTTGTCCTCCTGCGTGGCGATGGCGAGAGCGAGGCCGGAGCGCCGGCCGCCGTCTCCGCGGCGACGTTGACGTCGTTTGCCGGCTCGCACGACGGGCCGGTCTACTGGCTCGGCCCGATGGCTGCACGCAAGCTCGAGCTGACGTCGACCAGCGCCGGCACGTTCGTCCGGTACCTGCCGCTCAGCGCGTCCGATCGGTGACTCGTCCCGGGCGATCACGGTCGGCACGTATCCGATGCGCAACGCCTACGCCACGGCGGCCGGCCGGGCGAAGAGCACGCAGATGACGTCTCGTGAAGACGACCGGCGGCGGCCTCGCCGTGTGGAGCAAGACGCGCCCGACGAGCGTCTATCTGGCATTTCCCGGCGTCCCGCACCTGATCGAGGTCTACGCGCCGGACGCCGACACAGGCTCGCACGCTCGCCCTGTCCGGGCGGATTCACCCCGTTCGCTAGTACGGCCTTAAGATCCTCGAAGCGTGGAGACCGACCACACGCGGGTCGAGAGGGTCCTGCTCGACGAGGCCTTGCAGGCCGGCGCCGTTGGCGCTCGACGCCGGGTGCGGCCGCACGACGCGACTTCGCGACTATCGCGATCGCATCACACGCCTCGTCGGCGTCGACACGGACGAGGCGGCGGGGCGCGAGAACCCGTTTCTGGACGAGTTCGTGCCGGCCGACCTCGACGAGTCACTCCCCTTCGACGAGGACAGCTTCGATCTCGTGTACGCGAACTTCGTCGTCGAGCATCTCAAGCGTCCCGAGCGCAGCTTCGCCGAGTGGCGGAGGGTGCTGCGTCCTGGCGGACGGCTCGTGTTGCTGACCAGCAACCGTGCCAGCCCGTTGATGGCAGCCGCAGACAGGCTTCCTCAACGCGCTCGGCTGGCGATCAAGCGGCGCGGCGCCGGTGCAGCAGAGCGCGACGTCTATCCCACGCTGTACCTGGCCAATACCCCTCAACGGTTGGCGGCGGTCGTCGCCGCGGCGGGGTTCGAGCCGGTGGCCGTCGAGTACGTCGGGACGCTCCACCGCTACGCGGCCCGCGTGCCGCCTGTGAAGTGGGTGCTCATCGGCGCCGAGCGAGCGCTTCCCGCCGGTCGCCGGTCGACGATCGTCGCGAGCTATCGGTAGGCCATAGCCCTCTCTACCAGCGATTTTGCCCGCTGTACGGATTCCGTTAAGCCCTCCAGGGAGCGCCGGGCCTTCGGCTAGCCTCATTCGGGGTCGTGCTGCGCCAACTCCTCATCGGAGGGCTTCTCGCCCTGGTTCTCGCTGCGCCCGCCGCGGCGCAGAAGACGACGCTGATGCCCGGCGTCACGTACGAGCGCTCGGTCCAGTTCACGCCGCATGGTCCGGTCGCGATGCACGTCGTCGTCGGGCCTCGGCCGACCGGTCTCTACGCGCTCCGCCCGGTGCTCTCGAACGAGTCGATCCTGGGCGTCGAGAAGGTCACGGCGATGCAGAAGCGGCTCTCGGCCACCGCGACGATGGTGGGAATCAACGGCGACTTCTACGCGCCGGATACCGGCCGCCCGACCGGCGTCGTGATGCGCGACGGCATCGTCGACAGCCCTCCGTCCGCCGACCGGTCGAGCGTCGGTGTCTCGGAGGAGGGGGCGATCGATATTCGGCGGGTCGCAGTTGTTCGGGACGTGGCGCGGTCTCGGCCAGCGGCGGACGCTCACCGACCTCAACCAGGCGCCGACTCAGAACGCCATCTCGCTGTTCACCCCCAGCTACGGCCTCACGACGCCTGCTCAGGCGGGCGTGACAGAGGTGGTCATCCAGCCGTTCCCGCCGGCGACGGCCAACACCGACCTGATCGGACCTGTCGTTCAATTCTCGGGCGTCGGCGGCTCGACCATCCCGCGCGACGGCGCCGTGCTCGTCGCCCGCGGAACGGCGGCTGAGCGGCTCGCGGCGGAAGCTCCGGTCGGATCCTTCGTCACGCTCCGCATGATCCTGCGGCCCGACTGGGTGGGAGTCCCCAATGCGGTCGGCGGCGGCCCTGTGATCGTTCGAAACGGCGGCCCCGTCTTCCGCGCCAACGAGGCCTTCTCTGACGTACCAGCTCGGGCCTCGCCACCCTCGAACCGCCGTCGGGCAGCTCGCGGATGGGCGGATCATCATGGTCGTCGTCGACGGCCGCCGGCCGGGCTACAGCGTCGGGATGACGAACTTCGAGCTCGCGCAGGCGCTCGTCCGGCTGGGCGCCGTCACCGCCAGCGGCTTCGACGGCGGCGGCTCCTCGACGCTCGCCTTCAACGGGTCGCTGCTGAGTCGGCCGTCCGATCCCGGCGGCGAGCGGGCGGCTTCGAATTCGCTCCAGCTCATGTACTACGGCGTCTACTCGACGACTCCCGAACCGTTCATCTCGCCGAACGGCGACGGGGTCGCCGAGAAGCAGCGCAAGCTCTCGTACAAGGTCGTGCGGCCGTCGAACGTGACCGCGACGCTCGTCGGTCCCGGCAACGTGACCGCCTTCACCGAGACGATCGCCCGCGAGCCCGGCACGTATCCGGTCGCGTTCCCACCCGCGCCGCTGGATCCGACGCTCCCGCCCGGGCCGCCCGCCGAGGGCCGTTGGCGGCTCGATGTGTCGGCGACCGACGACCTCGGCCAGACCTCGACCACGAGCCAGTCGTTCGCGGTCAACTCGACGCTCGGCTTCGCGAAGCTGTCTCGCAGGTCGCTCGTCGTCCGCGCCCGCGGCAAGCAGATCATTCAGGCGGGCGTCACGCTCACGCGCCCCGCACGCGTGTTCGCCACCGTCGAGACCGTCTCCGGCGTGCGCGTCGCCTCGATCGCCCTGCGGAACCTCCGGGCCGGCCGCTTCATCGCGCGCTGGAAGGGAACGACCCTCGGCGGCCGATCGTTCGTCTACGGCGGTCTCTACAAGATCCGGTTCCGCGCGACCAACGAGATCGGGGTCGCGGAGCTCACGACACAGGCCTTCCGCGTGATTCGCGCGGCGCCGCTGCCGAAGAAGAAGCCAGCCACATCACGCGGGTAGAGTCCGCGCCCGTGCCCGTCGCTTCGATTCTGAGCGAGATCACCGATCTCCTCACCACCGTCGTCGGCGACTACGGCTTCTACGCGGTCTTTCTGCTGATGGCGATCGACGCAGTCCTGCCTGCGGCCAGCGAGCCGGTGATGGTGTACGGCGGCGCCGTCGCGTCCGGCGCGTTCGCGGGGCAGAGCATCGTCCTCTTCGGGTGGGAGCTCGAGTCGGGCTTTCCCGCCTACTTCGCGGTCGCCGTCGCCGGCACGGTCGGCTACACGGTCGGCTCGATCGGGGGCTGGTGGATCGGCTTGCACGGTGGCCGTCCGTTCCTCGAGCGACACGGCCGCTGGCTGCATCTGAAGGAAGCGAACCTGGTCAAGGCCGAGCGCTGGTTCGAACGCTGGGAGGACTGGGCCATCTTCCTCGGCCGGATCACCCCCGTCGTGCGCTCGTTCGTGTCGATCCCGGCCGGCGTCTTTCGCGCGCCCTTTCGCCGCTACACCGTCCTGACGCTGCTCGGCTCAGCGATCTGGTGCTTCGTCCTCGCGGGGGTCGGCTGGGCGCTCGGAAGCCAGTGGGAGGAGTTCCACCACTACTTCCACTACGTCGACTACGTGATCATCGCGTCGATCGTCGCCGGGATCGCCTTCATCGCCTGGAAGCTCTATCGCCGGCGGGGAGCCGCCGCGGGCGCCGGGTAGACTGGCGTGCCGTGAAGATCGCTCTCGTCGACGTCAAGGCTCAGTACGAGCCGCTCATCCCGCAGCTCAAGCAGGCGTTCGCCGACGTGCTCGAGAGCGGGCAGTTCGTCTTCGGCCCGAACGTCGCGGCGTTCGAGCGCGAGGCGGCCGACTTCCTCGACGTGCCCGAGACGATCGGCGTCGCCAACGGGACGGACGCGATCGTCCTCGTCCTCGACGCCCTCGGCGTCGGCCGCGGCGACGAGGTGATCTGCCCGTCGTTCACGTTCTACGCGACCGCCGAGGCGATCGCCCGGCGCGAGGCGACGCCCGTCTTCGTCGACATCGACCCGGTCACGCTGAACCTCGATCCGGCCGACGTGGAGCGGAAGATCACGCCGCGCACGAAGGCGATCCTGCCCGTGCATCTCTTCGGCCGGCCCGGCGCCGCTCGCCGAGCTCACCGGGCTTCGGCGTGCCGATCGTCGAGGACGCGGCGCAGGCGTTCGGCTCGCCGGACATCGCCGGCACCGGGATCGCGTCGACCTTCAGCTTCTATCCGACGAAGAACCTCTTCGGCCTCGGCGACGGCGGCCTCGTCGCCGTCCGCGATGCCGAGCTCGCGGAGCGCATCCGGATGCTCCGCTTCCACGGCTCGAAGGCGAAGAAGACGTTCGAGTTCATCGGCTACAACTCCCGGCTCGACGAGATCCAGGCCGCGGCGCTGCGGATCTTCCTGCGTGAGCTCGACGGCTGGACGGCGGCGCGCCGCGAGGCGGCAGCGCGCTACGCCGAGCTCGGCCTGGGCGAGCTCTGCGAGATCCCGGTCGACGAGCCCGGCCACGTCTACCACCTCTTCGTCTGCCGCTCGCCCGAGCGCGACCGGATTCGCGCCGCGTTGACGGAGGCGGAGATCGGGAACGCCGAGTACTACTTGCCGCCGCTGCACCTCCAACCCGCGCTGCGCTACCTCGGCTACGAGGAGGGCGCGCTGCCGGAGACCGAGCGCGCCGCGCGCGAGAACTTCTCGGTGCCGCTCTGGGCGGGCATCACGGCCGAGCAGCAGGAGCGGGTCGTGGACGTCGTCCGGGCGGCCGTCGGCGTGGCGTCCGCCCGGTGAGGACGCCCTTCAACCGGCATCGGTTCCCGCAGCTCGCTGCGGACCTGGCGATCGTCGTCGCGGCCTGGTACCTCGCCTTCCGGCTCCGCTTCGACACCGACCTGCCCGTCTACTACGAGCGGTACGTGAGCTGGCAGATCCTCGGCCTCGTCGCTGCGATCAAGCTCAGCATCTTCGCGCTCTTCGGGTTCTACAACCGCTGGTGGCGCTACGTCTCGACGCGCGACATGTGGGGCGCGGCCCGCGGCGTCGTGGCTGCGTCGCTCGTCACCTTCCTCGTCTTCAGCTTCTTCGAGGTGCACGTCGCGCGCGGTGCCGCGGACCGTCTGGGTGATCGACGGCCTGCTCACGCTCGCGCTCGTCGCCGGCTCGCGGATGCTGGCGCGCACGATCATCGAGCGCCCGCAGGGCCGGTCGATCGTCGCGCGCGGCAAGGAGGTGATCGTCGTCGGCGCCGGCGACGCGGCGCAGCTGATGCTGAAGGAGATGCTGCGCACGCCGGCTCTCGGCTACACGCCGATCGGCCTGATCGACGACGACCCGCGCAAGAAGAACCTGCGCCTGCACGGCATCCGCGTGCTCGGCACGACCGACGAGCTGCCGCACATCCTCCGCGACCGCCGTCCGGACGAGCTTCTGATCGCGATCCCGTCCGCGTCCGGCGAGGCGCGCCAGCGGATCGTCGACATCGCGAGCGCGGAGGGCGTCGTGATGAAGACGCTCCCGGGCCTGCACGAGCTGATCGCCGGCGATCTCGACCTTGCCGGCCAGATTCGCCCGGTCGAGGTCGAGGACGTGCTCGGACGCGAGCCGGTCGAGGTGGACATCGACGCGATCGCGGGCTACCTCTCGGGCGAGACCGTGCTCGTCACGGGCGCCGGCGGCTCGATCGGCGCCGAGCTCTGCCGCCAGATCTCGCGGGTCGGCCCGGCGCGCCTCGTGCTCGTCGATCACTCCGAGCCCGCGCTGTTCGAGATCGAGCGGGAGCTCGTGGACGAGCGCGGCTTCCCGGCCGCGCTGCCCGTGCTCGCGGACGTGAAGAACCGGGCCAAGATGCGCCAGGTCTTCGAGGCCTACCGTCCCGTCGGTCGTCTTCCACGCCGCGGCGTACAAGCACGTGCCGCTGATCGAGTCGAACCCGGTCGAGGCGGTGCGCAACAACACGCTCGCGACGCGCACCGTCGCCGAGATCGCGGTCGAGTTCGGCGCCGACCGCTTCGTCCTCATCTCGACGGACAAGGCGGTGAACCCGAAGACGGTGATGGGGCAGTCGAAGGCGCTGTGCGAGTGGATCGTCGAGGCGTTCGGGCATCGCGACGATGTCTCGACGCGCTTCGTCGCGGTCCGGTTCGGCAACGTGCTCGGCTCGTCCGGCTCGGTGATCCCGATCTTCCGGCGCCAGATCGCGAAGGGCGGCCCGCTGACGCTGACCCACCCGGAGATGACGCGCTACTTCATGACGATCCCGGAAGCCGTCCAGCTCGTCGTCCAGGCCGGTGCGATCGGCGGTCGCGGGCGCGTCTTCGTGCTCGACATGGGCGAGCCGGTGTCGATTCTCGAGCTCGCGCGCAAGATGATCCGCCTCTCCGGCAAGGAGCCCGAGCGAGACATCCGGATCGAGGTCGTCGGCGCCCGGCCGGGCGAGAAGCTGCACGAGGAGCTCTGGACGGAGGACGACCACGTCACGCCCGAGCGAGCACCCGGCGATCATGCAGCTCGACCGTCCGCCGATCGACTCGGCCTGGCTCGAGTCGGAGCTGCAGGAGCTGGAGCGGCTGGTCGAGGGCGGCGAGACGCTCGAGCTCGTCGGCCGTCTCGCCGCGATCGCGCGTGCGCCGCGCCGCCTCGGGGTCGCCGAGGTGGGCGCCGCGGTGACCGCGACACCCACCTCAGAGCCCGTCTGAGTCGCGCTCGCTACGCCCCTGGGATCCGCAGGAGGCCCAGCTGGCCGCCGTCACGCTGGTAGGTGATGTTGCCGCGCACCTCCTCGTCGATCACGAGCGTGCCGGCCTGGACGTCCACGAGGAACGCGCCCAGGCCGAACACCTTCGACGCGTCGACGATGCCGCTCGACTCCCAGGCGCCGAGGTTGCCGACCGGTGCGGCATCCCGTCGGTCGGGCCCTCGTCGGCCGACTGATTGACCTTCGCCGCGACCCGCTTCGTGCCGGTCGCGCAGGTCGTACTGCCAGATCCGCGCCGTGGTCGCAGCCGGGTCGGTCGACCCGACTGGGAACTGCTGGCTCGAGCCGGGATCCTCGGTGATGAGCAGGCTCTTCTCGGTCGACTCGACGTTGTCGGGCTGGTGGATCTCGTCGACGGCCTTGACCGGAGCGTCGTCGCCCTCGATCAGGACCGAGAACGAGAGCACCCGGAGTCGGGTCCTTCGGGATCGAGCACGAGCTTCCAGACGCGGCCGTTCGTCGAGGTGAACGCGTTCCCGCCGGCGCTCGTCGCGCCGCGCCCGCTGTCGACGACGTAGACGACGTTCTGCATGCCCGCGACGCCTGTCGTAGGCGATGTCCTCCACCCGGGTGAACTGGAAGACGGCTTGGTCTGCGTGTCACCCCAGTGCTCGAGCACCCACTGCGGCCCGTCGAGGCCGACGCCGTTCGGGTCGCGCTGCCACGTGCCGTCGTTCGGCGGCAGCGGATATCCCTTGTCCGCGGCCATCAACTCGCTCCCGTCTGGAGCGTGCCCGGTCGCGACGTCCTTCGGCACCTTCACGAAGCGGCCGGTGACGCTCATGTCGGAGCCGACCGGGAAGTCGTAGTAGTCGTCGACGCCGGGTGCGTCGGCGACGAACGCCCAGAGGTCGCCCCGGTCCTCCCAGACGTCGTTCGAGTTCTTCGCGATGTACGAGTAGAGCTGTGACTGCGCCGGGTTGCTGACGAACGAGTCGTCGCCCGAGAGCACGACCGGCTTGCCGTACCCCGGCACCGCGACGCTGTTCTCGTGGTTGTGGCGGCCCATGCCCCAGATCGGCTTGACCTTGCCGTTCTTCGGGTCGATGGCCACGACGGCTCCGATCTGACGCGCTTCGTCGGCGCCGATCACAGCCGGCCATGCGGTGCCGCGCTTGTTGACCCAGTCGATTGCCCTCCTCGTTCGTGAAGAACAGCGGCCGGTCGAATCCCTGCTGCCTTGGTGGCGAGGAAGTTCGAGCAGAAGCGCTGGTAGTTGCTCATCCGACTCGATCGCGTACTCGCCGCTCAGCACGCCGCCGGACTTCGCGTTCAGCGCGCAGCTTGCTGACGAGCGCGTTCGTGAAGTCGTTGAAGCCGACGCCGGTCGGCCGTTGTACGGGAACGGGACGGTCGACGTCTCGTGGTTGACGTAGATGTCGACGCCGCCGCGGCTCTTGTCTTGCCGCCACGGCGCTTGTCGCCTTGTCGGCGCTTGTCGCCTTTGCGCTTGTCGCCTTCGTGGTCGTCGTCGTGACGACCGTGAGGCTTGCTCGAGACGATCGAGATCCCGTCCGGGATCGACTCGAACATGTAGCCGCCCGGAGCGTGTCGCCGACGGTGATGATCGGCGTGTAGGACGCCCCGGCCACGACGGGGTCGATCATCGGGCCCTGTGTTGTCTTGAACCCGGCGACTCGCCGTTGTGTGCGTGGTCGCCGCAACGAACGTCGCGAGTCCGGCTGCGAGCACGGCTACGCCTAGAGCTTTACGCATGCAGAAAACCCCCCTTTTCCGCGTTGCCTGTTGCCGCGGGTTCTTATGCCCGCGGTGTCGAAAGGAGAACCTCGAGCAAGGTGCGTGGATCGCGCCGTACGCGGTCCTCGCCGTCGTCCCGCTTGCGCACCTCGAGCTCGCTTGCGAGCCGCGAGCGGTCGCAGCCGGCCTTCGGCGATCAGCATGCTCGTCGACGGCGCCGAGCCGGCCGGTGAACGTCGTGTAGGCGGGCGTGCCCGAGCGCCGCGGCCTCGCGGTTCATCGTCCCACCGGCCGAGACGATGAGGTCGGCGAGCGCGACGAGGCTCTGGGCGTCGACGGCGTGCTCCGGGACGTGCAGCGACGGGAGGCCGAGCCCGCGAATCGCCTCGCGTTGCTCGGCTGTGCGAGGCAGCACGACCGCGTGGACGGACTCGTCGCGGCCGAGCCGCTCGAGCACGCCGGCGAAGAGCGGGTTGCCGTGCCGGTGGTAGAGCGAGACGTCCGGCGGCGTGCGCACGACGGCGAGCACCTTCGCCGGATCGATCCCGTCGAGCGCGGCCGGATCGGGCTCGAAGTCGGCGAGGTAGTACTCCTCCTTGATCCCCGGATAGCGGACGAGCTTCGGCGGTCGCGCACCGAGGCGGGCGAGGCGCTCGGCGGGGATCGCGTCGGGGAAGACGACGCGCGTCGCGGCGCGCAGCCCGAGCTGGTGCTGGAGCGTCGCGAACTCGTAGTCGTGCGCGGTCGCGCTCGGGATGCCGAGGCTCCGCGCCGCCAGGGTCAGCTCGTGCGAGCCGTGCGCGAGGGCGAGGTCGAAGCGCGCGCGTCTTCGCGAAGCGCCGCAGCGCGGGGAGCCGCCCGGCGAGGGCGCGCGCCTTCCCGAGCACGCCGGCGCCGCCGTGCGGGGCCCGACGACGTCGTGATCGATCCCGTGCAGCTCGAGCAGCTCGAGCGTCTGCGCGTACTCGCGCGTGCGTGATCGAGACGTCGTGGCCGTCGGCCTGCAGCAGCCGGATCAGCGGGCGGAAGAACAGCACGTGCGGCGAGTTGGTGATGTCGACCCAGACCCGCATGGACGCTCAAGCCTATGCGGCACATGCCGATTCCATGAGGATGGCCGTCGTCGCGCAGCAGCTCCGGATGTCCGAGGTGATCTCGGCGCTCTCGTTCGCCCTCGACCTCACCGAGGGCCAGCCGCACGGCCACGCGGTCCGGAGCTGCGCTGATCGGGATGCGGCTCGCGGACGAGCTCGATCTCGACGACGAGTCGCGCTCGTCGCTCTTCTACGCGCTGCTGCTGAAGGACGCCGGCTGCTCGTCGAACGCAGCCAGGATCTGCACGCTCTTCCGGGCCGACGACCTTCGACTGAAGCAGGGCGTCAAGACGGTCGACTGGACGAAGTTCTCCGACGAACCTGATCTGGGCGGTGCGCAACGTCGCGCCGTCGGGCTCGCCGGTCGCCCGCGCCGCCGCGTCGATGAAGCTCGGGCTGCAGCAGGGAACGGCCAAGGAGATCTTCGAGACGCGCTGCGAGCGTGGCGCCGACATCGCGCGCGAGCTCGGCTTCGCGGAGCAGACGGCCGGCGGCGATCCGAACGCTCGACGAGCACTGGGACGGCCGTGGCCGGCCGAACGGGCTCGCCGGGACCGAGATCCCGCTGCTCGGCCGCATCATCTGCCTCGCGCAGACCGTCGACGTCTTCGCGGCGACCCACGGCACCGGCGGTCGCGTACGGCATGGCTCGCGAGCGTTGCGGCACGTGGTTCGATCCTGAGCTCGTGCGCGCCTCGAGGGCTTCGAGCGCGACGACGGCTTCTGGGCGCAGGTCTGCCGCCGACGATGTCGCCGAGCTCGTGCCCGAGTTCGAGCCGCCGGATCGCGTTCAGCTCGTCGACGACGATGCGATCGACCGGATCGCCGGCGCGTTCGCGCGCGTGATCGACGCCAAGTCGCCGTTCACGGCTCAGGCACTCGGAGCGTGTCGCCGAGATCGCGGTCGCATCGGGCACGCTGCTCGGCCTGTCGGCCGACGACTCTTCGTCGCCTCCGTCACGCGGGCCTGCTGCATGACATCGGCAAGCTCGGGATCTCGAATCTGATCCTCGACAAGCCCGGCCGCCTCACGACGGAGGAGCGGGCCAGCGTCGAGCGCCACCCCGCGTACACGCGCGAGTTTCTCGCCCGCGTGGCGCCGTTTCGCGAGCTCGCGGACGACGCTGCCGCGCACCACGAGAAGCTCGACGGCAGCGGCTATCCGCTCGGGCTCGCCGCCGAGCAGCTGTCGCTGACGGCGCGGATTCTCGCCGTCGCGGACGTCTTCGAAGCGATGACGGCGCGCCGTCCGTACCGCGGGCCGCTGCCGGCCGAGGTCGCGCTCGGCGAGCTGGAGCGCTGCGCCGGCGCGAAGTACGACGCGCGCTGCGTCGCTGCGCTGCGTGAGCTCGTGCCGGCGGCGCTCGCATAGCGCGTGACCGACTCTATAAGATGTGCTTATGGACACGCGTCAGCTGGCCGCCTTCTGCGCCGTCGTCGAGCGCCGCAGCTTCTCGCAGGCCGCCGAGCGGCTGGGCGTCACGCAGCCGGCCGTTTCGCTCCAGGTGCGAGCGCTGGAGAAGCGGCTCGGCACGCAGCTGCTCGACCGCTCCGGCCGCCGCGTCGAGCCGACCGAGGCCGGCCTGCGGCTCTACCGGGGCGCGCAGCGGCTGCTCTCGCTCGAGGAGCAGCTGCTCGACGAGCTCGCCGGCGAGGGGGAGGGCGAGCTCAAGGGCGAGCTCCGGCTCGGAGCGTCGACCGGCCCGGCGGCGATCGTCGTGCCGCTGCTGCTCTGCGAGTTCCAGCGCGCGCACCCCGGTGTGAAGATCTCGCTGACCGTGTCGGACACGCAATCCGTGGTCGAGCGCGTCGCCGCCCGGGAGCTCGAGCTCGGCATCGTCGGCGCGGCGCGCAGGCATCGCGCGGTCAAGTTCGAGCCGTTCTTCGACGACGAGGTGATCCTCGCGTGCCCGCCCGGACATGCGTTCGCCGGACGCACCGTCTCGATCGACGAGCTGCGCGGCGAGAACCTGATCGTGATGCAGGAGGGCGCCGGCGTCCGCCAGATCGTCGAGGACGAGCTGCGCGCGCTGGGGATGCGCCTGCGCGACCTCGACGTGCACCTCGAGCTCGGCCTGCAGGAGTCGGTGCGGAGCGCCGTCCAGGCCGGCTACGGCGTTGCGTTCATCTCGCGCTCGGCCGTCGAGCCGGAGCTCGCGACCGGATCGCTGACGTCGGCGAAGGTCGAGGGGCTCGACGCGAAGCGGGAGATCTCGCTGGTTCGCGCTGCGGGACGCACCGCCACGCGCGCCGCCGACGCCTTCGTCGAGTTCGCGCGCGCCGAGCTGGCGGTGATCGTTCGCTGGGGGCTCGACGAGCTCGCCGCGCTCGCGGGCGAGCGTCCGCTCGTCGTCGCGAGCCCTCGCTGGCGCCACGTTCTCGACGCCCCGGACCGGTGGGAGGAGGTTCCTTCGCATCGGATCGAGGTGCCGGAAGGTGTCGACACGATCGTCGCCGTCGGCGGCGGTAGCGCGATCGACACCGCCAAGGCGGCGTCCGCGGCGACGGGCCTACCGCTCGTCTCGGTTCCGACGACGTACTCCGGAGCGGAGTGGACGATCGTTCTTCGGCGTGCGCGACCCCGACCGGCGGCTGCGTGGCGGCGGCGCCGGCGCCCGGCTGCACGCGATCGTCTACGAGCCGGAGCTCACGCTCGACCTCCCGCGCGCCGAGACCGTCGGCACCGCGCTGAACGCGCTCGCGCACTGCGCCGAGGCGTTGTACGTCCGCGAGCGGACCCCGGAGAGCCGACCGGGATGCGCTGGCCGGCGCGCGAGCTGATCGGCGAGTGGCTGCCCCGCGTCGTCGAGCGATCCGCACGATCTCGAGGCGCGGACCGGTCTCCTGCGAGGGGCGTGCCACGCCGGTGCGGCGCTGGGCGGGTCGATGCTCGCGCTCGCGCACGCGATGGCGCAGGTGCTCGGCGGCCGCTACGGAGCCCCGCACGGGGCGCTGAACGCGCTCACGCTGCCGCCCGCGCTTCGCTTCAACGAGCCCGTCGCGGGCGAGGCGATCGGCCGCTTCGGCGCCGCGCTGGGGAGCGACGACCCGCCCGCACGGGTCGAGGAGCTCGCGCGCCTCGGCGGCTTCGAGCGCCTGCGCGACCTCGGCATCCCGGAGGAGGCGCCGGCGGAGGTCGCGGAGGCGGTGGCGGAGCGCCCGGGCGCGAAGGCGAATCCGCGCCCGGTCACGCCCGCCGACGTCGAGCAGCTCCTGCGCTCGATCTGGTAGAGGCGCGGCCGCATCCGCGAAGGGCGGCCGCGGCCGCCTCTAGTCTCCGAGCCTCGTTCGCGTACCGCGGTCGCACGCGAGTACCGGTCGTGCTCCAGATGACGTCAGCGTCGTGATAGACGACGATGCGCGATCACCATGGCGACCGAGCACCATCCGGACTTGAGACATCGACCGGCGGTGCTTGACCATCGTAGCTGTCGGCGAAGAACGTCGATCCTTCCAGCCCAAGCGGTGATCGCGTCGGGCGCACAGCTCCTGCAAGAGCAGCGATGACGCAGATGCTCGCGGTCCGAGCCGCTGGTAGTGCGAACTGGACGGCTGCTGGTTCACGTAGACTGTCGACGAACCGTGGCAGCCTCGTGACGTCGTTCCGTTCCAGCAGAACCGAGACCGTGAGCGGTTCGTCCAGGCGTCCGGCATGGAGGCAGGACGAAGCTGGCGTCGCCGTGCACCGATGCGCAACCGACCGGACGACACCCTGACGCCGGAGCGACCGTAGCAGACTCGGCTCAGACGTCCCTTCGTAGTACGGAGGAAGTCCGTCCCCTGCGAACCCCCACGCCTGCGTGAAGGTGCTGTCGTTTGCAGCGTCGAGACCGATGATGAGGTTCAGTGCAGCCGGGATCGCGCTGCGGTAGTCGGTCTTGCCGTCGCCGTCGTTGTCGAGCGCCGTCGCTGCACTGTCGCGGCGGGGAGCGGGGCGGTGGTGACGTTGTACTCGTCGTTGTCGGCGCCGTCGGTGCAGCCGGGGTCGGCGGGCCAGTCGATCTTGCCGTCGCCGTCGTCGTCAGGCCGGTGTTCTCGCACTGTCGGCAGCGGCCGGCGGAGGCGGAGGCGGCGGGTTGTACTCGTCGTTGTCACTCGTGCCCGAGCAGCCGGGATCGTTCGGGTAGTCGACCTTGCCGTCGCCGTCGTTGTCGGCGCCGTCGCTGCACTGTGCCGGCGGCGGTGGCGGCGAGTTGTATTCGTCGTTGTCGGCGCCGTCGGTGCAGCCCGGGTCGGCGGGCCAGTCGATCTTGCCGTCGCCGTCGTCGTCGACCGCTGTTCTCGCACTTCGGCAGCGGCGGCGGCGGCGGCGGGCGTTGTACTCGTCGTTGTCGCGCGTGCCGGTGCAGCCGGGGTCGTTCGGGTAGTCGGTCTTGCCGTCGCCGTCGTTGTCGGCGCCGTCGCTGCACTGTGCCGGCGGAGGCGGCGGCGGTGGCGGTGAGTTGTACTCGTCGTTGTCGGCGCCGTCGGTGCAGCCCGGGTCGGCGGGCCAGTCGATCTTGCCGTCGCCGTCGTCGTCGATCGCCGTTCTCGCACTTCGGCAGCGGCGGCGGAGCGGCGGAGGAGGTGGCGGAGGAGGCGGCGGTGGTGGCGGTGGTGGCGGTGGCGGCGGCTGCGTTGTACTCGTCGTTGTCGACCCAGTCGTAGCAGCCGGGATCGCGGGCCGTAGTCGATCGAGGCCGTCGCCGTCGTTGTCGAGCGCCGTCCTCGCACTGCGGGAGCGAAGGACCGGCGCGTGCGCGGTGCGAGAGCGACGCACCCGCGCCGAGCGTCGCGATCGCCAGGGCGGCCAGTACGGCCATGGCCAGACGGAACAGCACTAGAAGTGCCGGCCGCCTGTGCTGGAGAATGCGTTCCATGATCCTCCTCGTAAGGGCTCGAAGGAGTCACGTCCTAACGCCGAGCGGGAAGCGCGCGGTAAATGGCGGGTAACGCAAACGGCGCCGATCCGGGCCGGGGCGCTCGAGTACGGCCTACTCGGCCCGCTCGAGGTGCGGCGGGATGGCCTTCCGCTCCGGCTCGGCGGCTCCAGGCAGCGCGGCCTCCTCGCGTACCTGCTGCTGCACGCCGACCGCTCCGTGAGAACGGATGATCTCGTGACGGGGCTCTGGCGCGATCCGCCCGCCAGCTGCCGGAAGATCGTCCAGATCTCCGTCTCCCAGCTTCGGCGCTCGCTCGGGGACGACCAGCTGGCGACCGAACCCCATGGCTATCGGCTCGCCGCGGATCCGATGGGCGATCGACCTGCAGCGGTTCGGCCGGCTCGTGACTCGGGGTCGGGAAGCGCTCGCGCGCGGCGACGCGGCGACGGCCGCGGACCAGCTGGGTCGGGCGCTCGCGCTCTGGCGCGGCCCGGCGCTTGCCGATCTCGACGACGAGCCGTTCGTGGCCGCCGAGCGCAGCTATCTCGAAGCGTCGCGGCTCGCGGCGATCGAGGATCGGATCGACGCCGAGCTGGCACTGGGACGCGAGCACGCGCTGATCGGAGAGCTGGAAGGGCTCGTCGCCGCCGAGCCGCTGCGAGAGCGGCCGCGCGCGCAGCTGATGATCGCCCTCTACCGAGCAGGGCGGCAGCCCGAGGCGCTCGAGGTGTACCAGAGCGGGCGCAAGGCACTCCTGGAGCAGGCCGGAATCGAGCCCGGCCCCAAGCTGAAGCGGCTCGAGCGGGCGATCCTGAGACAGGACGGCTCGCTGGAGCCCGGCCGCGACGAAGGTCCACCGGACCGAGCTCCCGTCGCCGCCGAATCGACTGATCGGCCGCGAGCGAGAGCTCGAGCACGTCTGCGCCGCGCTCCGGCGCAACGACGTTCGCCTGCTGACCATCACCGGCCCCGGAGGCGTCGGGAAAGACGCGCGTGGCGGTCGAGGCGGCGCGGCGGCTGGCGCCGGACCTCGTCGAGGGCGCGACATTCGTGCCGCTCGACGCCGTCGCGGATCCGGCAGCTCGTCGTCGGGGCGATCGGGCGCGCGCTCGGCGGAAGCGATCACGGGTGTCGGCGACGATCTGCCGGCGCTTCGCGACCGCCTCAGCGGCCGCTCGATCCTGCTCGTGCTCGACAGCTTCGAGCATCTGACCGAGGCCTCGACGCTGCTCGCGGAGCTGGTCGCGACGACGCCGACTGCTCAAGCTCCTCGTCACGAGCCGCGTCTCGCTGCGATTGTCGTGCGAGCACGAGCTCGTCCTCGGGCCTCTTCCGGTTCCGCCACGCAGCGAGAGCGACACGGCGGCGCTCGCGGGCGCGCCGGCCGTCGAGCTGTTCCTGGAACGCGCGTGCGTCGTTCGGCCCGACCTGGCGGTGGACCGAACGAGCACCGCCGCCGTCGCCGAGATCTGCCGGCGCCTCGACGGCCTGCCGCTCTCGATCGAGCTGGCGGCGGCTCGTACGAGGTTCCTCACTCCCTCGGCGCTCCTGGACAGGCTCGGCCGGCGCCTCGACCTGCTCATCGCCGGCCCGCCCGACGTGCCCGCCCGGCACCGCACGCTCAGAGCGACGATCGAATGGAGCTATCAGCTGCTCTCACCGGCCGAGCAGCGGTTGTTTGCGCAGCTCGGAGTGTTCGTCGGCGGCTGCGAGCTGGAGGCGGCCGAGGCGGTGTGCGGTGACTCCGTAGACGTCCTCGCGACGCTCGAAGGACTCGCCGGGCACAGCCTCGTGCGGCGAGAGGAAGGCTCGACCACCCGCATCGCGATGCTGGAGACGCTGCGCGAGTTCGCCGTTGAGCTGCTCGAATCAAGCGGCGAGGCGGAGAGCGTGCGGGGACGCCACGCAGCGTGGTATCTCGACCTGGCGGAGCGTGCTGAGCTGACCGGTCCCCAGCAGGTCGGCTGGCTCCGACGTCTGGAGGACGAGCACGCCAATCTGGTCGCCGCTCTGGCCTGGCTCGAACAGGCCGGGGACGGACCTCGGCTCCTGCGCTTCACCTCCGCGCTCTGGCGCTACTGGCGCACCAACGGCTACGTCGAGGAAGCGAGACAGTGGCTCACCTGCGGGCTCTCAGCGCCGGGCACGTCACCGCCGATCGTCCGCGCCAATGCGTTACGACATGCGGCGAACTTCGCCCGGCAGCAACTCGATGCAGTCGAGGCAGAGAGGCTCGCAGCCGAAGCGCTCGCGGTCGCACGAACGACGCAGGACGCGCACACGCTGGCGGGCGCCCTGGCGACGGCCGGCAACGTGAGTTGCTGGACAGGCGCACCTCGAGCGCGCTCACACGGTCTACGACGAGCTGCTGGACGTTGCGACCTCGGCTCGCTTCGAGCGCGGTCGCGCCAACGCGATGATCAACCTGAGCTCGCTCGCTCTGCTCGAAGGCGAGCCGCGCCGCGCCGCACGACTCGGCGCCGAAGCAGTGGCTCTCGCATCCGAGCAGGGAGACGCCGAGACGGAGGCGGTTGCGCTCTTCAATCTCGCGTGCGCGCACCTGGAGAACGGAGAGAGTCAGCCGGCCGCACGCGACGTTCGCAGACAGCACGCGACTCTGTCTCGACGGCGGCTTTCGCGAGCACCTCGCTTACTGCCTGGTCGGCGTCGCCGCCGTGGCGAGCGTGGCGGCGATGTGCACGTCGCGGGTGCGCTTCTCGGCGCTGCCGACACGATGCTGGAGACGATGGGCGCGGCGCTCGCGCCGTACGAGCGGCGGCTGCACTCACGAACGACTTTGGCAGTGAGGGCGGCACTCGCCGAGGACGCTGATCGCGTTTGGTCGGAGGGGCGGGAGCGTCGGCCGGAGCAGGTGCTCGAAGCGGCGCTCACACGCTGGCGTTGATCAGCAAGAACCGGGGGCGACAGCGCCGCCGGGGCCGGCGAGGAAATACGTCTGCTGCGTCTTCTTGTACTCGAGGCAGTACGTTCTTGCGTCGGCACGGACGAGCCGGACGAACGAGTTGTCGAAGTCGAGCGTGTCCGCGTACGTGTCGGTGACGACATGCACCTGGGCGAGCTGGCCGGAGACGATCGCCAGCGTGTACTTCGCGCTCGCAAGCTCGGCCCCCGCCTCGGCTTCCGAGGCCTTGCCGATCGGGTTCAGTCCGCCGAGGCGCTCCGGGCCGAGGAACGCATAGCCGCAGGCCGCCAGGACGGCGAGAACGGAGAGATATCCGAAGAGCCGGGTCATCCTCCAGTTATCGGCAGTCTGAGCCGGTGGCTATAGAGAGTGCGCCGGCGCCTGCTCTCAGCAGGAGCCCTGGGCCACGGTGCCGCCCGGGCCCTGGAGGAAGTACGTGTGCGTCTTCTCGAACTCGAGGCAATACGCGGTCTCATTTGCCCATACCAGCCGGACGAGCGGGAACTGGTCGACCTCGAGTGTGTCGGCGTAGCTCCCGGTGATGACGTGCACCCGCGCCAGCTGGCCCGAGACGATGGTGAGCACGTACTCGGCGCTTCTGAGCTCCAGCCGCGCCTCGGATTCCGAGATGTCCTTGGCGGGATTCAGGTCGCCGGTACGCGCCTTGTCGACGAACGTGTAGCCGGAAAGCGCGAGCACCGCCATGATGGCGGCGAATCTGAGTAGCCGGAAGACCACGCCCGAGTCATCGGCAGCCTCGCGTCGGTCGCTTGAACAATAAGGAGAGCTAATGCAGCGCATTAGCGTTTACGGTATCCTGACGACGTGACCGGCTCGCACTCCTTCGACGTGCTCGTGATCGGCAGCGGAGCCTCGGGGCTCGCCGCCGCCGTCTCCGCCGAGCGCGCCGGCGCCCGCGTCGGGCTGGCGACGAAGGGCTCGATCCAGGCGTGCAACTCGGCGAAGGCGCAGGGCGGCATCCAGGCCTCCTTCGGCGACGACGACTCGCCCGAGCAGCACGCCGCGGACGTCTTCAAGAGCTCCCACGACAGCGCAGACATGCGGCTCGTCGAGGTCCTCACCGGCGACGCTCGCAGCGCGATCCACTGGCTCGAGGAGCTCGGCGTCGAGTTCACGCGCGAGAACGGCGGCTACCGCCTCGCCCGCTGCGGCGGCGCGAGCGCGAAGCGCCTGCTCCAGGTCGGCGACCGCACCGGCCACGCGATCACGAAAGGCGCTGCGCGACGCGTTCGAGGCCGGCAGCGGCACGCTCTTTGCGAACAGCCCGCTGACCGCGCTCGAGCAGCGCAGCAACGGCTGGCGCGCGACGTGCGGCGAGCACGAGCTCGACGCGGCGACCGTCGTCCTCGCCGCCGGCGGCCGCTGCTTCAAGGTGGCGCAGGAGCGCGGCGAGCTCTCGACGAACCATCCGAACGCGACCGGCGAGGTGACGCGGATCGCGCTCGAGGTGGGCGCGCGAGGCGCGCGACCTCGACGAGCTCCAGTACCACCCGAACGGCGGCGCCTGGCCGGAGACGATGCAGGGCTACTCGATCCCCGAGACGACGCGCGCCTACGGCGCCGTTCTCCTGAACGCCGACGGCGAGGAGTTCACCGACTCGCTCGGCCCGCGCGACGTCGTCAGCCAGGCGATCTTCGACGAGGTCGCGAAGGGCAAGGGCGTCGAGACCGAGGACGGCCGCCCGGCCGTCTACCTCGACACGACGCGGATCTCGCAGGCGGACGCCGAGGTGTCGCTCCCGTACATGCTGCGGCGCTACCGCGGCGCAGGCATCGATCCGCTGCAGGAGAAGATCTTCACCTACCCCGTCCTCCACTACCAGAACGGCGGCCTCACGATCGACACCGATTCGCAGACGACGATCGAGGGTCTCTACGCGTGCGGCGAGATCGCCGGCGGCACGCACGGCCGCAACCGCATGATGGGCAACTCCCTTCTGGAATGCTGCGTCTTCGGCCGCCGCGCCGGCAAGGCCGCCGCAGAGAAAGCGAGCGCATGAGCACTGTCACCACCACCGATCTCCAGCACGCCGTCGAGGACGCCGCGGCGCACCTCTACGTCTGGGCGCTGAAGGACATTCCGCAGGACCTCCGCGACGCGCTCGCGGCCGCGCTCGAGCGCGAGACCTCGGTCACCGGCCAGCGCGTGCTCCAGACGATCCACCGGAACGTGAACATCGCCGACGACGAGAAGAACCTCGTCTGCCAGGACACCGGCATCGCCGTCTACACCTGCCGCGTCGGCGAGCACTTCCCGCTCCATCCCGCGCGGATCTACGAGGCGCTGCGCGACGGCACGGCGCGCGCGACCGTCGAGCATCCGCTCCGCTCGAACGCGGTGCACACGATCACGCGCGAGAACACCGGCCCGAACATCGGCTACCGCCTGCCGATCGTGCACTGGGAGTTCATCGACGACTGGGACGGCCTCGACGTCAAGTGCGTGCCGAAGGGCTCCGGCTCCGAGAACATGAGCTTCCTGAAGATGTGCGTCCCGGCCGACGGCGTGAAGGGGATCAAGCAGTTCGTGCTGGAGTCGATCGTCGGCGCCGGCGGCAAGCCGTGCCCGCCCGGGATCGTCGGCGTCGGCATCGGCGGCACCGCCGACTACGCGATGTACCTCGCCAAGGAGGCGATCACGCGGCCGGTCGGCACGCGCAACGCCGACCCGATCGTCGCCGAGCTCGAGGACGAGCTCTACGGCCTCCTGAACGAGACCGGCATCGGCCCGATGGGCCTCGGCGGCGACGTGACCGTGCTCCAGTGCCACATCGAGCACGCGGACACGCACATGACGCTGAACCCGGTCGCCGTCAACTACCAGTGCTGGGCGGCGCGCCGCGCGTCCGTGCACGTCGCGGCCGACGGCTCCGTCGAGTTCGACCGGGAGTTCTAGATGGCGAACCACACCGTCACCTTCCCGGTCACCGATCCGCAGGAGATCCTGAAGCTCCGCGCCGGCGACGAGGTCACCGTCCAGGGCCACATCATCGGCATCCGCGACCGGACGCAGATCCGGATCTTCGACCAGGGCGTCGAGCCGCCGATGGACCTCTCGGGCGCGTTCCTCCTCCACACCGCTCCCGGCGTGCGCAAGCTCGACAACGGGCGCTACGAGAAGGTCTGCATCGGCACGACGACGAGCGCGCGCATGGTGCGCTTCACCGAGCCGCTCGGCTCGCAGTACGGCGTGCGCGCGATCTGCGGCAAGGGCGGGCTCCCGGACGAGGCGATCGAGCCGATGCAGCGGCTCGGGATGGTCTACTTCGCGATCGTCGGCGGCGCCGCGGCGCTCGAGACGACCCAGATCGAGGAGATCGAGGAGGTGCTGTGGGAGGAGCTGATGCCCGAGTGCCTCTGGAAGTTCCGCGTCAAGGACTTCGGGCCGCTCATCGTCGGGATCGACGCGCACGGCAACTCGCTCTTCCACGACGTCCAGGAGAGCGCGCAGGAGAAGCTGAAGGAGATCTTTGCCCGGCTTTGATCTGGGCCTGCCGCAGCGCTCGGCCGGGCTGACGCACGTGATCGACAAGGGCCTCGGCCCGCGCGGCTGGGAGGACGTGCTCGAGGTCTCCGGGCACCTGATCGACGTCGTCAAGCTCGGCTGGGGCACGTCCTACGTGACGAAGAGCCTCGAGCGGAAGCTGGCGGTGCTGAAGGACAAGCCGGTCGTGATCGGCGGAACCTTCTTCGAGGTCGTCTACGTGAAGGACAGGCTCGACGAGTACAAGCAGTGGCTCACCGAGCTCGGCCTCACGCACGTCGAGATCTCCGACGGCACCGTGGACATCCCGCGCGAGCGCAAGCTCGAGCTGATCGCCGACTTCGCCCGCGACTTCACCGTCCTCTCCGAGGTCGGCTCGAAGGACTCGTCCGTCGAGTACGGCGCGGACGAGTGGAAGCGGTGGCTGCGGAGGAGCTCGACGCCGGCGCCTGGAAGGTGATCACCGAGGCGCGCGAGGGCGGCACCGCCGGGATCTTCGACGCGGGCGGCGGCATGCGCACCGAGCTGATCGGCGAGATCGCGGAGGCGGTCGGCGTCGAGAACGTGATCTTCGAGGCGCCCTCGAAGGCCGCGCAGGCGTGGTTCGTGAAGCAGTTCGGCCCGGAGGTCAATCTCGGCAACATCCCGCCGGAGGAAGTGATCCCGCTCGAGACGCTCCGCCTCGGCCTCCGCGGCGACACGCTGAAGGAGATCCTGCTCTAGCCGAGGGCAGCGAGGCCGCGCTCGGTCAGCGCGACACCGTCGCGGCCCGCGGTGACGAGGCCTGCGGTCACTGCGTCGTCCCACACCGCGTAGCGCGGGCAGTTGCTCTTCCACGCCTCGACGACGTCCTCGTAGGTGCGCTCGCGGGCCGTGACCCACGTCAGCAGCTCGAGCGATGGAGGGCGTGATCTCCACCTCCACAGCTTACGCTGGCCGGGTGCGCTCGCTCACCTGGGACGAGGTTCGCTCGCGTCGGCTCGCCCGGAGCCACCTGCACGAGCGAGCACCGATGGAGCGGCTCGTCGACGTCGTCCGGGACGTCGGCGGCATCCACGCGCAGGTGATGGGCTCCGCGGAGCTCCAGCTCGCGGCGCGCGTCGCGGGGATCACGCAGGAGCACGTGCGGGCGGCGCTCTGGATGTGGCGCGAGCTCGCGAAGACGTGGACGTTGCGCGGCACGCTGCACATTCATCCGGCGGACGAGCTGCGCCTGTGGACCGCAGCGCGCGCGCGCCGTCGTCGGCCCCGCCGACTACGACGCCGATTCGCTCGAGGACGTCGAGGTCGTCGTCGAGGCGATCGGCGACGCGCTCCGCGGCAAGCGCCTGTTGCGCGAGGAGCTCGCGGACGCGGTCGCCGCGACGCGTCGGCGAGGCGCCGCGCGAGCAGCTGGCCTCGGGCTGGGGCTACTTCCTGGGCGACGCGGCGATCGTCGACCGGCTCTGCTTCGGGCCGCCGCAGGGCCAGAAGGTCACGTTCGTGCATCCGGACGACTGGCTCGGAGCGCAGCCCTCGTTCGAGCCGGAGGCGGCGCTGCGCGAGGTCGCCCGGCGCTACCTCGCCGCCTACGGTCCCGCGACGCACCGCGAGTTCCGTCAGTGGTTCACCTCTCGCAGCTTCGGCCCCGAGGAGGCGGCGGCGGTGTTCGCGGAGCTCGACCTCGTCGAGGTGGACGTGGAAGGCCACGTCGCGTACCTGCTGGAGGACGAGGAGCCGCTGCCACCGGCGTCGTCGGTGCGCCTGCTGCCGGAGTACGACGTCTACGTGATGGGTTTTCGCGAGCGCGACGAGCTGGTGCCGCCGGCGGTGCGGGAGCAGGTCGCCGCCCACGGCAAGGGCCGCTACGAAGGGCCGGCCGGCACGCCGTTCCTCGTCATCGACGGCGTCTGCGCCGGGATCTGGAGCCGCAAGAAGAGTGCGAAGAAGATCGAGCTGACGGTCGAGCCGGCGCGGAAGCTGAGCCGCCGACGAGAAGGCCGGCGTCGAGGCCGAGGCCGAGCGGATCGGCGTCTTCCTCGGCCTGGAGCCCGTCCTGACGCTTGGCTGAGCTTCAGTCGATGGTCGTGACGTAGGCGCCCACCAGCTCTGCTGTCTGCTGGTCGACGTCGCCCTCGCGCCGATCGCCGTGGCCGTCCTGAAAGTGCGCGAAGGCAGGAGTCGAGGCGATCGGGTTTACCTCGTCGTCGCCGTGATCGTGGAACGACACGTGCACGAACGAGTCGTCGGCGAGCCGGAGGACGATGTAGCTCACGTTGTCAGGCTTGTTCGTGTTCAACTCGTCGAAGACTCCTTCGACTCGTCGCTGGTTCTCGTCCGCCGCCTCGGCGGACTGCGTTGCGTACCGCGTGACCAGTCGTCTTCTGCATGGAGTAGCTCCTTTCGCCGAAGCCGGCTCGCTAAAACTAGCGTGTGACGGAGCTCTCGAGCCGACTTGCCGTCACAGCGGATGTGCCGGCGCTGACGGTGCTGATGGACGCGGCGATCGCCGAGTTGCAGCGCGGCTTTCTCGACGACGCCCAGATCTCGTCCAGCAAGGCGATCATGGGCCTCGACACCCAGCTGATCGACGACGGCACGTACTTCGTCGTCGAGTCCGACGGCAACGTCGCCGGCTGCGGTGGCTGGAGTCGCCGTGCGACGCTCTACGGCGGCAACCAGACGCCGGGCCGTGACAGCAATCTGCTCGATCCGAGGGTCGATCCGGCACGCGTGCGGGCGATGTACACGCATCCGGCGTTCGCCCGGCAGGGCGTCGGTCGTCTGATCCTGTCGCTCTGCGAGACAGCCGCGGCGTCCGAGGGCTTCACGCGACTCGAGCTGATGTCCACGCTCGCCGGCGAGCCGCTCTACACCGCGTACGGGTTCCGGCCACTCGAACGGTTGCTGGATGCCACCGGTGGCGCTCCCGTGCCGCTCGTCCGGATGGAGAAGCCGGTCGACCCGACACTGCGCTAGGGCTCGACGGCATCCAGGCCGAGCCACGAGGCCAGGTCGTCCAGTTCGGCCTGCACGGCCTTGGTCATGGTGCGGGTGAACTTCACGTCCTCGTGGATGGCGTGCACCCGCAGGACGGAGGCCTTGCGGTCGGCGGTGGCGTCGACCTTCCCGACCAGCTGGTCGTCGTGGAGCACCGGGAGGGCGAAGTAGCCCCAGCGGCGCTTGGCCGCGGGCTTGTACATCTCGAGGATGTACTCGAACTCGAACAGCTCCTGCGCGCGGCGCCGGTCGTAGATGAGCCGGTCGAACGGCGACAGCAGCGCCGTACGTCCCTCGAAGTCGACGCCGAGCGCGGCGGGGTCGACGCGCCACTCGCCCTTCACGCCCTCGACCACGGCCGGCTCGCCGGCGTCGCCGACGTCGACCGGCTCGATCGGCATCTTGGTCGACTTCTGCCGGGCGATGCCCAGCGACGCGAGCCGCCGCTCGTTCCTGATCCGATGCGCTTCGCTCCACGGACGGGACGACGACGTCGGCCGGGTACACCCGCTCCGGGAGATCCCACAGCCGCTCGCGTCCGACGCGCCCGGCGATCGCGATCTCCCCGCGCATCATCAGGAACTCCAGCATCTGGGTGACGTTGCGGTTGTTGGTCCACCCGGTCGAGGCCCACGGCACCACGCACGTGTCCGGGATGTCGCGCGAGCTCAGCGGACCGGAGCTGCCGAGCAGCTCGAGGATGTCGCGCCGGAAGCGGTCGTTGTCGCGGATCCACTCGTGCGTGCGCTCGTGACTGCGGCTCGTCCGGCTGCCGGCGAGGTGCAGGCCAAGGTCGCTCATCGGCCGAACCAGCGCGTTGTGCTCGAACAGCGTGCGGTCCTGCTCCAGGGCCTTCTGTGAGGTCGTCCGGGCGGTACGTCGAGCCGAGGCGGCTCCAGGCGACGAGGTCGGCGCTGGGCGCGATCGCCGCGGTCGGGTCGATCTGGAGCAGGGTCAGCTGTCGCACGACCGTCGAGCAGATCGGTCGGCCGGGGTGCGTCGAGCAGTTGCGCGCGCACCGCGATGCGCCGGGCCTGCGCCTTGGTCAGCTGATGCGTGACGTCTACTCGACGCCTTTCAGGAAGGCGAGGACGCGTTGCTCGAGCAGCGTCGCGGCGCTCTCGTCGTAGTCGGGCAGGCTGTTGTCGGCGAAGAGGTGTCGATCGCCGGGGTACAGGAACAACTCCGCGTCGTCGGTCGTCTCGACAAGCTCGCGCGCGGCTGGAAGGTCTTCCATGCGCCCACTCGTCGTTCTCCATCATGTGGATCTGGAGCGGGACTCCCGAGGGCCAGGAGCCGCCGAACTCGGAGGCGGGGAACGCGGCGGAGAACAACAGTGCTCCCTTGGAGCCCGGGCGCGTCTGGGCCAGCATCTGCGCGGGCAGCGCTCCGAGCGAGAACCCGGCATAGACGAGCTCGTTCGGCAGGCCTTCGGCGGCGAGCCGGCCGCGTTCTCCAATCGTCCCGAAGCCGACCTCCTTCGCGTAGCCGACGCCCTCGTCGAGGTCGGTGAAGGTCCTGCCGTCGTAGAGGTCGGGGGCATGAACAACGTGTCCGGCGGCTCGCAGCTCGTCGGCGAACGCGAGGAATCCGGGAGTCTGGCCGTGTGCGTGGTGGAACAGCAGTAGCTCGGTCATGACGCCCTTCCTACCACGTTCGGAGATCCGGAAACGCCGGCGGGACACGAACCAGCCAGAGGATCCAGCTGCGTCTTAGCATTCACGCCGCATGGCGCGCTTCGGAGAGCATGCGGCGTGGTTCGCGTTCACCTCGGATCGGTTCGATCACTCGTCGGACCTGCCACCCGAGGCGAATGCTGGCAATCGCTTCTACGGACGGGACGTTGCTTCGTTCGTCACCGACGGCCTGGTCGAGCGCGGGCTTGAGGCCTCGTACTTCGACGAGGACTGGGGCTGGCAAGCCCACGCGAAGCGTCCGGACGGTTCGATACTCGAGATCTCCATCTACCACAATCCGGATGAGGATCCGGCCACCGACGATGCTTGGGCGCTCATGCTGCGATCGCTACGCAAGGAGCGCAAGCTGGGGATAACGCGCCTTCGCGAGACCGAGATCGACGCCGAGGTGATCGCGCCGCTGGAGGATGTCTTTCGCCAGGCCGGGATCGCGCTCAGGCGAACGCCGGCCGACTAGGGAATGTCCCCGGCGGCGGTCGTCAAGCCGTCGCGTAGACAGACCGATGACGTGGACATGGATTCACCGCGACCCGCACGGCTTCGTCTTTGGGTGTGGTCGCTCATCGCCTGCCCTCTCTTGACGTTTGTCGCCGTGATCCTTGCGGGATCCGATGGCGGCGCGCTGAAGTTCGTCTTTCTCTTCCTCGTGCTTCCTGCGGTCCTGTCCGGGGTCGGCGCACGGTTGCTGTCCGTCGGTGGGGCCGAGGCTGTGGGCGCGGCGGCCGCCGCAGCTGGGATCTCCGGCTGTCTTTGGATCGCGCTCATCCTTGTGCTGGCCAGCTCCGGAGTCTTCGAGTAGCAATGAGTCGCGTGGGCCGAGGGTTCTAGCCGCTCGCCGGCAGAGGGGGCGCGTCGCGCATCGCCCTCCCAGCCGACGGAGTGCACCGCAGACCGAAGCGCGGCTTTGGCGCAGGAATCCCTGGCTGCGGACAGTTCGCGGGGCGATTGCATCCGTGGATGCGCTCACGATTCGCTCGATGGCGACGAGAACGGAGCGCCGATCCGAGAATGGGCCCAACGCCTCCGCAAGCAGCCAGTATCGATACGCCCTGACGCGGTAGCCGGCACCGAGCGAGGCGCGCAGCTTGCCGAGGTCGACCTGAACGCCCTCCAAGGGAATTGCGACGTTCACCGCGGGAGTCGGCAGGGTGGCGCGTTGGACGGCTCGCTGCACCAGGCTCGGCTGTTCACGCGGGAGCACGCTCGCGTGGCGCGTGGCCGGAAGTGCGGCGAGGAACACCGGTGATGCGGGGAAGACCACGGCGTCCCGAGGAACTGTCGCGAGGAGCCATGCAGCGGGCGCGGCGAGCGCATCACGGCTTCCGGACGGGGCCGTGCGAGGATCGGGAACCACTTGCGGGGCGATGAGAGCAGCAGCCGTCAATCCGATCAGGCAGAGGCCCTGGAGGGGCGGTGACAGGCGATGCGACGCCGCGTGCAAAGCCCGCGGCTACGAGGCCGATCCAGAGGGGAAGCACGAAGATCAGCTGTCGCGAAGCGAAGTGGTCGGAGAAGTTCTGGTCCCCGCGGGTAGCGACGAGCAGCGCCGGCAGCGAGAGAAACCCGAGCGCGGCGAGCGCGAGGAACGCTCGCTCACGCTGATAGAGCGCGATCGCTCCGACCACGGCGAGCGCCACGAAGAGAAGAAAGAAGGGCTCGCGCCCGCCGGCGAAGCCGCCCAGCGCCCGCACGAGCACCGCCGAGGCACGCTCAGGCGCGACAAGCTCATGCTGTCCGCCAACGCCGGCACTGAACCGGTCGGCCAAGCGGAGGTCGGCATAGGCGAACGGCACCATCGCCAGAGCCACGGCGAAAACCGGAAGTGCGGCTCGTAGGTTGCGTCCTCTCCAAAGAAACACGGCGACCACCGCCTCGGCGGCGACGAGTGCAGCGCCGAACGGGTGGGTGGCGAGCAGTACCCAGCCTGCTACCGCCGCCGCGAGAGCCGCTCGTGTGGTCCGGAGCTGCGTGGCTCGCACGAACAGATCTGTCGAGACGGCGGCCGCAAGTGCGAAGAGTGCGTACATCCGCCCGAAGCTTCCGTAGATGCCGAGCATCTGTGAGGACGCCGCGAGCGCAGCGGCAGCGACGCCGGCGTTGCGGCCGTGGAGCCGGTTGCCGAGATCAAGGCATACGAGCGGAAGGAGGAGCGCGGCAACAACGGAGACCCAGCGCAGCGCGGATGGCGACGGCTCGATCAACAGCGCCAGATGGGCCAACGCGAAGTGGAGTGGTGCGCCGCCGCGGTCGACTACCACCGTCCTCAGCATGTCGAAGAAGGGCTGGGCGGCGACGAGTCCAGCCAGGGCTTCGTCCTCGAAGATCGGCTTCCGTCTGACGTCGACGGAGAGCCGGACGGCGAGCAGCAGCATCGCCGCGCCGATGCTCGCGCCGACGGCGAGGCGGTAGATCCCCTGCGGACGCAAGCGAGCTATGACCGTCCGGCTCGACGGGTGCCATCACGGCCGCGAGCGCGACCCGACGACCGCTAGGCGGACGCCGAGACGATCATCCCGGCACCGACCGTGTCGTTCGTCGCCTCGTCGATCAGGATGAATGCGCCGGTAGTGCGGTTGTCGCCGTAGGCGTCGACGGCGAGCGGCTCTGAGAGGCGCAGTCGCACGCGGGCGATGTCGTTCAGCTCCAGCTGCGCCGGCGCCGGCTGGTCCTCGAGCGTGTGGATGTCGATCACCGAGAGCAGCTCGTCCGCGATCGCGCGCACGGTGCGCGTTGTGTGCTTGATCGCAAGCTTCGTCCGCGGCTCGAGCGGCTTCTCGGCCATCCAGCAGACCGTCGCCTCGAGCTCGCGCGCGACCGTCGGCGCCTGCTCGGGGTCGGCGAGCATGTCGCCGCGCGAGACGTCGATGTCGTCGGCGAGCCGGATCGTGACGGACATGCCCGGCACGGCCACCTCGAGCGGTCCGTCCGCGGTCTCCACCGATGCGACCGACGTTCGCCGCCCCGACGGGAGCACGACGACCTCGTCACCGGCGCTCCAGACGCCGCCCGCGACCTGCCCGGCATAGCCGCGGTAGTCGTGATGCTCGTCGGAGATCGGCCGGATCACCCACTGGACGGGGAAGCGGCGGTGGTCGAGGTCGCGGTCGCCGGCGATCTCGACGGTCTCGAGATGCTCGAGCAGCGTGGCGCCGTCGTACCAGGGCATGCCTTCGCCGCTCGACGACGTTGTCGCCCCGGAGCGCCGACATCGGGATCACGTGGACGTCACGCAGCCCCAGCCGCTCGCTCGTCTCCCGCAACTCCTGCTCGATCTCGCGGAAGCGCTGCTCCGAGAAGCCCGCGAGATCCATCTTGTTCACCGCGACGACGACGTGTGGGATGCCGAGGATCGCTGCGAGATACGAGTGGCGGCGCGTCTGCTCGATCACGCCCTTGCGCGCGTCGACGAGGATGATCGCCACGTCTGCAGTCGAGGCGCCCGTGACCATGTTGCGCGTGTACTGGACGTGGCCCGGCGCATCCGCGAGCTGAAAGCGGCGGCGGGGAGTGACGAACGAGCGGTAGGCGACGTCGATCGTGATCCCCTGCTCGCGCTCGGCGCGCAGGCCGTCGGTCAGCAGCGCCAGGTTGACGTAGCCGTCGCCACGGCGCTTCGACGTCTCCTCGATGTGCTGAAGCTGGTCGGCGAGGATCTGCTTCGTGTCGTAGAGCAGCCGGCCGATCAGGGTCGACTTGCCGTCGTCGACCGAGCCCGCCGTGACGAGGCGGAGCAGGTCGGTGGCCATCAGCTGCTCAGAAGTAGCCAACGCGCTTCCGATCCTCCATCGCTGCCTCGCTGGCGCGATCGTCGGCGCGGGTCTCGCCGCGCTCCGTGATGCGCGTCGCAGCGATCTCCGCGACGACGTCCTCGAGCGACTTGGCGTCCGACGCGACCGCGCCGGTGCAGCTCATGTCGCCGACCGTGCGGAAGCGAACGGAGACGGTGAACGGATCCTCGCCGTCCATCCGCTCCACGAACTCGCTGACGGCGTACAGCATTCCGTCACGGCGGAACACCTCGCGCTCGTGCGCAAAGTAGATCGGCGGCAGGTCGAGATTCTCGCGGGCGATGTACTGCCACACGTCGAGCTCGGTCCAGTTCGAGATCGGGAAGACGCGGACGTGCTCGCCGCGGCGGACGCGCGCGTTGTAGAGATTCCACAGCTCCGGCCGCTGCGCGCGCGGGTTCCACTGGCCGAAGTCGTCACGGAAGCTGAAGATGCGCTCCTTGGCACGGGCGCGCTCCTCGTCGCGGCGGGCGCCGCCGATCGCGGCGTCGAAGCGATGCTCCTCGATCGCATCGAGCAGCGTCGTGGTCTGGAGCTGGTTCCGCGAGGCGCGCGGCCCGGTCTCCTCGACGACGCGGCCCTTGTCGATCGACTCCTGCACCGAGGCGACGATCAGCGTCTCGTCGAGTTCGGCGACGCGGCGGTCGCGGTACTCGATCACCTCGGGGAAGTTGTGGCCCGTGTCGACGTGCATCACCGGGAACGGGAACTTGCCCGGCCGGAAGGCCTTCTCCGCCAGGCGCAGGAGCACGATCGAGTCCTTGCCGCCGGAGAAGAGCAGTACCGGCCGTTCGAGCTCCGCCGCGAGCTCGCGCATGATGTGAATCGCCTCCGCCTCGAGCTCGTCGAGGTGGGAGAGGTGGACAGGCGCCTGGATCACTGTGCTGACTCAGTCGTGTGCAGCCCGCACTCGGTCCGGCCGCTGTCGGCCCAGCGGCCCTCGCGGCCGGCGCCGGGGAGCGTCGAGTGGACGTCGCCGATGGATGCGTAGCCGCGGTCGTGCAACGCGTTGTAGGGGAGCCCGCGTTCCCGGATGTAGGTCCAGCAGTCGTCGTCGCTCCAGTCGGCGAGCGGGTTGGCCTTCCACAGCTCGTGTGCGGCGTCCCAGCCGAGCTTCGGCGCGTTCGCGCGAGTCGGCGACTGGTCGCGGCGGATGCCGGTGATCCAGCAGTCGAGGTCGCCGAGCGCGCGGACCAGCGGTTCGACCTTGGCCACCGCGAGGTAGAGGTCGGGCTTGCGCTCCCAGAGCTTCTCGCCGTGAGTCGCCGTCAGCTCCTCGGCGCTCGGGCCCTCGAACACCTCGATCGTCGTGCCGTACCGCTGCTCGACCTCGCGCCAGAGCTCATAGGTCTCCGGGAAGAGGTAGTGGGTGTCGATCGCGAAGACACGCGCCTTCGGTTCGACGCTGAAGAGCATGTCCAGCAACACGCTCTCTTCCTTCTGGAACGAGCAAGCGAGCGAGATGCGGTCGCCGAAGCGCTCCACCAGCTCGCCGATCAGCTGCTCGGCAGAGAGCTCCTCGGAGCGCGCCGCCAGGGCGGCGGCGTCGGTGTCGGCCGTCTGTTTCACGGGCCACAGCCTACCAGGGTTCATAACACGAGCTAATCGACAGTATTAGTGGGGATGCTGTAACGTGGCCGGGTGGATTGGAAGCTCTCGATCGCGGGGCTCTTCATCGGCGTGCTCGTGGGCATGACCGGGATGGGCGGCGGCTCGCTGATGACGCCGATGCTCGTGTTTCTCTTCGGGTTCAAGCCGACGGTCGCGATCGGCACGGACATCGTCCACGGCGCGATCTTCAAGAGCTTCGGGGCTGTCCGGCATCGCCAGCTGGGCACCGTCCACGCGAGGCTGACCCTCTGGATGCTGCTCGGGTCGGCGCCGTTCTCCCTCGTCGGGGTGGGGCTTTCGGCCTGGCTGAGTCACCGCTACGGCGACGGCTTCGAGGACACGGCCGCGATCGTCCTCGGCATCGCGCTGATCGCAGGCGGCCTCGGCTTCGCGTTGAAGACCTTTCTGACCGGGCGCGCGAAGAGCGATGCTCCGTTCATCCTCAAGAGGACCGACAAGTGGATCGCCTTCTTCCTCGGCGTCGGCGGCGGCTTCGTCGTCGGCCTCACTTCGGTCGGTAGCGGCACCTTCTTCGGGCTCGTGATGCTGCTCGTGTTCCCGCTCACCGCGTCGAAGGTCGTCGGCACCGACATCTTCCACGCCGCGGCTCTGCTCTGGGTTGCCGGAGCCGGCCACCTTGTCGTCGGGAACGTCGATCTCCGTGCGACCGGATGGCTGCTCATCGGCTCGATCCCCGGCGTTCTGCTCGGCAGCCAGGTGTCGATCAGCCTGCCGGAGCGCACGTTGCGCCTCTGTCTCGCAACCACGCTGACGCTCGCAGGCCTCAAGCTCGCGGAGGTTCCGGGCGCGGGGATCCTGATCCTCGTCGTCCTCTCGGTCGCCGCTGTGACGCTCGTCGGCGCAGGCGTGCGGATGTTGTTGCTCAGAGGCTCGCGCGAGCTCGGCGCCGGCTGCGGCGGCAGCGGGCAGGAGACGAACGGCCGGCCGGTGAGCCGGTAGCCGAGCTTGTACGCCTCGCAGCCGGCGCAGAAGCCGGTGCTCGCGGCGAGCAGCGCAAGCGCCGGCGACGAGGGCGCCGAGCGCGGTGCCGCGCCGTCCCAGCCGGCGAGGAAGGCGAGACTCGCCGCGCTCAGGAAGATCGCGCCGACGAGGTTCGCGAACCGAGGCGGCCGGGCGTCCTCGAGCGGGCCCTCGCCGAAGCGCGGCTGGACGAGCTCGAAGTAGGCGAGACACTGCAGGCACCAGCGGCGGCCGAGCGTGAGCCCGACGATCAGCTGGATCGCGAGCAGCGCGAGCAGCCACCACGGCCCGACCGTGACGGCGACGAGCGACAGGATCCCGATCACCGCCTGGTTGAAGCGCGGTGCCCGCGCGTCGATGACAGATGTTTCGCGATACGGGTCGGCGGCTCGAATCATGCTCTGAAGGTAGCCGAGGGGCTCCAGTTCGCGCCGTAACGGCCAGGCTTGCTCGCTACCCTGGAACGCATCGCCCGCTTCATTCCCAGACGGCGCACACTCGTGCTCGGCGTCCTCGTGCTTCTCATTGCCGCCTTCGGCGCTGCGGCGGCTTACTACTTCTACGAGGGACGCTCCCGGGAGGTCACCGGCTCCTCGACCGAGGAGTTCCTCCCCGAGGAGAACCCTGCCGACACGACCACGGCCGCGACGACGACCGACCCCGCCGGAGCCGTCGCTCGAGGCCCAGTGGCCCACGTACGGCCGTGACGTCCAGCGAACGCACGTCTCACCGGCGAAGCACCGCCCGCCGTACCGCCAGGTCTGGATGCACCGGGCGCGGCACTTCATCGAGTTTCCGCCCGTCGTCGCGTACGACAAGATCTTCGTCGCGCAGCAGCGAGGCCGCTTCTACGCGCTCGATGCGAAGACGGGCAAGCAGCTCTGGACCAAGAACTTCCGCCGCTGCGCCGCGGCCTCGCCGACCGTCTGGCGGGGCGTGGTCTACCAGGTGTTGATGCACGAGCTTCCCTGCCGGAAGCACCAGGCGGGCGCGACCGGCCTGTTGATCGCGATGAACGCGCGCACCGGGCGCGAGCTCTGGAGCTTCCGGCCGGGAGCGATCGAGTCCTCGCCGCTGATCGTCGACGGCGTCATCTATCTTCGGCTCGTGGGACCACTACGTCTACGCGATCGACGTCAGGACGAAGAAGGTCAAGTGGCGCTTCCGCACGGACGACCAGGTCGTCGCCGGCCCCGCGTACTCCCGCGGAACGATCTACGTGCCGTCGAGCAGCGGCCATCTCTATGCGATCAACGCCTGGACGGGCCAGGAGCGCTGGCGCGCTTCGTCGTTCTCGCGCTTCGGGCGGCGCGAGTACTTCTACGCGACGCCCACCGTCGCCTACGGCCGCGTCTTCATCGGCAACGCGGACGGCTACGTCTACTCGTACGGAGCGAAGACCGGCCACCTGATCTGGGCGCAGCGCGCCGGGACGTACGTCTACACGGCCGCCGCGGTGTGGCGGAAGACGGTGTACGTCGGGACGTGGGACGGCTGGGTCGTCGCGTTCGACGCAGCAACCGGCAGGACGCGCTGGCGCCACGACTCACCCGGCGGTGTGTCCGGGGCGCCGACGGTGATGGACGGGCTGCTCTACTACTCGACGCTCGGAGCGTTCGGAGGAAGACACCAGCGGCGCGTCGAGCCCGGCGCCAACCAGACCTTCGCCCTCGACGCCCGGACCGGGAAGCGCGTCTGGAGCTTCCCCGACGGCGCCTATTCGCCCATCGTGGCGGACCGCGACCGGGTCTATCTCGTCGGCCGGACACGCGTCTACGGCCTCGAGGGCAAGAACGCCGCCAAGACCGCAAAGCGATAGCGTCCGCGAGGTGCAGCGCTACGCGCCGACCGCGATCGTTCTCGCGCTGCTCGCAGTGACCGCGCTGGCCTTCGTCACCACGCAACGCCAGAAGCTCGAGCCGAGCCCGGTCGGTCGGATCGCGGTCGACCCCGTCCTGTCCCCGGTGTGCAGGTGCGACACGAGCACGGCGACGATCGTCATCGGGCTCAGGCGCACGGATACGGTGACGCTCGATCTCGTCTCGAGCGACGGCACTCCGGTGCGGACGCTCGTCGACGGCCGGCGGTACCGCGCGCGCAGTGCGGTGAACGTCGAGTGGGACGGCCGCGACGACGATGGCCGGATCGTTCCCGACGGCTCGTACCGGCCTCGCCTCACGCTCGAGAGCGGCGCGCGCAGCTTTGTGCTCCGCAACCCCATCCAGCTCGACACCCGCGCGCCGAAGATCACCGTGACGCGCGTCTCGCCGAAGGTCTTCTCACCGGACGGCGACGGCCGGAACGACCAGGTGACCGTGCGCTACAGGGTCGACGAGCCCGCCCACGGCGTTCTTCGCGTCGACGGCGTGCGCCTCGTCTACACGCGATTCCAGCCACTCGAGGGCTCGCTCACGTGGAACGGGAAGCGGAAGGGCGACCGCCGCTCACTGCCGGCCGGCGTGTACCGACTCGTCGCGGCGGCGGTCGACGAGGCCGGGAACGTGGGCAAGGCGCCGGCCAGCTTCGTGACGATTCGCTACATCGAGCTCGCCCGGACCACGATCCCGGTGACGGCCCAGACCCGGTTCGGGGTCCGCGTCAGCACCGATGCGAAGTCGTTCCGCTGGCGGTTCGCGGGCCGGACGGGCATCGGCACGCCCGGGTTGCTCGTCCTCCGGGCGCCGGACGCGGGCCGGTACCTGCTGTTCGTGGAGGCGAACGGGCATGGAGCTCGCGCCCGCGTCGTCGTGCGTCCGCGTCAGACCGCTTCTCGCTCGCCGGCGGCGAGCAGCCAGGCGACGGCGACGCCCGCGAGCGGCCAGACCAGATAGGACGTCTGGAAGACCCGCCCGAGGAAGAGCAGCACCAGCATCGAGATCGAGAAGCCGGCCGCGGCCATCCAGAGCTCGCGAGAGCGCAGCTGACCCCAGAGGAGCCAGGCCGTCACCGGGGCCCAGACGAGTAGCGCCAGGAGCGCGAACGGATAGGGGTCGAAACGGTCGTCGATCACGCCGGCCCTGACGAGGAGAGCCGAGAGCCCGTAGCCGACGATCCGGTAGGTGCCCGCTCCGTAGGCGATCGTGTCGTCCCACAAGGCACCCGGGATCGGCGATGAGGAACGGGAGCGCCCCGGCGAGCAGCACGCCGCCGAACGCCGCCCCGGCGCGAACGGCAGTCGTGCGGGACCCTCCGCGGACGATGAACATCACGGCCAGGAACGGCAGCGCCACGAGCGCGAACTGTTTGAGCAGCACCGCAGCGCCGAGCAGGACTGCGGCCCAGACCCAGCGAGAGCGTGCGGCGAGCGCGAAGGCGAGGACGAGGCAGAGGACGCTCGGCGCGTCGGCCGTCCCGAACCACGCTGCCTTGATCGCGAGCGGGTTTGCCGCCAGCGCCGCGCCGACCACGAGCCGCCACTCGAACGGGGCGGGGAAGAGCAGCGCGGCCGGGAGCAGCGCGAGCGTGGCGAGCAGCACGAGTAGCCGGTAGTCGTCGAACGGGGCGGGAAGCAGCCGCCACGCGGCGGCGGTCAGCACGGTGCCCGGGAAGTACGCGAAGTGGTCGAGGGCGACCTGCCGCCGGCCGCCTTCTCCTGCCGCCGGGTACCAGCGTTCGAGCCCGGTGTCCCGGTAGTCGTGACCGTACGGGTTGTCGCCGTCGAGGACGAGGTCGCCCGCGATGTCGATCTGGTACGTGGAGTCGTTCACGTGGTACCAGGGGGCGGTGGCGTCGCGGAGCCCGACCTGCAGCAGGACCGCGGGGACGACGAGCAGCGCGACGACGACGGCGCAGAGCGCGATCGCCCAGCCGCGGCGCCAGCGATCCGCACGCCAGGCGACGGCGCCCGCGAGCGCGACGATGAGCGCGGCGATCATGGCGGCCGTCCGCGGAACGTCGGGATCCCACTCCTCGTCGGCAGCGCGGACGAGCGGTCCGAGCACGCCGCGGGGATCGACGTCGGTGGGAGCGAACGGCCATGCGTCCGACCCCAGGTCGGGCAGGGCGACGATCGTGAGCACCCCGAGGGACCCGAGGATCGCCCAGACGGCCGGGCGAGGGATCGTCATCAGGTGAGGGCCGGTTCGGGAGACGGCGCGATTGTCGCAACCTCCTCGGCCGGCTGGTCACGCGAGAGGAGGTAGCCGGCGGCGATCGCGAGCGCGAGCCAGGTGATCGGGTCCTCGAAGAAGCCGCTGTAGAAGAGCGAGTGCACGAACAGGGCGATCAGCGTCGCCGCGAGAGTCAGCCCCAGCGCAGCGTCCTGGCGTCGGACGGCTTCGACCAGGAGCGCGGCAGCGACGAGCAGGGCGAGATAGGCGAGGAGACCGATCACGCCCAGCTCCGCGGCGACGGTCACCGGCGTCGCGTGCGAGACGAAGTTGGGCTTCGGCCCGGAGCGCTCGGACAGCTGCTGGCTGGCAAGCGGCTGTGACCCGATGCCGACACCGGCGATCGGATGCTCGGCGAAGACGCGCGCGGTGAGCTCGACGCGGCGCGACCGGTCGCTCGTCGCTCTTCGCACCGAGGTGTCGAGCGCCTCGTGAACGACCAGGGCAGTGCCGGCGAGGAGGAGCACGGCCGTGACCGCTGCGACGGCCTTCCGCACGCCTCGGCTGCCCGCGATCGCGCTGATCGGCGAGCACGGCGACGAAGAGCGCGGCGAGACTCGACTGCGAGTAGGAGAAGTAGAGACCGGTCCAGAGCAACGCGATCAGGACGACCGCCGGCAGCGTCGGGATGCGGCGGAGCCACACGGCGACGACGATCACGACGATTCCGAGTACGACGTGCCGTCCGTAGAGGCTCGGATCGCGGAAGAGCGACGTGACCCGGAAGATCGGCGCGTAGGTGTTCGCCACCTCCAGGTTCGGGGCGAAGAAGAGCAGCTCGCGCGTGAGCGCCTGCCAGATTCCGATCACGGCGAACAACGTGGCCAGCGCGATCGCGATGATCGCGAGCACGCGCGGCATCCAGGGCGGGAAGGGAGCGCGGGCGACGACGACGACGAGAGCGGTGAACGGGAGCAGGAAGAACGCCAGCGTCGTCGTCCCGGCCTCGAGATCGCTCGTCCAGAGGAGCGACAAGGCAGCAAAGGCCGTGAAGGCTGCCGCCGGCACAGAGGCGAGCAGCGGCAGGGCGGGGACGTCGTTGTCACGCACGACGCGGACGATCAACGCCAGGCAGGCGGCCCCCAGCACGCAGTAGAGAGGCAGCAGCCGCCCGAGCTCGCCGCTGTCTCCGACCCGGAGGAAGAAGCGCGCGTCGGGGTCGACGTCGAGCGGCAGCCGGAAGGGTGCCGCCGCGAGCACGAGTGGGGTGGTCGCGGCAGGCCAGCGCACAAGGGCGGCGACCCCGAGCGCGACCAGGACGAGGCCTGCGGCGCCGGCGGCGAGCTTGAACGGCCCAACCGTGAGGTTCGAGCCTCCGTCACCGAGCGACCAGATCAACCCCGCTTCGGCGCAGGCCAGGAGTGCGAATCCTGCGAGGAGCATGGACCGTGTCCGCGCCGGCAGCACGAGCGCGGCGCCGAGTGCACCGAGCACGGCCGCAAGTTGAGCGGTGTCAGCATGATCCATCGAAAGGGTGCGGTACGTGGGGGAGCCTAACCGTGATACCACTCCCCGCGATGATCGAGGCCTGGAAGCGCGTGCTCGTGCTTGCCCCCCACACGGACGACGGTGAGTTCGGCTGCGGGGGCACGATGGCGCGCCTCGTCGAGTCGGGCGTCGAGGTGCACTACCACGCATTCTCGATTGCGACCCGTTCGCTGCCCGAGGGGTTCGCGCCGGACACGCTCGCGCGCGAGGTGCGCGAGGCGACCGGCGAGCTCGGACTCCCGGAGTCGCAGCTCGTCGTCCACGACTTCGACGTGCGCACCTTCCCGGAGCGGCGGCAGGACATCCTCGAGCTGCTCGTCTCGCTCTGGGAGGACCTGAAGCCGGACGCGGTCTTCCAGCCGTCGCACCACGACGTGCACCAGGATCACCAGACGATCGCGCAGGAGGGCCTGCGCGCGTTCAAGCGCACGACGGTGCTCGGATACGAGATCCCGTGGAACAACTTCGAGTTCTCGTACGCCGCGTACTTCGCGCTCGAGCAGCGGCACGTCGAGCGCAAGGTCGCAGCGCTCGCGAAGTACGCCTCGCAGCAGCACCGCCGCTACGCCAATCCGGAGTACGTCTGGAACCTCGCCCGCGTGCACGGGATCAACGTGAACCGCGAGTACGCGGAGGTCTTCCAGGTCTACCGGATCGTCGCCTAGCGTGGCCGGGCTGGCCAGCCGCACGCTCGGCACGTCTGGCCTCGAGGTCTCGTGCCTCGGTCTCGGCTGCATGGGCATGTCGTCCTTCTACGGCCCGGGAGATCAGGACGAGGCGATCGCCACGATTCACCGTGCGCTCGAGCTCGGCGTCACGCTGTTCGACACCGCCGACGTCTACCGGGAGTACGGAGTCAACGAGGAGCTCGTGGGTCGCGCCCTGGCGGGCCGGCGCGAGCAGGCCGTGATCGCGACGAAGTTCGGCCACACCTACGACGGAGGACAGCGCTCACTCGACGGCAGGCCCGAGTACGTGGCGTGGGCCTGCGAGCAGTCACTCGCCCGGCTCGGCGTCGAGCACATCGACCTCTACTACCTGCACCGGCCCGATCCGCAGGTCCCGATCGAGGAGACCGTCGGTGCGATGGCCGAGCTCGTGCAGGCCGGCAAGGTCCGGCACCTGGGCCTATCGGAGGTTCTCCCCGAGACGCTCGCGCGGGCTCACGCTGTGCATCCGATCGCGGCCGTGCAGACCGAGTACTCGCTCTACGAGCGGAGTGTCGAGGAGACGATCCTGCCTGTCTGCAGATCGCTCGGCGTCGGGTTTGTCCCGTACAGCCCGCTTGGCCGCGGGTTCCTCGCGGGGCGCTTCGAGGATCCGGCGGAGCTCCACGACTCGGACTTCCGTCACAACTATCCTCGGGTCGAGGAGGACCATCGGGCCGCGAACCGCATCCTCGTCGAGCGGCTGAAGACGATCGCAGCCGAGCTGGCAGCCACACCGGCCCAGGTCGCGCTGGCGTGGCTGCTCGCTCAGGGCGACGACGTCGTACCGATCCCCGGCACGCGCCGGCGCCGCTATCTCGAGGAAAACGTGGGCGCCGCTTCGCTCCAGCTCGACGATGCGATGCTCCAGCGCCTCGACCGAGAGTTTCCCGTCGGCTCGGCCTCCGGCGAGCGCTACCCGGACTGGGCCATGCAGTGGGTGGATCACGGCAGCCCTGACTCGCCCTGAAGTCGGTGGAAGCGTTCGTCGAGACACCGCACGGCCGGATCTACGTCGAGCGCGAAGGCGACCTGTCCCGCGGGGCGGTCGTCCTCGCCGCCGGCGGGCCCGGCGTCGGTCACGACCACTACCACCCGTGGTTCTCACGGCTGGCCGCGCAGTCGGCCGTCGTCTACTTCGACTACAGCGGGTGCGGGCGCTCGGACCGCCTCGCCTGACGATCGCACGTACTCGGTCGCGCTCTTCGCGGAGAACCTGGAAGCCGTCCGGCAGCACCTCGGTCTCGACGCGATCGACCTCGTCGGCCTCTCCTTCGGCGGGCTCCCGGCGGTCGAGTACGCACTCGAGCATCCCGGCGCCGTTCGCCGCCTCGTGCTGAGCAACGCGCAGATCTCCGCCGAGAGCTGGCAGCGAACGAACATCGACGGCGTCAACCTGGAGCTGCAGAGGCTCTTTCCCGAGGCGTGGCAGCAGATCCTCCGGCTGCGCGGCGAAGGCGTGCGCTCGCTCGACGCCGAGTACCAGGAGCTCGTCGCGCAGGTCTTGCCCGATCTGGAGTGGGTCGATCCCTGGGGGCACCCGCGACTCGAGCAGCCGAGCGAAGGCGGGTTCGAGGAACGCGTCTACAGCGACGTGATCGGCGCAGATCCGGAGTGGGTCGTCGACGGGACGCTCCGAGGCTACGACCCGCTGCCTCGGCTGCACGAGATCGGCGCTCCGACCCTGGTGATCAGCGGCCGGTACGACCGTGTGACGCCGCCCAGCGTGGCGCAGGCGATCTTCGACGGGCTCGCTCCCGGCCGGCGCCGGCTTCAGTCTTCGAGCGCAGCGCACACCGTCCCTGGGCCGAGCAACCCGACGAGTACTTCGAGCTCGTCGGCCGGTTCCTGCTGGACTGAGGGAACCGCAACGGCGTCGCGCGTGTAGACGTGAACGTGCGTCTGCCTCGCGCTCGGAATCGTCCTCGCTGTGTTACTCGTCGGTCGGGTACGTCGACCGCTGCCGGCCCATCGACGCTGCGGCTTGCCTATGCCGCGGAGACCCCCGGCCGGCGCGGGCTCGACGTCTACGTCGCGGTCGTCCCGGGCGGCCGTCCGCGGCTGGTGACGGGCGTTGCCGGCCGGGACGACTTCAGCCCGCCTGGTCGCCCGACGGGAAGCTGATCGCGTACCGGCTCAATCCGCCGCGAGGCGACGAGGGCGACATCATGGTCGTGCCGGCCAGCGGCGGGAAGCCGCGCAACCTCACCAGGAGCCCAGGGATCGCCGACTGGTCGCCCGCGTGGTCTCCGGACGGTCGGTCGATCGCGTTCTTCTCGGCTCGCGACGGCGGTCGCGACATCTGGACCATGCGGCCCGACGGGACCCGCAAGCGCCGGCTGACGAACGACGCTGGCTCGAACGAGTACCCGACCTGGAGCCCCGACGGCACGAGGATCGCCTTCCAGACGCGCACGTGCGGGCGAGTTCGAGATCTTCGTGATGGCCAGCGACGGCCGGAAGCAGCGAAACCTCACGCGGCACCCGGATCGCGATCAGTGGGCGGCCTGGTCTCCGGACGGCAGGTGGATCGCCTTCATGTCGAGGCGCGACGGCAGCGACGACGTCTTCGTCATCCGGCCCGACGGGACGGGCGCCAGGAACGTCACCAGGACGCCGGCGCTGGAGGAGACGCATCCGTCCTGGAGCCCCACCGGCGAGCTGACCTTCATCCGTCACGGGGAGACAGGCCCGATCAGCCTCTGGGCGGTCCAGCCGGACGGCGGCAAGGCGCGCCGGCTCAGAACCGTCGCCGAGCCGGTCTTCGCGTACGACTGGGCGCCGAAGTAGCGCGGCCGGGCGCCGCCGTTACTCGGCCGTCGGTGTCTGGGGCAGCGCGCGGTAGGTGACGTAGACGAGCGGCGTGTCCGGCTCGCGCTCCTCCTCCGGCTTGCGGCGTGCGCGCAGCCACTGCACGACGAGCTCCGAGAGCTCGTCGACCTCCTCTTGCGTCGCGTAGACCATCCAGCCGCCGATGAACGCCGTCTCGCGCCACTCGTCGCTGTGCTCGCCCTCGCCGCGGGAGTGGATGTAGCGGCGGATCGCGTCCTCGTCCCGCCCGAGCATCGTGCTCTCGAGCTGGGCAACCGCGGCGTCGTACTCGGGATCCTCGGCCGGCGCGGAGGAAATGAGGCCGACGCGGCTGGGCTCGCGCTTCCACCAGCGCTCGCGGCCCTTCCGGCGGTCGAGGTCCTCGACGATCAACCCCGCCGCTGCCAGCGCCCTCAGGTGGTAGCTCGTGGCGCCGCTCGACTCGCCCAGCTCCCGCGCCAGCATCGACGCCGTCGCCGGGCCGTCGTGCAGCGACTCCAGCATCCGCAGCCGCAGCGGGTGAGCGAGTGCCCGCACCTCCCGAGCGCCGAGCGAGCGGGAGGGAAAGAGCGACGGCTTCATGGCGGGGACCATAAAGCCGCAGCGTTCGCTAAGGTTTAGTCGTGCCTAAATTTACGCGTAGGCGCCTGCTCGCCGGAGCCGCCCCAATCGTCGCCGCTCCCGTCCTCGCCAAGATGGCCCTGGACGGCGACGCCGAGGCGGCGCAACGAACGCTGCACGGACACGTGCACGACCATCCGCAGATGGGGCACGCGGCGATGATCGGCGGGAACGCGCCTGCCGTCGGCGGCCCGAACGACCTCGACGATCTCCTCTTCCCACCCCCGCCTCTCCCGTACCAGCCGGGGCGAGTGCGCGAGTACGAGATGCGCGCGTTCGACAAGGAGATCGAGATCGCGCCGGGCGTCTTCTTCCCCGCCTGGACGTACAACGGCACGGTCCCCGGGCCCGTGATCCGCGCGACCGAGGACGACATCCTCCGCGTCCGCCTGGTCAACGCCGGCTCACACCCGCACTCGATCCACTTCCACGGCATCCACCCGGCGAACATGGACGGCGTCTTCGAGGTCGTGCGCTCGGGCGAGGAGTTCGTCTACGAGTTCCCCGCGAAGCCGGCCGGGATGCACCTCTACCACTGCCACACCACGCCGCTGAAGAAGCACATCCACAAGGGGCTCTACGGCGCGTTCATCATCGATCCGAAGGAGCCGCGCCCGCCGGCGAAGGAGCTCGTGCTGGTGATGAACGGCTACGACACCGACGGCGACGGCGGCAACAACTTCTACACCGTCAACGGGAAGAGCTTCTACTACACGAAGTACCCGATCACGGTGCGGCGCTCCGAGACGGTGCGGATCTATCTCGCCAACCTGACCGAGTTCGACCTGATCAACTCCTTCCACCTGCACGGCGAGTTCTTCCGCCACCAGCCGACCGGGACGGGCGACCACTGGGAGTACACGGACACGGTCGTCCAGTGCCAGGGGCAGCGCGGAGTCCTGGAGATCGACTTCACCCACACCGGCAGGTTCATGTTCCACGCGCACCAGTCGGAGTTCACCGACCTCGGCTGGATGGGCTTCTTCAACGTGATCGACTGATGGAAGCGAAGGCCGAGCGGCGAGGCGACCTCTCCTGGCGCCTGTGGGCGCTGGTTCCGATCCTCCTGCTCGCGGTCGCGGTCGGCGGCTACGTGGCGTCAGGGTCCTCGCTCGCCGGCCTGATCGGCTCGAACCCGCCGCAGGCGGACGAGTTCGACATCCGCCGGGTCGAGTTCAAGCCGGGCGAGATCCGCGTCCGGGTGACGAATCCGCAGCAGGACGACCTGACGATCGCCTCCGATCACCGTCGACGACGCGATCGTCCCGTTCTCGCTCGACGGCCCGCAGACGCTCGGCCGGCTGCGCTCGAGCACGGTCGTCATCCCCTACGACTGGACTCCCGACGACCCGATGGCGGTCGGAGTGACGAGCTCGACCGGGATCGAGACGGTCGAGGAGATCCCGGCCGCGGTCGAGACGCCCGGCGTCAGCGGCGGCGGCTTTCTCGGCTACGCGATCATCGGCTTCCTCGTCGGCGTGCTGCCTGTCGGCGCTCGGCCTGCTCTGGCTGCCGTCGCTGCGCCGGGTCGAACAGCACTGGCTGACGGCGTTCATGGCCCTGACCGCGGGTCTGCTCTCGTTCCTCGGCGTCGAGGCGCTGTTCGAGGCGTTCGAGCTGCAGGGGGCGCTCCCGGGAGCGTTCGGAGGGCCGGGACTCGTGCTGCTCGGGGTGGCGACGAGCTTCCTGACGATGACGTTCATCTCCGGCCGCTTCTCGGCGAACGCGAACGGGGTTCTCGGCGGCGTCGCGCTCGCGCACGCTGGTCGCGATCGGGATCGGGCTCCACAACTTCGGCGAGGGGCTGGCGATCGGAACCTCGTTCGCCTTCGGACAGCTCACGCTCGGCTCGTTCCTGATCGTCGGCTTCATGATCCACAACGTGACGGAAGGGCTCGGGATCGCCGCACCGGCGGCCGACGGCGGCGCGACGCTGTCCTGGCCACGACTCGTCACGTTGACCCTGATCGCGGGAGGCCCGGCGATCCTCGGGGCGTGGACGGGTGGTTTCATCGCGAACGACGTGCTCGCGGTGCTCTTCTTCGGCGCCGCGGCCGGCGCCGCATTCGAGGTCGTTGCCGAGGTCGTCCGCTACGTCGGGCGGCGAGGCGCAGCCGAGCTCCGTTCCGGCTACGCGGTGGGCGGCTTCCTCGCCGGGATCGCGATCATGTACGTGACCGGGCTGCTCGCAGCCTGATCCGCTCCTCCGGCAGCAGGAAGCCGAGCAGCACGAGCGCGACGGGATAGGCCAGCGTCAGGCCGATCGCTGCCGTGAGGCCGCCGAGGCCCTTTCCGACGAGCAGCAGCGCCACCGCAGCAGCCACCGCGGTCAGCACCCGCCGCCACTGGTACGGCGTCGGGAAGACGCGCTGCGCGTACCAGGTCATCCCGATGAACATGACCCCGTACGCCACGACCGTCGCGACGGCCGCGCCCATGATCCCGTAGGGCGGGATCAGGAGCAGGTTCAGGCCGACGTTGACCGCGGCGGCAACGCCGGTGATCACCCAGTTGAACTGCGTCCGCTTCGCGCGGCCGACGCCGATCGCCATCACGATGTACGCCGCGTAGGCGACGCCGCCGAACGCGAGCGGCGCGACGACCCGCTCGCCCTCGTAGAAGTCCGGTTGCGTCAGCAGCCGCACGAGCCAGGGCGCGAGCAAACCCAGCGCGAGCGCGAGCCAGGAGGCGATGACGACGAGATAGGTGAGGACGAAGGCGTACGTCCGCTTGGCCTCCTCGTCGTCCTCGATCGAGTAGGCGAAGGCCGGCCAGGCCATGCGGAACGCAGTCAGCAGCAGCACCATCGCCGACGCGATCCGCACGCCGATCTCGTAGAGCCCCACCTCCGCGAGACTCGCGAGGTGGACGAGGAAGAAGCGGTCGCTGAAGTTGACGACGATCAGGGCGAGCGCCGCGGGGACGAGCGGGATCCCGAAGCGGTTCATCTCGCGCAGGAGCGGGCGGGAGAACTGGAGCCCGAGCTGCGCGCGGTGCACGGCGAGCAAGGCGAGATAGACGACGAGCGTGCCCGCGAAGTTGCCGACGATCACGCCGAGGGCGCCCTTCTCCCAGACGACGACGAGGAGCAGGGTCGCTGCGATCGTGACTCCGATGTTCGCCAGGCTCGCCAGCACGAACGCCGTCGACCGCTCCTCGGCGCGGAACAGCGACGTCAGCTGCTCGTAGTTCATCTGCGCCCAGATCCCGACGAAGCCGGCGCGCACGAGGTTCGCGTCGTCGAGGCCGAGCAGGTCGGCGATCGGCTCGGCCAGCAGGACGCCGGCCGCCAGCCCGATCGTCGCGCTCGCCATCGTGAACCAGAACGAGGTGCGGACGACGAGCAGGCGGTGCGCGACGTCCTTGGAGTCGAAGTAGAAGCGGAAGAAGGCCGACGAGATGCCGAGCCGGAGGATCGTGACCAGGACGGCCGAGAGAGCGACGACGAGGCCGACGGCGCCGAGGTCCTCCCGGTCGAGGTAGCGCGTGTAGACCGGGAGCAGGAAGACCGCGATCAGGCGCGAGACGATCCCGCCGAGCCCGTAGACCGCCGAGTGCTTGCCCAGGCGGCGCATCTGCACTGCGAGCGAGGTCATCTAGAGACGAGCGTAGAGGGCGAGCAGGCGGTCGGTGACCGTCTCGAGGTCGTGCACGCGCTCGACGTAGGCGCGCGAGGCGGCGCCGAGCTCGCGCCGCCGGCCGGCGTCGGCGACGAGCGGCCGCAGGGCCTCGCGCAGCGTCTCGGCGGTGGCGGAGACGATCGGCACGCGGGTGCCGAAGGCCTCCTCGGTCCGGCGGACCGCCTCGTCGTGGAGGAAGGTGACGACCGGCTTCCCGAGCGCCATCGCCTCGATCGCGAAGAGCCCGTACCAGCCGGCGTTCAGCTGGTCGACGACGATGTCCGCGGCGCGGTAGCGCTCGAACGCCTCGTCGTGGCGCAGGCCCTCGACGAGGTCGAGGTCGGCGTCGAGGCCTTCGACGGCGGCGATCACGTGCTCGCTGCCCTTGCGCCGGCGGGAGGAGGGCGCGTGGACGATCAGCGGGCGCTCGCGGTCGGACGGCGGCGCCGGCTCGATCGCGCCGAGGTCGACCCCGGGCGGGATCACCTCGGCCTCGGGCACCCAGCGGATCGCGTCGTAGCTGCCGACGATCTCCGCGTCCGCCTTCTTGCCGTACGCGAGCTGCTCCGGGGTCTTCCCGCGAATGTCCGAGCCGAGGTAGTGCATGACCGACTTCTTCCGAGCCGCGCGCAGGATCGGAAACTGGAGCGATTGCGGCACGAGCGTCAGCCCGAAGTGGAAGTGGAAGATGTCGGTGCGGGGCAGCAGCCGGGCGAGCGCCGCCCATTGCCGTGCCTGCCGACTTAGTAACAGACTGTTACTTGGGATCTCGAGCGACTCGTCGGCCTCGGGATGGAGCTTGTAGCGCTCGAAGACGACGAGCCGCGCATCGATGCCGCGGCGCCGCAGCGCCTGCGCGTTCGTCCACGGGACGCCGGCCGTGTTGACCGGGCAGAGGGTGACGCGGAGCGGTCGCTCAGCCACGCGCGTGCGCGCGGGAGTCGACGACCGGGCCGTCGAAGTCGACCTGGTCGAAGTAGCGCAGGCTCGCCCGGCCCGGCCGGATGCGCGAGCGAAGCGCGGCCAGCTCCTCGTCCGAGATCTCGCCGAGCGCGCGCTTCACTCCGAGGTACGGGAGGTTCAGATCCTCCTGGTAGACGATCGTCGAGATCCGCGGGTTGATCTCGATCACGTGCTCGCCGACGAGCTGGATGTTGAAGAACCACTCGATCGCGAGCTCCTCGACGAGCTTGTCGGCGGTCTCCATCAGCTCCTCGTCCTCGAGCGTGACGAAGTACATCGCGAGGCCGGCGCGCATGGCCTCTCGCGTCTTGGGGTGGCCGAGGACGACGCGCTTGCCGTCCGCGATCCCGTCGATCGTGCGCTCGCCGCCGGTCGCGAGCTCCATCACGAGCAGGTCCGGGCCACCCTCGTCCGGGCAGGAGCTCGACCGCCTCCTCGAGTCGCATCGCAACGGCTCCCGGCCGCTCGTGCAGGAGCTGGTGAGCGCGGTCGACGGTCGGATCGAGGACCCGGAAGCCGCGCGAGCCGGACGAGAAGACGGGCTTGAAGCAGACGGGGCGGTCCGGGTAGCCGAGCTCACGGGCGGCAGCCTCGACCTCCCGCGCGCCGTTGACGCGGCGGAAGTCGGGTCCCTTCACGCCCAGCCGCTGCAGCAGCGCGTACGTCTCGGCCTTGTCGTTCGAGCGGTGGATCGTGTCGGGCGAGGAGACGAGCACCGGCACCGGGAAGCGGTCGCGGTGCGCCGCGAGGCCTTCGAGGTCGAACGAGGACTGCGGCAGGACGACGTCGACGCTCTCGCGCTCGACGACGTCGAGCACCGCGTCGGCGAAGCCCGGGTCGGAGCCGGCCGGGACTCTGTGGAACGCGTCGCAGAGGTGGCGGCCGACCGATCGCTCGCTCATGTCCGTGCCGACGAGACGCACGGTCCGCTCGCCGTTCGCGCGCAGGCCCTTCAGCAGCGCCGCGGTGCCGGGCGCGCCGGAGGCGGAGACGAGGACGGTGACGTCCTTCACGAGAGGTCGATCCGGTCGGCGGCGAGCTGCTCGAGGCGGCGCTCCTTCTCCTCCTCGAGCATCGCGCGCATCGTCTCGCCCATGCGCGAGCCGGGATAGACCCAGATCTCCGGGTGCGTCAGCAGCTGCAGCCAGGGGAATGCGGCCGCGCGCAGCTCCTCGTGCGGGCAGCCCGAGCGCCAGTGCTGGTTCGAGTCGGAGCGGTACGTCTCGGGGTCGAACCAGGGCGCCTCCATGACGTTGATCGCGCCCTCGACCGGCGAGCGCATGTACTCCGGATCCGGGTTGTGCCACGCGATCACCGGATCGAACCGGTCGTCGAGGTCGAGGCGCGGATACACGGCGTGCAGCCCGACGCGATGGCCGAGCTCGCGCAGCCGTCCGAGCGCGCGCTCGCCTTCCTCCGAGCCCAGGTTGTAGAAGACGGAGCCGGTCATCAGGAAGTAGGTCGCGGCCGCGCCGGCATCCGCTTCGAGCTCGGCCATGCGCAGCGCCGCGTCGAGCGAGAGGTCGACGTCGTGCCGGAGGATCACGTCGCCCTCGCGCGGCTCGCCCTCGAAGAACGCGAACCGGTAGCCGCCCGCCTTCGCCGCGTCGAGCAGCTCGCGGTAGTGGTCGAGATCGAAGGCGCAGCTCACGATCGCCCGGCCCCGAAGACTTTGTGTTTCTGAAACACAAGCCGTCTTCGTCGGCGTCGGCCGAGCCGCATGGTTGAGCCATCGCGCCCGGCGAAAAACGAGCTTGTGTTTCTGAAACACAAAGTCCTCTTCGTCAACTCGTCTCCTCTGCCTCGTGCACGCTGCGTGCGATCTCGACCAGCTTGTTCAGGCGATCGACGTAGGCGATTGCCTCCTCGTTCCCGGTGCTGTGGATACGCCCGGTGAGGTCGTTGTCGACCTCCAGTGGAACGAGCGGGCCGCTCGCGGCGATCGATCACGCTCAGAACGAGCCCGGCGACGAAGCCGTCGTACCCGGCGAGATCGGCGATCGCGTCGTCGGTCACTTCCGGGAAAGGAGCCTCGAGATGCTCGCTCCACGTCGCTTCGAGCTGCGTCCTCGTCCACTCGACCACGACCTCCAGGAGGCGCGCGGCGTCCTCGGCCCGCTGCAGCGCCTCGACCGACGTGTCCGCGGTCGCGATCACGTACCCGCGCCTGTCGCCGTCGAGCCGCACGGGCCGGATCGTCTCACCGACCTGCAGATACGTGTCCGCCTGCACCACTCCCGGTGCCGCGAGCACCGGATCGAGCGGGCCGACCGAGAGCACCTTTCCCGTCGGCAGCGGTCCCGGCTGGGCGGTCAGGAAGCGGATCGCGAGCGGCTGCTTGAAGTGCGGCAGCACGAGCTCGTCCGGGATCTCCTCGCCGAGCGCCTGGCGGAGCGCGACCTCGACGAGGTCGACACCGACGGCGTGGCGAACGAGGTCGGCCATCTGCCCGCCGGGGATGCGCGCCGCGACCTCGACGACGCGCACCGAGCCGTCGTCCGAGACGATCAGCTGCGGGAAGGCGATGCCGTCGCGCAGTCCGAGGGCGTGAACGGAGTGCACGGCGACTCGCTCGGCCTCGGCGAGCACGTCGGCGTAGATCGACGCGGGATAGACATGGATCCAGCCGACGCCGAAGCCGATGCCGGGCGGCCGGAGCCGGTCGGAGAGCGTGAGCGGGAAGGCCTCGCCGCCGCGGGCGATCACGATTCCGTTCAGCTCGAGGCCGTCGTGGAAGCCTTCGACGATCGCCTCCTCCGTCGGCGATTCGACGAGTGCGGCGTGCACGTGCGCGTCGAGCTCGTCCTGCGACTCGATGTAGAAGATCCCACGCTGGCCGCCGGAGTCGGCCGGCTTCAGCACGGCCGGCACCCCGACCGCGTCGAGCGCGGCCCGCGCGCTCAGCATGTCGCGGGCACCGGCGAAGCGGGGCTGCGGCACGCCGGCGTCGGCGAGCGTGCGCCTCATCGCGATCTTGTGCGTCATCAGGTGGGCGGTCTCGGTCCCGATCCCGGGCAGGCCCAGCGCCTCGGCGACGGCGGCGACGACCGGCACGGCCCGGTCGGCCGAGACGGTCAGCACTCCGTCGACGCCGTGCCTGCGTGCGACGTCCGTGACTGCGGCGACGTCGGTGAAATCGACCGCCTCGCCCGCGTCGGCGGCGGCGAGGCCCGGCGCGTCCGGGTTCCTGTCGACGGCGACGGCGCGGAGGCCGAGCTCCTTCGCGCGCAGGATGGCGCGGCGTTGGTGGCGCCCCGCGCCCACGAAGAGAACCGTCTTCACGTCGCGCGCGATGCTATCCGGGTGGTTGGAACCCGGTGGGAAAGACCCGCGCCGCTGCGGTTACGCGTTGGTGCTGGTGGCGAAGCCCGGGAAGAGGAACGCCAGCCGCTTCGCGCGCGAGATCTGACAGCCGTTGGTCGCCGAGAACATCGCCCAGACCGAGCGCCCCTCGTGCTTCCCGGTGACGAGCGCCTGCTGCGGGCCGCCGTACTGCTCCGTGCAGACGGCGCCGCGGGACACCGGCCCGAAGGGGCGCGGCAGCGGCCCGAGCTTGCTGCACGCGGTCGCCACCTTGGGCAGAGTGCCCGCCGCAGGGCCGCAGCGCAGGGTGTACGTCTTGCCGTCACCCTCCGAGCGTCCATCCGGCCAGACGGTGATCTTGAGGTCGGTCGAAGCGGGCGAAGCCGACTGCGCGGCTGACCCGGCGCCGCAGCCGACCACGGCGATCAGAGCGGCAATAACGATTGCAATTCGCATTTCGGGCCATAGGGTAGCGCGTCGATACACTCGCCGTCGTGCTTCAGGGCAAGCGGATCTTCATCACCGGCGGCGCCGGATTCATCGGAACGACGCTCGCGCGGCGCCTGGTCGACGAAAACGAGATCGTGGCCGCCGACAACCTGCACCGCGACGCGCTGACCGGCACGGATCTCGCCGACCATCCGAACTTCACGTTCCAGCAAGCGGACGTGCTCGACCTCGACGCGATGCACGAGCTCGCGCGCGGCTCGACCCACATCGTCCACTGCGCTGCGATTGCCGGCGTGGACACCGTGCTCGAGAGCCCCGTCCGGACGATGCGCGTGAACGTCATCGGCACCTACAACCTGCTGGAAGCGGCGATCGGGACGCTCGACAGTGTCGAGCGATTCATCGACTTCTCGACGAGCGAGGTCTTCGGCACGCACGCTTTCCGCGTCGAGGAGGGTCAGGTCTCGACGATCGGCTCCGTCGGCGAGGCGCGCTGGACGTACGCCGTCTCGAAGCTCGCCGGCGAGCACATGGCGCACGCCTACCACGACGAGCTCGGCCTGCCCGCGGTGACGGTGCACCCGTTCAACGTGTTCGGGCCGGGCCAGATCGGCGGCGGCGCGATCCGGGCGTTCATCGAGAACGCACTGGCCGGGCGCGACCTCGTGATCCACGGCGACGGCTCCCAGATCCGCGCCTGGTGCTACGTCGACGACATGGTCGCCGGCACGCTCGCGTGCCTCGAGCACCCGGACGCGGTCGGCCAGGCCTTCAACATCGGCAACCCGCGGGCGACGGTGACGATCTACGACCTCGCCCTGCGGATCAAGCGGCTCACCGGCGCAGACGTCGACATCACCTTCCAGCCGCTCCACTACGCCGACGTCGAGTTGCGGATCCCGAACGTCGAGAAGGCCCGAGAGGTGCTCGGGTTCGCGGCGAAGGTCGACCTCGACGAGGGCCTCGAGAAGACGATCGCGTGGTATCGAGAGAAGGCACTGAGCCCGTCCGCCTAGCGTTCCCGGAGCTCGGCGAGGCCGAGCTGGAGGCCGTTCGCGAGGTCTTCGAGTCGGGTGCGCTGACGATGGGCCCGAAGGTGCAGGAGCTCGAGCAGCTCGTCGCGGACGCGTGCGGGGTCGAGCACGCCGTCGCGGTCTCGAACGGCACGGCGGCGCTCCACCTCGCCGTGCTGGCGCTCGGGATCGGCGAAGGGGACGAGGTCATCGTTCCCGCGTACACCTTCCCGGCGACCGCGAGCGTCGTCCGGCTCGCCGGCGCGACGCCGGTGCTCGTCGACGTCGACCCCGCCACCTTCAACCTCGACCTCGCGGCGGTCTACGACGCGGTGACGCCGCGCACGAAGGCCGTGCTCGCGGTTCATCTCTTCGGGCGGCCGCTCGACTGGGAGGCGCTGCAGAACGCGGTGCCGCCGGAGGTGCTGCTGATCGAGGACGCTGCCGGCGCGCTCGGCGCGCGCTGGCGCGGCATGCCCTGCGGCGGGCTCGGGACGATGGGCTGCCTCTCGTTCCATCCCCGGAAGATCGTCACCACCGGGGAAGGCGGGGCGGTGACGACGCAGGACGCGGAGCTCGCCGCGTCGATCCGGCGGCTGCGCAACCACGGGCTCGACGCGAACGCGGACATCGTTCAGCCCTCGACCAACTACCGGCTCGCCGACATCCTCTGCGCGATCGGGATTCCGCAGCTTCGCCGGCTCGACGAGCTGCTCGCCGACCGGACGCGCGTCGCGGACGGTTACTCGCAGCGGCTCGCAGCGGCGGTCGACGTTCCGGACGCAGACGAGGGTGACACGCACGGCTGGCAGGCATACGTGATCCGGCTGGATCGGAAGGACGAGGCGCTCGAGACGCTGCGCGCGGAGGGAATCGAGGTGCAGATCGGCACCTACGCACTGCACAGGCTGTCCGCCTATCGCGAGCAGGGGCCGTTTCCGGGAGCGGATGCCGCCTTCGACCGGGCGCTCGCGCTGCCGCTCCACTCACGCCTGACCGACGACGATCTCGACCGGGTCGCCGCCGGCATCTTGCGCTTCACTTGACAAGCGCGTGTTGGTAGTGAATACTCACTACCTATGAGTACCACGACCGCAAGGCACACCGCCGACGAACGCCGGGAAGCCGTTCTCGAGGCAGCCGCCCGGGAGTTCTCCCGCAAGGGACTTCACGGCGCCTCGACCGATGCGATCGCCAAGGACGCCGGGATCTCCCAGCCGTACCTCTTCCGCCTCTTCGGCACGAAGAAGGAGCTCTACCTCGCGACGACCAGCCGCAAGATGGAGGAGACCTACCAGGTCTTCGAGCGGGCCTCGCGCGGCAAGACCGGCCTGGAGGCGTTGCACGCCATGGGCGAGGCCTACATGGGCCTGATCGAGGACCGGGAGCGCCATCAGCTGATGCTGCAGTGCTTCGCCGGCTGTGAGGATCCCGACGTCCGCGAGGGCGTACGGCGTGTCTGGTCGGACCTCGTCGAGCTCGCCGAGCGAGCGTCGGGCGAGCCGCCGGAGGTCGTCAGCGCCTTCTTCGCCAAGGGGATGCTGCTGACCGTGATGAACGCCATGCAGCTCTTCGAGGACCCGACCCCGTGGGGCGACCGGCTGATCGCCGGCTGCGGCCCCGAGTAGGCGTCTTTTTTTCGAGTCCAATGAAAGTAACTAGTTACTAGTGGGAGGAGTTGAGATGAACACCCAGACCAGGACGCTGTGGACGTTCGTGATCACCTCGGTCGCGCTCTTCATGGTCGTGCTCGACAACCTCGTCGTCTCGACCGCGCTGCCGGTGATCCGCACCGACCTCGGCGCGACGATCGAGGAGCTCGAGTGGACGGTGAACGCGTACACGCTCACGTTCGCCGTCTTCCTCCTCACCGGTGCGGCGCTCGGCGACCGCTTCGGCCGCCGCCGGATGTTCATCGTCGGCCTGACCATCTTCACCATCGCCTCCGCGGCGGCCGCTCTCGCTCCGTCGATGGAGGCGCTGATCGCGGCCCGCGCGGTGCAGGGCATCGGCGGCGCGATCGTGACGCCGTTGACGCTGACCATCCTCTCGGGCGCGTTCCCGGCGGAGAGGCGCGGAGTCGCCCTCGGCGCCTGGTCCGGGATCGCCGGCCTGGCGGTTGCGGCCGGCCCGCTCGTCGGCGGGGCTGTCGTGGACGGGATCGCGTGGCAGTGGATCTTCTGGCTGAACGTCCCGATCGGGATCGCTGTGCTCCCGCTCGCGCGCCTGCTGACCGAGAGCCACGGACCCGACAAGGCGCTCGACCTGCCCGGCCTCGGGCTCGCCAGCGGCGGCCTGTTCGGCCTCGTCTGGGGACTCGTGCACGGCAACGGTGACGGCTGGGGAAGCCCGCAGATCGTCGGCTCGCTCGTAGTTGGTGCTGCGCTCCTCGCCGCGTTCGTGGCGTGGGAGGCTCGGGCGCCGGAGCCGATGCTGCCGCTTCGCTTCTTCAAGGACCGGGCGTTCTCCGCAGCCAACGGCGCCTCGCTCGCGATGTACTTCGGCATGTTCGGCTCGATCTTCCTGCTCTCGCAGTTCTTCCAGACCGCGCAGGGCTACTCGCCGTTCGAGGCTGGACTGCGGGTGCTGCCGTGGACGGCGATGCCGATGATCGTCGCCCCGATCGCCGGTGCGCTGTCCGACCGGATCGGCGGGAGGCCGTTCCTGGCAGGTGGCCTGGCGTTGCAGGCGATCGGGCTCGGCTGGATCGCAGCCGTCTCCTCCCCCGACGTCAGTTACTCGTCGATGATCGGCCCGTTCATCGTCTCCGGGATCGGGATGGGGATGTTCTTCGCCCCGGTCGCGAACATCGTCCTCAGCGCGGTCGGCCAGCGCGACGAGGGCAAGGCATCGGGCGCGTCCAACGCGATCCGGGAGGTCGGAGGCGTCTTCGGCGTCGCGGTGCTGGCCGCGATCTTCTCCCGCACGGGCGGATACGAGTCGCCGGAGGTCTTCACCGACGGTCTCGTGGCTGCAACGTGGGTCGGCGCGGTCGTCGTCGCGGTGGGCGCCGTGATCGCCCTCGCCGTGCCGGGCAAGCGCCGGCCGCAGGAAGCGGGCGAGGTGTCGCTCGAGGCGGCCGCCTAGGCGGACTTTCGGCCCAGGCCGAGGCGGGGCGTCACGACGATGAGCGCGACGGCCACCAGGGCGAGGGCGGCGAACGCCGCCCTCAGCCCCACCGCCTCGGCCGCACCGCCGACGAAAGGCGGGCCGACGAGGAAGCCGAGGTAGCCGATCGTCGTCACGGTCGCCACCGCCCGGCCCCGTTCCTCCGGCGCCGCGTTGCGGCCGGCGCCGCCGAAGAGCGCGGGCGCGGCGGTCGAGATCCCCGCGCCGCCGACGAAGAACGCGGCGACCGCGACCGGCACGTTGGGCGCGAGTGCGACGACGACGAGCCCAACGAGGGCGACGGCGAACGAGCCCATCAGCAGCCGTGTGTCTTCGATCCGTTGCTCGAGCCACTGCCCGGAGAGGCGCCCGAGCATCATCGCCGCCCCGAATGACGCAGGCGCGAGCGCACTCACTCCCGGCTCGGCATCGAGCTCGCGCTCGAGGAACAGCGCTCCCCAGTTCTCGATCCCGCCCTCGATCACGAACGCCGCCGCGCAGGCGATTCCCAGTGGAATCGCGGCCCGGCTCAGTTTCAGGCCACGGGCAGCCACCGACGTCCGCCTGACGTGCTCGTGACCCAGGTTCATGGCGGCGGCAACGAAGAGCACCGCTGCCAGCCCACCGAGGATCTCGAGCCGGCCGGCGCCGAGCTGCCGTGCCAGGCCCGCGCCGACCGCTCCGGCGAGCACTCCGGCCGAGAAGAGCGCGTGCGCGAGCTGCATCAGGCGCGTGCCTCGCCGCAGCTCGAGCTCCGACACGGCCGCGTTGATGGCGACGTCCAGCGCGCCGGTGAGTACTCCGATCACGAAGAGGGCCGCCGCCAGCGCCGGCACCGAGTCGGCGAACGCCGGCAGAAGCACCGCGAGGCCGAGCCCAGCGAGGAGGCCGGGGATCAGTCGGGCACCGCGGCGGTCGATCTCGCGGCCGGTGACGAGCATCGCGGGCAGTGAGCCGAAGCCGACGAAGAGGAGGGCGAGCCCGAGCTCGCCCTTCGAGGCGCCGACCGCGTCCTGGATCGCGGGCACGAGCGCAGCCCAGCCGCCCCAGAAGCAGCCGAACGCGAAGAACGCCGCGAGCGGCCCGCGCCGCCTCACACGCGGTCCCAGCCGTCCGGAAGCTGGGGGACCGGCCACGCCGGATCCGGCCGCCAGTCCTCCCAGCCGGTCGGGAACGGCCACTCCTCGAGCACCCGGGCCGCCTCAGCACGAACCGCCTCGGGCGTCGAGCAAGCCGAGCGCCGCTGCCTGCTCGAGCTCGTCCTCGTCCTTCCACCGGTACGTCCCGTCGGGCATCACGATCAGGTCGAGCTTCTCGTCGAAGGTGTCGAAGCCGACCGGCGTCCGGCGCAGCGGCTGCTCGAAGTTCACGTACCAGTGGCTGAACGCCCAGTCGTCGCGCCAGAAGACGTAGATCGAGTGCCCGCGACCGGGGCGGGCAAGGACGACGGCATCGCGGGTCCAGCTTGCGACCGCGTCCTCGAGCTCCCAATCGCTCGGTCGGAATCCGGATTCGGCTGCCGTTCTCGTCTACCGGAAGCATTGTCGGAGTCCCGCGCGGCATCCAGAGCGCGATCGAGCTCCGGCGACTCCTCGACGATCCGGCAGGCCTGAGCGCGCCACACGCGGCCGTCGATGCACGTCGCGCCAGACCGCGTCGGTACGCTCCTTGCCGCCGATGGCCGATTCTCCCGATCTCTCTGTCGTCGTCACGCTCCTGAACGAGCAGGCGTCGCTCGAGGAGCTCTACCGGCGCACCGTATCGGCCCTCGACGGCAAGCCGTTCGAGCTGATCCTGGTCGACGACGGCTCGACGGACGGCACCTGGGCCGAGGTCGAGCGGCTCCATGCCGGCGACCCGCGCGTGCACGCCGTGCGCTTCAAGCGGAACTTCGGCCAGCACCCCGCCATGCACGCCGGGCTCTCTCGCGCCCGCGGCGACATCGTCGTGACGATGGACGGCGACCTCCAGAACCAGCCCGAGGACATCCCTCGCCTCGTCGCGGCAGTCGAAGGCGGCGCCGACGTCGCGAGCGGACGGCGCGCGGCCCGCAACGACTCCTGGGGGCGCACGCTGCCCTCGCGATTGATCAACGGCATGCTCCGCCGCTTCACGGGCGTCGACATCGCCGACTTCGGCTGCGCCTTCAACGCGTACCGGCGAAACGTCGTCGACCCGATGCTGCCCGCGATCGGGAAGCAGAAGTTCACGAAGGCGCTCATCCTCTCCGGCGGCGCGTCGGTCGTGGAGGTGGACGTCGGCCATACCGCGCGCACCGGCAGCTCGCGCTACTCGCCTCTGCGCCTGACACGTCTTGCGCTGCACGTCCTCGCCGGCTTCTGGCCGCAGCCGATCCAGTGGATCGGCGTCGCGCTCGGCGTCGTCTGCACGCTGCTCGCGGTCGCGCTCGGGGTCTACGGCGTCTGGTACTGGATCGACCGCTCGGACTTCCCCGGCCCGCTGCTCGGCGGCGTCGCGGTCCTCTTCATCCTGGGCATCCAGGGCTTCATCCTCGCGCTCGTCGGGGAGTACCTAGGCAGAATCCAGCGGGAGGTCGAAGGGCGGCCTCTCTACTCGATCTCGGAGGAGCTTTGAGAAAGCGCGTTCTGGTCACCGGCGGGGCCGGGTTCATCTCGTCGAATTTCATCCGGCACCTGCTGGCGAACACCGATCACGATGTGGTCTCGCTCGACGCATTGACCTACGCGGGGAACCTGGAGAACCTCGCCGACGTGATCGGCCACGAGCGGCTCTCGTTCGTGCACGGCGACATTCGCGACGTCGACCTCGTGGCCCGCATGGTCTCGGAGGTCGACGTGATCGTGAACGCGGCCGCGGAGTCGCACGTCGAGAAGTCGATCGAGGAGGGCGCGTCCGAGTTCGTGACCACGAACGTGGAGGGGACGCAGATCCTGCTCGACGCGATCCGGCGGACGCCCGTGGAGCGCTTCATCCTCATCTCCTCGAGCGAGGTGTACGGGACGGCGGAGTACGCGCCGATGGACGAGCTGCACCCGCTCAACCCGCGCTCGCCGTACGCCGCCACGAAGGCAGGCGGCGACCGGCTCGCGTACTCGTACTACGTCACCTACGGGCTGCCGATCGTGATCGTCCGCCCCTTCAACAACTACGGCCCCCGCCAGCATGCGGAGAAGGTGATCCCGCGCTTCATCACGCAGGCGCTCTCCGGTGAGCCGCTGACGATCCACGGCGACGGGCACGCGAGCCGCGACTGGCTCTACGTCGACGACGACGCCGAGGCGATCGAGGCGATCATCGCCGCGGACATCGACGTGCTCGCCGGCGAGGTCGTCAACGTTGCGACCGGGATCGACATCTCGGTGCGCGACGTGGCCGACGCGGTGCTGGCGGCGGTCGGCGCGGACGTCGAGAAGGTCTTCGTCGACGAGCGGCTCGGGCAGGTCGACCGCCACATCGGCTCGACCGACAAGCTCGAGCGGCTGACCGGCTGGCGGGCGCGGACGAGCTTCGAGCGCGGGCTCGAGCAGACGGTCGCCTGGTACCGCGAGAACGAGGCCTGGTGGAAAGAAAACAGCTGGCGGGCTCTGAGCGCGCGCAACAGCGTCTCCTCGTCCTAGGGGCCGGGCCGGCGCAGATCGGCCTTCTGCGCGCCGCCCGCGAGCGCGACCTCTTCGTGATCGCCGTCGATCGCGATCCTTCGGCACCCGGCTTCGCGTACGCGGACAAGCGGGCGCTCGTCTCCACCGAGGACGAGCCGGCTGTCGACCGCCTCGCCCGTGCCGAGAGCGTCGACGGGATCATCTCGCCGGGAGCCGACTGGCCGGTCGGCGTCGCCGCCCGGGTGGCGGCGCGTCTCGGGCTTCCGCACCCGATCGACGAGGCGACCGCGGCGCTCGTGACCACCAAGTCGAGGCAGCGGGAGCGCTTCGCCGCTGCCGGAGTCCCGCAGCCGCGCTTGCTCGACGAGCCGGTCGGCGCCCTGCGTCGTCAAGGCTCCCGACCGCCAGGGCCAGCGGGGGCTGACGTTCGTGCGCACCGAAGAGGAGCTCGCGCCCGCGATCGAGGCGGCGATCGAAGCCTCGCGGAACGGTGCGTACATCGTCGAGGAGTACGTCGACGGCCCGGAGGTGACCGTCCAGGCCGTGTCGATCGACGGCGTCTTCCACCCGCTGCTCGTCGCCGATCGCCTCACCGCCGACCCGCCTGCGTTCGGGGTCGCGCTGGCGCACGCCTGGCCTTGTGTTTCAGAAACACAAAGTCCGATCGAGGCGGCTCGCGCCGCGGCCGAGGCGCTCGGGGTCCGGAACGGGCCGACCTACACGCAGATCCGGGTCGGGGCGGACGGATCCCGCGTGGTTGAGCTGGCTGCGCGCCTCGGCGGCGGTCACGACGCCGAGCTCACGGAGGCCGCGACGGGGGTGAAGCTGAACGACCTCGCGCTCGACTTCGCGCTGGGAAACGAGGCTTGTGTTTCAGAAACACAAAGTCTCTCACGGGCGGCGCGTGCGTTCTCTTCCTCGTCGCGCCCGAAGGGGTGCTGCACGCCGTCGAGGGGCGCGAGGCGGCGCACGCCGTCGACGGAGTGCTGGACGTGCGGATCTACCGCGAGCCGGGGTTCCGGATCGGGCCGCTGCGGCGGGGAGCCGACCGCGCCGGCGCGGTGATCGCGGTCGGCGACAGCCGCGACGACGCGCTCGCCCGCGCTCGCGCGGCCGCGGACGAAATACGCTTCGTCGTCGAATGACCAGGGAAACTCAGCTCGGCTTCCAGCCGCCCTCGATCGGCGAGGAGGAGATCGAGGCCGTCGCGGACGCACTCCGCTCCGGCTGGCTGACCACAGGCCCGCGCGCCGCGCTGCTCGAGGAGCGGATGGCCGAGTACCTCGACGTGAAGCACGTGCTCGCGGTCGCGTCCGGCACCGCGGCGATGCACCTCGCGCTCGTCGCGCTCGGAATCGGCGAGGGAGACGAGGTGATCACGTCTCCGATCACCTGGCCGGCGACGGCGAACGTGATCGTGCACACGGGCGCCACGCCCGTCTTCGTCGACGTCCGCGAGGGCGACCTGAACATCGATCCGGAGCTGATCGGAGCGGCCGTCACCGAGCGGACGAAGGCGATCATGCCCGTCCATCTCGCCGGGCAGCCGTGCGACATGGATCCGATCTGGGAGCTCGGGATCCCGGTGATCGAGGATGCGGCACACGCGGCCGAGAGCGCCTATCGCGGCCGCAAGCTGGGAGGGCTCTCCGACGCGACCTGCTTCTCGCTCTACGCCACCAAGAACATCGCGGCGGGCGAGGGCGGGCTCGTCTCCACGAACCGGGACGACGTCGCGGAGGCGATCCGGAATCTCCGGCTGATGCGCCGCGGCGACGGCTCGCTGTACGACATCACGGTTCCCGGCTACAAGGCGAACCTCTCCGACGTTCTCGCGGCGATCGCCCTCGTCCAGCTCGACAAGCTGCCCGAGCACACCGCGGCGCGGCAGCGGCAGTTCGCGCTCTACGACGAGGGTCTCGCCGACCTCGAGGGAATCGAGCCTCTCGCCCGCGATCCGCGTGACACGCATGCGCTGCACCTGTACGTCGTCCGCGTCGATGCGGGCCGTTTCGGCCTGACCCGCGACGAGCTGCAACGTGCGCTCACGGCGGAGCGCATCTCGACGTCGATCCACTTCCTGCCGGTGCACCGCCTCAGCTGGTACCGGGAGCGCTACCCGGACCAGCCATCACTTCCGGTTGCGGAGCGAGCCGGCGACGAGATCCTCTCGCTGCCGCTGTCACCCGCCCACTCCGACGACGACATCGCGGATGTGATCGAGGCGCTCGGGCGGATCCGCGACCGCGGCGCATGAAGCGCGGGATCCGCGTCCTCGCGACGCTCGCGCTGACGGGCCTCGCGGTCGCCTATCTCGTCTGGAAGGTCGACATCGGCCAGACCGCCGAGGTCCTCGCCGACGCGAGCCCGTGGTGGTTCCTGCTCGCGGTCGCGATCATGACGCTCACGGTCGTGCCGATGGCCGAGCGCTGGCGCCGGCTGCTCAGGTCGCAGGGCATGCACGAGCGGTTGCCGTGGCTGACCCGGGCTTACTTCGTCTCCTACACGGCGGGTCAGATCCTGCCCACCTCGATCGGCGGCGACGCCGTCCGGATCCTCGAGACCTCCCGTCGCCACCCCGCGCGGCTCGGCGCGATCTCCGCGATCGTGCTGCTCGAACGGGCGCTCGGCGGTGCGGCGACGGTGCTCCTCGGCGCTGTGGGCTTCCTGCTGGCAATCGGCCGCTACGACGTCGGGGCGTACCTCTGGATCGAGGGCGCGTTCGTGCTCCTGACGTTCCTGCTCGCCTTCCTGATGTTCTCGCGCTCGGCGCGGCCGATCCTGCGCGCGACCGCGCCGCTGCTGCGGCGGCTGAGGCTCGAACGGCCCGTGCGCGCGGTCTACGACGGCATCCATGTGTTCCGCGACCGCACCGGCCTGCTCGTCGGGCTGTTCGTGTTCACGGTCGCGATCCAGGCGGTGCGGGTGCTCGCGATCTGGGCGACGGCGCGCGGCGGTGGGGATCGACCTCTCGCCGCGGATCTACTACGTGATGGGCCCGCTCTTCTTCCTCGTCCTGCTCGTGCCGTTCACGCTGAACGGGTTCGCCGTCCGCGAGGCGTTCTTCGTCAGCTTCCTCGGCGGCGTCGGGGTGGACGCCGACCAGGCGTTCGCGGCCGGTTTCCTCTTCTTCCTCGTCACCGTCGCGATGGCGATTCCCGGCGGCGCGATCCTGCTCTGGGAGGGGCTCCGCGGGAGGCCGACTGCCACCCATGCCTGACGCGAGCGTCGTCGTCGTCACCTACAACGCGCTGCCGTGGATCGAGCAGAGCATCGAGAGCGTCCGGGACGAAGAGGTCGTGGTCGTCGACAACGGCTCGACCGACGGCACGGTCGACGTCGTCCGCGAGCTGTTTCCGCAGGCACGCCTGATCGAGCGGGAAAACCTGGGGCTCGCCTCGGGTTGGAACGCGGGCATGGCGGCCGTCACCGGCCGCTACTTCCTGCTGCTGAACGCCGACGCCTGGCTGACCGACGGCTCGCTGGCACGCCTCGTGGAGTTCGCAGACGCCCATCCTGAGGCCGCGGTCGTCGGCCCCAAGCTCCTGAACACCGACGGGACGCTGCAACGCTCGGTGCGCGGCTTCCCGACGCTGTGGCGGCTCGCGACCGAGTACTTCTTCCTGCGCAAGCTCGCGCCCGGCTCGCAGCTGCTCAACGCGTTCTATGCGGGCGGGTTCGAGCACGACGAGGAGCGCGAGGTCGAGGTCGTGATGGGCGCCTGCATGCTCGTGCGGCGCGAAGCCGTCGAGCAGGTCGGCCCTCTCGACGAGTCGTTCTTCCTCTTCAGCGAGGAGACGGACTGGTGCTACCGCTTCGGGGAGGCCGGCTGGAAGGTTCTGTTCTTCCCGGGTGCCGAGTGCGTGCACGTCGGGGGTGCGTCACATGGAGGGCGGATGTTCCGTGAGAACGTCCGCGGCCACCTGCGATTCCTCGCGAAGCACCGTGGCGTGCGCTACGCCGAGCGGGCGCGGCGGCTGCTCGGCCTGTCGCTGCGGCTGCGCGCGCGGCTGTTCCGAGACGAGCGCGGGCGCATGTACCGCGACGCGGCCGACTGGCTTGCGTCGGGGCGCATGCCGGAGCTGCTCGAGCGATGACCCTGCTGCGCCTCGCGCTCGCGACCGGCATCCTGCTGCTGCCGGGAGCCGTGGTCGCGCGGGCTCTCGGCTTGCGGGGCGCGTCGGTCACCCTCGCCTGGTCGCTCACGCTTCTCTTCGGTGCGCTCGCGGTCACGTTCCTCGCCGGCGCGTCGCTCACGCTCGCTCTCCTCCTGCTGCTCGGAGCCGGAGTCGCGGCGCTCCCGTTCGTGCGGCGCGCGCCGAGGCCCGAGCGGATTCCGGGGCGGTGGTGGGTGCTCGGCGCCGGCGCCGTGCTCGGCGTGCTGCTGTGGCACGTCGCGGGCGAGATCGGCGGCGACGGCCTCTTCCACCTGGCGCGCGTCCGCAAGCTGGAGGCGTTCGACTCCCTCTCGCTCGGGGCGGTCGAGGAGTTCGCCGACGGCGGCCCGCATCCCGGCTACGCCTTCCCGCTCTGGCACGGCTTTCTGGCGCTCGTCGCACGTGTCGCGTTCCTCGATCCGTCCGAGGTCGTCCTGCACGAGGCCTCCGTGCTCGCGCCGCTGGCGCTTCTGGTCGCCTACGAGGCCGGCTACGCGCTCTTCCGGCGCGTCGGCCCGGCGGTCGCGGTCGTGTGCGCCCAGGTCGGCGTCACGGCGTTCGCGCCGGCTCACGGCGGCGCCTACACGGCACTGGCGCTACCCGCGACGGCCTCGCGCCAGCTGCTCGTCCCGGCCGCGCTCGCACTCGCGCTCGCCTACGTCGAGCGGCCGAACCGGCAGGTGCTTGCCTCGGTCGCCGCGGCGGGATTCGTCCTGGCGGTCGTCCATCCGACCTACGCGATCTTTCTCTGGCTGCCCTTCGCGGGCTTCCTCGTCGTCCGCTCGCTCGTGGCGCGGGAGGAGTTCAGGCGGATCGCAGTGGCGCTCGCCGCGCTCGTGCTCCCCGCGGCCGCGTTCTTCGTCTGGCTGCTCCCTGTCGTTCGCGACACCGCCTCGCATGCGCCGGGGAGGGACGAGCTGCAGCGGGCGTTCACGCAGTACGCGGGTCAGCTCGACGTCTTCTCGGACACGAGCTACCGGCTCGCGCCCGAGGTCTTCGGCCGGGCCGGCGCGATCGCGATCGTCGCGCTCCTCTTCGTCCCTCTCGCCGGGCTCGCGCTCCGCCGGCGCTGGGCCGCCTACGTTCTCGGCGGCTTCCTCGCGGTCGCCGCGGTGATGCTCATCGCGCCCCTCTTCGTCCTGTTCTCGGATCTCGTCTCGATCTCGCAGTCCAGGCGCGCGGCGGGGTTCTGGCCGCTCTCGTTCGCCTTCGCGGGCGGCTTCGCCGTGCTGGCCGCGCTGATGCGCGGTCTGGTCCTCCCGCTCGCGCTGGCGGGCGGGATCGCGCTCCAGCTCGCCTATCCGGGCGAGTTCGACTACGCGCTCCACGAGGGCGGGCCGGCGCTCGTGACCTGGTTCGCGGTCGTCGGCGGGGTCGTCGCGCTCGGGATCGGCCTGTGGCGGCGTCCGGCGGTCGAGCGGCCGGGCGCCGTCGTCGGTCTCGCGGCGGCGCTCTTCGTGCTGCCGGTGGCCGTCCACGCGGCCGCCAACTGGAGCCCGTCTCCGGCGCGGATCGCGAGCCCGCTGACGCCGGGCCTCGTCGAGGCGCTGCGCGAGGACGTGCCGGATGGGTGACGTTGTCTACTCCGACCTCGAGACGAGCTACCGGATCGCGGCCGAGGCGCCTGTCTACATCGCAGCCGCGCCGCCGGGCCACGTCGCCGACACCGAGGAGAACCGGCCGTTCGAGCGCCGGGCGGAGAACATCCGCTTCTTCCGCACCGGCGACGTGGCCATTCCGCGCCGGGCCGGAGCGGGCTGGCTGGTGCTCGACCGGCGGCGCTTCGACATCGTTCCGCAGCTCGACTCGGTCTACCGCGACGAGCCGCTACACGCTCTACGTCGTCCCGTAGCCGCGCCCAGTACCATCGCCGGGCATGAAGCTTCTGCTCGTCTCGCTCTACTTCCCGCCGGCCGGCGGCGGCGGCGTCCAGCGGCCGCTCAAGTTCGCCCAGTACCTCCCGGCGCTCGGCATCGAGACGCACGTGCTCGCGCCCGACAACCCGAGGTGGATCCACGAGGATGCTGATCTGCGCGTCCCGACGCAGGCCTGGGTGCACCGCGCGCGCTACATCGGCCCCAAGGGCCGAAAGCCCGCCGAGGAGCTGTACGGCAAGGAGGGATTCGAGCGCGCGCTCGTCCACGCCCGGCTTGCATCTCGCCGGCTGCTCGTGCCGGACGAGAACGTGAGCTGGAACCTGACCGCGATTCCCGCGGCGATCCGGATCGCGCGCAAGGAGAAGATCGACGTCGTCGTGACCACCTCGCCGCCGAACTCGGTGCACCTGGTCGGGGCGGCGGTGAAGAAGGCGACGGGCGCCAAGTGGGTCGCCGATCTCCGCGATTCCCTCGTCGCGCATCCTCACCGCCGGGCCGAGAACATGGCCGTCCGCGCCAAGGAGAAGGTCGACGAGGGCGTGGCCCGGCTCGTCGCGCACTCGGCCGACGCCATCACCTGCGTCTCGGACGCGATCGCGGAGGAGGCGCGAGGCTTCTCGCCGCGCGGCAAGGTGGTGACGATCTCGAACGGCTGCGATTTCGACGACTTCGCCGGGCTGGACTACACGCCGACCGGCCGCTTCCGGATCACGCACACGGGCAGCTTCTTCGGCAAGCGCGACCCCCGCCCGTTCCTGACGGCGCTCGACGAGTCCGGCCTCGACGTCCAGGCGCGCTTCCTCGGCGACTTCCGCTCCTCCGACCGCGCGTGGGCGGACGAGCGAGGGCTCGGCGACCGGCTGGAGCTGATCCCGTACGCCCCGCGCCAGGCGGCGCTCGAGCTGCAGCGGGACTCCGAAGCGCTGCTGCTCCTGATCCCCGACGCAGGCGGCCGCGGCAAGGGCGTTCTCTCCGGCAAGGTCTTCGAGTACATCGCCGCGGAGCGGCCGATCCTGGCGGCGGTGCCGCCCGACGGGGCGGCCGCAGACCTGATCCGCGAGACCGGCGCCGGCGTGATCGCGCCGCCCGACGACGTCGAGGCGTTGAAGAGCGCGCTCGCCGAGCTGCACGAGCGGTTCGCCAACGGTGGCCTGCCTGGAACCGAGATCCCGGAGGCGACACGCCACCGGCTCTCGCGCCGTGCCCGCGCCGAGGAGCTCGCGGAGCTCGTCCGCTCGCTGTGACGAGCGCCAGGCCCGGCCCGGTCATCGACGCGCTGTTCTTCGCGACCGTGTTCACGGTCACGTTCGCGAAGCTGCAGTGGAATCTCGGCGACACGCTCAGCCTCTCGGACGTCCTCACGGCGCTCTTCCTGATCGCGTTCGCCGGCACGCGGCTCGGCACCGGCGACCGGAGGCTCGCCTGGGGGGCGGCCGTCGCTGCGCTCTTCTTCCTCGCCTTCCTCCTCGTCTACCTGATCGGCTTCTACAACCTCGAGACGGAACAGGCGCTCGCCCAGTGGGCGAAGGGAATGTTCAAGTTCGTCCTCCACTTCCTGTTCCTCGTCGTCGGGATCGCCTACCTGGTCCGGCGGAGCGAGCGGTTCTACTGGGCGGCGTTCGCGGTGTTCATGGCGGGCTTCGTCGCGAACGCCGTCTACGGGATCGTCCAGCTCGGCTCGGCGGAGGTGCTGGGGATCAACCTCGACCAGTCAGTGCTCTCGCCGATCACAGGCGGTGCGAGCCAGATCAACATCTACGGGGCGATCGGCGGCGCGAGCGTCTTCCGGCCCAACGCGCTCACCGGCGACCCGAACCACCTCGGGATCGAGCTCGTGATCCCGCTGCTCGTGCTCACCCCGCTGTACCTCAGGCTCGAGAAGGGCCACCGGCTGAAAGTCCCGCTCGCCGTCATCCTCGCGTTTCTCCTCGTCGTCGAGCTGGCCACGCTCTCGCGGTCGGGCCTCCTGGGGCTCGGCGCTGGGCTTCTCGTGCTGGCGGTTCCCTACCGGCGAAAGCTGTTCACGCCGGAGTTTCTCCTGCCGCTCGGCGGCGTTGCAGCCGTCCTCGCGCTGGTGCTGGCCGCGCGGTGGGACTTCTTCGAGCAGGTTCTGCGGACGCGCATCGACACCTCGGCGAACGGGACGTCGACGCACTTCGACGTGTACGGCTTCATCCCGGACGTGCTCTCGTCGCACCCGCTCTTCGGACTGGGGCTGAACAACTTCTCCGTCTACTACGAGTTCGTGACCGGGCGGACGAACTTCGGGCCCCACTCGTTCTACGTCGCAACGCTGGTGGAGACCGGGGTCGTCGGCACGGCGCTGTTCGTCGCGTTTCTCCTCTACGTCTTCAAGCGCCTGAAGCGGCTGCGCGCGATCGGGCGGACGCTTGGGTCGCCGCGGATCCGTCCGCTCGCGTGGGGGATGACCGCGGCGCTCGTGGGGACGATCGCGGCGAACGCCTTCTACCTGACGATGTCGTTCTATTACTTCTTCGCGTTCGCGATGCTCGCGCTCGCGGCGCCAATCGTCTTCGCCCGCCGCCTCCAGTGAAGGTCGTCGTCCTGACGACCTCGTACCCGCGGCACGAGCGGGACGTGGCCGGGCCTCTTCGTCCGTGACGCGGTCGAGGCCGTGCGTGCGGAGGGAGTGGAGGTCGAGGTCGTCTCGCCGGCGTCGTTCCGGCACTTCGGCATCGCCTACGGGCACGGGATCCCCGGAAACCTGCGTCGGAGACCCTGGCTCGTGCTGTTCCTGCCTGCGTTTCTGTTCGGCTACGCACGCGCCGCGCGGCGAGCCGCACGCGATGCCGACCTCGTCCATGCGCACTGGCTGCCGTCCGGGCTCGCCGCGCTCGCGACCGGCAAGCCGTTCGTCGTCCAGCTCTGGGGCACGTGACGTCGAGCTCGCGCGGCGTGCGCCGTGGCTCTTCCGGCCGATCCTGCGCCGGGCACAGCTCGCGATCGCGGCCTCGGAGTTTCTCGCGACTGCGGCGCGCGAGCTCGGCGCGCGCGAGGTGCGCGTGATCCCGAGCGGCGTCGAGATTCCGGAGACGGTCGGCGAGCCGGAGGAGCCGCCGCACGTGCTCTTCGTCGGCCGCCTCTCGCCCGAGAAGGGAATCCACGAGTTCCTGGCGGCGACGAAAGGACTGCCGCGGGTGATCGTCGGCGCCGGGCCGATCGCGGTCCCGGAGGCGGTCGGCTTCGTGCCGCACGCGCAGCTCGGGCCGTACTACGAGCGGGCGGCCGTCGTCTGCGTGCCGTCGCGGCGCGAGGGCTACGGCTTCGTCGCGCACGAGGCGATGGCGTACGGCCGACCGGTGGTCGCGACGGCGGTCGGCGGCCTCGTGGACGCGATCGAGGACGGCGTCACGGGCCTGCTGGTCGAGCCGCGGCGCCTACCTGGCTTGCGCGCGGCCGTCGCGCGGCTGCTCGCGGACGCCGAGCTTCGGCGGCGGTTGGGTGCCGAAGGCCGAGCGCGCGCGGAAGCGAGCTTTTCTCTGCACGCCGCTGCGCAGCTGACGGTTGAGGCCTACGAACTCGGGATCGAATCGTAATGCGCGTCGGCATGTCGATGCTCACGCTCGTGCCCGGAGAGATGGGCGGCAGCGAGACGTACGCACGCGCCCTCTGCCGGGCCCTCGGCGCTCGTTCCGGCCTCGATCTCGTTGCGATCATTCCCTCGCGCGCCGTGGGGGCCATAGACGGGTTGCCCGTGGCCGTTGTCGACGGACATCCGTCGGGGAAGCTTGGGGGTCTCGCCTGGGCGTGGCTGCGTCGGCGTCGATTGCGCTCCTACTACGACGGGCTCGACGTCGTTCACTACCCGTTTACGGTTCCGCTGCCGTCCACTCGGGCCGCCAACGTCGTCACTCTCCATGACGTGCAGCATCTCGACCTCCCCGAGCTGTTCTCGGTTCGGACGCGAGCCTTCCGGCGAGTCGCGTACGACCGAGCCGCGCGTCGAGCCGATGCGGTGATCGTGCCGAGCGACTTCGTCCGCGATCGCGCTCTCGCGAGACTGGGACTCGATCCGTCCTGTGTCCACATGATTCATCACGGCGTCGACCACGACACCTTCAAGCCGGTGGAGAGCGGACGGGAGGACTTCTTGCTGTATCCCGCGCAGACGTGGCCGCACAAGAACCATGCGCGCTTGCTCGATGCCTTCGTGCTCCTTCGCCGTTCCCGGCCCAACCTTCGGCTCGTTCTCACCGGGTCGGGTACGCAAGCCCTCTCCGGGGCCGGGGTGGAGTCGCTCGGAACTGTGCCGCGGTCCGAGCTTGTCCGGCTCTATCAGCGTGCCGCGTGTCTCGTCTTCCCGAGCCTCTACGAAGGCTTCGGCGCACCAGTGCTCGAGGCAATGGCCTGCGGTACCCCGGTCGCAGCTTCGACAGCGGCGTCGCTGCGCGAGGTGTGCGCCGACGCGGCCATCTTCTTCGATCCGACAGACCCGGCCGCGATAGCCGCCGCGGTGGAGGACGCGCTGGAGCGGCAGGAGGACCTTGCGAGCCTTGGTCTAGAGCGCGCTGCGTCGTTTACGTGGGAGGCATCAGCTCGCGGTCACGAGGCTGCCTACCGTACCGCCGTCAGCGGGTGACGGCACCGCGGTTGCCGAGGCGGTTGCGGCGCTCGAGTAGGAAGGCCGCGAGCTCGAGATCCAGCGGCTCGTCGACGTCGAGCGAGTCTTCAGGCGCCATCTCGTAGGCACGGGAGTCGTTTCCGTAAAGAGACCCTTGGCGCACGGTGTCCGCGCGGACGACGAGCACCGCCGGCCCGTTCCGCGCGTAGAGCACGGCCTTCTCCTGGCGGGACACCGCGTGCTCGCCGCCGGGGTAGGGCGTGAGTCGGCCGTCGTCGTCGCGACGCAGCTGTGAGCCTGGCGTGAACGAGTGCGGAACCCGAACGACGGAGACCACAGAGTCCGCGCCCGTCCGCTCCCAGAGCTCGAGCGCCGCATCGATGTCAGCAGGGCGACGAAGCGGCGACGTCGGCTGGAGAAGGACGACCGGGTCCGCGCCGCGAGCCTGGGCCAACGCGTGTTGCACGACGTCGAGCATCGGCGTCTCGTCGGCGGCAAGCTCCGCGGGGCGGTCGATCACCTCGACGCCGAGCTCTCGAGCGGCGAGCGCGATCTCCGGCGAGTCCGTCGAAACGGCATGGCGCGCGAGCCGATCGCTCGCGAGCGCCTGCTCGCACGTCCACGCGAGGAGCGATCGCCCGCCGAGAAGCGCGAGGTTCTTGCCGGGGATCCCGCGCGAGCCGCCCCGTGCCGGGATCAGCCCGAGTGCCTGCATCAGTACGTGATCCGCTTCTGGATGGAGGGCTCGACCGTCGACAGCACGTCGGCGATCCGCTGGCCCGCGTGACCGTCCCCGTAGATCGGTTCCGACTCGTAGCGACCGTGCTCGATTTGCCGCTGGAGTGCGGCGACGATCGACTCGCGCTCATGCGGGGCGTCCGTTACGTTCGTGCCTCGCTGCCGGCCCGTTTGTCTCGTCCCGATGTTCACGGCGGGCGTGCCGATGAAGGAGCCCTCGCGGATGGCCGAGCTCGAGTTCCCGACGAGGCACGCGGTTCGGGCCATCAGCTGAATGTAGGTCTCCGTCGGCAGGTTCTTGAAGAAGTGCATCTTGTTGTCGAGGCCGCGTTCACGGAGCTTGCGGATGCCGCGGGCGATCTCCTCGGCACCGGCGTCGGCGTTCGGCCAGAGCACGACGGCCGGGATGTCGACCTCTCGCACCGCCATGAGCGTCTCGGCGATCTGGTGTTCTCGCCTCGGTGTACTCCGTCGTCACCGAGTGCTGAGAGACGATCGCGAAAGGCGCGTCCAGATCGAGCTCGCTGCCGACACCGACCTCGAACAGGTGCTCCAGCCCGTTCCACGGGTGCGCGAGAACGTCCGCGACGAGATCGATGCGCGGGCAGCCGACATTGAACACGGTGTCTTCCGGCTCCCCCAGCCTCACGATCCGCTCGGCGGCCTCGGAGCACGCTGGGAAGTGGATGTGGGCGAACTTCGTGACCGCGTGGCGGATGCTCTCGTCGATCGTGCCCGACACCTCGCCGCCCATCGTGTGAGCGAGCGGGATGTTCATGTAGGCGGCTGCGAGCGCTGTCGCCATCGTCTCGAAACGGTCGCCGACCGTGACGACGATGTCGGGATTCAGCCGTTCGAAGGCGGTCGGTAGCTCGAGCAGACCAAGGCCCGTCGACTTCGCCATCGTGCTCGGCGTCTCGCCCTCGATCAGCATGAACACGCGCTCGACGGGCTTGAAGCCATCGCGCTCGATCACGTTCACGGACGAGCCGTAACGGTCGAGAAGCGCGGATGCGCCGACGACGAGCTGTAGCTCCAGCTCCGCGTGATCCTCGATCGCCTTCATCGCGGACTTGATGCTGGAGTAGTTGGCGCGCGACCCGACGACGACGCAGACCTTCCTCACGCGGGCCGTCCGTTCCAGTCGACGTCGTCTTCAGTGAGCACCGTGTCGGCTGCGATCGCACGTGTCGACCGGCGGCCGACCACCTCTGCGAACCGCGCGGCAGGAATCCCCGTGCCGGGCTTCTTGATCGCGACCATCTCGGGACCGATGACCACGCCCGGTTCGATCGGGAGCGTCGAGACGACGCTCTTCTCGAAGATCCGCTTCATGTCGGCGACGCCGGCCAGGTCGTCCTTGTCGACCGGCGCGGCGAGCATCCGCTCGACGTCGCGTACGTCGCGCACGAGCCGGGCCAGCTCGTCCGGCTCGAGCGACATCGAGGCGTCGGGGCCGTACATCTGCTTCGAGAGGGTGAAGTGCTTCTCGATCGCAGCCGCACCGAGCGCTGCCGCTGCGACGCACGCGGCCGTGCCCAGCGTGTGGTCGGAGAGGCCGACCGGCAAGCCGTAGCGCTCCCGCATCTCGAGCATCACGTTTAGCCCCACGTGCTCCGGCGGGCAAGGGTACTCCGAGGTGCACTGGAGGACGGTCAGCGGGAGGTGCGCAGGATCTCGACGGCCCGGTCGAGCTCCTCCCACGAGCTCATCCCGGACGAGAGGAGCACCGGCTTTCCGGTCTCGGCCAGCCGCTCGAGCAGCGGCACGTTCGTCACCTCGCCGGAGCCGAGCTTGTACCGGTCGACGCCGATCGCCTCCAGCCGGTCGACCGCCTCGACGGAGAACGGCGAGCACACGAACTCGACGCCACGCTCCTCGCAGCGCGCCCGCAGGCTGCGCCACTCGTCGTCGCTGAATGCCGTCCGCTCGAAGTAGCTGTAGCGCGGCTCGGCGCCGAAGTAGGGCGGTGTCGGGCGCGTCGGCGGTCGTCTCGGCGGCCGCGTCGTGGAGCTGGAACTTGACGGCATCTGCGCCGCACTCGGCCGCGACGTCCACGAGCCTCCCGGCGTTGCCGATGCTCCCGTCGTGGTTCATGCCGGCTTCGGCGACGATGTAGATGCCCGTGCTCACGGGTCTAGCGTAGTCACCGTCTCGCGCTCGTTGGCGATGACCCACGTCTCCGACTTGCGCATCGACCGCCAGTTGCCGTCGCTCTGCGAACCGCGTCACGATTTCGCGCATCGGACGCGTTGTGTCGCGGCTGAAGCCCCAGTCGTCGCCGGTCAGAATCGCCTCCGGCCAGAGCTCGCTCGCCGTCACCAGGTCGCCGGTCAGCTTGGCCGCATCGATGAAGACGAGATCCGGCTGCAGGCCGAGCGCGGCGAGCTCGTCGAGTACCGGAGGGGCTCGTCGCCCGGACCGGCACGACCCGATCGGCGAATGGCTGCACGTTCCGCAGGAACATCTCGAAGAGGCCATCTGACGCGTTCAGCCGCTCGCGCTGGTCGGGGTAGCCGAGCCCGGCGAGGTAGTCGCCGGCCCAGCCGTCCTGCCAGGGATCCACCGCGACGACAACGATGTCCGGCGAGGCGCGCAACCAGCGCAGCGCACTGCCGCCGAGGAAGGAACCGATCTCGAGCAAGACCGATGCCCCTCGCTCGCGGATCAGGTCCTCGATCAGATCGCGGCCGTTCGGCGGCTCCGGTGGCAGGAACTGCTCGCCCTCCGGCGGAGCCGGGAAAGGAAATCGCTTGCGCACGGAATCCGGCAATGGGTCGATCGATGCCTGCACTGCGAACCGGTCGTGCTCGCGGTCTCCCGGCAGCATCACCTGATAGCGAACCAGGTCGAGCCCGGTCGTCCGCAGCACAGCCCGTACGGGCCGACCGAGCAGCCGAAGCAGGGACGGCACGACCGCAACTCTACGCGGCCGTCGGACGGATCGGCCGGGCCGATGTCCGCTGCGTTCCGGCATGCTTGCCGCGTGACGCCTGGACACCGAGACCGGGCGCGACCGGTATTTCGCGGCGCGCGAGCGTGAGTTGGCCGCGCTCGTCGATCCCGCGACCGGGATGCTCGCCGAGCGGTACGCCCGGATCGTGGACTGCCCGGCTTGCGGCAGCGCCGAGTGGCGGACGCTCTTCACGAAAGGCGGGTTCACGTTCGTCCGCTGCGACACCTGCGAGCTCGTCTTCTCGAATCCGCAGGTGCGCGAGGAGCTCGTGGAGGAGGAGTACCGCACGGGTGGCTCCAACGATCTCTGGGTCGACGTGCTCCTATCCGAGCGCCAGCTGGCGATGGATCGCGAGAAGTTCGGCGAGCTCCTCGACGAGCTGGAGCCGTTCCGTCGAGACGGCCGGCTGCTGGACGTCGGCTGCTCGATCGGGCTGTTCCTGAAGCTCGCTGAGGAGCGCGGCTGGCAGGGGCGTGGGATCGAGTTCAGCGACCGTGCACGCGCGTACGCTCAGGACGAGCTCGGGCTGGACGTGATCGACACGCCGCTCGAGGAGGCCGCCTACGAGGACGGCTCCTTCGACGTTGTCGCGCTCAATTCGGTGATCGAGCACGTGAACGAGCCGCGGCGAATGCTCGCCGAGATCCGGCGCATCCTCGCGCCCGGCGGCGCGCTCTACATCATCACACCGAACGTCGACAGCCTGGCCTGCCGCGTCCTGCACGAGCGTGCCGCGACCTTCGATGGCCGGAACCACCTCGTCTACTTCTCGTCCCGAACGCTGACGCGCCTGCTCGGGGAACAGGGCTTCGACGTCGATCACCTCACCACGCGTGTGGCGTCGCTCCAGCCGATCCTCGAATGGCTCGCGTACCGCACGCCTTACGAGGGAGCGTCGCTCGACGGCGACGCGCTGGCCGACTGGGTCGACGAGGGCGGGCGCCGGCAGGAGCTCGAAGCCCAGCTGTGCGATGCAGGGGCTCGGCTACAAGCTCCACTGTCTCGCCACCCGCGGTTAGCGCGTGCCACGGCGGTTGCTACGGGGCGCCCTCCGAGGAGGTTCTCGCGCCGATTCGAGACTCACCTCACGGACCGGGACCTACCTCGCGAGCTCGGTCGTGACAACGTCGATCTCCTTCATCACGCTGCCGCTGGCGACGCGCATCCTCGGGCCGGCGAACTACGGGGTCTTCGCGCTCGGCGCGACGATCGCTGGATTCGGCTCGATCCTCGCCACGCTCGGCACGACGTTCTTCATCTCGAACACGTTCGCCGGGTCAGGCTTGCCCGAGCGGCGACGGCTGATCAGCACGCTCGTTGCGCGGACTGCCCTGCTCGCAGCGGGCTGGGCCGTTCTGATCCTCGCGGGGGCTCTCGCGCTTCGTGGTCACGTGAACCTGCTCGACGAAGTGCCGCTCAAGGGGCTCGCGCTCGTGCTGCTGGGGGCGATCCTCGCGACGCCGTGGACGATCGCCGTCGACGTCCTGACGGTGGAAGGCAAGGCGTCGTGGTTCTCGCTCTCACTGATCGTGCAGGCGCTGTCGAACGCCGTCGTGCTCCTCGTTGCGCTGTACGTCTTCGACCTGCGAGGGCTCTCCCTCTTCGTCGGCAGCCTGGCCGGGAGCGTCGCCGCCCTGGTCATGAGCCTCGTCGTGCTCAAGCCGTACCTGGTGCCGCGCCTCGGCCTGCTGCGAACCAGGCTGGGGCAGCGCCAGTTCCTGCCGACGCAGGCGCTGGAGGCCGTGCAGCCGGTGTTCGAGCGTATTCTGCTCGCGAACTACTCCGGCTTCGCTCAGCTCGGGAACTACGCTCACTCGCTCGCGTACCGGAGCCTGTTTCTCCAGGGCATGAACGCGGTGAACCGCGCCACCTGGCCCGTAACGCTGGAGGAGGCGAAGGAACGAACGGCCTTTGCCGTGACCGGTCGCGTCTGGGCGGCGGTGCACCTGGCGATCGCGATGGTCGCCGTGCCGTTCGTCCTCTTCGGCGACCAGCTGATCTCCCTCCTCACGAACGACAAGCTCACTGCAGCCTGGGTGTTCCTCGCGCCGTGGTTCGTGCTCGTGCTGCTCCAGAGCTCGGGAAAGGCAGCCACCGGCGTCCTGTACGCAACCGGCGTCTCGTCGACCGTGGCGAAGCTCGGACTGCTCGCGAACGGCGTGGCCATCGGTTCGCTCGTCGCCTTCGTGCCGCTGTTCGGGGCGCCGGGTGCGGCCGCGGCGCTGCTGCTCCAGGCGCTCGTGTTCCGTGTCGTGCTCCAGCTTCTCGCACGACGGCGTGCGTCGATCCCGTTTCAGGACTGGGGCGTTGTGCTGGCCTGCGCATTTGTGACCGCCCTCTTCTTCCTCCGTCGCCACGTCGTCGAGTCGACCGAGGGTCTTCTGGTGCTGTTCGTGGTGGCGGAGCTCGTGTGCCTGGCGGTCGGCAGCAGAGTCATCCTCACCGTCGCGCCGCTTCTGTTCCGGTTTCGCGCCCGCTCCGTAGAGGGTTAGGAGGGCTTGCGGGCGACGATCACGGCGTGGTCGCTCGCCAGCTCGCCAGCGTCGATCAGCCGGCGTTCGAGGTCGACGAGGGCGTCGAGCACGAGCCGATCCTGCTCGGACGTGTCGTCGTAGCGCTCGAAGAAGCGATCGTCGAGCGCGTAGTGCAGGAGCGAGCCGTGGTAGTGGCGCACCTCGACCTCCGGGAAGGTCCGGCGCATGAGCGGGACGATCTCGTCGGCGCGCACCCCTTCGGACGGATCGACGCTGCGGAAGTACCACGGGTTGACGTCCCAGACCTTCCCGAACCGGAAGCGTCGGCGACGGAGCCGCTCGACGGCGCGCCAGTAGGGCCCGTAGAGCCGCCGCGCCCGGCCCTCGAGCCGTTCCTCGTCCAGACGCGCGAAGGAAGCCTGGAAGAGACGTGTGCGGAGCCGCGGGCCCTGCAGCGGTGTGGGGACGAAGGTCGACTCTCGCTGCGAGCGGAGGCGGGGAGGCAGAATGTGCACGGCCGCGTTCACGAGCTCGCGGTGGCGGTAGGTCAGCTGCTGGTGCGGGGCGCCGACGTATTCGTTCGCGATCAAGAGGCCGCCTGGGCGCAGGGAGCGGTACGCCTGCTGCAGGACGTGCTCGAGGCTCGAGAGGTGGTGGAGCGCGCCGTTCGACCACACGAGATCGACGCTTTCCGGCTCGAACTCGTCGACGTCCAGATCGCCGACGCGGAAGTCGATCGCGGACTCGATCCCCTCCGCAGCCGCTACTCGCTTGGCCTCGTCGATCGCGTCCGGTGCGATGTCGATCGCGACGCAGTGGGAGAAGGCGCCGGAGCGGTACAGCAGTCGCTCCACCTCACCGAAACCGCAGCACAGACTCAGGCACTCGTCCACCGGCGCCCGGTCGCCGAGGAACGTCTCGACGGCCCACTGCTCGAACCACTCCCGGCCGAGGCCGGCCGGCGCTTCGGTGCCGGTGAGCGCGCGATAGACGTGCCGCCGGACGGCTGGATGGCCGTAGAAGGAGCGCTCGAGGTCGGGCAGGAGCTGGCCCCAGTGCCGAGTGACCAGCTCCGTCTCAGTCGACATGATCGTCCGGAGGCCGAAGCTCGAGTGCGGCCTTCGCCCGCGCCAGCTGCGCGGTGCTCCGGACGGCGCGCGGGACAGCGGCTGGGCAGTAGACGGCGGAGACGGCCATCACGCCGAGCGCTCGCCCTGGTCGACGTTCGCGGACCGCGAGCGTCACGAGCTCCGAGAGCGCCTTCCCTCGCCCGCGGTTCGTCTCCTCGAGTGCGTGAGCGACCGCTCGCGTCCAGTAGTGCCTGGAGAGCGCACCGTCGCCCACGGCTGCGTAGTGACGCGAGATCGCCGCGAGGTCGCGGTAGCCAGGCCCTTTGCGCGGCGGGTGCGCGTACGCGTTTTCGAGTTGGACGACGTCGAGCGCTCGCAGCTCCGGGCTGAGTGGAGCGATCTCGGATCGCGCTCCCGCAAGGAGAATCGAGTTCGTCTCGTAGGGCCGTCGCGGGGCGAAGTCCATCCGGGCCTGAGCGGCCTCGGGCGTGCGCTCGAGAACTCCGAGCGACAGGAACGGCACCTGCTCCCGCTCCAGCGTCTCGAGGAGCCACTCGGCCTCGGTCGAGGGCTCAACGCGGTCGTGGAAGACGATGTCCTGGACGAGTGCAACGTCCCCGACGCGCGGGACCAGCTCGGCCCAGTACCACTCGGCGAACCACTGGTCGTGGCACGAGTCGATCAACACGACGTCCGGATCCGGATAGAGAGCGGTCGTTTTCGACGCATCGCCGAGCACCAGCTGAAAACGCTCCGGGTCGAGCGGGCGGCACGCGTTCTCCTGGAGCGCCACCCCGGTGGGGCGGCCGTGCTTGCTCGGCGCGATCTCGAACGCGAAGTGCTTGCCGCTGCCGTTTGCGGCGATCGCCTCGTAGGCATAGAGCGTCGAGTAACCGCAGTCGGGCGAGATCTCGAAGAACGTCTCGGGGCGGAGCTCTCGCAGCAGGCAATAGAGAACCTCCCCTTCGAAGTCGGAGAAGACCGCTCCGTCGCCGCGCGCGCACATGCGCCAGTAGCGCTCGCGCACGCGTTGCGAGAGCGCGGCCAGCTCGTCGTGGTATGTGTCGAGCAGCCCGAGGATCCAGCCTGAGTCGATCAGCATCAGCAGGAGCTTAGAGAGTCGCGGTCGCGTCCCTGTCGCTCCGGTACGGTTGCCGCGTGGCGCAGGATCCGCGCGTTGCGGGCTCCCGGCTCGCGATCTGGTCGCATGGGACGCCGCATCCGACGGAGGGCGCCAGCACCGTGCTCTTCTGGAACTACGTCAGCGGGTTGAGAGCCACAGGCTTCGAGGTGCTGAGCGTCGTGCTCGCGCAGCCGGACAACACGACGTCCGACAGCCTGCGCGAGTACGAGGCATTCGCGAGGAACGAGGGCATCGAGGTGGCGATTTGCCGCGCGGACTCGTTTCTCGAGGAGAGACGGCACGCAGTCCGCCTGCGTGAGGACTCGCTCGGCCCGGCGCTCGGCGCTGTCGCTGCGTTCCGGCCCGATGCATCCTTCTGCCTCGACTTCCTCGCCGGCTGGGCAGCCCGCCGAGCGGCAGTGCCACGGGTCGTCTGGCTCGGAGACCTCCGCTTCCAAACTGCCTGGTACCACGCGCTCTACAAGGCGAAGGAGCGCCGCGCGGCGACTCTCGAACTGCCACTAGCGATGGTCAAGTCCCGTGCCTGGCGGCGGGCGTACCGCAACGCGCTCGAGGGGGCCGCAGCGGTGATCGTGTCTTCCAAGTCCTCCGAAGCCCACTTGCAGCGGCTCGGGATCACCGCCGAATACCAGCCGTACCCGTGGCCGGCCGAGCCGGCCGGCGCCCCCGGCCGCTTGCCGGAGATCCCGACCTTCCTCTTCCTCGGGACGCTGCAGGCGCTCGGCTCGCGGTCTGCGTTCCACTTCATCCTGCACGAGCTCTACCCCGAGCTCGTCCAGCGCTGGGGGAGCGGCGGCTTCCGGATCGTGATCGCCGGCCGTGGTGAGCTGCCCGGCTGGGCGGCGACGATGCTGGCGACGACACCCGAGCTCGAGCATGTCGGCTTCGTCGACGATCTCGCCGGGCTCCTGGCGAGCGTGCACGCTGCGATCGCCCCGATCTCGGTACCAGTCGGGAACCGGAGCCGGATTCTCACGGCGCTGGCCGCGGGGACGGTCGTCGTCGCCCACGAGAACGCCGCCCTCGGCAACCCGGACCTGGTGGACGGCGTCACGTGCTTCCTCGCGGCCGATGCGGCGACGTTTGCAGAGCGGATGGCGAGGACCGTCGACGATCCGGCCGGCGCGCGCGACGTCGCCGCCCGCGGGCAGGAGCTCTACCAGAGCCGGTTCCGGCCCGACGCCGCAGTCGGAACGGCAGTCGATACGCTTGCGGCCGTGCTGACCGACGCAACCAGCGCCCGGAACGCCGGATGAGCTCCGCCTCGTCGACGGCGGGAGCCGTCCACGATCTTCCGCTCGGCTCGCTCGACCGCTGCCAGGTCTGCGGTGGGCGAGAGCTCGAGCGGATCCTCGATCTCGGCCACCAGCCGCCCTGCGACTCGCTGCTGACGCCCGTGCAGCTCCGTGAGGCAGAGGCGAGGTATCCGCTCAACTTCACGGTCTGCACAACATGCTGGCTCGCCCAGATCGACTACGTCGTCGCGCCGGAGGTGCTCTTCCACCCCGACTACCCGTACCGCAGCGGCATCACCGCCTCGCTCCGTCGGAACCTGCACGCCACCGCCGAGACCGTGATCGCGCGCGCCTCCGTCGAGCCCGACTCGCTCGTCGTCGACATCGGCTCGAACGACGGCACGCTCCTGCTCGGCTTCGCGCAGCAGGGGATGCGCGTGCTCGGCGTCGAGGCGACCAACGTCGCGAAGATCGCGATCGAGGACGGGGTCGAGACCGTGCAGGCGTTCTTCGACGAAGAGCTCGGCGCGCAGTTGCGCGACGAATACGGGCCGGCGAAGGTGATCACGGCGACGAACATGTTCGCGCACGTGCAGAACCTCGGCGATCTGATGCGCGGCGTCTCGCTGCCTGCTCGACGACGGCGGCACGTTCGTGACGGAGTCGCACTACCTGCTCGATCTGCTGGCGACCGTGCAGTACGACTCGATCTACCACGAGCACCTCAAGTTCTACAGCCTGCGTCCGCTGATCAAGCTCTTCGAGACGTACGGGTTCACGCTCACCGACGTCGACCGGATCCCGAACTACGGGGGCTCGATTCGGGTCTACGCCGTCAAGGGAGACGCGCCCGTCTCGTCACGAGTCGAAGAGCTGCTCGCCGAGGAGGAGCGCGCCGGCCTCTACGGTCTCGAAGCGTTTCACCGCTTCGGCGAAGCCGCCCGCGCGTCCAAGCGCGACCTGCGCGCGCTGCTGTCGGATCTCGGCAAGGAAGGGCATCTCGTCCCGGGAATCGGCTGCCCCGGCCGGGCGAGCACGCTGCTCAACTACGCGGGCATCGATCCGGACGCAATGCCGTACATCGCCGAGCAGTCGACCTCGCTGAAGCTGGGCCTCGCCCTGCCCGGTACGCACATCCCTGTCGTCGACGAGCAGCGACTCTTCGACGAGCAGCCCGAGTACGCGCTGATGCTCTCGTGGCACTACGCCGAGCCGATCATCGCCGCGCTGCGTGAACGAGGCCTGCGGTCGTCGATCATCGTGCCGCTGCCCGAGCTGCGCGTTCTCAACTGAGCCGCTGATGCGCGTCGGAGTCGTCGGCCTCGGATTCGGCGCCGCCGTGCACGTGCCGGCGCTGCGGCGCCTCGACGGCGTCGAGGTCGTCGCGCTCGCGGGCTCGAATCGGGCGGGCGCCCAGGAGGCTGCGGCTGCCGCCGGCGTCCCGCTCGGCTGCGGTTCCGTCGACGAGCTGCTCGAGCAGCGGCTGGACGCGGTGACGATCGCGGTTCCGCCAGACCGCCAGGCAGAGGTCGCGGCCGCCGTGCTCGCGGCCGGTGTGCCGGTGCTGGCCGAGAAGCCGCTCGCCGCGAGCGTGGGCGAGGCGGAGGAGCTCGTCGAGCTGGCGAAGCCGGTGACGAATGCGGTCGACTTCGAGTTCGCGGAGCTGCTGACCTTTCGGACGCTTCGCGAGGCGCTGGCGACGGCGGCCACGGCGCGGTTCGCTCGGTCGACGTCGTCTGGCTGACGCGGCCGCGCGCCGGCCGGCACCGCTCGAGCTGGAAGGGCGATCCGGGGCAGGGCGGCGGCGTTCTGGGGCTGCTCGGCTCGCACGTCCTCGTACCTGCTCGAGTGGCTGCTCGGCCCGCTCGAGGTCGGTCGCCGCCGAGGCCGCCGAGACGCGGCTCACGCTGACCTGCCGTGTCGGCGACGTCCCGGTGACCGTCATCCTCGACAACGGCTCGGAGGAGCAACGGCACGAGTGGCGGATCGACCTCGACGACGAGACGCTGACGGCTGCCAACCCCGGGCTCGACGCCACGCAGGGCTTCCGACTCCTCACGACGCTCCGGCCGCCGTCCTCGCCGAGGAGCCCGCCGACCCGCACCCGGACGGCCGGGTGGCAGCTGTCGCCGCGCTCGCGGCGCGGTTCGTGGCGGCCGCGGCCGAGGGAGGCGACGATGCGGCCGAGCTTCGCCGACGGCCTGCGCGTCCAGCGGCTGATGGCCGAGATCGAGAGCTCGCAGGCGGTGACGAGATGAAGGTGCCGGCGCCGCTGCGTCGGGTGTACGACGCACTTCCGGAGCCTGCGAAGCGTGGCTACCGGAAGCTCCACAAGGGCTGGCAGCGCGTGCCGCTGAGCGCCGGCTACGACCAGGACCGCTGGATCCGCGAGGAGTACTTCCCGTTCGGGCAGAAGAGCCGACGCGACGTGTTCCTCGGCATCGCGCGCTACCACCACATCAACCGGCCGATGGAGGGCTACTACTTCGAGTTCGGCAGCCACGAGGCGAACACGATGCGGATGGCGTGGGACACGCTGCGCTACCTGTTCGACTACACGTACGTCGCGTTCGACTCCTTCGAGGGCCTGCCGGAGATCGACCCGATCGACGAGCAGAAGATCTGGGAGCCGGGGAAGCTGAAGACCGAGGAGGACGAGTTCCGCCGCATCTGCGAGCGCCACGGGATGCCGCCCGACCGGCTCGTCACCGTCAAGGGCTTCTACGACGACTCGCTGAACGAGGAGACGAAGCGCCGCTTCGCGCCGGGCAAGGCCGCCGTCGTCTACATCGACTGCGACCTGTATGCGTCGACCGTCCCGGTCCTGCGCTTTGTCCGCGACTTCCTGCAGCGCGGCACGGTGATCGTCTTCGACGACTGGAACTGCTTCCACGGCGACCCGGACAAGGGCGAGCGTCGCGCGTGGTCGGAGTTCCTGGCCGCGAACCCGTCGCTGCGGTTCGAGCCGTTCGTGCAGAACCAGGAGGCGAAGGCGTTCGTCTTCCTCGGCGAGGCAGAGTCGTAGCGTGTGCGGAATCGCCGGCTACGCGAACGGTCTCGACGCGACGCTCCTCGAACCGCTCGTCCGCCGGCTCGAGCATCGCGGGCCCGACGAGGCGGGGACGCACTGGGATCCCGAGCTCCGCGTCGGGCTCGCCTCGACGCGCCTCGCGATCCAGGACATCGAGCACGGCCACCAGCCGATGGCGAACGAGGACCGGTCGCTGTGGATCGTGTTCAACGGCGAGATCTTCAACGCGCCGGAGCTGCGCGAGCGCCTCGTCGCCGCGGGTCACAGGTTCGCGACCGATCACTCGGACACCGAGGTCCTCGTGCACCTCTACGAGGAGCACGGCGAGGCGATGGTGGACGAGCTCAACGGCATGTTCGCGTTCGTCGTCCTCGATCGCGCCCGCGGCCGGCTGTTCGGCGCGCGCGACCACCTCGGCATCAAGCCGCTCTACCTGACGCAGCCGACGGGCGGTCTCGCCTTCGCGTCCGAGCTCAAGGTGCTCCTGACGCTTCCAGGCGTCTCGCGCGACGTCAACCGGGACGCGCTGTACCACTACCTCAGCCTCCGCTACGTCCCCGGGCCAGGTTCGATCGTCGAGGGCGTCGACCGGCTTGCCGGCCGCGCACGCGTTCTCGTACGACCTCGCGAGCAGGGACTTCCGGACCTGGCGCTACTGGCGGCCGCGCTTCGACGGGGACGTGGCCGAGCGAGGGCCCGAGCTCGCCGCGCGGCTGCGCGACGAGCTGCGCGAGGCGGTCCGGCGCTGGACGCTGAGCGACGTGCCGATCGCGTGCTCGCTCTCGGGCGGGCTCGACTCGAGCGCGATCGTCGGGCTGATGAACGAGATCGGCTACGAAGGACTGCAGACCTACTCGATCGGGTTCGAGGACGAGGAGCTCGACGAGCTGGAGCTCGCGCGCGAGACGGCACGACGCTACGGGACGGATCACCACGAGCTCGTCCTGCGCGCCGACGAGCTCGCCGGCGACCTGCTGCAGATGGTGTGGGCGCTCGACGAGCCGTACGCCGGCGGCCTGCCCTCGTGGCCGGTCTTCCGGCTCATGGGCGGCAACGTGAAGGTGGGGATGACCGGCACCGGCGGCGACGAGCTGTTCGGCAACTACGGCAAGTTCGAGCCCTTCGAGCGCGGACGGCTCGCCCAGCTCGCGGCGCGGGCGGACAATCCCGTCGTCCGGACCGCGGCCCGCATCGCCGCGACCGTCCCGGGCGGTTGGGCCGACGAGCGCGTCCGAGCCGGGCTTCGCGACCTGCCCGGCGTGCGGGCCGACCCGGTGCGGTGGCATTACGCGGATCGCGCCTACTACTTTCCCGACGCCGAGAAGCGAGCGCACGTCCTCGTCGACGCGAACGACGCGCCCGACACCGCGGCACTGCTCGGCGCGCTGTTCGACGAGGCAGCCACAACGGACATCCGCGACGCGATCGTCTACGCAGACCTGCACACGCAGCTGGCCGAGGAGTTCCTGCTGATGACCGATCGCTTCTCGATGGCGCACTCGGTCGAGGCGCGCGTGCCGTTCCTCGACCGCCGGCTGGTCGAGTTCGCCGCCGGGATCCCAGGCTCAGTCCGGACGCAGTCGCACGACCCGAAGGCGCTGCTGCGGAACGCAGTCGCCGACCTCCTGCCGCCGGAGCTCCTGACCGCGCCCAAGCGCGGCTTCGTGATCCCCTACGGCGAGTGGCTGCGCAACGAGCTCCGGCCGGCCGCCGAGCGCCTGCTCTCACGGGAGCGAATAGTCGCGCAGGGTCTCTTCAGGCCGGAGATCGTCGAGCGCTACGTCGAGCCCCACCTGACGGGCAGGGCGGACGTGGCGGACAAGGTCTGGAACCTCTTCCTTTTCCAGCTCTGGCACCTCCTCTACGTCGAGGAGGCGTTGACCGACGCGCCGACCTTCACCCTGGCCGACATCGCGGGCTGAGGTTCAGCCGCCGGCCGCCTTCCCCTTCGCGACGATGCCGTTGCCGCCCGGGCGCACTACGGCCTCGTGCAGGCCCGCGCTCTGCACCCAGCGCGAGACCGACTCGAGCGTCTGCGGCTTGTCGAAACGCGCTGAGAGCGCGTCGAACGTATCCAGCACCGCCCAGGCGCGCCGCTCGTCCTCGTCCGGGATCGTCTCCGCGTAGTTCCAGCAGGGGACGACGGAAACGAGGTAGCGGCCGAAGAACGGCACGACCCTCAGCTTGTCGTCGATCGGAAGCCAGCGCGGGACGTACCACTCGACGATCCGGCGCAGCCGGTCGGGATCCATTCGCGACGTCACGGGCCGGTAGAGGTACTTCGAGGACCAGGGGTTCACGCGGCCGGCCTTCCGGTAGACGTCGAAGGCGATTTCGCCGCCCGGCTTCAGATGCCGAAGCAGGCTCCTGAACGCGCCCTCGGGGTCGGGCGTGTGCTGCAGCACTCCGTAACAGAAGACCTTGTCGAAGCCTCCCTCCGGAAACGGCGCCGCGAAGATGTCGCCCTGCGCGAGGGTGTGGTCGGGCCGCGCGCCGACGGTCGTCCGGCAGGCGTCGACTGCGTTGGAGAAGTCGAACGAGCACACGCGCGCGCCGGCTTCGAGCAAGACCTTCGTGAAGCGGCCCGCGCCGCAACCGGCCTCGAGGACGAGGCTGCCGCGCAGGTCGTCGGGCGTCCAGCCGGTGCCGGCGAAGAAACGCTCCCGCGTCAACCGATTCGAGGTCTCGTTCTCGGTCTGGACGTCCTGGTACCACTGCCACTGCTTGCCGAAGCTCGCCGTGTACGCCTCGTCAGGGACGAAGCGCGGGATGCCATTCCGGATCGGAAACCGGTTTCCGAGCGGATCGACGAGGACGCCCCCAACCACCTCGTCTCCCTCGAGCGCGGCATCCTCGAGCGAGAGTGCGAGTCCGGACGGCGAGCGCAGGAGCTCCAGCTGGTCCGGCCACATCGCTCCGCTATCGTACCGTTCGCCGCCAGGCGGCCAGCCGTGCTCTCGAGCGTTCTCCACTTCAGCCATTTCGACGAGTACGGCGGCTCCGCCCGCTCGGCGCAGAAGATCCATTCCGGCCTGCGCGAGCTCGGCATCCGCTCGAGGATGCTGGTCGGGCACAAGGACGGCGACGATCCGGACGTGCGGCGGATCGCACGCTCCGACGCGGTCGCGCTCGCCGACCGGGTCGCTCATCGCGCCGCGGACGAGTTCGGGCTCCAGTACGTCGCGAACGCGTCCTCGTTCCTGCTGAAGCGAGATCCGTGGTTCCGTGAGGCCGACGTCCTCCAGCTCTACAACATCCACGGCGGCTGGTTCGCTCTCACGGCGCTGCCGCGGCTCACGCGCGCCAAGCCCACCGTCTGGCGGCTGTCGGACATGTGGGCCATGACCGGACACTGCGGCTACTCACTCGACTCCGAGCGGTGGCGAACGGGCTGCGGCTCCTGCCCGCATCTGCAGACGTATCCGCCGGTAAGGCGCGACGCGACCGCAGCCAACTGGCGGCTCAAACGGCGGGTATACGCGAAAGCGCCGCTGACGCTTGTGGCGCCTACACACTGGCTCGAAGGCCTGACGCGCGAGAGCCCGTTGCTCGCGCACTACCCGGTCCGCGTGATCCCGAACGGCGTCGAGGACGAGTTCCTGGCACCGACGGACAAGGCCGCCGCTCGGCAGATCCTCGGCCTCCCGAGCGACGGTCCGGTCGTGCTCGTCGCCAGCCTGGAGGAGCGAAAGGGAGGGCTGCTGCTCGAGGATGCGCTCACGCGCGTCGCCGCCGACCTCCGCTTCACGCTGCTCGTGATGGGCGCCCGCGGCGTGCCTGTGCCGAACGTTGCCGGTGCCACGGTCGTCGACCTCGGCGTCCTCGACGACCGAGCGCAAATCCGGACGGCCTACGCGGCGTCCGATCTCCTGCTGCATCCGAGCCTCGCCGACAACCTGCCGAACGCGATCCTGGAGAGCATGGCTGCGTCGGTGCCGGTGGTCGCGCTGCACGCCGGCGGCATCCCGGACGCTGTCGCGCACCTCGAGAACGGCTACCTCGCGGCTGCGGCGAGCCCCGAGGCAATCGCCGACGGCGTGCTCACCCTGCTTCGGGAGCGTGAGTTGGTGACGAAGCTCGGTACGGCGGCGCGGGAGACGATCGCCGCGAGGTTCACCGTACGCGCGCAGGCCGTTGCGTTCGCAGACCTGTACGAGGAGATCCTGGCAGCGGGGAAGCCAGAGTCTTCGAACTAGACTGGCCCGCGTGCTCGGCTCGCTCATGCGGCGCTTGCCGCTCTCGGTACGACAGAAGCTCCATGCTGCCAGCCAGGTCGTCAGGCGACCGGCGAGCCTGGGCGAGGCTTTCATGGTTCGACGCGACCGGCGTCGTTTCGCCAAGGATCACTCCTTCCTCCGCGGACCTGGCCGGCGTGACCGGCCGCGCGCGCTCGTCGCAAGCCTGAGCGCGTGGCCGTACCAACTGAAGCTCGAGGGCATGCTTCTCAAGGCGCTCGAGCTCGAAGGGCTAAGGCCGACCGTGCTCACCGGACGCTCCGTCCGCGGCATCGCCTCCGGCTACTACGAGACGTTTGGTTTCGAGGTCGTCGAACTCGAGGACTTCGCCGATCGAAGTCTCGTCCAGAAGGCCCGGCAGGACGCGGCCGCGTTGATGTCGGGTGACCTGACCGTGCAGAAGCTGAAGCAGTTGCACTATCGCGATGTGAACGTTGGTCAGCACGCGTTGTCGACCGTCTCGCGCCGGCTGTTCGACGGCTCGGTCGCCTTCCACGACCCTGCGGCGCAGGCGCTCGTGCGCCGGCTTGTTCCGGAGACGATGGAGCTGACGCTCCTGGCCGAGCGCGTGCTCGACGAGCTCGACCCTGCGGTGGTCGTGTTCAACGAGGCTCGCTACGCCGGCTACGGCCCGATCTTCGAGGCGGCGCTTGCCCGTGACCTGAACGTCGTCCAGTTCGTCGGCGGCTACTCCGACGATGCACTCGTCCTCAAGCGCTACGCGGCCGGGACGAGCCGGGTCCATCCTCGCTCGCTCAGCGCTGCGTCCTGGGAGGAAGTCGAGGCGGGGCCGTGGACGGCGGCGATGGAAACTGAGCTCGAGGAACAGTTCGAGGTTCGGTACGGCGCCGTCGACCTGCTCAGCCGGCGGTTGCACGAGCACACGCGCCGCCGCCGCGGGGACGAGTTGGCGACCGAGCTCGGGCTCGATCCGGCGAAGCCGAACGCTGTCCTCTTCTCGCACATCCTCTGGGACGCGAACCTCTTCTACGGCGACGACCTCTTCGAGGACCAGGAGGAGTGGCTGATCGAGACGATCCGCAGCGCGGCGGCCAATCCGCACCTCAACTGGATCGTCAAGCTCCACCCCGCCAACGTCTGGAAGCGCAAGCTAGAGAGACAGACCGGAGAGCTCCCCGAGCTCGAGGCGATCCGGTCGAAGCTCGGCGAGCTGCCGCCGCACGTGCGGCTCCTGCTGCCGGACACGGACGTGAGTACGCTTTCGCTCTTCGAGCTCGCAGACTTTGCGATCACGATCCGCGGCACTGTGGGCGTCGAGGCGCCGGTCTTCGGCGTCCCAGTCGTCACCGGCGGCACGAGCCACTACTCGGGGCGCGGCTTCACGATCGACTCGGCGACGGCGGACGAGTACCGCGCGCAGCTTGCGAATCTGCACGAACAGCCTCGGCTCACTGCCGACCAGGTGGTGCTTGCGAAGAAGCACGCGCACGCGCTCTTCTGCCGCCGGCCGCTCCACTTCACGAGTTTCCGCAGCGTCATCGATCTCAAGAACCCCGGTCCATTCAGCCACGACCTGGAGCTGACCGTCTCTTCGCGGGCTGAACTCGAGGCGGCGGCTGACCTGCAGGAGTTTGCCCGCTGGGCCGTCGACCAGGATCGCGAGGACTATCTCCGACGGCTTGACTCAGACGACGTAGTCATCAACGAGGCCCCACGCACCGTTGAGCCAGACGACGCTCCTAGCGCGGTGGAGCAGGCCGGAGGCGCGCAGCGGTAAGGCGATCGCAGCCGGCATCCGCCGCAGCGGGCGCCTACCCAAAGCGTGGTACACAGCACGACGCGCGTTGCTGGCGAGGTCACCGCCGATGGAAGCGCCCGCGGCCACGAGGACGCCACGTGCCTCAGCGACGTACGCGTCGAGTGTCTCCGTCTTCTGGTTCTCGTGCACGCGGCTAGCTCCGAGCGGCACGTCGGCGGCGTAGGGCTCCGCGTGTTCGAAGAAGCGCGCCCAGAGCTCGAAGTCGCCCGCGTAGCGGAGATCAGTGGCCATGCGACCACCGGCGCGCTCCCAAAGTGAACGGCGCCAGAATGTCGACTCTTGCTGGATACCGGCCCGCGCGAACCACTCTCCTCCCGGTAGGTTCACGCCGGCCCGAAAGGAACCCCGCGCGTAGCCGCCCACGTACTCCGACTGCACTGCGATGCCGTGTTCGTCGAGGATGATGGGCCGCTGCGTGGTCAACCACTCGATCTGAGGGAACCGTGCGAACAACTTGCCGACGAGCTCGAGTGCCCACGGCAAGAAGACGTCGCTGGCGTTCAGCCACGCCATCACGTCGCCGGTCGTCTGCTCGAAGCCGCGCGCGATTGCGTCGTACTGGCCCCCGTCGGGCCGGGATGCCCACGACGACAGCCGGTCGGCGTACCGCTCGATCGTCTCTGCGGTGCCGTCGACGGATCCGCCGTCGAGCACGACGTACTCCGCGGGTGGGACCGATCCGTCCAATACGGAGGTCAGGGTCGCCTCGATGTACGGCGCCTGGTTCAGCGCAGGGGTGACGATCGAGATGCGAGGGAGCTCGGCCACCTCAGTTGGCATGGTCGATCCTGCGCCGGATCGCAGCGGCGAACTCGGCCGTCTGGGCGGCGCGCTGGTCGGGAGCCGCGTAGACGTGCTCGCGCCGGGCCGGGCTGTTCTCCGGCACGAACAGGATGTCTGCCTGAGAGAGCGCGCCGTCGAGCGGGCGACGGGTGAGATTGCCGATGTCGTACACGACGAACCGTGCGTCGCGCATCGTGCTGACGAGCTCCTCGAACGGCGTCCCGTCGTGAAAGAAGTCGAAGAACGAGACTTCGCAGATCACGGCAGCGGTTGCGGCGAGTGTCGAGCTCGCGCCCGCAACGACCTCGCGCTCCGCACCCTGGACGTCCGCCTTCAAGAGAAAGGGCGGTTCGAGGCGGTGCGCGCGGACGAGCTCGTCGACTGTCGTCACAGGCACCGAGCGGGGCGTGCCATCGACTCTCTCGCCCTCGCGCTCGCGGAGCAGCGAGCTGCCGACGAGGTCCTCGTGCACGTTGATCGTGCGCTCTCCCGGTGCCTCCGCGACAGCCGCCTCGACGACCACCGCCGCGCCGATCGCGTTTCGCGCGGCGTCGAGCGGCGGGCGGAACTCTGCGAGCGGCTCGACGAGGACGTAACGCGCCGCCGGGAAGACCGCAGCACACGCACGTGACCAGTCGCCGAGCGCGGCACCGATATCGAGCACGGACCGCGGCTCGATTCCGGCTGCCGCGAGACGGCGAAGGCTTCCCTCGTCACGGCGGACGAGGTCGAAACCCGCCATGGCGGCGAGCTTCCTGGGAACGCGCGTGAGCAGGTGGCGCGTCGGCACGGCGGCAGCCTACCGCCCGAGTGTCTCCGCTCACGTCGCCACTCGCTCTAGGCTGACGGCCGTGTTCACACTGGCATCGATCCCCAAACCCTTCGCCGGAGCCACCGGACAAGCGCAGGAACGGGCCGTCGCGAGTTGGCTCGAACTCGGCCACGACGTGCAGATCGTGCTCGTCGGCGATGACGAGGGGGTGAGCGACGCGGCTTCGCGCTTGCAGGTCGATCACGTCGGCGGCGTCGCCCGAAACGCGCACGGCACTCCTAGGCTCGACGACGCGCTGCGCAGAGTCGACGGCATCGCTCGGCATCGGCTTCGTTGCCTGGTCAATGCCGACATCATCCTGCTGCCCGATCTGATCCCGGCGGTGGAGCGGGTCGCGTCCGCGTCCGCGCAGTTCCTGCTCGTCGGGCAGAGTCGCGACGTCGTTGTCGGGGACGGTGAGATCACGGCTCCGGAGGCGCTGCGTCGCCGAGCGCTGTCGTCGGGCACGACCCGCGGGCCTACTGCGATCGACTGGTTCGTCTTCCCCGCGGGGCTGTTCGACCCCATGCCTCCCTTCGCCATCGGGCGTGCTGCTTTCGACAACTGGCTGATCTGGCGGGCTCGGCAGGCAGGCCCCGTCATCGACGCGACGGAAGCCGTCGTCGCGATTCACCAACCGCATGCCTACGGCCACCTCGGCGGCGGCAAGGATGAGGCCTACTACGGCGAGGAGGCGGACGAGAATCGGAGACTCGCGGGCGGCCGGAGTCGGGTCTACACCCTGCACGACGCGAGCCACAAGCTTGGGCCGAATCTCTCCCTGCACCGGAATCCAGGCTCGATCCTCCGCGTGCGGGAGACAGCGAGGAAAGCGGCGTGGAAGCTCGGCCTGCGGTGAAGGTCGTCGCCGTCTTCCCGGAGCCGACGCCGTACCGGGCTCCTCTACTCGACCTGGTCGCCGCCCAGCCCGGGATCGACCTCGTCGTCGCGTACGCGGCACGCACGGTCGCGTCGCGAACGTGGGAGGTCGAGGTCCGGCACCGCGCCGTCTACCTGCGCGGGCGCACGCTCCCGGGCGCCCGTCGCATCCTCCGCCACGACTACCCGATCACGCCGGGGGTGGTGAGCTTGCTGCGCCGCGAGCGCCCCGACCTCGTCGTCACATCGGGGTGGAGCACGTTCGCGTCGCAGGCGGCGATCGTCTGGTGCCGGTTCAAGCGGGTTCCCTATGCCCTCGTTGTCGAGAGCCACGACCGCGACCCACGGGCCATTTGGCGGCGAGCGATCAAGGGCACAGTCGTGCCCCGCGTCGTGCGCTCGGCGGCCGGGATCCTCGTGACCGGGACGCTCGCGCGGGAGTCGATGATCCGGCGTGGCGCCGATCCGGCGCGGATCCACGTGTTCGCGAACACGGTGGACGTGGCGGGCTACGTCGAACGCTCCGACCGTCTCCGTGGCCGCCGCGACGACCTGCGGCGCGCTCTGGGGCTTGAGCCCGGCGAGGTTGGCGTTCTGTGCGTGGCGCGGCTCGTTGCCGAGAAAGGGCTCGACACGTTACTGCGCGCCTCGGCAGAGGCGGGCACGCCGATCGTGCCGGTGCTCGTCGGCGACGGGCCCGAGCGTGAGCGGCTCGCCGCGCTGGCCGACGCGCTTCGGCTTCGCGCTGTGTTCGTGGGTGATGTTCCCTGGGACCAGGTCGTCGAGGCGTACAGCGCCTGCGACGTGTTTGCGCTTCTCTCGCAGCACGAGCCCTGGGGCGTCGTCGTCAACGAGGCCGCGGCATGCGGGCTTCCGCTCGTGCTGTCCGAGCACGTGGGCGCCGCCTACGACCTGTTGCGTTCCGGAGAGAACGGGATGCTCGTTCCTCCGGACGACGTTGCGGCGACGGCAGGCGCGCTGCGGCAACTCGCGGACGATCCCGCCCTGCGCCTGCGGTTCGGGGCACGCTCGCGCGAGATCGCGGGTGGGTGGGGATACGACGCCAGCGTGCAGGGCTTCGTCGAGATGCTCGACGCCGTCCGGTCGGCCGGGTGAAGCCAGAGCAAGGGGATATCGTCCGCACGTGCCTGCCTCGCTGACACAAGCGCTGCGCGACCTGCGGCCGCTCATCCACGAGGATGGCCGCACGTGCGCGGGGCTGTCGTGGGTGGCGCTCGAGTGGATCGAGACGCACGCACGCCCGGGCATGCGCACGCTCGAGACCGGCGCCGGATTGAGCACGATCGTCTTTGCCGCCTCCGGTGCACGGCACACCGCGGTCACACCAGAGTCGCACGAGGAGGCGGGCGTCCGCGCCGTGTGCCGAGAGCTTGGAGTCGCCGACGACGCGCTCGAGTTCATCATCGGTCCGTCGGAGGACGTCCTCCCGGCGCTGCCCGAGACCGGGCTCGACCTCGTGCTCATCGACGGGGCGCATGGGTTTCCGTACGCGATTCTCGACTGGTGGCAGCTCGGGCGCCGGCTGCAGGTCGGGGGCGCCATGCTCCTCGACGACGCCTACCTGCCTCCGGTGCTTGCGATCCTCGACGGCGTGCGCGGCGTTCCCGCGTGGCGGGTGGAAGGAGCGATCGGCGACAGGACGGTGCTGCTCCGCAAGCTCACGAACGACCTTCCGTCCGCTGTCTGGCCGGGAGGCGCGTTCGGCGGGCGTCCGAGTTTCCGGTATCTCCCCTTGCGCCGTCGTGTCGTCGCGTCGACCCGGCAGCGCGTACTCTCGACGCCGATCGGCGATGTGGCCGTCCGTGCACGCCGCAGGTTCCGCGCGCGGTTCCGCAGGTGACCCGAGCGTCCCGACGGCAGAGCGCTACCGTCTCGGGCGTGGACCGCCGTCCCAGCCTGCTCGTTCTCAACCAGTACTACCGGCCGGGTGTCGAGGCGACCGCGAACTTGCTCGCGGATCTGTGCGAGTCGCTGGCAGTCGACCACGACGTCACGGTGGTGACCGGCCGCGTTCAGGGCCGTGATGACCTGCCTTCGGACGAAGTCCTGAACGGCGTGCGCGTCCTGCGCGCCCCGTCGACTGCCTACGACCGCACGAAGTTGCACCTGCGCGCCGTGAACTACGTCACGTATCTCGCGGGCAGCTTCCTCCGCTCGATCTCGCGTCCGCGTCCGGATCTCGTGATCTGCATGACCGATCCGCCGATCGTCGGCGACCTGGGCGTCGCGATCGCTCGGGCCAGGCGCGCGCCGCTGCTCGTGATCAGCGAGGACGTCTTTCCCGAGATCGCCACCGAACTCGGGCGGTTGACGAATCCGATCGTCATTCGTGTGCTCGAGCGGCTTGTCAGCTTCTACCTGCGCCGTGCGGACGCGATCGTGGCGATCGGCGACCGGATGCGTGAGCGCCTCATCGCGAAGGGCGCGGTCCCCGAGCGCATCTCCGTCATCGCGAACTGGGTGGATACCGGTGTGATCACGCCCCAGCCGCGGGACAACGCCTGGAGTCGCGGGAAGAGCCTCGAGGACCGCTTCGTCGTCATGCACTCCGGCAACGTCGGCCACGCACAGAACCTCGACGCGCTCATCCACGCTACGACGTACCTGCGCGACCTCGACGACCTGGTGGTGCCGGTGATCGGCTTCGGCGCTCGGCACGTCGAACTGCGGGAGCTCGCGGCGCGCCTGGACGCGGACCGAATCCGGTTCTACGAGTACCAGCCGCGCGAGGTGCTGAGCGAGTCGCTCTCGGCGGCGAACGTGCACTACGTCGGCCTCGCCCGCGGTCTCGCGGGTTATGTCGTGCCGAGCCGCCTCTATGGCATCCTCGCCGCCGGCCGCCCGGTGATCGTCGCGGCCGACGCGGACAGCGAGACTTCTCGCCTCGTCAACGAGGTCGGCTGTGGCGTCGTCGTGGCTCCCGACCGGCCCGACCTCGTCGCGGCGGCGATCCGCGATGCGCATTCCGGAGCGCTCGATCTCGACGCGATGGGTGCCCTGGGGCGCGAGTACGTCGTCAGGGAGGCTGATCGGATCGTTGCGCTCGAGCGTTATCGGGCGCTGATCGCCGGGCTGCTCAGCGACCGGTAGAGCCGGTCGACCCAGTCACTACGGGAGCGCGGCGACGAGCACTCGTGCCGCGCGCTCGCCGGCGTGACCGTCCCAGAGCGGGATCTCCCGCGCCGGCTGCTCCTGCTCCAGCAGCGACGGAATCTCGGCGATCCGATCGGGCCGCGCGCCGAGCACCGTGTTCGTGCCGAGCTCGACGGTGACGGGCCGCTCGGTCGAGTCGCGGAGCGTGAAGCAGCGGACGCCGAGCGCCGACGTCTCCTCCTGCACGCCGCCCGAGTCGGTGAGCAGGAAGCCGGGCTTCGGCCTGCAGCCCGAGGAAGGCCAGGTACCCGAGCGGCGGGCTCAGCAGGACCCTCGCCTCGGGCAGGCCCGCCTCGAGCCCGAGCTCGACGAGGTGCTGCCGCGTGCGCGGGTGCACCGGGAAGACGATCGGATACGTGGCTGCGAGGCCCTTCAGCCCTTCGACCGTTGCGGTCAGCAGCGCGGGGTCGTCCACGAGCGCCGGGCGGTGGAGCGTGACGAGCCCGTACTCGCCGGGCTCGCACGCCGAGCTCTTCCCACGGCTTCTCGGCGCGGGCCGCGTCGACGTGCGCGAAGACGGAGTCGATCATCGTGTTGCCGACGAAGTGCGCCAGCTCGAGGTCGATCCCCTCCCGCGCGAGGTTGTCGAGCGCGCTCTCGGAGTGGACGAGGAGGACGCTGCTCAGGTGGTCGGTCAGCACCCGGTTGTGCTCCTCCGGCATCCGGTTGTCGTAGCTGCGCAGGCCGGCTTCGAGGTGCGCGATCGGGATGTCGAGCTTGACCGCGGCGAGCGCGCCGGCGAGCGTCGAGTTCACGTCGCCGGGCACGACGACCATGTCGGGGCGCCGCTCGAGCAGCACCTCCTCGATGCCGACGAGGGCCTTCGCGGTCTGCTGGCCGTGCGTGCCGGAGCCGACGCCGAGGAAGACGTCGGGCTTGGGCAGGCCGAGCTGGCTGAGGAAGACGTCGGACATCTCCGCGTCGTAGTGCTGGCCGGTGTGAACGAGCGTGACCTCGACTCCGGCTTCCTGGAGCGCGCGGTGGACGGGCGCCGCCTTCATGAAGTTCGGGCGCGCACCGACCACGAAGGTGATGTGTCGGGCGCCCGCCGGCATCGCGGGAGCGTACAGAGTGCCGGGGCTAGACTCGCTGGCGTGCTCGCTCTGAAAGCGCTGTTCTGGCTGACGCTGGTCGCGCTCCTCTGGACACACGTGCTCTACCCGCTCGGCGCCGCCGCGCTCGCCCGCGTGCGCACGCGCGCCGTGCGGAAGGAGGCGATCGAGCCGACGGTGACCGTGATCGTCGCCGCCTACAACGAGGAGCCCGTGATCGAGCGACGGCTCGAGAACCTGCTCGCGCTCGACTACCCGGCCGACAAGCTCGAGCTCGTCGTCACCTCCGACGCGTCGACCGACCGGACGCACGAGCTGGTCGAGCGGTTCGGCGACCGGGTGCGCCTGATCGTCAACCCGCGCGGCGGCAAGGTCGCGGCGCAGAACCGGGCCGTGCGCGAGACCTCGGGCGAGATCGTCGCCTTCTCCGACGCGAACGCGACCTGGGCTCCGGATGCCCTGCGGCAGCTCGTCGCGAACTTCGCCGACCCCGACGTGGCGTACGTCTGCGGGCAGCTCGTGCTCGAGGCGGCCGACGGCTCCAACCGCGAGGGCCTCTACTGGCGCTACGAGATGGTGCAGCGCGAGGCGGAGTCGCGGCTCGGCTCGATCACGGGCGGCAACGGCTCGATCTACGCGGTGCGGCGCTCCGACTACGTCGAGGTCGACCCGAAGTGGGGCCACGATCTCGCGTTCCCGTACCGGATGGTGCAGGCCGGCCGGCGCGCGGTCTACGAGCCCGCGGCGCGGGCGTCCGAGAAGCCGACCCCGTCGAACGAGACCGAGTACCGGCGCAAGGTGCGCATGTTCGAGCACTGCTGGGAGATCACCCTGCGCGGCTCGATGCTGAAGCGGCTCCCGTTCGGCTACCTGGTGGAGGTGATCTCGCACCGGATCCTCCGCTACGGCAGCGGCGTCCTCCACCTCGTCCTGCTCGCGACGTCGCTCGCGCTCGTCGGCGAGGGGCTCGTCTACCAGGTCGTGCTCGGCGCGCAGCTCGCGCTGATCGCGGCTGCGCTGCGTCGGCGTCGGGATCGCGCGCTACTACGTGCTCGTGACCTGGGCCACCGTCGTCGCGCTCTGGAACTACCTTCGCCGCGGCGTGCCCGCGACGTGGGAGGCGGCGGAGGGCACCCGCTGAACCGGACGCTCGACGTCGCGATCGCCGGCACCGGCCTCGCGCTCGCGAGCCCCGTGCTCGCGCTCGCGGCGCTCGCGGTCAAGCTCGGCGACGGCGGGCCCGTGCTCTTCAAGCAGACACGCGTCGGCAAGGACGGCCAGGACTTCGAGCTGCTGAAGCTGCGGACGATGGTCGTCGGCGCCGAGACGAAAGGGGCGGGCTACGCGGTCGACCGCGGCGACAGCCGGATCACGCGCGTCGGCCGCTTCCTCCGCCGCACATCGATCGACGAGCTGCCGCAGCTCTGGAACGTCGTGCGCGGGGAGATGAGCGTGATCGGCCCGCGGCCCACGCTCCGCTATCAGGTGGAGAAGTACTCCGAGCGCCAGCGGAAGCGGCTCGACGTCCTGCCGGGGATCACGGGCTGGGCGCAGATCCACGGCCGCGCCTCGCTCTCCTGGGACGAGCGGATCGAGCTGGACGTCTGGTACGTCGAGCACCGCTCGCCGCGCACCGACCTGCTGATCCTGCTGCGTACGCCGCTCGCGCTCTTCGGCGGCACGTACAAGGGCGAGACCGGCGGGTGGCGATGACGGACCGTCTCCACTCGCGCACTCTCGACCTCGTTGTCAGCGGCGCGCTGCTCTGCCTCCTCGGGATCGTCGCGCTCTGGAACGCCTTCACGTATCCGCCGATCGGCGGCTTCGACGCCAGCGGAGCACATCGCGTACGCGCACAGCCTGCTCGACAGCCGCGGGCTGCCGGAAGGCGGAGCGTCGTACACACCGCCGGGCTTCTACGTCCTTGCGGCGATCGCGATCCGGGCCGGCGAGGCGGTCGGTCTGGACGAGCCGGAGCGAGGTGCGCAGCTCTTGAACGCGGCGCTTCACGGTCGGCGCCGGCCTGCTCGTGCTGGCGCTCGGGCGGCTCCTCTTCCCGGGGCGGCCCCTCGTGCGCTGGGCCGCGCTGGCGTTCTTCCTCTGCTGCCCGGTCGTGCTGAAGACGGCCGCGATGTTCCACCCGCAGCCGCTCGCGATGTTCCTCTCGCTGCTCGCATTCTGGGTGACCGCCCGCATGATCGTCCGGAGCGACTACCGCGCTCGACTCTGGATCGGGCTCGCCGTCACGCTCGCCGCCGCCCAGCTCGTCCGCTCCGTCACGCTCTGGACGGTCGGCGTGGTCCTGGTCGCCCTGGTCGCGGCCGCCGTCGCCCAGCCGGAGTACCGGCGGCGGATCCGCAACGCGCTCGCCCTCGCGGCGGTGGCGGCCGTGCTCGTGCCGCTGCCGTGGTACGTGCACCTGCAGACCTCGGGCTCGAACGCGGTGTTCGGGCGGGGGATCGAGCTGACGTCGTTCGCGAGCTTCTGGCCCGCATCGTTCTACGTCAGCCCGGGCCTGCCGGACGTCGTCACGCATCCCCAGCGAGAGGAGCTCGAGCCGCTCTTCCTCCCGCTGCTGTACGCGGAGACGTGGGGCGACTACTTCGGCATCTGGTCGTGGGGGCCGCCGCGACCCGAGCTGACGCCGGAGGTGAATCGCCGGCTCGTCGTCCAGAGCGTCGTCGGCCTGCCGCTGACGGCGCTCGCCGTCGCCGGCTGGCTCGCCCTCGCCGGGCTCTCCGTCGCACGCTGGCGCGAAGCGCCGGCACGACTGCTCGTCGCGCTCGCGCCGCTGGCCGGGATCGCCGCAGTTCTCTACTACGCGACGCGCGGCTTCCGGGCCGACGGCGACCTGGTCAAGGCGATGTTCATGCTGCCCGCGGTCCCGTTCTGGGCGCTCTCGTTCGGCTTCGCGGCCGACGTGCTGGTCGCCCGCAGCCGGCGGGTGGGCATTCCGGTGCTCGCGGTGCTCGCCTTGTGCGGGCTCGTCTCCCTGACCTTCGCGACGTTCGCCTCCGTCTCGTGAGCGAGTGGGTCTTCCTCCGTGCCGGGCTGCTCGCGGTCGCGGGGCTGGTCCTCGCGGCGCTCGTCGGCTGGGGCGCCTCCACCGTCGCCTACGACGACCCGGCCTTTCAGAAGATGTCGAAGTGCCTCGTCAACGAGAAGGGCGCGACGCTCGAGACACCGCGGGATCCCATCGCGACCGGCGCCGAGCTCGGGGCGCTCCGGACGGTCATCGAGACGAACGGCGTCACCGCCTCGGTCGCGGGCGACGCGAGCGAAGCCCGTCGGATCGCAGACGCCTACCGCTCGGTCGGTGGCGACCTGGGCGACCGCGTCGAGCTCCGTGGCCGCACGGTCTATCTCTGGGACCGGCCTCCGTCACCGACCCAGCGGCAGACGATGTTCGACTGCACCTACTGAGCAGGGGAGTACCCTCGACGGCCGTGACTGCGGTCCTCTTCACCTGCGCCGGGCAGCGCGTCGACATCGTCTCGGCGTTCGCGCGCGCCGGCGCGACGACCGTCGCCACCGACGCCGACCCGATGGCGCCGGCGCTCTACCACGCGGACGCGTTCGCCCTGGTGCCGCGCATCGACAGCCCGGGCTACATCCCCACGCTCGCGGCCCTGGTTGCGGAGCACGACGTCAGGTTGATCGTGCCGTTGACCGACCTCGACCAGATGCTCCTCGCACAGTCGCGCGACTGCGCTCGCGCCCGCGCTGGCTCTCGTCCCCGAGCCCGAGGTCTGCCGGACGATGGGCGACAAGTACGAGGCGCACCGCTTCTTCGAGGCGAACGGGATCGCGAGCCCGCGCAGCTGGTTGCCCGACGACGTGCCGGACGATGCGCGCTACCCGCTGCTCGTGAAGGTGCGCGAGGGCTTCGGCTCGCGCCACATCTACCGGGCGAAGGACCGCGCCGAGCTCGAGTTCTTCCTCGGCTACACGACCGTCGACTCGTTCGTGCAGGAGCTCTGCCAGGGCGAGGAGTTCTCCGTCGACGTCTTCTGCGACTTCGAGAGCACCTGCCTGAACGCGATCCCGCGCACGATGATCCAGTCGAAGGGCGGCGAGTCGATCAAGGGCGCGTCGATCAAGGACTGGGAGCTGATCGAGCACGCCCGGAACGTCGCCGAGACCGTGGGCATCGTCGGGCCGGCGAACATCCAGTGCTTCCGGGAGCCCGACGGGACGCTGCCGGTGACCGACGTGAACCCGCGCTTCGGCGGGGCGTTCCCGCTGCCGCTCGCCGCCGGGAGCCGCTATCCGGAGCTCGCGCTCCAGCTCGCGAACGGCGAGCGGCCGGAGCCGACGCTGGGCGAGTTCCGCGCCGGAGTCCTGATGACGCGGTTCTTCTCGCACCTCTGTCTGACGACGGACGGCGGCGGCACTCTCGTCCCGTTCGCGGAGGACATGCCGGAGCCGGTCGCCGGCGAGCCGGGCGAGGCGTAGCGGGCTAGCGCCCGGGTCGCGCCGAGCGCCCGATCTCGAGCAGCAGGGTCGTCCAGCGGTCGGCGGGTGAAGCGAGCGTCCAGGCGGTGCGGGCGCGGATGCCCTGCTCGATCAGGGCGGGCGGCGCGGCGGCCGTGCGAGAGCGAATGAGAAGCAGCGTCGCCGACTGTCGATCGGCGACGAGCTCCGCGTCGTCTCCGAGCCGCCGGATCGCCCTCGTCACGCGACGCTCCGGGCCTCGGAAGATCCAGAGCCCACGGCCTCCCTCGCCTCTCGCGACGAAGGCGGCAACGTTCGCCCGGCCGTTCTGCTCGACGTCGGGCTCGAAGCGAAGGTCGATCCCCGGCAGCTCCTCGACCCGCCGCGATGCGAGTCCCTCGAGGTCGAGGTAGTCGTCGATGCAGCTCCGGTGGCCGGTCCGACACCGGCGTGCCCGTCGAGGAGAACAGGATTCCCTCGCCGTCGACGGCCGAGGTGAGATTTCGGAGACCGAGATCGTGGACCGAGCTCAGGTGGTCGATCCGCTCGGAGACGGAGAGCGCGACGACGCCGGCGGCAAGCGCCGACGCGACCACGAGACGGCGCCTGGCGATCGCCAGGCAGCCCGCCGCGACGAGGAGGTAGAAGACCGGCTCGGCGGGAGCCAGGTAGCGGCCGAAGAAGCGCGTGGACGAGGGCACCAGGGTGAAGAAGAGGACGGGAACGGCGAGCCAGAGCGCGAGCGCGACGCGCGATCCGGGCCGTGCCGCGGACCAGCGACGCCAGACCCACGAGCACGAGCGCGAGCAGCACGAGCGCCCCAACGGTGCCGCCCGGGCGTGAGGGCGTGCAGCGCTTCCTCGGGCACCGAGCGGCCCGCCGTCGTCCGCAGCCGGCCGCTCTCGAAGCTCACGTCGTAGCGCGACCGGAGCGTCGCGAGTGCGTACGCATAGGGCGCGGCGACAACGACCGCTACCGCTGCGCCCGGCCACGCCTGGTGGAAAAGCACTCGAAGCGGCCGATCGGCGACGAGCAGACCGGTGGCGGCGGCGAGCGCGCAGTACAGAGGCGCGATCGGATGGACGTAGACGAGCGCGCCGATGGCGACTCCGGCCACGATCCAGTCGCCCCGCTTCCCGCTCCGGCCGGCAAGGAGCGCGAGCAGCGTCGCCCCGAGCACCGCGGCGACGAAGAGTGAGTACATCCGGGCGAAGGTGGCGAGCGAGAGGCCGAGCGGTGCGACGGCGAGCAGGAGCGGCGTCAGGAGCCCGACCGCCTCGCCGGCCAGCTGGCGCGCGAGCACCGCGGCGAGGACGAGCGACAAGAGGAAGAACACGAGCGAGGGCAGCCGAAGCCCTTCGATTCCTCCCGGCACGGAGAGCGTCACGTGCTCGACGAAGAAGTGCAGCGGTGCGCCGCCGCGATCGAGGAACACGTCGGTGACGATCGACGCGTACGACCGCCTGGCGTAGTCGATCGTGATCGCCTCGTCGAGGTGCAGCGGCTCCCACCAGAGCGCCGGCAGCGCGAGCGCCGCGCCCCCGGACACCGCGAGTGCGAGCGCTGCGAGGAGGCGGGCGTTCAAGGTAGCGTCCGGGCGATGACGCCGCCAAGCCTATGAGATACATCGTCACCGGAGCGGCCGGTTTCATCGGCTCGCACCTCGCGGAAGGGCTTCAGAGTGCGGGCCACGAGGTGCTCGGCATCGATTGCTTCACCGACTACTACGACCCGTCGGTGAAGGAGCGGAACGCGAGCAAGCTCGACGTCCGCCGGCTCGACCTCGCCCGCGACGAGCTCGACTTCACGGATTGGGACGGCGTCTTCCACCTCGCGGGCCAGCCGGGCGTCCGCAGCTTCGGTGACGTCTTCCCGCTCTACGTCGAGCGGAACGTGCTCGCGAGCCAGCGGGTCTTCGAGGCTGCGGCGCGTCGCGGGCGCACGCGTCGTCTTCGCCTCGTCGTCGTCCATCTACGGGGAGGCCGAGCAGTACCCGACGCCCGAGGAGACTCGCGCCGCGCCCACTCTCTCCGTACGGAATCACGAAGCTGGCCTGCGAGCACCTCGCGCGAGCGTCCGCGCGGAGCTTCGGGCTCGACGCTGTCGTCCTCCGCTACTTCAACGCCTACGGCCCTCGGCAGCGACCGGACATGGCGTTTCCACGAATCGTCGAGGCGCTGATCGAAGGGCGTCCGTTCACGCTCTACGGCGACGGCGAGCAGAGCCGGAGCTTCACGTACGTGGGCGACGTCGTCGCGGCGAGCGTGCTCGCGATGGAGGCAGCCGGACCCGGCTCGACCTACAACGTCGGCGGCGGCCAGGAGGCGACGATGAACGAGACGATCGCGATGCTCGAGCGCATCGCCGGGCGGAGCCTGGACGTCCAGCGGCGCGAGGCGGTCGAGGGCGACCAGCGCCGCACGAAGGCCGATACGACGCGGATCAGGGAGGACCTCGGCTGGCAGCCGACAACGTCCCTGGAGGAGGGCCTGCAGAGCCCAATGGGAGTGGGCGGCGGTAGAGTCGCCCGCGTGAATACGCCCAAAGACCTCGACGCCGAGCAGGAACTCGACCTCCGCTCCGTCTGGGAACGGATCGCCGCACGCTGGTGGCTGCCGGTTCTCGGGGTCGTGCTCGGGCTCGTCGTCGGCTTCGCGCTCGCGCTCGGCGGCGGCAAGGTCTACGAAGCGGAGACGCTCGTTGCGATGGGCCAGCCGTTCTCCCCGAACGGGGGCGCGCCGGTGCAGAGCTTCCTCACGAACCCGCGCGCGGTCTCCGAGATCATCCGCTCCGAGAGTGCGCTGCGGAAGGCGGCGAACGCGGCCGATCTCCCGGTGCGCGCGTTGCGCGGCAACGTGAGCTCGGCAACCGTCGGCGCCTCCGGACCCGGCGCGCGGCCCACGGGCGCGCCGCTCGTGACGATCAAGGTGATCGCGGCGCAGCCGGGGAAGGCGGAGCGCGCGGCGGACGCCCTCGCTGCGGAGGTGATCGCGCGCACGTCGGCGCAGTACGTCGACACCAAGATCACGTCGTTCAACGACCAGCTCGACTCGATCCAGGATCAGCTGGACACGCTCGTCCCGCGCATCGCTCAGCTCGAGCAGGCCGTGAACGAAGACGGCCTCAGCGCGCTCGACAAGCTCGTGCTGGTCAGCTCCCTCGACAACGCCCAGGCCCGCCGTGGCCAGCTGCTCGATCTCCAGTCCGACGTGCGGCAACAGCTCGCGCTCGCCGAGAACGTCGAGAAGGCGCAGGTCGTCGAGCCGGCCGCGGCCGCCAAGACGACCGCCCGCAGCGGCCGCAACGGGGCGCTCGTCGGCGGCTTGATCGGCCTCCTGCTCGGCTGCGCGGCGGCGCTTCTCGCCGACCCGTTCCTCGCGCGCCGCAACCGCACCGCTTAACCCATGGTCGACGGGAAGCGCGTCGCAGTCGTCGTCCCCGCCCGCGACGAGGAGCGGCTGATCGGGACGACCATCGCCGGCATCCCCGAGTTCGTCGACCGGATCCTCGTCGTCGACGACGCCTCGACGGACGGGACCGCGGACGCGGTGCGCGCCCTTGCGGATCCGCGGGTCGAGCTCGTGGCGCGCGAGCGAAACGGAGGCGTCGGCGCCGCGATCGTCTCCGGCTACGAGCGGGCGCTCGAGGACGGCCTCGACGTCGTCTGCGTGATGGCCGCGGACAACCAGATGGATCCCGCCGACCTGCTCACCCTCGTCGAGCCCGTCGCCCGCGGGGACGTGGACTACGCGAAGGCGAACCGGCTCGTCAGCGGTGAGGCGTGGAAGCTGATCCCGCGGACGCGCTACCTCGGCAACGCGATCCTCTCGCTGCTGACGAAGGTCGCATCCGGGTACTGGCACGTCGCCGACTCGCAGACCGGGCTACACCGCGATCTCGCGCCCGATGCTCGCGCAGCTCGACCTGCAGCGGATCTACCGGGGCTACGGCTTCCCGAACGACATGCTCGTGCACCTCAACGTCTGGAATGCGCGCGTCCGCGACTTCCCGTCGCGCCCGGTGTACGGCGTCGGCGAGCAGTCGGGGATCAAGCTGCGCAAGGTCGTCCCGCGCATCTCCTGGCTGCTGCTGAAGGGGTTCTTCTGGCGGCTGCGCGAGAAGTACGTGATCCGCGACTTCCACCCGCTCGTGTTCTTCTACGCGCTCGGGATCCTGATGACCGTCGTCGGCCTCGTGCTCGGTGTCGTCGAGGTGATCCTGCGCCTGATGGGCAACGAGATCACGACGCCGACGATCGTCCTCGTCGCGCTGCTGCTGATCTCGGGCAGCCAGTTCACGCTCTTCGCGATGTGGTTCGACATGGAGTCGAACAAAGACCTGCGCTGAGGCCGCTCAGGAAGCGGACGTTGTTACCCTGAGCGTCGGATGTTCCGCGCGGTGTACCGGCAGATCGCCAGATTCCTCAACTGGATCAACCGTACGGGATCCGGTGCAGCGCTGTCTCAGGCCATCAGGGAAGCCGAGACCACCGCCGGGACATCGAGGATCGCTCGGGCGGCTCCGGGCGGCGGCTTGGCGCGATCTAGCAGCAGCGGAGCGGCTTAGGCCGCGAGCTGGACAGAAGACCTGCGCTGAGGGCCAGGATCAGGGCGGACGAGCAGCAGGATCAGCATGGGTGATCCCGGTCGCCGTTCGCAACGCGATCGTGGTCGGGTTCTCCAACAGCAGCGGCTCGGACAGGCCGCCGGTGGCGAAGAACGGGCGGCCGGAGCCGAAGACCACGGGGACGAGATTGACGACCACCTGGTCGATCAGCCCGAGCTTGAGCGCCTGGCCGCCGATCTGACCGGCGGCCACGTCGACGACCCGGTCGCCGGCGAACCCCGGATTGGTCCCCGCGGCCGGAGAATCGCCTTCGACGCCTTCGACTGAGGACGAGCACCCGGACTTCCCGTAGTGATGTCTGGGTCGTGAACGCCGACGGAACCGGGCTTACGCGGGCAGTCCGGTCGGCGGCCGGCGCCTTCGACCCGAAGACGTGCTCGCCTCGTGGTCCCCCGACGGCCGCGGCTCGCAGCGACCCACTACTGCCGCGGGATCATGTCGCAGCCGTCGGTGGCCCGGATCGCTTATTCGCAGCCGTCGCCGACACGCCCAGCATGAGTCGCCGGACGGGTCCTGGGTCGTCTTCGACCGCGTCGTGCAGTCGCGCGGGATCTTCTCGATGCGACCCGATGGAACGGACATCGCAAGGCTGCCCGTCAACGCGGTCTCGTCTGAGGCGCCGGACTGGCAGCGCGTACCCGGCTCGGCTCCGCCTGCCGGGCTCGTGAGGCTCGCGAACGGCGCGGCTTCGAACCCGTCCGGGAGCGTGGCGCCCATGATCGTCTTGGCCATGAGCGGCTGTTAGAAGCGGCCGCGGAAGAGCGCGAGCAGCAGGAGCAGGAGCAGCAGGAGGAAGAGCAGCTTGCTCACGAAGATCCCGCCGCCGACGGCCAGGATCAGGATCAGGACGAGCAGCAGAATCAGCATCGGAGTCTCTTTCTCGCGTCCGCTCGAGTCGCAAACATCAGCAGCTCTGGCGCGTCGTCTTCGCCTGGCCCGTCCTCTGTCAGCAGCTCGGGCCTCAGGATCGCCAGGCGCACGGTCGTCTGGATGCGGCCGAGGTCCGGCACCGGGTAGTTGCCCTCGCTTCTGCCGGCCGAAGAAGTAGTCGAAGCCGAAGGTGACCGTCAGCGTCTCCGTCGAGTCGACCGAGCTGACGAGCCGAACGAGCGACGGGAGCCGGTTCAAGGGGATGTCGGTGTGCACGTTCGTCTCGATCGTCTTTGCCAGCGAGCCGAAGTGGCGGAGCACGCGCACCGGGTCGAGCTGGTCGGCCATCGCGCTCAGGAAGCACCGCTGCCGCGCCATCCGCGTGTAGTCGCTCGAGGTCTTGCGCGAGCGGACGTAGGCGAGCGCCTCGCGGCCGTAGAAGCGGTACGTCTGGCCGGGCACGACGTCGATCGTCGGCTTCGGCTCGCCCCAGGCCGGCCGCGTCACCTCGTCGACCAGCCGTTCCTTCACCGCGATCTCGACGCCTCCGAGCGCGTCGACGAGGTCGGCGAAGCCGACGCAGGTTGACCATCGCGTAGTAGTCGACCCGGATCCCGAGCAGGCTCGAGACCGCCTGCTTGAGCGCGGTCGTCCCTTCCTCACCGCCGCCGGAGAGGCCGTAGAGAGCGTTCAGCGGCTCCTTGAACGGCTTCGCGCCGACCCCGCGCGGCACCTGGGCGAGATTGCGCGGGATCCCGAAGGCTGCGGCGCGTCCCGTGCCGTGCTGGATCGCGGCGAGGATGATCGTGTCGGTGCGTGCGCCCCAGTTGCCGGGGCCCTCGTCGGTTCCGAGGAGCAGGATCGTCGTCCACGGCTTCGTCTTGGCCGGCTTCTCGTCGGCCAGAACGCGCGCGTCGGCCTCGAGCGGCGCCACCTCGCCGGGGCCGAGCCGCTCGACGAGCGCCAGCTCCCACGCGTCCTTCGGAACCCACTGCGGCAGCGGCACGACGACGTGCGAGAGGAGCACGTTGCCCCGGTCACAGGCCGTGCCGCACGGTTCCTCGTCGGCGAAGACGTTCTCGAGCACGCTGTAGCCGCGGACGGTCAGGTATCCGGCGGCGACGTGGGGAGCCGCGGTGAGCGCAACGAGGACGGCAAGCCCGGCCGCCCAGCTGCCGCGCGAGGCGTCCACGACCGCGAAGAGCCTGAAGGCGAGCAGCGCGAGGTCGACGGCGAGGATGGTCGCGACCAGCCGCCGGTCGACACCCCAGACGGCATCGACGGAGATCCAGGAGGCGAGGACGAGAGCCGCGAGCAGCGCGACGCCGGTGACCCCGAGCAGGATGAAGCCCCGCCGTCGTGCGCCCACGTAGAGCTGGCCGGCTCCCGGGAGCATCATGGAGAGGAAACCGGCAACGAAGCCGTCGACCCGTCGGCGCGGCCACCGCTCCAGTGTACGAGCGAGCTCGGCAGAGGTACGGATTTCGTTAGCGAACGGCATGCCGGCGGCCCATGCCGCTAGCATCCGGCGGAATGCCAACCTCGGTCGTTACGGGCGGCGCCGGCTTTCTTGGCTCCCATCTCACGGATGCACTGCTCGCAAAGGGCCATCGCGTCATCTGTGTCGACAACCTCGAGACGGGCTCGCTGGCGAACATCGAGCACAACCGCAGCGACGAGTTCGTCTTCGTCCCGCGCGACCTGACGCACGAGATCCGGATCGAGGAGCCGGTGGACTTCGTCTACCACCTCGCCAGCCCGGCGAGCCCGATCGACTATCTGCGGCTGCCGCTGCAGACGCTGAAGGTCGGCTCCTACGGGACGCACAACGCGCTCGGCCTCGCGAAGTTCAAGCGCGCGCGCTTCCTGCTGGCGTCGACGAGCGAGGTCTACGGCGACCCGCAGGTGCACCCGCAGCCGGAGACGTACTGGGGCCACGTGAACCCGATCGGCCCGCGCGGCGTGTACGACGAGGCGAAGCGGTACGCCGAGGCGCTGACGATGGCCTACCACCGCCAGCAGGGCGTGGACACGGCGATCGTCAGGATCTTCAACACCTACGGCCCACGGATGCGCCCCCACGACGGTCGCGCGATCCCGACCTTCATCCGCCAGGCGATGGAGCAGAAGCCGCTCACCGTCTTCGGCGACGGATCGCAGACGCGGAGCTTCTGCTACGTCGACGACCTGATCCGCGGGCTGATCCTGCTGGCCGAGAGCGGCGAGCACATGCCGGTGAACATCGGCAACCCGCAGGAGTTCACCCTGCTCCAGCTGGCCGAGAAGGTGATCGAGGTCTGGGGCAGCTCGAGCGAGATCGTCCACGAGGCGCTGCCGACCGACGACCCGAAGCAGCGCGAGCCCGACATCACGCGCGCGCGCCAGCTGCTCGGCTGGGAGCCCGAGATCTCACTCGACGAGGGCCTCCAGCGGCTCCGCTCCGCGTCGCCGACGGAACCGATCGTTGTCTAGGCGCCTGATCGTCGTGGCGGCCGCCGTCGTCGCGACCGCCGCCCTCTGCGTGCCCGCGGCGAGCGCGTCGCGCTTTCTCCAGGTCGGGCTCTTCGACGACACGTCGTTCAACTACGGAAACCCCGATCAGGTCTTTCCGATGCTGAAGCAGCTGCGGACGCAGGTGATCCGGGTCAACCTCGTCTGGGGCGGCCCGAACGGCGTCGCCAGGCGACGGCCCGTGAACCCGATGAACCCGAACGATCCGGCCTACAAGTGGGCGGTCTACGACCGCACGGTGCAGCTACGCGCAGCGGAACGGGATCAAGGTCATGTTCTCGATCATCGGGACGCCGCCCTGGGCGAACGGGGCCGCCGGCGTCAACGTCGCGCCGAGGAGCGCGCTCGATCTCGAGCGCTTCGCGACCGCCGCGGCGCGCCGCTACAACGGGTGGTTCGTGGGTCCCGACGGCCGCGTCATTCCGCCGGTGCTCAGCCTGGCTCGCCTGGAGCGAGCCGAACAACCCAGCCTTTCTCCGGCCTCAGTACCGCCGGGTCGGCGGCAAGTTCGTGATCCAGAGCGCGATCGACTACGCGAAGATCTGCAACGCGGTCGTCAAGGGCGATCCGCAAGACGACGATCGGTGCGTCGAAGGTCGCGTGCGGAGTCACCGGCGCCTCGCGGCAACAACAACCCGAACTCCTCCCGGCCCGGCCGTGTCACCGCTGCCGTTCCTCCGCGCGATGAAGAAAGCCGGCGCCAAGGGCTTCGACGCCGTACGCGCACCACCCGTACTACGGCGCACCACGCGAGACGCCGAGCACGCCGCCGCCGCCGGGGATCCACGGCAACGCGGCGACCGCGATCACGCTCGGGAACTTCAACCTGCTGATCAACGAGGTGACGCGCCTCTGGGGCAACAAGCGGATCTGGATCACCGAGTACGGCTACCAGACGAACCCGCCGGACCGGGTCTTCGGCGTCTCGTGGGCCAACCAGGCGAAGTACCTGACGCAGGCGTACGGCATCGCGAAGCGGAATCCCCGCATCGACATTTCCTGTGGTTCCTGCTCCGTGACGAGCGACGGCTCGCGAACGACGGCTGGCAGTCCGGCCTGCTGACCGCGTCGGGCGTCAAGAAGCCCGCGTTCGCGGCGTTCCAGAAGCTCCGCGGATAACGTCCACTCGATGAGCCGTCTCGACTGGCCCGGCGAGGAGCGGCGGCGGCCGCCGATGAGCTCTTCGACCTGGGCCGTGCGCTCGCCGCTCGCTGCGTGGCTCGAGCAGGAGGCCGCCAAGGGCGCGGGAACCTATCGCCTCCTCGACGTCGGGTGTGGGCCGAAGCCGTACTACCCCTTCTTCGCCGAGCGCGCGAGCGAGTATGTGGGCGTGGACGTCGTCGAGAATCCGGCCGCGGAGCTGCGCGGGTCGGTCGAGGCGCTGCCGGTCGACGACGCGAGCTTCGACGTCGTCCTCTGCACCCAGGTGCTCGAGCACTGTGACGACCCGGCGCAGGCCGTGCGCGAGTTGAGGCGCGTGACCGCGCCCGGCGGACGCGTGCTCGCCTCAACGCACGGTGTCCAGGTCTACCACCCCTCGCCGGAGGACGCTTCTGCCGGCCGAAGAAGTAGTCGGCGCCGAAGGTGACCGTCAGCGTCTCCGTCGACTCGACCGCGCTGACGAGCCGAACGAGCGACGGAAGGCGGTTCAAGGGGATGTCGGTGTGCACGTTCGTCTCGATCGTCTTTGCCAGCGAGCCGAAGTGGCGGAGCACGCGCACCGGGTCGAGCTGGTCGGCCATCGCGCTCAGGAAGCACCGCTGTCGCGCCATGCGCGTGTAGTCGCTCGAGGTCTTGCGCGAGCGGACGTAGGCGAGCGCCTCGCGGCCGTAGAAGCGGTACGTCTGGCCGGGCCTGACGTCGATCGTCGGCTTCGGCTCGCCCCACGCAGGCCGCGTCACCTCGTCGACCAGCCGTTCCTTCACCGCGATCTCGACGCCTCCGAGCGCGTCGACGAGGTCGGCGAAGCCGACCAGGTTGACCATCGCGTAGTAGTCGACCCGGATCCCGAGCAGGCTCGAGACCGCCTGCTTGAGCGCGGACGTCCCTTCCTCGCCGCCGCCGGAGAGGCCGTAGAGAGCGTTCAGCGGCTCCTTGAACGGCTTCGCGCCGACCCCGCGCGGCACCTGGGCGAGATTGCGCGGGATCCCGAACGCTGCGGCGCGTCCCGTGCCGTGCTGGATCGCGGCGAGAATGATCGTGTCGGTGCGTGCGCCCCAGTTGCCGGGGCCTTCGTCGGTTCCGAGGAGCAGGATCGTCGTCCACGGGTTCGTCTTGGCCGGCTTCTCGTCGGCCAGAACGCGCGCGTCGGCCTCGAGCGGCGCCACCTCGCCGGGGCCGAGCCGCTCGACGAGCGCCAGCTCCCACGCGTCCTTCGGAACCCACTGCGGCAGCGGCACGACAACGTGCGAGAGGAGCACGTTGCCCCGGTCACAGGCCGTGCCGCACGGTTCCTCGTCCGCAAAGACGTTCTCGAGCACGCTGTAGCCACGGACGGTCAGGTATCCAGCAGCGACGTGGGGAGCCGCGGTGAGCGCAACGAGGACGGCAAGCCCGGCCGCCCAGCTGCCGCGCGAGGCGTCCACGACCGCGAAGAGCCTGAAGGCGAGCAGCGCGAGGTCGACGGCGAGGATGGTCGCCACCAACCGCCGGTCGACACCCCAGACGGCATCCACGGAGATCCAGGAGGCGACGACGAGAGCCGCGAGGAGCAGGGCGCCGGTGACCCCGAGCAGGATGAACCCCCGCCGTCGTGCGCCCACGTAGAGCTGGCCGGCTCCCGGGAGCATCATGGAGAGGAAACCGGCAACGAAGCCTCGACCCGTCGGCGCGGCCACCGCTCCAGTGTACGAGCGAGCTCGGGCAGAGGTACGGATTTCGTTAGCGAACGGCTTGCCGGCGGCCCATGCCGCTAGCATCCGGCGGAATGCCAACCTCGGTCGTTACGGGCGGCGCCGGCTTTCTTGGCTCCCATCTCACGGATGCACTGCTCGCACAGGGCCATCGCGTGATCTGTGTCGACAACCTCGAGACGGGCTCGCTGGCGAACATCGAGCACAACCGCAGCGACGAGTTCGTCTTCGTCCCGCACGACCTGACGCACGAGATCCGGATCGAGGAGCCGGTGGACTTCGTCTACCACCTCGCCAGCCCGGCGAGCCCGATCGACTATCTGCGGCTGCCGCTGCAGACGCTGAAGGTCGGCTCGTACGGGACGCACAACGCGCTCGGCCTCGCGAAGTTCAAGCGCGCGCGCTTCCTGCTGGCGTCGACGAGCGAGGTCTACGGCGACCCGCAGGTGCATCCGCAGCCGGAGACGTACTGGGGTCACGTGAACCCCATCGGCCCGCGCGGCGTGTACGACGAGGCAAAGCGCTACGCCGAGGCGCTGACGATGGCCTACCACCGCCAGCAGGGCGTGGACACGGCGATCGTCAGGATCTTCAACACCTACGGCCCACGGATGCGTCCCCATGACGGTCGCGCGATCCCGACCTTCATCCGCCAGGCGATGGAGCAGAAGCCGCTCACCGTCTTCGGCGACGGATCGCAGACGCGGAGCTTCTGCTACGTCGAGGACCTGATCCGCGGGCTGATCCTGCTGGCCGAGAGCGGCGAGCACATGCCCGTGAACATCGGCAACCCGCAGGAGTTCACCCTGCTCCAGCTGGCCGAGAAGGTGATCGAGGTCTGGGGCAGCTCGAGCGAGATCGTCCACGAGGCGCTGCCGACGGACGACCCGAAACAGCGGGAGCCCGACATCACGCGCGCTCGCCAGCTGCTCGGCTGGGAGCCCGAGATCTCACTCGACGAGGGCCTCCAGCGGCTCCGCTCCGCGTCGCCGACGGAACCGATCGTTGTCTAGGCGCCTGATCGTCGTGGCGGCCGCACTGGTCGCGACCGCCGCCCTCTGTGTGCCCGCGGCGAGCGCGTCGCGCTTTCTCCAGGTCGGGCTCTTCGACGACGCGTCGTTCAACTACGGAAACCCCGATCAGGTCTTTCCGATGCTCAAGCAGCTGCGGACGCAGGTGATCCGGGTCAACCTCGTCTGGGGCGGCCCGAACGGCGTCGCCAGGCGACGGCCCGTGAACCCCATGAACCCGAATGATCCGGCCTACCAGTGGGCGGTCTACGACCGCACCGTGCACTACGCAAGGGCAAACGGGATCAAGGTCATGTTCTCGATCATCGGGACGCCGCCCTGGGCGAACGGGGCCGCAGGTGTCAACGTCGTGCCGCGGAACGCACTCGATCTCGAACGCTTCGCGACTGCCGCGGCGCGCCGCTACAACGGGAGGTTCGTGGGTCCGGACGGCCGCATCATTCCGCCGGTGCTCGCCTGGCTCGCCTGGAGCGAGCCGAACAACCCAGCCTTTCTCCGGCCGCAGTACCGCCGTGTCGGCGGCAAGTTCGTGATCCAGAGCGCGATCGACTACGCGAAGATCTGCAACGCGGTCGTCAAGGGCGATCCGCAAGACGACGATCGGTGCGTCGAAGGTCGCGTGCGGAGTCACCGGCCCTCGTGGCAACAACAACCCGAACTCCTCTCGGCCCGCTGTCTCACCGCTGCCGTTCCTCCGCGCAATGAAGAAAGCCGGCGCCAAGGGCTTCGACGCCTACGCGCACCACCCGTACTACGGGGCGCCACGCGAGACGCCGAGCACGCCGCCGCCGCCGGGGATCCACGGCAACGCGGCGACCGCGATCACGCTCGGTAACTTCAACCTGCTGATCAAAGAGGTGACGCGCCTCTACGGCAACAAGCGGATCTGGATCACCGAGTACGGCTACCAGACGAACCCGCCGGACCGGGTCTTCGGCGTCTCGTTGGCCAACCAGGCCAAGTACCTGACGCAGGCGTACGGAATCGCGAAGCGGAATCCCCGCATCGACTATGTTCCTCTGGTTCCTGCTCCGCGACGAGCGGACGGCAGGCGAACGACGGCTGGCAGTCCGGCCTGCTCACCGCGTCGGGCGCCAAGAAGCCCGCGTTCGCGGCGTTCCAGAAGCTCCGCGGCTAGCGTAGCTACGTCCCGAGGTACGCCTCGGCGGTGAGCCGAAGGCCGTCCTCGAGGCTGACGGCGGCCTCGTAGCCGAGCACCCGCTTGGCCGCGGCGACGTCGGCCCACGAGTCGCGCACGTCGCCCGTGCGGACCGGGAGGTACTCCTTCTCGACCGGCTTGCCGAGCACGGCGCCGATCGCGTCGGCGAGCTCGTTGACGCTCGCCTGCCGCCCGGTCGCGATGTTCAGCACAGTGCCGCCGGCGCCGTCGCGCTCGCCCGGCGAGCAGGTTTGCCTCGACGACGTTCGCGACGTACGTGAAGTCGCGCGACTGCGTGCCGTCGCCGTGGATCGGCACGGCGTCGCCGCGATGGATCGCGTCGATGAAGCGGGGGACGACGGCGGCGTACTGCGACTTCGGGTCCTGGCGCGGGCCGAAGACGTTGAAGTAGCGGAGCGCGACCGTCTCGATCCCGTAGACGCGGTGGAAGCTGACGCAGTACAGCTCGGCCGCGAGCTTCGCCACCGCGTACGGCGAGATCGGATCGGGCTGCTGGCTCTCGGTCGCGGCAGCGTCCCCGAGTTGCCGTAGACCGACGAGGAGGAGGCGTACACGACTCGCTGGACGTTCTCGTCGCGCGCGGCGAGCAGCACGTTGAGCGTCCCCTCGATCGTGACGGCGCTCGTCGTCAGCGGGTCCTGCACGGAGCGCGGCACCGACGGCAACGCACCCTGGTGGAAGACGATCTCGACGCCGCGGACCGCGTTGTGCACGCGTTCGTAGCTGCGCAGCTCGCCCTCGACGACCTCGACGTCGTCCTCGAGCCCGGCCAGGTTCGCGCGGTTCCCGGTCGCGAAGTTGTCGAGGATGCGGACGTGTCGCCCCGCTCGAGCAGGCCGCGGACGAGATTCGAGCCGATGAAGCCGCCCGCCACCGGTGACGAGCACCCTGCGGCTCACGGGGCGCCTCGGCCTGCCGAGGTGTTCGGCGCAGTCCGGCGAGCCTCGCGCGGCGGAGGCTGACCAGCGCCGCGCCGGGGGACGGAGTCGCCAAACCGGGTCACTATACTGGCCACCCGAGATGGGCTCCCGGCTTCTCTGGCGCCGCTCGGCGACCGCAGTCGGGCTCTATACCGCGGTGGCGCTCGGCGTGCTCGGCACAATCGTCGCGGCGCGCGGGTTCAGCCTCGTCGACTTCGGGCTCTACGCGACCGTGTTGGCGGCCACTGGTTTCTTCCAGTCCCTCCTCGACCTGACCGTCGAGGACTCGCTGACGAAGTACGGCTTCCGCTACGTCGTCGCGGAGGACTGGGGCCGGCTGCGCCGGCTCTTCCGCCGCGCACTCGAGCTGAAGCTCGCGGGCGGCGTGCTCGCGGGGCTGGCGCTGCTCGCGCTCGCACCCCTGGCGGACTGGATCTTCGGGGCGGAGGGGCTCGCGATTCCGCTTGTGATCGCGTCGGCGCTTCCGCTCGCCCAGGCCCCGGAGAACGTCGCCACGACGGCCCTGCTCCTGCGCGGCCGGTACGACCTGCGGGCGTTGTTTCAGTCGATCTCGATGGGGCTGCGTCTGCTTGCAGATCGCGATCGGTGTTCAGTTCGGGCTCGCGGAAACCATCGCGGGCATCGTGCTTGCGCAGGTCGATCGCAACGGTGGTCGTCACGGTCACGGGGATCGTGGCGTTTCGCCGCTTCCCGACGGAGCCTGCGTCCGGCGCTTGCCGAGGATCGTCGCGCGATCGTCTCGTTCGTGCTCCAGTCGAGCGTGGCGACGGGCTCATCTCGCTCCGCAACGCATTCGCACCGCTGCTCCTCGGCATCGCAGCCGGCCCAACGCAGGTCGGCCTGTTCCGGATCGCGCAGGCTCCGCAGACCGGCTTCAACTGCGGCCAGCGCACCGGTGCGATTGATCCTGCTCACCGAGCAGACGCACGACTGGGAGCGGGGTCGAATCGAGCGCGTCCTCGCGGGTGTCCGTCGCTACACCCGTGATAGCGATCGTGCTCGGCCTCGCGGTCGTGCCGATCTTCTACTGGCTCATGCCACGCCTGATCGAGTTCGTCTTCGAGGCTCGGTACCTACCGGCAACCGACGCCGCCCGGATCATCCTCTTCGCCGCCGCGGTTCAGCTGACGGTCGGCTGGGCGAAGTCCTTTCCCGTCTCGATCGGGCGTCCGGGCCTACGGCTCCTGACCACCGGGATCGAGACCGCCGTCCTGCTGCCGCTCGTCCTCGTGCTCGGCCTCGAGTGGGGCGCCACCGGAGCCGCGGTTGCGCTGCTCGTATCGTCACTCGTCGTACGCGCTCTCGTGGTTCGTCCTGTACCTGCGGATCAGCCGCGAGCGAAAGCCACTGCCCGCTCCACGGAGGCCTTCGCCCCGTGAGTAGGCTCTCCGACGTGCCGAGCCTTGACGACTGGCCGGGCGGTGAGCGGCGGCATCCCCGACTGAGCACACCGCAATGGGCCGTCCGTGCGCCGCTCGCCGCGTGGCTCGAGCAGCAGGCGCGTCAGGCCGGCGAGAGCTACCGCGTGCTCGACGTCGGCTGCGGCCCGAAGCCGTATTACCCGTTCTTCGCCGAGCGGGCGAGCGAGTACGTCGGGGTCGACGTCGTACCTCAGCCTGCGGCCGACCTCGTGGGACGCGTCGAGGACCTCCCGGTCGAGGACGGGGCGTTCGACCTGGTTCTCTGCACACAGGTGCTCGAGCACTGTGACGATCCCGGTGCGGGCGGTCAGCGAACTGCGGCGGGTGACCGCGCCCGGTGGGCGCGTGCTCGCGTCCACGCACGGCGTGCAGGTCTACCACCCGTCGCCACAGGACTACTGGCGGTGGACACACGCGGGTCTCGAGCGCCTCTTCGTCGAGAACGCCGAGTGGAAGTCGGTTGAGGTGGCGCCCGGTGCGGGTACCGCGACGTGCCTCGCGATGCTGCTCGGGATCTACACCGAGATCGCGTTGCGGCGCTCTGTGCTGGCACGTCCACCGGTCTGGCTGCTCAACCGGACAGCGGCGGCGCTTGACGCGCGGTTCACATCGCTCCGCGAGCCGCGGCCGGGCTCACTGACAGCGAACTTTCATCTGGTCGCGACGGTCGCCGGTGACGAGACGCCGAGTGCCTCTTCGTAGACGGCGTGGGTGCGCTCGGCCATTCGGGCAACCGAGAACTCCTCGAGCGCGCGTTGCCTACCGGCTTCGCCGAGTGCAGACGCCCGCTCGCGGTCGGCCAGCAGCGTCTCCAGCGCACTCGCCAGCGCTCTGACGTCCCCGGCTTCGACGAGGAGCCCGGTCTCGCCGTCCGCGACCACCTCGGGAACCGCGCTGACGCGGGTCGCGACCACGGGCAGTCCGGCCAGCATCGCCTCGAGCAAGACGATCCCGAAGCCCTCCCAGCGCGAGGTGTGCACGAAGACGTCTGCCCGTTCGAGCCAGTCGCGGATGTCGGTGCGACCGGGGAGGGTGACGGCGTCCTCCAGCTCCAGCTCCTTGACGAGCGCCCGGGTCGCGGCCTCCAGCGGACCGCTGCCGAGGATCGCGAGTCGCGCCTGCGGGACGGCGAGCCTGACGAGCGCGAACGCACGCAGGAGCGTGGCGTGGTCCTTCTGTTCGATCAGGCGGCCGACGGCCAGGACAAGCGGGACGTCCGCGGGGATCCCGGCAGCGGCGGGGGTCGGCTCCGAACGCGCCGGCGGCAGCTCGTCGAGCCCGTACCGGATCGTCAGCAGCTTGGCTGGATCGTGTCCCGCCGCCTCCAGGAAGCGGCGGACGGCGTCGGAGATCGCGATCAGACGGTGGTCGACGCGGGCGAAGGCGCGGTCGACGTAGCGGAAGGGGCCGAGGAGGTAGCGGTCGTCGTTGTGGCGTGTGGAGACCGCCGGGAGCCGGAGCGCCTTGGCGGCGACTCCGCCGTACGCGTCGGCGTGGACGAGGTGCGTGTGCAGAAGATCCGGCTGCTCAGCCCGGACTGCCCTGATCACGTCGCGCGCCATCCGCGGGCTGACGTCCGACCCGCAGCGGACGTGACGGTAGGGGACGCCCAGCGCGTCAAGGGCCTCGTAGAAGCGTGGCGCGTCGCTTCCCGGAACGTCGAGCCCGAGGAAGCGCGCGTCGATCCCTCGCTCGCGCAGGGCCGGCAGCAGAGCCAGAAGGTGGCCCTCGGACCCGCTCACGCCGGTCAGCTTGTGGAGGTGCAGGACCTTCACTCGAGCAGCCGGCGATAGACCGTCTCGATCTCGTCCGCCATGCGGCCGACGGCAAAGCGGGCGCGGACGTCCTCTGCGCCGCGGGCGCCCATGCTCTGCCGGAGCTCGGGATCCCGCTCGAGCGTCGCCAGCCTCTCGGCCAACGCCGTCGTGTCGCCGATCGCCTCGAGGTAACCCGTCTCGCCGTGGCGGACGACGGCGCCGGTACCGCCCGCCCGCGTCGCGACGACGGGCCGGGCGGCTGCGAGCGCCTCGATCGCGACCACAGGCGTTCCCTCGTTCGCCGAGGTCAAGATCAGGGCGTCGAACGCCGCGTACCAGGGACGGATGCTCTTCTGGAAGCCGACGAGCCGACAGCGGTCGGCGACCCCGAGCTCGGCGGCCAGCGCCTCCACCGCGGCGCGATCCTCGCCGTCACCCACGAGCACCAGCAGCGCATCGACGTCGCGGTCGACGAGCGCCCGCAGCGTGCGGACGAGGTCGAGCGGGCGCTTGATCGCGGTCAGGCGCCCGGCCCACCCGACGACGAACGTGTCGTCGCCGGCACCGATCTCCTTGCGGATCGAGCGCCGCGCCTTCTCGTCCGCTTCGCCCCACGGTGGGAGGTCGAAGCCGTAGGGAACGACGGCGAAGCGCCGTGCCGGTGCGACGCCGAAGCCGACGAGCTCGTCACGCACCTCGTCGCTCACGGCGACGAGCGTCCCCGTCGTGTAGGCAAGCAGACGCTCGATCCCGCGGAAGATGCGCTCCCAGCGCCTGCTGAAGTAGCCGCTGAGGACGTGGCCGTGGTAGGTGTGGACGCGCGCGCGCGGGCGGGCGCTCCCGGCGGCGACGGCGGCCAGACGGCCCGTCGCACCGGCCTTCGCGGTGTGCGTGTGAAGCACGTCCGGGCGGCGCTGCCGGATGAGCTTCCGCAACGCGAGGATCGCGGCCGAGTCAGCCCGTGGCGATAGCTCCCGCTGGAGCACCGGCAGCCGGTAGAGCTTCACACCGAGCTCGTCCGCGACGTACTCCATCGACTCCTCGCCGGCGGCGAGGGTTCCCGCGACCACGACCACGTCGTGACCGCGTCGCGATTGCTCGCGGGCGAGCTCGAGTACGTGGAGCGCCGCGCCGCCCACGTTCAGTCGCGCGATGACGTGCACGATCGAAAGGCTCACGCCGATTCCTCCGGCAATGCAGGTGCTGCGGCGCACGACCCCGAGCGTCAGCCAGAACAGCGCGGCCAGCGGCGAGCCGCCGAAGAGCGCCGCGCCTGCGATCGCGCCGCCCAGCGCGCTCAGCCACGCCACCGGCACGAACGCCTGCTCGGCCCACCGCTCGCCGGGTCGCGGTCGTCGGCCGGCGATCGCCGCAGCACGGGCTGCGAGCGCGGCCAGCGCGAGGAAAACCGCGGCGCCGACGAGTCCCAGCTGGTAGAGCACCTGGTCGTACGTCTGTTGCGGGATGAACGTCTCGTCCTCCTGCGGGAAGTAGTGCGGCGGTTGGTCGGAGTAGCGCTCGCGGGCGTCCGGAAGGTACTGCGCGTAGTCGGAGGGTGGCAGCTCACCTTCCCAGCCGGTGCCGAGGACCGGGTGGTCGAGGAAGACACGACCGCCGATGTAGACGAAGATCAGCCTCTGACTCCAGCTCGCCGCGTACTGGCCGGGCGTCTCCGGCGGTGGCCCGAACCAGGCCCGCAGAAAGCCGAGATCTGCGCTTCGCACGCCATACGTTCCTGCAGTCACTGCGACACAGATCGCGAGCGTGACGACGACCGCACGGCGGCGCAGGTCACGCCGCGCTGAGCGCCAGCCCGACCATCGCTGCCGCGCCGATGTAGAGACCGAGCACGCTTGCCAGCGACGCACCGAGGACGATTCCGATCGTGCCCACGCCGATGCCGACGAGCGCCACCGCGGGAGGGCGGCGGTCGCCGACAAAGACGTACGCAAGCCCGAAGACGAGGAGCATGGTCGCGAGTGCGGCGAGGTCGTGCTCGCCCATGAACGATCCCTGCCGCTCGCCGCCGTCGATGACGAACTCCACCGTTCCCCACGCGATCGCAACGACGCCGAAACTGACGAGGAACGTTGCCAACGCCGCAAATCGCGCTCGCGTGTCGATGAACGCGGCTGCGCCGAGGGCGAGCACGGAGAGCAGGGCCAGCTTGCCGGCCGCCGCGAGCGCGTCGGCGCCGTTCGGGATCGAGCTCACGACGATCAGCAGGGCGAAAGCCGCAGTCGCGGCCAGGAGCCACGGCGAGGGCACCGTGCGGCGGTTCCTCAACTGCCTCACCGCGAGCACTGCGGTCACCAGCAGCGCGAGGTCGGCCGGGCCGATCGCAGACCTGCGTTCCGCCCGTGCTGAACTCGACACTCGGGAGGTCGGCGGCCCTGAACAGGCAGAGCCCGACGGTGGTCGAGAAAGACAGCGAAAGGGAGATCCGTCGCCGACAGCCGAGTCGGACGTGGCAGCAGGCTGGGCATCCGGAGAAACTATGATAGGCGGCCGTAGTCCCGGTGCACCGCGCCGGTTCGACGCGGTATGCGCTTCGTTTTCCTCACCGGTATCTGGCCGCCGGACGTCGGCGGGCCCGCGACGCACGGGCCGGACTTCGCTCGGTTCCTGGTCGCGCGCGGTCACTCCGTCCGGGTCGTGACGATGGGTGACGGCGAGCCGGCCGAGCGGCCCTGCGAGGTCGAGGTCGTCTCGCGTCGGCTGCCGTTCCCGCTGCGCTACGGCCAGGTGGCGCTGCGGGGAGCGAGGGCCGCCCGCGCGGCCGATGTGGTCTACGCGACGGCCACGTACGCGGCCGCTGCAGCCGCCGCGACCGCCGCGCGTCGCCCGCTCGTCGCGAAGCTCGTCTCCGACCCCGCCTACGAGCGCGCGCGCCGCTACCGCCTGTTCGAGGGCACGCTCGAGGAGTTCCAGGGCGCGGCGTCCACGCCGGTACGCGCGCTGAAGGCCGCTCGAACGCGTGCCCTCCGCACAGCGACGAGGATCGTCGTCCCGAGCGCGTACCTGGCCGAGATCGCGCGTGGGTGGGGCCTCTCGGACGCACGGTTGCTCGTCCTCACGAACCCTGCGCCCGCCGCCCACCGAGGTCGAGCCCGAGCAGCTCGAGCCGGGCACGTTCGTCTTCGTCGGCCGGCTCACGCGCCAGAAGGCGCTCGGCGTCGCGATCGAGGCCGTCGCCCGCGTGCCCGACTGCCAAGCTCGTCGTCGTCGGAGACGGGCCGGAGCGAGCCGAGCTCGAGCGCGTGGCGGCCGCCTCGCAGGGTGCCTCCCGGGTGCGCTTCCTCGGGCTGCGAACCCGCGACGAGACGCTGCGCATCGTCGCCGGCGCCGAAGCCGGCCTCCTCTCGAGCGACTGGGAGAATCTGCCCCACTCCGCGGTGGAGGCGCTGTCGGTCGGCGTGCCCGTGGTCTCGACGGCCGTCGGCGGCGTGCCCGAGGTCGTCACCGACGGAGAGAACGGCTTGCTCGTGCCGTCCGGTGACCCGGAGCTGCTTGCGGCTGCGATCCGCCGCATCCTGGAGGAACCCGGCCTGCGTGACCGGCTCGCCGCGGCGGCGAAACCCTCCGTCGAGGCGCTGTCGAGCGACATCGTCTACGGCAAGCTCGAGGCACTTCTGTCGGAGGCTGTGAGATGACCGAGCGGCCCCGCGTTCTCTTCGTCGGACGCGCGCGCTACCGCCTCCCGCTCCCGGCGTGGCTCGCGAAGAAATGGGATGCGGTGGAGCGAGAGCTCGACTACCGCGTGATCGGGGCGGCGACCGAGGACAGCGGCCCGAGCGACGACCGCTTCCGGCTTGCGCGCCCCGCGCGGCCGCGCCGGCTCGACGGCCTCCTCTTCTATCTCCGGCTGCCGCTGCGACTGCGGCGCCAGATCCGGAGCTTCCGGCCGCAGGCGATCTTCGCGTCCGATCCCTTTCTCGGCGCCGCAGCGCTCGCCGGTCGAGCACTCGCCCGCCGGCGGGTACCCGTGATCGTCGAGGTCCACGGCGACTGGCGGACGTTCTCGCGCCTGTACGGCTCGCCTGCACGCCGGCTGATCAGTCCTCTTGCCGACGCGGTCGCGGCCCAGGCGGTCCGGCGGGCCGACGCGACGCGCGCTGTCTCGAGCTTCACGGCGGGCCTCGTCGAGGAGACGCGAGGGGTGCCGCCGAGCGCTGTCTTCACGGCGTTCAGCGACCTGTCGGCGTTCGCCGAGCGGCCGCCCGTCTCGCTCCCCGAACGGCCGACGGTGGCATTCGTCGGCGCGCTCGAGGCGTACAAGAACGTCGAAGGGCTCGCCGCTGCGTGGCGTCTCGTCGCCGAGCGGGTGCCTGCTGCCGGGCTCGTGATCGTCGGCAGCGGCTCCCAGCAGGCGGTCGTCGACCGGCTCGTCGCGGACTTTCCCGGCCGGGTCGAGCACGACACGTGGCTCGAGCCCGAGGCTGTCTCGCGAGCGGCTCGATGCTGCGACGGTGCTCGTGCTGCCGTCCTGGCCGGAGGGCCTCGGCCGCGTGATCATCGAATCGTTCGCCCGGGGACGCGCGGTCGTCGCAACGGATGGAGGCGGGATCCCCGATCTCGTGACGCACGAGGTCGAGGGCCTGCTCGTCCCGCCGGCGGACTCGACTGCGCTCGCGGTCGCGCTGGAGCGCGTGCTCGCCGACCGGGAGCTCGCAGAGAGGATGGGTGCCGCGGCGAGGCAACGCTACGGCGACTGGCACTCGACTCCCGAGCAGCTCGCCGGCGAGATGCGGGCGCTCGTCGAGGCCGCGGTCGCCGGAACGGCTCGCTGACGTGCGGCTCGTCTTCGTCACCCAGACCGTCGACGCGGACCACCCGGTGCTCGCGCAGACCGTCGACCTCGTGCGCGCGCTCGCAGCGCGCTGCGAGTCGGTCACCGTCCTGTGCGACTCGGTGCACCGGCACGACCTGCCCGGCAACGTCCGGCTTCCGAACCTTCGGCGCGAGAACCCGGCCGGCCCGAGGTCTTCGATTCGTGCGTGCCGCCGCGGCCTCGCTGCTGCCGCGGCGAACGCGACCTGACGCCGTCGTCGTGCACATGGTGCCGCTCTTCGTGCTGCTGGTGGCACCGCTCACGAAGGTGCTTCGCGTTCCGGTCCTCCTCTGGTACACGCACTGGAACGCCGGCCGGTCGCTGCGGCTCGCAACACCGCTCGTCGACGCCGTCCTCAGCGTCAGCAGCGGCTCGTTTCCGCTCGCGACCTCGAAGCTGCACGCGACGGGCCATGCGATCGACGTCGCCCGCTTCACGCCGTCGGAGGATCGCTCCGGCCGACGGGCCGCTCCGGCTCCTGGCCCTGGGCAGGACGGCACGCTGGAAGGGCTACGACACGATGCTCCGTGCGCTCGAGCTGGCGACCGAGCGGGGGCTCGACGCGCAGCTCGAGCTCCGTGGCCCCCAGCTGACCGAGGACGAGCAGGCGCACCGGCGCGAGCTGGAGGCGATCGTCGCCGCGTCGGACGTCCTGCGCGACCGGGTTCGGATCGAGCCTCCGGTGGCGCGGGACGAGATCCCGGCACTGCTGCGAGCGGCCGATGCGCTCCTGAGCGCGACCCAGCCGCGCGAGAGCGAGACGCTCGACAAGGTCGTGTACGAGGCCGCCGCGTGCGGTGTGCCGGTGATTGCGAGCAACACGGCGCTCGACGAGTTCCTCGCCGGACTTCCGGTCGAGCTCCGGTTCCGGGCTCGTGACGCGGAGAGCCTGGCGGAGACGCTTCTCGCTTTCGCCGCGGCCGGCTCGAAGGCTCGCCGCGACGCAGGAGCCGAGCTCCGCCGCCGCGTCGTCGCCGGCCACTCCGTCGAGTCGTGGGCGGATGCGGTCACGAAGATCGTTGCCGCCCAGACCCGCGAGTAACATCATCGCCGTGGCGATCCAGCCTTCTGAGCCGGCGCTCACTTCCCGCGACCGCGATGTGCGCGCGGCGAGGCCGTACGTCCTCTCGCGCGTCCCGTTGCGGACCTTCGGGCGGCGGGTTCTCGGGATCACGTCGCTCGCGCTGCTCGACGCGGTCGGGCTGTCGCTCGGCCTCTACATCGCGCTCGTCCTGCGCAGCGTCGTCTTCGGAGATCCCGTTCTCTGGAGCCTTCTCTGGCGGACGGAGTCCGAGGAGTGGCTGCCGTTCCTGATCCCGATCACCCTGCTCGTCTTCTGGCAGGCGGGGCTGTACGCGACGCGCGAGCGCCGCGCCGGTCTCGGGCGGGTCGCGTCGTCGCTCCTGCTCGTCGCGCTGATCGTCCTCGCCTTCGGGTACGGGACGGGCTACGACTTCAACACGACGGGGTTGATCCCGACCGCGCTCGTCGTCTGCGCGATCACGATGGGCCTGCTGCGCGCCGCCTACGACTCGCTCACGCTGGAGCTGCAGCGGCTGCTTCACGCCCGCAAGCGCGCGCTCCTGCTCGGCACCGGTGAGAGCCTGGCGACGCTTCGCCGGATGCTCTCCGGGAAGCGCGCCGGCATCGCGTACGAGTTCGTCGACGTGCTGCCGCCCGAGCGCGACGCGGAGCTCTTCGAGCGCATCCAGCTGACACGCCCCGACGAGGTGATCCTCAACGAGGGCGATTTCGACGAGTCCGCCGTGCTGGAGATCGTCGAGACGGCGCATCGCGCGGGCGTGAAGGTGCGGATCGCGCCGAAGACGACCGATCTGCTGCTCCAGCGCGGCGAGTACGTTCCCGGCCAGGGGATGCCGCTCTTCGAGCTGCGGCCGCCCGTGCTCGCCGGAACGGACTGGGTCGTGAAGAAGGCGTTCGACCTCATCGTCAGCGCCGTCGTCGTCCTGGTCGGGCTGCCGGTCTGGCTGTTGATCGCGCTCGCGATCAGGCTCGACTCGCGCGGCCCCGTGCTCTACCGCGACCGGCGGATCGGCGTCGGCGAGCGCGAGTTCGGGATGCTCAAGTTCCGGACGATGGTGCAGGGAGCGGCGGAGCTCCAGGACGAGCTCGAGGACCAGAACGAGGCGCCGGGTGCGCTCTTCAAGATTCGCGAAGACCCGCGCTTGACGCGGGTCGGCAGGTTCCTCCGCAGGCTCTCGCTCGACGAGCTGCCGCAGGTGCTGAACGTCCTCGGCGGCGAGATGAGCCTCGTCGGCCCCCGGCCCTTGCCCGTCCGGGACTACCAGCTGCTCGAGGCCTGGCACCGCAAGCGCTACAACGTGCTTCCGGGCATCACCGGGCTCTGGCAGATCTCGGGACGCTCGTCGCTCACGTTCGACGATCTCGTGCGGCTCGACTTCTACTACATCGAGAACTGGTCGATCTGGCTCGACATCTCGATTCTCGTCAAGACGCTGCCCGCGGTGATCGCAGGCGCGGCGCCTACTAGCCCAGCTTCGACCTACTTCAGCGGGTTGGTCCCGGCCATCCAGATGATGACGCGGGAGAACTTCCCCTCGGCGTCGACGTCGAAGAAGTTGCAGTTGTGCATGTCGTTCTTCGTGCCGTCGACGAGCTCGCCGATGTAGCTCTGCTCGGTCGCAACCTTCCGGGCCTCCGGCTCCACGACGATGTTCTTGATCTCG
>CAWJYW010000011.1:0-288650 GCA_963847255.1 uncultured Gaiellaceae bacterium
GCCGCCGCGTCGGCTTGTTCTCGCCGCTCACGCTCATGACCGGTGATCCTGCGCGACAGCATCACCCGCTGTCCAGTGCTCGCCTCGCATTCGCCTAGGGCATACGACCTCACTGCATACGCTTGCATAGTGCATACGGATGTTGTATATCAACGGCGCTTGTGCTGATCAACACCTCGCTCAACGGGGCCAGACCCACCGCAGCAGGCGGGCGCGCAAGCCCTACACCACCGGGTCAAAAGGAGGTCGAGGTTCGTGAAGCGCGACGACGAGGTCGTTCCTCAGGAACTTGAAGGCATCGATCGGGCGGCGCTGCTCCGCCGGATCACGCTGGGAGGCGCCGCGGTTTCGCTACCGGCTCTCTACGGCGCGCAGGCGGCGTTCGCCGGCTCGGACGGACTGGCGGCACTTCCGAAGCATCCGAAGTGGAAGTTCGCCTTCATCAATCACGTGACGACCAACCCGTTCTTCGTGCCGACGCAGTACGGCGCGGCGGACGCGGCCGCACTCGTCAACGTGAGCTACACGTGGGGCGGCTCGACCAAGGCCGACGTCGGCGAGATGATCAACGCCTTCAACGCGGCGATCAGCGCGAAGGCGGACGGCATCGCCGTCTGTGTCGTCGACAAGGGTGCCTTCGAGGCGCCGATCAAGCGGGCGCTCGGACGTGGGATCCCGGTCCTCGCCTACAACGCCGACGGGGCGCGTGCCGGCGCGAAGGCGCGGATGTCGTATGTCGGCCAGGCACTCTACGAATCGGGCTTTGCGATGGGCGTGCGAATCGCGACGATGGTGCCGAGAGGCGACGTGGCGCTGTTCATCGCCACGCCGGGCGCACTCAACATCCAGCCGCGCATCGACGGTGCGATGGCGGCGATCAAGCAGTCCGGCAAGCCCATCAACCCGAAGATCGTTGCCACGGACGCCGACCTGAGCAAGGAGCTCGCGGCGATCGACGCCTACTACCTCGGCCACAAGAAGCTGACAGGCATGTTCGCGGTCGACGCCGGCGACACCCAGGGCGTCGGGCAGATCATCCAGAAGTACAGCCTGAGAGGGAAAGTGGCCGGCGGCGGGTACGACCTCCTGCCCGGCACGCTCAGGTTGGTCGATCAAGGCTTCCTGAGCTTCACGATCGACCAGCAGCCGTACCTGCAGGGCTTCTACCCGGTGCTGCAGCTCTTCCTCTACAAGCTGTCCAGCGGCCTGGTGGCACCCTCCGACACCAACACCGGACTGCTGTTCGTCACGAAGGCGAACGTCAAGCCGTACCTCACGACGAAGTCGCGGTACGAAGGCTCCTCATCGAAAGCTAAGTACCCCGTCTCGTAACAGCCGACGGCCGTGACGTTGGCTAAGAACACAGCGCAACGCGCCAGCCTCGGCTGGCGCGTTGCCGGCACGCTCCTTCGCCGCCGCGAAGCGAGCATCTTCGCCGTCGCGGTCGCGCTGACGGTGTTCTTCTGGGCCAAGAACCCCGTCTTCGTCGAGGGCGACAACGCCAAGAACATCACCGAGACGATGGCCCCGATCGCGCTGGTTGCGGCGGGTGAGGTGATGCTCCTGATCTGCGGCGAGATCGATCTTTCCGTGGGCCGGGTCTACGCGCTCGCCCCCGCGATCGTCTGGATCCTCTGCGATTCCGAGAAGTACAACCTCCCGATCTGGTTCGGCTTCGGCGCCGCCCTGGTTTTCTCGGCGTCGGTCGGCCTTGTGAACGGCGTGATCACGACGTACCTCCGCGTGCCGTCGTTCATCACGACACTCGGGATGCTCTTCTTCCTGAACGGCGTCACGCTCCACCTGATGGAAGGCTCGCAGCAGTTCATGCCGGGCGGCGAGACGTTCCAGAACATCTTCGGGTCGCAGCCGGAGCACTACAAGCTCTTCCTGAACTCCGAGTTCTTCTGGGCGCTGGGGCTCATTCTCATCGTGCAGGCGATCCTCACCTGGACGCGCTGGGGCCTGTGGACGTTCGCCACCGGCGGGAATGCGGTCGCCGCGGCCGAGAACGGCGTCAACGTCCGCTGGATCAAGATCGGCAACTTCATGCTCGCGAACGTGCTCGCCGGCTTCGCGGGGATTCTCGACTCGACGCGTGTCACGACCATCGTTCCGCTTCAGGGCGGCCCCGACCTGATGTTCCTCGCGGTCGCGGGCGCGGTGATCGGCGGCACGTCGCTCTTCGGCGGCGTGGGGAGCGTGGTCGGAGGGTTCATCGGCGTCGCGGTGCTGATCATCCTCCGCACCGGCCTCAACATCCTCGGCGTCAGCGCCTTCACGTTCGACCTGATCATCGGGCTCGCGATCCTGGCCTCGATGATCGCGAACGTGCAGGTCGCGAGGCTGCGGAACCTGGGGAAGCTCCAGTGAGTGCCAACGGCGAACGCCCGGACGTCATCCGCGTCGAGCACGTCTCGAAGCGCTTCGGCGCCGTCATAGCGCTCGAGGACGTCTCGATGCACCTCGCGAAGGGCGAGGTGCTCGGACTGCTCGGCGACAACGGGGCCGGCAAGTCGACTCTGATCAAGATCCTCAGCGGCTTCATGCGGCCGGACACCGGGAGCGTCTTCGTCGACGGCGAGGAAGTGACCATCCGCTCCGTCGACCACGCCCGGTCGCTCGGCATCGACACCGTCTACCAGGATCTCGCGCTCGTGCCGTCGCTGTCGGTCGCGCACAACATGTTCCTGAAGCGCGAGATCACGACCGGGATCGGTCCGATCAGGTGGCTGAACAACCGCGAGATGCGAAAGCGGGCGCGCAAGTACATCGAAGACATCGGGATCGGCACCCTCCGGTCGGTCAACGCTGAAGTCGCGATGCTCTCGGGCGGGCAGCGGCAGGCGATCGCGATCGCCCGCTCCGTCCACTCGGGCGCGACCACCCTCCTCCTCGACGAGCCGCTCGCCGCGATGGGCGCGCGGGAGGGGAAGCTGATCCTCGACCTGATCCGCGACCTGAAGGAGAGCGGCGACGTCTCGATCGTCGTCATCGCCCACAACTACATCCAGGTCTTCGAGATCGCCGACCGGGTCAACCTGCTCCGCAACGGAACGATCGTGTTTGACCGACCAACTTCAGAGACGTCGGTCGACGAGCTGACGGAGATCGTCGCCGCCGAATATCGGGCGCGGGGTTAGCCCTCCTGCCCCCGCGCCCGATAGCCAAGGGAGACGGATGAAAGCGCTCGACAGATTCGAGGTCTGGCTCGTCACCGGAAGCCAGCATCTCTACGGCGAGGAGGTGCTGCGGCAGGTCGCCGAGCAGTCTCGGCAGGTGGCGGCCGGGCTGGCCGGAGCTGCCGCGATCCCGGTGAGCGTCGTGCACACCCCGCCGGTGACGAGCGCCGAGTCGATCCACGCTCTGCTCCTCGAGGCGAACGCCTCCGAGCAGTGCGTCGGCCTGATCGCCTGGATGCACACGTTCTCCCCCGCGAAGATGTGGATCGCCGGTCTCCGCGCGCTCCAGAAGCCGCTCCTCCACCTGCACACGCAGTTCAACCGCGAGCTCCCGTGGGCGGAGATCGACATGGACTTCATGAACCTGAACCAGTCGGCGCACGGCGATCGCGAGTTCGGCTACCTCGCGACGCGGATGCGGCTCCGACGGAAGACCGTCGCCGGGCACTGGACCGACCCGAGCGTCCTCGAGCGGATCGGCACCTGGTCGAGGGCGGCCTGCGGCTGGCACGAGGCACAGTCGCTGCGGGTCGCGCGCTTCGGCGACAACATGCGCCAGGTCGCGGGCACGGACGGCGACAAGGTCGAGGCGCAGATTCGCCTGGGCGTCTCCGTCAACGGGTACGGCGTCGGCGAGCTCGAGTCGGCGGTCGGCGCCGTCGACGACGCGAGCGTCGACCGGCTCGTTTCAGAGTACGAGGACGCGTACGAGCTCGCTCCCGCGCTGAAGGCGGGCGGCGAGCAGCGGGAGTCGCTGCGCGATGCGGCGCGAATCGAAGCCGGCCTGCGCGCGTTCCTCGAGGCCGGCGGCTTCAAGGCCTTCACCACGACCTTCGAGGATCTCGGCGGACTGCGCCAGCTGCCCGGCATCGCCGTCCAGCGGCTGATGGCCGACGGCTACGGGTTCGGGGCGGAGGGAGACTGGAAAACGGCGGCTCTCGTTCGCATCACGAAGGTGATGAGCGCAGGGCTCGAGGGTGGCACCTCGTTCATGGAGGACTACACCTACCACTTCGCGCCGGGCGATCCGAAGGTGCTCGGCGCGCACATGCTCGAGGTGTGCCCGACGATCAGCGGCGGCAAGCCGAGCTGCGAGATCCACCCGCTCTCGATCGGGGCCCGAAGCGATCCGGTGCGGCTCGTCTTCACGGCGGCGCCGGGGCCGGCCGTCGTCGTCGGCTCTCCTCGATCTCGGCAATCGCTTTCGACTCGTCGCCAACGACGTGGAGGTCGTCGAGCCCGAGGAGGAGCTGCCGCGTCTGCCGGTGGCGCGAGCGATCTGGAGACCCAGGCCGAGCTTCGCAACTGCGGCCGAGGGGTGGCTCGAGGCCGGCGGCCCTCACCACACGAGCTTCACGCAGGCGCTGACGATGGAGGCGATCTCCGACCTCGCGGAGATCGCGGGCATCGAGATCGTCGTCATCGACGAGAGCACCACCGTCGCCGCCTTGAAGCAGGAGCTCCGCTGGAACCACGCCTCCTACCACCTGGCCGCGGGGCTGTAGCGAGCGATGGCCGATCACGCCGAACTGCGGGAGCAGGTGTTCCAGGGGAACCTCGAGCTCGTCCGCGCGGGACTCGTCGTTCTCACGTTCGGAAACGTGAGCGGCGTCGACCGCAGCGAGAACGTGCTCGCGATCAAGCCGAGCGGCGTTCCGTACGAGGAGCTGCGGCCGGAGGCGATCGTCGTCGTCGATCTGGAGACGGGCGACGTCGTCGCCGGCGAGCGGCCGTCGTCCGACACGGCAACACACGCCGTCCTCTACCGCCGGTTCGAGGCGCTCGGCGGCATCGTCCACACACACTCGCGCTTTGCGACCGCGTGGGCGCAGGCCGGACGCGACCTGCCGTGCTTCGGCACCACCCACGCCGACCACTTCCGCGGCCCGGTCCCGGTGACGCGCGCGCTGGCGGCGGACGAGATTCAGGGGGACTACGAGGAGCGGACCGGCGACGTGATCGTCGAGACGTTCGAAGGCCGGGGGCTCGATCCGCTCGAGACACCGGCGGCCCTCGTGGCATCGCACGGACCGTTCGCCTGGGGCGTCGACGTCGCGGAGGCGGTCGAGAACGCGACCGCGCTCGAGACGGTGGCCGAGCTCGCGCTCTACACGCTCGTGCTGAAAGCCGAGACATCGGCACTCGACGACGATCTCCTCGAGCGGCACTTCACCCGGAAGCACGGGCCGGACGCCTACTACGGGCAGCCCCGATGATCGCGCTGCGCCTCCACGACAAGCGCGACCTGCGGCTCCACGAGGAGCCGGTGCCGACGCCGGGTGACGACGAGGTCCTGGTGCGCGTCACCGCCGTCGGACTGTGCGGCTCCGATCTGCACTGGTTCCACGAGGGCGCCATCGGCGACGTCGTGCTGACGCGGCCACTCGTTCTCGGCCACGAGTTCGTCGGCGTGATCGAGACGGGAGCGCGGACGGGCGAGCGGGTCGCCCTCGACCCGGCAATCGCGTGCGGCGCCTGCGCGCCGTGCCTCGCCGGCCACGAGAACCTCTGCGTCGCCTGCAGCTTCGCCGGGAACTCGATCGACGGCGCTCTGCGCTCGCGCCTGGCCTGGCCGGAGCGCCTCGCCCATCGCGTGCCCGACTCGCTCCCCGACGTCGAGGCAGCGCTGCTCGAGCCACTCGGGGTGGCGCTGCACGCGCTCGACCTCGGTCATGTGCGACCGGGCACGACGGCAGGCGTCTACGGCTGCGGCCCCCTCGGTCTCCTGCTCGTACAGCTTCTTCTGCGCGCCGGCGTGAACGTGCTCGTGGCGACCGATCCACTGCCGCACCGCGTCGCGGCCGCGGAGGCGCTCGGTGCGACCGTTGCCGTGGAGACGCGCCGGGCGGGCATGGAGATCCTGCCTGCAGGCAGCCTCAGGCGGCGTCGACGTCGCGTTCGAGGTGGCCGGCGAGGACGACGCGATCGCGACTGCGATCGACACGCTGCGACCCGGCGGCCGGCTCGTGCTCGTGGGCATTCCGACGGACGACCGCTCGTGCTTCACGGCCTCGATCGCACGCCGCAAGGGGCTCACGATCTCACTCTGCCGCCGGATGAAGCCGAGCGACCTGCCACGCGCGATCGGCCTCGCCGAGAACGGTCGAATCGAGCTGGGCTCACTCGTCAGCGAGCGGTACTCGCTGGCCGACGGATCTGAGGCGTTCGCCAGCCTGAGCGAGCGGCGCGGGTTGAAGGTCGTCGTCGAGCCCCAGCGGGAAGACCAGCGGGGTGCCGAGTGAGCGCCTACGTGGTCGGCGTCGACTTCGGCACAGCGTCGGGACGGGCCGTCCTGGTCGACTGCGCGGACGGGCGGGAGCTTGCGAGCGCGTCCTTCCCGTATGCCAACGGCGTCATCGACGAGCGGCTGCCCGCGCCGCACGATCACGTTCGGCTGGAGCCCGACTGGGCGCTGCAGGACCCGGAGGACTACCTGCGGACCTTCGAGTACGCCGTTCCCCAGGTGCTCGCCGATTCCGGAATCGATCCAGGCGACGTGATCGGGATCGGCATCGACTTCACCTCGTGCACGATGCTGCCGACGACTGCCGACGGCACGCCGCTGTGCCTGCTCGAGGAGCTACGCGGCGAGCCGCACGCCTGGGTCAAGCTCTGGAAGCACCACGCCGCGCAGCCGGAAGCCGATCGCATCAACGCCGTCGCGGCCGAGCGCGGGGAGCCGTGGCTCGCCCGCTACGGCGGCAGGATCTCCTCGGAGTGGTTCTTCGCGAAGTCACTCCAGATCCTCGACGAGGCCCCCGAGCTCTACGACCGGGCGGAGCGGCTGATCGAGGCCGCCGACTGGGTCGTCTGGCAGCTCACCGGCACCGAGACCCGCAACAGCTGCACGGCCGGCTACAAGGCGATGTGGTCGAAGCGAGACGGGTTTCCCGACAGCGCGTACTTCGCCGCGCTCGACCCGCGGTTCGAGCACGTCGTCGACGAGAAGATGTCGCGCACTCTCCTGCCGCCCGGCAGCAGAGCGGGCGTGCTCACCGCGTGGGCAGCGGCGCTGACACGCCTTCGTGCCGGCACGCCGGTCGCGGTTGCCAACGTCGATGCCCACGTCTCGGCGGCCGCGGCGACCGTGACCGAGCCCGGCTCGATGGTCGTGATCATGGGGACGAGCAACTGCCACATCCTCCTCGGCGACGAGCTCGTGTTCGTCGAGGGCATGTGCGGCGCCGTCGAGGACGGCGTCGTCCCGGGACTGATCGGGTACGAGGCCGGCCAGTCCGGCGTCGGGGACATCTTCGCGTGGTTCGCCGAGCAGGCGGTACCGCCCGAGTATCACGAGGCGGCCCGCCGGCAGGGCGAAGACGTGCACCGGATCCTCGAGCAGGAGGCTGCGCAGCTCCGGCCCGGCGAGAGCGGCCTGCTGGCGCTCGACTGGTGGAACGGCAACCGGTCCGTGCTCGTCGATGCCGACCTGAGCGGCCTGCTCGTCGGAATGACGCTGGCGACGAAGGCACCCGAGGTCTACCGGGCGCTGCTCGAGGCAACGGCCTTCGGCACGCGGGTGATCGTGGAGGCGTTCGAGTCGGCGGGAGTGCCGGTCGCGAAGATCGTCGCCTGCGGCGGCCTGCCGGAGCGGAACAGGCTCCTGATGCAGATCTACGCCGACGTGACCGGTCGCGAGCTCTCGGTGGCGGCGTCCGCCGAGACGCCGGCGCTGGGAGCGGCGATGTCGGCCGCGGTCGCGGCGGGCGCGGAGGCCGGCGGCTACGACTCGATCGTCGAGGCCTCACGCCGGATGGCGCATCTGAGCGAGCACGCCTACGAGCCGAACGAGGCGCATCACGCCGTGTACAGCGACCTCTACGCCCAGTACGTCGTCCTGCACGACCTGTTCGGGCGCGACGGCGACGGCGTGATGAAGAGCCTCAAACGGATCCGTGATCGCACGGGAGAGGAGGTGCGGATGTCCTAGCGCCTCTCGGACGACCCCATGCGGCCCCACACGGGCCGAAGTCTGCGGCTAATCGGAGACAACCGAGATCGGGGAGGAATACGCAATGCGCAGATCGCTTCGCAGAATGGCACTCGCCGGCCTGGCAGTGCTTCTCGTCGCCGCCGTCGGGTTCTCCGCGGCGCTTGCGTCGAACAACACCCACAAGCCCGGGTCGTCGTCGGTCAAGAAGGAGCCGTTCGGGTCCGTCGGCGGTCAGGCCGTCGACCTCTACACGCTGACGAACTCCCGAACGGCATGGAAGTCAAGATCATGACCTACGGCGGGATCATCCAGTCGGTGAAGGTCCCGGACCGCCGCAGAGCACTTCGAGAACGTCACCCTGGGCTTCGACAACCTCACGGACTACGTCGAGCGAAGCCCGTACTTCGGGTGCATCACGGGCCGGTACGCGAACCGGATCGCACTCGGCAAGTTCACGCTCGACGGCGTCACCTACCAGCTGCCGATCAACAACCCGCCGAACTCGCTTCACGGCGGAACCGTCGGCTTCGACAAGCACATCTGGGCCACCACGGTGATCCAGAACCGCGACGGCGTCGGTCTCAAGATGACGTTCACGAGCCCGCACGTCGACCAGGGCTATCCGGGCACGCTCAAGTCCGAGGTCGTCTACTTGCTGACCGACAAGAACGAGATCCGGATGGACTACCGGGCGACGACGGACAAGGCGACGATCGTCAACCTGACGAACCACGCCTACTGGAACCTGGAAGGCGAGGGAACCGGCTCGATCGACGATCACGTCCTGAAGCTGAACGCGTCGCACTACACCCCGGTGGATCCGACGTTGATCCCGACAGGCGCAATCGATCCGGTGGCCGGCACGCCGATGGACTTCACCCGGTCGACCGCGATCGGAGACAGGATCCGCGACAGCTTCGAGCAGCTCGTGATCGGCCGCGGTTACGACCACAACTGGGTACTCGACCGGCGCAGCCCCAGCGACACGTCGATGATCCGCGCGGCGCGTGTGCAGGAGCCCGACAGCGGCCGAGTGCTCGAGATCTTCACGACAGAGCCCGGAATCCAGTTCTACTCCGGGAACTTCCTCGACGGGACTCTCGTCGGAACGAGTGGACGGATGTACAGGCAGGGCGACGGGTTCGCGCTGGAGACCCAGCACTACCCCGACTCGCCGAACAGGCCGAACTTCCCCTCGACCGTCCTCCGTCCGGGGCAGGTCTACAAGACCACCACGATCTACCAGTTCTCGACCTCCACCACCACTAGCACCTCGAGCCGCCCTGCCCCGTCGCGACGGTCGCGGCGGGGCAGGGCCGCTCCTGCAAGAGAAGGAGTGATGCCTTGCGACTCGTCTTCGGAACGGTGGACCTGCCCGATACCTCGCTGGCACCCCGGATCCTCGATCACTTCTACGAGGCGGGCGGACGAGCGCTCGACGTCGCGAACGTCTACCGCGACGGCGAGTCCGCCCAGGCTGTCGGCAAATGGCTCCGCGACCGACACTCGCCGGACGGCGTCGTCGTCTACGCCAAGGGCTGCCACCCTCCGCACTGCAAGCCGGCGCTCGTCTCGTCGGAGCTGGACAAGGCGCGCCGACTGCTCGACCTGGAGCGGATCGACGTCTTCGTCCTGCACCGGGACGATCCGTCCCTCCCGGTCGCTGCGTTTGCGGACGCCCTCCTGGAGCAGGTCGCCGCGGGGAAGATCGGCGGCTTCGGCGTCTCGAACTGGACCGTCCCTCGGCTCCGTGAGCTCCAGCAGCATCTCGACGGGGTCGGCGAGGACGGGCTCGAGGTCTTCAGCAACCACTTCTCTCTCGCCGAGATGGTGGCCGAGCCATGGCCGGGCTGCCTGGCGGTCGACAAGCAGGATCTGTTCGCCCTCGCCGACACGGACCTTCTGATCCTCGCGTGGTCGAGCCTCGCGACCGGCTTCTTCGCGGGGCGCGATCCGGCGAGCTGGGACAGCCCCGGCAACCGGGCACGTCGCGAGCGTGCGGCCGAGCTCGCCGAAGAGCTCGGGACCTCGGCCGCAGCAGTCGCGCTTGCGTACGTCTTCCACCAGCCTGAATACGTGCTCCCAGTCGTCGGCACGCTCTCCGAGGCGCACCTCGACGAAGCGCTGTCCGCCTCGGAGATCGACTTGAGCCCCGCGCAGGTCGACTGGCTGGAGAGCGGTGCTAGGCTCGTAGCCGAGCCCACGGAGGTGTTGGCCTGGCTCTTCGCACGCCGGACCAGCGCCTCGAGGCTCTGGGCATCCTCGACCCCTTCACCGGGCGGCTCGCCGACACCGAGATCGAGCTCCGTGTGCACCGCTCCCACCTGGAGCCCGAACAGGTTCAGGGCCGTGAAGAAGACCGGGCTCTCGGTCTGCAGGACGTGGTAGACGTCGTCGAACTGGTCCTCCGTCATGAAGAGGTTCGTCGACGCGCCGTTGAGCTGTAGCCAGTCGTTCGGCCGCACCTTCGGGAACGCGATGAATGCCGTGCCGCCCGACTCCAGGCTGAGCCTGATCGACCGAAAGTAGTTCGTGAAGTTGTTCTGGGAGACGTGGACCGAATACGTCTCGATCTTGTCTTCAATCGCCATGACACACTCCTTTACGTGGCGCCGGCTCCGCCGGCTGCTCTGCTCGCTTGTCGATCAAGAGACGGCTCGGGCAGCCGGTTTCTTCCGAGCCGCGCCGGGTGATTAAGGTCCCGCCATCTCGAGGAAAGGACGTGCCCAAGTGGCCTCGCATCTCGCTGCACACCTCCGGCTCGCCGCTGCGATTGCCCTCGTCGCGAGTGCACTTGCGATCTCCGGCGCCGCCGCCGCTTCGCAGCAGCCGGCTGCCGGAGCCCCGGACTTCGGCCCCAACGTGAAGGTCTTCGATCCGAGCATGTCGACGAGCGAGATCAAGGCGACCGTCGACGCGATTGCCGCCGAGCAGGTCTCGAACCAGTTCGGGACGCAGCGCTACGCGTTGCTCTTCAAGCCCGGCACCTACGGGACTCCCACCGAGCCCCTCAACTTCCAGGTCGGCTACTACACCGAGGTGGCCGGTCTCGGCAGCTCGCCGAGCGACGTCGTCGTGAACGGCACGATCGATGTCTACAACCAGTGCTTCGGGCCCGGCGACTGCACCGCGCTCGTGAACTTCTGGCGCTCCCTGTCGAACCTGACGATCAACGTCGCCGGGAAGTCGGGCTGCCAGACCGGGGAGTTCTGGGCGGCATCCCAGGCCGCGCCGATGCGACGCGTCCACGTCAACGGCTTCATGACGCTGATGGACTACTGCTCGGCTCCGTCCTTCGCGAGCGGCGGCTTCATCGCCGACTCGCAGCTCTCCGACACCGTCGTCAACGGCTCGCAGCAGCAGTACCTCGTCCGGAACAGCAGCGTCGGCACCTGGACCAACGGCGTCTGGAACCAGGTCTTCGCCGGCGTCCAGGGCGCGCCGCCGCAGTCGTTCCCGAACCCGCCGTACACGACGCTCGACACGAACCCCGCCTCGCGCGAGAAGCCGTTCCTCTACCTCGACGCGAGCGGCCGCCACAAGGTGTTCGTCGCCGACGCCCGCTTCAATTCGTCCGGCGTCTCGTGGGCGAACGGGCTGCCGCCGGGCCGCTCGATCCCGATCGAGGCCTTCTTCATCGCCAAGCCCAGTGACAGCGTCAAGTCGATCAACAACGCGCTGTCGCACGGCAAGCACCTCCTCTTCACCCCCGGCGTCTACGACGTCGACAGGACGATCAAGGTGAAGCGGCCCGGCACGATCGTGCTCGGGCTCGGCATGGCGACACTCACCGCGCAGAACGGCGTGATCCCGATGACGGTCGCGGACGTGAAGGGAGTCCAGGTCGCGGGCTTGATCTTCGACGCGGGGCCGAAGACGTCGCCGGCGCTGCTGCTGTTCGGAAATCTGCTCGACCTCAACGGCCACCGCAAGCACGATCACAACGGCTCACGCGACGCAGGTGACCCGGGCGCGCTCCACGACGTGTTCTTCCGCATCGGCGGGCCGCACGTCGGCAAGGCGCTCACGAGCCTCGTTGTCGGCCGCGACAACACGATCCTCGACCACATCTGGGCCTGGCGTGCAGACCACGGCAGCGGTGTCGGCTGGACGACCAACACCGCCGATCTCGGCGTCGTCGTCACCGGCGACAACGTGGTTGCGACGGGTCTCTTCGCCGAGCACTACCAGAAGTACAACGTCTTCTGGGCGGGCGAGAACGGCAAGACGATCATGTTCCAGAACGAGATGCCGTACGACCCGCCGAACCAGGCCGCGTGGCAGCACAACGGCGTCCTCGGCTGGGCGGCCTACAAGGTCGCCGACTGGGTCAAGACACACGAGGGCTGGGGTCTCGGGAGCTACTGCTTCTTCAACGTGGATCCCACGATCCACGCGAGCCGTGCCTTCGAGGTGCCGGTGACACCCGGCGTGAAGCTGCACGACATCCTCACCCTGTCGATCACGGCCCACGGGACGATCGACCATGTCGTGAACGACGTCGGCGCGCCGACGCCCCCGGACACGACGCCGGTCAACATCGTCTCGTACCCGTAGCTGCTCAGGCGCGACGAGGGGCCTGCGAAAGCGGGCCTCTCGTCGGTTCGAAGCAGGACTTGCAAGGTTTTGTCGTACTGTTGCAGTGTGGCGGGAAAGCTTGCAGACGTAGCCAAGCAGGCCGGCGTCAGCGAGGCGACGGTGAGTCGGGTCCTCAACGGCAAGCCCGGCATCTCCGATGCGACGCGCGCCGCGGTTCTGACTGCTCTCGACGTGATCGGCTACGAGCGGCCGACGCATCTGCGCGTGCGCCGCGCGCGCATGGTCGGGCTCGTGGTGCCCGAGCTGCAGAACCCGATCTTTCCGGCTCTGGCGGAGGTCGTCGCCGGCGCCCTTGCACAGCGGGGGTTCAACGCGGTCCTGTGCACGCGAACCGGCAGCATGTCCGAGGCCGAGTACGTCGAGATGCTCCTCGAGCGACAGGTGTCCGGCATGGTGTTCGCCGGCGGCCAGTACGCGGAGGCCGACGCGCCGCACGATCACTACGCGCGCCTGCTGAAGCTGCGCCTGCCGGTCGTCCTCGTCAATGCCGCCGCGGAGCACCTCGACTTCCCGCGGGTCTCGACGGACGACGCAGTCGCGATGGAGCAGGCCACGGCCACCTCGCGTATCTGGGCCACGAGCGGATCGGGCTGATCCTCGGGCCATCCGACCATGTTCCGTCGCGTCGCAAGCTGGCGGCCTTCGAGGCGATCGCCGCGCGCGCGACGGGGAGCGCCACCCGCCACCGAGCTCGTCGAGCGCACGAGGTTCTCCCTGGAGGGCGGGCATGCCGCGGCGGCCCGGCTGATCGGGCACGGAGTGACGGGGATCATCTGCGCCAGCGATCCGATCGCGCTCGGTGCGATCCGGGCGGCACGTCGCGCAGGGCTGTCGGTTCCGGCCGACGTGTCCGTCGTCGGGTACGACGACTCGCTGTTCATGAGCTGCACGGACCCGCCGCTGACCACCGTCCGGCAGCCGATCGAGGCGATCGGACGCGCGGCCGTCGAGATGCTGGCGGGACAGATCGAGGGCTCGGCGGTGTCCGCCGAAGAGCTGTTCTTCGAGCCGGAGATCATCGCCCGCGGCTCGACCGCTGCGGCGCGCGTCAGGCTCGCCGCACCCGTCTGAGTACGTCCTCCGACGTCACCGACGCCCGCCTCTGCCGCAAACCTGCGTAGTGAGTCCGAAATCTTGCATCTTTTCGTCAGACTCTTGCATTCGTTTGTCGGATCTGCAATATTCGCTCCGCAATGACGCATCCGGGAACGGCGACGGCGCCGCAGAAACCCGAGCCCGACGACGGGCCCGCCCTGGACGCGGCTCCGGCCGACGCCCAGTGGTGGCGCGAGGCCATCGTCTATCAGGTGTACGTCCGCAGCTTTGCCGACGCGAACGGCGACGGCATCGGCGACCTCGCCGGAGTTCGAGAGCGGCTCCCCTACCTGCGCGAGCTCGGCGTCGACGCCCTCTGGTTCAACCCGTGGTACCCCTCGCCGCTGGCCGACACGGGCTACGACATCGCGGACTACCGGTCGATCGATCCCGCCTTCGGGACGCTGGCGGAGGCGGAGCAGCTGATCGCCGAGGCACGCGCCCTCGGGATTCGCACCATCGTGGACATCGTCCCGAATCACGTCTCGGACCAGCACCCGTGGTTCCGAGACGCCCTGGCTTCACCGCCCGGATCGGCCGAGCGGGAGCGCTTCTGGTTCCGGGCCGGCGCAGGGCTCGACGGAGAGCTGCCGCCGAACGGCTGGCAGTCGATCTTCGGCGGCCCGGCGTGGACGCGCACCGACGACGCGGGCGTGCCCGGCGAGTGGTACCTCCACCTGTTCGCGCCCGAGCAGCCCGACCTCAACTGGACGCACCCCGACGTCTGGGCAGAGCACGAGGACATCCTTCGCTTCTGGTTCGATCGCGGCGCGGCCGGCGTGCGGATCGACTCGGCAGCGTTGCTCGTGAAGGACCCGGACCTCGCCGAGGAGACGCCGGAGCCCGCAGCGGGTGAGCACCCCTTCATGGACCGGGACACGCTCCACGACATCTATCGGCGGTGGCGTGCGATCGCCGACGGCTATTCCGAGCCGCGGCTTCTCGTCGGCGAGGTCTGGCTGCCCGACCCGGAACGTCTGGCCCGCTATCTCCGCCCGGACGAGCTGCACACAGCGTTCAACTTCGACTTCCTGGCGTGCCCGTGGGAGCCGGGGCCGATGCGCACGTCGATCGAGTCGGCACTCGCGGCGCATGCTCCGGTGGACGCGCCGACGACCTGGGTGCTGTCGAACCACGACGTGACGAGGCCGGTCACACGCTACGGCCGGACCGACACGTCGTTCTCGTTCGAGTCCAAGCGAGAAGGCACCCCCACGGACATCGAGCGCGGCACCCGGCGCGCGAGAGCGGCCGCGCTCCTCGCGATGGCGCTGCCGGGCTCGATGTACATCTACCAGGGCGAGGAGCTCGGCCTGCCGGAGGTCGAGGACATCCCCTCGGAGCGCCGCCAGGACCCGATGTGGCTTCGCTCCGGCGGCGTCGACCCCGGCCGCGACGGCTGCCGGATTCCGCTGCCCTGGGACGGCGATCGGCCGCCGTACGGATTCAGCCGGGACGGGGCCGGCCGGCCGTGGCTCGACCAGCCGGGCGACTGGGCGCGAGCTCACGGTCGCGGCCCAGTCCGACGTCCCGACCTCGATGCTCTCCCTCTACCGCACCGGCCTGAGCTTGCGTCGAGCCGCCCCGTGGTCGGGCGACGGGACCTTCCGCTGGATCCCTTCCTCCGAAGCGGTTCTCGCGTTTGCGCGCGGCGAGCGCTTCGCCTGCATCGTCAACTTCGGCCCGGAACCGGTCGAGCTGCCCTCCGGCGCCGACGTCCTCATCGCCAGCAACGAGCTCGAAGGAGGTGCGCTCCCGCACGACACGACGGTCTGGCTTCGCCACGCCGAGCAGCGCATCGGATAGGTCAACACAGGACTCGCACCGGGATTCAGCGATCTGGTGCACGAGAAAGGAGCAGGACCATGAAGTCCACTCGTAGGGCCACGATCCTCGCGGTCGCCGTGGCGAGCCTGCTGGCTGTGTGCGCCGGCTCGGTCTCGGGCGCGGTCGCGGAGAGCGGGTCCACGGAGGCGGCGAAGGCGGTCACGATCAGCGTCGCGTCGCTCATCCCGGGAAGTACGCCCGCAGCAATCCAGCAGTTCAACAATCAGGTCAAGGCGTTCGAGAAGGCCAACCCCACGATCGACCTGAAGCCTGTCGAGTACCAGTGGACGGGTCCGACATTCGCGGCCAAGCTGGCGGCCAGGACGCTGCCGACCGTGTTCGAGGTGCCCTTCACCGACGCCCGGACGCTCGGGGACAACGGCCAGCTCGCCGACCTGACCGCGGAGGTCAAGAAGCTGCCGTACTTCGCGAAGTACAACCCGGCCGTTCTCGCCGAGGCCACGACGTCGAAGGGCAAGATCATCGCGCTGCCGAAGGGTGCGTACGCGCAGGCGCTGCACTACAACCGCAAGCTCTTCAGCGAGGCGGGCCTCGACCCGAACAAGCCGCCGACCACCTGGGCGCAGGTCCAGGCCTACGCCAGGCAGATCGCGCAGAAGACCGGCAAGACCGGCTACGCCCAGATGGCCAAGGACGACAACACCGGCGGCTGGATTCTGACGACGCTCGTGTACTCGCTCGGCGGCCGGATGGAAGTCGGCAGGGGCACGAGCGCGAAAGCGACGCTCGACAACCCGAAGACCGTCACCGCGCTCAACATGCTGAAGAAGATGCGCTGGTCGGACAACTCGATGGGCGCCAACTTCGACTACGGCTGGAGCGAGATCAACCAGGCGTTCGCAGCCGGCAACGTCGGGATGTACGTCAGCGGCTCGGACGTCTACACGAACCTGGTCTCGGCCAGCAACATCAATCCGAGCATCTACGGTCTGGCGCCGATCCCGCTGGCGAAGAACAAGACGGCCGGCGTTCTCGGCGGCGGCACGCTGGTCGCGGTCCGGCCGGACGCGAACGCAGCCTCACGGTCGGCGGCGGTGAAGTGGATCGACTTCTTCTACGAGCGGCCGCTCGTCCAGAAGCAGCATGCGATCCGCAACGCCAAGACGCTCGTCGCGAGCAAGCAGCCGGTGGGCGTTCCCGCGCTGCCGATCTTCAACAAGGCGCAGTACGACCTTGCGAACACCTGGATCAAGCCCTACATCAACGTCCCCCAGAACCAGATGAAGCCGTTCACCACCGGGATCTTCAGTCAGAAGCTGATTCCGGAGCCCGCGTTCGTGACGCAGGCGGTGTACCACGCGCTGGATCCGGTCGTGCAGTCCGTCCTGACCGACAGGAACGCCAACATCCAGCAGCTGCTGCAGCAGGCGAACAGCACCGCTCAGGACGCGATCCGTCGCGGACGCTAGTAGGGTTGCCCCCCAGGGTGGGCGGCCGGGAAACCGGCCGCCCACCCGCCTGGAGGTTGTCGTGGGTGCGGTCAACGTGGCACCGAGCGAAGGGAACAGCGAGCCTGTGTCGATGAGCAGGCCTGAAGGTGTTCGGGCGTATCGCCGCCCCCGGCGCACTCCCGTCACCTGGGTGCGGGGAGGTGGCCTGACGACGCTGCTGTTCCTCCTGCCGATGCTGCTCGTCTTCGGGGCGTTCTCGTGGTACCCGATCACTCGCACGGTGATCATGTCGCTGCAGGAGACGAACCTCGTCCAGGCTCCGACGTGGGTCGGGCTCGACAACTTCCGAGCCGTCCTCAACGATCCGCTGCTGCCGACGGCGGTCAAGAACACGCTCCCGTGTTCGCGGGCCTGGCCCTGATCTTCGGGTATCCGATCCCACTCGTCGCCGCGGTGCTGATGAGCGAGGTTCGGCGCTTCCGCGGCCTCTTCAGCGCGCTCGCGTACCTGCCCGTCGTGATCCCGCCGGTGGTCGCGGTCCTCCTCTGGAAGACGTTCTACGACGGCAGCGAGACCGGCGTCTTCAACACGATTCTGGGCTGGGTCGGCCTCGGACCCTACGGCTGGTTGCAGTCGCAGACCACGGCGATGCCGTCGCTCGTGCTCGAGGCGACCTGGGCCAACGCCGGCGCCACCGTGATCATCTACCTCGCCGCGCTGACGGCTGTGAACCCCGAGCTGTACGAGGCGGCGTCGGTCGACGGCGCGTCGCTGTGGCGCAAGGTCTGGCACATCACGATCCCGCAGCTGCGCGGCGTGCTGCTCGTGACGATGATCCTGCAGATCATCGGGACGGCGCAGGTCTTCCTCGAGCCGTACCTCTTCACGTCCGGCGGACCGGCCAACTCGACGCTGACGGTCCTGCTGCTCATCTACGACTACGCCTTCGGCAACTCCCTCGGCGGCGACTACGGCAAAGCGACCGCGCTCAGCCTGATGCTGGCCGTCTTCCTCGCCCTGTTCTCGTGGGCGTACCTGCGTGCCACTCGCTCGTGGAGCGCCGAATGAGACCCTTCCGGCGTCGGCGGAACCGGACCAGCACGGAGAGCGGTCAATCCGTGATCTCGCCGGTCGACTGGCGCCGGCCGGGAGTCCGGTGGGGAGTCGGCGCCGCGCAGGTCCTGCTCCTGATCGGTCTCGTCGTCGTCGGGCTCGGCCCGCTGCTCTGGCTCGCCAAGTCGGCGATCACGCCGACGCAGGACACGATCAGCAATCCGATGTCGCTGTTTCCCAACGGCACGGCGTGGAGCAACCTGCGCGAGGCTTGGACGACCGTCGAGGTCGGACGTTACTTCTGGAACACGGTCGTGATCGCGATCGGCGCCTGGCTTGCGCAGATCGTCGTCGCCGCCACCGGCGGCTTTGCCCTGTCGGTGCTCCGGCCCCGGTACGCACGGTTCGTCACCGGGCTTCTGCTCACGACGCTCTTCGTTCCCGCCGTGGTCCTGCTCGTTCCGCTCTACATCTCGATCGTCGACCCGCCGTTCACCGACCACTCGTTCATCGACAGCTACTGGGCGATCTGGCTGCCCGCCGCTGCGAGTGCCTTCAACGTCATTCTGATGATGCGGTTCTTCGACAATCTGCCCCGCGAGATCTTCGAAGCGGCACGCATCGACGGAGCCGGCCCGTTTCGCCTGTTCACCTACATCGTCTTGCCGATGTCGAAGCCGATCCTGGGCGTCGTCTCCGTCTTCGCCGTCCTTGCCTCGTGGAAGGACTTCCTCTGGCCGCTGCTCGTCCTCACGAATCCCGACGTCCAGCCCCTCTCGGTGCGGCTGCCGGCGATCCAGTCGCAGACGGAGCTCGGCATCTTCCTGGCTGCAATGCTCATCGCCTGCCTCGTCCCCATCGCCGGCTTCCTGATCTTCCAGCGCTCGTTCCTGCGTGGCTCAGGGCTCAGCGGCGCCCTCAAGGGCTGAGTCGGGCTTGCGCAGGACGTAGCCGTAGTAGTTGCTGGCACCGAAGAAGAGACCCGACTCCGAGGCCTGCAGCAAGCGATCGGCCCAGGCGTTCGCTTCCGCTTCGGACATCGCGCCGGCGGTGGGCATGATCCGGCGGAAGGACTCGATCGCAGGCTGCCAGAAGTCGGCCTTGCCCACCTCGGCGAGGACATAGGGAAACGACTCGACGAGCTCCAGCCCCGCTTCGCGGGCGAGAACGGGCATCTGGCGCATGACGCGCGGATTGGTGACGATCGCGGCGATCACGGCGTCATCGTCACGCTTGCCCTGCTCGGGATCGGGGTTCCGCCGGCCGTGGGCATGAGCCTGCGGAAGGACTCGATCGCAGGCTGCCAGAAGTCGGCCTTGCCCACCTCGGCGAGGACGTAGGGAAACGACGTGACGAGCTCCAGCCCTGCTTCACGAGCGAGAACGGGCATCTGGCGCATGACGCGCGGATTGGTGACGATGGCGGCGATCACAGCCTCATCGTCACGCCTGCCCTGGTCGGCATCGGGGTGCCGAACGTCAGCGACGCATAGTCGCCGTCGAAGATCCCGATCGAAGCGCCGGGCTTGGCAATCCGAGCAGCCTCGGCAGCACGGCTGCGGGGCTGTCGACGTGGCTGATCAGCGTGTGGGCGACGACCCAGCACGGCGGCGGGACTCTCGACGTGGCTGATCAGCGTGTGGGCGACGACGGCATCGAATCCGTCGTCGTCGAGATCGAGGCTTTGCGTGTCGCCGACGAGGAAGTGCGTGCGCGCCGCGAGATCCTCGTCGCCCGCAAGCCGCGTGGCAGCGGCAATGAGATACGGGCTGCGATCGACGCCCGATGACGCGCCCGGAGAACCCTGACCGGCCGGCGATGCGACGGCCGCGACACCGGTGGCGAATCGAGACGGCGCCGTGCCGCAACCGAGGTCGACAACCGTCTTCGCGTCGTCGATGCCCATGGCATCGAGGTACTCGTCCATCATCGCCACGAACACCGGGTGCCGGCCGCGCACCTCGAGGCGCGTCGCGATCGCGTCGAGAACGCCGTCGTCCAGCTGATCGGTCACGCGATAGGCGTCAAAGCTCGTCATGGCGCTCGCCGTTGAACGATACGCGGCTGGCCGAAGCGAGACCGGCGGTTGAACTCGACGCCGCCGGTGGTGTAGCGTCGGGTCCGAGCCATGAGCAGCTTGTCTCCACGGAGTCGGCTGGCCGGTCTTGCACTCGCCGCCGCGACATGCGTCGTTCTCCTGGTCGCTTCCGGCGCCGGAACCGCGCCGCTGAGCGACGCCCCGGACGGGCCGGGCGCGCTGTCCCACTTCGACCTCGCCCGCAAGGACTGCCTCGGCACGGCGCGCAACACGACGTCGAAGGTGTGGTTCACGGTCGCCGACGGCGTGCTGAGCGACGTCTACTACCCGACGATCGACAACACGAACGTCGAGACCCTCCAGTACGTCGTCACAGACGGGTCGACCTTCACGGATCTCCAGACGAGGGACATGACCTCGACGGTCCGCGCGCTCGACAGCAGCGGCATGGCCTGCAGGGTCACGAGCACGCCGGCGAGCGGGAAGTACCGAGATCGTCACCGACTACGTGGCCGACCCCGGCGCCAACGCGATCCTGATGAAGGTCGACTTCGAGGTGGACAGGAAGAAGAGCAAGAAGCTGAGTCTCTACGTCCGCTTCGATCCGACGGTGAACGGCAACGGCGGCGGTGGCGGCGGGAACGGCGGCGCCGACTCGGCCACCACGGACACCTCCACCGGCCACACGATCCTCGTCGCCTCCGACCCGAACACGACGACGAACGCGGTCAACCGCGACTACGCCCAGCCGGTCTACGCCGCCCTCGACGCCCCGTTCGCCGAGTCGACCAACGGCTTCGCCGGGACGGCCAGCGACGGGCTCACGCAGCTCGACGCCACGCACGCACTGACCACGTCGTACACGTCGGCGAGCAACGGCAACGTCGTCCAGACGGCCCGCGTGCTGGGCAAGAAGCACGACGACGGCGACCTCGAGTTCACCATGGCACTCGGCTTCGGCGCGAGCCAGGCGGGCGCGGTGCAGACGGCGGAGCGGGCGCTGCGGCACACGTTCGACAAGGCGCGACGCGACTCGGACCAGGGTTGGGACGCCTACGACAGGAGGCTCAACGACCCGCCGAAGAAGCTGCCGGGGATCAAGTCGAAGCGGGCCGACGAGCTGCGCGACGCGTACTACGTGAACGCCAACGTGCTGAAGGCCTCCGAGGACAAGACCTTCCCCGGCGCGATCGTCGCCAGCCTGGCGTCGCCGTGGGGGCAGGCGGTCTCGGCCGGCGATCCGGGCAACACCTTCTTCGGCTCCTACCGCGAGGTCTTCGCGCGCGACCTCTACGAGACCTGGACCGGCCTGATGGCCGTCGGCGACCGGGCGACGGCTCGCGCCGCGACGCTCTTCCTGTTCGAGCGCCAGCAGCAGGCGGACGGGTCGATGCCGCGCAACAGCCTCCTGAACGGAAAGACCGCGCCCGACTCGTTCGGCACCCAGCTGGACGAGACGGCGTACCCGCTGCTGATGGCCGACGAGCTGCACCTCACCGACGCCTCGCTCTACGAGAACCACATCAAGCCCGCTGCGAACTTCGTGGCGAGCCGCGGCCCCGCCTTCGGCGTCGAGCGCTGGGAGGAGCAGGACGGCTACTCGCCCTCGACGATCGCGTCCGAGATCGCCGGGCTCATCGCCGCCGCACATCTCGCGGATATCAATCACGACCCGGTCTCGGCGGCCGTGTGGCGCGGCGTCGCCGACGACTACCAGCGCTCGATCAAGGGCTGGACGGTGACCACGACCGGCCCGCTCGCGCCGCGCTACTTCATCCGTCTCTCGAAGACCGGCGACCCGAACGCCGCGATCTCGTACAACGTCGGCAACGGCGGGCCGACACTCGACCAGCGCTCGGTGATCGACGCCGGCTTCCTCGAGCTCGCCCGGCTCGGCGAGCTGCCCGCGAACGACCCGGACATCCTCGCCTCGCTGCCCGTCGTCGACGCGACGATCCGCTCGGACACGGCGAGCGGCCCCGGCTGGCACCGCTACAACGGCGACGGCTACGGGGACCGCGCGAGCGACGGCCGGCCGTGGGCGCCGTCGGGCCAGGGGACGGGGCATCTCTGGCCGGCGCTGTCCTCCGAGCGCGCCGAGCAGATGCTGCAGACCGGGGACAAGGCCGGCGCCGCGTCCCTGCTCGACGGCATGGAGCGGTTCGCCGGCGGCGTGAGCCTCATTCCCGAGCAGAACTGGGAGAACCCGAACCTCGCGGCTTCTCCCTTCGGAACGCCGCCTGAAGTCGCCTCCATCGGCTTCGTCAACGGTGAGCCTGCCGGCTCCGCGAATCCGCTCACCTGGTCGGCCGCGTCCTTCGTGCGCCTCTTCGCCGACATCGGCGCCGGCCGCCTCCTCGACCGGCCGCAGAGCACGTTCCGGCGCTACGTCGCGCGCACGCAGGGGACGACGCCGCTGACGGTCACGAGCCCGGCCGACCTGAGCGCCGTGACCGCCTCGCCGGTGACGGTGACCGGCACGACGGCGCCCGGCAACGCGGTCTACGTCACGGCGACGAACACGGATGCGAACTCGGCGCCACGACGAGCGCGTCGACGACGGCCGACCCGGCCGGCGCCTTCAGCGTCGCCGTCGCCGGTGACCGGCGGGACGACCGTCCTCAACGTGGTCGCCGTCAGCGCGAGCGGCGGCACGGCGCACGTGAAGCGGACCGTCGTCTTCGACTTCGTGCCCGGAACACTGCTCCTGGACGTCGCGGATCCGAGACGGTGACGACAACGGTCCCGGCAACTACGCCTACCCGACCTTCGGCGGCTTCCGCCCGGGCGCCTTCGACATCCAGCAGTTCCAGGTCTTCGACGACGGGACGAACGTCATCTTCCGGGTGAAGATTCGCGACCTGTCGCCGACCTTCGGCAGCCCGCTCGGAGCCCAGCTCGTCGACGTCTACGTCCACGATCCGGCCGCGCCTCCGGGCTCGACCTCGACCGCCGCCGCGAACGCGTCGCGCAACTTCCAGATCGCACCGGCCCACGCCTGGAGCCGGCTGATCCAGGTGCAGGGCTTCGGCCAGCGCTACGAGAACGCCTCCGGCACGCCGCTCGGCACCGTCGCGATCAGCGCGAACCAGATCTCACGCTTCATCACCTTCAGGGTCCCGAAGGCGAGCCTCGGCTCACCCGGTCCGGGCTGGGTGTTCACGGTCGTGCTCACCGGCCAGGACGGGTTCAGCGGCGACCAGGCGCGCGGCTTCCAGTCGACGCCGCAGGACTTCCAGTTCGGCGTCTGCGCGGCGCCGAGCGCGGATCCGCACTGCACCGTCAACCCGGGCACCGTCCCGAAGGCGGTCGACGTGATCCCGCCTCCGGGCGTCCTCCAGTCGGACGAGCTCGACTACACGTTGCACAACCCGGTCGTGCTCCAGGGCGTCGCGATCCCCTGACGGCCGAGCCTAGGCGGCCGCGGCTCGCTCGAGCTCGTCGATTTCGATCTTCCTCATCTTCAGCATCGCGGCCATCACCCGCTGCGCCTTCTCCTGGTCCGGATCGGCGATCAGCTCGATGAGGACCTTCGGGACGATCTGCCACGACACACCGAACTTGTCCTTCAGCCAGCCGCACGGGCCTTCCTCCCCACCCTCCGACAGCGTGCTCCAGTACCGTCGACCTCTTCCTGGCTGTCGCAGCTCACCTCGAACGAGATGGCCTCGCTGAACGTGAAATCGGGGCCGCCGTTCAAGGCGGTGAACCTCTGCCCGTCGAGCTCGAAGCTGACGGTCATCACCATTCCCTCGGCGCGGGGCCCCGCCGAGCCGTAGTGGGTGACCTCGAGGATCTTCGAGTTCGGGAACACCGACGTGTAGAACGTCGCGGCCTCTTCGCCTTCGGTGTCGAACCACAGACAGGGGGTGAGCTTCTGCATGTCGTCCTTTCTTCGACGCATCTGGGTCTTCATCTAGACGATCCCAGGAGCGCAAACTCATCGGTCACGGACTTGCGGCGGAGTGTTCCATTCGTCGAGACAGTGGTCTAGCATGCGGGACGTGCATTTGGAGGCGCAGAGGTCAGACGCCGGTGGAACGTGTCAGGCCCCCTGTCATGACGTGGACGCCCAGTCGCCGTCCGACGCGAGGAGGGCGCACTTGACGAGATCCTGATCGGTGGCGCGGCGACATCCAGCGCGCCGACCGACCTCGTGGTCCAGCCCTACGAAGCTAGCGAACTCAGAGGAGTGAACTGATGAGATCGACGAAGATCAAAGTCGGTGTGGCGTGCGCAGCGGCCAGCCTTCTCGCGGTGCTGGTGACCGCGGTGTCCATCGGCGCGGGAACCGCCGAGACCGCGGCGCCGGTCGGCTCGAGCAGCCGCGTCCGCCGCGACGGCGACGGCAGTCTGCGGCAAGGGCACCGGCAAGAAGGCGACGGGAACGCCGATCAAGCTCGGCGGAATCAACATGCTGATCCCGGGCGTCGACTTCACGACGATCAGCAAGGTCGCCAACGCCTACTTCCAGTGCGTGAACGACAACGGCGGCATCAACGGCCGCCCGATCCGGTACATCCAGTACACCGAGCAGCTCAACCCGGCGCAGGAGGCCGCGCTCGCCAGGAAGCTGATCGAGCAGGACAAGGTCGTCGGCGTCGTCGGCAACACGAGCTTCGCCGAGTGCGGAACGAACTGGAAGTACTACCAGCGCAAGGGCTTCGTCGTCATCGGCGCGGGCGTGCAGGCCGAGTGCTTCAGCACGCCGTCCTTCGTCGAGGTGAACATGGGCCCGCGCTACAGCAACGTCGGCGCCGCGCAGGCGCTCGTCAGGGCCGGCATCAAGAAGCTCGCCATCGCCTCGCCGGACACGATCTCGGCGTACGCGGACGGCGGCGCGGCCCTCGTTGCCAAGAAGGCCGGCATCCCGGTCAAGATCTTCCCGACCCACCTGCCGGTCACGGACGCGACCTCGCAGCTGATCCAGATGTACCAGTTCGCCGGTGACGGCGGCGGCATCCTCCTCGACTTCACGCCCGACACGGCGCCGGCGTTCATGAAGGCCGCCATCGCCCAGGGCATCGTCGACAAGGTGAAGTGGGGCTCGTCGACCCCGATCGCGAACACGTTCATGGCCGCGCAGTTCCCGCAGTTCGACGGACACCTCTGGATCAACAGCGAGTTCAGCAACGTCGACCCGAAGGTCGGGCCGGACTCGGCGCTGATGTTCCAGATCCTGAAGAAGTACACGAAGATCGCGCCGCAGGCGTTCGCCCAGATGGGCTTCATGGCGGGCAAGTTCTCGACCAACGCGCTGCTGAGCATCAAGGGCTCGATCACCGCGAAGTCGTACAACGACGCGGTCCGGAACCTGAAGAACCAGAAGACGGACATGCTCTGCAAGCCGTTCTACGTCGGCAAGCTCCCGTACCACATCCCGAACAACTGGGACATCACCGTCGACTACAAGAAGCGGCAAGGTGGTCGTGAAGGAGAAGTGCTTCGCGATCGCGGCCGTCGACAAGTCGATCGCCCAGACGCGCGTCTGGGAGAAGAAGTTCAAGCTCAACACCGGCTAGGAAATCGGACCAAGAGACGATGAGAACGACGATCAGGGTGCCCGGAGGCTCCGATGACTGACGTGCTCGCGTTCAGCGTGTTCGGCGTCGAGTGGCAGTTCATCAAGCCGTTCATCGTGATCGGCCTGGCGTTCGGAGGCGTGTATGCGCTCTCCGGCGTCGGGCTGGTCGTGCTGTACCGGGCCACCGGTGTGCTGAACCTCGCGTTCGGCGCCATCGGTGCCGCGGGCGCCCTGATCGCGTACTGGCTGATCAACCACACGAGCTGTCCCGAATGGCTCGCGTTCGCGGTCTGCGTCGCGTTCGGCGGGGTCGTCAACCTCCTCTACGGGATGGTCTTCGGCCCCGCCTTCGCGCGGCGCGACCCGCTCGTGAAGATGATGGGCACGCTCGGCCTCGCGCTGATCCTGCTCGGCGTGATGGCGTGGCTCGCGCCGGTGGGTGGCGCCTTCGCGCGCTTCCTGCCGCTGCCGAGCACGGAGCACCGCTACGTGATCCTCGAGACGACCGTCAACCTGACGCAGATCATCTCGCTGGTCCTCGCGATCGTGATCACGGCAGCCGTCAGCGTCTTCCTGCGGGTGACGAAGCTCGGCACCGCGATGCGGGCGCTCGCGAACGACCGCGAGATCACCGCCACGCTCGGCGTCCCGGTGCGTCGCGTCGAGGCCGCTGCCTGGTTCGGCTCCGGGCTCGCCTGCGGTGCGGCCGGCCTCATCCTCCCCGACCTGCTCACGTCGCTCGACTACTCGGCCTTGACGTTCCTCGTCATCTCGTCGCTCGCGGCGGCGCTGATCGGCCGGCTGCAATCGCTCTGGGTGACGATGTTCGGCGGGCTCGCCGTGGGTCTCGCGCAGTCGGTGCTCAGCCCGTACGCCTCGCTGTCCGCGTACCGCTCCGCCGCGCCGTTCGTGCTCGCGATCGCCGCGCTCCTGTATCTCTCGCGACGCCGCGTCGTCACGTTCGCGCGGGCGACGGGTTAGTGGAGGCACCCGCAGCCAGCGACAGCACCGCGGCGGCGCGTGCAGCGCCGCCGCTCGAGTGGCGAACGATCGCCCGCGGCGCGGTCACGCTCGGCCTGCTCGCCGTCGCGATCGGCGTCCTGCCGGAGCTCGTCGGCGCGGACTGGATCACGACCTTCACGAGCGTCGCCATCTACTCGGTCGCCGCTCTCGGCTTCGGCATCCTCTACGGCCGCGTCGGGATGATCTCGCTCGGCCAGGTGGCGCTGCTGACGATCGGCTGCTGGGTCGGCACCCGGCTCGCCTATGCGACCTCACTCCCCTTTCCGCTGCTCCTGCTCGCCGCCGGAGCGATCACGTGCGCGATCGGGACGCTCGTCGGACTGCCGGCGCTGCGGCTCTCGGGTCTCTACCTCGCGCTGATCACGCTGATGTTCGCCGGGCGCGACGACCGTCGTGCTGTCGGCGATCGACTTCCCGAACGGCGGCGGCGGCTTCAAGGGCCGGTCGCTGACCGGAGAGCTCACGACCAGCACGCCCCCGGTGCGACGGCCATCCATCGGCGACGGCGGACACCGCGTACTACCGCTACACGGTCGTCGTCTGCGCACTCCTGTTCCTGCTCGCGCTGCTGCACGTCTCGGGCAAGCCGGGGCGCGCCTGGGCGTCGATTCGCGAAAGCGAGCCCGCGGCGCTGGCGGTCGGAGTCAACATCACCCTCTACAAGCTCTGGGCGTTCGCGCTCGCATCCTTCGTCACCGGCGTCGCGGGCTGCCTGCTCGCAGCTCAGGTGGGAGTCCCTCGCGCGATCACGTTCCAGACCCAGGACTCGCTCATCCTGGCCGCGACGGCGCTGATCGGCGGCATCTTCAGCCTCTGGGGCGCCGTCGTCGCCGGCTGCTTCCAGCAGCTCGTGCCGTTCCTCTTCCAGGCGCAATGGGGGCTGAACTCGAACCTGCTCCTGATCATCTTCGGCGCCGGCCTGCTGCAGGTGCTGCTGACGGCGCCCGGCGGGCTCGCGGAGCAGCTCCCGAAGGACATCGCGAAGCTCGGTCGCCTGATCGTCGCACGCCGTTCGCGCGGCTGACGAGCTCCGCGAGAAGATGTCGACGTGATCAAGGTCGAGGCGCTCACGGTCCGCTTCGCCGGCGTCACGCCGATCGACGACATGAGCGTCGTCTTCCCCGGCGGGACCTGCGGCCTGATCGGCCCGAACGGGGCCGGCAAGACGACGTTCTTCAACGTCCTCAGCGGTTTCGTCAAGCCGGCCGTCGGGTCGATCTCGGCGTTCGGCGAGAACCTGCTCGGGATGGCCGACTACAAGCGGGCGCGCTGGGGTCTGCGGCGGACGTTCCAGACCGAGATGGCGATCGAGCAGCTGTCGGTGTTCGACAACGTGGCGATGATCCACGAGCATTCGGGCGCCAAGCGCGCCTCGCGGCGAGCCGACGTGCTGGCCGCGATCGACTTCGTCGGGCTCGAGGCGCCGCCGAAGACCAGGGTCGGAGAGCTCGGCGTGCAGGAGCGACGGCTCGTCGAGGTCGCTCGCGCGGTGGTCGGAAGCCCTCGCGTCGTCCTGCTCGACGAGCCCGCCGCGGGGCTTCCCGACGAGGAGACCGAGCACCTCGGCGAGATGATCCAGAGGATCCCGGAGCAGTTCGGGGCGCTCGTGATCCTCGTCGACCACGACATGAGCCTCGTGTCGGCGTGCTGCGAGACGACGGCTGTGCTGGACTTCGGCAAGCTGATCGCGTCCGGGCCGACCGCCGAGATCCTGCGGAACGAGCACGTGATGCGCGCCTACCTGGGGACGGAGGAGGAGCTGTGAGCGAGCCGGCCGCCGTCGCGACCGGGCTCCGACTGGACGCTCTTCGGTCGCGCGCGGAGGACGCTCGGTCGTCCGCGACGTCTCGCTGGAGATCCCACCGGGCCAGGTGACGACCCTGCTCGGCGCCAACGGCGCCGGCAAGTCGACGTTGGTGCTGGCAGTCGCAGGGCTGCTGCGCCCGAGCGGCGGGCGGGTTCTGCTCGGCGACCTCGACCTCACGGGCCTCCGGCCCGAGCGCGTGCGCACGGCCGGCGTCGCAGTCGTCCCCGAGGGACGGCGCCTCCTGCCCGGGCTCACGGTCCAGGACAACCTGCGCGTCGCGACGTACTGCCCTCAGCCGGTCGGACGCGGCGAGCGGGATCGACTACGCGCTCGAGCTCTTCCCGGAGCTCGAGAAGCGGTGGACCAGCGTGGCCCGGCTGCTCTCCGGCGGCGAGCAGCAGATGGTCGTGCTCGCGCAGGCGCTCGTCTCGCAGCCCGAGGATCCTGCTCGTCGACGAGCTCTCGCTCGGTCTCGCGCCCGTCGTCGTCAAGCGGCTCGTCCCGACGCTGGAGGCCGTCGCCGCGAGCGGCGTCGGTGTCCTGCTGATCGAGCAGTTCGCGCACGTCGCGCTCGGGCTCGCCGAGAACGCCTACGTGCTCGAAGGCGGCCGGATCCGCTACCGACGGCCCGGCGCAGCGGCTGAAGGACGAGCCCGAGCTCCTCCGCTCGGCGTATCTCCTGCGCGACATGAACTCGACGTCGACGTCGACTAGGCGGGGACGAGCACGGCGCGGCCGGTGACCTCACCGTCGCGCAGCTTCTCGAGCACGTCGTTGACCGAGTCCAGCGAGTGGGTCTCGGTCTTCAGGGTCACGCGGCCGGCTGCGTGGAGCTGGAGGAGCTCCCAGAGGTCGATCCAGGTGCCGACGAGATTGCCGACCACCGCGTGCTCGTTGCACGACGAGCGCCGGCCGACGGGATCGAGATCGTGCCGCCGTAGCCGATGACCGAATACGTTCCCCCGCGGGCGAGCATCGCAGCCGAGTCGGCGTGGGTCTGGTCGGTGCCGACGAAGTCGAACACGAGGTCGGCACCGCGGCCGTCGGTCAGCCTCGCGCACGGCGTCGGCTCGCTCGACCACCTCGTCGGCGCCGAGCTCCGTCGCGAGCCGCCGCCGCCGCTCGTCGGTGTCGACGGCGATCACCGAGCTCGATCCCAGCTCGCGGACGAGCTGGAGAGCGATGTGCCCGACGCCGCCCACGCCGATGATCACGGCGGTCGAGCCCGGAACGGCGAGATGCGCGAGCCGCTTCACCGCGTGGTAGGCGGTCAGGCCGGCGTCCGAGTGCGGCGCGACGGCCGCCGGCTCGACGCCGGCGGGCAGCCGCACGAGCGACCGCTCCGAGACGAGGACGTACTCCGCGAAGCCGCCGTCGACGGACAGGCCGGTGAACTCGTGCCGCGCGCAGTGCATGTCGTTGCCGCGGCGGCAGGCGACGCAGAGGCCGCAGCTGTAGGGCGGGTAGACGAGCACAGCGTCGCCCTTCGCGACGGTCGAGACCGCGTCGCCGAGCTCCTCGACCCAGCCGGCGTTCTCGTGCCCGAGCACGCGCGGCAGGGTGACGCCGGCGGGCTCCATCAGCCCTTCGATCGCGTGCAGATCGGTGGCGCAGACGCCTGCGCCGCCGATCCGCACGAGCACGTCGCTCGGATGTGCGACCTCCGGCCGCGGCCGTTCGACCAGCTCGAGCGGCCGGTGATACTCGCGCAGGAGCGCAGCTTTCAGTGTCTAGAACGGGAACTGCCCGGCCTTCTCTCTCGACGTCACCCACTGCCACTCGGTCCAGAGCTCGAGCTGGCCCGACGCCGCCGAAGTGGCCACCGTTGCTCGAGCACTTGAAGCCGCCGAACGGCGCCGGCGGCTCCTCGTTGACGGTCTGGTCGTTGACGTGGACCATGCCCGCCTCGAGGCGCGCTGCGACAGCATCGGCCCGCTCCTGGCTTCCGGACTGAACGGCGGCCGAGAGGCCGTACTCCGTCGCGTTCGCCAGCTCGACGGCCTCGTCGTCGGTCTTGAAGGTCGTGACCGCCGCCACCGGGCCGAAGATCTCTTCCTCGAATGCGACCATCCCCGGCCTCACGTCACGGAGCACCGTCGGCGGGAAGAACATGCCGTCGCGGGAGCCGCCGACGACCGACCGTGGCGCCTGCTGCGACCGTCTCGTCGACGATCCGCTGCACTCGCTCGATCTGCTTCTCGTTGATCATCGGACCGAGGGCCACCTCGCCCGCCGCCGGATTGCCCACGGGCAGCCGGGCCGCGCGCTCGGTGAGCGCCGCCAGGTACTCCTCGGCGATCGACTCGTGCACGAGGTGCCGGCTCACGGCCAGGCAGATCTGACCCTGGTGCAGGAACGACCCCCAGGCACCGGCGGACGACGCGGCCTCGATGTCGGCATCCTCGAGCACGATCAGCGGGCAGTTACCGCCCAGTTCGAGCACGACCCGCTTCAGTCCACGGCCGGCGGTCTCACCGACCACACGGCCCGTCTTGGTCGACCCGGTGAACGAGATCATGCGGACGTTCGGGTCCTCGACGAGCGCCTGCCCGATCTCGGGACCGCCGCAGAGAACGTGCAGGACGCCCGACGGCAGACCGGCCTCCTCGAAGATCCGCGCGATGATCACGCCGCCGCTCACGGGCGTGTTCGGATCGCTCTTGAGCACGACTGCATTGCCCAGCACGAGCGCCGGCCCGAGCGACCGCATCGCCAGCACGATCGGGAAGTTCCAGGGCGTGATCACGCCGACCACGCCGATCGGCGCGCGGCGGGCGGTCGACGTCCGCCCAGGAATCGGAGACGTCAGCTCCTGCTCGAGCGGAGCCGAGATCAGCGACGCAGCCTCGTTGAGCTGTCCGATGGACGCGCCGATCTCATGCTCCACCTTCGGCGGGATCGCTCCGGACTCGCGCACCATCCAGCCTGCGATCTCGGCCCGGTGGCGTTCGAGCAGCTCGGCTGCGCGGGTGATGACCGCGACGCGCTCGGCCATCGGGAGCGCCGCCCACTCACGCTGGGCGCGCGCCGCCGACTTCGTCGCCGCGGCGACCGAGGCCGCGTTCGCCACGCCCGCGGTCCCGAGCACCTCGCCCGTCGCGGGCTCGACCGTCTCGATCGTCTCCGGCGCGTCGACCCACCCGTCGCTGAAGATCTTGCCCGTCCAGTCCTGCTCGCTGAGGAGATCCTCAACGGCCTGTTCGACAGTGCTCATGACACGCGCTCCTCTACTCGTTGAGTCTCGGGACTACGGTCTCTGATCAGGTCCGCGGCCTTCTCGGCGATCATGATCGTCGCCGCGTTCGTGTTCGCCCGCGTGATCGTCGGCATCACCGACGCATCGACGACCCGCAGGCCTTCGACGCCGTAGACCCGCAGCTCCGGGTCGACGACCGACCCGATCGCGCAGGTCGACGTCGGGTGATAGACGGTCTGGGCGGCGCGCCTGACGAAGGCCATCAGCTCCTCGTCCGAGTCGCCCGCCGGCACGCTGTAGGGCTTGCGCAGCGCCTGTTTCAGCGGCTCCTGCTCGGCGATCTCGAGCGCCATCCGCATGCCCGCCAGCATGCAGCTGCGGTCCTCCTCGGTCGTGAGGAAGTTGCACAGCACCCGCGGCTTGGAGTCCGCCACCGGCGCCCGCAGCATCACGCGCCCTCGGCTCGTCGGCTTGATCACGACCGGGCCGAAGCAGTAGCCGCTGTCGTGCGGCGCGGTCAGCCCCTCGTCGTAGAACATCGACGGCGCGTAGTGGAACTCCATGTCGGGCGCGTCCAGCTCAGGCCGTGTGCGGAAGAAGCCGCCGGCCTCGGGGATGTTGGAGGTCAGCGGTCCGCGACCCTCGGTCTCGAACAGCTCGAAGTTCTGGGGTGTGAAAGCGCCGAACAGCGACGGCTGGTCGGTCTCGTAGTTCAGCTGCGCCATGCAGTGGTCCTGGAGGTTGTGGCCGACCGGCAGGTCCTCGCGCACCTCGATCCCGTAGAGCGCGAGGTCCTCGGCGGGACCGATGCCCGAGAGCATCAGCAGCACGGGCGACTGGAAGGCGCCCGCCGACAGGATCACCTCACGCTCGGCTCGGATCTGCTCGACCTGGCCTTCGCGGTCGACCTCGATCCCGACGGCGCGGGAGCCCTCGAACAGAACCCGCAACGCCATCGCGCCGGTGAGCACGTCCAGGTTCGGCCGCTCCTTCGCCGGATGCAGGAAGGCGGCGGCGGTCGAGCAGCGGCGCCCGTTCCGCTGCGTGAGCTGGAAGCGTCCGACACCGTCCTGGCGGGCGCCGTTGAAGTCGGGGTTGACCTCGTAGCCCGCGAGCCGGGTCGCCTCGATCATCGTCTCGATCATCGGGCTCATGGCGCGGCTGTCGGACACGCTCAACGGCCCACCCACGCCGTGGAACTCGTCCTCGCCGCGCTCGTTGTCCTCCGAGCGCTTGAAGTACGGCAGCACCTCGTCGTAGCTCCAGCCCTCGGCGCCTCCGGCGGCCCACCCGTCGTAGTCGGCGCGGTTGCCGCGGACGTAGATCATCGCGTTGATCGACCCCGAACCGCCGACCACCTTGCCGCGGGGCATGTACAGCCGCCGGCCGCCGAGCCCGGGCTCCTCCTCGCCGTAGAGGTCCCAGTCGATGCTCGACTTGAGCAGCAGCACGAAGGCCATCGGCATCGCGATCTCCGGCCGGCTGTCCCAGCCACCGGCCTCGAGCACCGCGACCTTGACGTCGGGGTCCTCGCTGAGGCGCGCCGCAAGCACGCATCCCGCCGATCCCGCGCCGACGATCACGTAGTCGTACACCCGAACCTCCTCAATATCAGGTAGCCAGATACTACGGCCCTGATGGTTTGTCGGACAATGTCGCTCGCACGGCGGCCACGATCTCGTCCGCGCCCGGCAGGTAGGCGTCCTCCAGCGGCGCGCTGAACGGGATCGGCGCAAACGGCGCGCCGACACGCCCGATCGGCGCGTCGAGGAAGTCGAAGGCAGCTCGCTGCACCTGCGCCGCGATCTCGGCGCCGAACCCGCCGTGCTCGACGGCCTCGTGGGCGACGACGAGCCGGCCGGTGCGCTTGACGGACTCCACGATCGACTCGAGGTCGAGCGGGACGAGCGTGCGCGGGTCGATCACCTCGGCCTCGACTGCCGTCCTCGGCGAGGCGCTCTGCGGCCGCGAGCGCATCGTGGACGAGCCGCGAGAGGGCGACGACCGTGACGTCGCTGCCCTCGCGGAGGGTGGCCGCCTGGCCGATCCGCACCGGCGCGGCCCGCTCGGGCACCTCTTCCTTGCGGAAGTACAGCGTCTTGTTCTCGATGAACACGACGGGGTTGGGGTCTGCGATCGCGGCGGCGAGCAGCCCGGCGGCGTCGACTGCACGGCTCGGCATCACGACCTTGAGGCCCGGCACGTGCGTGAGCCAGCTCTCCAGGCTCTGCGAGTGCTGCGCCGCGCCGCGCTGGCCGGCGCCGCCTTGCGTGCGCAGCACCATCGGCACGGTCAGCTGGCCGCCCGACATGAAGTGAGCCTTGGCCGCAGCGTTGACGAGCTGGTCGAGCGCCAGCGTGATGAAGTCGACGAACATGATCTCGAGCACCGGGCGCAGGCCCGACTGCGCCGCTCCGATCGCCACGCCGGTGATCGCGGCCTCGCTGATCGGCGTGTTGATCACGCGCTCGGTGCCGAACTCCTCGGCCAGGCCGGCGGTCGCGGTGTACGGCCCGCCCTCGGCGACGTCCTCCCCGAGGACGAACACGCGCTCGTCGGCTCGCATCGCGGCGGCCGAGCGTGGAGGTGATCGCCTTGATGTAGGTCGTCTCAGGCATCCGCGTAGACCAGCTCGCTCGATCAGCTCGACCGGCGGGAACGGGCTCTCGCGCGCGAAGCGAAGCGCCCGCTCGATCTCCGCGGCTGCGTCTGCCTCGATCGAGCCTGCCTCGCCGAGCTCGCGGGTCAGCCGGGCGATCGGATCCTTCTCCTGCCACTCCTCGTCCGCGAGCGCCTCGCGGTATGCGCCCGGATCGCCTTCGTAGTGGCCGCGCAGCCGATGCGTCAGGCACTCGAGCAGAAACGGGCCGTGGCCTGCGCGGGCCCGAGCGAGGAAGCCGCCGAACGCGTCCCAGATCGCGCCGACGTCGGCGCCCTCCACGGTCGTCCGCTCGACGTCATAGGGCGCAACGACGTCGCTCACCCGCTCGACGTTCGTGTGGGCCGAGCGCGGCGTGAACTCGGCGAAGCCGTTGTTCTCGCACACGAGGAGCAGCGGCAGTCCCCAGAGCGTCGCGAGGTTCACGGACTCGTTGAAGATGCCTCCCTGGACCGCGCCGTCGCCGAAGAACACGACCGCGACGGAGCCGTCGCCGCGCCGGCGCGCCGCGAGGGCGCTGCCCAGCGCGATCGGGATGTTGCCGCCGACGACGCCGGTCGCCCCCATGAACCCGTGCTCGGCGTCGACGAGGTGCATCGAGCCGCCGAGGCCGCGACACAGGCCCGTGTCGCGGCCGAGCAGCTCGGCCAGCAGGCGGTCGAGCGGTGCGCCCTTGGCGATCGCGTGCCCGTGCGCCCGGTGCCCCGAGTACACGGCGTCGTCGTCGCGCAGCTGGCCGCACACCGCCGCCGCGACGCCCTCGCCGCCGATGCTCAGGTGGATCAGCCCCTCGACCTCGCCGGACCGCACGAGCACGCCGACCTGCTCCTCGAAGAGGCGGATCCGCCACATCGTCGCGAGCAGGCTCTCGGCCTGCGCGGTGTCCACTACGCCGTTGACGGGCGCCGACCCGAGCACCTGCTGCACGGCGGTGACGATCTTGTCCTCGTCGGGCAGGACCCAGGCCTCGAGCGGCTCGCTGTACGGGATCGTCGCGTCGCGCGCGGTGACCTGGACGATCGGCGCCTTCAGCGACGAGAACCCGTGCTCGGCCACCTCGCCGGCGATCACCGTCGAGACCGACGCGTGCCGCGTCGCCTGGTCGACGAGCACCAGCCGGCCGGTCTTGTCGACCGACTCCAGGATCGTCTGCGTGTCGAGCGGCGCGAGCGTGCGCGGGTCGATCACCTCGGCCTCGATCCCCTCCGCGGCCAGCTGCTCGGCTGCACCGAGCGCGCGGTCGACCGTCCAGCCCGTGGCGACGATCGTCACGTCGCCGCCCTCGCGCCGGATCGCGGCCTCGCCGAACGGGACGAGATACTCGCCGTCCGGCACCTCTCCGTGCTCGAGCGTGAGCAGGTAGTGGTGCAGGTAGACGACCGGGTTGTCGTCGCGGATCGCGGTCGCCATCAGGCCCTTGGCGTCGGCGGCGGTCGACGGCATCACGACCTTCAGGCCGGGGACGCCCATGAAGAGCGCGCCGATCGTGCCGGTGTGCTGGCCCGCCCAGCCGGCGGTGAAGCCGAAGCCGGCCTTGAGGACGAGCGGGACCTTGACCTGGCCGCCGCTCATCGCGCGGAAGCGGGGCGCCTCGTTGATCACCTGATCCATCGCCACGAGCATGAACTCGGCCATGTAGAGCTCGACCACGGGCCGGAAGCCGGCGATGGCGGCGCCGATGGCCATGCCGATCTCGGCCGTCTCGGAGATCGGGGTGACGCGGACGCGGTCCTTGCCGAACGCGTCGACGTACGGCTCGTTCTCGGTCGTGGCCATGTTCTGGCCGAAGTAGAGGACGGTGTCGTCCCGCTCCATCTCGAGCCTGATCGCCTCGTCGATGGCGGCGATGAAGGGCAGTTCATGTGCCATGGATCGATCGCCTCCTAGGCGTAGACGTATTCGAGGGCGGTTTCAACGTCCGGGAAGGGACTGTCGAGGCCGAAGCTCACCGCGGCCTGCATCTCCTCGCGGACCGCCTCGGCGATCTCGTCGGCCTCAGCGGCCGAGAGCATGCCGTCGGCGATCGAGCCGGCCGCGGAACGCCGGCACCGGGTCGCCCTTCAGGGCGGCCTCGTACTCCTCGGGCGCGCCGAACTTCTCGATCGCCTCGTGCTCGGGGAAGTGAAGCGGCACTCCGGGCGGGGCGATGATGTTGCCGTGGGCCGAGAGGCGGTACATCTGCGACTCGATCAGCGTCGGCCCGTCGCCCGCTCGGGCGCGTGCCACCGCCGCGCCGACCGTCTCGTAGACGGCGATCGGGTCGCGGCCGTCGATCGTGATGCCCGGCATGCTGAACGCCTTCGCCTTGACGGAGAGATCCTCGCCGTTGGCGCGGTTCGCGTCCTCCTGCTCGGTGCGCGTGTGGACGTTGTAGCCGTTGTTCTCCATCACGTAGACGATCGGGAGCTTCCACAGCGACGCGATGTTCAGCGACTCGGAGAACGCACCCTGCTTCGAGGCGCCGTCGCCGAAGAAGCAGAGGACGACCTGGCCCTCCTTGCGGATCTGCGCCGCCCAGGCCGCGCCGGTCGCGTGCGGGATCCCGGCCGCGACGATCCCCGACGTGCCGAGGAAGCCGTTGGACGGGTCGGCGAGGTGCATCGAGCCGCCGATGCCCTTGCAGAGGCCGTCCTTGCGACCGTAGATCTCGGCCATCATCGCCTTGGGATCCGTCCCGCGCGCCAGCGGATAGCCGTGGCAGCGGTAGGTCGCGAAGAACTGGTCCTCGGGACCGAGCGTGGCGATCGACCCGACGATCGACGCCTCGGCGCCGTCCGCGAGGTGCGTGTGACCGCGGATCACGCCCGGATGCTCGACGAAGGTGCGCTTGACCCGCTCCTCGAACTCCCGGATGCGCAGCATCTGCTCGTACATCCAGACGAGCCGGTCGCGGTCGAGCTCCTCCACTCCACTCGCTGTGCTCATGCGGAGATCCTCTCTGGTCCGAATTGGGCGGCCGTCGTCTCGTACGCCCGCCGGAAGATGACGTCGATCGGGTTGTTGCGCAGCTCCTCGGAGAGCACCTCGACGCCCCAGGGGCCGGGGTAGCCGTGGTCACGGCAGACCTCGACATAGCCGCGCAGGTCGAACTCGCCCTCGCCGGGCAGCTCGCGGTGGTTGACGGTCTCGTCGACGAGGTCGTCCATGTCGTCGAGCCTGCCGTCGCTCAGCTCGACCCACGACAGGTACTCGACCGGGATGCGGCGCAGCTCGTCGGGCGCGATCCCGAGCTTCGACATGTGCCAGGTGTCGATCACGATGCCGCCGTTGTCGGCGCCCGCGCCGCCGACGACCTGAAGCACGGCGTCGAGGCTGTTCACGTTCACGTCGAAGGGCATGAACTCGTAGACGATCTTCGCGTCGGTGTGGTGCGGCAGCCTCTGCGCAGAGCTCGCCGAAGCGCTCGGTGAGCTGCGGGATCTCGGCGGGCACGCCGGGGATGTTGCCGACCTTGATGTGGTGGGCGTCCAGCTCGCCCGCCGCGCGGAGCAGCAGCTCGCGGATCTCGTCGGAGGCCCGGCGGCGCTCGTCGTCCTCGTCCAGGAACCAGTCCATCAGGAACTCCAGCTCGAGGTGGCGCAGCCCGTTGTCGTCGAAGACCTGCTTCATCTCGCGCAGGCTCCGCGTCTCGAGCACGTGCTGGAGGTCGGCGTGCCAGAGCCCGAGCCCGCTGAACCCGACCTTGCTCGCCTCGGCGCAGCGGTCGGCCCAGTCGAAGAGGCTCCACTCCCGCCCGACGTGCACCTCGACCGGCCCGGAGACCGTCCAGTACAGGCCGACGCAGCTCGACGTCGTCGCGCCACGCCTACCGCGGCCGATACGAGGTGCGGACAACCTCGGCGTAGGGGGCAGGCCCGACGGTCGCCCGGATCTCGGTCTGCACGTGGCGCTCGACCACCGGTTTCGCCGAGCCGCCGCCTTCCTCGCCCCAGACGAGCGTGACCTCGGTGCCCGGCTCGCTCTGGTCGATGTCGACCATCGCCAGCGAGAGCATCGAGCTCTCGTTCGAGCTGTAGCCGGAGAACGTCGAGACGCCGACCATCTTGCCGTCCTTCAGCACCTTGTCGTTCGGCCACGTCGAATAGTTGGAGAGCGGCAGATCGATGTACTTCGCCCTGCCGTCCGCCTGGAACATCGTTCCCATCGCCCGGGCGACATCGTCGCCGTTCCAGGCGAGCGTGACCTTCTTCCGGGTCGGGTTGTCGGCCATCTTCTCGAGCGCTTCCCGACCGACGAAGTCGTGGTCGAACTTGACGTGGGACCCGTAGCCGAGCTCGTACGGCGTCAGGTAGTAGTCCTCGATGTCGTCGGAGTAGTAGCTGCCGCCGAGCGAGCCGGTCCCTTCGTAGCCCGCGGCCGGCAGCCAGTCCCGATACGGCTTCAGCTCCTCACCGGTGAAGACGGCCGGCAGGGGACACGGAATCCAGCCCGATTCGAGCGTGTTGGTGGCGTACACCCTGGAGCCCGACCTGGCGGAGGCCGAACTCCTCGCCCGCTTCGACGATCGCCGCCCTGACCTCGTCGCCGTCGCTCGCCACGGCCCGAAGAGCTCGAGCCCGGGCACACCGGACATGCCGTGATGCAGGGCCCGCACCGGGTGGCCGGCGATCGTGAGCCAACCCAGGTTGAAGAACTTGATCTCCGGCAGCGGCCCGCCGGTGACCTTCTCCAGCACCTCGAGCGCGGTCGGCCCCTGGACCTGGTAGCGGTAGATCTTGCGGCCGGTCGGGTTCACGGCCGAGCGCTCGTCCCGCTCGAACGCGACGTCATAGCCGCCCGTCTCGCCGTGGTACTGCACCCAGTTGTGCGCCGACGGACGCCCGACGAGGTTGAACAGCTCCTCGTCCAGGTAGAAGAGAATCGCGTCGCCGATCACATAGCCGTCGGGATTGACCGCGACGAACTGCTTCGCCTTGTCGACCGCGAACGTCGCGAAGCTGTTGACGCCGAGGTCCGTGAGCAGCTTGAGCGCGTCGGGGCCCTTGATGTACAGGTCGGTCATGTGGTGGGACTGGTCGAAGAGACAGCACGTCTCGCGCCAGGCGTGCTGCTCGTCTCGCCAGTTCGAGAACTCGCTCGGGACCTTCGGGTACACGTAAGGTCCGATTTGCGAGTTTCGGACAAGCGTGACCGGATCTCCGACCGTCTGGAGCAGGGCTTCAAGGCTCTGAGCGCTGATGGCGCTAGTCACTCAGGCCCGTGCCCGTTTGTCAAGACGGCGTTCCAATTGCTGGGACGAGACGTTAGGATCAGCGCATGCCGCCCTCGGAGGGAAGCACGGCCACGTCGCAGTCGCTCGAGCGCGGGCTGGCGATCCTCTCCTCGTTCCACCCCGACCGGCCGCTGATCGGCGGCAGCGAGCTCTCACGCGAGCTCGACCTGAGCCGGAGCACGGCGCACCGCTACGTCGCCACGCTCGCCAAGCTCGGCTACCTGCAGCAGGATCCCGACTCGAGGCGATACCGGCTCGGCCCGAAGGTGCTCGACCTCGGCTTCTCGGCCATCAACTCGATGGACCTGCGGGAGATCTCTGCGCCGCACCTGCGGCTGCTCAGCGACGAGACCGGGTGCACGGTCAACCTGGCGATCCTCGACGGCACCGACGTCGTCTACATCGACCGCTGCCGTACGGCCCGGCCGCGCCAGCGGGAGATCGACCTCAACCTCCACGTCGGTGCGCGGCTGCCGGCCTACTGCACGGCGATGGGGAAGGCGATCCTCGCCTTCGTCCCCGAGGGCCGCCTCGACGAGATCATCGAGCGGATCGACTTCGCGCCGCGCGGGCCGAATACGCTCACCGATCCCGAGGCGTTCCGGGAGGAGCTGCGCAGGATCCGTGCGTCGGGCATCGCGGTGAACGACGAGGAGCTCGCCTACGGGCTGCGGTCGATCGCCGCCCCGATCCACTCGCAATCGGGCGAGGTGCTCGCTGCGGTCAACCTCGCCGTCCACCGCACGATGGTCTCGATGGACGAGCTGATCGCACGCTTCGGCCCCGCCGGTCATCCGGTCGGCACACGACATCTCGCTCAGCATGGGACACAGGTAGGCACGCCCTGACGGTCCTGTGGACGCCGCCGCCGGACGTTCGGGAGACGACCGAGATCGGGCGATACCTCGCCTGGCTCGAGCGCGAGCGAGGGCTGGCGTTCGCGGACTACGACGAGCTCTGGCGCTGGTCGGTCGACGACCTCGCCGGCTTCTGGTCGTCGATCTGGGAGTTCTTCGAGGTGAAGGCGCACGCCCCGTACAGCACCGTCCTCGCCTCCGACACGATGCCCGGCGCGACGTGGTTCCCCGGTGCGCGGCTGAACTTCGCAGAGCACCTGATGGGCCACGAGGAGGACGCCGGGCAGGTCGCGATCGTCTCGCACTCCCAGACGCGCGAGCCGGCCGAGCTCTCGTTCGCGGACTTCCGCGAGCAGGTGGCGCGTGCGCGGGCCGGGCTCAGGCGGCTCGGCGTCGGCCCGGGCGATCGCGTCGTCGCCTACCTGCCGAACATCCCCGAGACGCTCGTGGCATTCACGGCGACTGCGAGTCTCGGAGCGGTCTGGGCGAGCTGCGCGCCCGAGCTCGGCGTGCGCAGCCGTCATCGACCGCCTCACGCAACTCGAGCCTTCGGTGCTGCTGACGGTCGGCGGGTACGGCTTCCGCGACCGCTCGATCGACCGCCGCGATGAGGTAGCGACGATCCGCACCGCCCTTCCCAGCCTGCGCCACGTCGTCCACGTCCCGTACGGCGACCACACGGTTCCGGACGCGCTCACCTGGGACGAATTGCTCGCCGAGCCCGGGCCGCTCGAGTTCGATGCCGGTCGCCTTCGACCATCCGCTGTTCGTGCTCTTCTCGTCCGGGACCACAGGCCCGCCGAAGGCCATCGTCCACGGGCACGGCGGCATCCTGCTCGAGAGCCTCAAGGCGAACGCCCTGAGCTGGGACCTGAAGCCGGGCGGCCGCCTGCTCTGGTTCAGCACGACCTCCTGGATGATGTGGAACGCGCTCATCTCGGCGCTCCTGGTGCGGTCGTCGATCGTGATGCTCGACGGTGACCCGACCTGGCCGGACGTGGGCTGGCAATGGCGGGTGGCGGAGGAAACGCGCCCGACCTTCATGGGAGCGAGCCCGGCCTTCCTGATGGCGTGCCGCAAGGCCGGCCTGGAACCTGGGCGAGAGTACGACCTCGACTCGATCCGCGTTTTCGGCACTGCCGGCTCCCCCCTCCCGGCCGATGCCTACCGCTACATCTACGACCAGCTCGGACCTGACGTGCTGCTGATCAACGGCAGCGGCGGCACCGACGTCTGCGGCGGGATCGTGGGCGGGTCGCCGCTCCTCCCGGTCTACGAGGGCGAGATCTCCGGGCGCCTGCTCGGCGTCGCCGCCGACGCCTTCGACCCACAGGGCGAGCCGCTCGTGGGCGAGCTCGGCGAGCTCGTGATCACGAAGCCGATGCCGTCGATGCCCGTCGAGTTGTGGGGGGACGTGGACGGCTCCCTCTACCGCAGCTCGTACTTCGAGCTCTTCCCCGGCATCTGGCGCCAGGGCGACTGGATCAGGTTCTCGGAGCGCGGCAGCTGCGACGTCACGGGCCGGTCAGACGCGACCCTCAACCGCGGCGGCGTCCGGCTCGGAACCGGCGAGTTCTACAGCGTCGTCGAGGAGCTTCCCGAGATCACGGACAGCCTGGTGGTGCACCTCGAGGACGACGAGGGCGGCCCCGGCGAGCTCCTGCTGTTCGTCGTGCTCGCCGACGGCGTCGAGCTGGACGACGATCTGCACGGCAGCATCGGCCGAAGCCTGCGCTCCCAGCTCTCGCCGCGCCACGTGCCGGACGCGATCCGCGCCGTGCCTGCGATTCCCCGCACGCTGACGGGAAAGAAGCTCGAGGCGCCGGTGAAGCGCCTCCTCCGCGGCGAGCCGGTGGACGCAGTTGCCAGCAGGGACTCGCTCCTCGACCCGACGGCGCTCGACATGTTCGCCGCGATCGCGACAGGGGAGCTTGCCGGCCGTGGCTGAGAACGAACGCCTCACGCTCGAGGACGTCGTGGCAATCGACGTGCACGCCCACGTCGAGATGTCCGAGGCCGGAGGCGACTCTCTCCCCGACGAGCTGCGCGACGCGGCCGTCCAGCACTTTCGCGGCGAGTCTGCGAGACCCACGGCGGTCGAGCTCGCGCAGTACTACCGCGAGCGGAAGATGATGGCCGTCGTCTTCACGGTCGACTCGGAGTCGTTCACCGGGCAGACGCGGGTCCCGAACGAGGAGATCGCCGAGGTGGCGAGGGCGAACGCCGACGTCCTGATCCCGTTCGCGAGCATCGACCCGCACAAGGGACGGCGCGGCGTCGACGAGGCGCGGCGCCTGATCGCCGAGCACGGCGTGCGCGGCTTCAAGTTCCACCCGAACGTGCAGGGCTTCTTCCCGAACGACCGGATGGCGTACCCGCTCTACGAGGTGATCGAGGAGGCCGGGCTGCCCGCGCTCTTCCACACCGGGCAGTCGGGCGTCGGCTCGGGCCTCCCCGGGGGCGGCGGTGTCCGGCTCAAGTACTCCAACCCGATGCACGTCGACGACGTCGCCGTCGACTTCCCCGACGCTCACGATCGTCCTCGCGCACCCGTCGTTTCCCTGGCAGGACGAGGCGATCGCGGTCGCGGTGCACAAGCCGCAGGTGTACATCGACCTGTCCGGCTGGTCGCCGAAGTACTTCCCGCCGCAGCTCGTCCACCACGCGAACACGCTGCTGCGCGAGCGGGTGCTGTTCGGCAGCGACTACCCGTTCATCACCCCCGACCGCTGGCTGGCGGACTTCGAGACGCTGGACATCAAGCCCGAGGTGAAGCCGCTGATCCTGAAGGAGAACGCCATGCACCTGCTGGGGCTCCAGGCATCATGAGCGCAGCACGTCCCGTCGTCGTCTACCTCCAGACCGGCCTGATCCAGGCGTTCGCAGCGCACCACCTCGTCCAGCCAGCCGCCGCGCAAGGTCGGCTTCGCCTCGCCGTGCGAGGCCTTCGGCCACCGGGAGCTACTCGGGGCGCTCGAGGCCTACGGGCTCGTCCGGGTCGACGCCGGCGAGCAGATCGGCTGCGGCCGCCGCGACGCGCGGCTGCACGCCGAGCTCCTCGAGATAGGCGGCGGCCGCTCTCATCTCCTCGACTCGCCGGACGGCGTGGAGCCGCGATCCCGAGAGCAGCCGCTCGAGGAGCGGCTCGCCGATGACGGCGGCGAGGTCGGCGTGAACGCGGTCCTCGACGCCGGCGGCACGCGCCGCCTCGAGGCTCTCGATCGCGGCGGCCGCCATGCCCTTCATGAAGACGCTGCGCAGCAGCTTCAGGCCGGCGGCGTCGCCCGGATGCGGGCCGACCACGTCGACCGGCATCCCGAGCGGCCGGAAGAGCTCGGCGAAGCGCTCGGCGCCGGCTCCGGACGCGAGCGCGGGTGTCGCCAGGCCCGAGCTCGGCACCACCCCGACGAGCGCGACGTCCGCGAACTGCACCGGCAGCGCCGCCGCGAGCTCCCGCTTGAGCTGGGGCGAGGCGGTGTTCAGATCCGCGTAGAGCGTGTCGCCGCCGAGCGCTTCGACGACACGGGCCGCCGCAGCGAGCGCAACAGCCGCCGAGTTGAGGCTGAGGACGACATCGGCGCCGCGGACGGCAGCCAGATCGCTGTCGGCGTTGTCGATTCCGTCGGCGCGGCGGGCCGGATCCCAGCCACGGACCGTGCAACCGGCCGCGACGAGATCGGCGGCGATCCTGCCGCCGGCCTCGCCGAGGCCGAGCACCGCGACCTCCATCAGCCGTCCACGATCTCGCGGAGCCCTTGCAGGTCGTAGGAGAGCTCGCCGGACGCGTACCGCTCCCGCATCGCGCCTCTCGCTCCGCGCGCTCGACGTGCGAGCGGCAGCACCTCGTCGACCCGCTCGCTCGGGAGCGCCATCGCCCCGTCGCAGTCCATGACGACGAGATCTCCCGGCCGGATCTCGGCACCGCCGACGACCACGGGCACGTCCAGCTTCCCCGCGACACCTTTCGTCGCGCCCTGCGCACGCACGAACCGCGTCCAGATCGGCAGGCCGATCGCCGCCAGCTCGTCGAGGTCGCGCACGGCGCCGTCGACGAGGATCCCGGCGACGCCCTGCGCCTGCGCCTGCGTCGCCAGCAGCTCGCCGACGAGCGCGACCGGCGCCGGCTCGGCGCTCGTCAGCACGAGGACGTCGCCCGGGCTCGCGTGCGCGACGGCCGCGTGCACCATGGTGTTGTCGCCGGGCGCGCAGAGCGCGATCCTGGCCGGGCCCGCGACGCGAGAGCCGGCCACGACCTGGGTCAGCGGCACGTCGATGATCCCGATGCGGCCGGCGGCCTCGTGGATCGTCGCGACGCCGAGCCCGGCGAGAGCGGCGTAGTCGGTCACAGCGCGTCGACGACGACGGGGATCTCGCGCTGGAACGCCTCCGCGTAGCGGATGTCGTTACGACCGGAGATCCGGCGGGCGTGGTTGGCGCGGTGCTCCGCGCGCTCGGAGTAGTACTGCCGGAGATACCCCTGCGCGCCCATGGCCTCCATCGCCGCCACCTTCTTGTCCCACACGGGCGTGATGTCGAGAAACGTCGTGGGCACGAAGCCGCAGAGCTCGGGCTGGTGCGGCTCGAAGAGCAGCAGCTCGGGCGGCGGAATCGTCTTGAACGCGCTCGCGACACCCGCGCCGCTCGCGAGCGCGCGTGCCTGCACCGTCGCGTCGTGCGCGACGCCGTGGTCGGGGTTGAACGGGTCGCGCGCAGCGTGGGTGAAGATCAGCTGCGGCTCGAGCTCCCGGATCAGGTCCGTCAGCCGCTCGACGGCGGCCGCATCCATGACGAGCGGGTAGTCACCGAGGTCGAGGCTCCGGAAGTCCGCGCCGAGGGCCGCTGCGGCGGTCTGCGCCTCGCCGTGACGGATCTCCTTCACCCGCTCCTCGGTCTGCCCGTCCTCCTTCCACAGCTCGCCCGACTCGCCCCGCTCGCCGTAGGAGAGCGCGACCACGTGCGCCGTGCCGCCACCCTCGACGAGCGTGGCGATCGCGCCGGCGGCGCGCCAGACGAAGTCGGCGGCATGCGCGCTCACGACGAGAATGGTCCTAGGCACCGGCGAGCTCCCTCGTGTTGACGACCGCCATCGTGCGCACATCTTGCTCCGAGAAGCCGGCCTCGAGCAGGCGGTCGGCCATCAGGGCGAGGCCGTCCTCCACCGGTGGGTTCGTCAGCTGGCCGAGATCGGTCGAGAGCACGTTGTGCTCCGGCCCGGTCGCGCGGATCGCCTCGAACGTCTCATCCCACGACACCTTGCCCGTATGGATCGGGGCAAAGCAGCGCTCGAGCACGGCGCCCCGCTCGGCGAGCTCGCGCTGCTCGTCGACCGGGACTCCCTGCGTCGGGTAGTCCGGATGGGTCACGACCACGCGGGTGACACCGGCGGCGAGAGCCGCGTCGACGACGGTGTGGATCTCGGCCCGGCCGAGATGCCCGGTGGCGAGCACGAGCTCGTGGCGGGCGACGACCGCGAACACCTTCGCGAGGCCGCTCTCCGTCAGCTGCACCGGCCCGTTCGCCACTCCCGCCGTCGCGAACTCCTCCTGGATCGCCCGCCAGACCGGCTGCTTCGCAGGCTTCGGGCCCGTCCTCGTTCGCCTCGTTCTCGGCGTCGACCGTCGGCAGCCAGACGATCCGCGCACCGCCCCGGGCCGCGATCTCGACGGCCTGCGCATTCAATCCGCCGACGCCGTTGTTGAGCGCGATCGCGCCCAGTGCCCGGACGCCCGGCACGGCGGCACGCACGACCGCCGCCCGTTCCGCCGTCGGCGCGTAGTGCGACTTGAGCACGAAGCCCGCCAGCCCGAGCTCGGCGAAGCGCCTGGCGAGGGCGAGGTCGTCGATGCGCCGCTCGGCGAGGTCCGGCTCGACGTGGACGTGAAGGTCGTAGGCGCCGCGGACGAGCTCCCGGGCGCGATCCGAGGGCTCAGTGGCCGGCTGCGGCAAGAAGTGCTTCCTCCTCGGGCACCGGCGGCGTCCCCTTGATGTGGAACGCCGCGACGGTCTGCATCCCCCAGGCCTGCCCCTTCGCGCGCTCGGCCTGCGACCAGACGACGGCCTCGTGGTCGGGGGCGAAGATCAGGAAGCCTCCCGAGCACACCTCGACCCGGTTGCCGCCGGGCTCGTAGGTGTAGAGGAAGAACGTCTGCTGGATCGCGTGCTTGTGCGGGCCGGACTCCATCACGATGCCGTGCTCGAGAAAGACGTCCGCGGCGCGCAGCACGTCCTCGCGCTGGTCGACGAAGTAGGCGATGTGGTGCAGCCGGCCGCGGGTCCGCGTCAGGTCGCGCGTGTAGGTGACGTCGTACGACTTCTGGCCGGAGGTGAGCCAGACGCCCGCCTCGGTGCCGTCGTCGAGCACGATCTGCTCGGTCAGCCGCAGCCCGAGGTAGCTCCTCGGCGAAGACGCGGTTCTCGGCGGGGTCGACGGCGAGGAAGTTGACGTGGTCGAGGTGGCGGACTCCGACGCCGCGGGCCGGGTAGCGCTGCGGCTGATTCTTGAGCGCCGGGCGAAGCTCGGGCGGCGCCTCGTAGCGCTCGGACTCGTAGAAGAGCTCGTAGCGATGGCCGTCGGGATCGAGGAAGCCGTAGGCGCGGACCGTGACCGAGATCGCCGTCGAGCCACTCGCCCTGGACGCCGGCCGCCTCGAGTGCGGCGACCCGGCGCTCCAGGGCCTCGGCGCTGTAGGTCCGGTAGGCGACGTGCCCGACCCCGGCCTGCTCGGAGGCGGTGAGCTTCAGCGACGATCGCTCGTAGTCGCCGAAGCCGCGCAGGTAGACCGAGTCGCCACTCTCGCCGGCGACCTCCATGCCCGAGGATCTCCCTGAAGTAGTGGAGGCTCTCGTCCGGCTTCGGCGTCAGGAGCTCGACGTGCGAGAGGTGCGCGAGGTCGCGGATCGGCTCGGTCAAGCGAGATACCCGTGCGGGTCGGCGTGCAGGTGGTCGGCGAGCCGGTTCGCGAGCGCCATGATCGTGAGTGACGGGTTCACGGAGAGCGTCCGCGGGACGAGCGAGCCGTCTCCGACGTAGAGCCGCTTGACGTCCCAGGACTGTCCGTCCGCGTCGACGACCGACCGCTCCGGGTCGCTGCCCATGCGGCACGTGCCCTGCACGTGCGTCGTGAGCAGTCCCGGTCCAGCGGACGCTCGAGGCGCCCGCCGCCGTCAGCACCTCGCGCGTGAACTCGAGCGCGCCGTCCATGCGCTCGCGCTCGCCTGCCGTGAACGCCGCCTCGAACGATTCCTCGCCGTTCTCGTCGAGCTGCACGCTGCCGTTGTTGTCGTCGTTCACCATCACGAGCAGACCGAGCCCAGTGGCGGAATTTCCGCACCGCTTCGACGAGGGCCGTGCCCCAGAGCGGGCCGTTCTCGTCCTCGAGCGTCGTCGCGAAGCCGATCGGATCCTGGATCGTCGTCGCCTCGATCACGAAGCCGCCGTCCTCGTCGTGCTGGTGCTCCATCGCGTGCGCCGTGATCGGATAGACCATGTGCGCGTCCTGCGGCTCGTCGAACAGCCCGTAGACGAGACGGGCCGGATGGAAGCCGAGGTTGCGTCCGATCAACCGGCTGCTCGGGCTGTCCGGCAGGCCGGACCGCAGGAGCAGCTGCGGCGTGTTCAGCGTTCCCGCAGCGACGACGACCGCGCCCGCATCGACACGCTTGGCCGCTCCGTCGCGGTCGACGTACTCGACGCCCGACCGCCTCGCCGTCCTCGATCAGGACCCGGTCGACGCGCGCGTCGGCGCGCAGCTCGAGCCGGCCCGCCGCCCAGGCGTCGTGGATGTAGGTGTTGAGCGTCGACTTGCCCGCGTTCGTCGGGCAGCCCTGGAGGCACGAGCCGCAGCGCATGCAGTTCGCGTCGGTGTACGAGCGCACCGGCTCGAGCTCCGAGCCGAGCGCGCGGAAGCCGGGCTCGACGGTGCGGACGCTCTTCGACCAGTCGGTGCGCTCGCGGACGCCGAGCCGCTGCTCCACCTGGTCGTAGTGCGGATCGAGGTCGACGACGAGCCCGCTCGCCTCGTGCCACTTCGCCAGGTCCTTCGCGTGCGCGCGCAGCGCCACCTTCGTGTTGATCGTGGTCGAGCCGCCGACGCAGCGACCGGCGACCAGCCCGACCGCACCGCCGGCGCCGCCGTCGATCAGCGCGAACCGGATCGGCCACCAGAGATCGTGCGCCGCCTTCGCCTCCCAGCGCGTGAAGTCGGCCGCGGTCTTGTGCGGCCCGACCTCGAGCAGGAGGACGCGGCGGCCGCGATCCGCGAGCTCGCCGGCCACGACTCCGCCACCCGCACCGGAGCCGACGACCACGACGTCGAAGCGCTCGCTCATGAGATCCCGAGGTAGGACCAGTCCTTCGCCAGCCGCGTGGCGAGAGGAGTGTTGAAGTCGATCTCCGCCCAGGCGCCGGTCGCGTCGACGCCGGGCGCGACGAAGTCGCTGTAGAACGCCTCGATCGCCAGCGCCCGCACCAAGAGGAAGTCCGGCGTCCCGAGGTGCTCCTCGATCTCCCCGCCGGCCACGGACGCGAACGCGGCGAGCGCTGCCAGCCCGCGGCCCGTCCTCCATCCGAGCCAGCAGCGCGTCGATGTAGACGGCCGGGACGCACGCGAGCCGAGCCGGGAACGATCGTGTCGCAGACCCGCTCCACCAACCGAGCCGTCTCGTCGTCGAGCACGTGCAGGTCGGGCATCCGGCGATGATAAATCAGGCAGACTGACACTGGAAATGCCCACTCTTCGTGAACGGTTCGCGCGGCCCGATGCGTTCGTCGTCGCCGCCGAGCTGGTCACGAGCCGCGGGCTGATCACGGCGGACAGCAGCCACCGGGTGCTGGAGGTCGCGCGTGAGCTCGCCGCCGACCCGCGCGTCGACGTGCTCTCGATCACCGACAACCCGGGCGGCCACGCGATGCTCTCGCCCGACACCCTCGGGACGGATCTGATCTCGCGCGGCCAGGAGGTGATCATCCATCTCTCCTGCAAGGACTGGAACCGCAACGCGCTCGAGAGCCGCGGCTGGAAGCTCGGCTCGGAGGGATTCCACAACGTGCTCGCGATCTCCGGCGACTATCCGGTCACGGGGCACAAGGGACTCGCTGCTCCGGTGTTCGACATCGACTCGGTCGGACTGCTCAGCCTCTTCTCGGAGATGAACGACGGCCTTCGGGATGAACGAGGGCAGCGAGGCCCGGCTCGACCGGACGGACTTCTTCCTCGGCTGCGTCGTGACGAACCACAAGCGGCGCGAGCGTGAGGTGATGCCGCAGTACTTCAAGCTTCGGAAGAAGGTCGAGGCCGGCGCGCGCTTCGTCATCAACCAGATCGGCTGGAACGCGCGCAAGGACGACGAGCTGCTGCGCTGGATCAGGCGCGAGGAGCTACCGCTGTCGGTGCTCGCGAACGTCTATCTCCTCTCACCGGCGGCGGCGCGCGCCTTCCACCAGGGAAAGATCCCGGGAGTCGTCGTCACCGACGAGCTGCTCGCACTCGCCGAGCGCCACGGCGCGAGCCCGGACAAGGGTCGAGCGTTCTTCGTCGATCAGGCTGCCAAGCACGTCGCGATCGCGCGCGGCCTCGGCTTCGACGGCGTGTACCTCGGCGGCCACATGCCGGCGTCCACCTTCGGCGAGATCCTCGACCAGGCGGCGGCGTTCGCCGGCGACGACTGGCGGGCCTTCGCGTCGGAGATCCACTACCCGGTCGCGGACGAGTTCTACTTCTTCGAGCCCGACCCGGACACGAAGCTCTCGTCCGGTGAGGTGAACGCGGAGTACCTCGAGTCCAAGCGCAGGCGGAAGACCGAGCTGCGCGTGCCGCTCAAGTACCGCTTCAGCCGGAAGCTCCACGCCGCCGCCTTCGAGCCGGACGCGCCGCTCTTTCCGGCCGGGCGCGCCTTCTACCAGGCGGTCGACAAGGTTCCGCCGGCCCGGAAGGCAGCCCACGCGCTCGAGCAGGCGGCCAAGGTGCCGCTCTTCGGCTGCCGCGACTGCGGCGACTGCTCGCTTCCCGACATCGCCTACGTCTGTCCCGAGTCGCAGTGCGCGAAGAACCAGCGGAACGGACCGTGCGGCGGCACACGCGACGGCCTGTGCGAGGTCTACGACACCGAGTGCATCTGGTCGCAGGCCTATGAGAGGCTCAAGGCATACGGCGAGGAGGAATCGATGCTGGACGGCCCGGTGATCGTCAAGGACAACGCGCTCGCGCGGACGAGCGCCTGGGCGAACACGTTCCTCGGCCGCGACCACCACGGCCGCGCGAGACGGGCCGGCGAACGGCCGACCGCTCCTGACCATGGAACCGCGGCTCAGCTATCTGATCGGCCGCCTCGACCGCGTGCTTCGCCGACGCCTGACGGCCGCCGTCGAGCCGGCTGGACTCACGTTGCCCGCCTACGTGGCGCTGTCGGTGCTGCGGGCACAGGACGGCCTCTCCAACGCGCAGCTCGCCCGCCGCTCGCTCGTCACGCCCCAGTCGATGAGCGAGGCGCTCACGCAGCTGGTCGACCGCGGCTACGTCCAGCGCCGCGCGGACCCGGACCATGGCCGCATCATCCGCACCGAGCTGACCGAGGCGGGAAGCAGGGCGCTCGAGCGGTGCGACCGCGCCGTCGACGAGGTCGAGCAGGAGATGCTGCGCGACCTCGACGCCGACGAGGTGGCGAGCCTCCGCAACGCCGTGATCCACTGCGGCCGGGCGCTCGAGCGCGAGCTCGCCGAGCGCTGACGACCGCTACGGCTTCACGGAAGCGATGTAGCCGCGCACATCGGCCGCCGGCTCGGCGTACGCCTCCCCGAGCGACGACTCCATCGCGGCCATGTACTCCCTCGCCCAGGCCGGAAGGTCGTAGTCGATCGCGTTCAGGAACTCGAGCGTCGCGGACAGGCGAATGTCCGCGATCGAGGGCGAGTCGCCGCCGATGAACGGCTTGCCGTCCAGGAAGAACGAGCGAAAGACATCGAGAGGCTCGGCGAGCGCGGCCTCCGCGTCCTGCTGTGCGGTCGCCTTCATCTGGTCGTCGGCAGCCGGACGTCGCGACCTCGCCCGGGTACTGGGGAAAGCCGAGCGCCGGGTAGGTGGCGCGCGTGAGCAGCGGATAGAACGTGCCGATCAAATAGAACATCGCGTTGTCGACCATCGCGCGCTTCCCGGGATCCGTCGGATAGAACTGCTCGAGGCCGTGCTTGTTGCAGAGGTACGCCATGATCGCGCAGCTCTCCCCGAGCGTTCCCCTCGGCAGCCCTTCCTCCTCGATCATCGGCGTCAGGTGGGCCGGATACTTCTCGAGATACTCCGGGCTCGTCGTCTTCCCCCACACGTCCTGCTCTTCGAAGTCGAGCTCCGCGGCCCGCACGAAGATCCGAACGGTCAGGTTGTTGACGCTCGGCTTGAGGATGTTGAGCGTGATCGCAGCCATGTGAGCCTCCTGGTCTCTAGTGCTCTACGAGCTTCGACTTGTATTCGCTGCGCCGCAGGCTCCCCCACGGCACGAGCTCGATCTGGGTCTGCACGACGAGTACGTTGCGCAATCTCTCACGGATCGCGTCCGCAAGCCCAGCGTCCGCGGTCGCGTCCCGCGCCAGCTCGACGCTCACGGGCAGCGGCGGTTCCTGCTTGACGCCCGGCACCAGCGGCTTGACGAGGATGTTGCCGCTGACCTCGGGAGCGAACGCGCTCACCACCTCACGGACCGCCGCGGGGAAGACGTTGACGCCGCGGACGATGAGCATGTCGTCCGTGCGGCCGATGCAACGCACGCGCGGGCCTGTGCGGCCGCAGCTGCACTCGCCCAGCCGAAGGAGCACGTGGTCGCGCGTCCGGAATCGCAGCAGCGGTGCGGCGCGATGCTGGAGATGCGTCAGCACGAGCTCGCCCGTGGCGCCGTCTTCCAACTCGACGGCGACGCCCGTCTCCGGATCGATCAGCTCGGCGTGGACGAAGCCCCGCGCGCCGAGGTGCATCCCGTCCTGCTCCTCGCACTCACCCCAGAGCGAGACGCCGATGTCGCCGATGCCCATCGCCTCGGTCACCCTCGCGCCCCAGCCCGCTTCGAGCTTGGCGCGGAAGGCAGGCTCGCCACCGCCCGGCTCGCCCGCCACGAGCACGCGCGTCACGCTCGACGCAGCGAGATCGACGTCGCGCTCCGCTGCCCACTCGATCGAGGTAGGCGGCGTAGGAGGGCGTCAGGATCGCCACTTCGGGCCTGAGCAGCTCGACCGCCGACATCAGGCGCTCGGTGTTCCCGGTGCCGAGCGGGATGTGGCACAGACCGATGCGGTCGAAGGCCTCGATCGCCGCGCCGGCCACGAACGGCCCGGCGTTGTAGGAGGAAACGGCGCGCTGGCCTGCGGTGACGCCTGAAGCCGCGTAGCTGCGGGACGAGCCCGTCACCCAGTTGTCGAGATCGCTCGCCGTGAGCGGGATGTAGCTCGGAGTGCCGGTGGTGCCGCTCGTCGAATAGATCCGCACGATCTCGGAGGGCGTCGCGCACAGATGCCCACCGATCGGATTGTCGGGAGTGCAGGTCGCGCGGATCTCGCTCTTCTCGGTCAGCGGCAGCTGCGCGATCTCCGCGAGGCCGCCGGCCGCTTCTGCCGACGCGAATCCCGCCGAGGTCAGCTTGTCGCGATAGAAGGCGGAGCGGTCGAAGAGGTAGGCGAGCTGGGCTCGATAGCCGGCGTCATCGATCGCGACCTGCTCGGGCCACGGGCGGCCTTCGACCTCGGGCGCAAGCATCACTCTCGCCGGTCTTCCGCTCCGGTCTCGTAGTCGATCGCCTCCTCGGCCTTCGCGGCCATCAGGAAGCCGAGCGGCTGCTGTTGCTCTTCGACCAGATGGGCGAGCAGGCCGGCCGTGCGCGCGAGCAGCGGAACGGTCTTCACGGACGAGGACGGGAAGCCCAGGTCGAGCATCACCGCCGCGATCGGCATGGCGACGTTCATCGTCAGCGGCTTGCCCCAGACCTCGTGAACGGCTTCGCGGAACGCGCGTGCGAGCGCGACGTTCTGCCCGCTGACCCCGCGTTCGTCCGCCAGTTCGAGAATCCGCTCAGCGCGCGGGTCGAGCGGCTTGTGAACCGGATGCCCAAAGCCCGGGACCTTGCCCCCGGCCGCGTGAATCTCCTCGACCAGCTCCCGCGGCGTCGCGACCGGACGCGCGTCGCCTCTTCGAGCAGGCGCGCACACGCTTCGGACGTGCCGAGGACGACCGGGCCGGCCCCCAGGATCCCCGCCGCGAGAGCGCCCTGCAGCGAGCCGGGGTCGGCGGCAAGCGTCATCCGCGCGGCGACGTTCGTCGGCATCATCCCGTGCTCGGCGATGCTGATCAGGAGCAGATCGAGGAAGTAGCGCTGCTCCTCGGTCGGCTCGCGGCCCGTGAGCAGCAGGTGGAAGTACTCGGTGAAGCTCAGCCTGCCCATCAGGTCGCCGCAGAGGTCACGCCCTCGCACTTCGACCCGGTCGGGGTAGGCCTGGCAGATGTGGCTGACAGGGGCCGCGGCCTTACCGATCTGCACGTCGCCGACGCTACGCATCGCACCCGCAGCCGTCAAGGGCTGTCGTGCTCGAAGGGAAGATTGACTGCCGCTCCGTCCGTCTTGGAGTCAAAAGACAGCGGGTACTGCGGCCCCGCTCGGCAAACGGAGGTTGTTCAATGAGCGAACAGGTTGCAGTCGCTTCCGCACCGACGCGGAGCGCGACCCGAAGGGCCGTTTCCAACCACCCGAATGCATCGGTGGCTCTGGGCTCCGGCGCGGGTATTGGCCCCATCGTCATCTGGCTGCTCGGGGTGGCCCACGTCTCGATGACACCTGAGGTCGGCGGCGCGATCGGCGGACTCGTGGCCGCCGGCTTTCTGCTCGTCGGCAGGCGCGGGATCAAGCCCGTGATCATCGGACTCTGGCAAGGCCCGGAGTAGGAGCGGATAGCGGCCGCAATCCGAAACGGCGGCCGCGCACGTAAGCCCGTCACGAGGCGTGACGAGGATCAAGCTGAACAGGGCGGCCGGATTCGCCTGTGCGTCCTTCGTTGTCACAGCACTGGCGACGGCGTCGGCGGGCGCCACGGCGACCGCCGCTACGCTCGGCGCAGCGGCGGAGTTCCTCGGCAAGTGGGGGACGAACGGCAAGGGAGACGGGCAGTTCCAGACGGTCGGAGGCATCGCCACCGACAGGAACGGCCACGTCTACGTCGCTGACTCGAACGGGCGCGTCGAGAAGTTCACGGCGGCCGGCGGGTTCGTGCGATCGATCGGCGCTGTGCCCGGACCCGAGGCACGAGCCGACCGGATCCTCTCGCCGCAGGGAGTCGCCATTTCGCCGAACGGGAATCTCTACGTCGTCGAGGCGTCGACGCGCACGCGGATCTCGGTCTGGTCTCCGACCGGTCGCTTCCTGACGTCCTTCGCCGACCGTGGCGACAGCAACGGCCAGCTCGACATGCCAGGTCAGGTGGCCATCGACGCCGGCGGCTCGCTCTACGTCGCCGATGCCGGCAACCATCGGATCCAGAAGTTCTCGGCAGACGGCCGCTACGTCGCCTCGATCGGACGCGGAGAAGCGCTGTTCGTCTCCCCCGACAAGCTCTCGACTCCGCGCGGGGTCGCAATCGCTCCGGACGGGAGCATCTACGCCAGCGACGAGCTCTACCGGCGGGTGCAGCACTACGGCGCCGACGGCCGTTTCCTCGGCAGCTTCGGCGCAGCTCGGCAGCGGCCCCGGCCAGTTCCAGGCGCCCGTGGGCGTTGCGGTCGCGGGCGACGGGTCGGTCTACGTCGCCGATCGCTCGCTGTCGACGGTGCAGCGGTTCACCGCAGGCGGTCGCTATCTGGAGACGCTCGGCCGGCCCGGATCCGGCGACGGCGCGTTCAGCCACCCCACCTACCTGGCGTTGGACTGCAAGGGTTCGCTCTACGTTGCCGATGTCGACAACTACCGAGTCCAGCGTTTCGGCGATCGCGGCGCGGCGCCCGTGCGGCAACGCCGCCGCGGACCCGAGCGAACGGCTGAAGCTGCGCGTCTCGGGAGCAGCGCGCCAGCACTTCGGCCGCGAGTTCGCGATCCTGCTGCAGGCGGCGTGCAGCCGGACGTGCTCGCTCGTGGTCTCCGGCCGGATCACCCCTCCGGGCGGCGGCTCACTCGCCCTCCGCCCGCTGCGCGTGCCGCTGGCACAGGGCATCGCCAAGCGATTGGCCGTCGCGCCGGCAGACGCGAGCATCGACGGGCTCTTGCGCCGCCTGCGCGGCGGCCGTATCGCAACCGCCCGGCTCATCCTGACCGCCCGCGACCGCGCCGGAGGTGTGGCCACCGCGACGCGAGTCATCAAGCTCGTCACCTGACGAGCAGACGCCATGAACGGGTCGGCGCCGGGCGGGAGGCCGGCGCCGACCTGTGCGTGTAACAATACAAACACATGCTGATGTTTCAAAACATCAATCGTCGTGATGTACCAAAACCGATGACCACCATCGAAACGCCACGCCCACGCGGCCGCCCGCCCGCAGCGAGCCGCGAGGACGTCCTGGCCGCCGCGATGTACCGCTACCTCCGCGGCCGGCGGGTCGACGTGCGCGAGATCGCGTCGGAGCTGGGCCTCGGACGCTCGACGATCTACCGCTGGTTCGGATCACGCGAAGGCCTGATCGGAGAGGTGCTGGCGCAGGCAGGCGAGCCGCTGCTCTACGAGGCTCGCGCCGAGGCGGAGGGAACAGGTGGGATCGCTCTCCTGGACACGTTCGACCGCCTCAACCGAAAGCTCGTCGAGGCTCCGGCGCTGCTCCGTTTCGTCGAGCAGGAGCGCGACGCTGCGCTCCGCATCCTGACGACGGACGGCATCCCGCAGCGCCGCATGGTCTCCAACATCGCGCGCCTGATCGAGAACGAAGTGCGCGACGGAGCCTACGAGCCGCCGGTCGAGCCGGCGACGCTCGCGTACGCGATCGTGAAGCTCGCCGAGGCCTTCCTCTTCAACGACGCCGCCGCCGGAATGCGCGGCGACGTCGACCGGCTCAGGGACGTCGAGGCCGCCCTGCTCGGAGTCAGGAAGTGATCGCGTCGCGCCAGGAGAACGCGGGCTCGTAGCCGAGCTGCCGGCGCGCCTTCTCGATCGAGAGCAGCGTCCCGAACTCGCCGACGCCGTCCCGCAGCTCGACGTCCGGATACGCCTCGGCCATCAGGTCGGCGCTCGGCCGGTTCATCACCGTGTCGGCGGCGGCGATGATGAACACCTCGGCGCCGGAGAGATCGGCTTCGAGCGCGAGCCGGCACGACTGGGCGACATCGCGCGCGTCGACGTAGCCCCACAGGTTCCAACGGCGCAGCTGCACGTCGTCCCAGAATCCCGGGAAGCGCTCGTAGTCGTGCGGCTCCATCACGTTCGAGAAGCGAAGGCCGACGTGCGGGATCCCGCTCCAGCGGCTGAACTGCCTCGCCATCTCCTCGGAGACGACCTTCGAGAGCGCGTAGCTGGATTCCGGCAACAGCGGGTGCTCCTCGTCGATCGGCGCGTAGCGGGGTAGTTCGCGCTCGAACGGCAGTCCGAGCGTCGTCTCGCTCGACGCCCAGACGACGCGGCGGAGCCCGAGGAGCTGTGCCGCCGCGAAGACGTTGTACGTGCTCGTCGTGTTCACGCGGAACGTCAGCTCGTCCGGCTTCAGCCCGGGAGCCGGGATCGCGGCGAGGTGGACGACGGCGTCAGCGCCCTTGAGCGCGTCGACGGCCTCGCCGTAGTCCGTCAGATCGGCGACCAGCTGCTGCTGTTCCGTCAGCTTCGAATCGCGGAGCAGGTCGACGCTGACCACGTCGTAGCCGTGCTCGAGCAAGTCGCGAACGACTGCGCGGCCCGCCTTGCCGGCGCCGCCGGTGACGACAACACGACTCATCGCCCGACTCCCACCGCGCGATCATACGAACGCGGGTTCAGGGACCGGCCAGACGCTCCGCCAGGTGATCGAAGAAGCCACCCCATCCTTGCCCGGCGCGCTCGTACTCGTCGGGGGAAAGCGTGCCGCCGCTCTGCCGGAAGAGCATCTCCGTCCGGCCGTCGCCGAGGTCGGTGAGGACGACGGTGACCAGCTCGACGACGACATCGTCTCCCGGCTGGTCCGTAATCGTGAAGACGAGCCGCTCGGGCTCGACGACCTCGCGATACTCGCCCTTCCAGTGGATCTCGCGACGGCCTGTGTCCGCGAACATCGTCAGCCGCCACGAGCCGCCGGGCCTGACGTCCATCGAAACGGTGGACGGCGGCACCTTCCAGTCGGGGCCGCCGAACCAGTCTGAGAAACGCTCGGGCTCGGTCCACTCCTTCCACACGCGCTCACGCGGCGCGTCGAAGACGCGGGTGATCGTGATCCCGCTCAGCCATCCCCGGTGCTCTTCTCGGTCGCTTGCAGACGCTCGTCGAGGCGGTCGAAGCTCGCCTGCCAGAGTCGACCGTACTTCTCGAGCCAGTCGGCCGCCTCCTGCAGCGGCGCCCCCCGCAGGCGGGAGGGTCGAAGCTGTGCCGACCGGCCCCGCGTGATCAGCCCGGCGCGCTCGAGCACCTTGAGATGCTTCGAGACCGCCTGCACGCTGATCGGGAACGGCTCGGCCAGCTCGTTCACGCTGGCCTCACCCTCCGCGAGGCGCGCCACGATCGCGCGCCGAGTCGGATCGGCGAGGGCCGCGAAGGTGCTCGTGAGCTCGTCGACTGCCATTCGTATTCACCTGTCCGGTTTATCAAACGTCCGGTTGATTATGGTATCGGGGAAACCGGACGAAGGAGGAGCACGTGGGACGGATCGTGGTAACAGAGTTCATGTCGCTGGACGGCGTCGTGGAGGCCCCCGGCGGCGGCGAGGACTTCAAGTACGGAGGCTGGAGCTTCGAGATCGACCGCGGCGAGGAGGGCAACGCGTTCAAGCTCGACGAGACCATGTCGTCCGAGGCCCTGCTGCTGGGACGAGTGACCTACGAGGGCTTTGCAGCGGCGTGGCCGTCGAGGACCGACGAGTTCGGCTACGCGGACAAGTTCAACAGCATGCCCAAGTACGTCGTCTCCTCGACCCTGGAGAACCCCGAGTGGAACAACACGACGGTGCTGAAGGGCGACGTGGTGGAGGCGGTCTCGAAGCTGAAGCAGGAGCAGGACGGCGACATCGTCGTCCACGGCAGCCCGCGGCTCGTGCAGACGCTCGTCGAGCACGACCTCGTCGACCAGTACAACCTGATGGTGTTCCCAGTCGTGCTGGGAGCCGGCAAGCGCTTCTTCGGCGAGACCACCGACAAGAAGGCGCTGCGGCTCGTCGATTCGAAGGTCGTCGGCGACGGCGTGGCGATCCTCGTCTACCAACCGGCGGGCGCGGTGGAGTAGGCTCGCGCCGAGGCGGATGGCGCAACTCACCACCGAGCTGAAAACGGACTACCAACGGCGGTTCGACACGTGCGTGATCCGCCCCAACCGCATGGCGGACGTCGACGCGCTCGTGGCGCGGATCGCGGGCAATCGGAAACGCTACGCGGCGGCGGGTGATCCTGTCGGCACGCCGTGGTACGTGGTCGGCGTCATCCACGCGCTCGAGTCCTCGCTCAACTTCGGCAGGCACCTGCACAACGGGGATCCGCTCACCGCCCGCACGGTGCAGGTTCCCGCGGGGAGGCCGAAGACGGGACAGCCACCGTTCACGTGGGAGGCGAGCGCGAGCGACGCGCTCCGGTACCAGGGCTTCGACAAGTGGAAGGACTGGTCGATCCCGGGGACGCTCTACAAGCTCGAGGCCTACAACGGCTTCGGCTATCGCACGCACCATCCCGACGTGCCCTCGCCCTACCTCTGGAGCTTCTCGACGCACTACGGCCGCGGGAAGTACGTGGCGGACGGCAAGTGGTCGCAGACGGCGGTCTCGGCGCAGTGCGGTGTCGCGGTCCTGCTGCGACGGATGGCGGAGAAGAGCCTGATCGCCTTCGGCGCCGTGCCGAAAGCGAAGGGCCCCATCCTGCGGTATGCGCCGAAGCTGGTCACCGAGGAGGGCAAGCAGCTGCAGCGATTCCTGAACGGCTTCCCGGGGATCGTCCTCCGCGAGGACGGCCAGCTGGGCCAGGGGACGTCGGACGCCTTCAAGCAGGTCACCGGCCGCTTCCTCGCCGGGGACCCGCGCGCGAAACAGCGCACCGCCGTCAGCGCACCGGTCGCACTGCGCCTGTCTCGGCGACCAACCGTTCTCGCCAGGTCACGCTCGGGCGCGAAAACCTCGATCTGGTACGGCTGTCCGGGATAGGCACGGTGAAGATTCGTCGGATCGTCCGGAGCTGTAAACGGCGATGCCGCCGCCGGCGAGCTCTGATCGTCGTGGCGCTCGGCTTCGTCGAGACGGTGCGCACCTCCCGGTAGCCGTTCGGCCGGCTGACACGTCGCGATCGTGAGAAAGGAACCGGCGGCCAGGCGAAGACGAGGTCCACGCATCGCGCCCAGCCTAGACCGGCGTCAGGTGTCGGAGTCGGTGTCCGGTCTCAGCCGAGCTGGACGGCTACCGCGTGAAGATGACGAGCAGGCTGAGGCCCTCGTACGCGGTGAACTGGTGATCGGCCCGCGCCGGCACGAAGACGGCCTGGCCGGGACGCACAGGCACAGGCGTCCCCTCGATCATCAGCACACCCGTCCCGTCCAGGACGACATACACCTCATCGTCCTCGTGGGGCTGCTGGCGGTCAGGTTCGGGCGCCACGAGCACGTAGACGCCGAGCTCGAGCCCGGGCGAGGTGTGCACGATCTCGTAGCCGCCGTCGCCGGCTTCCAGCCGACGACGCACCGCCTCCACTTCGATTGCGACTGCTTCGTCCATCGCTCGCGCGCACCGTATCGCCACGGCGGCCCGGAACGCGCCGCGATAGCGTCCACGCAGGTGCCCACCCCCGCCCAGCAAGAGAAGCGCCTGCGCGGACTCGTCGCCGCCGGCATCGCGCTGAGCTCGGAGCTCTCGCTGGACGATCTGCTGCTGAAGCTGGCCGAGACGGCCGCCGCACTGACCGGCGCCCGCTACGCGGCGCTCGGCGTGATCGACCAGTCGGGCACGGGGCTCGAGCGCTTCGTCCACACCGGTATCGACGCCGAGACGGTGGCCAAGATCGGTGATCTCCCGCGTGGCCGCGGCATCCTCGGCGCCCTGATCACCGACGCTCGCCCGCTGCGGCTGGAATCGATCAGCGACGATCCGCGCTCGGTCGGCTTCCCGCCCCACCATCCGCCGATGCACGGGTTCCTGGGTGTGCCGATCCTGCTCCGCGGCCGGGCGTTCGGCAATCTCTACCTGACCGAGAAGGAGTCCGAGTCCGTTCACCGAGCGAGGACGAGGAGCTCGTCGGGCACGCTGGCGAGCCAGGCGGCGGTGGCGATCGAGAACGCACGCCTGTACGAGGCGGCGACGTCCTGGTCGGAGCAGCTGGAGGCGCTGAACGAGGTCGGGACGGCGCTGGCAAGCGAGATCGAGCTCGCGCGACTGCTCGAGCTGATCGCGCGCCGCCTTCGCGGCCTGATCGACGCACGTCTGGTGACGATCGCGCTGCCGGCCGGTGACGGGACGCTGCGAATCGAAGCAGCCGACGGCAACGGCGCAGCCGAGATCGTCGGCGTGCAGCTCGAGCGAGAAGGGTCGAAGAGCGGCCGGGTGCTGGAGCGGCGCCGGGCCGAGCGAGTCGACTCGCTCCTCGACGACCCCGAGGTCGACCAGGAAGCGGCCCGACGCCTCGGCGCGCGCAGCGGGCTCTACGTCCCCCTGATCGCGGCCGGCAGGCCGATCGGCGTGATCGTGGCCCACGACAGGGACGGCACCGACCCGCGCTTCACCGATGCCGACCTGCGCCTGGCCGAGACCTTCGCTCCACGTGCCGCAGTCGCGGTCGACCTCTCGGCGCGTGTCGCCGGCGACGCGCTGCGCCGGGTCGTCGAGGCACAGGAGCTGGAGCGGCGCCGACTCGCGCGGGAGCTGCACGACCAGACCGGGCAGGAGCTGACCTCGGTGCTGCTCGGCCTGAAGGCGGTCGAGGAGGCCAGGAGCGACGAGGAACGCGCAGAAGCCCTGGCTGCCGTCCGCGAGCAGGTTGTCGAGACATTGCACGATGTCCGCCGCCTCGCCGTCGAGCTGCGGCCCAAGGCCCTCGACGACTTCGGCCTCGTCGCGGCACTCGAGCACCTGCGCGACACGTTCTCGGAGCAGACCGGGATGCGCGTCGACCTGGAGGCAAACGTCGGCGACCGGCTGCCGAGCGACGTCGAGACCGCGCTCTATCGGATCGTGCAGGAGGCGCTGACGAACATCGTCAAGCACGCGCAGGCGAGAGCGGTCAGCATTGTCCTCGCCCGCAGCGGCCACGCAGTCACGGCCGTGATCGAGGACGACGGGCGCGGCTTCACGACGGGAGACCGGAGTGACGGGCTCGGGTTGCTCGGCATGGGCGAGCGGCTCGCGCTACTCGGCGGCAAGCTGAAGCTCGAGTCGAGCCCCGGCGCCGGCACGACGATCGTGGCCGAGGTCCCGCTGCGATGACCGAGAACGAGATGATTCGCGTCCTGATCGTCGATGACCACGCCGTCGTCCGGTCCGGCCTGCGAAAGGTGCTCGAGTCCGAGCCCGACATCGAGGTCGTCGGCGAAGCAGGCGACGCCAAGAACGCCGTCTTCCAGACGCGCGAGACCAAGCCCGACGTGATCCTGATGGATGTGGTCATGCCGGGAAAGACCGGCATCGAGGCCATCCCGGAGGTTCTCCACGACGCGCCCGAGGCGAAGGTCTTGATCCTCTCGATGCAGGACGACCCGCACTATGTTCGGGAGGCGTTTGCAGCGGGCGCGTCCGGCTACGTGCTGAAGGAGGCAGTCGACACCGATGTCGTCGCCGCGATTCGCGACGTGGCCGGCGGCGGGCGCTATGTGCACCCGGCGCTCGGAGCGCGGATGCTCGTCGCCGACGCCGAGGAGCGCAAGCGCGCCGAGGAGGATCCGCTCTCCGACCGGGAGCGCGACGTCCTGCGTCTCCTGGCCCTCGGCCACACCAACCAGGAGATCGCGACGCAGCTCTACATCTCGGTGCGCACGGCCGAAACGCACCGGGCGCACATCATGCAGAAGCTCCGGCTGCAGACCCGGGCGGAGCTCGTCCGCTACGCGCTCGAGCAGGGGCTGCTGGAGACGGACGGCGCCTAGCCGAGCACTTCACGTTCCTCGACGGTCACCAGGTCTTGGCCCGGACCCCGAGCTCTGGGCGCCGGACGCGGACGCGCGCATCGACGGCGACGCAGCGGTCCGGGAGCGCGAGCACCGGGTTGAGGTCGAGCTCGGCAACGGCAGGGACGTCCTCACACAGGCGGGCGAGGCGCAGAAGCAGATCGGCGAGCGCCGCGCCGTCGGCGGGCGGGGCGCCGCGAAAGCCGCGCACGAGCTTCCCGGCCTTGCCGCCGTAGACGAGCTCTTCTGCGTCGCGGTCGGTGAGCGGCGCGATCCTGAAAGCGGCTTCGCCGATCAATTCGGCGAAGACGCCACCGGGGCCGAAGGCGACCAGCGGCCCGAAGACCGGGTCCTGCACGACGCCGGCCAGGAGCTCGGCGCCCCCGAGGATCATCGGCTGGACGATCAGCGACCCGCCGATCCGCTCGGCTGCGGCTCGAACGGCGTCGGCGTCCGCGAGATCGAGGGCGATGCCGCCGAGCTCCGTCTTGTGCGCGCCCGGGGTTGCCGTCTTGATGACGACCGGGAAGCCGAGCTCCTCGGCCGCGGCGACGGCCTCGTCAGGGCCGCTGGCGAGCCGCTCCGGTACGAGCGGCAAGCCGTAGGAGAGCAGGAGCTCGCGAGTGTCGGCCGGGGTCAGCCAAACATCGTCGCCGTCCGCGAGGGCACGCTCGACGACGTGCTCGGCGGCAGCGCGGTCGATGCCGTCAAGCAACGGGATGGTGCCGTAGGGCTGGCGCAGCCACTCGGCTCGCTGGGCGAGGCGTCCGAGCGCACGCGCCGCCGACTCCGGGTAGAGGAAGGCCGCGACATGCGCTTCCTCGCGACGAAGTGCCTCCGGGATGCCACTCGCGTTCAGCACCACCGCGAGGACCGGCTTGTCGCTGGCGGCCTGACCGGTTGCGCTGTCGATCGACTCGGCCACCTCGTCGGCGGTTGCGGTCACGGTCGGGACGAAGAGGACGACGACTGCGTCAACCTGCACGTCGCCCAGGAGGAGCGGCAGCGCCGACGCGTAGGTCTTCGCAGTGGCGCCGCCGAGCATGTCGACCGGATTGTCGACGCTGGCCTCCGCCGACAGGAGCTCGGAGAGAGCGGCGCGCGTTTCAGTGGCGAGCTCGGGCAGTGTGAGGCCGGCGGCCTCGCAGGCGTCGGCGCAGAGGATTCCCAGTCCGCCGGCGTTGGTCAGCACCGCGACGCGTCGACCCTTCAGCTCGGGCTGGTTCGAGAGCAGCGTCGCGACGTCGACGAGCTCCTCGAGCGAGGACGCGCGGATCACACCCGCCTGATGGAAGAGCGCATCGACCGCGGTCTCGGAGCCGGCCAGCGCGGCGGTGTGGGAGCTCGCCGCCTTCTGACCAGTCGCCGTCGTCCCGCTCTTGAGGGCAAGGATCGGCTTGGTGCGCGCGACACGACGGGCGAGCCGGCCGAAGCGGCGCGGGTTGCCGAAAGACTCGACGTACATCAGCACGACCTCGGTCGCCTCGTCCTCCTCCCACCACTCGAGGAGGTCGTTGGTCGAGACGTCGGCCTTGTTGCCGATCGACATGAACGCTGACAGGCCGAGCCCACGCGACTCGGCCGCCTCGAGGAGCGCGAGGCCGAGGGCACCGCTCTGCGAGGAGAACCCGATGTTGCCGGCAGGCGCGGAGCGAGCAGCGAACGTCGCGTTCAGACTCGGCCCGGAGACGGCGATGCCGAGGCAGTTGGGCCCGATCAGCCGCGCACCGTAGGAGCGAACAAGTGCGAGCAACTGCTCCTGCCGCACCAAGCCTTCGTGGCCGACCTCGGCGAAGCCGGCCGAGATCACGACGAGAGCGCGGACACCCTTGCGCAGCGCCTGCTCCGCCGCCTCGATGACCGCCGCGCCCGGAAGCGTGATCACGGCGAGATCGACCGGGTCCGGAATCTCCTCGATCGAGCGGTACGCCCGGACGCCGGCGACCGGCTCCCCGTCACGGTTGACCGGGTAGGCGGCGCCCGCGAAATCGCCGACCAGGATGTTGCGGAACAGCTCGCCGCCGATCGAGCCGCGCCGCTTGGAGGCGCCGATCACCGCCACGCTGTGGGGCTCGAAGAACGGCCTCAGCGAAGCCACGACCGCCTGGTGGTCGCGTGCGTCGACGTGCTCGCGGTAGACCTCGGTCGCGGCGATCGGGAACTGCACCTCCAGCTCGCCGCTCTCCAGCTCGCGCGTCAGCTCGAATCCAGCCGCCTCGAAGACGCCGAGCATGGCACGGTTGTCCGCCATGACATACGCCGTGAAGCGCTCGATTCCAACCTCGGCCGCCCGCTGGGCGAGTTGCTCGAGCAGACGCGTGCCGATGCCACGGCCCTGCTGCTCGTCGGCGACGGCAAAGGCTGCCTCGGCGACCTTGGGGTCTCGCAAGCGGACATAGTTCGCCACCGCGACGACTCGTTCGCCGTCCTCGTCGACGAGCGCGCCCAGGAGCGCGCCGCGCTCCTGCCAGTCCGGTTCGGCGAGCGACTCGACGAGGCGCGGGCCGAGTTCAGGGAGGCCGTGGAAGCGGAGGTACAGGCTCCGCGCCGACAACTCCGTGAAGAAAGCCAGCAGCGCGCCGCCATCGTCGCGGCCGGGCGAGCGAAGCCGCAGCGTGCCGCCGTCGCGGAGGATGACATCGGCGTGTTCCGTCGCAATCATCGAGCCAGCCTAGATCGCGGCCCGCGCGGGTGCCGTGCGGAGCCGGAGCATCCCGAGCACTGCGATGGCGATCGTGAGCACATCGGTCACCAGGCACCACTGGCAGATCGCGTCGATGACGGCCAGCTGGATGTAGAGGAGATAGGCGCTGAAGGCGAGGGCCGTGAGCGCGAGCGTGGCGTGGCTCAACCGGGCCAGATCGCCGCGGGCGAGCGCCGTCACGAGCAGGCCGAGGAACCCGACCAGACCGAGGGCAGCGACCGGCAGTCCCAACACCTCGGCGTAGGAGGAGCTCTGCACGGTCTCACAGCCGCCGGTCGAGCAGACGAGCGTGCCGCCCGTCTGTCGAACATAGAGCAGGTAGGCGGTGATCGCCGCGCCCAGGACGGCGATCACGGCACTTGCCGAGCCGGAGGTGCGCCTTCGCTCATCGTGCCAGCACCGCCTCGATCGCCGGGCGGATGCCGTCGGGCGCGAGCGAGCTGACCTCGACGAGCTCGAGCCGGCCGCCGGTCGGCCCGATCTGGAAGGCCGGAGTGCTGTGCACACCGGCGCGCGGTGGCCGCATCGGCTGCGTGCTTCATCTCCGAGTCGACAGTGTCCTCCCACCGTGCGGAGAGGAGCGTCGCGCCGTCGAGACCGGGGACTCCAGCCGCGATCTCACTGACGAGCTCGTCTGTGACCCAGCCGGCGTTCTCGGCGCCCTGGCCCGCATAGAGGCCGTGGACGACGTCCCAGAGGTGGTCGTGCTCGCCGGCGGCGATCGCCGTGCGCAGGGCCTTGTCGGAGTCGGAGCCGATGAAGGCCAAGCCGTGGAAGACGATCCTCAGCTTCCCGCTCGCGACGTATTCCTGGAGCAGGACCGGCAGCGTCTCGCGCGACCACTGCGCGCAGTAGGGGCACTGCAGGTCGGCGTACTCGACGAGCGTCACCGGCGCGTCGGGCGAGCCGAGGGCGATGCCCTGCTGCTCGATGCCGGCGAAGGGCGACGCGACCGGCGGAGCGGGCTCCGTCGTCCCGAGTGTGCCCGGCGCCGAGCTGACTTGCGCCGACGAGCGCGGCCGCGACGGCCGCCGCGACGCACGATCACGACGGCGAATCTCCACCGGGTGTTCTCGAGCCTGGCCATCAGTGGGTCATCGTCCCTTTGGGGTTTCCGACCTTGAGGAGGCCGACCTGGCCGAGGTCGACGTGGGCGAAGGCGTGACTCACGAACGGATACAGGCCCTCGTCGTCGATCTTGACGTCGAAGACGCCACCGCCGCCGGCGGGCACGACGACTGTCTGCACGCCGATCTGTGGCGGGCTCGTCATGTCGGCGTTGACCCAGGCACGGTCGAACAGTCCGCCGACGACGTGGAAGTTGGTGTCCAGCGTCGGCCCGGCCGCGACGACGTAGAAGCGGGTCGTCTCGCCAGGCTTGGCGGTCAGCGGATGGTTGACGTACTGGTTGGCGTAGCCGTTGAAGGTCGTCCAGTCGGGCATCATCGCGCGGGCCTTCGCCATGTCGAGCGAGGCCGGCTCCTTGATGCCGTCGCCGTTCAGGTACCACTCGCTGGCGACCAGGACGTACTCGTTGTCAACGGCCGGCAGCCCTTCCTTCGGCTGAACGACGATGGCGCCGTACATCCCGTTGGCGATGTGGGCCAGGACCGGCTTGGTGCCGCAGTGGTACATGAAGACACCCGGATCGCTCGCCTTGAAGCGGAACGTGAAGGACTCGCCGGGCGCGACGTCCTTGAAGGCCTTGTTCGGGGCGATCCGCGCCGCGTGGAAGTCGATCGAGTGCGGGATCGCGCCACCATTCGTGAGCGTCATCTCGACGGTCTGGCCCTCGCGAACGTGCACGACCGGTCCCGGGGCGCCGTGGCCGTCGAAGGCCCACGTGTTGTACTTGACGCCGGGAGCGATCTCGATCGTGATGTCCTTCAGAGTCATGTGCACCTTCACGAGCTCGCCCGCTGCCAACGGCGGCAGCGTCGCGTCGTAGGGCTTGTGCGCGGCGGCGAGCGCGGCTGCGTTCTCCGGAACGACTCCGGCGAAGCTGCTCAGCGGCAAGGCCACGTTGTGGTCGTGCGCAGCCGGAGCGCTCGCCGGAGTGGCTGAGTCGCGCGACTGGCGCGCATCCGCCCACATCAAGAGCGCGAGGAAGCCGAGTACGGCAACGAGGATGCCGAGCAGCATTGCGGCAACCTTGGCGAACACGCCCGACTCGGTCTCGACCGGCGCGGGGCGGCGTTGCGTTGATGAAGTCATAGCGGTCCTCCTCCTTGAAGAGAGATCGAGGGCGGCCGGAGCCGCCCTCGATCCGGGGGCACGAGTTGAGGGCTCAGTTGATCGCGGGTGTGGGCTTTGCGGCCCGCGCGGTCTGCTGGTCCTTGGCAGGTGCCAACTCGCGGCGGCGAAGTGCACCGACCGTGAGGATGATGAAGCCGATACCGCTGAGCAGGAGAGCGATGCCGACGACGATGCCGAAGAGCGCCATCTGCTCGGCCATGTAGCTCACGTTCAGCGCGGTCGAGAGAGCGGTCGCCGTGACCCAGGTGTTGCGGGCCGCGTTCGAGACCGGATTCCCGTTCTCGTCCTTCAGTGCAGCCGCCTCGTCACTCGTGCCGGCCGCGCTCTCGGGGTCGGCGGCGGAGACGAAGCGCCCCATCTGGGCGTACGCCAGTCCGTCGGAACCCTCGAGTGCGTGCTCGTGCAAGACCTGGGCGAACGCCCGGGCCTGTGTGCCGGTCTGGAGCGGCTTCTCGGCCCACTCGGCAGCGAACTTCGCGACTGCCGGATCGTCAGCTGCGCCGAAGACGATCTGCTCCTGCTTGAGGCTGTCGCGGACCGTCGCGCGTCCGTCGATGCCCATGGAGATTGCAGCAACGCCGAAGGCCATCAGCACTACGCCTGCGACGATCCCGCCGACTTCGAATAGCTTCCTCATGTCGTGCCTCCCTTGGTTCGGTTGGTAGCCCTAACGTAGGTCTGGAACGGCGTGCGTCTATCCGGGGCGGGGCACACACCGGCTGCGGGTTAGCCGCAGGTTTCTTGCGGCCCGACTAGGACGCCGAGGCGCTCGACGAGCTCCTGGACGATCGGAGCGCCCAGCCCGGCGTCGGTGACGAGATAGTCACCGGCACCTACCGCGACGACGAGAGCCGGGCGCCCATCGAGCCGATCGGCGCCGCGGTTGCCGATGCGCGCACTACGAAGCTCGTCGTAACCGAACTGCCGATTGACAGCAGGCTCGTCCACCCCACGCCGGCGCCCGTCGAGGTGGAGCATGTACAGGCCGAGCGCGAGTCGTCCGACAAAGGTCTGCCCGTTCGGTTCGCGCCACTTGACTGCGTAGGTCTTCACTGTCTACGCACAGTAGGAGCGCGCTTGCGTCTTCCTATCGTGGCCGCGGCGCACTCTTGGTGCGGGAAAGCCGCAGACCTTCGTGCACACTTTGCGCCATGAGCTCGACGATTGGAAGCATCGGCCGGGAGACTCTCCAGCAGAAGATCGAGAGCGGCGACGAGTTCGTGCTCGTCGATGCGCTCTCGCCCATGTCCTATGCGACGTCGCACCTACCCGGTGCGATCAACCTTCCGCCCGATTCGGTGGACGGGCGAGCCCAGCGACGGATCCCCGACCGCACTACCGAGGTCGTCGTCTACTGCTCGGACGTCACCTGCAACAGCTCGATCATCGTCGCGAAGCGGCTGATCGAGCTCGGCTACGACAACGTCAGCCACTACGCCGAGGGCAAGAACGACTGGGTCGAAGCCGGGCTGCCGCTCGAGGGTGGTCGGATCAGCCAGCCGAGCTAGCCGGCTCGGGAGCGTGGCGCACCCGGTCACGAGCCTCGGCGTAACGGATCGCCTCGTAGGCGATGAGGCCGACGCAGACCGCGGTGACCGCGCCCAGAGTCGCCAGCGCCGGTAGCGCGAGGGCGGCCGGCACGAGTGCCACCAGGATCCCGGTCACGACGAGCCGTGGCTTGTTGAGGGAGTGCACGTTCCGGAGCCGGAAGAGGATGTGGGCGCCGAGATACATCGCGACGCCGCCGCACAGCGCGACCGCAGGCACGAGCTTCAACGGCTCGCCGACGTCTCCCAGCGTCTTCTTCACCCCGACGGCGAAGAGGATGATTCCCGCGACCATCGGCAGGTGGAGGTAGCTGTAGGAGTCCCGCGCCATCGCGAGTTGCGCATTCCCCTCCGTCTCCGTCAGCCGGCGCTCGGCGACGATCGCGACCACGTCGAAGTACGCCCACCAGAGACAGGCCGCGACGGCGAAGCCGAGGAGAGCGGCGACGATGACGCCCGCATCGAGATCGCTCGTTGCGCCGGCGCCGAGCGCGACGATCGACTCGCCGAGCGCGATGATCACGATGAGTCCGTGCCGCTCGACGAAGTGGCCCGGCGAGAGATGCCAGCCGCGGGCCCGGCCGACGATACGGGCCGAGGAGGTCGCAGGCCAGCGCGATCGCCCAGACCGCGACCTGCAGCTTGCCGTCGAGCGCCGCGGCGACGAAGAGGAGGCCCACCGCGAGCTGCGCTGCCGACCCCGAGCCTGGCAACCGCCGCGAGCAGCTCCCGATCGCCCGCGCCCCGCGACGGCGTAGAGGACGAGGTGCGCGATCCGGACGATCGCGTAGGCACAGGCGAAGAGAAAGGCGTCGTCGCCGAACGCGTCCGGCACGGTGAAAGACGCGATCAGCATCGCCCCCATCGCCCCGAACATGGCAAGCCGCACGATCCCCTCCTCAGGATCGATCGTGTTCGTCAGCCAGGCGTAGGCAGCCCAGGCCCACCAGAGCACGCCGAGCACGAGCAGTCCACGTACGAGCCCTGCCCAGGTCGGGTCGGCGACGACGAGCCCGGTCACCTGCGTGAGCGCGAAGACGAAGATCAGGTCGAAGAAGAGCTCGAGCGGAGTGACGCGCTCCTCGCCGCTCTCACGTGTGCGGGCGGGCATCGAGCAAGCCTATCCTCGCGGAATGGGAGTCCCGCCCGCCGTTCGAGCCGGAGCCTGGGCCGCAGTGTTGAGCGGCGCCCCGTCGACGCTGCACGCGCTTGCGACCGGGCGCGACCCACTCGAGGCGGCGCTCGCAGCGGGGTCGATCCTGCTGCCGCGCGAGACACGGCGCGGCCGGTTGCTCGCCGCTGCCGTCCCCGTTCATCTCGCGCTCTCGCTCGGCTGGGCGCTGGCGCTCGACCGCGCCGGGGTGCGAAGCGCGAGGCGCGGAGCGCTCGCCGGCCTTGCGATCGGCGTCGTCGATCTCAGCCTCGCGGCGCGCGTCCTGCCACGGATTCACGCGCTACCCGTTCTCCCACAACTCGCAGACCACGCTGCCTACGGCGCGGTCGCCGGGCACGTCCTGGGGCGGGCTAGAGCCGGACGGGCGTGAGGACGAGCCTGATCTGCGCCGCGCTTCGCCCGCGGCAACGCCACGTAGCGGCTCAGCAGCACCTCGTGCCCGCGAGCGACGATCCGCAGGTGAATGTGCGGCGCGCGGCCCTCGTACGACACCGGGCGCGGGCCTTCGAAGCGGAAGCGCCCCGCACTGTCCGTGAGGACGGTCCCGCTCCCCGCGCGGGTGTACACGCCGAGCCTGTTCGCCTGCCAGAGGTGAACCTGGGCTCGAGCGAGGGGACGGCAGTTCGACGGAGAGAACGACGCCCGTCAGGACGTGTCCCTTGCCGATCGAGGCCCGTCGTGGTGGTGCCCCGCGGCCGAACGGCCCAGCCCCGTCGGAGAACGTGGGTGCACACCGTGGCGCGGCAGGAGCAGAGACTCCGGCACCCGCGACCACGAGAGCGAGCGTCCCGAGAGAGAAGCCGACTGCGACGAGCCGTCGCACACCCTGAGGTCTAACAGATGCTGCTGGCGCTGGCTAGGCCGAGATCGTGGCTAGTCGGTCGCCGCGTCGCCGGGGCGCGGCTCGAGCACGCCGGACTCGGCCGTGCCGACCACCGGCACCTGAGCGGCCGGACGCAGGTAGAGCCAGTTGTAGAGCAGCGCCGCTGCGGCTCCGCCGACGCCGGGTCCGACGATGTAGACCCACCAGTCGTCCCAGACGTTGAATACGAGCTCGGGCCCGAGCGCGCGCGCCGGGTTCAGCGCCGCGCCCGTCAGCGGGCCGGCGGCGAGGACACCGATTGTGATCGTGAGCCCGATCGCCAGCCCTGCAATCGACTTGAACGCCCCGCCGGGATCGACGGCGGTCGCGAAGATGACCCAGACCAAGAGGAAGGTCATGATCGCCTCGAGCACCAGGCCGGAGCCCGCGCCGATCGTCGGATTCAGGACGGGCACACCCGAGTCCAGGTTCAGCTTCGTCGGGGAAGGTCGCCCGCAGCGCGAGCGCGCCGAGGACTGCGCCGGCGAGCTGCGAGACCCAGTAGACGACCGCGAGCGCCGGTGCGATCCGGCGCGTGACGAGGAAGCCAAGGGTGACCGCAGGGTTGAAGTGCCCACCGGAGATGTGCCCGACGGCCGACGCCATGATCGCGATCGCGAGGCCGTGAGCGAGCGCGACGCCGAGGACACCGCTCGACGCGAACATGATCGAGCCCATGCCGACGAAGATCAGCGTGAACGTGCCGATCAACTCCGCGATGCCGCGACGAAGGGGGTCGTACTCCACGCGCGCGAGAGTACGGATGGGGTCGGACGGAACCCGGCCGGCAACGACGGCCAGGTTCGCTAACGTGAAGTCATGGCGGGCGATGCCAGCTCTGAAAACACTCAGCTGGCGAGCTGCCCACACTGCCGCAAGACCTTCACAGGCGAGCTGATCGCAGGCGGTGTCGAGCGCCACCGCGGCTTCAAGTGCCCGCACTGCAAGCTCTTCGTCCCCGAGGACCGGATCGAGGACGCCCCGCTCGGCCCCGAGCTCGACTGACCGCTACATGCAGTTCTTGAGCGCCTGAGCCTCGGGCAGGCCTTCGAGCTTCTTGAGCGTGTTGTTCTCGATCTGCCGGATCCGCTCGCGCGTCACGCCGAACGCCCGCCCGACCTCCTCGAGCGTGTAGGGCTGCGCACCGGAGAGCCCGAAGCGGAGCTCGATCACCCTTCGCTCCCGCTCGGGCAGCGCCATCAGCGCGTGCTCGACGTCCTCGCGGCGCAATGAGAGCGACGCGGTGTCGAACGGGGACTCGGCCGAGTCGTCCGGGACGAAGTCGCCGAGCGAGCTCTCTTCCTCCTCGCCGATCGGCTTCTCGAGCGAGACCGGCAGCTGCGCCATGCGCAGGATCTCCCGCACCTCGTCGGTCGTGATCTCGAGCTCCTCGGCGATCTCCTCGGGCCTGGGCTCGCGGCCGAGGCGCTGCACGAGCTGACGCTCGATGTGGACGACCTTGTTGAGCTTCTCGACCATGTGCACCGGGATCCGGATCGTGCGCGCCTTGTCCGCGATCGCGCGCGTGACTGCCTGCCGGATCCACCAGGTTGCGTACGTCGAGAACTTGAAGCCCTTGCGGTAGTCGAACTTCTCGACCGCGCGGATCAGGCCGAGCGATCCTTCCTGGATCAGGTCGAGGAACGACAGCCCACGGCCGAGGTACCCCTTCGCAATCGAGACGACGAGACGCAGGTTCGCCTCGGTCATCTGCGTCTTGGCGGCCATGTCGCCGCGCTCGATCCGCTTCGCCAGGTAGATCTCCTGGTCGGCGGTGAGCAGCGGCACCTTGCCGATCTCGCGCAGGTAGAGGCGCAGCGAGTCGAGCGAGGGCTCCACCGTGAGGTCGAGCTTCGGCGCCGTCTTCTCGTCCTCCGCGAGCGCCGGCTGCTCGTGCGGCGGCGACTTGTACTGCTCGCCCTCGACGAGCTCGATCGAGTGGTCGATCAGATAGGTGTAGAAGTCTTCGATCTGCTCCTTCGTCAGATCGACCTCTTCGAGGCCGGCGACGATCTCGTCGTAGGTGAGGAACCCTTTCTCCTGGCCGTGCTGGACGAGCTTGTGGAGCTCCTCTACCTCTGGGAGAGCGATATCGACGGTGAGCACGTGACCTCGGCTTTCTCGCGCGGGTGGACGGGGCGACCTGCTTTACGAGCTACCTAGACGCACGAAGAGCCGGCTCGCGGTGCCCCGGCTCTGACCATCGGTGCGGATACTACAACGGATCCCAGATTTCGTGGGAGCCGGATTTCAACCAGCCGTCGACGACTCGGTGACAACCTCGCCGACGACATCGCCGAGCGAGTTCACGACCGGTTCGATGCCCAGCTCGCCGGTCTCGTAGCCAAGCCGGCTGAGGAGCTCGGCGAGCGCCGGGCGGATCGCACGCATGTTCCCGTCCTCAACCTTGAGCGCAACCCCGAGTCCGCCGGGGCCGCAGGCGCACAGCAGTCCCTCCGCCCCACCCTTCGCCGTCCAGCCGTCGAGCTCGCGCATCAGCAGGCTGTCGGCGGCCATCGGGCCGCGGATCAGGTCCGGGTGCGCGCGCATCGCCGCGGCCACCTGCGCGCCTCCCTCGACCTGCTCGAGGCGGGAGAACATCAGCGCCATCCGCTCGAGCGGCATGGCGAAGGTGAGCACGCCGCAGCCGTCGATCGCGGTCGGGATCTCCTCCGGATCGGCGTCCGCCGCGGCCGCGACCTCGTGGAGGCAGCCGTGCTGGACCGGGTGCGTCGCGAGCCGGTAGCCGCCGCTCGCCCAGCCCTTCGTGCGGCAGAGCGCGAGCATCCCCGCGTGCTTGCCGGAGCAGTTGTGCTGCAGCGCGGTTGGTTCGGGGCCACACTCGAGCTCGTCCTCCCGGGCCGGCGCCTTTGCCAGCAAGCTCCGCACCGCGGCAAGCTGCTCGGGGGAGGCGAGGTGCGACGCGGAAGCGATCGCGATCTCCTCGGTCGTCAGGTCGTCGCGCGCGCGAACGAGCGGCAGCGCCTGGAACGGCTTCGCAGCCGAACGCAGATACGCGACGCGGCCGGGATCGCCCGCCTCCTCGATCACCTCGCCGTCGCGCACCGCGACCGCGTGCACGACGTGGATCGCCTCGACGACGTCGCCCCGCCAGACGATCACCTCGATCGGGTCCATCGCGGGAGTCTATGTTTTGACAAATGGGCGACTATTGCCGTATGGTCGGGAATAGTGGCCCATTCGCCGCTCCCCCTCGACTACGAAGCCGCGGACACGCTCGTGGTCTCCGAGCCCGCTCAGCTCCGGGCGCTCAGCGACGAGGTGCGCGGCCGCATCATCGCGCTCCTGCGAGAGCGGGCGGCCTCGGCGAGCGAGCTGGGCGGACTTCTCAACATGCCCAAGGGCACCGTCGGACACCACCTGAAGGTGCTCGAGCGTGCCGGCCTGGTGCACGTCGTGCGCACCCGGCGCGTCCGTGCCGTGACGGAGAAGTACTACGGCCGCGTCGCGCGGCTCTTCCTCTACAAGAGCGGCGACGAGCAGGACGACGAGCTCCTGCACGGCGTGGGAGCGACCTCGCTCCGCATCGCCGCAGCCGAGGTCGCGGCAGCCCCGGAAGTGGCGATGCACGCCCTGCTGCGCGTCCGCCTCGACGCCGCCGCCGCCAAGCGATTCAACCGTCGGCTCGACAAGCTCGTGGAGGACGTGCGGGCCGCCGAGACGCCCGACGGCGAGCCGTGGGGCCTCGCCGCCGCCTTCTACCGGTCGGCGCGGCGCTGATGCGCAGGTTCCGGCCCGGCGGCCTCTGGCGACACCGCGACTTCCGCAACCTCTGGGCGGCGGAGACGATCAGCCAGTCTTCGGCTCGCAGATCTCGCATCTCGCGCTCGCCCTCGTCGCGATCATCGTTCTCGACGCGAGCGCCTTCGAGGTCGCGCTCTTCGGATCGTCGAGTTCCTGCCCGTTCATCCTGTTCACGCTTCCCGCTGGCGTCTGGGTCGATCGGCTGCCGGCGCAAGCCGATCCTCGTCATCGGCGACCTCGGACGCGGCGCGGTCTGCTCGGCTCGATCCCGCTCGCGTACCTCGCGGACGTCGCTCACGCTCGTGGCAGCTCTACGTCGTCGGCGTTCCTGGTCGGGGTCTTCACCGTCTTCTTCGACGTCGCGTACCAGTCGTACCTGCCGTCGCTCGTCGAGCGCGACCAGCTCGTCGAGGGCAACTCGAAGCTCGAGATCAGCCGCTCGACCGCACAGCTCGCCGGGCCCGGGCTCGGCGGCGTGCTCGTCGGCGCTCTCGACTGCGCCCGTCGCGGTGCTGCGTCGATGCGATCAGCTTTCTCGCCTCGGCGATCTTCCTGTTCGCGATCCGGCAAAGGGAGACGCCGCCCGAGCACGACGCCGACGACCAGGAGCCGAGCCGAGCATGTGGCGGAGCTCGCAGGAGGGCCTGCGATTCGTGATCGGGAACCGCTACCTGCGAGCTCGATCTCGATCTGCACCGCGACGTCGAACTTCTTCTTCAGCATCAGCTTGGCCATCTTCCTCGTCTATCGTCGTCCGCGAGCTGGACATGTCGCCCGGCAGTGATCGGCCTCGCCTTGTCGGTCGGGAGCGTCGGCTCTCTCTCGCGCGCCTTCACGACCAACCGGATCTCGACGCGGCTTCGGGGTCGGCCCGACGATGATCTCGTGGACGCTCCGTGTGATCTGCCGTCGATGCCTCTTCCTCGCGCTCGCTCCGAAGTCAGTTTCCCGATCCCGTTCCTCGTCGCCGTTCGGAGTCGTGCTCGGCTTCGTCGGTCGTCGTCTACAACATCACGCAGGTCAGCTACCGGCAGGCGATCTGCCCGCACGCGCATGCAGGGACGGATGAACTCCGTGATGCGCTTCCTCGTGTGGGGCACGATGCCGCTCGGAGCGCTCCTCGGCGGCGCGCTCGGGATCGATCGTTCGGACTTCGGACCGACGCTGTGGTCGGCAGCGATCGGCAGCGCTCCTGCGTTCCTGCCGGATCCTCCTCTCGCCCGCGCCACCTGCGCGAGATGCCCGAGCCGATCGAGGAGCCGCTGCCGTCGGAGACGGAGCTCGGCGCGGACTGCTCGTGGCGTCGCCGGTCCGCTTCCACCCGTCGACGAACCGATCTGACACCTGCGCAGCGGTACCGTTCGTGACATGCCCGAGCTACCCGAGGTCGAGGCGTGGGTGCGCGAGCTCGACCCACTCGTGTCGCGCTCGCCGATCCTGCAGGCCGGTCCCGCTCACATCGCGACGCTGAAGACGTTCGACCCGCCGCTGCGGGAGCTCGACGGACGCCGGTTCGAGGGTGCGCGGCGCCGCGGCAAGTGGCTCCTGTTCCCGACGGCGGACGGCGAGCTGCAGCTGCGGATCCACCTGATGAGCGCCGGCCGGATCCGGCATCTCGCGTCGGGGAAGAAGGGCCCGAAGATGCCGGCCTTCCGCCTGCGCTTCGAGGACGGAGGTGAGCTCATCCTCACCGAGGGCGGCCCCAAGAAGCGCGCCGGGGTCTGGCTCGAGACGCCGGAGCAGACCGAGGCCGAGCTGGCGCACATCGGGCCGGAGGCGCTCGGGCTCGGCGCGGACCAGCTCCGTGAGATCCTCGCCGGCGACAACCGCAGGCTGCACTCGCTCCTCCGCGATCAGCGGGCGCTCGCCGGGATCGGCCGCGCGCATGCGAACGAGGTCCTCAACCGCGCGCAGCTCTCGCCCTTCGCGCTCTCGAGCAAGCTCAGCGACGAGGAGATCGAGCGCCTCGCGAGCGCCATCGAGGAGGATCTGACGCGGGCGCTCGAGCTGCGCGAGGCCGGCAAGGGCGACAAGGACGTCTACCTCGTCCATCGGCGCCTCGGCGAACCGTGTCCGCGCTGCGGCGAGCCGCTACGGCAGGTCGACTACGAGGAGCACACGGTCTTCTACTGCGCGAGCTGCCAGACCGGCGGACGGGTGCTCAAGGACCGGCGGATGTCCCGCCTGCTCAGGTAGCCGTCAGGTAGCGCGAAGGCTCGGCCTCGAAGCGGCTGCGGCAGCCGGCACAGCAGAAGTAGTAGCTCACGCCGTCGAGCACGACCGCGTCGCCCGCTGCGTCAACGGCAACCGTCATGCCGCAGACCGGATCGATCGCCTCGAGCAGGACTGCTTCGCCCCCGGCACGGGTGTGGCGCCAGGCTACGAGCTCCGCCAGGATCGCGACGGCGATCTCCGGCTGCGTCGCCGGGCCGAGGTCGAGCCCGGCCGGGCTGTGCACGCGCGCCAGCTGCTCCTCGCCGAGTCCGCGCTCCCGCAGGGCGCCGAGCACGACTCCGGCGCGCCGGGCGCTCGCCACGAGCCCGACGTACCCGGCCCGACCGGCGAGAGCCACCTCCAGAGCCTCCTCGTCGGCGTGGCCCATCGTCGCGACGACCACGGCGTCCGCGTCCCCGGTCAGCTCGGTCGTCACCCGCCAGTCGATCGTGCGCGCGAGCTCCGCGAGCGTGATCGCGGCCGCGCTGTCACCGACGATGACGAGCAGCGGCCGTGGGACCTGTGGCTCGACAAGCACTTCGACCACCCCTTCCGAGGCGCATGAGCTCTCCGCGACCACGACGTCTCCAGGCGCCTCAGCGGCGCGGCCCGGCGGTCCGATCCGCACGAGCCGCGGCTCGCCGTCGGCCAGCGCGCGCAGAGCCTCGCGGATCACGATCGGCTCCGAGCAGGCGCCGCCGACCCAGCCCTCGAGCTGACCCTCGGGCGTCACGAGGGCCCGATCGCCCGGCCTCGTCGACGCGGGACGTTCGACGCGGACGACCGTGGCCAGGACGTAGGGCTTGCCCTCCTCCGCCAGCTTGCCGGCTCGGATCAAGATGCCCTCTCGGCTCACTCCTTGAGGATAGAGCTTCGATAGTGTCGCGTCGTCAGAAATGGCCGTAGAGCTCGACCACTCTTTCTCCACCACGAAGCCGATCGACGAGAGCTTCGCCACCATCCTCGACCTCGAGCGCGTGATCCCGTGCGTCGAGGGAGGGAGCGTGCTCGAGGCCACGTCCCCGGAGTCCGTCAAGGCCGAGATCAAGGTCAAGATGGGCGCGATGTCGATGACGTTCACCGGCACCGTGGAGATCGTCGAGCAGGATGCCGACGCCCATCGGGCCGTGATGAGCGTCAAGTCCAGGGAAGCCGGCGGCCAGGGGCACGCGAACGCCACCGTCGAGTTCGCGCTCGCAGACGGCGGCGGCACGATCCACACGAACGCGCAGATCACGGGCAAGGCCGCATCGATGGGCGAGGGAGTCGTCGTCGGCGTGCTGGACGCGCTGATCACGGACTTCAGCGGCAAGCTCTCCGCGCTCTGACCGGCAGGCCGTCGATGGCGACGATCACGATGCGCGAGATCCGCCCGGGCGAGGTCCCGCCCGACGGCGGCACCGCCGTGCAGGAGGATCCCGACCGGCCCGTCTTCCACGGCAACGGCCCCGACGACTACGTCTGCGTCGAGTGCGGCAACATCCTCGCCCGGGCGATGCACCCGGTGCAGATGACGAAGAAGGTCCGGGTCCGCTGCGGGCGGTGCTCGACGGTCAACGTCGCCGTCATCGACGGGTTCGACGGAAGCGTCTCCTAGGCGCCGAGCAGCGCGAGCAGCGCGTCCCGGTGGCGGGCGTACGCGGCCGCTCCGTCGCCGTCCAGCGCCGCGATCCGAACGAGCGGCGGATGGCCCATGGCCGGAGTGGCGAGGTCGCGCAGCGCGTCGTGATACGCCCGCTCCCGCTGCACGCCGCCGAAGCCGAAGCCCTTGGCGGCCAGGCCGCGTTCGAGGCCGTCGGTCCGCGAGCACCAGGCGCGGCACAGCTCCTTGTGCTCCTCGAGGTCGAACCCGAGGCGCGCATCGGCGGGATAGAGCTCGAGCGCCGTGAGCCGGAACGAGGTGAAGTGCGCGGGCTCGTCGAGCTCGATCAGGGTTCCGGTCGGCTCGTGCACCAGATCGACCGGCAGCAGCAGGTTCTCGCGCGAGGCGTGCAGGACCGAGCGTCGCCGTTGAGGCGGGCGTAGATCGCGCCGAGCTGCTCGACCGCCGCGGTGACCGGCCCGACGAGCGCCGGGTCGCGTCGCGCCTTCGCGACACGCTCGAGCCCCACGTGGCCCTGCTCGCACAGCCAGTCGAACGACCGCACTGCGCGAGCACGATCCCGTCCTCGGCCGCCGCCCGCGCGAAAGCCAACGGAACGTCGTCAGGCGCCACCGGCGATGCGTAGCCCCGGCGATCGCCTTGACGCGTTTTCGGCGCGCGAACTAAGGTGGCTCCAGTGATCGCGTCGTCCGCCCAGTGGCAGGTGGGGCTCGTGCTCGGCATCGTCGTGGTCCTGGTTGCCGCAGCGATCGTGATCGCGATCGTCCTGCTGGCGCTCAGGATCGCGAAGCAGGCGAAGACGGCCGTCGGCGCGCTCGAGGTGGTGCGGCAGCAGACCGCCGAGCTCGGCGGCATCGCGCAGATCAACGACTCGGGGGTGAGGATCCTCCACGCGGCCCGGTCCCTCCGCAAGGTGGCGGTCGGCAAGTGATCGTCGCGCTGACCTCCAACGGGTACTGGGCAGTCGCTCTCGGCCTCGGAGCCGCGGCGGCCGTGGTCGTCGCGATCCTGCTGCTGGTGCTGGTGCTGACCGTGGGAAGCATCGAGAAGTCGGTCGACAGCCTGCTGGAGATCGCAGGCAAGGTCGGCGCGAACACGGCGAACATCCCGCAACTCGAGGCGACGGCGCCCGTGCTGGCCCTGATCGTGGACGAGGCGATCGTCCAGGACGGCTACATGAACGCGCTCACCGACGGGTTCGGAGCGGCATGAGCGACACCCATCTCCTTGCGCTCCTGACGGTCGTGCTGGTCGCCGTCGTCGTGCTCGTGCTCGCAGTCGCTCTCATCCTCGTGCGCAAGAGCCTCTCCCGGATCTCCGCGGGGCTCGCGACGCTGGCCTCCGCGCTACAGGGCGTCGAGTCGGAGCACCTGCGTCCGCTCGAGGGCGCCGTCACGGCGATCAACGGCGCAGTTCGACGTCATCCTCGGCGCGCTGCCCGGGATCGCGAGCAAGGCGGCGATCGTCGCCGAGCGGAGGCCGCGATGACGCTCTGGTGGATCGGAAACGTCGTCCTGCTCGCCGTCGTCCTGCCGGTCGTCGTGTACCTGCTCCGCGGCGTGCTGGACGCAGCAAGGAGCATCGTCCCGAGCGTGCGACAGATCGCGTCCGTGGCGGCCGCAGGGTCGAAGGATCTCGACGCCACCGCGCTGCTGCTGACGACCCAAGACCAGGTGACCCGGACCGTTGCCGGAGTCGCAAACTACGGCGGCTCCCTCGACGTAATACTCGACGACGCCGACTCGTAGAGAGGATGGTGACACCGGTGCTCGCATTCATGGCAGTCGGCGCGGTCACGATCCTCGCGGTCGCGCTGATCGTCCTCGCCCTCGTCTGGTACCTCGTCTCCGTGATCCTGGAGTTGCAAAGGATCACCAACGGCCTCGACGAGGTCATCGCCCACGTCGGCGAGATCGTGCAGAAGAGCGCCCCGGTCAACGACGTCGTCACGACCATCAACGGGCAGCTCGACGCCGGCGTCGACCTGCTCGAGGGCCTGCTCGTGAAGAAGGCCGGCCTGATCGACGCCGTCGGCCTCGTCGAAGGCCTCTACGCCGGCGCGTCCGCCGCCGGGCTCAGGAACTTCCCGGAGAGCACGACGATCACGGCGCCGCGGATCGGCGAGGTCTACACGCGGGGCACGCTCACGCTCGCCCGGCTCGGCCGCGAGGCGCCGATCGCCGTCGGCAACCCGGCGGGGCCTGCGCTGAGAGACGTCGAGCGAGGGAGCCTGGCCGCGCGGCAGCTCTACCCCGAGATCCGGCAGACGAGGCCCGAGTCCCTGCCCCGGTCTCCGGTCATCGGCACCGACGCGCCCGAGCAGTACGAGCAGCGGGACGACATCGGGGCCCCGCGCAAGCGACTCCCCGGCCGTTCGGCGTAGGACGGAGAGGTTGCAGACCCCCGCGCCATTCGAGTACGAGCGCGCGACGAGCGTGGAGGGCGCGATCGCGTCGCTTCAGCGCCTTGGCTCCGAGGCGCGCATCATCGCGGGCGGGCACAGCCTGCTGCCGATGATGAAGCTCCGGCTCGCGAACCCGGAGCACCTGATCGACATCAACGACCTGAAGGAGCTCTCCTACATTCGCGAGGAGGGCGGCGAGATCCGGATCGGCGCCCTGACCCGCCACGTGGAGCTGCTGAAGTCCGAGCTGCTCGCCCAGCACCTGCCGCTCTTTCGCGACGCCGAGAACGTGATCGCCGATCCGGTCGTGCGCAACCGCGGCACGATCGGCGGCTCGCTGTGCCAGGCGGACGCGGCCGAGGACCTCTCGGCGGTCTGCTCGGCCGTGAAGGCGAAGGTCGTGATCCGCGGCGCCGACGGCGAGCGGGTGGTCGCGATGGAGGACTTCCACGTCGGGCCCTACATGACCGCGGTCGAGGACGGCGAGCTGCTCACGGAGGTGCGAATTCCGCTGCGTCCGGGCGGCGGCAGCGCGCACGAGAAGGTCGAGCGCCGAGCGGGCGACTGGGCGATCGCCGCCGCGTCGGCGGCCGTCTGGATCGACGGCGGCAAGATCGCCGACGCGGGCATCGGGCTCAGCGCGGTCGGGCTGACGACGATCCATCTCACCCGGGCCGAGGAGCTGCTGCGAGGCAAGGCTCCGTCGGAGGAGCTCTTCGCCGAGGCGGGCGAGATCGCGTCGGCGGACTGCGTCTCCGAGCGCGGACGGTCGCGGGCCGATCGACTACAAGCGTCATCTCGCAGGTGTCCTCACGACCCGCGCTCTGCTCCGTGCGACCGCGCGCGCCCGACCTCAGGAGGCTTGAGCATGCACGTCTCGATCACGGTGAACGGCGAGCAGGTCTCTCGCGAGATCGAGCCGCGTCAACTGCTCGTCCACTTCATTCGCGAGACACCCGGACTGACGGGCACCCACTGGGGCTGCGACACCTCCAACTGCGGCGCCTGCGTGGTGCTGATGGACGGTGAGCCCCTCAAGTCGTGCACGGCCCTGGCGGCGATGTGCGAGGGCCACGAGATCCGAACGGTCGAGTCGCTCGAGGTCGACGGCGAGCTGGACCCGATCCAGATGGGCTTCCACGAGACGCACGCGCTCCAGTGCGGGTTCTGTACGCCGGGGATGCTGATGACGGCCCGCGCACTGCTGGACGAGAACCCGGATCCGACCGACCAGGAGATCCGGACCGCGATCTCAGGCGCGATCTGCCGGTGCACGGGCTACAAGAACATCGTCAGCGCCGTACGCTGGGCTGCCGAGTACGAAGCAACCGCGAAACAGGGGGTCTGACCATGGCCACGATTGAAGACACAGCCGAGAACCTGCCGAGCGCGACTACCGAGCGCCCGATCGGCTTCGGTCGCCTGAAGCGCAGGGAGGACGCGCGCTTCATCCGCGGCAAGGGCACCTACCTCGACGACATCCGGCTGCCGGGGATGGTCCACGGAGCCATGCTGCGCAGCCCGTACGCGCACGCGCGCATCGTCTCGATCGACACGTCGAAGGCGCTGGCCCACCCCAACGTCGCAGCGGTCATCACGGCGAAGGACCTCGAGACGCTCGGACTCGCGTGGATGCCCACGATCTCGTACGACACGCAGGCCGTGCTCGCGGGCGACAAGGTTCGCTTCCAGGGCCAGGAGGTCGCGTTCGTCATCGCGACCGACGAGTACTCCGCGAACGACGCACTCCAGCTGATCGACGTCGAGTACGAGCCGCTGCCGGCGATCGTCAACGCGCGCAAGGCGCTGGATCCCGACGCGCCGCTGATCCGCGACGACAAGACCGGACAGCGCGACAACCTTGCGAGCCCGACCTGGGAGGCCGGCGACCAGGCCGCGACGGACCGTGTGTTCGCCGAGGCCGACACCGTCGTGGCGCGCGACATCATCTATCCCCGCTGCCACCCGGCGCCGCTCGAGACGTGCGGGATGATCGCCGACTTCAATCCGGAGACCGGCCAGCTCGACATCTACAACGGCAACCAGGCGCCGCACGCCCACCGCACGGTCTACGCGCACGTCGCGGGACTTGCCGAGCACATGATCCGGATCCAGTGCCAGGACATCGGCGGCGGCTTCGGCAACAAGGTTCCGGTCTATCCGGGCTACGTGTGCGCGATCGCCGGCTCGATCGTGGCGGGCGTGCCGGTCAAGTGGATCGAGAACCGAACCGAGAACCTGGTCTCCACCGGGTTTGCCCGCGACTACATCATGCACAGCGAGATCTGCTCGAAGGACGGCAAGATCACCGGCCTGCGCGTGGACGTGATCGCCGACCACGGCGCCTTCGACAGCACCGCGCAGCCGACGAAGTTCCCGGCCGGGTTCTTCCACATCGTCTGCGGCTCGTACGACCTCGAGGCGTCCCACGTCCAGGTCAAGGCGGTCTACACGAACAAGGCGCCGGGCGGCGTGGCCTACCGCTGCTCGTTCCGGATCACCGAGGCCGTCTACCTCGTCGAGCGCATGGTCGACGCACTCGCGCTGGAGATGAAGGTCGATCCGATCGAGCTGCGGATGCGCAGCTTCATCGGGCCTGAGCAGTTCCCGTACGAGACCACGACCGGCTGGACCTACGACTCCGGCAACTACGCGGAGACGATGCGCGTGGCGATGGACATCGCCGGCTACGAGCAGCTGCGCGCCGAGCAGGCCGAGAAGCGCGCCCGCGGCGAGCTGATGGGCATCGGCGTCTCCTTCTTCACGGAGGGTGTCGGCGCCGGGCCGCGCAAGCACATGGACATCCTCGGGCTCGCGATGAACGACGGCGCCGACCTGCGTGTCCACCCGTCGGGCAAGGCGGTCGTCAGCATCAGCTGCCAGCCGCAGGGCCAGGGCCACGAGACGACGTTCGCGCAGATCGTCGCCGAGGAGCTCGGCATCCCGCCGGAGGACGTCGAGGTCCGCGCACGGCGACACGGACAAGTCACCGTACGGGCTCGGCACGTACGGCAGCCGCTCGACGCCGGTGTCCGGTGGCGCGGTCGCGGTCGTCTCGCGCAAGGTGCGCGACAAGGCGCGGCTGATCGCGTCGACGATGCTCGAGGCCAGGCCGGAGGATCTCGCGTGGGAGAAGGGCCGCTGGTACGTCAAGGGTGACCCCGAGAAGGGCGCGATGATCGAGGAGATCGCGGCGCGGGCGTACAGCGGCGAGGCGATGCCCGAGGGAATGGAGGGCGGGCTCGACGCGCAGGTGATCTACGACCCGCCGAACCTCACCTATCCCTACGGCGCGTACATCGCCGTCGTCGACATCGACCCCGATACGGGCCACGTCACCGTCAGGCGCTTCATCGCGGTCGACGACTGCGGCGTGCGCATCAACCCGATGATCGTCGACGGCCAGATCCACGGTGGCCTCGCCGAAGGCGTCGGCATCGCGCTGATGGAGCTGATCTCGTTCGACGAGGAGGGCAACTGCCTCAACTCGTCGTTCATGGACTACCTGATCCCGACCGCGCTCGAGTGCCCCGACTTCGAGCTCGGGGAGACCGTCACCCCGTGCCCGCACCACCCGCTCGGAGCCAAGGGCGTCGGCGAGTCGCCGAACGTCGGGTCGCCACCCGCGATCGTGAACGCGGTCATCGACGCGCTGTACGAGTCACACGGCGTCGACCACATCGACATGCCCTGCACACCGGCCAGGGTCTGGGCAGCGATGCAGGGACGTCCCGAGCCCCCGCAGTGACGACCGGGTGAGCCCAGGCGAGGTCACGGGTGAGGCGGCCGGCGAGATCCGCCGGCTCGTGCCCGACATCGAAACGCTTGCGCAGCGCCTCGCCGACGTGGACTACCTCGTCGACGAGGGTTTGGCGACGTCGATCTTCCTGAGCCTGCGGCTGCCGCAGCCCCTGCTGCTCGAGGGCGAGGCGGGTGTCGGCAAGACCGAGGCCGCGAAGTCGCTGGCGCTGGTGCTGGACACGCCGCTGGTCCGACTGCAGTGCTACGAGGGGATCGACGCGGCGGAGGCGCTGTACGAGTGGAACTACCCGCGGCAGCTCCTGAGCATCCGCCTCGCCGAGTCGAGCGGCTCGGCGCTCGGCGAAGAGGAGCTCTTCGGTCCGGACTACCTCATCCGCCGCCCGCTGCTCCAGGCGCTCGAGCATCCCGGCCCGCGGCCCGCGGTGCTGCTGATCGACGAGATCGACCGTGCCGACGACGACTTCGAGGCGTTCCTGCTCGAGCTGCTCGCGGACGCGAGCGTGACCATCCCGGAGATCGGCACGATCCGGGCCACGCACCCACCGGTGATCGTGCTGACCTCCAACCGGACGCGCGATCTGCACGACGCCGTCAAGCGCCGCTGCCTCTACCACCGGATCGCCTACCCGACTCCGTCGCGCGAGGTGGAGATCGTGCGCCGCCGCGTCAAGGGCGCGTCGGAGACGCTCGCCGTCCAGGTCGCAAACGCGGTCGCGCGCATGCGCGAGAGCGACGTGCAGAAGCCCCCGGGCATCGCCGAGGCGATCGACTGGCTGGCGGCTCTGAGCCTGCTCGGCATCGAGCACCTGGACGCCGCGGCGGTGGACCGCACCCTCGGGTCGGTGCTGAAGTACGACGAGGACCAGGAGGTGATCCGCGCGGCCGGCCTCGAGCAGCTCGTGCGCTCCGGTGACTGACTTCGGCGTCGAGACGATCGACGTCGACCTGCCGCCGCTCGTGGGCGCGTTGAGCCGGCGCCTGCGCGACGCGGGCCTGCCCACCACCCCGGCACGCGCGGCCGACTTCGCGCGGGCGCTCGGCCTCGTCCAGCCGATCGCGCGCCGGCGGCTGTACTGGACCGCTCGCGCCGTCTTCGTCTCCGATCCGACGCAGGTCAAGGTCTTCGACGCGGTGTTCTTCTCGGTCTTCGGCGGCCGCGCGGAGGGCGAGGAGCTCGTGCTCGAGGACCCGCAGACGGTCGCCTCGCCGCTCGACAGTCTGTCGTCTTCATCGCCGAGCGAGCGCGACGAGGACGAGGAACCGGCCGAGGTCGAGGTGCCGCTGGCGCTGGCGAGCGACGAGGAGCTGCTGAGACGCAAGAGCTTCGACGCACTCGAGCCGCACGAGCTCGCGCAGCTCTACCGGCTGATGTCGCGCCTGGAGCTCGCAACTCCGCTGCGGCGCACCCGCCGCTACGAGAAGGGCCGCCGCGGCGAGCGCATCGACATGCGGCGGACGCTCCGCGCCAGTCTTCGAACCGGGGGCCATGCCATCCGCCTCACACGTCGACACCGCCGGATCGCGCGCCGGAGGCTCGTCCTGCTGTGCGACATCTCCGGCTCGATGGAGCCCTACGCGCGCGCCTACCTGCAGTTCCTGGCCTGCGCCGCCGGCAGCGGACCGAACGCCGAGGCGTTCGTGTTCGCAACTCGGCTGACCCGCGTGACCCGGGCGTTGGCCTCTCGCAACCCGGAGCTTGCGATCCAGCGCGCCGCCGCCGCCGCACCCGACTGGTCGAGCGGAACGCGCATCGGCGATGCGCTGCGGGAGTTCAACGACAGGCACGGACGTCGCGGCATGGCCCGCGGCGCGGTGATCGTGATCCTCTCCGACGGCTGGGAGCGCGGCGACCCGATGCTGGTGGGGCGCGAGATGGAGCGCCTCGCGACGCCTGGCGCACCGGATCGTGTGGGTCAATCCGCGGGTCGGGGCAGGTGCCTTCTCCGTCCAGGCCGGCGGCATGATGGCCGCTCTGCCGCACTGCGACGCGCTCGTGAGCGGACACAACTTCGCTGCACTCGGCGAGGTCGTCGAGGCGATCGGAGCCGAGTCGTGGGACCGGGGCTCGCCGGCAGTCGAGGCCGAGGAGGTCGAGCCGTGGGCAAGCGCCACGCCGGTACCCGGCAGCTCCGTCGGGATGCCCAGCGGGCACGGCCCGAGCAGGGGAAAGACCACGCCGGGCTGGGTGACCGATGAGTGAAGCCGCGACCAAGACGTGCATCTACCCGGGCTGCGAGCGGCCCGCGGTGCCCGCGAATCCGCTCGGCGGGCCGCAGCCTGCCTTCTGTGACCTTGAAGAGCACAATGCGCTCACCGCCCACCAGGAGCGCGAGCGCCTCGCGAACGAGAGGAGCGCAAGGATGGCTAACGAGGCTTACCGAGCAGTCTTTCTGCGCGTCCACCCGACCGGGAAGATGGTGCTCAGCCTGACCACCGAGCCCGACGGGAACGAAGCCCAGTACGCGCGGCTCGTCGCCGACGAGCTCGGCGTTCCCGCGCTGGACGTCAAGGTCGTCCCTGTCGACACCGACCGGTTCGGCGTCGGTCACGGCTACAACACGAGCGCCTTCCGACGGCACGCTCGGCGGCGATCGTCAGCGCCGCCGAGAAGATCCGCGCCAAGGCACAGTTGCTCGCGGGCATGGCACTGGAGGCGTCTCCCGAGAGCCTCACGTGGGTCAACGGCGCGTGGGCCAGCGACGGCGGAAGCGACCCGACGCAGGTCAAGACGGTCGAGGAGCTCGCGCTCTACGCCCACGGCACCGGCGCCCTGCCGCCCGGGCGTCGAAGGCGGCCTCGACGCGCAGACCGTCTACACCGAGCTGACCCGGGATCCCGTACGCCGAGACCCAATCGTTCACGACGGCCCAGTCCAGGTTGTCGAAGAACGCGTCGATGTAGGCGCCGCGGTCGGTCTGGAAGTCGAGGAAGTACGCGTGCTCGTAGACGTCGAGCGCGATCAGCGGCGTCGCGTTCCAGATCGGGAAGGTGCTCTGGGCGTCGCCGATGTAGTTGAACAGCCGGCCGACGTCCCAGTCGTATGCGGTCCAGGCCCAGCCGCGGCCGGCCATCCCCGTCGCCTTCAGATCCGTGCGCCACGCCTGAGCGGAGCCGAAGTCACGCTCGACCAGCTCGGCGAACGCGCCGTCGGGATCGCCGCCCTCGCCGCCGAGGTGCTCGAAGTAGATCTCGTGGCTCTTGATCCCACCGACGGCGAACGACAGATCGACCTTCAGCGCCGGCAGCTGATCCGGGGCTGCCGCGAGCCTTCCGAGGATCTCGTTTCGCTTGTTCACGTAACCCTCGTAGAGCTTGTAGTGAGCCTCGACCGACGCGCGCGAGATCCACGCGAGCTCCAGGAGCGCCGGCTTCAGCTCGCGCGGCCTGATCCGCTCGTAGGTCGGAGTCTCCGCTTGCGCCCGCGGCTCCAGGCTGGCATCGAGCTCGACCTCCACCTCGTCCGCGACCTTCAAGGCACCGAACAGCGTCGAATAGGGCGTGATTCCCCAGTCGGTCTGGTTGACGACGATGCGGCTCGAGAGCGTGCCGTCGCCGACGACGAGCTCGAACGCGATCGGCCGCGTCTCGCCGACCAGCGTCAGCTCGCCCCGCACGTTGAGCCGGCTGCCGTCGGACCCGGCCTGCACGTCCGTCGAGCGGAACTCGATCGCCTGCCCCTTCAAGACCTCGTCGTCGATCGTCGTCTCGATGCTTGCCTTGTCATCGCGCCCGAGCGGCTGCATGCCGCCGGTGCCTTCGCGCACCCGGAGAGAGGTCGGATCGACGTCGAGCGCGATGCTGGTCTGCGCAGGATCCTCGCCGACCTCGAGCGTCGCCTCGCCAGGCGCCGACGTGGATCAGGAGATCGTGTCCGGCCTTCGCGGCGGCGCCGGTGCGCCCGGTTTTGACGGACAGGGTGCCGTTCTCAGGCCCGAGCGTGTGCGTGCCTGCCGGAAGCGACATCTAGCTCGTCGGCAACGTGACGGTCAGCCGCTCGCCGTCGAGGGCGACCTCGCCGCCGAGCGAGCGAACCAGCATCACGGCGACCGCCGCACCCAGGTCCCTCTGCTCTTCGCCGAGGACGATCGGAGCGGCGCTCTCGACGACGGGCTCGAACATCACGTTCGGCCCGTCGACGGTGACCTTCACCTCGGTACCGCCGTGCCGCGCCGCGGCCAGCTGGAGCGAGGCAAGCGAGCGCTCGACCGCGTCGGGCTCGACGACGACCGTCGCACCGGTGCCGGTTGCGCCCGCGGGCGCCAGCTCGAGCGAGTCGGCCTCGCGCGTCACCGGCTCGTAGCGGTCGCCCTCGATCCGCGCCGCGAGCGACAGCAGCTCGAGCAAGGTGGCAAGCTCGTCGGAGGCGCTGTCGATCAGGCCGAGGTAGCGCTTGAGCTTCTCCTCCTCGAGGTCCTCGAGGCGGACCATCGTCTTCGCGAACCCCTGCACCGTTGCGAGCGGTGTACGGAGGTCGTGGCAGGCGAGAGAAACGAGACGTGCGAAATCGGCGTCCAGAGCGCTGCTAGCGTAACCGCATGACGGAGATCTCAAGCGTCACGCCCGATCTCCAGGCCTCGACCCCGGAGGTTCGGCTCTCGCTGACCCGGGCCGGCGTCACCGGCGTCCAGAAGGCAGTCCGCGTGAGCCACGAGGGGCACCAGACGGTGATGGCGGCAGAGATCGAGTGCACAGTCGATCTCTCGCACAGCCAGAAGGGCGTGCACATGTCCCGCTTTGCCGAGCTCTTCGAGGAGGCGATCGAGGCAGTCGTCGGCACCGAGGCGCTCCACATCGAGTCGCTCGCCGAGCACATCGCCCAGCACATCGTCGGCCGGCAGAGCGCGCTCCGCGCCGAGGCGAGGATCACGGCACGCTGGCCCGTGCGCCGGACGACACCGGTGAGCAAGCTCTCGACGCAGGAGATGGTCTCGCTCGTCGGAATCGCAGCGGCCACGGCCGACGGAGTGCGCCGCGTGGTCGGGGTCGAGGCGACGGGGATCAACGCCTGCCCCTGCGCGCAGGGATTGGTTCGCGGCCGTGCCGCCGAGCGCCTCGCCGAGGCGGGCTACGAGGACGTCGACCGGATCCTCGATCTCGTCCCGCTCGCCACGCACAACCAGCGCGGCAAGGGATCGCTCTACGTCGGGACCGAGCGCCAGCTGGACGCGAACGACCTGGTCACGATCGTCCAGGGCTCGATGAGCGCGCCGATCTACGAGTTGCTGAAGCGGCCGGACGAGCTGTTCGTCGTCGAGCACGCCCACCTGCAGCCCCGCTTCGTCGAGGACTCGGTGCGGCTCTCGCTCAAGGGCGCTCTCGACGCGATGCCGGCGCTCGCGGACGGCGACTTCCTCTTCGCCCGGCAGCTCAACTTCGAGACGATCCACGCGCACGACGTCCTCGCCGAGCGAGAGGGAACGGTCGGCGAGCTGCGGGCGGAGCTCGAGTCGGGCACGCCGCCGGAGCAGCACACCTCACTCGCGGACTGGCTCCGGGCCTAGACGGGCTTCGTACGGCGGAGCCGGAAGCGGCTTTCCGTTCCCGCACGCAGACGGGCGATGTTCGGCCGGTGGAGCAGGATGACGCCGACTGCAGCGATTGCACCGAAGACGACGATCGGCCACGGCTCGCCGAGCAGAACCGCCAGGACCGGCAACGAGAGCGCGGCCACGATCGAGGCCAGTGAGGCGTAGCGGGTGACGAGGAAGGCGACGACCCAGACCGCGACCCCGATCAAGCCCAGCAGCGGCGCTGCGCCGAGAAACACACCACCCCCGGTCGCCACGGTCTTGCCGCCCTTCTGGAAGCGGAGGAAGAGCGGCCGCCAGTGGCCGAGCATCGCCGCGCCGCCGGCGAGCACGGCTGTCAGCTCGCCGACGAGGAGCGCGCCCACGAGCGCCGGCACGAAGCCCTTCGCCACGTCGAGCAGCACGATCGGGATCCCGAGCCAGCGCCCGTAGGTCCGCCACACGTTCGACGCGCCGATGTTGCCGCTGCCCACCTTGCGGATGTCCTCGCCCTTCACGAGCAGGACGACCCAGTAGCCGAACGGCATCGACCCCAGCAGGTACCCGCCCAGAATGACGAGGGCAGAGGTCATTGCGGTCCTACTTCAGCGGAATCTGGTACTTCGAGACCCAGTCGTTCACGACAGCCCAGTCCAGGTTGTTGAAGAAGACGTCGATGTAGGCGCCGCGGTCGGTCTGGAAGTCGAGGAAGTACGCGTGCTCGTAGACGTCGAGCGCGACCAGAGGCGTGGCGTTCCAGATCGGGAAGGTGTTCTGGGCGTCGCCGATGTAGTTGAAGAGCCGCCCCTCGTCCCAGTCGTAGGCAGTCCAGGCCCAGCCGCGGCCGGCCATTCCCGTCGCCTTCAAGTCGGTGCGCCACGCGTCGGTCGAGCCGAAGTCGCGCTTGATCAGGTCGGCGATCGCACCCGTGGGATCGCCACCGTCGCCGCCGAGGTGCTCGAAGTAGACCTCGTGGTTCTTGATCCCGCCGACCGCGAAGGAGAGGTCGACCTTCAGCGCGCGGAAGTCGGAGTAGATCTGGTTCGCAGCGCCGGCGTCCGCGGCCGCGAGCTTGCCGAGGATCTCGTTCCGCTTGTTCACGTAGCCCTGGTAGAGCTTGTAGTGAGCCTCGACGGAGGCGCGAGAGATCCCGTCCAGCTCCAGCAGGGCCGGCTTCAGCTCACGGGGTCTGATCTCCTCGTAACTCGACATCCGTACCTCCACATCACTCGGCACATCACTCGGCGGGAACGGCGCGGAGCATATCCTTCCACCCAGTTGCCGAGACGAAGGAGTCGCGCATGCCGTTCACCCTCCCTGACCTTCCCTACGCCTACGACGCGCTCGAACCGACGATCGACGCGCGCACGATGGAGATCCACCACTCGAAGCACCATCAGGCCTACGTCGACAACGCGAACAAGGCCCTCGAAGGAACGGAATGGGCCGACAACGAGCGTCGAGTCGGTCCTCGCGAGCCTCGCCGCGATACCCGACGAGATCCAGGCCGCGGTGCGGAACAACGCCGGCGGCCACGCGAATCACAGCCTCTTCTGGACGATCATGAGCGCGGACGGCGGCGGCGAGCCCGAGGGCGAGCTGAAGGCTGCGATCGACGATCTCTGGGGCTCGACCGAGGAGCTCAAGAAGGTGGTCAACGACGGCGGCGTCAAGCGCTTCGGCAGCGGCTGGACGTGGCTGATCTACGACGGCACCGGCCTGGCGGTCAAGTCGACGCCGAACCAGGACAGCCCGCTCCTGGACAGCGACGAGCCGCTTCTCGGCATCGACGTGTGGGAGCACGCCTACTACCTCAACTACCAGAACCGTCGCCCCGACTACCTGGCGGCCTGGTGGAACGTCGTCAACTGGGCTGAGGTCGGCCGCCGCTTCGAAGCGGCAGACAAGCGTCCCGGGTAGGCGATGAGGGCGCTCATCACCGGCGGCACCGGCAAGCTCGGCGCCGCGGTTGCCGAGCGCCTGCGGAACGAGGGATGGCAGGTGATCGCCGCCGGCAGCCGCGACGGCGACCTCTCCCGGGCCGACGACGCGCGGGCGCTCGTCGAGCGAGCGGCCGCGGAGCTCGGCGGCCTGGACGTCGTCGTCAACGCCGCATCGTCGGGATTCGAGCCGAAGCGATTCGAGGACGTGTCGGAGGAGGACGTGGACGCTGCGCTCGGAGCGACCGTCAAGGGAAGCTTCTTCGTCACGCAGGCGGCCGCACCGCACCTGCGCGAGAGCGGTGGGCTCGTGGTGATGGTCGAGGACGTCGCGGCGTACCAGCCGTGGCCCTCGTTCGCGGCCCACTGCGCGGCGAAGGCCGCACAGGCGATGCTGACGCGCGTCCTCGCGCGAGCCCTCGCGCCCGAGGTCCGGGTCTGCGGCGTCGCCCCGGGAACGGTCGCAGTCGAGCCCGATCAGGAGGCGCGCCGAGCAGCCGAAACCGTGCTCGACCGCATCGGCTCCCCCGACGACGTGACCGGCGCAATCCTCTATCTCACCGGCGCGCACTTCGTGACCGGGACGACGATCGTCGTCGACGGAGGCCGTCTCCTGCAATCCGGGCGGACCAGCAATGCGTAGTCCGTGTGGATGGCCGCAGTCATGAACATCGACCGTTCTTCCTTGCCTTACCAGCCTGAAGTCGTAAGCATCAGGGGAGTGCCGCGCGAAGAGCCGACGGACGGGGAACTGATCGAGCGCGTCGGCAACGGCGATCGCGACGCGTTCGAGGAGCTCTACCGGCGCTACACGCGTCCCGTGCTGGGCCTCGCGCTGCGGAGGCTCGGCGACCGCGGCCGGGCAGAGGACGCGTTCCAGGATGCGTTCGCCGCGATCTGGCGCTCGGCCTCGAGCTACGACCCGGAACGCGGCCGCGGCGGTGCTTGGCTCTACACCGTCGCGCGGAACGCGATCGTCGACGGTGCGCGTCGACGGCCGGAGCCGCCGATGGAGGCGCCCGAGGAGCCGTCGGGCGAGGGAGGCCCGGACGAGCGTGCGGAGGCGTCGTGGCTCGCGTGGCGCGTGCACCGAGCTCTCGAGCAGCTGCCCGACCACGAGCGTCCCGTGATCGAGCTCGCGTACTGGGGCGGTCTCTCACAGAGTGAGATCTCGACATTCCTCGACATCCCGCTGGGCACGATCAAGACGCGGACTCGGAGCGCGCTGGCGCGGCTCGCGGACCTGCTCGAGGAAGAGCTGAGATGAAGTCGCTCGCCTTCGGCTCGCTCCCGTGGGGGAAACCATGTTTCCCCCACGAGCCCCCTTCTTCTGTCTTGTGGGGGAACTTTCAAGTTCCCCCACACCCCCTAAAGGTCATGGGCCGGAGATCAGCCCATGCCTGAGCGCTTCGACGACCTCGTCGGCGAGATCGACGATCCGGACGAGCGCGACCGGCTGCGCCGCGTGCACCAGCTGCTGCTCTCGGTCGACCCGCCGCCGGAGGTCTCCTCCGCGCTGCAGACCACCCCATCGCCGGCCGAGCCGGTGCAACTGCTGCCGCGCCGGCGGCGCACGGCGCTCGCCGTGCTCGCCGCCGCGCTTGCCGTAGCCGCCTTCGGCGCCGGCTGGCTCGCAAGTGCGCGCAGCGACGACGTCCAGTTCGAGGCCGTGATCCCGATGGCCGGCACCGCGGAGGCGCGCGGCGCCACCGCGTCGATCGAGCTCCTACCGCAGGACGCGTCGGGCAACTGGCCGATGAACGTCCTCGTCCGCGGGCTCACGCCGAGCCGCGACCGGACGGACTACTACGAGCTGTGGCTGACGAAGGGTGGAAAGCTCGCCGACCCGTGCGGCCGCTTCACGGTGCACAGCGGTCTGACGAAGGTCGTGCTCAGCGTCCCGTACGGCTTGCGCCAGTACGACGGCTGGGTCGTCACCCGGCGCGGCTCATACGTGCCGCTGATCGCGACCTCGAAGACCTAAGCGCGGCTGCCAGAGCTCGAACCGGTTTCCTTCCGGATCGACCGCCCAGCCGAAGCGGCCGAACTCCTGCTCCACGACGTTCTCGTCGACCTCGACGCCGGCCGCGCGCAGTTGAGCGAGCATCGCGTCGAGGTCGTCGACACGGTAAGTTGACCATCATCTGCTGCTCGAGCGGCCAGTAGTCGGTGTCGCCGGGGAAGATCGACCAGACGGTCACGGTCCCCGGCACGGCCTCGAAGACGTGGCCGCCCCACTCCGTGAGCGAGATTCCGAGATTGGCTTCGTACCAGGCACGCAGCGCATCGGGGTCGCGAGCCCGGAGGAAGATGCCGCCGATGCCGTTGACACGTTCCATCTACGGAGCGGTGCGGTCGTTCGCCACGAACGCGGCGTGCGTGATCGGCATCTTCTCGGCGAGGAACTGCTCGCACGCCTCGGCGTAGCGGCGGATCTCGCGCTGCGCGGTCTCTGCCGCCCGCAGGGAGACGAAGTTCATCAGGGCCCTGGCGTTCACCGTCCAGTAGAACTCGGTGTAGGCGCCGACCGGGATGACGGAGCGGGCGAGCTCGCGCGCGACTCCTTCCTCCACGAGGCGGGTGTACGTCGCGTAGGCCAGGTCGTAGACCGCCTGCAGCTCCTCCCGCGTCCGCTCCGCGAGCTCCGGGTCGACGGGCTCGAAGGAGTAGGCGCCGGGCTTCCCGACCTGGCTGCGGACGTCGTCGGCCTCGGGGATGTAGAAGTCGTCGGTCGCCTTCGCATATCGCATGCTGAACTCGTTGAAAGAGCCAATACGGTGACGAAACCATTCGCGCGCGACGAAGATCGGGCAGCGGATGTGGAAGCGGAACGAGTTGTGCTCGAATGGCGTCCCGTGCCGGTCGCGCATCAGGAACCGGATCAGCCCGGCGTCGGCATCGTCGACCTCTTCGCGCCGGCGCGCGAAGCTGACGCGTGCGGCGTTGACGACCGAGAGGTCGTCGGCCATCGCCGCGTCGAGCCGGACGAAGCCGTGGTCGAGGACGGGAATTGAGGCGTCGGGTATCACTTCGGTGGTGATTGCCACGGGTTGTCGAGGCTACTCGAGGACCCCGGACGGTAATGAGTGTTCTCCGTACATCGGGACGTCGGGCTGGTCATATCCGTCCTGGCGGCCCGACTTCTATCCCGCCGGGCTCGCCAACGAGGACTTCCTCGGCTTCTACGCCGAGCGGTTCCCGTCCGTCGAGCTCAACTCGACCGGATACCGGCTCCCGTCCGAGGAGCAGTTCCGGCGCTGGGCCGCGGCCACCCCGGATGGCTTCCGCTTCGCGGTGAAGGCGTCACCGCAGGCGTTGCGGTCCTTCGGCACGTTCGAGGAGCGCGTCCGGATGCTCGGCGACAGGCTCGGCCCGGTCCGCGTGGTCGTCGAGAGCCCGCGCGACGACGGCCTGCTCGCCCTCCTGCTCGGCTCCACGGATCTTCGGCTGGCGCTCGACCTGAGAGACGAGAGCTGGGCGGGCGCCGACGTCGCACCCGCCGTCCGGGTCAACGACCGTGACGCCGGCGGCCCGTTCCGGTATCTCCGTTTCCGCGAGCCGCCGTACTCCGAGGAGCAGCTCGGCGGGATCGCCGCGACGATCGAGCCACTGCTCGCGGCGGGCCTCGAGGTCTACGCGTATTTCCAGCACGAGGACGCACCGACGGCCCCCGCCTACGCCGCGCGGCTGCTCGAGCTCGTCCGTGCGGATGACCGCTGATCGATCCCGCGGCCGACGCGCGCAGGAGCCGGCGGCCCTAGCGTGAACTCATGTCACCGATGCTCGCGTTCGCCGTCACGCTCGTCCCGTTTGCGGCCCTGGTCGGCCCGCTCGTCTGGATGGCACGCACAAGCGGAAATTGCCGCTAGACTTGTTGTAAGTAAGTTCTTTAGAGCGCGTAACCTGGGTGCCCAACACCTCTCTTACCGTTCGTGAGCAAATTGGTAGGAGGTGTATTTCCATGGCAGCAGGCACAGTCAAGTGGTTTGACGATGCGAAGGGCTTCGGCTTCATCGCACCGGAGGACGGGGGTAAGGATCTCTTCGTCCACCACAGCGGCATCGGCGGCGAGGGCTTCAAGTCCCTTTCCGAGGGTGCAAAGGTCGAGTACGAGGCGCGCGAGGGTCAGAAGGGCCCCGAGGCGTTCAACGTCGTCGCCGTCTAGGTGACTTGTCGTTCCCGCGCGCGGGCCTCGTTTCTCCGAGAGCCCGCGCGGGGAACTTCCGTGTCAGTCTGAGGCCGCGGCGCCGCGGGCTGCCTGGGCAGCGCGCTCGGCCAGCGCACGCGCCTGCTCGACGCGCACGTCGCCGGGCGACGCGTTGATGCGGACGAGCCTGGCCCCTACCGACGCCGACGCCGCCGCGAGATCCGCGCCGGCGGCCGCATCGCCGCTCACGTTGGGATTTCCTTCTGCCGCGACGAGCGCTGCGAGCTCGGCGACCTCGGCCGCGATCTCGGCGAGCTCGAACGGAATGGCGATGATCCGCTCGACGTTCTCGTCCGTTCGGTCGGCCATGTACGCGCCGTAGGCCTCGGCGTCCGCGTCGGCGAGAGGCTCGACGCGGGCGCGCAGCTCCTCGGCCCGGCCGACGACCTCGGCACGCCGCTCCCACTCGTCGGGCGCGAAGCGAGCCGCCATCGCCGTCAGGCCCGCGGCGAGCGAGGCCGCGATCGCCGCAACGGCGCCGCCCCCCGGCGCCGGTGTCCGGGCGGGTACCGCGTCGAGGAACTCCTTCAGGCCGGCGTCGAGGAAGCTAGAAGAGGCCAACAGTCCGGCCGTCCTCGTCGATGTCGACGCTGAACGCCGCCGGATTCGCACCGAGCCCGGGCATGGTCTGCATCGTCCCGCAGAGCGCGACGAGCCAGCCGGCGCCGGTGTACGCGCGGACGTCCCGCACGGTCACCTCGAATCCGGTCGGCGCATTGGTCAGCGCCGGGTCGTGCGAGAGCGAGAGGTGCGTCTTCGCCATGCAGATCGGCAGCGTGCCGAGCCCGCCGGCGGCGAACTGCTTGATCTTGTCCTTGGCCGTCTGGAGGAACATCACACTGCCGGCGCCGTAGACCCGGGTTGCGATCGCTTCGATCTTCGCCTCGATCGGAGCATCGATCGGATACGTGAACTCGAACTCGTTCGGATGATCGGCGGCGTCGACGACCGCCTCCGCAAGCGATGCCGCGCCCTCGCCACCGCGCTCGAACGCCTCGTTCAGCTCGGCGGCGTGCGCGCCGTGCTGGAGTGCGAGCCGGCGGACGAGGTCGACCTCCTCGTCCGAGTCGCCCGGGAAGCGGTTGACGGCGACGACGGCCCGCAGCCCGAATTCGGACACGATCTCGAGATGGCGGCGCAGGTTCTCGGCGCCGCGTTCGATCGCATCCGGCCCGCCGTCCGGGTCGCCGCCGTGATGCTTGAGCGCCTTGGCGGTCGCGACCAGGACGACCGCGCTCGGGCTGAGCCCGCCCGCCCGGCAGACGATGTTCAGGAACTTCTCCATCCCCATGTCCGCGCCGAAGCCCGACTCCGTGACCACGTAGTCGCCGAGCTTCAGCGCCACGAGGTCGGCGACGAGCGAGTTGTTGCCGTGGGCGATATTGGCGAACGGCCCGCAGTGGACGAGCGCCGGCTGCCCCTCGAGCGTCTGGACGAGGTTCGGCTTGAGCGCGTCCTTGAGCAGGACGGCCATCGCACCTGCAGCCCGGAGCTGCTCGGCGAGGACGGGCTCGCCCTCGAAGGTGTACGCGACGGTGATCGAGCCGAGTCGCTCGCGCAGGTCGTGCAGGTCGCGCGCCACGGCGACGATCGCCATCACCTCGGATGCGGCCGTGATGTCGAAGCCGGACTGGCGTGGGTACCCGTTCGCCCGCCCGCCGAGGCCGAGCGCGATGTCCCGGAGCGCACGATCGTTGATGTCGACGCAGCGCCGCCAGCTGACCGAGAGCGGGTCGATCCGAAGCACGTTGCCGTGCAGGATGTGCGCCTCGAGGATCGCCGCGAGCAGGTTGTTCGCGGCGCCGATCGCGTGGATGTCGCCGGTGAAGTGGAGGTTCAGGTCCTCCATCGGCACGACCTGCGCGTAGCCACCTCCCGCGGCGCCGCCCTTGATCCCGAAGACCGGCCCGAGCGATGCCTCCCGCAGGCAGAGCACCGACTTGCGGCCGATGTGACCGAGGCCCTGCGTCAGGGAGACGGAGGTCGTCGTCTTCCCCTCGCCCGCCTTCGTCGGCGTGATCGCCGTGACGCAGATGAGCTTTCCGTCCGCTGTCTCGCGAAGCCGGTCGAGGACGCCGAGGTCGATCTTGGCCTTGGTGCGGCCGTACGGCTCGACCTCCTCCGGCACCAACCCGGCGGCGGCGGCGATCTCCTCGATCGGCCGGAGGGTCGCGGCCTGCGCGATCTCGAGACTCGACGGCATCTTCGTCCGCATCAGGCGGACCCTAATGCCGCCGGGTACCCGAGAGCCTCCGCCACCGGCGCAGCGGCGGCGTCCGCCAGGCCGCGGTAGCCGAGTGTCGTCCGCCGCCAGACGACGTCCTCGACGCTGACCGCCCACTCGTGCTCGCCTGCATAGCCGATCTGCGCGAGCACATCGGGCGCGTCGGGGTGGATCGGCTCGAGCAGCGCAGGCTCGATCAACGCAGGCGCGAGCATCTCCTCAGCCAGGCTGCCGTACAGGTGCAGGACGTGCGAGCGGGTCGCGGGATCGAGCTCGGGGAAGTGGCGCGCGATGCGCACGCCCGCGTCGTCGAGCCCGCGCGCGCCCGGCAGCGGCAGCGGCACGGAGTCGAACCGCAGCCCGCCGAGCTCCGGGCGAAGCCGCTCGAGCGCGTGCAGCGCGATCCGGCGGTAGGTGGTGAGCTTCCCGCCCGCCACCGTCAGCATCCCGCCGCGACCGACGACGTACTGCGTCTCGCGCCTCGCGGTCAGCGTCTCGCCGCTCAGGCCGGGAAGCACGCGCAGCCCAGCGAAGCTGGCCCGGATGCGACTCGGATCGAGCACCTCGCGCTCGACTCCAACCGAGGCCTCGTCGAGGACCCGTGTGACGTCTGCGGGCTCGACGCTGACCTCCGACGGGTCGCCCTCGTAGAGCGTGTCGGTCGTCCCCAGCAGCAGCATCCCCTGCCACGGGTACGCGAACGTGACGCGCACCGGGTCGTGCGGAATCGTCAGCGCCGCCGACCAGGGACGATCGAGATCCAGGAGCAGGTGCACGCCCTTCGACAGGCGGGCGAGCGGCGGGGCGGCCGGGTCCTCGAAGGCGCGAATGCCGTTGATCCACGGGCCTGTCGCGTTGACGACCGCGCGCGCATCGACGGAGATCGTCTCGCCGGAGAGGCGGTCGCGCACCTCGGCCCCGCGCACGCGACCCGCGACGTGACGCAGCCCGATCACCTCCGCGTAGTTCGCCACGGCTCCGCCGGCGGCGGCCGTCGCCCGCACGTTGGCGAGACAGAGCCGCCCGTCGTGCGTGAACGAGTCGATGTAGACACCGCAGCCGCGCAGTCCGTCGAGCCGGAGATCGGGGACGCTCTGCAGCGCACGCGCGGGCGGCAGCAGGCCGCCGAGCTTGTCGCCTGCGAGACCCGAGTAGAGCGCGAGCCCGAGCCTGAGCGTCGTCGGCCGGTACGGACCGTCCCGGTAGAGCGGGAACAGGAACGGCAGCCTCCGGACGAGGTGCGGCGCCACGGTCTTGAGCAGCGCGCGACGCTCGCGGTGAGCCTCGCGCACGAGCTTGACGTCACCGAGCCGGAGGTAGCGCAGCCCGCCGTGGATCAGCTTCGACGACGCACTCGAGGTCGCCCCGCCGAAGTCGTCTCGGTCGACGAGCGCCACCGCGAGGCCGGCCTGCGCAGCCTCGTTCGCGATCCCGGCTCCGACGATGCCGCCTCCGATCACGAGGAGGTCGAATCGTCGCTCCGCCAGTTGCGAGAGATCCCTCACAGCGGGTTCGTCCACGCGCGGTTGCCCTTCGCGTCGGTCACCTCGATGCGGGCGTAACCCGCGCCGACGGGCCGCCGGAGCCGCGCGTGCGTGATCCCGCGGTCGTCGTCGGCGAGCACGTCGCCGGCGTAGCGGTAGCCGAGCCGGCCGGCGTTCACGGCCGCTCCCTCGGTGCGACTCGACACGAGCGTGACGGAGCGGGCCGGGCTGCAGCGAACCTCGACCTCGTCGCCGTCGACCGCGACGTCGTGCAGCACCGGGCCGGAGCTCCCGTAGAAGGAACCGGCTGCAAGACCCGCCAGCACTGCCTCGGCACTCCGCTCCGGCGCCCGCAGCCAGGTCCAGCCGTGGCCCGAGTCGAAGCCGGGATGGTGAGAGTCGTCCGTCACGAGCCCGAAGCAGCGGCGGCCGCTCTCGAGCAGCTCGTCCCAGTGAACGGAGGACAGCCCTCGCCCCACCTCGAGCTCGCAGCCGGCGTTCCAGACCTCGATCCCGGCGACGTTCTCGGGCAGCTCGAGCGAGCCCGGGGTCGCGCCCGTCCAGTAGGGATGCGCGAGATAGGCGACGCCGCCGTGCTCCGTGATGAAACCCGCGGTGCGCTCGAGGTCTGCGTACTCGGCGCCGAGCGCGGCGAGATCGGCGTCCGCCGAGATGCCGAAGCCGAGCACATGGCCGTCGCGCGCGGCCGGGAGGATGCAGTTCAGCTCGACGCTCGGCAGCACGAGCAGACGCCCGTTCGACGCGGCGTCGGTCCGCTTCCAGTGGTCGGTGATCGCGAGCACGTCGAAGCCCGCGCGACCGTAATGAGCCGCGAGCGCGTCGGGCTCGAGCTCCCCGTCGGAGCCCGTCGTGTGCGCGTGGAAAGCGCAACGCAACCACTCGCCCTCGACCGTGAAGGGATCGGTGCGATCCGGTGCCATACCGGTGAAGACCCTACAACCGCCCCTTGAATCGCCGGACGCGCCGCCGTACGCTGGCCTTTCACATTTCGACCGGGAGGGCAGCCATGGGGCAGCACTGGGAGATCGACGAGATCCTGGACCGGGCACTACAAGAGGACGACCTCGACGGAATGGACTCGGTGATCGCACGCCTGGTCGCCGAGGAGCGGATCAGCCGGAGCGCGATGCTACGCCGGTCGCTCGCCGCCGCCGCTGGGCTCACGATCCTCGCACCTGCGACCGCGTTCGCGCGGTCGGGAGCAGCGGCGCCGCCGACGCGCGGCACCGTCGCCAACTACAAGACGATCCTCGCCGAGGCGAAGAGGGAAGGCCGCCTCAACACAATCGCCCTACCGCCTGACTGGGCGAACTACGGCGAGATCATGTCGACCTTCCAGAAGCGGTTCGGCCTGAAGATCACGAACAGCAACCCGAACGGCTCGTCGGCCGAGGAGAACACGGCGGTTCGCACGTTGAAGAGCGACTCCCGCGCACCGGACGTCCTCGACGTCGGCCCGGCGTTCGCGATCGCCGGGGCGAAGGAAGGCCTCTACGCGACCTACCGCAACCGCTTCTGGGGCAGCGTTCCCGTGGCGATGAAGGATCCTCGCGGCCGCTGGCTGGCGGACTACTGGGGCGTCATCTCGTTCGGCGTCAACACGAACGTCGTCAAGAACGTGCCCAAGAGCTGGGCCGACCTGCTCAAGCCGGAGTACGCGAACCAGGTCGCCCTCAACGGCAGCCCGCTCTCGTCGGGGTCGGCCGTCGCCGGCGTCTTCTCCGCGGCACTCGCGAACGGCGGCTCGCTCAACAACGTCGGCCCCGGGATCGACTACTTCGCACGCCTGAAGGACGCCGGCAACTTCGTCCCCGTGCAGGCGACGCCGCAGACGATCGCGTCGGGCCAGACGCCGATCGTGATCGACTGGGACTACCTGAACCTCGCGTACATCAAGGAGTTCCCGGCCGCGAAGATCAAGGTCTCGATCCCGTCGAAGGGCGTCTACGGCGCCTACTACGCGCAGGCGATCTCGCGCTACGCCCCGCACCCGTGGGCGGCGCGGCTCTGGCAGGAGTTCGTCTACTCGGACGCCGGCCAGCTGCTGTGGCTCAAGGGCTACTCGCATCCGGCCCGCTTCGCCGACATGGCGCGGCGGAAGGTCGTGCCGGGCGCACTGGTGCGGGCCCTGCCGTCCCCGGCCGCGTACGCGAAGGTGCGCTTCGCAGGCCCGGTGCAGAACGACAGGGCCGCCAAGCTGATCGCGAAGGACTGGCCGAAGAAGGTCGGCGCGTAGCGCCCTGAGCGCGACGCTCGAAACGACGGAGACGCCGCGGCCGGTGAAAGCCGGCCGCGGCTTTCGTCCGCGCCTCGTCTGGCTCGGCGTCGTCCCCTTCCTCGCCTACGCGGTGCTGTTCCTGCTCCTGCCGGCGGCGCAGGTGCTGCTCGGCGCCTTCGAGTCGCTCGACGGTGGGTTCACGACCGCGAACGTGCGCGAGATCTTCCACGAGCCGTACCTCAGCGCCTTCAAGAACTCGATCGAGGTGAGCCTCGTGACCGCACTCGCAGGCGGAGCGCTCGGCTTCCTGATCGCGTACGCCGCCATCCGGGACGGGACACCGCGCGTCGTCCGGACCGTCCTGACGACCTTTTCCGCGGTGGCCGCCAACTTCGCGGGTATCCCGCTCGCGTTCGCCTTCATCGCCACGCTCGGCACGATCGGGATCGTCACCCAGTTCCTCGCCGGGCACGGCTACAACCCGTACCAGCACGGGTTCACGCTCTTCTCCAAGACGGGCGTCGAGATCGTCTACCTCTACTTCCAGATCCCGCTGATGGTCCTCGTGATCGCACCCGCGATCGACGGGCTGCGCCGGGAGTGGCGGGAGGCCTCCGCGAACCTGGGCGCGACGCCGCGCCAGTTCTGGCGCTACGTCGGGCTGCCGGTGCTCGCGCCGTCGCTGCTGAGCGCGATGGTGCTCCTCTTCGGCAACTCGTTCGCCGCCTACGCGACCGCGTACGGCCTGACGGGCGGGTTCGTTCCGCTCGTGCCGCTGCAGATCGGCTACCTCGTCAGCGGCGACGTCCTCTCCAACCCGCACATCGCAGACGCGCTCGCGCTCGGGATGTTCGTCGTCCTCGGCCTGATGATGGCGGTCTACATACCGCTGCAGCGGATCACATCGCGGTGGGTGCGATGAGGAAGCGGATCGCACCGGGCGCGGTGGTCTGGCTCGTGGTGGCGCTGGCCTTCTTCGTGCTGCCGCTCTTCGCCACCCTCCTCTTCAGCCTCAAGGACGAGGTCACCGGCGAGTGCTGCACGCTCGGCAGCTACCAGGTGATCGCCGAGGATCCGGAGTTCTGGAAGACGCTGCGCCTCTCGTTCGTGCTCGCGCTGGAGACGATCGCGATCGCGCTGCTGCTCCTCGTGCCGACGGTGTACTGGGTGCACCTGAAGCTGCCGCGCCTGCGGCCCCTGATCGGGTTCCTCGCGCTCGTGCCGTTCGTCGTTCCGCCGATCGTGCTCGTGGTCGGGCTGCTCGAGCTCTACCGTGGAAGCCCGACCTGGTTCTACGCCGAGCCGTACGGCTTCCTCGTCGCCGCCTACGTGATCCTCTCCTTCCCGTACATGTACTTCTCGCTCGACACGGGCTTCCGGGCGATCGACGTGCACACGCTGACGGAGGCCTCGCAGAGCCTCGGCGCCCCCTGGCGGACGACGCTCTTCCGGGTGATCCTGCCCAACATCCGGGCGGCCGCGCTGGCGGGCGCCTTCCTGACGCTCGCGATCGTGATGGGCGAGTTCACGATCGCGGTGCTCGCGACCTTCAGCACCTTCCCGACCTACATCTCCTACATCCAGGAGACCAAGACCTACCCCGCCGCGGCGGTCTCGCTGATGAGCTTCGGCATCACCTGGCTGGCGATGCTCGCGCTCCTACTCGTCGGGCGCGGCAGGGCGGTCGGCGCGGGAGGAAGCCACTGATGGCCTACGTCGAGCTGCAGGAGCTGAGGCGCGAGTTCGACGAGGTCGTCGCGCTGGACGGGATCGATCTGTCGCTCTCGGAAGGCGAGTTCCTGTCGCTGCTCGGGCCCTCCGGGTGCGGCAAGACGACGGCGCTCCGCCTCGTCGCCGGCTTCGACCGGCCCGATCACGGACGCATCCTCGTGGACGGCAAGGACATGACGCGCGTGCCACCCAACAAGCGCAACATGGGGATGGTGTTCCAGGCGTACTCGCTCTTCCCCAACATGACCGCCGAGCGGAACGTGGAGTACGGGCTGAGGATCCGCGGCGTCGACCGGGGCAAGCGGCGGGGCAAGGTGCAGGAGCTGCTCGAGCTCGTCGGCCTCGGGCACGCGGCCAAGCGTTACCCGCACCAGCTCTCGGGCGGGAGCAGCAGGAGATTACGCTCCGCCGCGATGCCGCTCTCTGCACTCCTGCTCGCGCTCGCAGCGGCGTTCGTGCACGCGCTCTGGAACCTGCTGCTCGCGCGGGCGCGCGATCCGGAGGCGGCAACGGCGGTGGCGCTCCTCGTCGCGATCACCGTCTTCGCCCCGGTGTCGGTGTTCGCCTGGGGGCTCGAACGAGAGGTCTGGCCCTATCTCGTCGTCACGAGCTGTCTGCAGCTTCTCTACTTCTCACTGCTGATCACCGCGTACCGGAAGGCCGAGGTGTCGGTCGTGTATCCGATCGCGCGGGGAGTGGCGCCGACGATCGTCCTGCTCGCCGGCATCGTCGTGCTCGGCTACAGCACGTCCTGGGCGCAGGCAGCAGGCGTCGTCCTCGTCGGGCTCGGCGTGCTCGCGATCCGAGGTGTCCGGCAGGGGCGCCGGTACCGCCGGCGTCGTCTTCGGGCTCGCGATTGCGGCCGTGATCGCCTCGTACACGCTCGTCGACAAGCGGGGACTCGACTACGCGACCCCGATCGCCTATCTCGAGGTCTCGATGATCGCGCCGGCCATCCTCTACGCGGCCTGGGTGGCTCGGATGCGCGGCGGCACCGTGGCGCTGCGGAGCGAGCTCAATCGCTCGTCGATCGTCGCCGGGATCGCGACGTTCACGGCCTACGCGCTCGTGCTCGCCGCGCTCGAGCGCGCTTCGGCGGCGTCCGTCGCCGCCGTGCGCGAGACGAGCGTCGTGATCGCAACGCTCCTCGCCGCCGTCGTGCTCAAGGAGCACGTGACGCCGGTTCGCCTGACGGGAGCGATCCTCGTCGCCGGCGGCGTCGCACTCCTGGCAGCCGGTGGGTGAGGGGCAGCCGCGCCGCCCCTCATCGCTCCGACTTCTCCTACTTCAGCCAGGCGTTGACCTTGCCGGGGTTCGCCTTGACCCATTGCTCCGCTGCCTTCTCCGGCTTCATCTTCTTGCCGGAGATGAGGTTGGCGACGAAGTTCTGGTCCTTGGACGTCCACTTCCACTTGGTGACGAACTTGACGGCCGGGGAGCCGCTCGTCGCGAACTTCTTCGAGACGAGCTTGTCGAGGCCGTAGGACGGGTACTCGCACGCGTGCTTTCCGGTCTGCTTCTCGTCGTCCAGGCACCCCTGGAAGCGCTTCGGCAGCTGGATCCGAACGAGGTCGTACTGCGCGTTCAGGTACTGCGGGTCGTACCAGTAGAAGAGAACCGGCTTCTTCTGCTTGTACAGCTGGCTCCAGCGAGCCACCTGCGCCGGCTCGGCGCCCGCGACCACGTGCTTGAGGTTGAGGCCGAGCTCCTTGATCAGGGCCCGGTCCTTCTGCACGTAGGAGGGATCGCCGCCGAGGAACATCCCCTGCGAGCCCGACTCGGGAGACTTGAAGACGGACTCCTTGCCCTTCAGCCCCCTCCACGTCTTGAACGCCGGGTACTGCTTGAGCAGGTAGCGCGGGATGTACCAGCCGATCACCCCGGTGATCCCGTTCGAGCCGACGATGCGAACCGACTTGTCCTTGAGATACGGCTGAGCCTGCTTCGTCGCCGTGTTGTCCCAGTCCTCGAGCGCGACATCGACCTTGCCGTCGCGCATGGCCTGGAAGTAGGGCGGCCCCTCGGTGACCTGCGTCAGCTTCACCTTGCAGCCGAGCCGCTTCTCGAGCACGTACTTCGCCACGTACGTGTTCGCCGTCGAGCCTGACCACGACTGCTCGTTGATGGTCACGGTGCCGCAACTCGGCGCCGCGCCTTTGCCGAACGCGCTTCCCGACACGGCAAGCGCGGCTACTGCGACGAGCATCAGACCGACCAGGCCTACGCGACCTCGCCAGCCACCTCGAACCGACATCCGACCCTCCCTCTTGTTGTGTGACCCGGTGTTGCCCTTCATGCAATGCCCTCCTTCTTGGATTGGCGCGTGCCCTGAGTGACGCGGTCGAGAGCGATTCCCAGGGCGAGGATCGCGACCGAGGCGATCACGCCCTGTCCGAACTGCCCGCGGACGAGGCCCTGCGCGACCTCGTAGCCGAGGCCGCCCGAACCGACGAGCCCGGCGATGACGACCACGGCGAGCACCATGATGATCGCCTGGTTGATGCCGAGCATCACCGCGTCACCGGCCAGGGGAAGCTTGACCTTCATCAGCACCTGCCGCCTCGAGGCCCCGAACGCGTTCGCGGCCTCGACCGACGTCGGCGCCACGTCCCGCACGCCGCGCTCGACGAGCCGCAGCGTGACGGGGAACGCGTACAGGACGCTGGCCACGATCCCCGGCACGATCGAGATCGGCATCAGGTAGATGAACGGGATGATGTAGACGAGCTGCGGGAGCGTCTGCAGCACATCGCTGATGGGCCTCATCACCTTCGAGAAGCGGTTGCTCTCGGCGGCCAGGACACCCAGGACGACCCCGAGCACGACGGCGAGCGCCGTGGCCACGAGCACCTGGGAGAGCGTGTCCATCGCGAGCGCCCAGACACCCGTGAACCCGATCAGCGCCGAGCATCGCGAGCGTCGTCAGCGCCGGCCGGAGGCCACTCACGACGAACGCGATCGCCGTCAGCCCGATCACGGTCGTGAACCAGGGCGCCTCGACCAGGAACTCCTGCAGCGGGAGCAGGAGCTGCTGGAGGATGAAGATGCCGACTCGCTCGGTGACCGCGAAGACCCAGGTGGTCGGGTCCTGCACGTAGTCGAGCACGACCTGGATCTTGGCCAGCAGCCACTCCTCGATCGTCACCGTGCGTGGCGGATCGCCGGCCTCGTCCGGGTAGGCGGCGCCGACGCCGAAGGCTTTCGAGATGACGACTCCGGCCACGATCGCCGCGGCGAGCACGAGCGTCTGAGCCGCGCTTCCTTGTCTCGTCGAGGTGCCGGCGCGCCGGGTCGGTCCGCTCGGCGATCGCCTCGAAGGAGCGGTCGAGGGCCATCGCCATGACCACGATCACGAGCCCGGCGAGGATCGCGAGAGCCGGGTTCGAGGAGAGGCCGTTCGTGACGACTGCCCCCAGGCCGCCGCCGCCGATCAGGCCCGCGATCACGACCATCGAGAGCGCGAAGAGGATCGTCTGGTTGACGCCCAGCAGGATCATGCGCCGGGCGAGCGGGAGCTGCACCTTGCGGAGCAGCTGCCGCCGGGTGGCGCCCATCGACGTGGCCGCCTCGACCGTGTTGACGCGGCACGCCGCGGATCCCGAGCGCCGTGATCCGGATCGCCGGCGGGATCGCGTAGATCATCGTCGCAGACGACGGCGGCGGCCGGGCCGATCGAGAAGAGGATCACGACCGGCATCAGGTACGCGAACGCGGGGACGATCTGCATCGCATCGAGCACCGGCGTGATCAACCGGCGAAACCGGGCGGAGCGGCCGGCGACGATTCCCAGTGGGATCCCGACGAGGAGGGACAGCCCGACCGCCACGAGCATCAGGGCCAGCGTCTGCATGCTCTCTTCCCAGAGGCCGGACAGGGCGAAGGTCGCGAATGCGGAGAGTGTGACAGGCGCTGCGCGGAGGCCGCCGAAGCGCAGGACGAGCGCAACGCCGGCGATCGGTCGTCCCGGCCCACGTCAGCCAGATCAGCAGCCGGTTGAACCACTCGACGAGGTGGTCGATCCCCGAGCTGAAGCCCTCGAAGACCGTGAAGACGATCGACTGGTCCTCCTTGCCGCGCTCGGTCAGGAGCCAGGTCTGGAAGTCGTCGAGATGCACGGACAGCGAGTTCCAGACGAGGTTGTTCGGCCAGGGGTACTCGAGTCGCCCAGGCCCGGTAGGCGATGTACATCAGCGCCACGATTCCCGCTACCTGGACGAGCCTTCCCCGCCACCAGACCCGATGCACGACGATCGGCGCGGAGGTCGCCCTCTCGGCGAAGACCGAGGCCACCGTCAGTCGCCTCGCTCGTCGGCGATCGCCTGGAAGACCGCTTCGCGGTCGACGATGCCGACGATCTTTCCGTTCTCGATCGCGCAGACCGGCTTCTCACTCGCGGCGAGCGCCGGCGCGGCTTTGCTGACCGTCGTCGTGACGTCGAGCCTCGGGCCGTCGGTGGGATCCTCGGGCGTGGGCTCGCGCATGATCCAGCGGAGCGTCAGCACGTTGCTCTTCGGGATGTCGCGCACGAAGTTGGCGACGTACTCGTCGGCCGGCTCCCCGACGAGCTCCTCCGGCGTCCCGAGCTGGACGATCGCGCCGTCGCGCATGATCGCGATCCGGTCGCCGAGCCGAAGCGCCTCCGGCAGGTCGTGCGTGATGAAGAGCATCGTCTTGCCCGTCTCGAGCTGGAGCCGGCAGACCTCGTCCTGCATGTCCCGGCGGATCAGCGGATCGAGCGCGCTGAACGGCTCGTCGTAGAGCATCACCTTCGGGTCGACGGCGAAAGCCCGCGCGAGCCCGACGCGCTGCTGCATGCCGCCCGAGAGCTGGTCCGGGAACTGGTTGCCGGAGTCCTCGAGCCCGACGAGCTGCAGCACCTCCTCCGCGCGGGCCAGGCGCTGCGCCTTCGGCACGCCCTGCACCTCGAGCCCGAACGCGACGTTGTCGACGACCCGCCGGTGCGCGAGCAGGCCGAAGTGCTGGAAGACCATCGAGACCGTGTGCCGGCGGAGCTCGCGCAGCTCGGCTCGGCCCGGCCGCCATCACGTCGCGGCCGTCGATCTCGATCGATCCCGCGGTCGGCTCGATCAGCCGGATCAACGTGCGCACGAGCGTCGACTTGCCCGAGCCGGAGAGCCCCATGACGACGAAGACCTCGCCGGGCCAGACCTCGATCGAGACGTCCCGGACGGCGATCACGCAGCCCGTCTTCGCGCGCAGCTCGCGCCGCGGCAGGTCGATGTCGTCGGTGCCGAGCAGCCGCTCGCCGCGCGGGCCGAAGATCTTCCAGATCCCCTCCGCGCGGATCAGCGGTGGCCCGTCGCGAGACACGCGCGGGGCCGAAGCGCTCGTCACCGCAGTCGCGCTCACATCGTCCTCTCCCTCATCGTCGTCCTTGATTGAACAAGGTTCCGGTCCGGGTTTCAAACACGCCTAGAGCGTCACCACCACCGTCTTCGGCTCGGTGAAGGTCTCCATCGCCTGGCTGCCGCCGACGCGGCCGACGCCCGAGCTCTTGCCGGAGCGGCCGCCGAACGGCAGGTGGCTCTCCCAGTAGTTCGTCGACTCGTTGATGTTCACCCAGCCGGCGTCGACCGCCTCGGCGAAGCGCAGGCCGCGGGCGAGGTCGCGCGTCCAGACGGCGGTCAGGAGCCCGTACGGAGATGCGTTCGCGATCTGCAGCGCCTCGTCGTCGCTCGCGATCGTCGTGATCGGGATCACCGGCCCGAACGTCTCCTCGCGCGCGACCTCCATCTCCTCGGTGACGCGATCGAGGACGGTCGCCTGCCAGTAGAGCGCGGTCGGGAAGCCCTCGGCGCGCGCGCCGCCGGCGACGAGCTCGGCGCCGCGGTCGAGCGCGTCCGCGACGTGCCGGTCCATCTTCTCCGCGGTCGACTCGTTGTTGAGCGGCCCCATCGTCGTCTCGGTGAGCAGCGGGTCGCCGAGCCGGATCTCGCGCTCGACCGCGGCGCGCAGCCGCTCGACGAACTCGTCGTGCACGGCCTCGTGGACGAGGAATCGCTCCCCGGCCGTGCAGCTCTGCCCCGCACAGAGGAAGGAGGCGACGAGGCTCGCCTCGGCCGCCGCGGCGACGTCGGCGTCCTCGAGCACGATCATCGGCCCGTTGCCGCCGAGCTCGAGCAGCATCGCCTTCCCGGCCGCCCGCGTCGCCACCTTCAGCCCGGTCTCGACGGAGCCGATGAAGCCGATCGCGTGCGTGCCCGGGCTGCCGGCGATCTCGTCGCCGACGACGGCACCGCGGCCCGTGACCATCGAGAAGACGCCGGCGGGGAGCTCGGCGTCGACGATGCACTCCGCGAGCTTCACGGCGCAGATCGAGGTCGACGAGGCCGGCGCCCAGACGACGGCGTTGCCCGGCCGCGAGCGCGGGCGCGAGCAGCTCGGCGGGCATCGTGTACGGCCAGTTCCACGGCGTGATCACGCCGACGACGCCGCGCGGGACGCGGTAGCCGAGGATCCGCTTCGACGCGTCGACCGACGGCGGCATCGACCCGTCCAGCCGCTTCACGTCCGCGGCCGCCATCCGCCAGTACTCGATCAGCTCGTCCACCTCGCCGTAGGCCTCGCTGTGCAGCGGCTTGCCCTGATCGAGCGTCAGCGTCAGCGCGAGCTCGTCGCGGCGCTCGACGATCAGGTCGGCGACCCGCTCCATCGCCGCGGCGCGCTCGAAGGCCGAGCGGCGAGACCAGTCGCGCCAGGCGCCGTTCGCCGCCGCGATCGCCCTCTGCGCCTCCTCGCGCGTCCCCTCCGGCACGGAGCCGAGCGACTCGCCGCTCGCGGGGCTCGTCGCCTCGAGCCGCGCGTCCGAGTCCGTCCACTCGCCGCCGATCACCATCCCGTAGTCGCGTGTCGCCGTGCTCACGCTGCGAACGCCTCCCGGTAGATCTCCTCGTAGGCCGCGACGTCGACCTCGCGCGCGTTGCCGAACGTCTGCGGATCCTCGTACGCGATCCGCGCGAGCATCGGGATCTCGTCCTCCGAGAAGCCGAGCTCGACCATCGACGGGATGCCGACGTCGTCCGTCAGACGCGCGAGCTCGTCCACCCCCGCGTACGCCGCCTGGTCGATGTCCATTCCGGACGTGTCGACGCCGAGCGCCTGCGCGATGCGCGCGTAGCGCTCGGGCGCGGCCGGGACGTTGTAGCGGCAGACGGGGACGAGGACGCGGGCGGTGAGCGCGCCGTGCGGGCAGTCGTGGACGCCGCCGGCGGACTGGCTCATCGCATGCGCGGCGCCCGCGCTCTCGGTGCCGTAGCTCATCCCGCCGAGCGTCGCGGCGTGAGCCATGTGCGTGCGCGCCTCGAGGTTGGAACCGTCCTCGAACGCGGCCCGCAGCCAGCCGCCGACGAGCTCGATCGCGTGCAGCGCGACCGCGTCGTTGAACGGCTGGTGGTAGTCGCAGGTGTAGCACTCGATCCCGTGCGAGAGCGCGTCGAGGCCGGTCGCCGCAGTGACCGCGGGCGGCAGCCCCAGCATCAGCTCCGGGTCGATCAGCGCCGCGTGCGGGCCGATCAGCGGCGTCCCGCCGACGTTGAACTTGATCTGCCGCTCGTGGTCGGTGATCACGGCCCAGAGCGTCACCTCGCTGCCGGTTCCCGCGGTGGTCGGAATCGCGACGAGCGGCGGCACGCGCTGCGTCAGCGGCGTGCCGCCGTACTCGAACTCGAGGATCGAGCCGCCGTGCACGACCTCGACCCCGATCGCCTTCGCGGCGTCGATCGAGGAGCCGCCGCCGAGCGCGACGAGCCCGTCGCAGCCGGCCTCGCGATAGGCGGCCGATCCCTCGCCGACGAGCTCGAGGTCCGGGTTCGGGCGGACGCCGTCGAAGAGCGACGGCGTCGTCGAGCTGCTCGAGCGCCGGCTCGACGAGCCCGGCGGCGGCCACGCCCTTGTCGGTGACGAGCAGCGGCCTCGCGATCCCGAGCTCGCGGCAGAGCTCGCCGAGCCGCGCGACGCACCCGGCCCGTGCACCATCCGCGTCGGCACCTCCACCGACCGCACCATGTCGACCTCTACGCTCACGCGTTCACTCTCTCAGTCGCCGAGCTCGGCGCGGCGGCGGACGACGTACTCCCCGAGCGACGTGCGGATCCCGTCGTCGAGCGGCGGCTGCTCGTACTCCTCGAGCGTCTTGCGCCAGATCTCGCCGGCGCGCGCGGTCGCGTCGCGCTCGCCGAGCTTCTTCCAGCGCTCGAAGTTCTCCGTCGAGGAGAGGAGCGGCCGGTAGAAGCACTCGCGGAAGCGCTCGAGCGTGTGCACGGCGCCGAGGAAGTGGCCGCCGTGCCCGACCTCCTGGTGCGCGCCCCACGCGAGGCTCGCCTCGTCCACCTCGAGCGGCGTGAACTCCTCCTTCAGCATCCGCAGGATCTCGATGTCGATCACGAACTTCTCGTAGCACGACACGAGCCCCGACTCCAGCCAGCCGGCCGAGTGCATCACCCAGTTCGCGCCGGCGAGGAAGGTCGGGAGCATCGTCATCATCGCCTCGTAGGCGGCCTGCGCGTCGGCGGTCTGGCTCGACGTGAGCCCGCCGCCGCTGCGCCAGGGAAGGCCGAAGTGGCGCGCGATCTGGCCGGTGCAGAGGAGGCCGACCGCCGACTCGGGCGTGCCGAAGCTCGGCGAGCCCGACTGCATGTCGGTGTTCGAGAGGAACGAGCCGAAGATCACCGGCGTTCCGGGCCGGATGAGCTGCGCGAGCGCGATCCCGGCCAGCGCCTCCGCCATCTGCTGGGTCAGCGCCGAGGGCACCGAGACCGGCGACATCGCGCCCATGAGCAGGAACGGCGTGATCACGACGGGCTGCCCGGCGCGGACGTACTCGAGCATCGCCCCGAGCATCCGGTCGTCGTAGCGGAGCGGCGAGTTGACGTTGATCAGCGAGATCGAGACCGGCTTCTCCTCGATCGCCTCGCGGCCGCCGAACAGGATCTCGCCCATCGCGATCGTGTCCTTCGCGTTCTCGGCCGAGGTGACCGAGCCCATGTAGGGCTTGTCGGTCAGCGTCTGGAGCGCGAGCACCATGTCCAGGTGGCGCGAGTCGAGCGGCGTGTCGTCCGGCTCGACGATCGTCCCGCCCGCCGAGTCGAGCTGCGGGAAGGCCTGCGAGAGCTTGCAGAAGTTCTCGAAGTCGTCCATCGACGCGTTGCGCCGCACGGCTCCCTCGCGGACGAACGGCGGCCCGTACACCGAGGCGAACGACATGTGGTCGCCGCCGATGTGGATCGAGTGCTCCGGGTTGCGCGCCTGCACGTCGAACTCGCGCGGCGCCTTCGCGACCTGCTCGAGCACGAAGTCGGGATCGAGCTTGACGAGGTTGCCGTCGACCTCCTGGCCCGGCCTGCGCGAACGCGTCCACCGCCTCCGGGAGCAGGAACTCGATCCCGAGCTCGGAGACGATCCGCCGCCAGCCGCCGTCGAGCGTCGCGACGGCGTCCTCGGAGAGGATCTCGTAGCGCGGCATCCGGTTCACGAACATCGTCGGCGGCTCCTGCGTGCGGTTCAACATGTGGGACGATCGTCTCACCGGGTGGGCCGAAACGCAATTTCGTGCTCGGCGTTGCCGGTCGTTGTATCGGCTACGGACAGCTGCGACGTCCGACCGGAACGACGCGACGAACAGGCGATGAGCGTCCGTCGCTCCAAAGGTCCATTGGGACGCAGGCGGTGCGCTCCTGGAGTCCGATCGCGAAGGGGAAGAACGTCGTGGAACCGACGGTTCCCCGATACGCGTAGGCTCGCACCCTCTCGAAGCATGCCGTGAAGCGGACGGCGGACACCCATCCGCTCCGGTCTTGGAAGGCCGCGAGTGTCGTTGCCCCTGGCGCGATCGCGAGCACGACTTTCGCCCGCGCCGGTAGTAGCGCCGGCGCCTTTTTCACGAACGGCCAATCGGGCCGCGCGGTCTTCCCGACCCCTCGTGCGTCGCGGACGTTCGCCAAGCACGAGAGGACCGATCTGCATGTCGGTACTACCGACCCTCATCTTGATCGGTGCGCGACTCCTTCGGCCGCCGAGAACGCGCAATTCCGCAGCTGCGCCTCTGGAGGAGCCTCGGCTGACAGTCGCAACGTTCCGATGTCCGCGTTGGCGCAGACCGCGACACCCGACGCAATGAGCCCGGCGATTAGCAGGGCACGCATGCAACGCACGCAAACGATTATCCAGCAGGCGGTTCGACTTCGTGGCACTCCGACTTGCGCTTGTGGAACGCTGGTTCCATAATGTGGTTATGGCCGGGACTCAGGCGATCGACCGGGCCGCGCAGCTGCTCGTGCGCGTGGTCGAGAGCGCGCGACCGCTCGGAGTCGGCGAGCTCGCCGAGACCACCGAGCTGCCCAAGAGCACCACGTCCCGGCTCCTCGCCGCGCTCGAGCGGCAGGGCCTGCTCCAGCGCGACGGCGACCGCAGCCCGGTGCGGCCCGGACCGGTCCTCCTCCGCTTCGCGCAGCACACCGAGCCCGACGTCACGCTGGTCGATCTCGCGGACGAGCATCTCGACGCGCTCGCGGAGGAGTCCGGCGAGACGGTGAACCTCGGCGTGCCGACGCCGCTCGGGGTCGACCAGCTCTCCCAGCGCGACAGCCGGCACTTCATCGGCTCCACGAACTGGGTCGGGAAGCGCGTCCCGTACCACCTGACGGCGAACGGCAAGGTCTTCCTCGCCTGGGGTGCGGCAGCCTCCGAGCACAGCAACCCCAAGGATCTGGGAGCCATTCGCGCGCGCGGCTACGCGACCGCCGTCGACGAGCTCGAGGTCGGCCTGACCGCCCTCGCGGCGCCCGTCTTCGGCGGCGACGGAACCGCGATCGCCGCACTTTCGATCTCCGGCCCGACGATCCGCCTGACACGCGCAGCCGCATCGAGGAGCTCGCGCCCGGGCTCGTCCAGCACGCAGCACGCCCTCTCCCACAAGCTCGGCCATCAAGACGACAAGCGAGGTGCAGCATGACGCACGACGAGATCCTCCAAGGGCTCTACGACCACACGCTCGTCGGCGATGCGCCCGAGGTGAAAGAGCTCGTCGAGCGCGGGCTCGAGGACGGCATGGAGCCCGAGTCGATGCTCTACGACGCGCTCATCCCCTCGCTCGAGGAGGTCGGTGCGCGCTTCGAGCGGGGCGACTACTTCGTCCCCGAGATGCTGATCGCCGCGCGCGCGATGCAGGGCGCGCTCGACATCCTCCGCCCGCTGCTCGCCGAGACGGGCGCGCGCCAGGTGGGCACGTTCGTGATGGGCACGGTCAAGGGCGACGTGCACGACATCGGCAAGAACCTCGTCAACATCATGCTCGAGGGCGCGGGCTTCACCGTGATCGACCTCGGCGTCAACGTCGCGCCCGAGAAGTTCGTCGAGCAGATCGTGGAGCACAAGCCCGACATCGTCGGCTTCTCCGCCTTCCTGACGACGACGATGCCGATGTTCAAGGCGAACATCAACGCGCTCCAGAAGTCGGGCCTGCGCGACGAGGTGATCGTGATGGTCGGCGGCGCGCCGGTGACGCAGGAGTACGCCGACGCCGTCGGCGCGGACGGCTACGCGGCGGACGCCTCGACCGCGGTCCGCCTCGCCAAGACCCTGATCGAGCAGCGGCGCCAGGCGTCGGTTCCCGCGTGAGGCCAGCCGTGGAAACCGTCATCCAGTCGCGATCGAGGACCGTCGTCATCGGTCCGGAGCAGCCGTTCTGCATCATCGGCGAGCGGATCAACCCGACCGGGCGCAAGGCCTTCCAGGCGCTGCTCCAGGCGGGCGACCTCTCGCAGCTCGAGATCGACGTGCCGGAGCAGGTGGCCGGCGGCGCGGACATGCTCGACGTCAACGTCGGCGACCCGCTGGCCGACGAGGTCGCGCTGATGGGCGAGGCGGTCCGGATCGTGCAGGGCCTGACCGACCTGCCGCTCTGCCTCGACTCGTCGGTGATCGAGGCGCTCGAAGCCGGCCTGGAGGCGTACGAGGGCAAGGCGCTCGTCAACTCCGTCACCGGCGAGGACGAGCGCCTGGAGGCGATCCTGCCGCTCGTCGCCAAGCACGGCGCCGCCGTGATCGGGCTCGCGAACGACGAGGACATCCCGATGGAGCCGGAGGTGCGCCTGGCGGTGGCGAAGAAGATCGTCTCCGCCGCCGGCGACTACGGGATCCCGCCGGAGGACGTCGTCATCGACGCGCTCGCGATGCCGGTCGGCGCGCTGCCGAACGCGGTCACGCTCTTCGTCGAGACGCTGGCGCTGATCCGCGAGCACCTCGGCGTCAACACGACCTGCGGCGCCTCGAACACGGCCTTCGGCCTGCCGCGGCGGAGCACGCTCGGCGGCGCGTTCCTCTCGATCGCGCAGAGCCACGGGCTGACGAGCGCGATCATGGACTCGCGCTCGCCCGAGTGCGTCGACGCCGTGCGGGCCGGCGACCTGCTGCTCGGCCGCGACGAGTGGGGCGCGCGCTGGATCGCGTCGTTCCGCGAGAAGCAGGCGGCCGCCGCGTCGTGAGCGCCGCCGAGATCCTGCCCGCCGCGGCCCCGAAGGACCGCGTCCTGCTGCGCTTCGAGCCGACCGGCGACAACGGCGCGGCCGCGAAGGAGGCGCGCGTCCCGGCCGGGACGACGCTCTTCGACGCGGCGAGCTGGAACGGGATCGCGATCGACTCGACCTGCGGCGGCCACGGCACCTGCAAGAAGTGCAAGGTGCGCGTCGTCGACGGCAAGGTGCCGCTCTCGTCCGTCGACCCGCGCGCGTTCTCGATCGAGGAGCTGAAGGCGGGCTGGCGGCTCGCCTGCCGCGCGCAGGCCGAGGAGGACCTCGTCGTCGAGGTGCCGCCGCTCTCCTCGCGGCCGAAGGCGGCGCTCGTCGGCGTCGGCCGGCACGTGATCCTGCGGCCCGCGGTGCAGAAGCGCTACCTCGAGCTCGAGGAGCCGACGCTCGAGGACCAGGCTTCCGATCTCGAGCGCGTGCTCGCGGCGATGGACGACGTCGAGCTGCGCGTGCCGCTCGAGGTCGTGCGCACGCTCGGCGGCACGCTGCGCGCCGCCGACTTCAAGGTGACGGCCGTCCTCTGCGACGACCTGCTGCTCGACGTCGAGCCGGGCGACACGACCGGGCGGACCTTCGCGATCGCGTTCGACCTCGGGACGACCACCGTCGTCGCGAACCTGCTCGACCTCGAGACCGGCTCGCCGCTCGCGGTGCAGTCGCAGCTGAACAAGCAGCAGCCGTTCGGCGCCGACGTGATCTCGCGCGTCTCCGCGACGATGCTCGACCCCGATGCGCTCGGCGCTCCTGCAGAGCCGCGCGCACGAGACGCTCGACGAGCTCGCGCAGGAGGTGTGCGAGGAGGCCGGCGTGCCGCCGGGCGAGATCTACGAGGTCTCGGTCACGGGCAACCAGACGATGATCCAGATCGCGCTCGGGATCGACCCCGAGCCGCTCTCGATGGCGCCGTTCACGATGGCCGCGGCCACGCTGCCGCCCGCGACCGCGGCCGACTTCGGCATCCGCGTCCACGAGCGCGCGCCGGCCGTGCTCTTCCCCGCGATGGGCGCCTACGTCGGCGGCGACATCGTCGCCGGCCTGCTCGCGACGGGTCTCACGCTCGACCGCCGGATCCGGCTCTTCATCGACGTCGGCACGAACAGCGAGATCGCGCTCGGCTCCTCGGCGCGGGCGCTCGCCACCGCCGCGCCGGCGGGACCGGCCTTCGAGGCTGCGCAGATCAAGTGCGGCATGCGCGCCGCCGACGGCGCGATCGAGGGCGTGAAGATCCGCGACGGCGAGATCGAGCTGACCGTGATCGGCGACGTCGAGCCGCAGGGGATGTGCGGCTCGGGCCTCGTGGACGCCGTCGCCGAGCTCGTCGGCGCCGGGCTGCTCGACCGCTCGGGCCGCTTCGTGCTCGGCGAGTCGGACCGGTTCGGGAAGATCGGCGAGGAGAACGTCTTCCACCTCAGCGACGAGGTCTATCTCTCCCAGCGCGACGTGCGCGAGCTGCAGTTCGCCAAGGCGTCGATCGCGACCGGCTGGAACCTGCTCTGCCGCGATCTCGGGATCGCCCCCGAGGAGATCGCGCAGGTGCTGCTCGCGGGCTCGTTCGGCTCCTACCTCTCGGCGGCGAGCGCGGTGAAGATCGGGCTCGTCCCGAAGCTGCCGCTGACACGCATTGTCTCGGCAGGCAACGTCGCCGGCGAGGGCGCGAAGATCGTCGCGCTCTCGATGCAGGAGCGCGCGGCCGCGGCCGCGATCGTCGAGGAGGTCGAGTACGTCGAGCTCTCCGGCCGCGCCGACTTCAACGACCTGTTCGTCGACCAGCTGGCCTTTCCGGTTTGAGAACGGGCGTCGTCGCCTGCGGGGCGCTCGCGCTCCACGTCCGCCGGATCGCGCTCGACCGCGGCTGGGACGTCGAGATCCGCGCGCTGCCGCCGCAGCTGCACAACCGGCCCGAGCGGATCGCGGCCGCCGTCGACGCGGAGCTGCGCTCGCTCGACTGCGACCGGCTCGCGGTCGCCTACGCGGACTGCGGCACCTACGGCGCGCTCGACGAGGTGCTGCGCGAGCACGGCGCGACGCGGCTCCAGGGCGACCACTGCTACGACGTGCTCGCCCGCGACGAGGTGCGCGAGGCGCTGGCCGAGGAGCCGGGCACGTACTTCCTGACCGACTTCCTCGTGAAGACCTTCGACTCGAGCGTCGCCCGGCCGCTGCGCCTGCCCGAGCTGCGCGACGCCTACTTCGCCAACTACACGCGGGTGCTCTGGCTCGCCCAGGAGCCGACGCCGGAGCTGCTCGTTCAGGCCGAGCACGCCGCCGAGCTCATGGGCCTGCGGCTCGAGGTCCGCGAGGTCGGGACGGATGGACTGGAGCGGCAGCTCGAGCAACTCGTAGGATCGAGCGACTCGATGACGGCCTTCCCCTCGAGCGCGAAGGCGGTCGTCATCGGCGCCGGCATCGTCGGCAACAGCATGGTTCATCACCTCGCGCGGCTCGGCTGGCGCGATCTCGTGCTGCTGGACAAGGGAGCACTCCCGAATCCCGGCGGCTCGACCGGACACGCCTCCAACTTCATCTTCCCCGTCGACCACTCGAAGGAGATGACCGCGCTCACGCGCGACTCGACGGAGCAGTACATCGAGCTCGGCGTGCACACGGTGAGCGGCGGGATCGAGGTCGCGCGGACGCAGGAGCGGCTGGAGGAGTTCAACCGGCGCATCACCTCGTCGATCTCGTGGGGCGAGCCGTCGGAGCTGCTGACGCCGGCGCAGGTGAAGGAGCTCGTGCCGTTCATCAACGAGGAGATCATCCTCGGCGGCTTCCACACGCCGGCGTCGGCTGCGTCGACTCGCTCCGCGCCGGCACGCTGATGCGCGAGGCCGCGACGGGCCTCGGCGCGCTGACGATCTCCGCCGGCACCGAGGTGACGGGGATCGACGTCGAGAACGGGCGCGTCCGGCGCGTGCACACCGACAAGGGCCCGATCGAGACGGAGTACGTCTTCGTCTGCTGCGGCGTCTGGAGCCCGCGGATCGCGAGGATGGCCGGCGCCGCGATCCCGCTCACGCCCGCCGTCCATCAGATGATCAGCGTCGGCCCGATCCCGCTCTTCGAGGAGACGCCCGGCGAGATCTTCTTCCCGATCGTCCGTGACGTCGACACGAACATGTACGAGCGGCAGAACGGCAGCGACATGGAGGTCGGCTCCTACGCCCACCGGTCGATCCTGATGGACCCGGACGAGATCCCGTCGATCGAGGAGTCCGCGCTCTCCCCCACCGAGCTGCCGTTCACCTCCGAGGACTTCGACCTGCAGCTGGAGCAGGCGCTCGAGCTGATGCCCGAGATCCTCACCGTCGAGGGCGCCGGGATCCGCCACGCGATCAACGGCCTGCTCTCGCTGACCCCGGACGGGATGCCGATCCTCGGCGAGACGCCCGAGGTGAAGAACCTCTGGTCGGTGGCCGCGGTCTGGATCAAGGAGGGACCCGGGATCGCACGCGCGGTGGCCGAGTGGGCCGTCGAGGGCGCTTCGGAGATCGACGTGCACGGCGCGGACATCGCCCGCTTCCACCCGCACCAGCGCGAGCAGCGCCACGTCGACGCGCGCGCCTCGGAGGGCTTCAACAAGACCTACGGGATCGTCCACCCGATGGAGCAGTGGGAGAGCAACCGGAACGTCCGCGTCAGCCCGTTCCACGCTCGCGAGCAGGAGCTCGGCGCCGTCTTCTTCGAGACGGCCGGCTGGGAGCGCCCCTGGTGGTACGAGTCGAACGCCGGCGTTGCTCGAGGAGTACGGCGACCGGGTGATGCCGCGCGAGGCCGAGTGGGAGTCGCGCTGGTGGTCGCCGATCGTGAACGCCGAGCACCTGGCGATGCGGGACCGCGTGGCGATGATCGACCTCACCGCGTTCCACATCTTCGACGTCAGCGGTCCCGGCGCCCTGGAAGCGCTCCAGCACATCGTGCTCGCCGAGGTCGACGTCGAGCCCGGGCGCGTCGTCTACACGCCCGTCCTCGACCACAACGGCGGCTTCAAGGCCGACCTGACGATCATGCGGCTGGAACCCGACCGCTTCCGGGTGGTTACGGGCGGCGCGCACGGGATGGCGGACCGGAAATGGTTCTCGGACCGGCTGCCGCAGGACCACTCGGCACAGCTCACGGACGTGACGGAGGCGTGGTGCACGGTCGGCGTCTGGGGCCCGCGCGCACGCGATCTCGTGGCTTCGGTGACGAGCGACGACGTCTCGCACGCGGGCTTTCCGTTCGCCCGCTGGCGCGAGGTCGAGCTGGGAGGCGTGTGGGCGGTGGCCTCGCGGATCTCCTACGTCGGCGAGCTCGGCTGGGAGCTCTACGCGCCGATGGCCGACGGGGCTGCGCTCTGGGACGTTCTCTGGGAGGCCGGGCAGCCGCACGGCGTCGTGCCGGCAGGCATCGGCGTCTACGGGACGACGGGGCGGATCGAGAAGGGCTATCGCGCCTACGGCGCCGAGCTCGAGTCCGAGTACAACGTCGCCGAGGCCGGGATGACTCGCCCGAAGGTGAAGGAGCACGACTTCGTCGGCAAGGAGGCGTACCTGCGCCACCGGGAGGAGGAGCCGGCCGCGATCATGTCCACGCTGACCGTCGACGATCCGACCTCCTCGTCCGGCGTCAAGCGGTACATGCTCGGGCGCGAGCCGATCCTGACTGCGGACGGCGAGCGGATCGTCGACCGCAAGGGGCGCCCGTCGTACGTCACGTCCGCAGGCTCGGGCCCGTCGGTCGGCAAGCACGTGCTGATGGCCTACCTGCCGCCCGGAGCACGCGGTCGAGGGCAAGCAGCTGCTCGTCCAGTACATGGGCGAGCGCTACCCCGTCACGGTGGCCGTCGCCGGCTCGAGGCCGCTCTTCGATCCGGAGAACACCCGGATTCGAAGTTGAACATCGCGGTCTGCATCAAGCGCGTCCCGGAAACGGGTGCGCGGATCACGCTCACCGCGGACGAGCAGGAGATCGACACCAGCTACCTCGGCTTCACGATCAGCCCGCACGAGGAGTGCGCGGTCGAGGAGGCGCTGCGACTCGTCGAGCGGCACGGCGGCACGACGACCGCGGTGACGCTCGGGCCGCCGGCCGCCGCGGAGCAGCTGCAGAACGCGGTCGCGATGGGAATCGAGTCGGCGCTCCTGCTCGAGACGGAGAGGAGCGACTGGGATCCGCAGGCGACTGCGGCCGCCCTGGCGGACGCGCTCCGCGACGGCGGTCACGACCTGCTGCTCTTCGGGAACGAGTCGGCCGACTCGGGCGGCTACCAGGTCGGGATCCGCGTCGCGCACGCGCTCGGCCTGCCCTGCGTGACCGGCGTGAAGGGGATCGAGATCGCGGACGGTGTCGCGACCGTCCGGCGCGAGGAGGGCGGCGGCTGGGAGATCTTCGAGGTGCGGCTGCCGGCCGTGCTCACCGTCAAGGAAGGGCTCAACCTCCCGCGCTACGCGTCGCTCCCCGGCCGGCTGCGCGCGAAGAAGCTGGAGATCGCGCGGATCGAGCCGGCGTGGCGCGAGGGCGAGCTGCGCAAGCAGCGGCTCGTGGTCCCCCAGGAGCAGGGCTCGCACGTCGAGCTGCTCGGGGAAGGCCCGGCGGCGGCGCCCCGGGTCGTCGAGGTGCTGAAGGAGCTCGGCGTCGCATGATCCTCTGTCTCGTCGAGCCCGGAGAGCTCTCGCTCGAGGCGCTCGCGTTCGCCCAGCGACTGGGACAGCGGCTCGGGCCTGTGCAGGCGTTCTCGGTCGAGGCAGGCGAGGCCTACGCACCCGGCGCCTGGGCGGCCGCGATCGTCCAGCTCGTCGAGAAGCACTCGCCCGACGCGGTCGTGGCGGCAGCCAGCGACCGCGGTCAGGAGGCGATGGCGCACGCCGCGGCACGGCTCGACCTGCCGCTGGCGGCGAACTGCGTCTCGGCCCAGCCTGGGGAACAGCCGGGGGAGCCGTGGCAGGTCGTGCGCCAGCGCTGGGGCGGCAGCCTGCTCGAGGAGGCGACGCTGGGCGGCGCCGTGAAGCTCCTGACGGTCGCGCAGCACGTCGTCGAGGCGGCGGAGCCGGTCCCGGTGGAGCCGTTCACGCCCGAGCTCTCGGAAGCGGATCTCGCGGTGCGGGTCGTCCGGCGCGAGGAGCCGCCGCCCGGAACCGTCTCTCTCACCGACGCGCGGGTGGTCGTCGGCGGTGGCCGCGGCGTGGGCAGCGCGGAGGGCTTCGCGGTTCTCGAGGAGCTGGCGGCGCTGCTCGGGGGCGCCGTCGGCGGCTCGCGCGTCGTGACGAACCTCGGCTGGCGGGCGCACGCCGACCAGGTCGGCCAGACGGGCGCGAGGATCGCCCCCGACCTCTACATCGCCTGCGGGATCAGCGGCGCGATCCAGCACATCGTCGGCTGCAAGGGCGCGAAGAAGATCCTGGCGATCAACAAGGACCCGCACGCGCCGATGCTCGCGCGCTCGGACTACGCGGTCGTCGGCGACCTGCACGAGGTCGTCGCAGCCGTGATCGAGGAGCTCCGCCGCTAGCGTTTTACGAAATTGCGGCGGCTGACGAACGCGCCGACTCCGGCGAGGGCCGCGAGTCCGAGGCTTGCGAGGTTCGTTGTTGCGCAGGTTCGGCAGGCGTTGCAGCAAACAGCGGCCATGGGCGCGTGTTCGCCGTACTTGCTCGTCGCCTGGACCATGCGGCCCTGCCAAACGGCTTTCACGAAGGGAGCCTAGCCGGGCTACGCCGCGTGTGCCACGCCTCGCGCGCGACTGAGCGTCAACGTGAACCGCGCGACCTAGTGTCTGGCGACGGCGCCGACGTGGCGCTCGTACGCGCCCGGTCTCGACGATCTCGGTGATCTGGGCGACCACGTGCTCGAGCTCGGCGTCCGAGGTGTAGTAGTGCGGCCCGATTCGGATCCCCGCGCCCGGGCGGAAGTCGCAGAGGATCTGGCGCTCGGAGAGCTCCTTGTGCACCGCCGGGAACTCGTCCACGTGGACGGTGACAGTGCCGCCACGGCGGGCGGGGTCGCGCGGGCTTGCGATCCCGAAGCCGGCTGCCTCGGCGAGCCGGATCAGCAGCTCGGTCTGGCGGAGCGAGTTCTCGCGGATCCGCTCGACGCCGATCTCCTCGATCAGGTCGTAGCCGGGCGTACCCGCGTAGAGCGCCGGCACGTTCGGCGTGCCGGTGAGGAAGCGGGCCGCGCCGGGCGCATAGCGCATCTCCTCCTCGAAGGCGAAGGGAGCCTCGTGCGCCTGCCAGCCGGTGTAGGCGGGCTCGAGCCGCTCGGCGAGGTCCGGACGCACGTAGAGCCAGCCGTTGCCCGGGCCACCGCAGAGCCACTTGACCGAGCCGCCGACCGCGAAGTCGACGTGGAGGGCAGTGACGTCGAGAGGGACGATTCCCGCCGACTGGTAGGCGTCGAGGATCACGTGGGCGCCGACATCGTGGGCGCGGCTGACGATCCGCTCGACGTCCTGGATCTCTCCCGACTTGAAGAGCACGTGGCTGATCGGAACGAGGAGCGTGCGCTCGTCGATCGCCTCGACGATCTCGCCGTCGTCCTCGCAGACGACGACCTCGAGGTCGGGCTGCGCCTGGTAGAGGTAGCGGACGGACGGGAAGTTGCCGCGCTCGTAGACGATGCGGTTCCGCTCCGGCGTCGGCGTGAAGCACGAGAGGACGACGGCCTCGGCGATCGCCACGTTCTGGTGCATCACGGTCGAGCCGGCCGGGGCGCCGACGATTCGACCGATCTGGTCGCCGACCGTCATCGGCATCTCCCACCACCCCTCGCCCCAGGCCCGGATCCCGCGCTCGCGCCAGGTGCTCGCGTATTCGCCGACCCGAGCCTCCACCTTCGCCGGCATCGCCCCGAGCGAGTGGTTGATCAGGTAGGTCGTGTGCTCGAGGATCGGGAACTCCGAGCGATATTCGAGTAGCGGACGCACGGGAGGAGACTATGCTCCGCAATGGGTCATGGGCGAAGGGACAAATCTGAACGTGCCGCCGGTGAAGGGCGTCGAGCGCCGCAACGGCGCAGTCGTCGTGCACCTCGTCGGCGAGCTCGATCTCTACAACGCGCCCGAGGTGAGGACCGTGCTCCTCGAGATCGCGTCCGAGCAGCCGGAACGGCTCGTCATCGACCTCGCCGAGGTGGCCTTCGTCGACTCGACCGCCCTCGGCGTTTTGATCGAGGCGCGGACGACGCTCGTGAACCGCCAGTCGTTCCTCCTGGCTTCGCCGGGGCTGGAGACTCACCGCGCGCTCAAGATCTCCGGCCTCGACCAGCACCTCGGCGTGCACGACACGGTCGAGGCCGCACTCGCGGCCACCCTCGAAGGCTGATGCTCGCGGAGCTCACCTCGGCAGTGATGCTGACGGCGGCGCCCGGGCTCCCCTCGTACACCGACGGCTACCAGGCCTGGCAGAAGGTGAATGCCAAGCCGATCAAGGGCGGCTCGTCCGCCCATCAGGGGACGAAGAACGTGTACGCGAGCAAACGGAAGACCGGCGCTCGCTATCCACTGGGGACGATCGTGGTGAAGGCAGCGATGCCGCCGGGCAAGAAGTGGCTGTCGCTCGTGGCGACGATGCGGAGGATCAAGGCGAACACGAACGGCGGTTGGCGCTGGGAGGAGTTCACTCGTTCGTCGCCGACGGCCCGCTTCACGAAGGTCGGGTTCCCGCAGTCCGGGTGCGCCGCCTGCCACTCACAGGCCAAGAAGAACGATTACGTCTTTACGCGGCGCTGAGCAAGCGCTCCAGCGCGGGGTCGAGACCGAGCGAGTCGCGCAGCTCCTCGTAGGCCCGGCGCGCATCCGCGCCTGCAGGCGACCCCTTGACCGCGCGAATCAGGACGTTCTTCGCAGTGTGCTCCAGCGGGACGAACTCCACGAGCTGCGTGCGGTACCCGGCGAGCTCCAGCAGCTGGGCTCGGAGCGTGTCGGTGACGAGCGCCGCGAAGCGCTCCTTGGCGAGTCCGTGCCGAAGCAGCGGCGCGAGAAGCTGGCTCTCGAGCTGACGGTACGCCTCCTTCTGACAGCACGGAACAGCGAGGATCGCATCGGCCTGCCAGCGCACGGCCTGCGCGAGCGCCTCGTCGGTGGCCGTGTCGCAGGCGTGCAGGCTGACCACGAGGTCCACCTCGTTGTCGGCCTCGAAGCTCGCGATGTCGCCGCGCTCGAAGCGAAGTCCGGCGGCGCCGGAGCGCTCCGCGAACGAGGCGCACGCGGCAATCACGTCCTCCTTCAGGTCGAGGCCGACGATCTCCACCGAGCGGCCGCGCAGCTCCGTCAGCAGGTGATGGATCGCGAAGGTGAGGTACGACTTGCCGCAGCCGAAGTCGACCACGCGCAACGTCCCCTCGGGCCTCAGCGAGGGAACGACGTCGTCGACAAGCTCCAGGAACCGGTTGACCTGCCGAAACTTGTCGTAGCGGCTCTTGCGCACCTTGCCGTCCGGCGTCATCACGCCGAGCTCGATGAGGAACGGGACGGGCGTTCCCTCCTCGAGCAGGTATCGCTTCCTCCGGTCGTGCTCCCGCGGCGCAGCCTTTCTGGACGGCGGCCGGCGGAGCACGGTTTCCCCGAGCACCTGCCAATCGGCCTCCGAGGCCTGAAGCAGACCCTGCCCGTAGTCGCCGAGTAGCGCGCCGAGACGCTCGCGTGCAGCGTCGGGAGCAAGGTTCTCGTGCGTGGTGCGGTCCGGAAGATGCGCGGTGAAGCGGTATGCCGTCTCGCCGCGCAGCTCGACCGGATCGATCGTCGTCTTGGCCGGAATCTCCGTCGAGCGGGGCTTCGAGAGCACGGCGCGGCGCAGCTGATCGCCCGCGAAGAGATCGGTCAGGAGCTCTTCGAGCGCCGCCATCTCAGACACCAGCCTCCTCGAGCAGCTTCAGCCAGATCTCGCTCCGCGTCGGGAAGGACGGGACAGCGTGGGCGAGCCGCTCGAGCGGCACCTCGCAGACGACAGCGATCGTCGCCGCATGCAGCATCTCGGCCACCTCGACGCCCGTGAACGTCGCCCCGGCGATGACGTGACGCACGTCGTCGATGACGAGCCGCGAGGTTCCGGGCGCGCCGCGGCCGACGAAGCTCGCGCCGGCGGTCGAGCTCGTCTCGACGTCGATTGCCCGCACCACCATTCCCGCCGCCTCCGCCGAGCCAAGCGTGTGTCCCACCGCTGCCACCTGCGGGTCGGTGAAGATCACGCGCGGAGAGAGCGGGCCGTCGGAGACGAGCGTCACGTTCCGACCGAGGATCGAGTCGGCGGCGAGCCGCCCCTGGTACTTCCCCATGTGCGTGAGCAGTGCACGGCCGTTCGCGTCGCCGATCGCGTAGAGCCAGTCGTGCCTGGACGACCGCAGGTTCGAGCCGACCTCGACCGGCTTGCCCGGCTCGAGCCCGATCGTCTCGAGTCCCAGGCTCTCGGTGTTGGGCTTCCGGCCGACCGCGACGAGCAGCTCGGCGCCGGTGGCCGTCGTGCCGTCCTCCATCGTGACCGTGACGTCGCCGTCGCGGGCGACCGAGACCGCGCGACAGTTCGTGCGCACGTCCACGCCTGCCTCGCGCAACGCCGACTCGACCTCGGCCGAGGCGAACGGCTCCTCGCGCACGATCACGCGCGGCGCGCCTTCGAGCAGGATGACCTTGGTCCCGAGCGATGTCCACGCCTGGGCGAGCTCGACGCCGACGACGCCGCCGCCGAGGATCACGAGGGTCTCCGGGGCCGACTTGGCCGTCGTCGCCTCACGGTTTCCCCACGGCTTCGACTCGACGAGGCCCGGGATCGGCGGCATGACCGGCCCGCTCCCCGTCGCGACGATCACGGCTTTCGCCGCGAGGAGCGTGTCCTCACCGACCACGACGCGCCGTTCGCCGTCGAACCGCGCGTCCCCGCGCACGAGCTCGACACCGCGCTCCTCGAGCCACGGGCACCTGGCTCGAGTCGTCCAGGTCGTGGATCACCTCGTCGCGCCGGGCGAGGACAGCCGACACGTCGAGCCCGTCCGTGCGGATCCCGGGCACGCGTTTCGTCTCGGCGAGCAAGTCACCCGGCCGGAGCAGCGCCTTCGAAGGCATGCAGGCGTAGTAGGAGCACTCGCCGCCGACGAGGTGCTTCTCGACGACCGCGACCGAGAGCCCGCCCTGGCCGAGCCGCCCGGCGGCGACCTCGCCGGCCGGGCCGGCGCCGATGACGACGACGTCGAAGCTCCGCTCGGCCACGCGCCGAGTGTTGCAGATGCCCGTTGTGCGACGATCGCAGCGTGAGCACGACGATCGACCCGCGCGAGCTGCGACGGCTGATGTCCCACTGGGCGACCGGCGTCGCGGTGATCACGAGCCGCGGCGAGACGGGCCCGCGCGGCGCGACGACGAACGCGCTCACCTCGCTCTCGCTCGAGCCGCTGCTCGTGCTGGTCGCCCTGGACCGGACCTCGAACACGCTCGAGGCGGTCCGGCACTCGGGGCGCTTCTGCGTCAACATCCTCGGTGCCGGCCAGGAGGAGCTCGCCCGCCGCTTTGCGACGAAGGCGAGCGGTGAGGAGAAGCTCGCCGGAGTCGAGCACGAGCTGATCGACGAGGTCCCCGTCCTCGGCGGCACCGTCGCCTGGCTCGCGTGCGAGCTCGAGCAGGAGCTGGACGGCGGCGACCACGCGATCCTGATCGGCCGGCCGCTCGAGGCCGGTGCCGACCCCACCGCCCGACCGCTCGTCTTCTACGGCGGCCGCTATCACGCGGGCACCCTCGACGGTCCCTAGCTCGCCGTGGCAGTCATCCGGTGTGGCGCGATCCTCTTCGACCTGGACGGCGTGCTGATGGACTCGCGCGTGGCTGTCGAGCGAGCGTGGGAGCGCTGGGCGGCTGGGCACGGAATCGACCCCGTCGCGGTGCTGGCGGAGGCGCATGGCCGCCGGACGATCGACACGATCCGTGCGATCGCACCGTTGCTCGACGTCGAGACGGAGGCGCGCCTGCTGGAGGAGGCGGAGTCCGTCGACTTCGACGGCGTGACGACGCTGCCCGGCGCCGCGGAGCTGCTCCAGGCGCTTCCCTTCCGGGAGCTGGACGGTCGTGACCTCAGGCACGCGGGCGCTCGCGACGGGCCGTCTCGCGCACGGCGGCCTGCCGATCCCCGAGCAGCTGATCACCGCGGACGACGTCGAGCGAGGCAAGCCGGATCCCCAGCCGTACCTCGCGGGCGCGGCCGCGCTCTCCGTCGATCCCGGCGACTGCCTCGTGATCGAGGACGCACCGGCCGGGATCGAGGCCGGCAAGACGGCCGGGATGACGGTGCTCGCCCTCGTGACGACGTTCGAGGCGAGTGCGCTCGCGGCCGCGGACTACGTCGTCGGGTCGCTCGCGGACGTGGCGCTGCGACTCGGCGATCGAGCTTCCCGACGGCCGCTTCGCTGGAGCTCGCTAGCTGGCGATCGTACCGGACTAGGGATCGCTAGCTCGCGTGCCCGTCGAACTGCGGCAGGTCGTCCGTGATCTCGAACCACGGCGCCTTCGAGCCGACGAAGATGTGCTCCGTCGGGCGAATGCTCGGAGTGTCGATGAGCGACCCCATGGCGACGTGCACGAACGTGCCGTCCCGCACGACGGAGAAGAGGAAGGAGCCGCACAGGCGACAGCGCGTGTCGTTCGCGTCCTCCTCGCCGATCAGGAGGAGGTCGTCCTGGCCCTTCGTGATCTCCAGCTTCTCCCGTTCGATCCCGGCAAACGCCTTGAACGCCGAGCCGGTCGCCGCGCGGCAGTTCGAGCAGTGGCAGTTCGCCGCGTACCTGAACTCATCTGCGACCGCGTAGCGAACAGCGCCGCACTGACAACCCCCGACGAGCACAGTGCTCATGTCGGAGCGAGCAGCTCCTGCGCGTCACGACGCGTCTTGCGGAAGTAGGCCGCGCCCCAGAGAGGGACGTGTTCGAGCATCACGAGGCTCCAAGTGCTCCTCTCGACGACGACCGGGAACTCCATGACGCACCAGTGCTTCGGTGTGTACGAGCCGGCGAACTGACGAAGCTCCGATGACGCTTCGTCGACCAGCAGCACCGGATAGACAACAAGACTGCTCCCCAGACCTAGCGGGATCTTGGACTTGCCATCCTTGGCGAATTGCACGATGTCGGCGCCGAGCAGGCGCAGGTCATCGGGCTCCGAGCTGCCACTTCGATCGCTGACCGCGACGACGGTCTCCACGAGACCGAACCGTGTGAGCTTCACCTCGCGGCGCCGCGCGCTCAAGACCGCTGCGGGAGGCGGGCTCTCGTCGCGAAACCCCGCACGGCTCAGACGGTCTCGAACCGTCTCGAGATAGGCCCGGTCGTCCACGACCGCGACGCTACCGCACACGTGGGCCGAGCTGGACCAGCCGCCTCCTCGAAACGCATTTCCGCGAGGCCGTAAGGAATCGGCGACGCCCGGGTTGGAGGAGCAACGGATCTCGTCCACCAACCAAAGGAGACCCCATGAGAATCCGCATCCCCAGCCCCGCCACAATGATCGCCTCGCTCGCGCTTCTGCTGTCGCTGACCGGCACGGCAGTCGCGGGCGCGCTGATCACCGGCGCCCAGATCCAGAACAACACGGTCGGCAGCCTCGACCTGACGAACAACCGCGTCAAGAGCGTCGACCTCGAAGACAACGGGATCAAGAGCATCGACGTGATGAACGGCCAGCTGAGGGCAGTCGACTTCGCGCCTGGGCAGATCCCGCCCGGCCCGGCCGGTCCCGCAGGCGCTGCCGGCCCCGCTGGTCCGCAGGGAGCCCCGGGTCTCTCGGCGGTCGAGATCGTCAGCGCCGAGAGCGCGCACGACTCGGATACGAGCCATGCGGTGACCCTGACGTGCCCGGCCGGCAAGCGGGTGGTCGGTGGCGGTGCCCAGGTCTACGGCGCGACCGGCGACGCTGCTCTGGACGAGAGCTTCCCGCTCGATTCCACGCGGTGGTACGCCAGGGCGTACGAGGTGAATGCGACCGGCGATAGCTGGTACGTCGTCGCCTACGCGGTCTGCGCAGTCGCCTCGTAGCACCCGTCTGCCATCTCTGCAACATGCGCCCCGCTCCGGCGGGGCGCATCCGCGTAAGGAATCGACGCCACGCCGGTTGTACGGACATGAACACACACCACACACATCTCGTTTCTCTCTCCGTCGACGAAGCTTGGATCGTCGATTGGGCCACCGAGGGCGTCCTCGCGATCGAGCGCTACCTCGCCAAACATGCCGCGTTCGCGGATTTTCTTCGCGCCCGCAACGGCCTAGACTGGTGCGATGGCGACGGTTGCGCGGACGTCTGACGCGGAGCTCCTGCTTCGGCTTCGCAGACGCGATCGCGAAGCCTGGGAGGAGCTCTACGCGGAGTACCAGCCGCGTCTGCGCGGGTTCGCCTACCGGCTCGCCGGAAACGTCCACGACGCGGACGATCTCGTGCAGGAGACCTTCGTTCGCGCCGTCCCACGGCTCGACCGGCTCGACCCGGAGACGGCGGACGTCAGTGCGTACCTGTTCACCACCCTGCGCAATCTCTTCCTGAAGCAGGTCGAGCGGACGAAGCGACAACAGCCCGTGGCGGAAGTGCCCGAGCCGGTGCTCCCGACGCCGATCGAGGACGACCCCGAGCGGGGAACGCTCCTGCGGGGGCAGCAGGACGAGGTGCGGCTCGCAAACGCGAGGCTCCAGCCGCGACAGCGGCTCGTACTCGCGTTGCGCGAGCTCGAGGACCGCTCGTACGCCGAGATCGGCGAGCTGGTCGACATGAAGGAGAACGCGGTCGCGCAGCTGATCTTCCGGGCCCGCGAAAGCCTGCGCCTCGAGCTCCGGCTCGCACAGGTCGATCCGGAACGGCTCCCGGAGGAATGCCGGCGCTACCTACCGCTGCTCGCGGCGCACCTCGACGGCCAGCTCAAGGGAGCGCGGCAGGAGGAAACCCTGGCGCACCTCGAGGGCTGCGAACGCTGCCAGGACGCACTCGCGAGCATGCAAGAGGCTTCGAAGCGCTACCGCACCCTCTTCCTGCCGGGCTTCCTGGAGACCGACGAGGCGCGCGCGGCTGTGGAGCGCCGGCTCGACGCCGCGCACTACTGGGATCGCCGCGGCGGCAGGCTTCTCGTGGGGCGCACGAAGCGTTCCATCGCCGCTGTTGCCGCGGTCATCGCCCTCAGCGGCGGCGGCACCGCCCTCGGCGTGGCGCTCTCGCGAGACGGTGAGCCCACACCGGCTGCCGCGCAGACCACGGAGGCCGGAGTCCTGGCGACGACAAGCGAGGGGATCGCCGCGCCCGCCACCGAGCCGGCGACGACCACCGCCGCCCGCAAGCGTCTCGCGCCGAAGCCGGCACCACCCAGGAAGACCGCCCGACGCACGACCGCGACGACGACTGCCACGACGACTGCGCCCGAAACCACAACGAAGACCGAGGTCGAGACCACGGCACCCCAGGTGACCGCTACGACGCCGAAAGCCAAGCCGAAGCCCAAGCCGAAGCCGATCGTCACAGTGGCGCCACCAGACACGACTGCGCCGATCGTGAGGATCACGAGGGCTCCGGGCGCGTCGGTCTCGTCCAGCGGCGCACAGATCGGATTCACGTCCAACGAAGCCGGTGCGACGTTCGCCTGCAAGCTCGACGCCGCTGCCTACTCCGCGTGCTCCAGCCCCAGAGCGCTCGCCGGACTCGCGCCCGGGAGCCACGCATTCTCGGTCCGCGCAACAGACAAGGCGGGAAACGTGGGGAAGCCGGCAACCGTTGCGTGGCGGTATGTCCCGCCGGACACGACGGCGCCGACGGTGACGCTGGCTTCGACGCCGCCGGCCTCCACGACGGAGACGAGCGCCAGCTTCGCCTTCACGGCGAGCGAGCCGGACGTCACCTTCGAGTGCTTGCTCGACGGCGGCGCGTACACCGGCTGCGTGAGCCCCGCGTCGTACCAGTCGCTCGGAGTCGGCACGCACTCCTTCGCAGTCCGCGGCCGCGATGCGGCCGGCAACGTGGGTCCGCCGGCGACCTTCGGCTGGTCGATCGTCGCGCCCCCGCCGCCGCCACCGCCACCACTCCCGGACCTGCTACGTGGCCTCGTTCACGAAGACCACGATCATCGTCAGGAACGGCGGGAACGCTTCGGCCGGCGTGTCCATCCTGAGGATCACGGTGGGATCGGCCCTCGTGGGAACGTTCACCGTGCAGGCGCTCGCGCCCGGCGCTGTGGCCACGTTCACCTTTGCTTGCCGCATCGGCACGTATCTCGCGACAGTCGACCAGACGAACGTCGTCGCCGAGTCGAACGAGGCGAACAACACCGCGAGCCTCACCAACCGCACCTGCCCCTGATCGCGTGGGACTCGACCGCGGTCTCGAGCTGATCGCCGCCGGCGAGTTCTTCGCCGCGCACGAGGAGCTCGAGGACGAGTGGCGGGAGGCGCCGCCCGAGGAGCGCGACTTCCTGCAAGGGCTCGTCCATGTCGCCGTCGCCTGGTATCAGGCAGGGCGCGGGAGGCGTCCAGGCTGCGAACGCCAGCTCGAGAAAGCGGCGCGACGGCTCGGTCCGTACGCGCCTCGCCACCGCGGCGTCGACGTCGAGGCGGCGCTGCGCTCGGTCGCGGCGGCGCAGGTGCTCGTCGCTCGTGGCGACCTTCAGCTACCGCTCCGACGCTCTAGCGAAAGCCCGCCGCAATTTTGTAGGGTCGCGCCAGGGCCATCTGCGGCAGCCCTCGACCCCGAAACCCCGTGAAGGGAGAGCCGCAGATGTCAGCAGCCCGGAAGCTCGAGCAGATCGGACCGCTTCCCAAGCTCCGCGCCGAGGAACTGGAGTTCCGCGTCGGCGCGGCGCAACCGAACCCGTCCGAGGTCGGCCCGCTCTACAAGGCCGCGTACCGAACATCGCGGACCCAGGGGCTGCGGGTCGCGACAGCTCTCGCCAAGACGCTGCCGGACATCGACCACCACCGCCAGCTCTTCCAGGCGGTCGCCCTCCGCCCCGCGAAGGAGCGGCGCACCCTGATCGACGGCTACCGGAAAGCCGAGCAGGACCGCTGGGTCGTGCACGCGATCGGTGAGCTCCCCTCCGCCCAGGGCCGGGCGCTGATGAAGGACTTCGTGCTGACAGAGACCGGCAAGAAGGACAAGAAGGCGCTCCGCGAGGTGCTCCTCTACCTCGTCGACCTGGGGGCGACGATCGAGACGCGCCCGGTCGAGGACGACCCGAACGACTCCGCGATCGTCGAGCTGGTCGAGGACATCGTCGACGCCGTCAAGCAGGCGGTGGACGCGGTCGTCTCGGCCGTGGTCGGAGTCGTCGGCTCGATCGCGGCGTTCATCGTCGCCGCGGTCGATTTCACCGTCGCCCAGATGGCGAACCTCGCCAAGGGACTGCTCCTCGCGGGGCAAACGATCCTCAACATCGTCACGAGCGCGCTCGAAGCGGCGGTCGCCAACACGCTCGCATTCGTGAAGAAGATGATCCAGGGAATCGTCGACGCCGGCCGCTCGATGTTCCAGGTGCTGAACGACATCGCAAACCTCGTCGGCGCAGCGCTCCAGACGGTGCTCCGTGCGATCGACCAGCTCGGCCACCAGCTCGGCGAGCTGCTCTCCTGGATGGCGACGCAGGTCTACGCAACCGTGAAGAAGTTCGCGGAGGCACTGATCGCGGTCGGCAAGACGATCGGGAACCTGATCAACCAGGCGTTCCAGGCAGCTGCCTCCCTGCTGGAGAACATGGTCCGCGCCCTGCTCGAGCTCGGACGCGCGGTCCGGGAGCTCCTCGAGGAGGCGGCGCGCTTCGCCGTCGGCGTCGTCGCGGGAGTCGTTCGAGCGCTCCGCGCGATCGGAAAGGCGGTCGCCGAGCTGATCGACGCGGTCAAGAACGCGGCGGCAGCGGTGCTCGACGCCGTCGTCAAGGCTCTCGTCGAGGTCGGAAACGCCCTCCTCGAGGTCGCGGAGTACATTGCGAACGCTGCCGTGGCGCTCGCCCGGAAGATCGCCCAGGCGGCCCTCCGCTTCGGCGCCGCTCTCGCGGACCTCGTCAGCAAGATCGCCGCCTGGGGCTTCAACGCGATCAAGCGGATCGTCGAGGCGGCGTTCGACCTCGGGCGGAAGCTGCTCGACGTCATCCGCGAGGGGCTCCGGCTCGCCGGCAACCTTCTCCGCGACATCGTCAAGGCGGCGGTGCAGCTCGGGAAGACGGTCGTCGAGTTCGTCGGCTCGGTGATCGCGTTCACCTACCGGACGGCCGCGCGGCTGATCGACGCGATGATCGAGGCAGGCCTGGCGGTCGCGGACATGCTCGCGCAGGCGCTGGCGAAGAGCTACTTCGTCTTCCGGAAGATGGTCAACGGAGTCCTCAAGGCGCTCGGCCCGGTCGGCGACATCCTCGACTGGGTGCTGACGCAGGCCGCCTCGGTCGCCGACCGGCTCTACCGCGAAGCGGTGCTCGCCATCCGCTACGTGAAGAAGAGCGTCGACGAGGTGCTCGAGTGGGCGGCCGCGAAGACGGCCGCCGTCTTCGAGGGCATCGTGAAGGCGATCGAGGCAGCCGGGATCGCGCTCACCGAGGTGTTCCGCTGGGCCGCCGCCGCAGGCGATGCCGCCCTCGAGCTGCTCGGCGAGGCGACGCAGCGGCTGAAGAACTCGATCAGCTACGTGCTCACGTGGATCGCAACGGATGCGATCGACGGGCTGCGGGCGGTCGTCAAGGGCCTGCTCAAGGCGGGAGCCGCGGTCGCAGACCTGATCGGCTGGGCCGTCACCAGGGCGTTCCAGGTCGTGAAGGAGGTCACGGCGGAGCTGCTCGCCGCCGGTGTCACGATCGCTCAGCTCGTGAGCGACACGATCCGGCACCCGCAGCACGCGCTCGACAACCTCGCCAAGGCGATGCGCGAGCTCGGAAAGACGGTCGGCGACATCGTGCAGTCCGCGTTCATCCAGCCCACCCGCGACCTGCAGAAGAAGGTGATCCAGTCGCTGAAGAACATCGGCGAGGGGCTGCTGGACGTGCTCAAGGGCGTGATCGAGGCCGGCGTCGGCGCGCTCGACGTGGCGATCGCAGTCATCCTCGAGGTCTTCGGCGTGTTCCGCAAGCTCCGCGCCGAGGAGAAGACCGACGCGAAGATCGTCTACAAGTCGACGGTGCCGCTCGACGACGTCCAGGTCTTCGAGGGCTCGTTCGTCTCGGGGATGAGCGACTGGTTCCGCGACAACGCCGTGCCGGTGACGACGATGCGGATCATCCACCTGCCGGACAACTTCGACACGACGACGAGAGGCAACCGGCACACGCTGATCCACGAGCTGGGCCACGTCTGGCAGGGCGAGAACACCGGCCCGTACTACATGGGCCACTCGCTCTTCTCCCAGGGAACGCAGGGGCAGTCGGCCTACAACTACGGCGGGCAGGCGGCCCTGACGGCGAACACGACCGCCGGCGGCAAGCTCGACCACTTCAACCCGGAGCAGCAGGCGCAGATCATGGCCGACTACTTCCAGGAGAAGAAGGACGGCAACAGCACGACGGCGTACGACCCGTACATCGCGGAGGTGCAGGCCGCGTGACGCTTCGTCGTCGCGGCACCGGGAGCGGCCCTCGGGCCGCTCCGCCCGCTCCTGCGGGAGCACGAGCGCCTACGCGAGGTACGGGTGGTCGACCCCGGCCCGATCGAAGCGCTGTGCGAGGCGGCGGCCGGCGCCGAGGGGCTGCTGCTCGTCGACGACCGGCGGCGCGCTCCGCGTACGGCCCTGCCGGGGCCGTTCCTCGTCGATCCGTCGGGGCGGGCGGTGCCTGCGGGCTGGCTGCCCGACCTCGGCTCCGGTCTCGAGGTCTTCGCCAGGGCGGCGGCGAGGGTCCAGCGCCGGCCGGGACCACCCGGCCCGCTCGCCGTGCTCGGCCAGTGGGAGCCGCGGTACCTCCAGCTCGCCGGACGTCTCGAGGCGAACCTGTGCCGTGGCGGCGCGCCTCCCTTCCCGGTCTATCGCTGGACGTCCGAGCGGATCACACGATCCGACCTCGTCGAAGGGCTGCGGCTCGGGCTCGGTGTCGGCATCTACTTCGGGCACGGCCGGCCGAAGGGCTGGGCCGGCTACCACGGCCTCCGGGCCAGCCACCTCGTGGAGGCGGGCGGCGAGCCGCTCGGCGCGCTCTTCTCGGTCACCTGCCTGACCGCGAACCGCTGGCGGGTCGGCCTCTCCTTCTCGGAAGCCGTCGTCACGGGCGGGGCAGCCGCGGCGGCGGTCGGAGCGGTGGACGTCGTCGCTCACGTCGACAACATGCGCTGGATGCTCGGCCTCGCCGACTCACTCCGCTCTGGCGAGTCCCGCCTCGGGCCCGCGCTGCTCGCGGCCTCGACGCACGCGGTCTCACAGACGCCGTACCGCATCATCGGCGACCCTCTCGCGCTCCTCGCGGGGACCGCGGAAGGCGCCCGCCGTGCCGAGCGCGTCTTCGCGCCGGCACCGGAGCTCGCAGCGTGACCGAGGACGCGATCGAGGACGAGCTCCGCGCGATCGTCGCGGAGGTGGCGGAGCTCGACCCGGGCTCCATCGATCTGAGCGGCACGCTGGCGGACGCGGGAGTCGACTCGCTGATGGCGATGGAGATCGCGGTCGACGTCGAGCGGCGCTACGCGCTCAGCTTCACGGTCGAGGAGCTGAAGGGGATCACGACCTTCGGCAGCCTCGTGGCGCTGACGCGGACGCGGCTGGCCGAGCAGGAGGCCGCATCGAGCGGGCGGTAGTCACCGGCCTCGGCGTCGTCTCGCCCGTCGGCGTGGACGTCGAGACCTTCTGGGCGTCGCTTCTCTCGGGAGCGACAGGTGTGGCCCAGGTCGAATCGTTCGACGCAACTCCCTTTCCATCCCAGATCGGCTGCGAGGTGCGCGGCCTCGCGCTCGAGAGCGCCACGGGACCCGCGGCCGGGGCGCGCCGCGCTGCTCGCCGCCGCGGCGGGGCGGCAGGCGCTCGCTCAGGCGGGCCTCGCCGGAACGGACGTCGGCCTCTCGATCGGCACCACGATGGGAGAGAGCTGCTGGCTCGAGGCGTGGGATCCGGCGGACGTGCGGGCGGGCACCGTCCCGGCGGAGGAGCTCGTCCGCTCGGGCCCGGACCGCGTCGGACAGGACGTCGCGGCCGAGCTCGGCCTCGGCGGTCGGGTCACCGTGCTCGCCGGAGCGTGCGCCGCCGGCAACTACGCCCTCGGCCACGCACTCGACCTCGTCCGGCTCGGGCGGGCAGACGCGGTTCTCGCCGGTGGAACCGACGCGTTCTCGCGCGTCGCGTTCACGGGATTCGCGCGGCTCGGAGCGCTCGCCACCGAGGCGTGCCGGCCGTTCAGCGCCGACCGCGACGGACTGGTGCTCGGCGAGGGAGCGGGAATGCTCCTCGTCGAGTCGGCGACGGCGGCGGCCGCCCGCGGAGCCGAGCCGCTCGCGGAGCTCGCGGGGATCGGCCTCTCGGGCGACGCGTTCCACATCGTCAGTCCGGACCCGCAGGGGCGCGGCGCGGCACGGGCGATGAAGGCGGCGCTGGAGGACGCGGGGGCCGACCGCCGCGAGATCGGCTACCTCTCAGCCCACGGCACCGGGACGCCCGCCAACGACCGCGCGGAGGTCGCTGCCGCCCGAGCCGTCTTCGGGAAGAGCGGGCCGCCGATGAGCTCGATCAAGGCGCTCACCGGCCACGGGCTCGGAGCGGCGAGCGCACTCGAGGCGGTCGCCTGCGTACAGGCGCTCCGCCGGCAAGTCGCACCGCCCACCTGGAACTTCCTCCGAGCCGATCCGGAGTGCGACTGGGACGCGATTCCGAACGAGCCCCGCGAGCTGGAGCTCGGCGCGGTTCTCAGCAACGCCTACGCCTTCGGCGGCGCCAACGCATCGCTCGTCCTGCGGGCGGCCGGCTGAAGATGGCCGTCGTGCTCGGAGCGGGCTGGATCACTCCCGACCGCGACTTCGACGTCGACGAGCATCTGCAGCTGCGCGGCCTGCGTCCGCTCTCCCGCGCGAGCCGGCTCGCCTGCGTCGCGGCGGCGACGGCGCTCCGTCATCCGCAGCCGCCGCCGGCTGCACGAGAGCGCTGTGCCGTCGTCCTGGGAACGCGCTTCGCAAGCATCGAGCCGCTCGTCGAGTTCAACCGCGTTGCCCTCACGGACGGGCCGGGGCTCGTCAACCCGTCGAACTTCCCCAACGTCGTCGTCAACGCGCACGCCGGGTATCTGGGGATCCTCTTCGGGCTCGCGGGCCCGAACGTGACCCTCTGCGGCGAGACGGCGGGGCTCGACGCACTCGGTCAGGCGCTCGACCTGCTCGAGCTCGGCCGGGCCGACGCCGTTCTCGCCGGCGGCGTCGAGGCCTACGGGGAGACGCTCTTCGACGGCCTGCGCCGGGCGGGGGCCGACGAGCCCGAGGAAGCTGCGGCGTTCCTGCTCCTCGCTCGGGACGGGCCGGGCCCGAGGTTCGAGCTTGCCGATGTCACCGCGGCCGGAGCAGGCCCGGCAGCCGGCGCACTAGCGGTCGTGCGCGCGGCGGCTTAGCTCCTCTTCGACGAGGCTCGGGTCGAGCCCGCGCGCGGCCAGCAGCGCATAGCTGTGGAACCAGAGATCGGCCAGCTCCTCCACGAGCCGCTGATCCGACTCCCCGGCGCCCGCGAGCGCAGCTTCGAGCCCTTCCTCTCCCACCTTTCGGGCGGCGAGCGACGGATCGTCGAGCAGCGTCACGACGTACGAGCCTTCCGGCCGCTGCAGCGCTCGCTCGGTGATCACGCGCCACAGCCAGGGCGCGAAGCACGACTCCGCACCGGTGTGGCAGACGGGGCCGGCCGGGCGCACGCGGAGGAGGATCGTGTCGGCGTCGCAGTCCTCGCGGAGCTCTTCGACCGCGAGCGTGTTGCCGGACGTCTCGCCCTTGCGCCAGTAGGTCTCGCGCGACCGGCTCCAGAACCAGGCCTCCCCGCTCTCGCGCGTGCGGCGGAGCGCCTCCTCGTCCATCCAGGCCAGCATCAGCACGCGGTTCGTGTCCGCGTCCTGCACGATTGCGGGCATCAGATCCGGACGTTCCATCCCGCCTCCTTGAGCTCCGCTTTCAGCTCCTGCACCCGTTCCGGCCGCTCGTGCACGATCGAGGCGACGAGCGCAGCCTCTGCACCCACGTCGAACGCCTCTGCCAGATGCCGCGCCTCGCCTGCACCCCCCGAGGCGATCACCGGCACGTCGACCGCGTCCACCATCGCCGCCGTCAGCTCCAGGTCGTAGCCCTCTCTCGTCCCGTCGGCGTCGATCGACGTCACGAGCAGCTCGCCCGCGCCCCGCGCCACCGCCTCGCGCGCCCAGGCGACCGCGTCCGCGTCCCGCTCGGTCCTGCCGCCGTGAGTGACGACGCGGCCTCCGCGCGCGTCGATCGCGCAGACCACCGCCTGCGCACCGAACTCGGCTGCCAGCCCGGTCAGCAGCGCGGGATCGTCGAACGCCGCGCGGTTGACCGCGACCTTGTCGGCCCCGGCGCGGAGCAGCGAGCGAGCGTCCTCGAGATCCGAGATCCCGCCGCCGACCGTGAACGGAATCGTCAGCCGCTCCGCGGCGTGTTCGACGAGCTCGAGCATCGGTCCCCGGCCGTCAACGGTCGCGGTGATGTCCAGGAAGACGAGCTCGTCGGCGCCGACGTCCGAGTAGCGCTGGGCGAGCTCGACCGGATCGCCGACGTCGCGCAGCGACTCGAAGCGCACGCCCTTGACGACGCGGCCGCCGGCGACGTCGAGGCAGGGGATCAGGCGCTTCTTGACCACTGCAGCACGTTCTCGAGCACGCGGGCTCCGGCGGCACCGCTCCGCTCGGGATGGAACTGGACACCGGCCAGGACGCCGTCCTCGACGGCGGCGACGACCGCGCCGGCGTGGTCGACCCGGGCGACCACGAGGTCGTCGTCGTCCGGCTGCACCGCATAGCTGTGGGCGAAGTAGACGTCTGCGCCGTCGAGACCGTCGAGGATGCGCGACCGCCGGGGGAACTCGAGCTCGTTCCAGCCCATGTGCGGAACCGTCGGCGCGTCGAGCCTGCGCACCCGGCCGGCGAGCAGACCGAGGCCCTCGCCCCCCTCGTCGCTTTGCTCGAAGAGGATCTGGAGCCCGACGCAGATCCCGAACACGGGCCGGCCGGCAGCGACGCGATCACGCAGCACGTCCGCCAGCGGCCCCAGCCCCTCGGCGGCGCGCGCGGCGTGGCCGACTCCGGCGACGATCGCCAGGGGCGCGCCGGCGACCTCTGCCGGATCCTTCGTGACGACGGGCTGCGCGCCCGCGCGGGCGAGCGCCGAGCAGACGCTGCGCAGATTTCCGGCGCCGTAGTCCGCGAGCACGACCTTCACGCGAGCCCCTTCGTGGACTGGACGCCGCCGGCTGCGGGTGTGCACGCCTCCCGCAGCGCCCGGCCGAGCGCCTTGAACGCCGCCTCGGCCACGTGGTGGTCGTCCGTTCCGGCGGCGGTGACGTGAATCGTGCAGCCGGCCTGCATCGCGAAGCGCTCCAGCGCGTGCGGCAGCAGCGAGAGGGCGAGCCCGCCGACGCGCTCGCCGGTGAACGCGAGCGAGATCTCGGCGTGCGGTCGCTTGACGAGGTCGACGGCGGCAGTTGCGCTCGCCTCGTCCATCGGTACCGTCGCCGCGCCGTAGCGCGCGATCCCCTGCCGGTCGCCGAGCGCCTCGGCCAGAGCGTCGCCGAGCGCGGCGAGGACGTCCTCGACCGTGTGGTGCTCGTCGACGTCGAGGTCGCCACCCGCGAGCAGCTCGAGATCGACGCCGGCGTGGAACGCCCAGAGCGTGAGCAGGTGGTCGAGGAATCCGACGCCCGGTCTGGCAGCGGGCACGGCCCGCGCCGTCGAGGTCGAGGGACAGGCTCAGCGCCGTCTCCGTGCTCGTCCGCGTGACGTAGGCGGTGCGACCGGGTGCCGGCTCGGGCGCGGCACCGAGCGCCGCCAGGAGGACGTCGTTCTCGCGCGGCCGCCGCAGGGTGATCCGGATGCCGCCGCCGACCACGCGCACGACAAGCCCCTGCTCCTCCAGCCTCGCGCCGAGCGGTTCCTCGGAGCGGACGAAGACGAAGTTGCCGTGCCCCTCGGGGCAGTCGTGCCCTGCCGCCACGAGCGAGGCGCGCACCCTCTCCCGCTCCGCGAGCGTGTCCGTGACGTCGATGCGCGGCTCGCGCAGCGCTGCGGCGCCGATCCGGGCGGCAGGACCGCTCACGCTCGCCGGCGGGCGGCGCAGCTCGAGCTCCGCCGCCGCCTCCGGCGAGGCGACCGCCCAGCCGACGCGCAGCGAGGCGAAGCCGAAGGCCTTCGAGAGCGTCCGCAGGACGATCAGGTTCGGCTGCTCGGCGATCAGCGGCACACAGGTCGCACCCGCGTACTCGTAGTACGCCTCGTCGACCACGACCGCCGCTTCCGGGTGCGCACGGGCGAGCGCTCCGATCTCGGCGGGGTCGCGCAGCTCGCCGGTCGGATTGTTCGGATTGCACACCCAGATCACGTCCGCGCCCTCGGCTGAGTTCGTGATCGACGCTCCGGCAAGCTCCGTCGCGATCCGGTAGAGGCCGTAGGTGGGCTCCTCGATCGCCGCCGAGCGTGCCGGGGCCGAGATAGGTGCGCGCGCACACCAGGATCAGCTCGTCGGCACCGGCGCCGACGACCACCTGCTCGGCCGTCGACGCCGCAGTAGCCGGCGGCGGCCTCCCGCAGCTCCCCGAACGTCCCGTCCGGATACTCCTGCAGCCGCGCGAAGCTCTCCGCCAGCGGCACCTGCGGCACGCCGGGGACGGGCGGCGTGTTCTGGTCGTAGCGCAGGATCTGCTCCGGCCGCAGGCCGTGCCGCGCGGCCACGTCCGACCGACGACGGCGACCATTCGTAGGCGCGGAAGCCCTCCGGGAGCGGCTGCGCTCTCACGCCAGCTCCAGGGCGGCCGCGTGCAACGGGAGCCCTTCGAGACGGGCCAGCGGCAGCCCGATCGCGCGCGCGTGCGAGAGCTCGGCGGCCGCGGACGACCTGCACGGGCTTGAGGAACGTCTCGAGCCCGAGCCCGCCCGAGCCTCGCGCCAGGCCCCCGGTCGGGAGGATGTGCGTCGCGCCGGCGGCGTAGTCGCCGACGACGGCGGACGTGCGGACGAAGACCGTGCCCGCGTTGCGGATCCGCTCGAGCAGCGGCTCCGGGTCGGCCACCCAGAGCTCGAGATGCTCCGGCGCGTAGGCCTCCGAGAGCGCGAGCGCCTCGTCCACCGTCGCCACATCGCGGACCGAGACGTTGTCGGTGCCGGCGACGAGGGCTCCGGACCGCCGCCGAGAGCTCGGGATCGAGGCTCAGGAGAATGGCCTCGCTGTCGGGGCCGTGCTCGGCCTGCGCGAGCAGGTCGGCCGCACAGCGGGCGGGATCGGCCGAGGCATCGGCGATCAGGACGACCTCGCTCGGCCCGGCCGGAAGGTCGATGGCGACGTGGCTCGAGACCAGCAGCTTCGCCGCCGTGACCCAGCGGTTGCCGGGGCCGACGATCTTGTCGACCGGCGCGATCGTCTCCGTGCCGAAGGCAAGCGCGGCCACCGCCTGGGCGCCGCCGACCGCGTAGACCTCGTCGATTCCGAGGGCGTGCGCGGCGGCGAGCGTCGCCTCGGAGGCTTTCGGCGTCACGATCGCGATGCGCTCGACCCCGGCAACACGCGCCGGCACCGCCGCCATCACGAGCGAGGACGGATAGGTCGCCCGCCCGCCCGGGACGTAGACGCCGACCGACGCCAGCGGGACCCAGCGCCGCTCCGAGTGCACGCCCTCGACGGCTTCGAGTGCGACGTCCGGCGGCCGCTGCGGCTCGCAGAAGGCGGCGACCGCGTCCGCGAGCGCCCGCAGGGCGTCGAGCTCGTCCGGCTCTAGGCGCGCCGAGCGGAGCTGGTCTGCGGGCACCCTCAGCTCCGGCCGCTCCCCGTCGAAGCGCTCGGTCCAGTCGAGCAGCGCCTCGTCGCCGCGCTCCCGCACGTCCGCGACGATCTCCGCGACGAGCGGCAGCACGTCCTCGAAGTTCGCGCCTCTCACGCGACGAGCCGCTCCACCGGCAAGCACCAGGATCGACGAGGCGCCGGCGGCCTTGAGCGGCGCCAGCAGGTTCCAGATGTCGTCGGCGTCGACCGCGGCGTGCACCGCGATCTGGCCCGGCTCGGCGAGGTCGATCACGGACGGAGCGCCCATCCCCGGCAGCAGCGCACTGATCTCCTCGAGCGCAGAGCGCGGGGCGTTCAGCATCAGATAGCGGCGGCGGCGCGCCGCGACGACGCCGGAGACCATCAGCACGACCCGCTCGACGAGCTCGCGGCGCTCACCGACCGCGGCCTCGCTCGCGATCAGCACCGCCTGGGACTCGAGCAGGCTGCCGAGCAGCCTCAGGCCGTTCGCGCTCGCCGTCGACCCGGTCGAGACGAGATCGACGATCGCGTCCGAGAGGCCGAGCCGCGGCGCGGCCTCGACCGACCCGGACACGCGGCACGAGCTCGGCCTCGACGCCGAGCTCCGCCAGCCGGGTCTTCGTCGTGGCGGGATAGGCGGTCGCGATGCGGAGGCCGTTGAGGTCGGTCAGCTCCGTCTGCGGTGCGTCGTCCGGCACCGCCGCCTGCAGCGTGCAACGGGCGAACCCGAGCTCCGCCAGCGTGATCACGTTCGCCCCGGCCTCGGCGACCAGGTTGGCGCCGGTGATCCCGACGTCGACGACTCCGTCCTGGACGTACTCCGGGACGTCGTCCGCGCGCACGAGCAGCAGATCGACGGGTGCGTTCGCGCACGGGACGAGCAGCGCCCGGTCGGTTGCCTCGAAGTTCAGCCCCGCCTCGGCGCACAGCCGCAGCGCCGGCTCGGACATTCGCCCCTTGGAGGGGACGCCGAGGGTGAGCCGGCCGTTCGCGCCGGCGCGGATGAAGCCGTTCGACGCCATCTAGGCCGCGCTTTCGCTTTCTGTGCGTCCGGTCGAGCGCGATCCGGTAGCCGCCGGTGCCGTTCCGCAGCCACTGCGCGACACGCGTCACCGTGGCGGTGCTCGTCGGAACGCGTTCGGCGATCTCGACGTACGGGACGTGCTGCTCGAGCAGCTTCGCCGTCTGCCACCGGTGCGTGAGCGCTTCGAGCTCGGGGAGCGTGCAGAGATCGCGCAGGAAGCGGCGCGCCTCGTCGCGCGTGCGCAGGGTCAGCACCGCGTCGGCCAGGTCGTCGAGCCCGGGAACCTGCTCGACGTCGCGTTTGAGATCGAGAGCCATTCGTGCATGCTAACATGCTAGCGTGCTAACGCGCAAAGACTTCACGATCTACCCTGCGATCGACGTTCTCGAGGGCCGCGTCGTTCGCCTCTCGGAGGGCCGCCGGGAGGCAGTGACCGTCGAGGGTGGCGATCCGGTCGCCGCGGCTGAGCGCTTCGCAGCGGAGGGCGCCGCCTGGCTCCACCTCGTCGACCTCGACGGCGCGTTCTCGGGTGCTCCCGACCTCGATCTCGTCTCTCGCGTCGCCTCGGTCGGTCCGCCGGTACAGGTCGGCGGCGGCTACCGCAGCCTCGACTCGATCGGAGACGCGCTCGAGGCCGGTGCAGAGCGCGTGCTCGTCGGCACCGCCGCGCTCGAGGACGAGTTCCTGCTCGCGGCCGCGGCTCGGTTCGGCGATGGCATCGCGGTGGCGATCGACGCTCGTCGACGGCACGGTGACCGTGAACGGCTGGACGCGCTCAGCCGAGCTCACGCCGGGGGAGCTCGCCCGCCGCTGCGCCGCAGCCGGCATCCACCGCGTCCTCGTGACCAGCGCACAGCGGGACGGAACGCTCTCGGGCCCGGATGTTCCTCTCCTGGAGAGCGTGCTCGAAGCGGGCCTGCCGGTGCTCGCGGCCGGAGGGATCGCCACGCTCGACGATCTGCGCGTGCTGCGCGAGCTCGGCTGCGAGGGCGCGGTCACCGGGAGTGCAATCTGGCTCGACCGCTTCACACTGACCGAAGCGCTGTATCAAGTAAAGTGACCCGCCGATGACGCCCGTCCGGATCCCACCCATGCTGCGCGACCAGGTCGAGGGCCAGCGCGAAGTGCTCGGCGAAGGTGAGACCGTGCGCCAGGTCCTCGAGGACCTGGCCACTCGCTATCCAGCGTTGCGCGCCAATCTCTTCGAGGAGGGAGATCTGTCGCCGTTCGTCAACGTCTACGTCGGCCGCGACGACGTGCGCACCCTGGAGGGGTTGGACACGCCCGTCGGCGGCAGCTCGGTGATCCTGCTGCCGGCGATGGCCGGCGGCGGCGCTAACGCGGTTTATTTGCAGAACTCGTCGCGGACGTCTACTCTCAGACCAGCATGAGCGCGCACAAGCTCGCATGTCCGGCCGCAGGCCTTATTGAGGGCCTTATTATCGTGCGCGCGCGTTTGCGCTAGTCGGCCTTTCTCACCCGCCCCGCCGGCTAGCTCGATTCACAGAGGCGGATGAGTGAACAGCGCGATGCTCAGCTGCAGGATCTGCGAAGCGACGCATCCGCTCGCGCCGCTCTCGAGCTGTGATGCCTGCTCGGGCCCACTCGACGTCCGCTATGTCTGGGACGGGAGCCGCGGCGTGCTCGACGACCCGCGCTCGCTCTGGAGCCGCGGAGCGCTGCTGCCGCACCGCGACACGGCGATGCCGAGCCCGACACCGCTCGTGCCGGCGCCCAGGATCTCGGCGGCGCTCGACATCGACGTCCACCTGAAGCTGGAGTCCGCGAACCCGACGCATTCCTTCAAGGATCGAATGGCTGCCAGCGCGCTGGCGGCTGCCCAGGGCTTCGGGATCGAGACGCTCTTCTGCGCCTCGACCGGAAACCTCGGAGCGGCTGTCGCGGCCGGGTGCGCCGCGGCAGGGCTCGAGGGAGTGATTCTCAGCCCGGCGGACACCGACGAGCCCGTGCTTCCTTCCGCGACCTACGGCGCGAGCGTCTTCACCGTGCGCGGGACGTTCGAGGACTGCCGGCGCCTGGAACGGGAGCTCGAGCACCTGTTCCCGTGGGGCTTCCTCGAGGGAAACCTGCACGCCGTTCGCCGTCGAGGGCATCAAGACGATCGCGTACGAGATCGCAGAGCAGCTGAACTGGGAGACGCCGGACGCGGTCGTCAGTCCGGTTGCGTCCGGAACCCTCTTCGCGAAGATCGCCCAGGGCTTCGTCGAGCTCGCCGACCACGGGCTCGTCGTCGACGGACCGCCGCGGATGTACGGAGCGCAGCCGGGCGGTTGCCCGCCGGTCGCCGCAGCGTGGGCCGACGAGCGTCCACCGTCGCGCGTGACGCCGAACACGGTCGCCCGCTCGCTGGCCGTGGGCGATCCGAGCTACGGCGAGCTCGCGATCGGCGCCGCCCGGATGTCCGGCGGCTCGATCACCACGCTCGCGGAGGATCTGATCGAGTCGAGCACCGAGCTGCTGGCCGAGAACTCCGGCGTCCTCGCCGATCCGGCCGGCGGCGTCGCCTTCGGCACCCTCGTCGAGCTGGTCCGCTCAGGGGAGATCGCGTCGGGCGAGCGCGTCGTCCTCGTCGTCTCGGGGAGCGGCATCAGGCCGAGCACCCGCGACTCGCACTATCCCGCCCGCCAGATCGAGGCGGACGCGGACGACTTCCTGGCGGCGCTCGGCGTCGGTCGCGACTAGCGCTACGGTGCTGGAGCGGGCCGCGCCGCGCGCGGCGCCGGGAACGAGCCAGTTCGTGCCGAACTTTCGCATCTCGCGAATGATCGGGAGGAGCGCCCTGCCCTTCTCGGTCAGCTGGTACTCGACGCGCGGCGGAGACTCCGGATAGCTGTGTCTGGCGACGACGCCGGCCTGCTCGAGCGTCCGTAGACGGTCGGCGAGCGTTCGGGTGCTCATACCCTCACAGACGCGTTCGAGCTCCCGGAAACGGCGAGTTCCGCCGCCGAGCTCGTGGATGAGCAACGGTGTCCATTTCGCGGCGACGATCTCGCCGGTGGACGAGACCGCGCTGCGCGCGAAGTCGACGTCCTCGAGCTCCTGTGTCTTCACCGGTCAGTTGCCTCCATGTGAAACGGCGGGCGGGGATCGCTCGCCGGAAGTCGCGATGTACCTTTAGAAGCGACTTTACTCCTCGTCAACTTTACCGCAAGTCCAGGCCGACAAACCTCGCACTTCGACCGGTCCCGCCGCAAAGCTGTATGAGCTACAGCCACTTGACAAAGTAAAGCTTCGTCACCAGACTGTGGCGATGCCGATGTCTTTCGTAGCCCGGAGCTCGCGCCCTCGCGGCGCCACTCGCCCGTCCGGGTCCATCGGCCTCATCCTCCTGATTCTCCCCCTCTAGGGGGAGTATCGACCACGCGCTGCAAGGCGCACACGCCCACATCGGACGCCACAGGTCCGCCTGCATTCGCGGGCGAGTCAAGGAGGAACACGTTGAGCTCTCGCAGGATCACAATTTTCGATACGACGCTTCGGGACGGCGAGCAGGCGCCGGGAATCGCCCTGCGGCCGGACGAGAAGGTGGAGATCGGCGAGCAGCTCGAGCGGCTCGGCGTGGACGTCATCGAGGCAGGCTTCGCGGCCTCCTCGCCCGGCGATTTCGAAGGGGTGCGGGCCGTCGCGCAGGCGGCGAAGCACGTCACCGTCGCCTCGCTCTGCCGCGCGAGCGACACCGACATCGACGCCGCGACGGCGGCGCTCGAGGACGCGCCACGCTCGCGCATCCACATCTTCCTCGCGACCAGCGCGCTGCACATGGAGAAGAAGCTTCGCCTGACGCCGGACGAGGTCGTCGCCCACGCAACGTCCTCGGTCACCCGTGCGTGCGCGAGCGTGGACGAGGTCGAGTTCTCCTGCGAGGACGCGACGCGTTCCGATCCCGAGTTCGTCGCCACCGTCTGCCGTGCCGCCGTCGAGGCCGGCGCGACGACGATCAACCTCCCCGACACCGTCGGCTACATGCTGCCGGCCGAGTACACGACGTTCATCCGCTACGTACGCCAGCTCTGCCCGGAGCTCGAGCACGTAGCGCTGTCGGCCCACTGCCACGACGACCTCGGGCTCGCAGTTGCGAACTCGCTGGCAGCGCTCGCCGCCGGCGTGCAGCAGCTCGAGTGCACGGTGAACGGCATCGGCGAGCGTGCCGGCAACGCGTCGCTCGAGGAGATCGTGATGGCGATGCGCGTGCGCGGCGACGCCCTGCAAGCGCACACGGACATCGACCTCTCGCAGATCGGCCCCGCCTCACGCCTCGTCGAGCGCCTCACGAACTACCCGGTACCCCCGAACAAGGCGATCGTGGGCGCGAACGCCTTCGCGCACGAGGCCGGCATCCACCAGGACGGGCTGCTCAAGGACGTCGCGACGTACCAGATCATCGACCCCGGCGAGCTCGGCCTGGCGATGACGCTGCCGCTCGGCAAGCACTCCGGGCGCCATGCCTTCTCCCGCGCCTGCGAGGAGGCGGGACTGAGCCTCGACGAGGACGCGCTCGTCGTGGCGTTCGCACGCTTCAAGGCCCGCGCCGACCAGGGAGGCGAGGTCTCAATCCACGAGCTCTTCCAGGAGGTGACGTTGACGTGACTGCCTTTTCGATCGCCTGTCTCGCGGGTGACGGGATCGGGCCCGAGGTGATGGCCCAAGCGAGCCGTGGCATGAGGGCAGCGGCTCGCCTCCACGGCTTCGAGCTCGAGGAGGAGCACGTCCCGTTCGGGGCCGACGCGACGATGCGGGTCGGACAGCCGTTCCCGCTCGCGTCGCGGAACGCCGCGCTCGCCGCGGATGCGATTCTCGCCGCCACGATCGACCGGACGCTCCTGCACTCGCTGGAAGGGGAGCTCGACCTGCGGGCCGCGGTGATGCGCGCCCGGCTGCGGGGAGCGGCGATCACGTTCGTCGCCCCACTCCGCCCCGACGCGTGGGCCTGGACGCTCGAGCGCGCGATCGCCACGGCACGCTCGAGCCGAGGCCACCTGACGTTCGTCGGGAGCGAGGACGGCTGGACGGCCGAGGCGGCCGCAGCCTCGGAACGCGACGACGGCCTGGAGGTCACGCTCCTCTCGACGCGCCGCACGATCCGCACGCTCGTGTCGAACCCTGAGTCGTTCGACGTCATCGTCTGCGCTCTGCCGCTGCTCGTCCCGCTCGCCGAGCTGGGCTGGTGCCTCGACGCCCGGCGGGTGCTCGCCTGGGGCAGGCTCGCCGAGGACGGCCCGGGCATCTTCGGTCCGAGCCACGGAACCGCGGCCGACATCGCGGGCCAGGGCGTCGCGGATCCGAGCTCGATGCTGCTCGCAGCCGCGCTGATGCTCGGCGAGGGCCTCGGCCAGCGAGGCGCCGCGGCAACGCTCTCCTCCGCGGTCTCGTATGTGCGCGGAAACCGGGAACCGCGCGCCGTCGGTACCGTCTCCATGAGCAGCGAGCTGACCGACGCCGTACTCGCTCGGCTGCCGCAATCGCACTCCAACGCCGAATTCCTCACGGAGGCTGTCTAGATGCTGATGAACGGCGCCGACGCTCTGCTGCGCTCGCTCGAGGCCGAGGGCGTCGAGACGGTGTTCGGCATCCCGGGCGGCGCGATCCTCCCGACCTACGACGCGCTTGCGCGGGGGACGACGATCCGTCACGTCCTGGCGCGGCACGAGCAGGGTGCGGGCCACATGGCCCAGGGCTTCGCGCGCGCCTCCGGCCGCGTCGGTGTCGCCTTCGCCACCTCCGGGCCGGGGGCGACGAACCTGGTGACGCCGATCGCCGATGCCTGGATGGACTCGACGCCGCTCGTCTGCGTGACGGGGCAGGTGCGGTCGCACCTGATCGGCACCGACGCCTTCCAGGAGTGCGACATCACCGGCATCACGATTCCGATCGTCAAGCACTCGTGGCTCGTCCAGGACGTGGACGAGCTGCCGCACGCGATCAAGGCTGCGTTCCACGTCGCCAGCACGGGGCGCTGCGGCCCGGTGCTCGTCGACATTCCGCGCGACGTCCAGGAGGCGGAGATCGACTTCAGCTATCCGGACTCGATCGATCTGCCCGGCTGGCGCCCGGCTGCGACCGTGAACGCGAAGCAGGTTCGAGCGGCGGCGCAGGCGATCGCCGACGCGCAGCGGCCCGTCCTCTACGTCGGCGGCGGGACGATCAACGCCGAGGCCTGCGACGAGCTTCGCGCGCTGGCGGAGCTGTGGCAGCTCCCGGTGGTCACGACGCTGATGGCCAAGAGCTCGTTCCCGGAGACGCACGACCTCCACTTCGGCTGGCCGGGCATGCACGGCGCCAAGTGGTCGAACTGGGCGATGAACAAGTGCGACGTGCTGGTCGCGGTCGGCGCGCGCTTCGACGACCGCGTCACCGGCAAGCTCTCCGCGTTCGCGCCGGGTGCGACCGTCGTCCATCTCGACGTCGACGCCGCCGAGATCGGGAAGCTGCGGCGGGCGGACATTCCGGTCGTCGGGCCTCTGAAGCAGATCCTCGCCGAGCTGGCGAGCGCGTTCGAGGCGCTGAAGGAGAAGGGCGTCCGGTCGCAGACCAACCCCTGGCTGGCCCAGCTCGCCGGCTGGCGCGAGGAGTTCCCGCTCCGCTACGGCGACGACGGCGACATGTTGAAGCCGCAGCGCGTGCTCGAGACGCTGCAGGCACAGACGAGCGGGCGCGACGACATGATCTGGACGACGGGAGTCGGCCAGCACCAGATGTGGGCGATGCAGTACCTCCTCTGCGATCGCCCACGTTGCTTTCATCACCTCGGGCGGCCTCGGCACGATGGGCTACGGGCTCCCGGCCGCCGTCGGCGCGAAGGCCGCCCGTCCGGACGCGACCGTCGTCTGCATCGACGGCGACGGATGCTTCCAGATGACCTCGCAGGAGCTGGCGACCTCGGTGACGGAGGATCTGCCGATCGTCGTCGTGATCGTGAACAACGGCTACCTGGGCATGGTCCGGCAGTGGCAGGACATGTTCTTCGAGGAGCGGTTCTCGCAGGTCCGGCTCGCGCAGGACTCGCCCGACTACGTGAAGCTCGCCGAGGCGTACGGCGCCGTCGGCCTGCGCGCCGAGACCGAGGACGAGCTCGAAGGGACGCTCGCCGAGGCGCTGGCCTGCGGCCGCACGGCGGTCGTCGACTGCCGCGTCGACCCGGCCGAGCACTGCTTCCCGATGATCCCGGCGGGAGCCGCCGCCCTCGATCTCGTCGAGTACGAACAGCGCTCGGTGCCCGTGCCGTGATCCACACCTTGTCGGTGCTCGTCGAGGACAAGCCGGGCGCGCTGATGCGCATCTCGAGCATGTTCGCGCGGCGCGGCTACAACATCGAGAGCCTCGCCGTCGGCCCGACCGAGCGGCAGAACGTCTCGCGGATCGTGCTGCGCGTCGACTGCGAGCAGCGCTCGCTCGAGCAGATCGAGAAGCAGATGCACAAGCTCGTCAACGTCCTGCGGGTGAGCGAGCTCGAGTCGGGCCAGGCAATCGAGCGGGAGCTCGCCCTGATCACGGTGACGGCCGCACCGGCGCAGCGCGCGGAGCTGCTGTCGATCGCGGACGTGCTCGGCGTCCGCGTCGCCGATGTCGGCCCGAACGCGATCGTGTTCGAGGTCGTCGGAGCACCCGAGCAGATCGACACGTTCGAGGAGCTCGTGCGCCCGCACGGGATCAAGGAGCTGGCCCGCACCGGCAGAATCGGACTGGCACGCGCGTCGGTCGGGCGTTCGAGCACCAAGCAACTCGTCCCCAACTAGCGAAAGGAAGCCGACAGTGGCAACCATCTACAACGGCGGCAACGTCGACCTGCTCTCGGGCAAGGTCGCCATCCTCGGCTTCGGTAGCCAGGGACATGCGCACGCGCTGAACCTGCACGAGTCCGGCGTCGACGTCATGGTCGGGCTCCGGCCGGGCAGCTCGTCCAAGGACGCGGCCGAAGCAGCGGGCCTGACGGTCGGCACGGTCGCGGAGGCGGTCAAGGACGCGCAGGTCGTCGCGTTCCTCCTCCCCGATCAGGTGCAGAAGCGCGTCTACGAGGAAGACGTCGCGGCGAATCTCGCCGACGACGCCGCGCTCGTGTTCGCGCACGGCTTCAACGTTCACTACGGGCGGATTCAGGCGCCGCCCGGCCACGACGTCCTGATGGTCGCGCCGAAGGGCCCGGGCCATGTCGTCCGCCGTCTCTTCACGGAAGGCCTGGGAACGCCGGCAGTGGTCGCGGTCGCGCAGGACGCGAGCGGCCAGGCCCTCGAGCTCGCACTCGCCTACGGGACGGCGCTCGGCGCCGGTCGCGCGGGCATGATCGAGACCACCTTCGCGGAGGAGACCGAGACCGATCTCTTCGGCGAGCAGGCGGTTCTGTGCGGCGGCACGGCAGAGCTGATCCGAGCCGGCTTCGAGACGCTCGTCGAGGCGGGCTACCAGCCCGAGGTCGCGTACTACGAGTGCCTGCACGAGCTGAAGCTGATCGTCGACCTGATCTGGGAGGGCGGCCTCTCGCACATGCGCTGGTCGATCTCCGACACGGCCGAGTACGGAGACTTCACGCGCGGAAATCGCGTCATCGACGATCACGTTCGCGCCAAGATGCGCGAGGTGCTCGGCGAGATCCAGGACGGGACGTTCGCGCGGGAGTGGATCGCGGAGATGGACTCCGGCGAGCGCAACCTCGAGGAGCTGCGGGCCGCCGCGCGCGAGCGGCAGATCGAGCAGGTCGGTTCCGAGCTCAGGTCGCTGATGACGCGCAAGCAGCCGGCCGGAGAGCCGAGTGTCGGTTGACGTTCCGGTCGCCCTGCTGGGGTACGGGACGGTGGGATCCGCAGTTGCAAGGCTCCTCGCCGAGAGCGCCGAGGACATCGAGCGGGCGACCGGGCACAGGCTCCGGGTCGTCCGCGCGCTCGTAAAGGACGTCGACAAGGAGCGCGAGCTCCAGCCAGCCGAGGGCGTGCTGACGACCGAGTTCGCCGACATCCGCGACGACGCCTCGATCGGGGTCGTCGCCGAGGTGATGGGCGGCCTCGACCCGACCGGCGACCACGTCCTCGACCTGCTTCGCGCCGGGAAGGCGGTGATCACGGCGAACAAGCAGCTCGTCGCGCGCCGCGGCGCCGAGCTCTTCGAGGCTGCTTCTGCAGCGGGCGTGCAGCTGCGCTTCGAGGCCAGCGTCTGCGCGGCGATCCCGGTGATCAAGATCCTGCGCGAGGCGCTCGTGATCACGAACGTCCACCGCGTCCTCGGGATCGTGAACGGGACGACGAACTACATCCTGACGCAGATGGAGGCCGGCGAGACGTACGACGACGCGCTCAGGGACGCGCAGGAGAAGGGCTACGCCGAGGCGGATCCGACGGAGGACGTCTCGGGTGCAGACGCCGCCGCGAAGATGGCGATCCTCGCGACCGTCGCCTTCGGGTCGCGGGTCACGCTCGACGACGTCGACTATCGCGGGATCGAGGAGATCACGGCGGACCACGTCGCCGCAGCGCGTGCGACCGACACGGTGGTGCGGCTCGTGGGCTCGGCGACGCTGATCGACGGACGCGTCGACGTCCGCGTTCGCCCGTCGCTCGTCGATCGCCATCATCCGCTCGCGGCGATCGAGGGAGCGTTCAACGCGGTGATGCTCCAGGGGGACGCGATCCGCGAGATCACGCTCTCCGGGCCGGGCGCAGGCGGGATCGAGACTGCCTCGGCCGTGATCGCCGACATGGTGAGCGTCGTCGGGACGACGGGCACCGGCTTCCTCGAGAACGACGCCTGCTGGCGGACGCTGGAGCGCATGCCGCCCGGCGACGTGCGGTCGCCCACGTACATCCACATCGAGGTCGACGACCGTCCGGGCGTGCTCGCGCACGTCGCCGAGCGCCTGGCCGCGCACGAGGTCTCGGTCGCCCGTCTCGTGCAGCAGCAGATCAACGGCACGGCCGGCCTGCACATCGTCACGCACGAGGCGCGCTGGGGCTCGGTCGCCGATGCCCTTGCAGAGATCGGCGCGTTGCCGGAGACTCAGGGGCATCCGACCGTCCTTCCCGTGATCTCCCAGCGAGGCGTCCCGGACCTCGGCTGGATCTGATGCCTGCTCTCGCCGTGCGCTTCCGCGACCGGTTGCCGGTTGGCGACAGCACGCCGCTCGTCTCGCTCGGGGAGGGCGGCACGCCGCTCGTCCATGCGCCACGCCTCTCGGAGCGGCTCGGGCTCGACCTGTGGCTCAAGGTCGAGGGTGCGAACCCGACGGGAAGCTTCAAGGACCGTGGCATGGCCATCGCGGTCGCGCGGGCGCTCGAGACGGGAGCGCGGACGGTCGTCTGCGCGTCGACCGGCAACACCGCCGCCTCCGCGGCGGCCTACGCGGCGCGGGCCGGCCTGCGTGCGGTCGTGCTCGTCCCCGCCGGCGGCGTCGCCGCACCGAAGCTGTTCCAGGCGGTCACCGCCGGCGCGCGGCTGCTCGAGATCCGCGGCAGCTTCGACCAGGCGCTCGACGCGGCGCAGGAGCTTGCCGGGGACGACGAGTTCGTGCTCGTCAACTCGCTCAACCCGGACCGCATCGAGGGGCAGAAGACCGCTGCGTTCGAGATCGTGGAGGAGCTGGGGGCGCCGCCGGACGTGCTCGCGCTTCCCTACGGCGGCGGCGGGAACACGTGCGCCTACGCCCGCGGCTTCGAGGAGAGCGGCGAGCTGCCACGGCTGGTCGCGGGCGAGGCGTCGGACCGAGCGGTGACCGTCGCGAGCGCGATCCGCATCTCCCGGCCCGCGCACGCAGCCGATGCCGAGGCGGCGATCGCCCGCAGCGGTGGCACCGTCGTCTCTCTCAGCGATGACGAGATCCGAGACGCCTGGCACCTCCTCGCCGAAAGCGAGGGGATCGTCGCCGAGCTCTCGTCCGCAGCCGGGCTCGCAGCACTCGTCCAGGAGGCCGGCGGCAGCGGTCTGCGGGCGGTGTGCATCCTGACCGGCCACGGCCTGAAGGATCCGGTGATCTCACCCGGTGTCGTGGCCGACCAGGTCGATCCCGATCCTGACTCGATCCGCGAGGCGGCGCGTTGAGCACGCCGGCCCACATCCACGTCCGCGCACCGGCGACCACGGCGAACATCGGCCCCGGCTTCGACTGCGCCGGCGCGGCTCTCGATCTCTGGAACGAGCTCGAGCTCCGCCCAGGCAACGGCCCCGTCGACCGCGAGCACCTCGGCGTCCGCGCGTTCGAGCGCGTCACTCCAGCCGACGGCTGGAGCTTCGAGTTCACGGACAACATCCCGCAGGCTCGTGGGCTCGGGTCGAGCGCGTCGGTGATCGCCCTCGGACTCGTCGCTGCGGCGATCGTCGCCGAGCAGGAGCCGACCGCGGACGAGCTGCTCGCGCTGGGGATCGAGCTCGAGGGGCACGGGGACAATCTCGCCGCGGCGCTCGTCGGCGGCGTGTGCCTGACCTGGGGGACGCGGATCGCCCGGATCGCCGACACGACGCCCGCGACGCCCATCGCGATCATTCCGGCGGCGCGCGGCCTGACGGCCGAGTCGCGAGCCGCGCTCCCCGAGACGGTGCCCCACGCCGACGCAGCGTTCTCCGCCGGCCGGGCAGCGCTCCTCGGCGCCGCCCTCGGCAGCCGCTCGGCCGACCTCTTCGAAGCTGCTCTCGAGGATCGGCTGCACGAGCCCTACCGCGCCGACGGCGCGCCCTTGCTCGGCCAGGTGCGGGAGCAACTCCCCGCCGCGGCCGTGGGCGCAACCCTCTCCGGCGCCGGCCCCACGGTGATCGTGTGGGCGCGGCTCGGGCAAGAGGAGGCCTGCACGAACGAGCTTCGATCGCGTTTCCCGAACGAGCACGTCCTCCGTTTGACGATCGCACAGACAGGAGCCGGACCGACATGACAGACACACCGTACGACCGTCCCTCCGACCCGGCCAAGCGCCACAGCGCGGCCCTCACCGACGGCGCCGACCGCGCTCCGGCGCGCGCCATGCTCAAAGGCACCGGCTTCACCGACGAGGACCTGGCCCGTCCGCTGGTCGGGGTCGCGACCAGCTGGATCGAGACGATGCCCTGCAACCTGAACCAGCGCGCGCTCGCCCAGCACGTCAAGCGCGGCATCCGCGACGCGGGCGGGACGCCGATGGAGTTCAACACGATCGCCGTCTCGGACGGCGTCTCGATGGGAACCGAGGGCATGCGAGCGTCGCTCGTGTCCCGCGAGGTGATCGCCGACTCGATCGAGCTGGTGGTGCGCGGGCACATGTTCGACGGCCTCGTCTGCCTCGTCGGCTGCGACAAGACGATTCCGGCGGCCGTGATGGCACTCGCGCGGCTCGACGTGCCCGGTCTGGCGCTCTACAACGGCTCGATCGCGCCCGGCCGCTACAAGGGCGCCGACGTCACGATCCAGGACGTCTTCGAGGCGGTCGGCGCGCACGCTGCGGGGACGATGAGCGGCGCGGAGGTGCACGCACTCGAGAGCGTCGCGTGCCCGGGAGCGGGCGCGTGCGGCGGGCAGTTCACGGCGAACACGATGTCGACGGCGCTCGACTTTCTCGGCATCTCCCCGGCGGGGCTGAATGGGATCCCGGCGCTGCACCCGTCGAAGGAGGAGGCCGCCTACGACGCCGGCGTGCTCGCGATGCGGCTCGTACGTGACGACATCCGGCCGTCGCACATCATCACGCGCGAGGCGCTGGACAACGCGGCGGCATCGATCGCGGCCAGCGGCGGCTCGACGAACGGCCTCCTGCACCTGCTCGCAATCGCGCGGGAGCTCGGCATCCCCTACACGCTCGAGGACTTCGACGCGGTCGCGGCACGGACGCCTCTGATCGCGAGCCTCAAGCCCGGCGGCCGCTTCGTGGCGACGGACATGCACGCTGCGGGCGGCGTCGCGCTCGTCGCCCGCGAGCTGCTGAAGCGGGACGACCTCCTCACCGGGTCGGCGCCGAACGTCGACGGGCGCTCACTCGCGCAGATCGCCGGGGCAGTCGAGGAGACGTCGGGGCAGGAGGTCGTCGTCCCGCTCGAGTCCCCGCTGAAGGCAACGGGAGGCCTGAGGGTGATCTACGGCAACCTCGCGCCCGACGGCGCGATCGTGAAGCTCGCCGGCCACGAGCGTCTCGTCCACCGCGGCCCGGCACGCGTCTTCGACTCGGAGGAGGCCTGCTTCGCCGCTGTGAAGGCACGCACCATTCAGCCCGGCGACGTCGTCGTGATCCGCTACGAGGGCCCTGCCGGCGGCCCGGGGATGCGCGAGATGCTGCACGTCACCGCCGCGATCGTCGGCGAAGGGCTCTCGGACTCGGTCGCTCTCGTCACGGACGGGCGCTTCTCGGGAGCGACGCACGGGTTCATGGTCGGCCACGTCACGCCGGAGGCGTTCCACGGCGGGCCGCTCGCAGCGCTCGAGGAGGGCGACACGGTCGTGCTCGACGTCGAGACGCGCGAGCTGCGGGTCGAGCTCTCCGACGACGAGCTCGATCGCCCGGCTCGATGCCTGGTCGCCGCCCGAGCCGCGCTACAAGACGGGCGTCCTCGCCAAGTACGCGAAGCTCGTCTCCTCGGCCTCGGAGGGAGCCGTTACTCGGCCCTAATCGTCAGGCTCGCCGTCGTCGTAGTCGAGCACCTCGATGCGGCCGATCACGCCGATCCCGCGCCACGCGATCTTGTTCGAGCGGGGGTACCAGATCATGTCGTTCGGTCGCCGCGTGCCGTAGATGAGCATCGTCAGGCCGGTCGGGCCGGCGCGGAACCAGTGGCTGACGCGCGTCGCGGGCGGCCGGGCGACGACGTGGCCCGCCCGAATCGGAATCGCCTCCTCCACGGCACCGGTCCCCGCCGCGAACGAGGGCGACGGCCAGAGGTGGAGCGTCCCCTCACCCTCGAGCATGACGAAGATCTCCTCTTCCTCCGAATGGCAATGGGGCACCGAGCCGCGCGCGCCCGGATCGAGGTGCTCCCAGTGGAAGCCCGCCTGATCGGAGCGCTCTTTCGTCGCGAGCGGCGCCGTCGTCGAGCCCCGCAAGACGCTCATGCTCGACCTCGCCGATGTTGAGGATGTTCGGTGGCCGCTCGGCCGGCTCGCCGTAGACAAGCGGCGGCGCCTCGGCCTCGCGGTCCCACGGGTCGTCGACACGCCCTTCGACCCACTGCCGCCCGAAGCGAACCGCACCCGAGCGAGGCAGCCAGCCGAGGTCCGTCGGGTGCCTCGTGCCGAAGACGATGTACTCGAGCCCGTCCGGCCCCGCGATGAACGTGTGCTCGTGCTCGGCCGCGCGCTGGATGACGCAGTCGCCGGGGCGCACCTCGTGCACCTGTTCGTCCTGCCAGTGGAGCCCCGAGCCCGCGAGCACGTAGTAGACCTCCTCCGACGCGCCGTGCGCGTGAGGTGGGGTCGGCAGCTTCCCAGGCGCGACGCGCACGAGGTTGACGCCGACGCCCTTCGTGCCGGCGGCCTCCCCGAGCCGCTGCCAGGTGGCGTCCATCTCGCCCTTTGCGCGGCGGTACGGCTCGACGTCGTCCCAGTGCGCGAGGCCCATGGCGGGAATCTAAGCGATCGCCGTCAGCGGACGGTGACCATACGGGCGGCCGTCGCGGTCAGGCCGGTTGCCCGGTCTTCGAGCGCGACCTCGAGCCGCAGGCGGCCGCGGGGAAGCACGCCCGTCGTCCCCCGAAGCCTGTCGCCGGCCGAGCGTAGGGCAGTCGTCCGCCAGCGTCCGCCCACGCGCACGCGTACTCGCCCCGCGCAGCGCAGGCAACCGGTCGCACGGACGTCCACGCTGACACGTCGGCTGCGAGGGGTTACGGCAAGCGAGGCGAAGCTCGGCCGCCCGTAGCCCGCGGCGTAGAGGATCCCGCCGAGCAGGTGCGCACGGAACAGCGGCTCGGCGTACGCCTCCGACGTATGCCCGCCACCCGTGTACCACGACCGGCCCTTGCCCACCTCGTGGGCCCAGGCGATGGGATGGTCGGCGCCCATCGCGCTCCCACCGGGGTCGTAGGAGCTCTCGTCGAGCCGCGCGAGGACGCGGACGCGCGTCCCGGGGGAGGACCTGAAGCTGTACCACTCGTCGGTGCGCACCCAGCGCCGCGGCAACCGGGCGGTCGAAGCCTCGCGCGCGAGCACGTCGATCGCGGCGCGCTGGACGGCCGGATGGCTGCGGAAATACGTGCCGACGAGCTCGCCGTACCACGGCCAGTCGTACTCCGTGTCGGCGGCGGAGTGGACGCCGACGTACCCGCCACCGCCGCGCACGTAGCGCTCGAACGCCTCCTGCTGGGCGCCGTCGAGCACATCGCCGGTCGTGAGCAGGAAGATCACTGCGTCGTAGCGCGCCAGCCGCGCGTCGGCGAACGCGGCGCCGTCCTCGGTCGCATCGACCGCGATCCCATTCGCCGCGCCGAGCTCGCGCACCGCGCGGACGGCAGCCGGAATCGAGTCGTGCCGGAACGCGGCCGTCTTCGTGAACGCGAGTACGCGCAGGCGCGGTTGCGTGGCCTCGGTGGCGGGCGCGGCAGCCGGTACGAGGAGAAGCGCGGCGCCGCAGGCGAATGCGGCCAGCTTCGTCACGCCGGCAGGCTAGTAGAGGACGAGCCGGTCGCGGTGCACGACCTCGAGCCCACGCTCCCGGGAGCCGACCTCCGCGGCGGCGATCGAGGCGATTCCCTTTCCGATCGGGACACCGCTCGCCGACACGAGCTCGATTGCGTCGCCGGCGCCGAAGCCGCCGTCGCACGCCGTGACGCCGACGGCAAGGACACTCGCCCCCGCGCCGCGGAGCGCCCGCTCGGCACCGGCATCGAGGACAACGCTTCCGCGAGGCCGCTTCCCGTATCTGATCCAGAGCTTGAAGGCCGGCTCGCTCGGAGCAGCGCCACCCTCGAAGCGAGTGCCCCTGCGCTCCCCGGCGACGATCGGAACGAGCACCGTCGCGGCCTGGCCGGAGGCGATCACGGTCGGGATGCCGGCGCCGGCGGCGAGCTCCGCTGCCGCGATCTTGCTCCCCATGCCGCCGCGGCCGAGTCCGGTCCCGCGGCCCAGCCGCGCCGCGGACGTGAGCGAGCCGTCGTCGAGGAGCTCCGCCCCCGGCGTTCCCGGGGCACGCGAATAGACGCCGTCGACCTCGGTGAGCAGCACGAGCAGCCGCGCATGCGTGAGAACGGCGACCTGCGCAGCCAGGGCGTCGTTGTCGCCGAAGGTGATCTCGTCGGTGGCGGTCGCGTCGTTCTCGTTCACCACCGGCACCGCTCCGAGCCGGAACAGCGCGTCGAAGGTGTTGCAGACGTTGACGTACGTCTGCCGGTCGGCGACGTCGGCGGGTGAGAGCAGGATCTGCGCCGCCTGGAGGCCGACGCGGCTGAACGCCCGCTCCCAGGCCTGGTGGAGCTGCGCCTGGCCGACGGCCGACGCAGCCTGGAGCTGGCGCATGGTCGAGGGCCTGCGCTCGAAGCCGAGCCGCGGTGCGCCGAGCGCGATCGCGCCGGAGGACACGATGCAGACCGAGTGGCCGCCGGCGACGAGCGCTGCGACCTCCGTCGCCCTCGCGGCGAGCAGGCTGCGCCGTACCGATCCCTTCGACGTCGCGACGAGGCTCGAGCCGAGCTTGACGACGATCCTCATCGATGCTGCGTGCCGTCGCCGACGACGCGGTACTGACGCAGCCACAGGTCGCGGTAGGTGACAGGCCCGCGCGGGCCCGGGGCCCACTCGACGTTGATCCCGGTCTCGGGAGTGCCGGTCAGCTCGAAGCCGTCCGCGAACCGCGTGCTCGCGTGCCAGAAGGCCGACGTGCCCCGGTAGAGCGAGAAGAAGCGCTCGACCGCCTCGACGTCCTCGGCGACGATGCCGGCCGCGAGCGCGGAGGTCTCGGTGTTCGCGATCTGCGCTGCCTCGGTGAGGTCGTCGACGATGTCGAGCGTCACGGTGGAGACCCGCGCCGGGTCGCCCGCCCACTCGTAGCCGATCGGCTCGTCCAGCTGCGGAACGGACACGACGGCGGCCGCGCGGGGCGTTCCGACCACGTCGACCCCGCGGCCCTCGCACGCCGCGACGAGCTCGGCTGCGAGGCCGGCGGCTTCCCGATCGACGAGGGCCAGGTTGAGCCGGTTGCAGACCCCGAGCCGGTCGAGGCTGGAGTCGACGATCGCAGTCACGCGGTCGGCTCTGGCCGACCCGTGGACGTAGAGGACGCCGCCGCCCTCGGCGTGGGCAAGCGTGCGAACGCCGTGGTCGGCCGCGACGCGTGCGAGAGCCGCCGTCGAGGCACCGCTGCCGCGCAGGATCACAAGCGGAATCCAGCGAGGAACGGAGACGAGCGCCTCGGCTCCGGCGCGATCGGCCGAGCGCACGAGCCCGACCGCGCCCCCGTCGATGCCCTCTGCCTCCAGCGCGGGTCGCAGCACCTGGTCGACCAGCGTCTCGACCGTCGCGAGCGCCGCGCCGCCCGTGCGGAGGACGATCGTGTTCAGGCTCTTCAGAACCTGGGCCGCAATATCGAGCGCCACGCCCGGCCTCGCCTCGAAGTTGGCTCCGATCGTCCCGACGGGAATGCGCAGCTCCCGCACCTGTAGGCCGTTCGCGAGCGTCCGGCTCGAGATCTCCCGCTCGAGGGGCTCGAGCGCCGCGGTCGCTTCGAGCTGGCGCGCGAGCGTCGCCACGCGCTGCTCGTCGAGACGCAGCCTGTCGAGGCCCCCTTCGTCGAGCGTCGCGCCGGCCACGTCCCGCTCGTTCGCCGCGAGCACGTCGGCCACGCGCTCCTCCAGCAACTGGGCCGCGCGAAGCAGAGCCGGTCCGACCGCTGCGTCTGTGACGGACGGCAGCGCCGCGGCCGCCGCGACCGCCTCACGCTCGACAAGTTCGCGCATCGTGCTTTACTTTGTACACTCCAAACAGCACGACGAGGGCGGGCACGAGTCCCGCTCCGCATCAAGAGAGGTCGAGGGATCCGGCCCGACGACGCCTCGGCAACCTGCTTCCCAGCAAGGTGCCAACCGGCCGAGCAGCCTGCTCGGATCGATGTAGAGCGACGAGACGAAGGAGAGAACCAATGCCCGCCATCAGCCTCCGCTGCCGCAGCTGCGGCCACGAGGTCGGCCTCGACGGAGTCGGTGCCTGCGAGAAATGCTGGGGCCCGCTCGAGCCCGTGTACGACCTCGACGAGATCCGCCCACGTCTGACCCGAGAGAGCGATCGCCACCGGCCCGCCGTCTCTGTGGCGCTACGGAGCGCTCCTGCCGGTGGAGACCCCGCTCGACCCCAGGCTCCCACCCGGCCTGACGCCGCTCGTCCAGGCACCCCGGCTCGCCGAGGTGCTCGGCCTGCGCGAGCTCTATCTCAAGCTGGACACGGCGAACCCCACCCACTCCTTCAAAGACCGCGTCGTCGCTGTCGCGTGCGCGAAGGCTCAGGAGCTCGGGCTCCGGACACTGGCGTGCTCCTCGACCGGGAACCTCGCAGGCGCAGTCGCGGCGCGGGCCGCTGTCGAAGGACTCGATGCCGCGGTCTTCTGCCCGGCCGGCCTCGAGCGCGAGAAGCTCCTCTCCGCGGGCGCGTACGGGGCGACGATCTACGAGGTGCGCGGGAGCTACGACGACTGCAGCCGCCTGACCGTCGAGCTCTCGTTCGAGCTGCCCTGGGCGTTCGTGAACGTCAATCTGCGCTCCTACTACGCCGAGGGCTCCAAGACGGTTGCCTTCGAGATCGCCGAGCAGCTTGGTTGGCGCCTCCCGGATGCGGTCGTCTGCCCGGTCGCCTCGGGAGCGCTGTTCTCCAAGATCGGCAGGGGCTTCGGCGAGTTCATCGACCTTGGTCTGGTCGAGGGAGCACCGCCGCGGCTGATCGGCGCCCAGGCGCAGGGCTGCGACCCGGTCGCCGCCGCCTTCCGCGAGGAGCGGCCGGTGACACCGGTCCGTCCGCAGACGACTGCCACGTCGCTCGCGATCGGCAATCCCGCCGACGGCGACCACGCGCTGGCCACGGCGCGAGCCTCAGGTGGCTCGATCCACTCGGTGCCCGAGGACGAGATCGGCCAGAACATGCTTCTGCTCGCCGAGAACTCGGGCGTCTTCGGCGAGGCTGCCGCCGGGATCTGCCTCGGCGCGCTCCGTGAGGCCCTCAGCCAGGGAACCGTCACCGCCGACGATTGCGTCGTTCTCTGCGTCACCGGCGACGGCCTGAAGACGCCCGGGCCGGTTGCCGACCGGTTCGCGTCGGTCGAGATCGAGGCGGACGCCGATGCCCTGCTCGAGCAGCTCGGAGTGGCCGTTTGAGACGGTTGTCAACTTTACTTTCTACACCGAGAACGGTACGCTCGAATGACGGTGCATACCCTCTCCCCTCCGAGAAACAGCACCCAGCTCGGGACGGCGGCAGGAGCAGCCGCAGCTGCCGTCGACCCGGGCGCCCTTAGAATTAGCTGATGCTGCGCATCGTCTGCCTGCCCGGAGACGGAATCGGACCGGAGGTGACTGCGGTCGCGATCGACGTCCTCCGTGCGCTCCCGATCGAGGTCGAGATCGAGGAGCACAGCTTCGGTGGACGCGCGATCCTCGACGAGGGCATGCCGCTCCCCGCTCGGACGCTGGCGGCGTGCAAGGCCGCCGACGCCGTCGTGCTCGGTGCGGTCGGACTGCCCCAGTTCGAGGGCGCCTCCGTGCGGCCGGAGCAGGGCCTGATCGCCCTCCGTCGCGCTCTCGACGTGTATGCGAACCTCCGTCCCGCGAGCCGCCCAGGCGTCGACCTGCTGATCGTCCGCGAGCTCGTCGGCGGCCTCTACTACGGCGCCAGCGGACGGCTCCCCGATGGCACCGCCTACGACACCTGCACCTACACACCGCAGGCGATCGAGCGGATTGCCCGGAGCGCGTTCGAGCTTGCCAGGACGCGGCGGTCGCAGCTCACCTCGGTGGACAAGGTGAACGTGCTCGAGACGTCGCGGCTCTGGCGCGAGGTCGTCACTCGCGTCGCCGCGGACTATCCGGACGTGGAGCTCCAGCACATGCTCGTCGACACGGCGGGGCTGCAGCTCGTCCAGCATCCCGAGCGGTTCGACGTGCTCCTGACCGAGAACACGTTCGGCGACATCCTCTCCGACGTCGCGGCCGGCGTGTGCGGCGGCCTCGGCCTCGCGGCATCCGCGAGCCTCGGCGACGGACGGCCCGGCATCTTCGAGCCGGTCCACGGCTCCGCTCCCGACATCGCCGGCAGGGGAATCGCCAATCCCGCGGGCATGCTCCGGTCGATCGCGCTGCTCCTGCGGCACGCAGCCGCGGAGCCGGAGCTGGCCGCCTCGCTCGAGGACGCGGTCGGGCAGGCGCTGGCCAAGACGCCGACGCCCGACTACGGTGGCCGCGCGACGACGGCGGAGTTCTCCGAGTTCGTGCTCAAGCAGATGGAAGGCGTTCCGGCGGCTTCTTAGCGAGCCGCTGAGCGCCGTCGTGTTCACGCGCGGCGGGTGGGACGTCTCGTATTCGGCCAGCGCGTCCTCGTGGGCGAGCGAGCGGGCGATGTCGTCGAGCCCGTTCAGCAGGCACTCGCGCTGGAACGGGTCGAAGTCGAACGGGATCTCGCGGCCCGCGGGATCGACGATCAGCTGTCGCTCGAGATCGACCTCGACGGCTGCGCTGCCGTCGATCGAGTCGATCAGCGCGCGGAGCTCGGCGGACGGGAGGACGATCGTGACGAGTCCGATCTTCAGGCAGTTCGTGGCGAAGATGTCGCCGAACGAAGGCGCGATCACGACCTCGAAGCCGTAGTCCTGGAGCGCCCAGGCCGCGTGCTCGCGCGAGGAGCCGCAGCCGAAGTTCGCACCGGCGATCAGGATCTTCGCGCCGGCGCAGTCGGGGTCGTTCAGCTCGAACTCCGGCCGGGGCTCGCCTGCCTCGTCGAGGCGCCAGTCGAAGAAGAGGAACTGGCCGAAGCCGGTGCGCTCGATCCGCTTCAGGAACTGCTTGGGGATGATCTGGTCGGTGTCGACGTCCGTGCGGTCGAGCACGGCGACGGGGCTGCTGACGCGGTGAAACGGCTTCATGCCGTCGCCAGCTCGCGCGGGTCGACGAAGTGGCCGGCAATCGCCGTCGCCGCAGCGAGCTGCGGACTGACCAGGTGCGTCCGGCCGCCGCGTCCCTGCCGGCCTTCGAAGTTGCGGTTCGAGGTCGAGGCGCAGCGCTCGCCCTCCCCGAGCACGTCGGGATTCATGCCGAGGCACATCGAGCACCCCGCCCGCCGCCACTCGAAGCCGGCGTCGACGAAGATCCGGTCGAGCCCCTCGTCCTCGGCAAGCCGCTTGATCGTCGCCGAGCCCGGCACGACGAGCGCGCGGACGCTCGGGTGGACGTGCTTGCCGGCGACCACGGCCGCCGCCGCGCGCAGATCCTCGATCCGGGCGTTCGTGCACGAGCCGATGAAGACTCGGTCGACGGAGATGTCCTGCATCGCCGTGCCCGGCTCGAGGCCCATGTAGGTGAGCGCCCGCTCGGCCGCCTGCCGCCGGTCCGGATCGGTGTAGGCGGCGGGATCAGGCACGCGGTCCGTGACCGAGACGACCATCTCCGGGTTCGTCCCCCAGGTGACCTGCGGCGCGAGCTCCGCGACATCGATCGCGAACTCGCTGTCGTAGGTGGCATCGGGATCGGACGCGAGCTCGCGCCAGCCGTCGAGCGCCTGCTCCCACTGGGAACCGGTCGGGGCCGCGGGCCGGCCTTCGAGATAGGCGAACGTGGTGTCGTCGGGCGCGATCATCCCCGCCCGCGCCCCGGCCTCGATCGACATGTTGCAGATCGTCATCCGGTTCTCCATCGAGAGGCCGCGGATCGCCGCGCCCGTGTACTCGAGCACGTGCCCGATGCCGCCCGCGACCCCCAGCCGGCCGATCGCGCCGAGGATCATGTCCTTCGCGGTCACGCTCGGAGGAAGGTCGCCGTCGAAGCGAACGCGCATCGAGCGCGGCCGTCGCTGAGGCAGGCACTGCGTCGCGAGCACGTGCTCGACCTCGGACGTGCCGACGCCGATCGCGAGCGCACCGAACGCGCCGTGCGTGGAGGTGTGGCTGTCGCCGCAGACGATCGTCATCCCGGGCTGCGTCAGGCCGAGCTCCGGGCCGATCACATGGACGATCCCCTCCCGGCCGCTGCCGGTCGCGAAGAGCGGCACGCCGAACTCCGCACAGTTCCTGCTCAAGGCATCCAGCTGCGCCTTGGCGAGCGGATCGGTCACCGGCCCTTCCTCGGTCGGGACGTTGTGATCCATCGTCGCGAGCGACAGATCGGGCCGCCGGACCTGCCGGCCGGCGAGCCGGAGACCGTCGAAGGCCTGGGGCGAGGTGACCTCGTGGATCAGGTGCAGATCGACGAAGAGGACGGCCGGCTCCCCCTCGGGCTCGGCCACGAGATGCCGCTCCCAGATGCGCTCGAACAGCGTCTTCGCCATTCGGGTCATGCTAGCCAAGCCGGTGTACCAAATAAAGTGATGACCCATGGAGTTTCGACGCGTTCCGTCGCTCCCGCCGTACGTCTTCGCCGTGACCGAGCAGTTGAAGCTGGAGCTCCGGCGGGCGGGTGACGACGTCATCGACCTCGGCTTCGGCAACCCCGACCTCGCCTCCCCACCGGCCGTGGTCGAGAAGCTGGCCGAGGCAGCCGCGAAGCCGCACAACCATCGCTACTCGGCGAGTCGCGGCATCCCGAAGCTGCGCAAGGCGATCTGCGACCTCTACCGGGATCGGTTCGGCGTCGAGCTCGACCCCGAGACGCAGGCGGTCGCCACGATCGGCGCCAAGGAAGGGCTCGCGCATCTGATGTGGGTGCTCGTGCAGCCGGGCGACGCGGCGGTCGTGCCCGCGCCGGCGTATCCGATCCACCTCTTCGCGCCCGTCCTCGCCGGTGCGAGCGTGATCCAGGTCGAGCTCGGCGGGAGCAACGACGATCTCTACGACCGGCTCGCGGATGCGTTCGCACACTCGCGTCCGCGCCCGCGTGTGCTCATCGTCTCGTTCCCCCACAACCCGACGACGCGCGTGGTCGACCTCGGCTTCATGGAACGGCTCGTGGCGCTGGCACGCGAGAACGAGGCACTCGTCGTGCACGACTTCGCCTACGCGGACGTTGCGTTCGACGGGTACCAGCCGCCTTCGATCCTCCAGGTTCCCGGCGCCGAGGACGTCGCGGTCGAGACGTACTCGCTCACCAAGTCGTTCTCGATGGCCGGCTGGCGCGTCGGCTTCGCGCTCGGCAACGCACCGGCATTGGCGGCACTCGCGCGGCTGAAGTCCTATCTCGACTACGGGACCTTCCAGCCGATCCAGATCGCCTCCATCGTCGCGCTGAACGAGGAGCGCGACTATCCCGGCGAGGCGTGCGAGATCTACCGCAAGCGCCGCAACGTCCTCTGCGACGGACTGGCGCGTGTCGGCTGGCAGGTCGAGCGGCCGCTCGGGACGATGTTCGTCTGGGCGCCGATCCCGGAGCCCTACCGGGAGCTAGGCTCGCTCGAGTTCGCCGTCAAGCTGACGCGCGAGGCGAAGGTTGCCGTGAGCCCCGGCGTCGGGTTCGGCCCGGGCGGCGAGGGATTCGTCCGCTTCGCGCTCGTGGAGAACGAGCAGCGGATCGCCCAGGCCGTGCGCGGGATCCGCCGGGCGCTGCCGGAGCTGGCCGCGACCGCGACTCGCTAGCGCTCAGGCCGGCGACCGGCTCTCGAACGCCGAGCCAGCGGTCGACGGCGGCCGCGCAGCGGCGTCCCTCGGCGATCGCCCAGACGATCAGCGACTGGCCGCGGCGGGCGTCTCCGGCGGCGAAGACCCCGTCGACGCTCGTCGCGTACACCGGCGCGTTCGCGTTCCCGCGCGCGTCGGCCTCGACCCCGAACGCCTCGAGGACGCGCGGGTCCGGCCCGAGGAAGCCCATCGCGAGCAGGACGAGGTCGGCCGGCCGCTCCTCCTCGGTGCCCGGGATGAGGTCGAAGGGCGGCGCACCGGTGTTCTCCGTCCAGTGGATCCGCTCGACGCGGCCGTTGCTTCCCGGAGAGCACGGTCGTCGAGACGGCGAAGTCGCGCTCGCCGCCCTCCTTCAGCGCGTACGAGGTGCGGAGCTTCATCGGCCAGGTCGGCCAGGGCGTCAGGTCGTCCGGCCGTCGCGGCGGCGGCTCGCCGACGAGCTCGATCTGCGTCACCGACGCGGCTCCCTCGCGGTGCGCGTTCGCGACGCAGTCGGCGCCCGTGTCGCCGCCGCCGATCACGATCACGTGCTTCCCCGCCGCCGTGATCACGTTCACCGGCGCCGGCGGTGCGCCCGCGACCTGCGGCCCGAGCTCGCGCGCCACCCAGCGGTTGCGCTGGTAGAGGTACTCCATCGCAAAGTGCACGCCGTCCAGCTCGCGGCCCGGCACGGGCAGGTCGCGCGGCACGCGCGAGCCGACGGCGAGGACGACCGCATCGTGCAGCTCCCGCAGCTCCTCCGCCGCGATGTCGATGCCGACGTCGACGCCGAAGCGGAACGCGACACCCTCGGCCTCGAGCTGGTGCACGCGCCGCTCGACGAGCCACTTCTCGATCTTGAAGTCCGGGACGCCGAAGCGGACGAGACCGCCGGCCGCCTCGTCGCGCTCGTAGACGGTGACCGCGTGGCCGGCGCGCGCCAGCTGCTGCGCGCAGGCGAGTCCGGAAGGCCCCGCACCGACGACGGCGACGCTCCGGCCGCTGCTCGTGCGGGCGGGCTGCGGGACGATCCAGCCCTCCTCCCAGGCGCGGTTCACGATCGCCACCTCGATCTGCTTGATCGTCACCGCATTGCCTTCGTTGATCTCGAGCACGCATGCGGCCTCGCACGGCGCCGGGCAGAGACGGCCGGTGAACTCGGGGAAGTTGTTCGTCCGGTGGAGCTGCTCGATCGCCTCCTGCCAGCGGTCGCGGTACACGAGGTCGTTCCACTCCGGGATCAGGTTCCCGAGCGGGCAGCCGTTGTGGCAGAACGGGACGCCGCACTCCATGCACCGCGCGCCCTGCTCCTGCAGCACCGGCAGCTCGACGGTGCCCATGAACTCGCGGAAGTCGCCGACCCGCTCGCGCGGATCGCGCTCCGGCTGCTCGACCCGCTGGTACTTGAGGAAGCCGCCGAGCTTGCCCATCAGGCCGCCTCTTCCGACTCGGTCGTCAGGAAGCCGCTGCCCGTCGAGGTCGGATTGTCGCCCTTCGGCTCGATCTCGAGGTCCTCGAGCGCGCGCTTGTAGTCGTGCGGCACGACCTTGACGAACTGCGGCACGGCGCTCGCCCAGTCGTCGAGCAGGCGCTCGGCGACAGCGGAGCCGGTGCGCGCGAAGTGCTCGTCCACGAGCGAGCGCAGCTCGTCGGCGTCCGTCTCGTCGAGCTCCTCGAAGCCGATCAGCTCGAGGTTGCAGCGGCCGCGGAAGCCGCCGTCCTCGTCGAGCACGTACGCGATCCCGCCGCTCATGCCGGCAGCGAAGTTCCGTCCGGTCCGACCGAGCACGACGACGCGGCCACCGGTCATGTACTCGCAGCCGTGGTCGCCGACCCCCTCGACGACCGCACTGACCCCGGAGTTGCGGACCGCGAACCGCTCGCCCGCCTGGCCACGGAAGAACGCCTTGCCGGCAGTGGCGCCGTAGAGGACGGTGTTGCCGATGATCACGTTCTCCTCGGCGACGAAGCCGGAGCCGTCGGGCGGCCGAACCGCCAGGACGCCGCCGGAGAGCCCCTTGCCGACGTAGTCGTTCGCGTCGCCGACGAGCGTGAGCTCGATGCCGGGCGCCAGCCAGGCGCCGAAGGACTGCCCGGCCGACCCGCGCAGCGTGAAGCTGATCGTCCCGGGCGGGAGCCCAGCCGCACCGTGCGCTTTCGTCACGGCGTTGGAGAGCAGGCCGCCGACCGTGCGATTGACGTTGCGCACGGCGAGCTCAGCCTCGACACGAGTGCCGTTCTCGATCGCCGGGCGCGCCTGCTCGATCAGCTGCCAGTCGAGCGCGTCGCCGAGCGGCGAGACCTGCGGCTGCACGCGCCGCACCGCCACGCCGGCGGGGACATCGGGCGCGTGGAGCAGGGCCGAGAGGTCGAGACCGCGCTCCTTCCAGCGCTCGATCGCGTCGTCGGCCTCCAGCAGGTCGACTCGGCCGACGAGATCCTCGAAGCGGCGGACACCGAGCCGCGCCATGATCCGGCGCGCTTCCTCGGCGACGAAGAACATGAAGTTGACGACGTGCTCGGGCTGGCCCGCGAAGCGCTTTCGCAGCTCGGGATCCTGCGTCGCGATCCCGACCGGGCAGGTGTTGAGATGGCAGGCGCGCATCATCACGCAGCCGGTCGCGATCAGCGGCGCCGTCGCGAAGCCCATCTCGTCCGCGCCGAGCAGCGCGGCGACGACGACGTCACGGCCGGTCTTCAGCTGGCCGTCCGTCTGCACCCAGATGCGTGAGCGGAGGTCGTTCAGCACGAGGGTCTGCTGCGTCTCGGCGAGCCCGATCTCCCACGGGGCGCCGGCGAACAGGATCGACGAGAGCGGCGACGCGCCGGTGCCGCCGTCGTGTCCCGAGATCAGCACGTGGTCGGCGTTCGCCTTGGCGACGCCCGCGGCGACCGTCCCGACACCGACCTCCGAGACGAGCTTCACCGAGACGCGCGCCTCGGGATTCGCGCAGCGCAGGTCGTAGATCAGCTGCTTGAGATCCTCGATCGAATAGATGTCGTGGTGCGGCGGCGGCGAGATGAGGCCGACGCCCGGCGTCGTCAGCCGGACGCTCGCGATGTACCGGTCGACCTTGTGGCCCGGCAGCTGGCCGCCCTCGCCGGGCTTCGCGCCCTGCGCCATCTTGATCTGCAGCTCGTCGGCGTTCGCGAGGTAGTTCGCGTTCACGCCGAAGCGCCCGGATGCCACCTGCTTGATCGCCGAGCGCCGGGAGTCCCCGTTCGGATCCTCGACGTAGCGCACGGGATCCTCGCCGCCCTCGCCGGTGTTCGAGCGCCCGCCGATCCGGTTCATCGCCACCGCGAGCGTCTCGTGCGCCTCGCGGGAGAGCGACCCGAGCGACATCGCGCCGGTGGCGAAGCGCTTCACGATCTCCTGCGCGGGCTCGACCTCCTCGATCGGCACGCCGCCGTCCGGTGCCTCGCGGAAGCGCATCAGCCCTCGAAGCGTCGAACGGCGGGTCGAGTCCTCGTTGACGAGCTGCGCGTACTCCTCGTAGGTCTCGAAGCCTCCGTGCCGCACCGCGTGCTGGAGCAGCGCGATCGTCTCCGGATTCCACTGGTGGTGCTCGCCCTCGCGCCGCCAGGAGTAGAGGCCGGTCACGGGCAGCAGCCCGTCGTGCGTGCCCGGGTACGCGCGCGCGTGGCGGGCAAGCGTGTCAGCGGCGAGCGCCTCGATCCCGATCCCGCCGATGCGCGAAGCGGTGCCGGTGAAGTGACGGTCGACGAGCTCTCGCGAGAGCCCGATCGCCTCGAAGACCTGGGCGCCGCAATACGACGGGATCGTCGAGATGCCCATCTTCGAGATCGTCTTCAGCAGTCCCTTGGCGATCCCCTTGGTGGCGCGGCGCTGCGCCTCGTCCTTCGTCATGCCGGGCGGCAGCCGACCGAGATCGACGAGCTCGGCGAGCGTCTCGAGCATCAGATACGGGTTCACGGCCGCCGCGCCGTACCCGACGAGCACGGCCACGCTCTGCACGCTGCGCGGCTCGCCGGACTCGACGATCAGCCCGGCCTGCAGGCGGGTGCCGGCGCGCACCAGGTGGTGGTGCAGGGCGGAGACCGCGAGGAGCGACGGAACCGGCGCCCGCTCCGGCCCGACGCCGCGGTCGGAGAGGACGATGATGTTCACGCCTTCTGCCAGCGCCTCGTCCGCCTCGGCGCAGATGCGCTCGACGGCGGGCTCGAGGCCCTCCGGCCCGTCCGCGACCGGCCACGTCGTGTCGATCGTGTGCGCGTGGAAGACGTCCGAGTCGATCTGGCGGAGCCGCTCGAGCTCCTCGTCGCGCAGGATCGGATTCGCGATCACGAGCTGGCGCGCGTGCTCCGGCGTCTCGTCGAGCAGGTTGCGCTCCGAGCCGACGCTGGCCTCGACGCTCATCACCACGGCCTCGCGGATCGAGTCGATCGGCGGATTCGTCACCTGGGCGAACAGCTGCTTGAAGTACGAGTAGAGGACCGGCCGCCGGTCGGAGAGCACCGCCAGCGGCAGGTCGTTGCCCATCGACCCGATCGCCTCCTCCGCGTTCCGCGCGAGCGGGGCGAGGATCACCTTCATGTCGTCCTGCGTGTAGCCGAACGCGAGCTGGCGCGTGCGCAGCGGCTGGGCGGGGCAGGCGAGGTTCTCGCGCTCCGGCAGATCCTCGAGCCGTACGACCTCGCTCCGGTACCACTCGGCGTAGGGGCGCCGCGAGGCAACCGTTCGCTTCACTTCCTCGTCCGGGACGATCCGGCCGCCTTCGACGTCGACGAGGAACAGCTTCCCGGGCTGCAGCCGCCCCTTCCGCACGATGTTCTCCGGCGCCTCCGCGAGCACACCCGTCTCGGAGGCGAGGATCACCCAGCCGTCCGCCGTCTCGAGCCACCGCCCCGGACGCAGGCCGTTGCGATCGAGCGTCGCGCCGATCACGCGCCCGTCGGTGAACGCGATCGCCGCCGGCCCGTCCCAGGCTTCCATCAGGCACTGGTGGTAGGCGTAGAACCCGGCGAGCTCGGGCGAGATGTCCTCGCGGCCCTGGTAGGCCTCGGGGATCATCATCATCATCGCGTGCGGCAGCGACCGCCCCGCGAGCACGAGGAGCTCGAGCACGTTGTCGAACGTCGCCGAGTCGGAGCCGCCGGGACGGACGACCGGCAGGATCTTGGCGAGGTCGTCGCCGAAGAGCTCGGACGCCAGCTGCGACTCGCGCGCGCTCATCCAGTTGACGTTGCCCCGCAGCGTGTTGATCTCGCCGTTGTGCGCGATCATCCGGTACGGATGCGCGAGCTCCCAGCTCGGGAAGGTGTTGGTCGAGTAGCGGGAGTGCACGAGAACCAGCGCCGAGGCGGTGCGCTCGTCCCGTAGATCGGGGTAGTAGGCCGTGAGCTGCGGCGCCGTCAGCATGCCCTTGTAGACCACGGTGCGGGACGAGAAGCTCGGGATCACGAGGTCCGGGCCGGCGGCGAGCTCCGCCACCCGACGGATCACGTACAGCTTGCGCTCGAAGTCGTCCGCCGCGAGCCCCGGCGCGGCCGCGACGAAGAGCTGCCGGATCAGCGGAGCGGTCGCGGCGGCCGACGCGCCCGCGTGCCGCTCGTCGACCGGGACGTCGCGCCACGCGACGACCGTCTGCCCCTCCGCCTCGACCGTCTCGGCGAGGAGCCGCTCGAGCGCTGCGGCGCGCTCGGCCTCGCGGGGCAGGAAGCAGACCGCAACGCCGTAGCTGCCGAGAGGCGGCAGCGCAGCGCCGATCTCGGCGCGGAACAGCGCGTCCGGCAGCTGGAGCGTCATGCCCGCGCCGTCGCCGGTGAGGGCGTCGGCGCCCTCGGCGCCCCGGTGCTCGAGGTTGGCGAGCGCGGTCGCGGCGCGCACGAGCGTCTCGTGACTCGCCACGCCGTCCAGACGGGCGACGAACGCGACGCCGCAGGAGTCGTGCTCGTACGCCGGGTCGTAGAGGCCGACTGCCTTCACACTGTGCTCCTCACACCGTGTCACCCTCTCGCCTGATGTGCGCTTGACCGGAGAGGCGAGAGGAGCGGGGAGCCGGCTAGCGCGGTCGCGGGCGCGAAAAGAGGGCGGCCTTGAACGCCAGAATCCGATCGGCGGCTACGAACGGTCGCTCCATCGCTTTCCAGTGTAAAGCATTGGCCGGTCGGCGCAAGCAGTTCATTACTTGCGAAAGTAAAGTGAGGCTGCTACAACGAGTGGGCACCAACCATCAAGAGCGGCAGAGGGAACTGGCCCGTCGAAGCCGCAGCAACCGGGACAAGAGTCCGTCAGGTGCTCCATCCAGCGTGAGCCGGGACTCCGGAACCGGTGAACGGAAGATGGGAACGTGCAGACCTCGCCCACCCGGCGAGGAGACGAGGCCTCCGGAATGAATCGGGGGCCTTTGCCGTTTCCGGGGGCAGAGGGGCAGAGGAAGGTCAGGTTCGAATGAGCGAGGCGCGTGTCGCACGCAGATCGGCCGAGAAGGAACCGCCCACGCTCGAGCTCGTGCTCAAGCGCAACTCCGTCGAGCGGATCAAGCGCGAGAAGGACCCGCTCGGGATGCTCGCCGAGCTCCCGGCGCTGATCGCCGCAGGCTACGAGCAGGTACCCGAAGAGGATCTCGTCCGGCTCAAGTGGTGGGGGCTCTACCACGACAAGCCGAAGATCGGGACGTTCATGCTCCGGATCAAGCTGCCCGCAGGCCGGGTGACTCCCGAGCAGCTGCAGGCCGTCGGCGAGCTCTCGCTCCAGTACGGGAAGACCGCGGGCGAGCTCTCGACCCGGCAGACGATTCAGCTCCACTACCTCGAGCTTGCCTCGCTGCCCGAGGTGTTCCGCCGCCTGGACGAGGTCGGACTGACGACCGTCGGTGCGTGCGGCGACGCGGTCCGGAACGTGACCGGCTGCCCCGTCGCCGGTCTCGCCCACGACGAGCTCTTCGACGTCACTCCGGTCACCGAGGCCGTGACGAAGTTCTTCTACGGCAACCCGGACTACTCCGACCTGCCGCGGAAGCACAAGATCACCGTCTCCGCCTGCGCGCACCGCTGCAACGCGCCGGAGATCAACTGCATCGCTCTCGTCGGCGCGATCCGAGACGGCGAGCCCGGCTTCGGCGTGCTCGTCGGCGGCGGCCTCTCGTCGGTGCCGCGGCTGGCCCGCGACCTCGGCGTCTTCATCCGGGTCGACGAGGCGTTGCCCGTGCTGTGCGCCCTGCTCGACGCCTGGAAGGAAGATCTGAAGTACCGCGTCTCGCGCGTGAAGGCGCGAATCAAGTTCATGGTCGACGACCTCGGGCCCGAGGGCATGCGCGCCGAGGTCGAGCGGCGGCTCGGCTACTCGCTCCCGGACTTCGAGCTCGCCCCCGCGCCGCCGATCGACGACCACATCGGCGTTCAAGCCGCAGAAGCAGGAAGGCCTCGTCTCGATCGGCGTGCCGGTGAAGGTCGGCCTGATCTCCGGCGAGCAGATGGTCGCGGTCGCGGAGCTCGCTTCGGAGCTCGGCCAGGACGTGCGCGTGACGAGGCAGCAGAACTTCGTCCTGACGTCCGTCTCGACCGCCGACGTCGAGCGCGTCGGCGAGCGGCTCGCGGAGCTCGACCTGCCGCTGACCGGCAACCCGCTCCGCGCCGAGGCGATCGCCTGCACCGGCGAGCCGCACTGCAACTTCGCCGTCACCGAGACCAAGTCGCGGCTCGACGTTCTCGTCGAGCACCTCGAGGCGCGCTTCGGCGAGGCGCTCGCCGGCCTGAAGCTGAACCTCGACGGCTGCCCCCACGCCTGCGGGCACCACTGGGTCGGCGACCTCGGCTTCCAGGGCTCGACCGTCCGCAACGAGGAAGGCGTGCGCCGGCAGGCCTACGACCTGCTGCTGCGCGGCGGCCTCGGCCCCGATGCGGCGATCGCCCGACCTGTCTTCCGGCGAGTTCCGGTCGAGGACCTCGCCGACACCGTCACCGGCCTTCTGGACGGGTGGCTGCAGCAACGCGACGGCGAGGAGAGCTTCCGTGCGTTCTGCGATCGCAGGAGCGACGAGGAGCTCGGCGTTCTCGCCGGGCGCGAGCCCGCCAAGAGCCGGAAAGAGGAGGTAGCCGCATGAGCACCACCGAGTTGTTGGACGATCTCGAAGCCGGCGAGCTGTCGGTCGAGTTCGAAGGTGAAGAGCCCGAGGCCGTCCTGGAGTGGGCGATCGAGCGGTTCGAGGACCGGCTGGCGATCTCGACGGCGTTCCAGGAGGGCGACGTCGCGCTGATCGACATGGCCTACCGGATCGACCCGAAGGTCGTGTTCTTCTCGATCGACACCGGCCGGCTGCCGACCGAGACGTTCGAGCTGATCGAGACGCTGCGCGAGCGCTACCCCGGCCTGGCGCTGACGCTCCTCTCCCCCGACGCCCCGCAGCTGCAGCGGCTCGTCGACCGCCATGGCCCGAACCTCTTCTACCGCTCGGTCGAGCAGCGGCTGCTGTGCTGCAACGTGCGCAAGGTGCAGCCGCTGACGCGATACCTCGGCGGCGTCGACGCCTGGGTCACCGGCCTGCGCCGCGACCAGTGGGCGGGCCGCACCGACATCCGCAAGGTGGAGATCGACCACGACCACGGCGCGATCGTGAAGCTGAACCCGCTCGCGGAGTGGACGGAGGACGAGGTGTGGGACTACGTGCGCGAGAACGACGTGCCCGTCCATCCGCTCTACGCGCAGGGCTACACCTCGATCGGCTGCGCGCCCTGCACGCGCCCGGTCGCCGCGGGCGAGGAGAAGCGCGCCGGCCGCTGGTGGTGGGAGTCGGGCGCGCCCAAGGAGTGCGGGATGCACTGCGCGATCGAGACGGGCGGCTTCGAGCACGAGCTCCACGCGATCCTCGGCAAGGACGCGGATGCCAACGAGCACTAGCGTCGCGGTGAAGGCGGAGGAGCGCGAAGTCGCACTCGGCGAGGTGCAGGCCGTGCTGGCGGCCGCCCGCGACGAGACGTACCGCGACCGCCTCGTCGCACTCGTCACCTCCGTCGAGAGCGGCGAGCTCGACGGCGAGGAGGCCGCTCGAGCTGGAGCGCGTGCTCGAGCTCGGTCTCCAGGCCGGCCGGATCCGCGCGGTGTACGGCCCCGGCGGCGAGCAAGCGGCGCTCCGACTCTTCCGGCGGCTTCCCGCCGGCGCCGGGCTCGTCGAGACGGCGCGGTCGGTCTCCGCAGCCCTCACGACGCTGAACGGCCGCTCGCTCGAGTCGTTCCGGATCGAGGTCATCGGCCCGGGGATGTACCGGATCGCGCTCGTCGCCGGTGGCGCCGAGGTGGCCGTCCGGCTCGACCGGAGCGGCGTCCAGCTCGCCTCGATCGGCGTCTGAGTCGTGGCCGAGAAGCATCACTACGTGGCGTGCATCGACCTCGAGGGCCGGAGCGTGCTCGTCGTCGGGGCGGGGCGTGTGGCGCACGAGAAGGTGAGCGGCCTGCTCGATTGCGGCGCGGTCGTGACCGTCGTCGCGCCGGAGATCTCGGCCGAGGTGGCGGCGCTCGACGTCGAACTGCTGCGCCGCCGGTACCGGAGCTCCGACCTCGACGGCCGCTTCCTCGTCGTCGCCGCCACTGCGGACAATGCCGTCAACCGGCGCGTGCTTCGCGGACGCCGAGGCCCGGTCGCTCCTCTGCAACGTCGTCGACGTTCCCGAGCTCTGCTCCTTCATCCTCCCCGCCCTCCACCGCGAGGATCCGATCACCGTCGCCGTCTCGACCGGCGGCGCGTCGCCGGTGCTCGCGCAGAGGCTTCGCGACGAGATCGCCGAGGTCGTCCGGCCCGAGCACGCCGCGCTCGCCGTGCGGTTGCGCGACCTGCGCCCGTGGGCGAAGGCGAACCTGCCGACCTACGCGGCACGGCGCGACTACTTCGCCGGCATCGTGCGGGACGAGCTCGGATGACGGTGTACCTCGTCGGCGCCGGGCCGGGCGACCCCGGCCTGATCACGGCGCGTGGGCTCGACCTCATCCGGTCGTGCGACGTGCTCGTCCACGACCGTCTCGTCGCCGACGAGCTCGTCGACGAGGCGCCACACCACGCGCGGGTGATCTCCCGTGACGGGCTCGACCAGCAGGCGCTGAACGAACTGCTCGTCGGCTACGGCCGCGCGGGCTTCGACGTCGTGCGCCTCAAGGGCGGCGACCCGTTCGTGTTCGGACGCGGCGGCGAGGAAGCGCTTGCCCTGAGCGAAGCCGGCATCGAGACCGAAGTCGTGCCCGGGGTCTCGTCGATCGCCGCCGTCCCCGCTGCGGCGGGGATTCCGGTCACGCATCGCGGCGTCTCCGACCGGGTGACGATCGCCAGCTGCCAGGGCGCCGACGGCAGCGAAGCCGAGTACGCCCGGCTGGCCGCGATCGGCGGCACGCTCATCCTCTTCATGGGCCTCGGTCGCGTCGAACGGGTCGTCGAGGGCCTCCTCGCGGCCGGCCTGCCGCCGGAGACGCCGGCAGCCGCGGTCTCACGCGGGAGCCTCCCGGACCAGGAAGTTGCGAAGACGACGCTCGCTGCACCTCGCGTCGGCGACCACCGGGCTGGCAAGCCCGACGCTGCTGATCATCGGCGACGTCGTCGCGCTCGAGCTCTTTGCCGCGCCCAGCGCTAGTCCTGAACGAAACGAGCGCGCTCTTGCGGGGTCAGCGTGCGCGTGACCTGGCGTTCGGCGAGCGCGACGAGCTTGGGAAGCGGCCCGCAGAGCTCGCAGCTGAAGATGCCGCCGAGGCCGCTGAAGCCGACAGTCGCCGCGACACGGCCACTCGGGCTGACGGCCGAGACGAGGGGACTCCCCGGGGCACCAACGTCCGCGATTCGGTCGCCCGTCCGCGCCAGCACGATCGAGCCTGCAGCCGCGACGAGGGAGCCCTTGGCGGCAAAAACCGCCGGATAGCCGCCCACACCATTGACGACGGCGAGCGGCGCTCCGGTCGCGGTGTCCCAGATCCTCGCCGTACCGTCTTCGCCGGTCGTCACGATCAGCTTGCCGTCGGGGCTGAAGAGGGCCGCGGACACGTCGCCTGCGTGTCCGCGGAGCGGCAGGATCAGGCTTCCGCGGCCGACGTCCCAGATGCGCGCGACACCGTCCGCACCGCAGCTGACGAGAGCCTTGGCGTCCGGGCTGAATGACGCGCAGTTCAGGTTCGTCCGCCCCGGGAGCGAACGCAGGAGCTTGCCGGTTCCAGCGTCCCAGATCCGCACTGCGTTGTCGCCCGTCCCGGCGGTGGCGACGAGCCTGCCGTCCGGGCTGAACGTCGCCGCTTCGAGAACAGGCGCCCCCGGCCCGTCCAGGATGTGCAGCGTCCGCCACGTTGCGAGGTCCCAGATCCGTGCGGTCCCGTCGTAACCGGCAGTCAGGAGCAGCGTCCCGTCCGGGCTGAACTCGACCCGGCGGATGATGTATCCGAGGCCGCGTGTACCGAGGACGGTGTACCGAACTCGCGCGGCTTGTGTCCGCGCAGCTCATGCACGAGGTCGGCCGCCGGGGACCTCCCACACCTGCACCGGCCCGACCGCGGTCGCAGTCGCAACCAGTGTTCCACTCGGGTTGAAGGCGCCGCTCGTCGTCGTTCCGCCGCTGCGGGGGAGCGAGGCGAGGAGCTTGCCGGCTGGGTTGTAGACGCGCGGGAAGTCGAATCCCGAACGGACGAGAAGGAACCGACCGTCGCTGCTGAACCGGACTCCGTAGCCACTCCGCGAGAGCGAGGTGGGCCTGTCGCGGCGTCCGGGCCGCAACACGGCCAGCTGCGGTGCCCGCGCCACGTCCCAGACGCGCGCGGTGCGGTCGGAACTCGCGGTGACCACTCGCAGGCCGTCCGGGCTGAAGGCAGCGCTCGGGATCGTCCCGGCGTGGCCGCGCAGAACGATTCGCTCTTCGCCGGTCGAGACATCCCACACGCGCGCGGTGCCGTCGACGCTCGCGCTGACGAGGTCGCCGCGGCGTGAGAAGGCGACCGAGGAAACCGCGCCGGTGTGGCCCCGCAGAACGAGTGTCCGACTGACGCCCCAGTACTGCACCGTCCGGTCTGCGGAAGCGGCGGCGAGCGTATCCGAGGTCGGGCCGAAAGCGACCGAGTAGACCCTGCCGCGGCCGACGCGCAGTGCCCGCTCCATCCCGCCGGTGACGGGCACGACCTTCACGACCCCGTCCCAGCCTGCGGTCGCGACGGACGCGCCATCTGGACTGAAGCGGGCGTCGTTGACTCGATCCTGGTGACGGATCACCACCGCATCCGACTCGCCGAGCGTCCAGATGCGCGCGGTCTTGTCCGCGCTCGCCGACACGAGGCGACGGCCGTCGGGAGAGAACTCGACGTGGTAGACGAAAGCGGTGTGCCCTCGGAACGTCTGAACGGGAACGCCGTCAGACGCGCGCCAGACCTGCACCTCGGCTGGCCGCGGCCGCGTTGGCCCCGGCTGCTTCGGATAGCGACCCGCGATGGCGACGAGTCGCCCGTCGGGGCTGAAGGCGACCGTCGCAGCCACGAGCGGTTGCCCGGGCAGGCGTATCGGCCGCCCACTCCTTGCATCCCATAGCCGGGAGCCGCCCTCTCCCGCCGCTGCGGCGACGCGCGTGCCTTTGGGGTCGACTGCCGCCTCAGGGACGCCGCCGGCGGCACGGAAGACGCGCATGCGCCTTCCGGTCGCGGCGTTCCAGAGTCGGACGCTGCCGTCGCTGGCGGCGGTCACGATGCGGGAGCCGTCGGCGCTGTACGACGCGTCGACCACCGGGCCTCCGTGCGGGAGGACCGTGCGCACGCGCGATGCCGAGAGCGCCGCCCGCAGCGCGTCCTGCGCCTGCGTGGTCGGCGCCGCGTCGACGGCCTCGAGCGCGAGCAGGACGGCAAGCTCGGGGTCGACGCGGATCTGCGCGAGCGACGTATTCGCGAGCTCCTGCGAGCGCGCAAGCAAAGCCTGCGACTGTGCGAGCTTGGACTGCTCGATAGCGTCGCCTCGCTGGAGGAGCGCCAAGATGACCACGGCTCCGAGAACCAGCAGCCCGATCGCGAGAACGCCTGTCAGGCGGCGGAACGTCGACGTCTGCTGCCGGCGTCGCTCCTCGGCTCGCCGCTCTTCCTCCCGCTTCGCCCGGACGTACTCGGAGCACCACTCGAGAATCGGTGCAGCCAGAACGTCGTGGTAGATCTCGTAGCGCGGCGTCGCCTGCCCCGGAGGCGGATCGACCGGTCGCAGGATCCGACCGTCGGAGAGCCTCTTCAGCATGGGGAGCAGCTCGTCCGCGTCGACGTTCGCGTAGCTGCTGAGGGCGCCGACGGTATGCGCGATCTTGGTGCCCTCCGGGGTCACAGGTGGTGGAAGGTGTCGGCGGCCAGGTCTCGCTCGTGCGGCTCGAGCAGCGCCAAGGCGTCCTTTAGATGCGCTCGGACGATCGCCTCTGCGCCGCCGAGGGCGTGCAGGCGCTCGCGTGTCAGCTCGTGCTCGCCTGCCGCAACGGTGTCGAGCCAGAGGCGCCGCATCACGAGCTGGAGGAAGGGCGCCTCGACCCGCCTTTCCGCAGACTCGCCAACTGAGCCGCCTCCGGTCTGGCCGAGGACGAAGCTCCCGATCCTCACTTCGTCGAGTACCTCGTCGACGAGACCGTCTTCGATGGCGTAGCGTTCTGCGCCTTCGGGAAGCAGGTTGTTCCACGTCTCGAGCACCGGCAGCCGGATTGCGCGACGCGCGGCTTCCGGGTCGAGGTGGCGGATTCGGAGGTAGCTCTCGAACAGATTGGGGATGTGTCCCTTGAAGTGGTCGAGCTGTGCGTAGGCGTCCTCGCGGATCGAGATCACGAAGTTCGCGCGTAGCCCCTCGCGGTTGACGGCCCGCGGGAGCTCGACGCCGAGTCGGCCGTCATCCTGATCGCCGCGCCACTGGTAGAGGAAATACTCCTCGAACTGGTCGAGCACGATCAGCAGGCGCGTGCGGCGCTCGCCGCCGCCGTCGGCCTGCACCGCATCGATCCGTTTCACCCACTCCGCCAGCAGATCGTCCAAGTGCTCGGTTTGGGGTGGCGGCGCCGGCGCGAGCTCTCCGAGCGTGGCGTTCACCGCAGCCTCGATGGCCCGCGCGAGGAGCGGCAGCGGCGGGTCCCGCCACTCCGCAAAGACGACGAGTATCGACTCCGGCACGCGGCCGTTCGCGAGCTCACGACGCGCCGCCTGCCGCAGGTCGTGCGCTACGCCTGCACGCAGCACCGAGCTCTTGCCGACCCCGCTCGCGCCGTAGAGCAGGGTCAGGCGCGACGCGATGAGATTGGCTGCGATCAGCCGGCGCTGGCGCTCACGCCCGAAGAAGAACGGCGCATCGCTCTCGGCGAACGGCATGAGGCCGACGTACGGCGTCTCGGGCAGCGCAGCCGCCGCTCGACCGGCGACTCAACCGTCTCGGTCATTGAACGTCGAGCCGCTGTTCGAGCGCGTCGATGTACGTGCTGAGCGGCACGTCGAGCACCTCGACGTCGCGCTTCTCCCAGAACTTCTCGTCGATCTTCGACGGCTTCAGCTGGATCGCCCAGGACGGGTACGTGAGCGGCGAGCGGCCCCAGATCCGGTGCAGGATCACGCGGAGGTTCCAGTCCTGCATGCTGTAACCGAGGAAGAGAAAGCGGCTCGTCATGAGCTTCGCAACGAGCTCGACCGGCACGAGCTGCTTCAGCTCCGTCTTCGTCAGGTAGTCGATGTAGTGGTCCTCGGTGATGACGTAGCTATCGCGCTCGTGCACCAGCCGGTCGACGGCACCGTGGATCTTCAGGATCACCGTCCGCTGCTCGAGGTCGATGTCGTCGTACTCCTCGGGACGGTCGATCTGACGCGGTTCGCCACCGTAGCGGGCGATGCCAGAACTTGCCGCGAGCGTCACCGTCGGCGATGTACCAGACGACGTCGTACGGCTCGTCGGCACGTTCAAAGGCTCGCTCGAGCAGCGTCGTCGTAATTCGTCTGACGAAGTCGTCGCAGGACGAAGAAATCGTGTATCGGGCCACCGCTCATCGTCTTCACCTCCGCCGCGCCCCGAGGGCATTCATCATCCGGATGGCCGAGGCAAATCAGGCTGAACGGCTCAAACCCGCGCTCAGTCGCGCCCGAGAGGCGACTCCAGACAGCCCTGTACGCTTGGGCGCATGAGCCTTCTCGATCGGATCAAGGAAATGTTCGGCGGCGGGCGCTCCGCGGCCGAGGCCGGGAGCGCCGCCACCTTTGGCGCGGTCGCAGGGGGCGCGACCGACGACTCGCGCGACTCGAGCACCGACAGCTCTTCCAGCTCCAACTCCGGCGCCTTCGACTTCGGCGGCGGCGGGGACTCGGGGGCGGCGGCGGCGGCGGACTCGGGCGGCGGCAGCTAGCGCGCGACAGGCTTCGACAGCGGCGCGTCGCCATCCCCAGGCGACGACGCCGCAACTCCGAGACCGCCGACCGTCATCGCTAGAGGCCAGAGCGGCGACCCAGACTGCCGGTCTGACTGGGCGAGAGACGCTCCGCGTTCGCCGGCAGCGCCGATCGTCAGGAGCGGATTGATGCCTTCGAGCGTGTTCGCCCACCTGCCGGTCTCGGAACCCTTGAACCAGATTGCGACGGTGTAGTCGCCCGCGGGGACGTCCGGCACCTCGAATCGCAACGTCTGTGGCGCGTCGAACTTCCCTGGTGTGCCCAGTTCCCCGATCTTGATCTGGTCGCGGTCGGAGCCCTCGAGCGACACGAGAAAGATCCGCAACGGCCCTACGAACATTGCGCTTCCCTCCCCGACGTCGAGCTCGATCGTGTCGCCCGGCTGCGCAATCCGTTGGCTGAAGGTCGGATTGAGCTTCGCCTCGGCCACCGCGGCAAACAGCAGGCCGAGCGCCAGAACAACCACGAGAGATCGCAGCATGCGACCGGTACACCGCCGACCCGACCGTGGTTCCAGCCCTCTTGGTCGGCCGGTACGCGGCGGCAGGATAATGCGCGCATGGAAGCGGTCAACATCTTCAGCGCCGAGAACGTCGAGGGCAGGGTCGACGTGGCTCGTGCCGTGGGATCGACGGCGACCCTCATGTTCATCTACGACCTGGAACCGGGTCAGAGCTCGTGCCCGTACCACTACGAGTACGAGGAGGAATGGCTCCTGGTCATCGACGGCACCGTCGTGGTGCGCGCACCTGATGGGGAGCACACCCTGGAGCGCGGCAGCCTCGTCTGCTTCCCACCCGGTCCCGCCGGGGCGCACAAGCTGATGAACCGGAGCGAGTCGCCGGCGAGGACGTTGATGTTCTCCAGCTCGCGGGTGCCGGCCGTCTCGGTCTATCCGGACAGCGACAAGATCCTCGTCGGGCTCGGCGGCGATGCAGACGAACTGATCTTCAAACGCGGCACGGCGGTGTCGTGGTCGGAGGGAGAGGAAGGCTGGGAGAAAGCCCTCTGACGGACGCGACCGTCGACCTGCTTAGTCCCAACCCGCCGGGCCGGCGCCCGCTCGGTACGTCGTCTCGAAGAAGTCGAGCAACGCCTGCCGCGGATCGGCAGCCGTTCTGACCGCTTCGTACGGCAGCAGGAACTCGCCCATCTCAGGATTCCAGCGCGCCGCGTCCGGCTCGACCTGCGCCCTGGTCGATGCCGGCCGGGCTCGGGTACGTGTAGGCAAAGAAGGCCGGCTCGGCCAGTCTCGCGTCGCCGGGCCAGAAGCCCGCGCAGGCCTGCTCGGCATCGCCGCCATAGGCGGGTGATCACGTCGGCGTCGGGAGACACCTCGACCGGCCGGCCCGAGAAGCGTGAATACGCGAGGTCGAACGTGCCCCAGAAGAGCTGCACGGGCGAGGTCTTCCCACGAAAGCGAGCACGATGCTCCTTCATCACGGCGTCAACCGAGACGAGCACGCGCCAGAAGCGGTTTGCCCACTCGGGCTCGTAGCTCGCGTGCTCGACGTCGTCGGGGAAGGGGATTGCGTCCGGCACCTCCGACGGCAGCTCGGTGATCGTCACGGGGACGCCCGCCGCGGACAGCGCGTCCATCAGCTCCGCGTAGAAGTCGGCAACGCTGCGCGGCTCGAGCGGGATCCGCTCGACCGAACCGCGAACCGTGCGCACGGCGACGACGTGGTCGATGAGATCGATGTCGATGTCGAACACCCCCGCCGGGTGCGGAATCGGCGACGTGTTCAGGCCGCGCGCGGTGACGTAGAGCGGCACCTGCGCCCACTGGGGCTCCATCGGTGCCAGCGCGAGCCGGACCTTCCCGACGATCTGCAGGTACATGTGCAGCGTGTCGCGCGTGGGGCGCCACGCCTCGTACGGGAGCTCCGGCCAGGCGTCGTCGCTGGCAGCCATGACGGAGATTGTCGCAGCGGTCAAGATGTGCAACCATTGGTTGCGTCTTCATGCTACGATGCGCAATCAATGGTTGCACATCAAGGAGGAGGCACGAGGATGGTTCCGGAGAGCATCGAACGAGAGATCCTGATCGAGGCGCCGCTGGAGACGGTGTGGGCGATCGTGACCGAGCCGAAGCACGTCGGCACCTGGTTCAGCAATTCGGCCGAGATCGATCTGCAGCCCGGCGGCGAGGCGATCTTGACCTGGGACGAGCATGGCTCCGCCCGCGCGCGGGTCGAGAAGGTCGAGCCGCCACACTTCTTCTCCTTCCGCTGGGCACGCCCCATGGGCGCCGAGCCGCGCGAGGGCAACTCGACCCTCGTCGAGTTCAGCCTGAGCGCAGAAGGTGAGGGCACGCGGCTGCGGGTGGTCGAGAGCGGTTTCCAGTCGCTCGACGGGTCGGAGGACGAGAACGCGAAGTACGCCGAGGGGAACACGGAGGGCTGGGACCACGAGCTCGCCGAGCTCCTCGAGTACGCGTCGCAGCACGTCCAGGAGTCGGCTCGGCGATGAGCCGCCGCGGCGACGAGGAGGACGAGCTCTGGGCGGCAGTCGCCGATCCCACGCGTCGGCGACTGCTCGACGTCCTTCTCGCGCACGGCGAAGCGACAGCGACCACGCTCGCGGGAGAGTTGCCCGTCACACGTCAAGCGGTCGCCAAGCACCTCGCGGTCCTCGACCGGGCGGGCCTCGTCGAGGCCCACCGGTCGGGCCGCGAGGTGCGCTACGCCGTCCGTCCCGAGCGGCTCGACACGGCCACGCGCTGGATGGCGCGCGTTGCCGCGCAGTGGGACGACCGGCTGGCGGCGATCAAGCGTCTGGCCGAGTCCGCCGAGAGCTGACACGGACAGCCCGCCGCTCGGAGGCCGCGAGCTTGGAAGCGGCACGGCAGGGGCGTATTGTTGCCGCACCATGGCGACCCTCCCTTTCATCGACGTAGGGGATTCGCAAGGCTCGGTCGACTGGGATCGAGCCCGTAAGGCCGGGAAGGCCGTGATCGCCGCCTGCAAGGCAACCGAAGGCGAGACCTTCCGGGCGAAGACGTTCTCCGCCGCCCGCGTGAAGTCGATCCACGACGCAGGGCTGCCGTTGATGCCCTACCACTACCTACGGCCCCGCACGGACCGGCCCGGCTCGAGAGAGGCCCAGTTCGCGATCGCAGTGATGGAGGACGCGGGCTGGAAGCCGCGAGGGAAGCGCTTCAAGACCGGCACGGACGCCCCGATGGTTCTGGACATCGAGTCGAAGTTGAACGAGAAGATGCTGGCCAAGATGACCGGAGCGCAACTGCTCCACTACGCGGAGGAGTTTGCCGGGACGGTCGCAGAGCAGACGGGCCGCGACGTGATGACGTACCTCTCCCCGGGGTTCATGCCGGAGCTGGGGAACAAGGCGCCGGCCCATGGGGAGGACGTGTGGGTGGCCGCGTTCTCGTTCACGCCCGGGAAGCCGCCGACGCCGCAAGGCTTCTCGAAGGACCGTGTCCGCGCCCATCAGTTCTCGGAGACCGGCACGTTCCCCGGTGTCGGCGTGGCTGTCGACCTCGACCTCTGGCTCGGCGACGCCAAGAGCCTACGGCGGTGGATCGAAGGGCTTCCGACGCCGGGCGGCGGCGGCCCGATCTCGCCCGAGCCGACGCTGACCACGACCGAGACGCAGACGTTCCTCAAGCAGATCGGCTGGCCGATCAAGGTGACCGGAACGCGCACGCCCGAGACCGGCCAGGCAATCATGGACTTCCAGCGCGGTTTCGTCGGCGACCCACCGGTGAAGCCGCTCCGCGAGGATGGCCTCGTCGGCCCGAAGACGGAGGAAGCGCTGCGCTGGAGCGCGGCGAACGGCGGCCGCTGCTCGAAGAACTTCCAGTTCAAGGAGTTTGCGTCTTCCAAGTCCGGCTGGATCCGGACGCACCGGGAGCTGGTTTCCGGCCTCGAGGTGCTTCGGAATCACGTCGGTCACCCGATCGGGATCCTCTCGGGCTTCCGCGACTTCGACCTCGGTGCATCGATGAGCCAGCACAAGTTCGGCAACGCGATCGACCCGACGAAGACGCTTCCCCACTTCTCGGAGATCGCGGCGCTCAAGGTTTTCTCCGGCATCGGCCACTTCGCGACGACCGGCCTCGTTCGTCACGTCGACGTGCGGCACGTCGGCCCGAACTCCACCGGCGGCACGAAGGCCAGGCCGACGATCTTCGTCGACGCGTTCTGAGCGGTCAGTCGCCGCCGTCGGCAGTCTCGCTCGGCGCCAGAAAGGTGGACTCGGCGGCTTCGCCCGCCGCGAAGCTCTTCTCCGCGAGCCAGCCGCCGTCGACCGTGAGCGCGACGCCGTTCACGTACGCGGACTGGTCGCTCGCGAGGTAGAGCGCAGCATCGGCCACGTCGGCCGCGAGACCGGCGCGGCCCTGCGGGACGACGGTCCGCAGTCCCTCCTCGAATGCCTCCTCGGCGAAGTACTGCTCGGTCAGCGGTGTCCGGATCAGCCCGGGACAGATCGCGTTGACCCGAATCCCCGCCGGGACCGAGGTCGCGGGCGAGACTCTTCGTCAGCCCGATCACCCCGTGCTTCGCCGCCGTGTAGGCCGGACGCCGTGCGAGCCCGATCAGGCCGCCGACGGAGGAGATGTTCACGATCACGCCGCCGCCGCTCTCGCGCATTCGCCGCGCAGCGGCCTGGCAGCAGTAGAACGTGCCGCTCAGGTTGACGGCGATCACGTTGTCCCACTCGTCGGTCGCCATCGTGTAGACGTCGCCGATCTCGCGGACGCCGGCGCTGTTCACGAGCACGTCGATGCGGCCCTCCGACTCGACGACCTGGCCGACCGCGCGCTCGGCGTCGGCGGGGGAGCGGACGTCGCCGTGGATCGCGACCTCGCCCGCGCGGTCGAAGCCGGTCACGCGGGCGCCCTCGCGCGCGAACCGTTCGGCGATCTCACGGCCGATCCCGCTCGCAGCTCCCGTGACCAGCACAACCCGGTTCTTCAGCATCCAATACGTTAACCCCATGAGCGCGTGGACGATCACCGGGCCTCGCCACGCGGGGATCACCGTCTCAGACCTCGACCGCTCGCTCGAGTTCTACGGCGGGCTGCTCGGGCTCGAGCTTCTCTGGCGACGGCTCTACGAGGAGCCGGCGATCACGGAGATCGTCGGCGTTCCCGAGGCGACGGCGCTCGAGATCGCGATGCTCCGCGTGCCCGGCAGCGACGTCGACGTCGAGCTGATCCAGTACCACGGCTGCGAGAGCCCGTCCGGCAGCTCTCCACCTTCCCACCACGGCACCGGGCATTTCTGCGTCTTCGTCACCGGGATCGACGCGCTCTACGAGGAGCTGAAGGCGCGCGGCGTCTCGTTTCGCTCGGACGGGCCGGTGGAGATGACCGGCGGCCCGAACGCGGGCGGCAAGAGCCTCTACTCGCTCGACCCGGACGGCTACATCTTCGAGTTCCACCAGCGACCGCCCAATGAGGGCGACAGTGAGCGTCGACGCGACCGTCGTGGCGGAGCGGCCCGCCGACCGGCCGACGCTCCTCGAGCAGTACCGCCTGATGGCGCTGATTCGCCGCTTCGAGGACCGGGCCGCAGAGCTCTTCCAGCAGGGCGTCATCTTCGGAACGGCGCACAGCTGCGTCGGGCAGGAGGCGATCGCTGTCGGCGCCGCCGGCGTCATGCGCGAGCACGGACTACCTCGTCGGCCACCACCGCTCGCACGGCCACCTGATCGCGGCCGGAGCCGACCTGCGCCGGATGATGGCCGAGATGTTCGGGAAGCGGACGGGCTACTGCAAGGGACTCGGCGGCTCGATGCACATCGCCGACCTCTCGCTCGACATCCTCGGCTGCAACGGGATCGTCGGCGCGGGGCTCCCGCACGCCTGCGGCGCTGCGCTGACCGCGAAGCTGCGCAGAACCGGACAGGCCGCCGTCGCCTTCTTCGGCGACGGAGCGGCCGGCCAGGGTGCCGCGCACGAGGCGATGAACCTCGCCGCGACCTGGACGCTGCCGGTCGTCTTCATCTGCGAGAACAACCAGTTCGCGCTCTCGGCGGACTGGCGGGCGCAGCGCGCCGTCGAGGATCTCGCCGACCGCGCGGCCGGCTACGGGATGCCGGGTGAGATCGTGGACGGGAACGACCTGCTCGCGGTCGAGGACGCGGTCGCCCGCGCGCTCGCCCGGGCTCGCGAGGGAGCCGGCCCGACGTTCCTCGAGATGAAGACGTTCCGGCGGATGCAGCACTCGATGCGAGCGAACCTTCCCGACGTCCGCGACCCTGCGCTCGTCGAGGAGTGGGAGGCGAAGGATCCTCTCCCGCGGCTCGAGCGGCTGCTGCGAGAGCTCGGAGAGCTCGACGACGAGCGCGCCGAAGGCGTTCTGCACGAGGTCGAGCGCGACGTCGAGCTCGCGATCGAGACTGCGCTCGCCGACGAGGACGCGAGCGCCGACGATCTCCTCCCCGCCGTGCTCGCTCCGCAGCGGAGCTATCCCGCTCCAGCCGCAGAGACGGAGCGGACGCTCGGCTTCGTCGCCGCCGTGCGCGAGGCGCTCGACCTCGAGCTCGACGCCGATCCGAACGTGATCGTGATCGGCGAGGACATCGGCAAGGTGGGCGGGCTCTTCCGCGCCACCGAGGGTCTCTACGAGCGCTACGGCGGCGAGCGGATCCGCGACACGCCGCTGACCGAGAGCGGCTTCGTCGGCTGCGGGATCGGCGCCGCGCTGACCGGGCTGCGGCCCGTCGTCGAGCTGCAGTTCTCGGACTTCGCCGGCGTCGCCTTCGACCAGATCATGAATCAGGCCGCCAAGCTCCGCTTCATGATGGGCGGGACGCCGAGCATCCCGCTCGTGATCCGGATGGTCTCGGGCGGCGGCGTCCGGCTCGGCGCGCAGCACTCGCAGAGCCTGGAGGCGCTCTTCGCGCACATCCCGGGCCTCGTCGTCGCGATGCCGTCGACCCCGTACGACGCGAAGGGCCTGCTCTCGGCGGCGATCCGCGGCGACAACCCGGTCATCTTCCTCGAGCAGAAGCTCCTCTTCTTCGGGGAGCCCGCGCCGGTGCCGGAGGAGCGGTACGGAATCGAGCTCGGTGTCGGTCGCATCGCCCGCGAGGGGACGGACGTCACCGTCGTCGCCCTGGGCGCACTCGTCCCCCACGCTCTCCGGGCGGCGCACGAGCTGGAGGGAGAGGGCATGAGCGTCGAGGTCGTCGACCCGCGCACGCTCGTCCCGCTCGACACAGAGCTGATCGCGAAGTCGGTCGCCAAGACGCACCGGCTCGTCGTCGCGCACGAGGCCGTTCAGTTCTGCGGCTTCGGCTCCGAGATCGCGGCGCACGCAGCCGAGCACTGCTTCTGGGATCTCGACGCGCCCGTCATTCGCGTCGGCGCCGCCTCGCACCCGATTCCCTACCAGAAGGATCTCGAAGTGGCGACGCTCCCCGGGCCGGCGGAGATCATGGCGGCCGTGCGGTCGCTGGCCTCCGGCTGAGTGCGGGCGTCTTCTCCGTCGTCATCAGGAGGACGGCTGCGACCACGACGACGCCGCCGACGACCGTCATCAGCGCCGGCGTCTCCCTGACGGCCACCCACGCCCAGAACGGTCCGAGGACGACCTCCAGGAGCGTGATCAGCGCCACCTCCGTCGCGACGATCAGCCGCGCACCCATGGTGAAGAGCACCAGCCCGAGGCCCATCTGACAGACCCCGAGGAGCACGAGGAAGACGAGATCGCGCTCGCCGACAGTCGCCGGGCTGGGCGAACGGACCCGCCACGAGGACGACGAGCAGCTGCGAGAGGCAGATCGCCGGCACCATCGAGATGTCGCGCCGGTGCCGCGTGATCACAATGCCGACGGCGAAGGCGAGCATCATCACGAACGAGGCGCCGACGCCGAGCAGGCCACCGCTCCCGGGGCCGCCGACCATCAGCCCCACTCCGAGCAGCGCGACCGCCATCGCGGCGCCCGCCCTCGCCGTGATCGACTCGCCGAGCGCGATCCAGGCAAGCAGCGCCGCGGCGACCGGCGACGCGGCCTGCATGAAGAGAACGTTCGCCACGGTCGCGTGATTCAGCGCGACGATGAACGTGCCCGAGGCAATCGCCGTGCAGACGGCGACGCCGAGACCGGCGATCCCCATCGAACGGAACACGGCGACGGTGCGGCCGCGCTCCCTGATCGCGACGAAGAGGGTCAGCGCAACGAAGGCGAAGAACGCCCGCCCGGCGAGCTGGGTCGGCGTGTCGACGGAGAGCTCGCGCTGCAGTCCCCCGGCGGTGGACCACGCCACCGCGGCTGCGGCGATGTACAGCTGCCCCCGACGCCGGCCGCTCGAGGGAATCAGCGCTTCCGTTGCACGGGATTCGTCAGCGAGCCGATCCCCTCGATCTCGATCGTCACGACGTCTCCGTCCGCGAGATACACGGGTGGCTTGCGCCCGAGGCCGACGCCCGCCGGCGTCCCGGTCAGGATCAGGTCGCCCGGCTCGAGCGTGATCCCGTCGCTGATGAAGGCGATCACCTCGGCGACCGTGAAGACCATCTGCGCCGTCGAGGAGTCCTGGACGGCCTCGCCGTTCAACAGGCACCGGATCCCCAGTACCTGCGGGTCGGGCACCTGGTCGGCGGGCACGATCGGCCCCACCGGTCCGAAGGTGTCGAACGACTTCCCGCGCGTCCACTGGCCGTCGGCGAACTGGATGTCCCGGGCGCTCACCTCGTTGGCGCAGCAGTAGCCGGCGACGTAGTCGAGCGCGTCGGCGACCGGAGACGCTGCTGAGCGCGCTTCCCGATCACGACGCCGAGCTCGGCCTCGTAGTCCACGTCATTCGCCTGCTCGGGGAGCACGATCGGCTCACCGGGCCCGATCAGCGAGCTCGGCCACTTGGCGAACAGCAGCGGCCGGCTCGGGAGCTCCATCCCGGACTCCTCCGCGTGATCGCGGTAGTTCAGGCCGACGCAGACGATCTTGCTGGGACGTGCGAACGGCAGGCCGTTATCCGGCATCGACACTCCTCTCGTAGGTGAACACCTTGCCGGGATTCATGATCCCGAGCGGGTCGAACACGCGCTTGATCCCCCGCATCAGCGGCACGAGGTCGCCGTGCTCGAGCTCGAGCGCCGCGATCTTGCCCATGCCGATGCCGTGCTCGCCGGTGCACGTGCCGCCGCGCGCCAGCGCGTCGGCGACCAGCCGCTCGAACAGCTCGTCGGCGAGCGCCATCTCGGCCGAGTCGTCGGGATCGAGCTGGAGGCTGAGGTGAAGGTTGCCGTCACCGGCGTGGCCGAGGATGGCTGCGTCCAGGCCGAGACGCTCGACCTCGGCGCGCGCGAAGGCGACGGCGGCCGCCAGCTCGGAGACGGGGACGCAGGTGTCGGTCGCGCGCTCGTGCCGTCCCGGTGACGCCGCAGCCATCGCGTACGCCGCGTCGTGCCGGGCGGCCCAGAGCCTGGCGCGGCCGGTGGGGTCGCGCTCGTCGACGATCTCCGTCGCGCCCTCCGCCTCGGCCAGCTCGCGCACGAGCACGAGGTCGGCCTCGACAGTCGCCTCGGTTCCCGCCGCCTCGACGAGCAGGCAGGGGCCCTCGGGGTAGTCCGAGCCGCGGTAGGCGTTGATCGCCGCCAGCGTCCACGCGTCGAGCAGCTCCAGCCGTGTGACGGCCGAGCCGGCGGCGACGGCCGCAGCGGCGGTCCGGCAGGCGGCGTCGATCGTCGGGAAGGAGATGCGCTGCGCAACGACGTGCTCCGGAATCCCGTAGAGGCGGACGCGCACCTCGGTGATCACGGCGAGCGTTCCCTCCGACCCGACGAGCAGGCTCGTGAGGTCGTAGCCCGCAGACGTCTTCCGTGCGCGGCCGCCCGTCCGGACGATCGTCCCGTCGGCCAGCACCGCCTCGAGACCGAGGACGTTGGCGCGCATCTTCCCGTAGCGGATCGTCGTCGTTCCGGCCGCGTTCGTGGCAGCCATGCCGCCCAGCGTCGCGTCCGCACCGGGATCGACCGGGAAGAAGAGCCCGTACTCCCCCGCCGCGCGCTCGAGCGCCGTTCGCGTGACGCCCTGCCTGGACGGTCGCGCTGAGATCGTCCGGTGCGATCTCGACGATCCGGTTCAGGCGCGAGAGATCGAGGCTGATGCCGCCCTGGGTCGGGATCACGTGGCCCTCGAGGCTCGAGCCGGCGCCGAACGGCGTCACGGCCACCCGGCGGTCGCTGGCAATCGCCAGCACGCGGGACACGTCGTCGGTCGAGGACGGGTAGACGACCAGATCCGGGCGCTGCGGCCGGTGAAAGGTGATGTCGGCAGCGTGGAGGTCGCGCTCGGAGTCGCCGTCCGACACGCGCGCGTCCTCGCCGAGCGCCTCGATGAGCGCGTCGCGGAGCTCCTGAACCGCGACGCTCAGCTGAACTCCGCTTCCGACGGCAGCGCGCCCGCGACGCTGTCGACCGCCCAGCGCAGGCTGTCCTGGACGGCGCGCTCTGCGGCGAGCCCGTCGTTCGCCTCGCAGTGCGCGAAGAAGGCCGAGTAGCGGCCGAGCGACTCCTGGAAACGCTGTGCGGTGGAGAGCACCAGACGGTTGTAGCGCTCCGAGCGCCAGTAGAGCCGCTCGACCTCTCCGACCAGTCGTCGCCGGCCGCTCGCCCGGTAGCACGTGCCGTAGAACTCCCAGCGGAGCGCGAGGTAGGCGTCGACGTCCTCGGCGGCCGCCGCCCGCTCGAGCCTGCCGAGCGTCTTCCGCATGGCGCCGAGCTCGGGCGCCCCGACCGCCTCCGCGCCGAGTCGTGCCGCGAGACCCTCCAGGCCGAGCCGCGCCGCGTAGATCTCCTCGAAGTCCTCGCGCGTCAGCCTGCTGACGAAGGCGCGCCCTGTCGAGCCGACCGCGACGAAGCCTTCGCGCTGGAGCCGGCCCAGGCTGGCTCGCACCGGTGTCTGCGAGACGCCGAGCCTCGCGGCGAGCTCCCGCTGCACGAGCTGCGTGCCCTCGGGCAGCTGGCCGGCGACGATCAGCGCGCGCAGCGACTGCGCGACGCGTTGCTCGATCGACTCCCGCTCCTCGAGCGGCTCGATCGCAAAGTCCGGGGCGGCGGTCCCTTCCATTCGGCGTCAGTCTCGTTTACGCTCGCCCCGAACGCAACATGAAATTTCAAATTTCATTCCCGTGAACAGCTACTCGACGCCCGAGGTGTTGCAGGCGGCAGGCGGAGTGGCCCGCTTCGTCGAGGGACTGACGCCGATCGAGTCCACGACCGCGCTCTGCGGTCCGGCAGCGACGTGCGCCTGCGCGCCCGGCGACAACCTTGCAGTGCACCGGCTGCTCGAGCAGGCACCCGAGGGCTCCGTCCTCGTCGTCGACGCCGGGGGACGCACGGACTGCGGCCACTTCGGCGACCTCGCCGCGACGGACGCGGAGTACCGCGGCATCCAGGGCCTCGTGATCGCCGGCGCGATCCGCGACGGCGGCGCGATCGCGGCGCTCGGCTTCCCGGTCTTCCACGGCGGCTTCGCCCCGGCGAGCTGCGTGAAGGAGCACGTCCTCTCGCTCGGCGAGCCCGTGACGATCGGCGGCGTCGAGATCGCGCCCGGCGACCAGGTGATCGCAGACCGCGACGCGATCCTCGTCGTCGCCGCCGCGGACTGGCCGGCAGTCGAGGCCGGCGCCAGGGCGATCCGGGAGGCGGAGGACGAGCTCCGCATCGCGCTCAACCAGGGCCAGCATCTCGCCGACCTCGTGGATCTCCCGGAGTGACGGCCGAGGCCCGGGTCGGCGTCGACGTCGGCGGCACGTTCACCGACGTGATCCTGCACGGGGCGGATGGCCGCGTCGAGATCCGCAAGCTGCTCTCGACGCCGCCGAGCTACGACCTCGCCGTCGTCGAGGCGGTCGGCGGTCTGGCCGACCGGGCCGGTCGCGGAGGTCGTCCACGGGACGACGGTGGCGACGAACGCCGTCCTCGAGCGGCGAGGCAGCCGGACGGCTCTCGTCACGACTGCCGGCTTCCGCGACGTGCTCGAGCTCCGCCGGCTGCGGATCCCGCACATGTACGACCTCTTCTGGCGCAAGCCGCCGCCGCTCGTCGAACGGCATCTCCGCTTCGAGCTGAACGAGCGCGTTGCCGCGGACGGCAACGTCGTCAGGCCGGTCGACGAGGAGGAGTGCCGCGCGCTCGCCGCCCGCCTGCGTGCGACGGGGGTCGAGTCGGTGGCGGTCTGCTTCCTGCACTCCTACCTCTACCCCGAGCACGAGCAGCGCTTCGGCGCGATCCTGGCCGAGGAGCTCCCGGAGGCGAACGTCTCGCTCTCGAGCGAGATCCTGCGCGAGCAGCGCGAGTACGAGCGCTCCGCGACCACGGTCGTCAACGCCTACGTGCGGCCGCTGATGTCCTCGTACATCGACCGGATTCGGACCGGCCTCGACGGGATCGGGATCGATGGGCCGCTCCAGATCATGCAGTCCTCCGGCGGCGTGATGACCGCGGACGACGCGAAGGAGCGGCCGGTCTTCGCGCTCGAATCGGGTCCCGCAGCCGGTGTCGTCGCCGCCCGCTGGATGGGCGAGCAGCTCGGCGTCGACAACCTGCTCGCCTTCGACATGGGCGGCACGACCGCGAAGGCGTCGCTGATCGAGGACGGCGCCATCTCGCGCGGCCGCGAGTACGAGGTCGGCGGCGTCGATGTCGGCCGGAAGCCGGCTGATCCGCGGCGCGGGCGAGCTGCTGCGGATCCCGACGATCGACATCGCCGAGGTCGGCGCAGGCGGCGGCAGCATCGCCTGGCTCGATCCTGCAGGCGGCCTCCAGGTCGGTCCGCGCAGCGCGGGCGCCGATCCGGGCCCGGCCTGCTACGGGCGCGGCGGGATCGAGCCGACGGTGACCGACGCGAACGTCGTGCTCGGCTACATGCCGGCCGTCACGGTCGCGGACGGGCAGATCTCCATCTCGGCGGAGCTCGCAGAGGAGGCGGTGCGTCGCGTCGCCGAGCCACTCGGGCTGACGCTCCTCGAGGCAGCGAGCGGGATCCACCGGATCGCGAACGCGCGGATGACGCGCGCGCTGCGGGCGGTCTCGTCCGAGAAGGGGCGCGACCCGCGCGACTTCGCGCTGATCGCCTACGGCGGCGCCGGCCCGATCCACGCGGCCGGGCTCGCAGAGGATCTCGGCATGCGGACCGTCCTCGTGCCCGCGGTCGCGGGCCTCTTCAGCGCGGTCGGCCTCCTCTTCGCGCGGCCGGAGTTCCACGAGGTGCGGACCTGCCATCTGGACGTGGATGCCGTCGAGCCGGCCGTGGTCACGGCGCTCTTCGCCGAGATGGAGGTCAAGCTCGCCGATGCGCTGCAGGGGCGCTCGGAGGTCGAGTGGGCGCGAACGGCGGATCTCCGCTACGGCGGCCAGAGCTGGGAGGTCGAGGTCGGCTTCCCGGCCGGCACGGTCGACGCCGGTGTGCTCTCGGCGCTGCGGGCGCGCTTCGAGGACGAGCACGAGCGGCTCTACGGCGTCAAGGACCAGGCGGGCTCGCCGGTCGAGATCCGGGCGGTACGGCTCGCGGCGCTCGGGGAGGCGGCGGCGACGCGCTCCTTCCAGCTCAACGGCGCGAACGGCGCCGCGGCCGGCTCGAGCCGCAGGATCGACATCGACGGCGACGGCGTGGATGCGCCGATACGGACCCGCTCGTCCTTCGGCGAGACGCCGGAGCCGGGGCCGCTGCTCGTGGACGAGTACGACACGACGGTCGTCGTCCCACCGGCCTGGTCGGTCCGCCGTGACGCGGCCACCGGCACGCTCGTCCTGGAGCGTGACCGTGGCGACTAGCACCCGCGTCGATCCGATCACGCTTCAGATCGTGGGCAATGCGCTCGCGTCGATGGCGGACGAGATGGCGACGACGATCTGCCGCACGGCGCACTCGACCGTCGTCCGGGACGGGATGGACTTCTCGGCCGTCGTCTGCGACGCGAAGGGACGGACGGTGGCGCAGGCGGTCAGCGTGCCGTTCCACCTCGGCTCGATCCCGGCCGCGATGGAGACGCTCCTCGAGCACTACGCGGAGCGGATCCAGCCGGGCGACGTCTTCGTGATGAACGACCCCTTCGACGGCGGCATGCACCTGCAGGACATCTTCGTCTTCAAGCCCGTCCACCTCGGCGGCGAGCTGATCGGCTTCACCTGCACGACCGCCCACCACGGCGACGTCGGCGGCCGGCTGCCGGGCTCGAGCGCCTGTGACAACACCGAGATCTTCCAGGAGGGGATCCGCCTGCCCTGGCTCAAGCTCTACTCCGAGGGCGAGCCGGTCGAGGACGTCTTCAAGATCATCGAGGCGAACGTCCGCATCCCGCGGATGACCTTCGGCGACCTCGGGGCGCAGGTCGCCGCCTGCTCGGTCGCCGAGCGCGCCCTCGTCGCACTCGCCGAGCGGCACGGGACGGAGACGCTCGCCGAGCTGATGGAGGCGCTGATCGACTACACCGAGCGGCTCGTCCGGCAGGAGATCGCGACCTGGCCCGACGGCACGGCTTCCTTCACCGACTACCTCGGCTCGGACGGGGTCGACGTCTGCGACGTGCCGATCATCGCGCACGTGACGATCGCGGGCGACGAGGTGACGGCCGACTTGACCGACTCGGCGCCGATGGTGCGCGGCTCGCTCAACAGCACGCGCTCGTTCGTCCAGGCCTGCGTCTATCAGGCGGTGCGCGCGGCGCTGACCGTCGAGGTGCCGAACACGGCCGGCGCCTTCCGCCCGATCCACATCCTCACCAAGCCCGGCACGGTCGCGGACGTCGTGATGCCCGGCGCCTCCTCGATGCGCGGCGTGACGGGGTTCCGGATCCTCGACGCAGTGAGCGGCGCGCTCGCCCAACTGCTCCCGGATCGCGTGCCCGCCGCCGGCGAGGGCGGCAACACGCTCGCGATCTTCGGCGCCGAGCGGCCGGACGGCGAGCGCTTCATCTTCTACGAGCTCGTCGTCGGCACCTGGGGCGGCACGCCGGAGGCGGACGGCAACGACGGCCTCACGAATCCCGCGAGCCTCGCCGCGAACATCCCGATCGAGGTCGCCGAGTCCGAGTACCCGATCGTGGTCGAGCGGTACGGGCTCGTGCCCGACTCGGGCGGCGCCGGCCTGCACCGCGGCGGCCTCGCGATCGAGCGCGTCTGGCGCTGCCTCACCCCGCGCACGTCGCTGATCGTCCGTTCCGACCGCGACGAAGCACCCGCCCTACGGCCTCGCCGGCGGCGGGCCCGGCGCGCTCTCGCCGCGAACGTGCTCCTGCACCCCGACGGCAGCCGACGAGATGCTGCCGCCGATGTTCTCGATCGAGATCGGCGTCGGCGACGTCTACGAGCACCGGACGGCGGGCGGCGGCGGCTGGGGCGATCCGCGACAGCGCGACCCGGCAGCAGTCGCCGACGACGTCCTGAACGAGAAGGTCAGCCGCGAGGCGGGCACGGGAGCTCGTACGGAATCGAGATCCCATGAAGATCACCGCCGTCACCGCGACGCCGATCGCGCTCCCGCTCGTGCAGCCGTTCCGCTACCGCTCCGGCGTACAGGAGGGCGTGAACCTCGTCCTCTTCGCGGTCGAGACCGACGAAGGCGATAACCGGGTACGGCGAGTCGATCTGCGAGGACCCCGCCGCCGTCGTGTCGTACGGCCAACTGATGGCGCGCGCGTTCGTCGGCCGCTCGCCCGGCGACATCGAGGCGATCTTCGGCGACCTCTGGCGCAACGGCCGCTGGCGCGTCGTCCCGCACTTCTCGCTCCAGATCCTGAGCGGGATCGAGTCGGCGTGCTGGGACGCGCTCGGCAAGGGGCTCGGCGTGCCGGCGTCGACCTTCCTCGGCGGACGCGTCCACGACGAGGTCGACTTCATGGCCTTCCCGCAGGGCGACACGGCCGAGGAGCTCGCGCGCGAAGCGGCGGCGCAAGCCGCCGAAGGACATCGCGTCGTCTACATCAAGGTCGGTCGCGCGCACCGTGACGACATGGAAGTCGTCGGCGCCGTGCGCGAGGCGATCGGCCCCGAGAAGCTGCTGCGCGTCGACCCGAACGAGGCGTGGGACGTGCCGACCGCGGTCGACTCGATCCGGCGGCTCGAGGTGTTCGACCTCGACTGGGTCGAGCAGCCCGTCGCGGCCGGCAACGTCGCCGGCCTCGCGCGAGTCCGGAACTCGGTCGAGACCAAGATCGCCGCCGACCAGGCGGTGCACACGACCGCCGAGCTCCGCGCCGTGCTCGAGCAGGAGGCCGCGGACGCGATCGTGCTCGGCAGCCACGAGTCGGGCGGCCTCTGGCGCTGGCGGCAGATGGCGTACCTGGCCGAGTCGTACGGGATCCCGATGAACCGGCATGCCTGTCCGGAGAGCGCGCTCTCGACCTTCGCCGCCCTGCAGGTGATGGGCTGCCTGCCGAACCAGACCGACGGCAACCAGGTGATGCACCACCTGATCACCGAGCAGCTCACGACGACTCCGATCGCGATCGACGGCGGCCGCTGCGCCGTGCCGACGAGCGCCGGGCCTCGGCTTCGAGATCGACCTGGACGCAGTCGAGCGCGCGCGCGAGCGCGCCGAGCGGCAGGGGCCGTACTGATGGACCCGATCACGTTCGAGGTGATCCGCAACGCGCTCGTCGCGGCCACGGACGAGATGGTGCTGACGCTCCGCCGCAGCGCCTACTCGACGAACATCAAGACGCGCTCCGACTTCTCGTGCGCGTTCTTCGACGCCGAGCTCCGCGCCGTCGCGCAGGGCTTCACGCAGCCCGTCCACCTCGGCTCGATGGTGAAGCAGGTGCCGCGCGCGATCCTCGACTACGGCCCCGAGAACCTCGAGCCGGGCGACGTGATCATCACCAACGAGCCGTTCCCGAGCGGCGTCCACCTGAACGACATCAGCCTGATCTCGCCCGTCCACCACGACGGCGAGCTGCTGGGCTACGTCGCCAACCTCGCGCACCACGTCGACGTCGGCGGCGGCGCGCCCGCCTCGATCGGAGCGTTCCGGGAGGTGTTCCAGGAGGGCGTGATCATCCCGCCGGTGAAGGTCGTCGCCGGCGGACGGATCGTTCGCGACATCTTCGACCTGATCCTGGCGCAGATCCGCTCCAAGCACGAGACCGGCGGTGACTTCCGCGCCCAGATCGCCGCCAACGCGACCGGCGTCCGCAGGCTGCAGGCGCTCGTCGGCCCGCCACGGACTCGAGACCGTCGCGGGAACGATGCGCGAGCTGCTCGACTACACCGAGCGGCGCACGCGCGCCGAGATCGCGGCCCTGCCGCACGGCGTCTACGAGGCGGAGGGCACCGTCGACGTGGACGGGTACACCGACGAGCCGGTGCAGCTCAGAGCGCGGATCGAGATCAGCGCCGACGGCGTCGCCTTCGACCTGACCGGCTCCGACCCGCAGCGCCGCGCACCGGTCAACTCCACCTACGCGCAGACGTTCTCGGCCTGCGCCTACGCGGTCAAGTGCCTGATCGACCCCGACCTGCCCGTGAACGACGGCTTCTACCGCGTCATCGAGCTCGAACGCGCCTGAGGGGACGGTGACGAACTGCACCTGGCCGAGCCCGGTCGTCGGCGGCTGGGAGACGCAGACGCGGCTCGTCGACGTGATCTTCCGCGCGCTCCTCCCCGCGCTGCCCGAGCGGCTGCCGGCGGGGACGAAGGCGATGATGTGCCACGCCGGCTTCGGCGGCGTCGACGCGCGGACGAACGAGTACTACTGCTTCCTCGAGACGTTCGGCGGCGGCTACGGCGGCCGGTTCGCGAGCGACGGGCCGGACGCCGTGCAGACGCACGGCCAGAACACCGAGAACGCGCCGGTCGAGGAGACCGAGCTGAACTATCCGGTGCGGGTCGAGCGGCTGTCGCTGGTGGAGGACTCGGACGGGCCGGGTCGCTTCCGCGGCGGTCTCGGCCTGCGCAAGGACTTCCGCTTCGACCGCCCGACGACCTTCACCGTCCTCGCCGACCGCACGCTCGCGGGGCCGGCGGGAGCGCTCGGCGGTCTCCCCGGGAAGCCCGCGGAGTACGTGCTGATCCGCGGCGGCGAGGAGCGGCAGCTCTCGGCCAAGGGAACCGTCGAGCTCGAGGCCGGCGACGTCGTCAGCTACCGCACGTGCGGGGGCGGCGGCTACGGGCCGCCGGAGGAGCGCGACCGCGAGCTCGTCGCGCGAGACGTGCGCGAGGGAAAGGTCAGCGCCGAGCGCGCGCGAGAGGTGTACGCGTGGCGGCCGTAGATCCGATCTCGTTCGAGGTGATCCGGAACGCGCTCGTCGCGGCGACCGACGAGATGGCGCTCGCCCTGAAGCGGAGCGCGTACTCGACCAACATCAAGACGCGCTCGGACTTCTCGTGCGCGTTCTTCGACGCGCAGCTGCGCTCGGTCGCCCAGGGGTTCGCGCAGCCGGTCCACCTCGGCTCGATGGCCGAGCAGGTGCCGCAGGCGGTGCGCAAGTACGGCGCCGAGAACCTCGCCGCCGGCGACGTGCTCGTCACGAACGACCCGCACCCGAGCGGCGTCCACCTGAACGACGTCAGCCTGATCTCGCCGGTCCACCACGAGGGCGAGCTGATCGGCTACGTCGCGAACCTCGCGCATCACGTCGACGTCGGCGGCGGCGCGCCCGCCTCGATCGGGGCGTTCAAGGAGGTCTTCCAGGAGGGCGTGATCATCCCGCCGGTCAAGCTGGTCGAGGGCGGCGCGATCGTGAAGGACGTCTTCAAGCTCGTCCTGGCCCAGATCCGCTCGAAGCACGAGACCGCCGGCGACTTCCGCGCGCAGATGGCCGCGAACGCCACCGGCGTCCGCCGCGTGCTGGCGCTCGTCGAGCGCCACGGGCGCGACACGATCCTCGCGACGATGGAGGAGCTGCTCGAGTACACCGAGCGGCGCACCCGGGCCGAGCTCGCCGCGCTCCCGCACGGCGTCTACGAGGCCGAGGGCTCCGTCGACACGGACGGCTACACCGACGAGACGGTCCGCCTGCAGGTGCGCGTCGAGATCGACGCCGACGGCGCCCGCTTCGACATGACCGGCTCCGACCCGCAGCGGCGCGCGCCGGTCAACTCGACCTACGCGATGTCGTTCTCGGCCTGCGCCTACGCCCTCAAGTGCCTGATCGATCCGGACCTGCCGGTGAACGACGGCTTCTACCGGCTCATCAGCGTGCACGCGCCGGCAGGGACCGTCACCAACTGCAGCTGGCCCGGCCCGGTCGTCGGCGGCTGGGAGACCCACGCGCGCCTGATCGAGGTGATCGTCCGCGCGCTGATCCCGGCCTTCCCCGAGCGGCTCCCCGCGGGGACGAAGGGGATGATGTGCCAGGCGGGCTTCGGCTCCCTCGACGTCGCGGCCGGGAAGTACACGTGCTTCTACGACACCTTCGCCGGCGGCTACGGCGGCCGCTACGCGAGCGACGGCCCCGACGCCGTCCAGTCGCACAGCCAGAACACCGAGAACGCGCCGATCGAGGAGACCGAGCTCAACTACCCGGTGCGCATCAACGGCCTCTCGCTCGTCGAGGACTCCGAGGGACCGGGCCGCTTCCGCGGCGGCCTCGGGCTGCGCAAGGACTACCTCTTCGACCTCCACACGACCTTCACCGTCCTCGCCGACCGCGACAAGGTCGGGCCCGTGGGGCGCGTTCGGCGGCCACACCGCGCAGATCGCCGAGTACGTCCACGTCCGCGACGGCGTCGAGACGAGGCTCATCTCGAAGACCACGCTCGACCTCGTGCCCGGCGACGTGATCAGCGTCCGCACCTGCGGCGGCGGCGGCTACGGGCCGCCCGAGGAGCGCGACCCGGAACGGGTGCTGCGCGACGTGCTCGAGGACAAGGTCAGCGCCGAGCGCGCTCGCGACGTGTACCGCGTGGCGATCGCCGACCGCCGGCTCGACGAGGCGGCCACCGAGGTGCTGCGAGCGTGAGCGTCCGGGTCGCCGTCGACATCGGCGGCACCTTCACCGACGCGACGCTGATCGACGAGGAGACGGGCGCGGTCTCGATCGCGAAGGTGCTGACGACGCCGGCCGATCCCTCCGAGGGCTTCATGGAGGCGGTCGACCGCGCGCTCGCGAACGGCAGCGTCACGGCCGGGCAGGTGGGCTTCGTCGTCCACGCGACGACCGTCGCGACGAACGCGATCATCGAGGGCAAGATCGCGCGCGGCGGCTTCGTCACGACCGAGGGCTTCCGCGACCTGCTCGAGATCGCGCGCCAGGTGCGGCCGTCCCTCTACGACACCCAGTTCGAGAAGGCGAAGCCGCTCGTCCCCCGCGACCGGGCGGTGACCGTCGCCGAGCGGCTCGGCCCGGCCGGCGAGGTGCTGCGGCCGCTCGAGGACGACTCGGTGCGCGCGGCGGCCGCGATCCTGCGGCGCGAAGAGGTCGAGTCGGTCGCCGTCTGCCTGCTCCACGCCTACGTCAACCCCGAGCACGAGCAGCGGGTCGGCGCGATCCTCGCCGAGGAGCTCCCGGGCGTCCCGATCTCGCTCTCCGCCGAGGTCGCGCCCGAGTTCCGCGAGTACCTGCGCGCCTCGACGACCGTGATCAACGCCGTGATCCGCCCGGTCGTCGAGCGCTACCTGGAGCGGATCGAGAGCCGCCTCGCCGACGCGGGCGTCCAGGCGAAGCTGCTCGTGATGCAGTCGAGCGGCGGCGTCTTCAGCTCCGAGGCGGCGCGGACGCGGCCCGTGTTCATGGTCGAGTCCGGCCCCGCCGCCGGCGTGATCGCCTCCGCCTACCTCGGGGAGACGCTCGGCCGCCCGGACATCCTCTCCTTCGACATGGGCGGCACGACCGCCAAGGTCGGCCTGATCCAGGACGGGCAGCCGTCGGTGACCAAGGACTACAACGTCGGCGGCCACGCGGGCGCGGGGATCGGCGGCATGTCGCTCTCCGGCTACCCGGTGCGGACGCCGGTCGTCGACCTCGTCGAGATCGGCGCGGGCGGCGGCTCGATCGCCTGGGTCGACTCGGGCGGCCTGCTGCGCGTCGGCCCGCAGAGCGCCGGCGCCGATCCCGGGCCGGTCTGCTACCGGCGCGGCGGCACGGAGCCGACGGTGACCGACGCGAACGTCGTGCTCGGGCGGCTGAACCCGAGCTACTTCCTCGGCGGCGAGATCGGCCTCGACGTCGAGGGCGCGCGGCGCGCGATCGAGGAGCGCTGCGCGAAGCCGCTCGGCCTCGACGTCACCGAGGCGGCGAACGGGATCGTCGAGATCGCGAACGCGGCGATGGTCAACGCGCTGCACCTGATCTCCGTCCAGCGCGGCTACGACCCGCGCGACTTCACGCTCTTCGGCTTCGGCGGCGCCGGCCCCGTGCACGCGAACGCGCTCGCCCGCGACGCCGAGATGCCGACGCTGCTCATCCCGCGGAGCCCGGGCATCTTCTCCGCCACCGGCCTGCTCACGACCGACCTGAAGCGCGACGCCGCCGTGACGGTGATGCAGCGCCTCGACGACCTCGACGCCGACGAGAGTCGAGAGCGACGTTCGCCGAGCTCGAGGAAGCGGGCCGGGCCGAGCTGGCGGCGGAAGGCCTCGCCGCCGAGGCGATGAGCTTCGTCCGCAAGATCGACCTCCGCTACGTCGGCCAGAGCTTCGAGCTCACGATCCCCGCCGGCGACGATCTCCTCGAGCGCTTCCACGCCGAGCACGACCGCACGTACGGGTTCAGCGCGCCGGAGGAGCCGGTCGAGGTCGTGAGCCTGCGGCTGACGAGCGTCGGCACGATCGCGAAGCCGCCGCCGCGGCCGCTCGAGGCGGGCGGGAAGGCCGAGCCGAAGGAGCACCGGCCCGTCTACTTCGCCGAGTCGGACGGCTACGTCGACTGCCCGATCTACGACCGCTACGCCCTGCCCGCCGGCGCGACCGTCACCGGCCCGGCGATCGTCGAGGAGTTCGACTCCACCACTGTTGTCCATCCAGGCTACGCCGCGCTCGTCGACGAGTCCGGCAACCTGCTGATCGAGAGAGGAGCCGCGTGACCGGATTCGGAGTAGCGCTGGCGAAGGACGTGATGGTGCCGATGCGGGACGGGATCCGCCTCGCGACGGACGTCTACCGCCCCGCGCGCGACGGCGAGCTCGTCGAGGGGCGCTACCCGACGATCCTCTGCCGGACGCCGTACGACAAGACGGACAAGCGCTACAGCGAGATCGCCGACTTCTTCGTCCCGCACGGCTACACCGTCTGCCTGCAGGACTGCCGCGACCGCTACCGCTCCGAGGGCACGCGCGAGTACTTCCACGCCGCGACGCCGCACGAGGGCGAGGACGGCTACGACACCGTCGAGTGGATCGCCGAGCAGCGCTGGTCGACCGGCCGCGTCGGCACGGTCGGCTCCTCGTTCGCCGCGATCACGCAGGTCCGGATGGCGCTCGAGCGGCCGCCGCACCTGACCGCGATCTGGCCCGACGTCGTGCCGACGAACAGCTTCCAGAACCAGTCGCGCGAGGGCGGCGCGATGCAGCTGCACATGTTCTGGGCGCTCTTCATCCACGCGCAGGACGCCCAGGACATCGCCGACGACCCCGAGAAGCAGGCGGACGTCTGGGCCGACCTGACCCGCCTGCGCGAGCTCTTCTGGGAGACGCCGTTCCGCGAGGGCCAGACCTCGCTGCGCCACGTGCCGACGCTCGAGAAGTGCCTGCTCGACTACTACACGCGCGGCACCTACGACGAGCTCTGGTCGCGCAAGGAGTACGACTACACCGCCTACTGGGACGAGCACGCCGACATCCCGGGCACGTACTCGACCGGCTGGTACGACGCCTTCCCCCACGCCGACAGCGAGTACTTCGCGGCGATGGCGGCGAAGAACGCGACGCCGCAGCGCCTGGTCGATCGGGCCGTGGAGCCACGTCGGCATGCGCGGCGACGCGACCTACACGCTCGACGTCGACTTCGGCGCCGGACTCGGCCTGGGGCGTGCAGCGCTACTTCGCCGAGCAGCTCGCGTTCTTCGACCGCTGGCTGAAGGACGGCGGACGCGCCCGCGGACGAGGCGCCGGTGCGGATCTTCGTGATGGGCGGCGGCTCGGGCCGGAAGACCGCGCTCGGCAAGCTCGACCACGGCGGCCGCTGGCGCGAGGAGCACGAGTGGCCGCTCGCGCGGGCGCAGCAGACCGTCTACCACCTGCGCGCGGACGGCTCGCTGTCGCTCGACGCGCCGGCGGGCGAGGAGGAGCCGCGCCGCTACACCTACGACCCGGCGCACCCCGTCCCGACGATCGGCGGCCTCTACTGCTCGGTCGGCGAGCTGCCGGCGGAGGGCGCCGGGATGGAGCCGGCCTGGTCGCGCTTCCTCAGCCCGGTGCTGCGGCTGCGCAACATCCTCACCCCCGGCCCGGCCGACCAGCAGGAGACGCCGGAGTTCTTCGCCGCGCGCGAGCCGTACCCGCGGCTCTCCGAGCGCGCCGACGTGCTCGTCTACGAGACCGAGCCGCTCGAGGAGCCGGTCGAGGTGACCGGGCGCGCGCGGGTGACCCTGCGCGTCTCGTCGAGCGCGGTCGACACCGACTTCACCGCGAAGCTCGTCGACGTCCACCCGCCGAACGAGGACTATCCGGACGGCTACGACATGCTGATCAACGACTCGATCATCCGCTGCCGCTACCGGGAGGGCTTCGAGCGGGAGGTCTTCATGGAGCCGGGCGAGGTGGTGGAGGTCACGATCGAGCTGCCGCCGACGAGCAACCTCTTCGACCGCGGCCACCGGATCCGGATCGACGTGTCGTCCTCGAACTTCCCGCGGCTCGACCTGAACCCGAACACCGGCGAGCCGATCGGCCGGCACACGCACCAGGTCGTCGCCGAGCAGGCGGTGCACGGCGGCACGGTGACGCTGCCCGTCATTCCGTGATCGACTGGGTGCCGATCCCCGCCGGGCCGTTCCCGATGGGGATCGACCCTGCCGCCGCCTATCCGCCGGACGAGGACGAGACGCCGCGGCGGGTCGTCTCGGTCGAGGGCTTCCGGATCGGCCGCACGCCGGTCACGGGCGACGACGGCGTGCCGCTGACGTACGTCTCGCGCGCCGACGCGGAGGCGTTCTGCGCCGCGAACGGCGTGCGGCTGCCGACCGAGATCGAGTGGGAGGCGGCCGCCCGCGGCGGCGACGACCGGCTCTGGCCGTGGGGCGACGAGCTTCCCGACACGACGCGCGCGACCTTCGGGCAGGGAATCGGCGGCCCGTCGCCGGCCGGGTTGCATCCGGCGGGCGCCGCGCCGTGCGGCGCGCTGGACATGGCGGGCAACGTCTTCGAGTGGACGGCCGACGGCGCGGTGCGCGGCGGCTCGTACCTGAGCGGTCCGGACGATCTGCGCTGCTCGGCGCGGCTACCCGTGCACCCCGCGGCGCGCGATCCGTACGTCGGCTTTCGCGTCGTCGCCGTCGAGCCGCGAAGGAGCTTCGACTGGGTCGACGTGCCCGCCGGCGACTACGTGATCGGCCGCGACGCGGGAGAGACACGGCAGCGGCTCGTCGACGTGGACGCATTCGAGCTCGCGTCGGACACCCGTCACGAACGCGCAGTACGAGCGCTTCGTCGCCGAGACCGGAGCAGCGGCGCCTCCGCACTGGCCGGCGCCGGCCGACCATCCGGTCACGTTCGTCGACTGGGACGAGGCATCCGCCTTCTGCGCCTGGGCCGGCGGCCGGCTGCCGACCGAGGCCGAGTGGGAGAAGGCGGCGCGCGGCACCGACGCGCGCACGTACCCGTGGGGCGACGAGGAGGACGAGAGCCGCGCCGCGGTCGGAGCCGGGATCAAGCACGGCTCGACGTCGCCGGTCGGCTCTCACCCGGACGGCGCGAGCCCCTACGGTCTGCTGGACATGGCCGGGAACGTCTGGGAGTGGACGTCGACCGAGTACCCACCGGGCGAGCGCGTGCTCCGCGGCGGCTCGTTCGCGAGCCCGGGCCTCGCCTGGGCCCGCTGCACGATGCGCAGCCACAGCCGGCCGGTCCGGCGCCAGGCGCACATCGGCTTTCGGGTCGCGAGAGACGCCTAACAGCGAGAGTCGGGGTCGTAGCTGATCGTCGCGCGCCCGAAGCCGGCGCCGACACCGGCTCGGAAGACCGTCCCCGCGGGGCCGAAGCCCGAGCCGCCGCCGCCGTGGCCGCCGCTGAAGGAGCGGCTGGAGCCGCCTCCGCCGCCGCCGTAGAGCCCGCCTCCTCCGCCACCGCCGCCGCTGGCGTGCACCTGCGGCGCCGTTGCCACCGACTCCGAGGGAGCCGGCCGTCGCGGTGACCGAGAGATCGGAAGCGTTCCGACCCGGGTCGCCTCCCGCTGCCTGGGTTCCGCCCTTCCCGCCGGTCGCTGGGTTCGCCGACCCGAGGACGGCGAAGCCCGTCTTGTCCGTTCAGATCGCCTCCGTTGCCGCCGCCGGTTCCGATCGGGCCGCCGATCGCGCCGCCGGCGCCGCCCGATCCTCCGGCGCCGACGATGATCCGGTGCGCGAGGCCGTCGCCGCGCGCGACGGACGTCGGTTGCTCCGCCCCCGCCGGCGCCGGCTTTCCCCCGCGTCGAGCGTCTCGCCGCCGGCGCCGCCACCGTTCCAACCGCCGGCTCCCGGCGTCGACCCCACAGCTTCGCCGCCCCAGCCGCCCACACGCACTCGCAGGATCTCGCCGGGCGTGACCCCGAACTCGGCAGTCGCCTGTGCGCCCAGCACCGGGTGCGCCGGACAGTCCCACTCGGACCGCCGGCCGCTCCGACGACCTCGATCCGAATCCGGCAGACATCGGGCGGAACGACGTAGTCCTGAGGCCGATCCCGTGAACTCGAACTCGGTGTTCACGCGAGAGCTCTGTCCAAGCCAGCAGCCACGTCGGCACGGCGACGACGAGTGCTGCGATCGCGACGAAGGGCAGATGCGGCATGCGAGCCAGGTTCCGCCCCGCCGGTGTAGCGAGCGGTAGAGCAGCGGTGCAGCCCCGTTACAGTGAGCCATGGACTTCCGCGTACTCGGGCCGCTCGAAGCGGTAGCCGAAGGCCGCGTCGTCGCGCTGGACGCGGCGAAGCCACGTTCACTCCTCGCGATCCTGCTCCTGCACGCGAACGAGCCCGTGGCGAGCGACCGGCTGATCGAGGATCTCTGGGCGGGTCGTCCGCCGGCCACTGCGGCGAAGGTCCTGCAGACGTACGTCTCCCAGCTCCGCAAGGCGCTCGGCAACGACGTGATCGTCACGCGGCCGGGGGCTACGAGCTTCGCGTCGAGCCGGGTGGTCTCGATCTGCACCGCTTCGAGCGCCTCGTGACCGAGGCGCGCGGAGCAGAGCCGCAGGCCGCAGCCGAGAGCCTGCGAGAGGCCCTCGCGCTCTGGCGCGGCCCGCCACTCGTCGAGTTCGCCTACGAGTCGTGGGCGCAGGGTGAGATCGGCCGACTCGAGGAGCTTCGCCTCTCCGCGCTCCAGGATCGGATCGACGCGGATCTCGCTCTCGGCCGCGCCGGCGAGCTCGTCGGCGAGCTCGAGCGCCTGGTCGCCGAGCACCCGCTGTCGGAGCGCCTCCGCGGCCAGCTCATGCTCGCTCTCTACCGCTCGGGCAGGCAGGCGGAGGCTCTGGAGGCCTACCGGTCGGCGAGGGCGACCCTGGTCGAGACAGCTCGGGATCGAGCCGGGGTCGGCGTTGCGCAGCCTCGAGCGGGCGATCCTCGATCAGGATCCGGAGCTGGACGTCGCTCCGGTGGCTCCGGAGGCCAGGCCGGCACCGAGGCTGCGAGCGCGATCGACCTCGTTCGTCGGCCGCAGCAGGGAGCAGCGGGAGATCCGCGCGCTGCTGGGCCGGGCAGATGTGCGCCTCCTGACGCTGACGGGAGCGGGCGGAACGGGGAAGACGCGGCTCGCCGTCGAGGCGACAACAGGCCTCGACGCCGAGTTCCCCGGCGGCGTGGTGCTCGTCGAGCTCGCTCCGATCGGCGACGCCGACCTCGTCGCGACCACGATCGCCGGCGCGCTTGGCCTGGTCGAGAGGCCGGAACGCGGACCGCTCGAAGCGCTGGTCGCCTATCTGCGCGGCCGGCGGGCGCTGCTCGTGCTCGACAACTTCGAGCAGGTGCTCGACGCGGCGCCGATGCTCACCGAGCTGCTCGCGGGTGCACCCGGCCTGACGCTCCTCGTCACCAGCCGCGCGCCGCTCGACATCTCCGAAGAGCGGATCTACCCCGTCCCCGCGCTCCAGCTTCCCGACCCGTCTCGCCCTCTCGAGGTCGACCGTCTCCGGCGCACGGAGGCGGTACGGCTCTTCGTCGCTCGCGCACGCGACACACGGCCCGACTTCGAGCTCTCGGAGCTGAACGCCGACGCGGTCGCCGAGCTCTGCGTCCGTCTGGACGGCCTCCCGCTTGCGCTCGAGCTCGCCGCCGCCCGAATCAAGCTGCTCTCGCCGCGCGACATCCTCGAGCGCCTCGGCGTGAGGCTCGAGGTCCTGAAGGCCGAGCCCGGCGCCGGCCTGCCCGAGCGGCACCGGACGCTGCGCGCCGCGATCGAGTGGAGCTACGACCTCCTCGGCGCGGAGGAGCAGTCGCTCTTCACGAGCCTCGGCGTCTTCGTCGGGGGCTTCACTCTGGACGGCGCGAAGGCGGTCGCCGGCGACCTCGAGCTCGACGTCGTCGACGGCGTCGAGTCGCTGCTGAACAACAGCCTGCTTCGGACGGAGCCCATGGCCGCCGGCGAGCCACGCTTCGGGATGCTGGAGACGATCCGCGAGTACGCGCTCGAGCGGCTGGCGGAGCGCGGCGACGGCCAGGCCGTGCGCCGCCGCCACGCTGGCTTCTACCTGCCGCTCGCCGAGGAGGCCGAGCCGGCGCTACTCGGGCCGCAGCAGCTGAGCTGGCTCGAGCGGCTCGACGCCGAGCGCGACAACCTGCGTGCGGCGCTGACCTGGGCGGCCGAGAGCGGCGAGACCGAGGTCGGCCTCCGGATCGCCGCCGCGCTCTGGCGTTTCTGGCAGATGCGGGCCGGTCGACGTCGAGGGCCGCGAGCATCTCGACCGCCTGCTCACCGGCCGTTCCGGCTCGCCCTCGATCCGCGCCCGCGCGCAAACGCAGGCTGCCGGCCTGGCCTTCTACGCAGGGCGACTTCGACGCGGTGCATCGCTACCTCGATGCGTGCGCTGCCGGTGCTCCGCGAGCTGGGCGACGACTGGAATCTCTCGACCTGCCTCCAGGTTCTCAGCCCTGACCGCCCTCGCCGAAGGTGACGCCGACTCGGGCGCGTGCTCTGGCCGAGGAAGGCGCTGGAGCTGGCGCGGCAGACGCGCAATCCAATGACCGAGGCGTACGCCGTGGCACATCGTCGGCGTCGTGCTCGCGGGTCCAGGGAGAGCTCGACGACGCGCAAGCGTGCACTCGAGGAGAGCGTGCGGACAGCGCGCGAGCTCGGAAACCTCCGCAGCGTCGGGTCCTGGACGCAGGGCTCTGGCCGGCATCACCCTCCAGCGTAGGCAACTACCCGCGGGCTCGTGAGCTGTTCGAGCAGAGCCTCGCCATCCTCCGCAGCCTCGACGACGCGTGGGGAGTCCTGGGCTCGCTCTCGGGCCTCGCGCTCGTGGCGCTCGAAGAGCACGACAACAGATCGGCGCGGCGCCTGCTCGAACGAGAGCGTCGAGCTCCTGCCGTAAGAGCGGCGACCACTATCGAGCGGCGAACAGCCTCGAGACCGCTGCGCAGGCTCGCGGCCGCCGAGGCGCCGCGACCGCCGCGCCGCTCGCCTGTACGCGAGCGGCAAGCGTCTTTGGCGGATCGATGGGCACTGGAATGTTCGAGTGCGAGGCCTGGCCCGACCCCGCCCCGTACATCGCCCGGCTCCGCGCCGCGCTCGGCGACGAAGCGTTCGCCGAAGCCTGGGCGCAGGGACGCGCGATGACGTTGGATGAGTCGCTCGACTACGCGCTGGAGGAGGACGCACGTGAGCGCCGGCGTAGAGCGCAGTCAGTCCGTGTCGCGGAGCCGCTCGAGCCCGTCGAGGATCAGCTCGAGCCCGAACTCGAACTCGGTCGCGCCGTCGGGGCTCTCCGGGGCGAGGTGCTGCTCGGCGTGCTCGATGATGTAGGGGTACTCGTCGGCGGGGATCTGCTGCAGGAAGTCCTGGGCCATGTCGACGAGCTCCGCCTTGGTCTCGAACGGCATGCTCACCTGCCAGAGCGTGAAGCCCGTGATGTGGCTGTCGAGGGCGTGATACGCGTGGTGGGTCATGTCGGCCGAGAAGCCGGCCTCCCGCAGCGTTCGCAGGACCGCCTCCATCCAGAGCATCCTGGGCGTGCTCGCTTTGGGCCTGCTCATCATCAGACTGCAGGCCCAGCGGTGGCGGAGGAACACGTCGTGCGACGAGATCGCGGTGCGACGGATCTCCGACTTCCAGTCAGGCCCGCCTGACGGCACCTCGATCTCGGCGAGCACCAGCTCGGTGATCCCGTCGACGATGTCGTCCTTGTTCTCGACGTGGTTGTAGAGCGACATCGCCTCGACGCCGAGCTCCTGGCCGAGCTTGCGCATGGTGAGCGACTCGATCCCGCCGGCGTCGGCGAGCGCGAGCGCGGCGCGCAGCACCCGCTCCCTGCTCAGCGGGATCCGGGGCTGTGGGTGGAGTCGGTTCGGGTGGCCATGACTTGACAAACTTACGCCGTACGTTTATAGCTTACACCATAAGCTTACAGCGTATGGAGAGGAGAGGCAGTGGCAGTCATGGAATTGCATCAGGAGCGGACGACGACTCGCCCGGGGAAGACGATGAAGGCGATCGTCCACGAGCGGTACGGCATGCCGGACGTGCTCGAGCTGCGCGACATCGACGTGCCGGTGATCGCGGACGACCAGGTGCTGCTTCGCGTTCACGCGGCTTCGCTCAACCCGGCCGAGTGGTACGGGGTGACCGGGCCGTTCTTCGTCCGGCTGTTCGGCGGCGGGCCTGCGCAAGCCGAAGAGCACGAAGGTCGGCGCCGACGTCGCGGGCGTCGTCGAGGCCGTCGGCAAGGACGTGACGGAGTTCCAGCCCGGCGACGAGGTGTTCGGCACGGCAGCCGGCGCCTGGGCCGAGTACGCACCTGCCCGCGAGGTTCGCCTCGTGCGGAAGCCGGCCAACGTGTCGTTCGAGGAAGCGGCAGCCGTCCCGATCGCGGCGATCACCGCCCTCCAGGCGCTGCGCGACAAGGGGGGCGTCCAGCCCGGACAGAAGGTGCTGATCAACGGCGCCTCCGGAGGCGTCGGCACCTTCGCCGTCCAGATCGCGAAGGCGCTCGGCGCGGACGTGACCGCCGTGTGCAGCACGAGGAACGTCGACCTCGTCCGCTCGCTCGGGGCCGACCGCGTCGTCGACTACAGCCAGGAGGACTTCACGCAGCGCAGCGAGCGCCACGAGCTGATGATCGACATCGCCGGGAGCCAGCCGTTCAGGAAGTTCAGGCGCGTGCTGACACCCGAGGCGACAGTCGTCGTGGTCGGGGCGAAGTTCCCGTCGAACGGGGGCATCGGGCCGCTGTCGCACGTGCTCGGAACGCACCTGGCCGCGCCTGGGCAGGAGCCAGACGGTCAAGTTCTTCATCGCGAAGATCAACAAGGACGACCTCGAGCTCATGCGCGAGCTGCTGGAGACCGGGAAGGTCAAGCCGGTCGTCGACAGACGCTTCGAGCTGAGCGAGACGGCCGACGCTCTCCGCTACCTGGGCGAGGGCCACGCCCGCGGGAAGGTCATTATCTCCATGTGAGCGTCGACGCCGACCGCCTGCGCGACCTGACCCTGGAGCTCGTCGAGGTCGAGAGCCCGACCGGCGACACCGCCGAGGTCGCGCGGCTCTACGGGCGGCGGCTCGAGGAGCTCGGGCTGGAGGTCGAGGTGCTCGACGAGCGCTTCCCGGCGACGCCGATCGTGATCGGCCGGCTGCGCGGCGGCGAGCCGGGGCCGACCGTCGTCCTCAACGGCCACCTCGACACGGTGCCGATCCCGCACGAGCCTGCGCGGGTCGACGGCGCGACGATCTACGGGCGCGGCACGGCGGACATGAAGGGCGCGCTCGCGTGTGCGGCCGAGGCGGCGCGGGTCGTTGGCGGAGCGAGGGTCGTTCCCGGGCGAGCTCGTGATCGTCGCGATCGGGATGCACGAGGCGCCGGGCGGCCGCGGCGAGGACCTCACGTACCTGCTCGGCGAGCACGGCTTCACGGCCGACCTCGGAGTCGTCTGCGAGCTCGGCGGCCCGACGCTCCCGGTCGCGCACCCGGGCTGTGCGACGTTCGCGATCACGATCCGCCGCGAGGGCATGGTCACGCACGAGCTGCAGACGGCGGCCGGCACGCCCAATCCGGTCGTCGTCGCCGCCAGGGTGATCGAGGCGATCCGCGCGCGCACCGAGGAGCTGGCCGCGGTCGAGCACGAGTGGGTCGGCCCGGAGACGTACTTCCTCGGCGAGGTGCACGGCGGCGACTTCTACAACCGCTATCCGGTCGGGTGCCGGCTCGTCGGCACGCGCCGCTGGGCGCCCGGGAACACGCTGGCGAAGGTGGAGGAGGAGTTCCGAGGCGCTGCTCGCGCCGATCGCGGCGGAGTCCGGCTGCGCGATCGACCTCGACCTGCAGCTCGTGCGCGGCGCCTACGAGATCGATCCGGAGCACCGGCTCGCCGTCGCGCTCCGCGAGGCCTACCGCGAGGTCACCGGGCAGGAGCTGCCCCTGACCGGCGTGAAGCTCGTCGCCGACGGCGCGATGTTCAACGCGGCGGGGATCCCGACCGTCTACCACGGCCCGATGGGGACGGGCGCGCACGGGGACGTCGAGTCGATCGAGGTCGCGGAGCTCGTGCGGGCGACGCAGGTCTATCTCGCGCTGCTGGAGCGTCTCTGGGCCTGAGCTACGAGCAGCTGTACGAGGGCTTCCGCTGGCAGGTGCCGGCGAAGGTCAACCTGGGCGTCGACGTCTGCGAGCGCCACCCGCGCGACGCGGTCGCGATCGTGGTCACGGACGGGCGCGAGGTCACGCGGCGCGTCACCTTCGGCGAGCTCTCGGACGACTCGAACCGGCTCGCGAACGCGCTGCGGGCTCGCGGTGTCGGCCAGGGCGATCGCGTCGGGATCGCGCTGCCGCAGCGGCCGGAGACGGCGGTCGCGCACATCGCGGTCTACAAGCTCGGCGCGATCGCTGTGCCGCTGTCGACGCGCTTCGGCCCGGACGCGATGGCGGTGCGGCTCGGCGACGCGGATCCGGCGGTCGTGCTCGCCGACCGCGAGCTCGAGGGCGTGGAGACGATCGACGTCGAGCGCGAGCTGCCGGCGCTGCTCGCGGCGGCCTCGGATCGCTTCGAGCCGGTGGCGACCGCGGCCGACGCGCCGGCGCTGATCGTCTACACCTCGGGCACGACCGGGCCGCCGAAGGGCGCGCTGCTCGCCCACCGCGTTCTCTACGGCCACCTGCCGGGGTTCGAGCTCTCGCACGACTTCTTCCCGCAGCCGGACGACCTGATCTGGTCGCCGGCGGACTGGGCCTGGATGGGCGGCCTCTTCGACGTGCTGATGCCCGGCCTCTACCACGGCCGCCCGGTGCTCGCGTTCCAGACGACGAAGTTCGATCCGGAGCTGACGTTCGACCTGATCCCGCGGCTCGGCGTGCGCAACGTCTTCATGCCGGCGACGGCGCTGCGGATGATGGCCGCGCACGACGGCCCGGCGCTGTCGCTGCGGACGCTCGCGAGCGGCGGCGAGATGGTCGGCGAGGAGACGGCGGCGTGGTGCTCGGAGCGGCTGGGCGCGAGGCTGAACGAGTTCTACGGCCAGACGGAGGCGAACCTGCTGATCGGGAACTGCAAGGCGTGGCCGGCGAAGCCCGGCTCGATGGGGCGGGCGTATCCGGGCCACGAGCTGCGCCTGGTCGACGGCGAGGTCGCGGTGCGAGTCGAGGGCGACCCGGTGGTCTTCCTCGGCTACTGGCGCAACGAGGCGGCGACGGCCGAGAAGGTGCGGGACGGCTGGCTGCACACGGGCGACCTGGCGGAGGTCGACGACGAGGGCTACTACCGCTTCGTCGGCCGCACGGACGACCTGATCTCGAGCGCCGGCCACCGCATCGGCCCGGGCGAGATCGAGGAGTGCCTAGTCCGCCACCCGTCGGTGACGCTGGCGGCAGTGATCGGAATCCCGGACGAGGTCCGAGGCGAGGCGATCAAGGCGTTCGTCGTCGCGGAGTCACCGTCGGAGGCGCTGGCGGCGGAGCTGAAGGCGCTAGTCCGCGAGCGCCTGGCGGCGTACGAAGTCCCGCGCGAGATCGAGTTCGTCGACGAGCTGCCGCTGACGACGTCCGGAAAGATCCGCCGCAACGAGCTGCGTCGGCGCGAGGCGCTCGAGCGGCACGGCGTGAGTCCTCGGGCGCGGGAGCAGCGATCGTCGCTGCGCGCTCGTCGCCCTCGGCAGCCAGCGGGCGAGCGAGCTCGTTGAACAACCGCATCCGCGAGGAGGAGGCCCGGTCGCCGACGAGGGCCGCACATCCTCGCGGCCCGATCTCCTGGACGCCGGACGCAGAACCACATGTAGGCTGCACGACGGCCGGCACGCAGCGACTCGCGGAACCAGAGCGCGAGACGTCATCGTCCAGCGGACCGTCGGGCGGGTCGCCGTGGGCGACGGCGTTGCGGAGCCGGCTGCCCGAGTCGGCTCGCAAGGTACATCGCGCTGCAGCTCGTCGTCCGCTAGCGCCGCTCGGCGAGCGTGGGAACGCGACCGAAGCGCTTTCGCGCTCGTTGTAGCTCGGCCGAACAGCGCGCTCGAGCGCAGCACGTAGAGATAAGGCCAGCCGGTCGACGTCGCCGACGTGCACGGACGTGCGCGTGGCGGAGGCTCTCGACCGCGATCGCGGCCCGCGTTGTCGACGCCCGTCTCCCGGTAGGCGCTGGGAGAGCAACGCGAGCTGCTCGACCTCGTCGAACCTCGCTCCCGGAGCAGCGTGTAGCGCACCTCGTCCGGCAGGTCGACGCGCGTCTGGCGGTACGGGCCGGGGTACCGCGACGACAAGCCACCCGGGGCGGTCGACATAGCGGCCGGCGTACTGCGAAATCGAGGAAGACGTCGTCCTTCAGCAGGCGCAGCCCGAGGAGGACATCGGTCACCGAGCCGGCTCCACGCTCTGACAGAAAGCGTCATCGGATGCACGTCGCGTCGGTCCTCGGTCCAGTCGAGGTGCGTGGCGAGGCAGAGCGGTCGGCCGCTCACCCGCCACCGCCGACGCCCAACTGTTCGGCCAATCGCCGCGCCGAGCATCTGGTCGCGCGACGTCGGTCTTCTCGATCGCGCGCCAGTCCTCGAACGTCGGCTCGAGCAGCAGCACTTCCGCGATCGCGGACACGGCTCCTCCTCGACCCGAAGCCCGTGCAGGGGGAAGTACGAAGATCGCGATACGCGTCCTGGTCGAGCTCGCTCATGGCAGGCCCGTGCGGAGGCGCAGGAACGCCTCTTCGCTCTCCCAGCTCGCTGTCGACGCGCAGCGCGCGAGCTCCTCGAGACCGAAACCGGGGTCGCGAGGCGAGCTGGCCCGAGCGCGGCCCCGAGCGCTGAGACGAGCCCGCCGTCTGACATCGACGAGGAACTCCCGCTTCCTCCAGCTCGGCAGTCGGCGATGGCGGCCGCCACGTCCCCGCCGTGGAGCGACCTCGCTCCGTGGCCCGGTACCAGCGGCGCTGCACGTTTGTCGCAGACGGTTGCGAACTCCGTCGTAGCTGCTCGGCGAGCCAGACGGCGGACGGCTCGTCCGGGCGAAGGTCGCCGTCACGTTGCGTTCGGACCTCGGGCATCGAGCAGCGCCTCGAGGGCGGCGACCTCGTGCGCAAGGGAGCTCGAGCGGCGTCAACTCGGGACGATGACGTCACGCTCCAGCGTCGCGAGCCCAACCGCGATCTCGGGCAACGTACGACGAGGTCGGGGTGCTCGACGACGAACGCGCATGTACGACACGCACGCGCGTTGAGATACTCCTCGTCGAGCAGCGAGCCGGCCAGTCGTCCGTCGTAGAGCAAGGCCTCGCGCGTCGAACGGCCCGATGCTGGTCGCGGAAGCGCTCGGCGTTCGCCGAGTACGACGTGGTACGTGATCGAGAGGGCCGGCGACGGGAGACGCGCTGCGCTGACTCAGCACGATCGCTTCGTGGACGCGGCGAGCTGAGACGCCGCCATGGCCATCGACTGCGTCCTCCAGCGAGGCCTCCGCCTCGCCGAAGTCGAGGTCGACCTGGAAGAAGAGCGGTCGCGACCGTTCGTAGGCGCGGTCGGCGAACGGGAAGTTCCCGTCGAGGGCGTTCCACTGATCGAAGTCGCAGGTGGACGAGCTCGCCTCTCAGCCAGCGGCGTCGGCAGTCGTCTCGATCGCGACGTACGGCAGGTGCGCCGAACGCCTGAACGACGCTCATGCGCCGCGTGGCGGCCGACCGTCCTGCGCGCCCAACGATCGGCGCGAGTTGCGGACCTCGTAGATAGCTCTCGGGCGAGGTGGCAGGCGCCGTCGCGTCGAGGGTCGTGCCGCAGCGGCGTGCGGACGCCATCCAGCAGTCTCCGGAGAGCTTCGCGCTGTCGTCCGAGCGTCGCGGAAAGCGCCATGACGCGGGCTCTCGAGCGTCACGCGCGCACGCGCTTCCGTAGCGCGGCGGCGAACCTCGCACGAGTGCTTGGCCGCGAGCGCTGACACGCTGCGAAGCCCCAGAGATAGACCGCTCGTGCACGTCGCGGCGAGCAGAGGTCGACGCCGGCGCAGCCGGTGCTGCCTCGCGATGGCCGCACGAGCACGTTGGTCGCCAGCTCAGCGCGAGACAGCGTGCGCGAGTACAGGGTCCGGCTTCGACGCGCAATACGAGCGGCCGTCTGCGTCCGCCGAAATGCGTCCGATCAGGACCGGGCATGAGATCGACTGTACAGCCTCGATGGTCTCGTGGCGTGATGCAACAGCTCAGCGAGACCGCTCGGCGTTGCCATCGACTGACCGTGGTGACGCGGCCGTCCAGTCGCGCGTCTTCGGCGCCTCGCTCGACGCAGCACCATGCCGGCGCGCTCGCCGGTCAGCTCTCCGTCCCGCAGCGTCGGCACGCCGTTCACGAGCACGTGCCGCATGCCCTCGGCGAGCAGGTTCGGCTCGTAGACCGTTCCCCGCTCGGCGAACGCGCGCCGGATCGAAGACGGCGACGTCGGCTCGCGCGCCTTCGCGCAGGATGCCGCGGTCGGTCAGGCCGATTCGCTCGGCCGGTTGGCCCGTCAGGCGATGGACTGCGTCCTCCGGGGTGAGCAGCCGCTCGTCGCGGACCATGAAGCGCCAGAACCACGCCGCCCACGTGTACGCGCCGTGGAAGTACGACTCCGCGAGCTTGCCGTTCGGCGCCAGCGTCGTCGCGTCGGAGCCCGGCACGCAGAGCCTGTGCGCGAACGCTTCGCGCTGCTGGTCCTCGGAGTAGGCGTGGATGATCACCATCAGCTTCTGCAGCTCGTCGATGCCGCCCAGCAGCAGGTCGTAGGCGGCGTCGAGCGGCTCACGCCTCGGTCGGCGGCGATCGAGGCGAAGTCGCGGCGGCTGTACTCCGGCCAGATCTCGCTGTCCAGCAGGACGACGCGCGACCAGTCGTTGCCGGCGCTCAGGATCGATCTGTGGCCGCGCATCTCGTCGCGCTTCGCCGGGTCGCGCAGGATCGTCGCCAGCTCGGCCGGCTCGGCGCCGAGCGCCCAGGCCGGCAGCACCGCGTAGAGGTTCGTCAGCCCGAAGGTGCGCGTGTGCATGTCGAACGCGACGTCCTGCCCCGCGTCGCGCGCGGTCTCGACGAGCTCGATGCAGCGGCGGCTCTCCTCGATCCCGTTCCGCGGGACGAGATGCGAGACCTGCAGCCGCACCTCGGCGTTCGCGCCGGTGCGGATCGCCTCGGCCACCGCGTCGGCGGCGCCCTCGTCGCGCTTGCGCGTGTGCGTCGCGTAGAACGGCGCCTTCCGCGCCAGCGCCGTCAGCTCCTCCTCGCTCGCCGCCTGCTCCTGCGCGTACTCGAGCCCGGTCGAGTAGCCCCACGCGCCCTGGTCGAGCGACTCGCGCAGCAGCACCTGCATCTCCTCCAGCTCGGCGGCGTCGGCCGGCCGGTCGGCGAGGCCGAGCGTCGCCAGCCGCAGCTGTCCGTTCGGGACGAGGCTGAGCACGTTGACGGCCGGCCGGCAGGCCTCGAGCGTCTCGAAGTACTCGCCCGCCGAGCTCCAGCTGATCGGCAGATCGTCCGAGTAGCCGTAGATCGCGCGGCGCGCCTGCTGCGGATCGCGGATCGGGAAGCAGCCGAAGCCGCAGTTGCCGACGACCTCGGTCGTGACGCCCTGGTGGATCGCGCTCACCGCACGCGGATCCATCAGCAGCGTGTAGTCGGAGTGGCTGTGGATGTCGATGAACCCCGGCGCGACCGCCAGGCCGGTCGGCGTCGATCTCCTCCCCGCTCGGCTCGAGCGAGCCGATCGCCGCGATGCGGCCGTCCTTGACGCCGACATCGGCGACACGGCCCTCCGCGCCCGTGCCGTCGTACACCGTGCCGCCGCGGATGACGACGTCGAAGCTCATGCGCGAGTCGCCTTGCCGTCCTCGATCACGACGCCGTAGCGCTCCCGCGCAGCCTCGACGCTCACCTTCCCGTCGAGCACGTCCTCGAGCACGAGCGCCGGATCTCGCGCGAGCGGCGAGCCGCTGCCGCCTCCGCCGGCCGAGACGTGGTGGAAGACATCGCCGCGGCGCAGCTTCAGGGCTTCCATCGGCATCGTCGGGACGACGCGATCGCCGATCGTGTTCGACGACGGCGCTCCCGCCTCCCCACCCTCGATCCCGTACGGCGGGTGCGAGCGCCGGTCGGAGCGCACCGTCAGCACAGCCTCGTCGGCCAGCAGCTCGTACGAGCGCTCGAAGGCGAGACCGCCGCGGAACTCCCCCGGGCCGCCCGAGTCGGGGACGAGCCCGTAGCCGTGCACCCGCAGCGGCAGCTCGCTCTCGAGCATCTCGACCGGCTGGTTCGACAGGTTGGCGAGCGGGTTCGACACGCCCTCGAGACCGTCGCGGCTCGCGCGCGCGCCCCAGCAGCCGACGAGCACCTCGGCGAGGACGAACGGCTTGCCGTCCTGGTAGCCGCCGATCGCGATCAGCGTCGGCCCGCCCTCGCCCGGCGCGATCACCTTCTCCGGCACGGCCTGCGCGAGCGCGCCCATCACCGCGTCGTAGACGCGATAGCCGACGACGCCCCGCGCGCCGCAGGCCGCCGGCAGCACCGGGTTCACGATCGTGCCGACCGGCGCGTTGATGTGGATCGGCCGCATGTAGCCGCCGGCGTTCGGGATCTCGCGGCTCGCGATGCCGCGGAACGCGCAGTAGACACCCGCGTTGACCATCCCCACCGGGCAGTTGAGCCCTGCCGCCACCTGCGGCGCGGTTCCCTCCAGGTCGACCCAGACCTCGTCGCCGCGCACCGTCAGCTCGACCGCGATCCGCAGCGGCTCCGGCTCGTCGCCGAACCCGTCGATGAAGTCCTCGAACGCGTACACCCCGTCGGGCAGCGCTGCGAGCTCGGCCCGCATCAGGCGCTCGCTGAGCAGCTGCAGCTCGTCCAGGTAGCGGCGGCTCTCGAGCGTGCCGTACCGCTCGAGGATCTCGATCAGGCCGCGCTCGCCGGCACGGCACGCCGCGATCTGGGCCCGCAGGTCGCCGATCACCTCGACCGGCTGGCGCGTGTTCTTCTCGATGATCCGCATCACGGTCTCGTTCTCGCGGCCGGCCTCGTAGAGCTTGAGCAGCGGCAGCCGCAGCCCCTCCTGGTAGATCTCGGTCGCGTGCACGGCGATCGAGCCGGGCGTGAGCCCGCCGACGTCGACGTGATGCGCCATCGTCGCGGCGTACCCCTCGAGCTCGCCCTCGTGGAAGATCGGCTGGATCACGTACATGTCGGGCAGGTGCTGGCCGCCGAAGCCGTACGGGTCGTTCGCGAGGAAGACGTCGCCCGGCTGGACGTCCTCGCCGAAGTGCTCGCGCACGTGCCGCATGATCGTCGGGAACGTCCCGAGCTGGACGGCGAGCGTCAGCCCCTGCGCGACCAGCTCGCCGTCGCGGTCGCAGAGCGCCGTCGAGTAGTCCATCGTGTCGCGGACGACGGGCGAGTAGGCGCTGCGCATCACGACGAGCGCCATCTCGTCGGCCACCGACGCGAGCGCGTTCTTGACCACCTCGAGCGTGACGGGATCGATGCGGACGGCGGTCATTGGTCGAGGGCGATGTCGATGTTCCCGAGCGAGTCGAGCGTCACCCGGCAGTCCGGCGGCACGACGCAGGTCGCGTCGTACTCCTCGACGATCAGCGGCCCCTGCCGCGGTGGCGAGTCGAGGAGCGCCGCGCGCGAGATCACCGGAACGTCGCGCGACCCGTGCTCGGGCCCGAAGTAGGCGCGGCGCGTCCGCTCCTCCGCGCTCGGCCCGAGGCCGGCGAGCGGGTCGTACGGGGCGTCGCCGTTCCCGGCCGCCCGCGCGGTCAGCTTCACGTTGACGATGTCGATCGGCGCGTCCGGAGAGGCGTGGCCGTAGGTCCGGTGATGCTCGACGTCGAAGTCGGCCGCGATCCGGGTGAGGTCGGGAGCACCGAGACGCGACGGGCATCGTCAGCTCGTAGGCCTGTCCGGCATAGCGAATGTCGGCGAAACGGGAGATGACGACCGCCTCGCGGGAAACGCCTTCGGCGACGAGGGCAGCCTCGGCTTCCTCCTCGAGCTCGAGGTAGCCGGCGTGCAGCACCTCCGGCGAGGCGTCACGGCCGCGAACCGTCAGCGTGCGCACGAACTCGTGCTCGATCTCGGACAGGAGCAGGCCGGCCGCGCTGAAGACGCCGGGCGCCAGCGGCACGAGCACGCGGCGCATCTGCAGCGCGCGCGCGATCGCGACCGCGACGACCGGCCCGTTGCCGCCGAAGCCGCAGAGCACGAAGTCACGCGGATCGCGGCCGCGGTAGGTCGAGACCGCCTTGACGGCTCTCGTCATCGTCGCCACGGCGAGCTGGAAGACGCCGTGGGCAGCCTCGACCGCATCCCTCCCGAGCGGCGCCGCCACCGACTCGATCGCGCGCGCGGCCGCTTCGGCATCGATCGCGACCGACCCGCCCGCCAGGTACTCGGGGTTCAGGTAGCCGAGCACGACCAGCGCGTCCGTCAGCGTCGGCTCGTCGCTGCCCAGGCCGTAGCAGGCCGGCCCGGGATCGGCGCCGGCGCTCTCGGGCCCGACGCGCAGCATCCCGAACTCGTCCACCGAGACGAGGCTGCCGCCGCCCGCGCCGATCTCGGACAGGTCGATGAACGGGAGCCGGATCGCGTGGCCGCCGCCCTTGATCAGCCGGCTGCTCAGGTTGATCCCGGCGCCGACCTCGTACTCCGAGGTCTTGACCGGCTGGCCGTCCTCGAGGATCGCGGCCTTCGCGGTCGTCCCGCCCATGTCGAGCGAGATCACGTTCGGGATGCCGGCCTCGCGCGCGAGGAAGGCACAGGCGACGACACCGGCGGCCGGCCCGGACTCGACGAGGTGCGCCGGCTTCCGGATCGCGGTCTCGGCGCTCATCAGGCCGCCGCTCGACTGCATGATCTGAAGCGGAGCCGACGATCCCGGCCTCGGCCAGGCTCGACTCGAGCGAGCGGATGTAGCGCTGGACGACGGGGCCGACGTACGCGTTCACGACCGCCGTGCTCGTGCGCTCGTACTCGCGGATCTCGGCGAGGATCTCCGAGGAGCACGTGATGTAGACGTCGTCGCCGACGACCTCCCGGACGATCTCGGCGGCGCGGCGCTCGTGCGCCGGGTTCGCGTAGGCGTGCAGGAAGCTGATCGCGACCGCCGCGACGCCCGCGGCACGCGCCTGCTCGGCCGCGTCCCGCACGGCCTGCTCGTCCAGCTCGATCCACTCCTCGCCGCGCGGGCCTGTCCGCTCGGGGATCTCGTACCGGAGGCGCCGCGGGACGAGCGGCGGCGGCTTCTCGTACTGGAGCTCGTACATCACCGGGATCCGCAGCCGCCGCAGCTCGAGCACGTCGCGGAAGCCGGCCGTCGTCAGCAGCGCACAGCGCGAGCCCTTCCCTTCGAGCACCGCGTTCGAGGCGACCGTCGTCGCATGGACGACCTTGCGTCACGCTCGCCGGCGCCGCCCCGCTCTCGTCCAGCAGCTCGAGGATGCCCTGGACGACGCCGCGCGCGTAGTCGTCGGGCGTCGACAGCACCTTCTTCGTCCGCAGCGTGCCCTCGGAACCGAGCAGGACGACATCGGTGAACGTGCCGCCGATGTCGACGCCGATCCGGTAGCCGTCAGCCATGGTGCTGGGCAAAGCCTCCGAACGGAAGCCGGGCGTAGCCGGGAGTGCCGAAGGCGCGCGCCGTCGACGACCGGGAAGCCCTCGTCGATGAGGTCCTGCGACGAGAGCCCGCCGAGCTCGAGCCAGAGGAACGGCCCGGCCGCCGGAAGCTCGGCGCTCACGCTGGGGTGCGCCACCGCCCAGGCATGCGCGGCGTCCCGGTCCCGGCGATAGCCCTGCGCGACCTCGTCCAGCCAGTCCTGCGGGCCTTCGAGCGCAGCGGTGGCTGCCCGCTGGGCGACGTGGCTGACGCGAATCACGTCCCACTCCAGCTCGTGCAGGCAGGCGTCGATCACCGCCCACTCGGCCGCGACGAAGCCGATCCGCCACGCGGGCATCGCGAGGCTCTTGCCGAGGCTGCGAATCAGGATCACGTTCGGCGCGCCCCAGGCGGACGCGAGCTCGCCCTCGTGGATGCAGCGCTCGTACGCCTCGTCCGTGATCACCAGCAGGCCGTGCCGGGAGGCGAGCGCCAGCAGCTCGTCCATCTCCGCCCGAGACGGGAGGTAGCCGTCCGGATTGTTCGGGTTCGTCAGGACGAGGACGCGCGAGCTCGGCGTCACCGCGCGCTCGATCGCGTCCGGATCCCAGCCCGGCACCGGCACGAAGACGCCGCCGGCTCGCTCGATCAGGCCGGCGAAGAAGTAGCACGGCGTCGGCACGATCACCTCGTCGCCGGGCTCGAGCAGCGCGCGGAAGGTGAGGCTGAGCGCGTGCATGGCGCCGTTCGTGACGAGGATCTCGCTCTCCGGATCGGCGGGCGCCGGCAGCGAGCGCGCGATCGCCTCCCGCAAGGCGACGTGCCCACGCGACGGCGGCGTCACGGCATGCTCGTCGATCGCAGCGAGCACGGCCTCGCGCACGTGCTCCGGCAGCGGCGCGGCCATGCTTCCCTTCAGCGGCAGCACATCCGTCCCCGCAAGCCGGCGCTCGAGGGCGATCGACGGCATCTCGCGGAGCGTCACGAGGGACCACCGGCAGCACGACGTGCGAGGGATAGACGTCCGTGTGCAGCACCGTCTGCTGCGCGACCTCGATCCGCGTCCCCGTTCCCACGTCCTCGCCGGTGTTCAGGTTGCGGCTGAAGCGCGGGAAGCTCGAGCTCGTCACGTCGACGCGGATCCGGTGGCCGCGCTCGAACACGTTCGCCATCGGGTAGCAGCGGATCCGGTACTCGGCGACCTCGCCCGGCTCGAGCAGCTCGGTGCTGTCGCCCTCGTTCGAGTTCCGGTAGCGCGCGCGGATGATCCCCTCCGTGAGGAAGATCGAGCGGCCGTCCGGATAGACGTCGCAGATGCGGACGAAGAAGTCGGTGTCCTTCGCGCTCGACGCCGCGAACAGCACCATCTCGACCGGCCCGATCACCTCGACGTCGCGGTCGAGCTCGTCGCTCGTGTACGAGAGCACGTCGTCGCGCGCCTCGAGCTCGCGCTGGTCCCAGGGGCCGGGGAGGATCGGCTGCGCCGCGCCCTGCGTCATCGTCAGCACCGAGTTGACGCCGCCGATCGTCGGCACGGGGTTCTCGGGGTCGTAGCTGTAGCGGTCGGCCTGCTCGTCGGAGCGCGGCACGTCGCGGTCGAGCCGCCCCCCGCTCCGCAGGAAGAACGACGTGAACTCGGTTCCGGGCAGCGGCCACTCGCTCTCGCCGCGCCACTCGTTCCGGCCGAGGACGAAGAGCTCGAGCGGCGGCCGCTCCTCCCAGTCCGTTCCCCTCGTCGCGGAGGTAGCGGTCGTAGAAGGCGAGCTCGTGGTCGCGAATCACGGTCACGCCGGCGGAGAGGTCGACGTCGCCGCGGAAGGTGTCGACCTCCTCCTCGTGCGACCACGGGCCCATCAGCACGCGGTTCGGGACGCGGTCGCCGATCGCCGCGAACGAGCGGAGATGCGAGCCGGAGTACGGGTCGAACCAGCCGCCCTGCTGGAAGATCGGGACGGTCACCGTCTCCGGGCGGTGGTGAAACTGGTGCCAGTACGCGTCGTTCTCCTGGTGCTCCCACCACTCGCGCCAGTAGCCGACCTTGCGGCCGATCGCGACCTCGTCGAGCTCGATCAGCGGCAGGTGGCGCCAGATCGCGGTCGTTCAGCATCAGCGTGCCGGCGCTCGGGCTGGTGACCAGGCTGATCGCGCTCGTCCAGATCGCGGCGGCGCCGAGCGTCAGCGCGAGCTGGAAGGCGCCGCCCGTCCAGTAGCCGTCCCAGAAGTAGTCGTCGTGGATCACCTGCGGCGCGACGCACTCGAGGTTCGGGTGTCCCTGGTGCAGCAGCTGCCACTGGACGAGCGCGCCGTAGCTCCGGCCCCAGGTGCCGATCCGGCCGTTGCACCACTCCTCGCCGACCGCCCAGGTGAGGGAGTCCTGAGCGTCGACGCCGTCCTTGCTCCACGCCTCGAACTCGCCCTCCGACTCGTAGCGGCCGCGCACGTCCGAGACGACGGCCGCGTAGCCGCGCTGTGCGAACCAGACGCCCCAGCCGACGAAGCGCTCGCGCGTCGACTCGTACGGCGTCCACTGGTAGATCGTCGGGTGCGGGCCGCCGGAGAGCGGCAGGTAGACGTCGGCCGAGAGCGAGATGCCGTCGCGCATCGGCACCCGCTGGTCGTGCAGCAGGCGAACGTCCTGCAGGCTCACCCGATCAGGGCGGGCGTTGCCGGGATGGGGGTCCCGGCAAAGTGGCACGCGGCGCCGTGGCTGTCGCCGTGATCCTCGAGCAGCGGCTCCACCTCGGCGCAGATGTCCTGGGCGATCGGACAGCGGGTCCGGAAGCGGCAGCCGGACGGAGGGTTGATCGGGCTCGGCACGTCGCCCTGGAGCACGACCCGCTGGCGCTTCCGCCCGGGGATCGGCTCCGGGTTCGCCGAGAGCAAGGCCATCGTGTAGGGGTGCAGCGGCCGGCGAAAGAGCTCCTCCGAGGTCGCCAGCTCGACGACCTTGCCGAGGTACATGACCGCGACGCGATCGGAGATGTAGCCGACGACGGCGAGGTCGTGGGCGACGAAGAGGTAGGTCAGGTTGAACTCGTGCTTCAGCTCGACGAGAAGGTTGAGCACCTGCGACTGGATCGAGACATCGAGCGCGGACACCGGTTCGTCCGCCACGATGAACTTCGGGCGCAGCACCAGGGCGCGCGCGAGGCCGATCCGCTGGCGCTGGCCGCCGCTGAACTGGTGCGGGTAGCGCCCGGCCGACTCGGCGCTGAGGCCGACGCGCTCGAGCACGTCGATCACGGCCTCGTCGCGCCGCTTGCGCTCGAGCCCGTGGATCCGCAGGCCCTCGCCGACGAGATCGCGCACCTTCATGCGCGGGTCGAGCGAGCCGACGGAGTCCTGGAAGACGATCTGCATGTGGCGGCGCATTGACTTCAGGTCGGAGCTGCCGAGTCGCAGAACGTCGACGCCGTCGAATTCGATCTCGCCTGCGGTCGGCTCGAGCAGGCGCAGCAGCGTCCGGCCGAGGGTCGACTTGCCGCACCCGGACTCCCCGACCAGGCCAACCGTCTCGCCCCGAAAGACGTCGAGGTCGACGCCGTCCACCGCCTGGAGCTGGCCGACGGTCCGCTTCAGAATCCCCTTCCGGACGGGGAAGTGCTTCTTCACGCCGCGGGCCTTCAGCAGAACGTCTGCCGGTTCGCCGCCGGTTCCGAGGTCGAGCCTGGTCGTGCTCAGGTCGGCGCTCATGCGATCACCTCGATCGCGCCCGTCCGGGGAACGCGGCGGCCGTTCTCGCACAGCCAGCACGCGGACTCCTGCGGCGGCACGGGCAGGAGCGGCGGATCGACCTTCAGGCACTTGGCGAAGACGTAGTCGCACCGGGGTGCGAAGCGGCAGGCGTCCGGCCAGTCGAGCGGGCTCGGGACGACGCCGCGGATCGCTTTCAGCGGTTGCGAGTACCGCATCCCGAGCAGCGGGATCGAGTCGAGCAGCGCCTCCGTGTACGGGTGCTGAGGGCTGGAGAAGATCTCGGCGACGGGGCCACGCTCGACGATCCGGCCGGCGTACATCACCGCCACCTCGTCGACCATCTCCGCCACGACGCCGAGGTCGTGGGTGATCAGCAGGATCGCCATCCCGAGCCGTTCGCGCAACTCCTTCATCAGCTCGAGGATCTGCGCCTGCACCGTCACGTCGAGCGCAGTCGTCGGCTCGTCGGCGATCAGAAGCTTCGGGTTGCAGCTCAGCGCCATCGCGATCATCACGCGCTGGCGCATGCCGCCGGAGAGCTGGTGCGGATAGTCCCGGACACGTTGCGCCGGTGAGGGAATGCCGACCAGCTGCATCATCTCGACCGCCCGGTCCATGGCGTCCTTGGCGCCCACCTTCTGGTGCAGCTGCACTGCCTCGGAGATCTGGTCGCCGACCGTGAACACGGGGTTCAGCGAGGTCATCGGCTCCTGGAAGATCATCGAGATGTCGTTGCCGCGGATCTTCTCCAGCTCGCCCTCCGGGAGCGTGGCGAGGTCGCGGCCGTCGAAGTGGATGCGCGAGCCCTCTGCGATCCGGCCGGGCCGGTCGACCAGGCGCATGACGCTGAGCGCGGTCACCGACTTGCCGGAGCCCGACTCTCCGACCACGCCGAGCGTTCCGCCGTGCGCGATCTCGAAGTCGATCTCGTCCACGGCGCGCAGGAAGCCCTCGCTCGTGTCGAAGCCGGTGCGGAGGTTCTCGACCTTGAGAAGCGGCGTCATCCCCGCTTCGCCTTCACCTTCGGAGCGGCCGGAGGCGCGGGAACGTCGATGTGGAGCTCGAGCTGCTCGAGCGCGATCGCGGGATCGCGCGTCTGCAGGGCGGCGAGCAGCGCGCGATGCTCTTCCACGGTCTCCTCGAAGCTGCGGAAGCGCTCGTAGCGATAGAAGTAGGCGCGGATCCGCGGCTCGATCGTGCGCCAGATCTGCAGGGTGTGCAGCTGCCCCGACGCCAGGATCACGATCTCGTGAAATGCGAGGTCGGCCTCGACCAGCTTGAGCAGGTCGTTCGCCTTCCCCGCCTGCTCCATCAACCAGATCTGCTTCGCGAGCTCCGCGAAGTCGTCGTCGGTCATCCTCTCCAGCGCACGAGCGAAGCTGGAGCGCTCGAGCGTCAGGCGGATCGGGATCAGGACTTCGTGGACCTCCTCGTCGGACACGCCGAGAACGACCGCCCCTCGGTACGGGAAGGACATCACGAGGCCCTCGTTCTCGAGCTGCCGGAGCGCCTCGCGGACCGGGCCGCGGCTCGTGCCGAGCTCCGCCGAGAGCGCGGATTCGATCAGGCGCTCACCGGGATCGAAGCGGCCGGAGATGATCGCCATGCGCAGCGTTTCGACCACCTGCTGGCCGCGCGAGCCGGCCTTCGCCCCGGCGTCGGCGACAGCGGGCAGCTCGGCCGGTAGGCCCACGGCGGACTGGCTAGGAGCGGTCATGTCGACAATCTCGAAATGGTTGACAATCTTGGCCTGCGGGCCGTAGTGTACTTGTCTCGGTGAGGATCACCAAGGTCGAAACAATTGCGGTTCGGACCCCCATGCGGGAGCCGTTGGTCTGGCCGGGCGGCACGAGGCACTCGGCGTCGGGCCTGATCGTTCAGATCCACACCGACGAGGGGATCATCGGGGTGGGCGAGGCGCCCGGACCGACCCTGCCGACGATCCAGACGATCATCGACGCGGAGCTGACGCAGTTCCTGATCGGGCAGGATCCGCTGCGCGTCGAGTGGCTCGTGCACCGCATGGAGGAGTTCACGCGGAACTGGAGTCAGATCGGCGCCTACGCGATCGCGGGCCTCGAGATCGCGCTCCTCGACCTCAAGGGCAAGGCTCTCGGTGTCCCGGTCGCGGAGCTGCTCGGCGGCTTCTGCCGGGACCGCGTCGCGGTCGTCGGCTACCTCTTCATCGACACGCCGGAGGGGAACGCACAGAAGGCCGGTGCATTCGTCGACGCCGGCTACACGGAGCTCAAGCTCAAGGTCGGGCGCGACTTCGAGCAGGATCACAGCACGCTCGCGGCGATTCGCGACCGGGTCGGGCCGGACGTGAAGATCAGGATCGACGCGAACATGATCTGGAGCGTCCCGGCGGCGATCAAGTGGATCAGGGGTCTCGAGCAGTTCGACCTCCAGTATGTCGAGCAGCCGGTGCCGGACTTCGACCTCCAGGGACTGGCTCAGGTGCGCCGCTCGGTTGCGGTCCCGATCGCCGCGGACGAGGCGTGCACCGACCTGCGCTCCGTGCTCGAGCTGATCAAGGCGGATGCGTGCGACGTGCTCGTCGTCTACCCGTCGGAGGCCGGCGGCCTGCGGCGGGCGCACCAGATCGGAGCCGTCGCCGAAGCAGCCGGCAAGTGGTGCGTGATCGGCAGTTGGGCCGAGCTCGGCGTCGCCACAGCCGCGAACGTCCACGTCGTCGCCTCGTCGTCGAACTACCCGTTTGCGAGCGACACGCACTACCCGTTGCAGGAGAGCGACGTCCTCGTCGAGCCGTTCCAGATGGCCGACGGCCTCGTCGAGGTGCCCCGTTCCCCGGGGCTCGGCGTCGAGCTGGATCCGGAAGCCGTGCAACGACTTTCCAACTTTCAAGTCCGTGAGTCCGTCTTTTACGACGACATTCACGGAGCAGCACCACGGGTCGGTCAGATCCTCTGACCGGTCTTCAGGGATAGGAGGGCCAGACGCGATGTCAGACGAACGAATGTCGGATAGCCCGGGTGGGACCGAGCTAGACCGGCGAGAGCTGTTGAAGAAGGCGGGTGTAGTCGGCGCCGGCGCGGTTGCGGCGGGCGCCCTCGGCGGCACCGCGAAGGCCGCGACCAAGCGGCGGCGGGCGACACCGGGGATCAAGCGAGGCGGCAGGCTCATCTGGGGTCTCGAGTCGGACCCCGCGCACGTGGCGCCGTTCGGCGGGATTCTGACCGCGAACCACTGGGCCAAGGAGTTCGCCTACGACTCGCTGGTCGAGTGGGACCGCAACCTGAACGTCAGGCCTGCACTGGCCGAGAAGTTCGAGATCATCAGCAAGACGCAGATTCGCTGGACGCTGAAGCGCGGCGTCAGGTTCCACAACGGCAAGGAAGTCACCTCGGCCGACGTGAAGTACTCGGTGGAGCGGATGCTCAACCCGCCGCTGCCGGGGAGCATCTCCACCGTCGCCCAGGTGCCGGCGATCGACAGGGTCCAGATCGTCTCGAAGTACGTGTTCATCCTGCACCTGAAGCAGCCCGACGCGCGCGTGATCGGCTTCTTCGCCTGGCAGCGCTACGCACCGATCGTCCCGGAGGGCCTCTACGACCAGATCAACGTCTCGCGCAATGCGATCGGGACCGGCCCGTACCGGATGCTCGGGTACGAGCCGAACGACCGGATCGAGTACGTCAGGTTCGCGAACCACTGGAAGAAGGGCTTCCCGTACATGAACTCGATGCAGCTCAAGATCCTCGGCGACGAGCAGGCCCGCGTCGCTGCGCTGCGTGCGGGTGCAATCGACGGCGCGACGCTCTCGGTCGAGGTCGCGCGGTCGCTGGCCAACAACAATCAGCTGACCGTTCTGAAGGGGCCGAACGCCGCCTTCCGCGAGCTGCAGATGACGATCAAGCGCGGCGAGGACAAGCCGTGGCACAAGAAGGCAGTCCGCCTGGCGGTCAACCACGCGATCAACCGCGCCGACATCATCCGGCGGGTCTACAGCGGCGAAGCCGAGTACTCGGGGCACGTTCCGCCCGGCTACGGCCCCTGGCCGCTGACGGACTCGGAGTTGAAGACCAAGTACGAGAAGTTCGACCTGCCGATGGCGAAGAAGCTGATGGCGGACGCAGGCGAGTCCAGAGGGTTCAAGGTCACGATGACCACGTTCGCCCTGCAGGACTATCCGCTGGTCGCCGCAGTCGTCCAGTCGCAGCTGAAGGCGATCAACATCGACGTCGAGATCGTCGCCCAGGAGGCCGGCACGTTCGCTGCGAACAACGGCCGCGGGACGTTCGACTGGGATCTCACCGGCCGCGGCATGCGGGGCGATGTCGACGGATACGTGGCCGAGTTCCACCCGGCCGCTCCCGTCTTCAACATCTGGTACCCGGAGTACAAGAACGTCAAGGCGTGGCGGGGAATCGGCAACGGCCGGATCCAGCTCGACCCGGCGAAGCGGGTTCCGATCTACAAGGCGGCTCAGCGGGAGCTCATGCTCGATCCGGTGCAGATCCCGCTCGTCGCGATCAAGAAGTACCAGGTGGTGCGGAAGCGCGTGAAGAACATGTACGTCGCGTTCAGCGACTTCAACACGGGGCTCCGCAACGTGTGGCTGGACGGGTGACCGACAGCATTCCCGTCGATCTGGAGGGGCGCCGCTTCGGCGGCGTCCCTCCACCCTTCAGGGGCCGGTAGGACCGGCCGAGCATGACCGGCTACATCCTCAGGCGGATTCTGTTCGCGATCCCGACGCTGATCGTCGTCTCGATCGGGATCTTCCTCATGGTCCGGCTGCTGCCGGGCGACATCATCGACATCCTCTTCGGCGGCGACCAGACGGCCAGCGAGGAGGTCAAGCAGCAGGCGCGCGAGCAGCTCGGCCTGAACGGCTCGTACCTGGAGCAGTACTGGCGGTGGATCAGCGGCGTCCTGCAGGGAGACTTCGGGTTCTCGCTCCGCAACACCGAGCCGGTCTCGAACATCGTCTTCGACGCGCTCACGGTCACGCTCGAGCTGGTCGTCCTCGGGCTCTTGATCGCCACGCTCATCGGCGTGCCGCTCGGCATCCTCTCCGCCGTCAGGCGCGACACCGGCTGGGACCTCGGCGCGCGCGTCGGCGGCCTCGTCGGGCTCAGCGTCCCGAGCTTCTGGCTCGCGACGCTGCTGCTGCTCTTCACCTCGCGCGTGTTCGGCTGGGTCCCTCCCCTCGTCTACATCTCCCCGTTCGACGACCCGATCGGGAACCTGAGCCAGTTCATCCTCCCGGCGATCTCGATCTCGGTGTTCACGATGGCGATCGTGATGCGCATGGTGCGCGCGACGATGCTGGAGGTCCTCGGCCAGGACTACGTCCGCACCGCCCGCGCGAAGGGCGTCGACCGGAAAACCGTGATCACGAAGCATGCGCTCCGGAACGCCCTGATCCCCGTGGTCACGATCATCGGCTTCGAGATCGGCGTGCTGATCGGGGGAGCCGCGATCATCGAGACCATCTTCGGGCTGCCCGGAGTCGGCTACGTGCTCCTGCAGGCGATCTTCGGGCGCGACTACCCGGTGATCCAGGCGATGACGCTGCTGATCGCGTTCACCTTCATCTTCGCCAACCTGCTCGTGGACCTCCTCTACGGGATCCTCGACCCAAGGATCTCGCAGGAATGAGCGAGGCCAGCGTGGACACCTGGGGCGAGACGCGCCATCGCCGCTTCGGGCGGCTGGGCAAGTGGCGGAACCCGATCGGGCTCGCCGGCGCGGCCATCGTCCTCTTCAACGTCTTCGTCGCCGTCCTCGGACCGCAGATCTGGCGGATCGACCCGAACGAGCTGGCGTCGCTTCGCTTCGAGGACCCGAGCTGGGCTCACCCGATGGGCACCGACGAGCTCGGGCGCGACACGCTGGCGCGAATCATCCACGGGGCGCAGGTCTCGCTCCAGGTCGGTCTGATCTCGGTTTCGATCGCCTTCGTCGGCGGTGTCCTCTTCGGACTGCTGGCCGGCTACTACAAGGGGATCCTCGACACGGTGCTGATGCGGCTCGTCGACATCATGTTCTCGCTGCCCGGGATCGTGCTCGCGATCATCATCGCCGGCCTGCTCGGGCCGAACCGCCGCAACGCGATGATCGCGATCGGGATCGTGATCCTGCCGGCGTTCGCGCGGGTCGTCAGGGGCGCCGTGCTCGAGGTGATGGGCTATCCGTACACGGAGTCGTCACGGGCGCTCGGCGCAAGCGGCATGCGGATCATGACCAAGCACGTGATCCCCAACATCGGGGCGCCGCTGCTCGTGCTCGTCTCCGTCTACCTGTCGGTCGCGATCCTGGCCGAGGCGGCGCTCAGCTTCCTCGGGCTCGGCACGCAGCCGCCGGAGGCCGCGTGGGGAAGCATGCTGAGCACCGCGCGAACCTACATCGACGTCCAACCCTGGCTGTCGATCTTCCCCGGCGCCGCGATCATGATCGTCGTGCTGGGCTTCAACCTCCTCGGCGACGGACTGCGGGACATCCTCGATCCCCGACTCGGCCCGACTGTCGGCGACACGCCGACAGTCGTCGGCGACACGCCGAAGACGTAGTTGCTCGACGTCCTGATCCGTGGTGGGTGGATCGCCGACGGCGCCGGCAGCCCGCCGTACCTCGGCGACGTCGCGATCGAGGGCGGCAAGATCGCCGACGTCGGACGGCTCGGCGAGGCGGCGACCGCGGAGCGCGTGATCGACGCGACCGGCAAGATCGTCTGCCCAGGCTTCGTCGACCCGCACAGCCACAGCGACTTCTCGATCCTCGCGAACCCGACGGCCGAGAGCACGATTCGCCAGGGCGTCACGACCGAAGTCGTCGGGAACTGCGGCTGGAGCTACGCACCCGTCACCGACGCGTCCGAGCCGACGATCCGCAGCCGCCTGCACTCGTTCGGGTTCGACAAGCCGACGATCCCGTGGTCGACCTTCGGCGAGCACCTCGAGTTCCTCTCGGACGTCGGCCACACGCCGAACTTCGCGTGGTTCGTCGGCCACAACGCGATCCGGCTCGCCGCCGGGGTGTCCGGGCCTTCGCCGAGCGCCGAGCAGATGTCGGCGATGGAGGGCTTCGTCCACGAAGCGATGCAGTCGGGAGCGCTCGGGATGTCGACCGGGCTCGAGTTCAACCCGGGACGGGAAGCGTCGGCCGAGGAGCTGATGCAGCTGAACGCCGTCGCCGGGGAGTACGACGGGATCTACACGAGCCACATCCGCAACCGTGACTCGGGCCTGCTGGAGGCGATCGACGAGTTCCTCGCCGTTGCCCGGGCGGGGAGCACCCGAGCGGAGATCTCGCACCTCAACGTCCGCCACAACACGAACGCGCCGGAGCGGGGCTGGGAGCGCGCGGTCGAGAAGATGGCCGCGAGCCGCGAGACGGGGCTCGACGTTCTCGCCGATACGACTCCGTTCCGGGAGGGGCTTGGCCAGATGGCGGGGATCCTGCCGCCGTGGGTGGCAGAGGACGGGCCGGAGGCTGCGGCGGCGAAGCTCCGCGACCCCGCGCTGCGCGAGCGGATGCGGAACGAGAGCGACCGCTACTGGCGCTTCATCCACAAGGGCGAGTGGGAGCGTGTGTACTTCCAGGCGACTCCCGCGCACCCCGACCTGGGCGGGCTCAACTTCCGGCAGATCTCGGAGAAGCTCGGCAAGGACCCGTGGGACTGCTACCTCGACATCCTGGCCGACGCCGGCGCCGACTACGAGTCGATCCTCACGGTCGGGACGCTCTTCACCGACGAGCACCTGGCCGAGATGATCGGCCACCCACTCTTCTGCCTCGGCGTCGATACGTTCACCGTCCAGGACACGGGCCCGCTGAGTGAGATCATGAAGCACCCGCTCGGCTTCGCAGGCCACGTCCACTACCTCACCCACCACGTGCGCGAACAGGGCACGCTCCGCTTGGAGGAGGCGATCCGAAAGATGACGAGCATGCCCGCGGCGCACTTCGGCCTCTGGGACCGCGGGCTGCTGCGGACGGGCTACAGCGCCGACGTCGTCGTCTTCGACTGGGACGAGCTCGACGACGTCTCGACGACGCGAGAATCCCACCGTGTACGCGCGCGGGGTCGAGCACGTTCTGGTCAACGGCGTCCTGGTCGTCGACGGCGCCGAGCACACGGGCGCGCGGCCGGGCCGTCACCTGCTGCGCCAGCAGTGAAGTCCACCCCGATCGACCTCCGCACCGACGTGCTTGCGCCTCCGACGGAGGAGATGTGGGAGGCGATGCGCGCGGCGGAGCTCGGCTGGGCGACGGTGGGCGAGGATCCTTCCGTCAAGGAGCTGCAGGAGCGCATGGCCGCTCTGCTCGGCAAGGAGGCGGCGCTCTGGGTGCCCACCTGCGGGATGGCCAACCTGGTCGCGCTGCTGACGATCGCGCCGCGGGGGAGCACCGTCGTCCTGGAGGCTTCCTCGCACGTCCTCACCTCGGAGGCGATGGGGATCGAGGAGGTCGCCGGCCTCGAGCCGTGGTCGCTCTGGGCGGAGGACGGACGGCTCGACCCGGTGGAGGTGGAGGAGGCGATCGTCGAGACGCGCGCGCTGATGCTCGTGCTCGAGAACACGCACACGCGGGCGAGGCGGCACGGTCTTGACGCCGGAGCTGACGGCCGAGCTCGCCGGGGCGGCGCAGCGCCACGGCGCGTACGTCCATCTCGACGGCGCGCGGCTCTTCAACGCTGCGGTTGCCCTCGGCGTCCCGATCGGCGGAGCTCGCGTCGCTCCGTGCAAACACGGTCGCGGTCAGCCTGAACAAGGGCCTGTGCGCGCCGATGGGGGCGATCCTCGCCGGGACGCACGCAGGTGATCGAGCTGGCGCACGAGACGCTGCGCCGGCTCGGCGGGGCGAGCGTGCACAAGGCGGGCATCGCGGCGGCGGCAGCGCTCGTCGCGCTCGACACGCTGGTGGAGCGGCTCGCCGACGACCACCGGCGCGCGCGCGAGCTCGGGGCGCTGCTCCACGACATCCCGGGCATCGAGGTCGAGCCGCGGGAGATCGAGACGAACATCGTGCTCGTCGACGTCAGCGGCACGGAGCTCTACCCGGACGAGTTCCTGCCGGCACTGGCGGAGCACGGCGTCCTCGGCCTGGAGCGCGACACGAGCCGCATCCGCTTCGTCACCCACCGGATGATCAGCGACGACGACGTTGCGCAGGCTGCGCAGATCGTCGCCCAGGTGGCTACGCCGGCGGCGTGATCTCGAGGAGCTCGAGGGTCGGGCGGTGGATGATGTCCTCGACCACCTGTTCGTCGACGACCGGCATCTGGGGGCCGAAGGCGTTGCCGGTGACCGAGCGCAGGCCTTCGATCGTCTGCCTCGCCGTGAAGAACGGGTAGTCGGTGCCGAACAGCAGCTTGTGGTCGACGCGATACTCGATCGCGCTCACGAGTGCCTGATAGAGCAGCCAGCGCCTGGTGACGAGCCCTGAGATGTCGGCGTAGACGTACGGATGACGCCGCACGACGGCGATCGCCTCGTCGAACCACGGATGGCCGACGTGGGCGATGACGATCTTGAGCTTCGGGTACCGCAACGCGATCTCGTCGAGCAGGATCGGCCGCGCCAGGAGCAGCGAGCCGGCGCGAGCGAACGTCGTTCCCTGATGGATCAACATCGGCAGCTCGAGTCTCTCCAGCGCCTCACAGACGCGGAGGAAGTCGGGGCCGAGCGGGTCGACGTTCTGGTAGATCGGGCCGAGCTTGCAGCCGACGAGGCCGAGATCGCTCTTCATCCTCTCCAGCTCGTCGATCGCAGTGGTCGAAGACGGGTCGACCGCTCCGAAGCCGATCAGCCGGGCCGGATCGCGTGCCACGTAGGAAGCGACGTAGTCGTTGGGGACGACGAAGCCGGCCGCGGGCGCGTTGAAGGCCAGGACGACGGCGCGATCGACGTCGGCGAGCGCGTCCGTGTAGTGGTCGTCGAGGGTGCCGCCCAGCGTGACGTCGGGCCAGGCCGCGCGCGCCTCGGCGGCGAACTTCTCGCTGATGTGCAGCGGGTACTCGCCGACGTGCGTATGGACGTCGATGATCATCTAGTCTCGACCCTACCCTGAGCGATCTGGCGCCCATCGACTCGCCGGAGACCTTCCCCGGCTGGCACTCGCCGTGGCCCCAGTTCGAGGTCGACTGGAAGCGTGCCGCGCTCGTCGTCATCGACATGCAGAACTACGGGTGCAACCCGGACGTCGGCTTGATGCAGATGCTGTCCGAGCGGCACCCGGAGATCGCGGCGTACTACGTGCCCCGTGTCTCGCAGACCGCTGTCCCGAACGCGCGCCGCCTGCTCGAGGGCTTCCGGTCGGCGGCGCGTCCCGTCGTGTTCACGCGGCATGGGCCGCTCCTCGCAGACGGCAGCGACATGATTGCGCGGCGCCGCCGCCGCGACGAGGACGCCCTGGCGTCGACGGGCGCGCCGGCGCTGTGGCACCGCGGCACCTTCGAGCACGAGGTGATCGCACCGCTGGCGCCGGCACCCGGCGAGCTCGTGATCGACAAGAACACCTCGAGCGCGCTCAACTCGACGGGGATCGAAGGGCTGCTGCGCAACATGGACGTAGAGACGCTCGTTCTCGCCGGGATGGCGACCGACATGTGCGTGGAGACGACGGCTCGTGACGCTTCCGATCGCGGCTTCAACGTGATCGTCGTCGAGGATGCGACGGCGACCTTCTTCGAGCACCACCACCGTGCGGCGCTGAGCGCCTTCGCGCGCGTGTTCGGTCAGGTCTGGGACACCGAAGACGTGCTCGCGGCACTCGACGCGGGCTGAGCTTCCCACCGGGCGCCGTCCCATTGCCAGCGCTCCTCGTCGGCGGCGAAGACGGGATCGGTGACGGCGACGTCGCCGAGGCGCCTGGCCGTTCGCCGCACGGCCGGACCGGTCGTGTCGATCTCGACGAGCGTCGCGTCGAACGGCGGCTCGATCACGGCACCGACGGTGAGCTGCAGGAGAGGGCCGTCCTGGATCGAGGTGCGCGCGTGGATGTGGCCGCTGAGGAGGAGCGTCGGCCGTGCGTCGGACCGCAGCTCGGCCTCGAGGTCCGCTCGGTTCACGAGATCACCGGCGTACGGGAGGCCGGCCGCCGCCACCCGGGACGCTTCGGAGAGCACGGGGAAGTGCGACGCGACGACGACGAGACCATTCTCGCCCCCGCGCTCCGCCGCGCGGCCCACGTATTGCGGCGGCGCGGCACCCCGTGCGACGGACACGCCCGCGAAGACGACTCCATCGAGCTCGAGCGGATCCTCGTAGAGCAGCCGGATCCCGTGCTCGCGCGCCTGCTCGCCGAACTCCTCCCCGAGGCGGATGTCGTGGTTCCCGTTCACGGTCGCCAGGGGTGCAACGTCGGCCGCCGCGAGCCGGCCGAAGATATGAGCGAGATCGCTCGGGTTCTCGAACTGCACCGCGTCGCCCAGCAGCAGGATCAGATCGACCTGCGCCTCCGAGAACCACGCGAGCGCCGCGTCGGTGCGCTGGTCGAGCTGCTCGGGCTCGAAGACGTTGATCCAGCGCGAGCCTGTCGGCTCCAGCTCGCAGTGCAGGTCGCTGAGGACACCGACCAACACGTCAGGTACTAGGCTCGCAGTCCATGAGGATCACCGGGATCGAGACCCTACCCGTGAGCGTGGGGCCGGGCTACGAGTACGCGGTGATCATCGTGCTCGTCCGCACCGACGAGGGGCTGACGGGCATCGGCGAGGCGAGCCTGGCCGGTCAGGGACGCGGCGTCCTCGGCATCCTCGACCACTTCGCCGAGCTGCTCGTCGGCCAGGACCCGGGCAAGATCGAGCACTGGTGGAGCGAGATGGTCCGCGGCACGTTCTGGTCGACGGGGCAGGTGATCATGAGCGCGGTCGCCGGGATCGACATCGCGCTCTGGGATCTCAAGGGCAAGCGGCTCGGCGTCCCGATCTACGACCTCCTCGGTGGCCCGACGCGCGAGCGGGTGCGCGTCTACCGCCACGTGGCGGGGGAAAGCGCGGAGGCGCTGGTGGAGGACGCACTGCGCTGGCGCGAGCAAGGCTTCACCGCGCTCCGCTACGGCCCGCTCGCCGCGTTCGACGACCACTCGCTCGCGCACTGGGATCCGCAGGCGTCGATCGTCCGGACGATCGCGGCGACGGAGTCGCTGCGGGACGCGCTCGGCGACGAGGTCGACCTGATCCTCGACGCGCACACGATGTTCAGCCCGGCGGAGGCGGCCTACCTCGGCCACGCGCTCGAGCCGTACCGCCTCTACTTCTACGAGGATCCGATCCGCCCGCTCAACCCGCAGTCGCTGCGGACGGTGCGCGACAAGGTGAACCTGCCGATCGCGACGGGCGAGCAGCTCGCGCACAAGTGGGAGTTCCAGCCGCTGATCGAGAACGAGCTCGTCGACTACCTGCGCATCGACATGGTCCACGCGGGCGGGATCACGGAGGCGAAGAAGATCCTCGCCGCCGGGGAGATGCACGGGCAGCGCTCCGCCCTCCACCACGCCAGCTCTCCGGTCAACGGCGTCGCCTGCCTGCACGTCGACCTGGCGGTGCCGAACTTCGGCATCCAGGAGTGGATGGAGCTCGAGCCGCTCTACGAGCTCTTCCCGAACGCGCCGCGCGCACAGGACGGCTACGTGTCGGCGCCGACCGGCCCGGGCCTCGGCCTCGAGTTCGACGAGGCGGAAGCACGGAAACGCCCCTCGCGGGACGCCCGCCTGCCGCAGCGCTACTGGCCGGACGGCAGCGTCGGCGACTACTGGAGCGCACCTCCTCGAGTGCCGCCGCGGCGACCTCGATCGTCTGCTCCAGGCAGCCGGGTGCGAAGGGCGACTGCTGCTCCTGGTAGAGCCCGGTGCCGTAGGTCTCCTCGGGAGACAGGTAGCCCATCGTCCGGTTCGTCACGCCCAGTACGAGCAGCGGCGTCCCGGCAAAACGTCGTCGCAGCTCGACCTGCAAGACCGAGTAGGGCTCGTTGGGAATCGCGACGAGGAGTGCGCCGCCGAGCCGCCACGTCCAGATCGGCATCTCGAAGACCGGATCGTCTCCGAGCGCCGCGCTGAGGTAGCGCCGGCGCAGAGCCTTCTCCTGCTCCTGGATCGAGTCGGGGCCCGACAGGCTCGCGACGACTCCGAGCTCTTCCTTCCGGCGCAGCCCGACGTTGGTCACGCTCGCCGCCAGCTGCTCGCTCTCCCGTAGCTGCTCGGCATCGCACGGCTGGTACTCCCACGCGGCGAGGTTGGCGCCCGACGCGACGATGCCCGTGTAGACGAAGCGGGTGCCGGGCGGCGGCAGGCTCTCGATCGCCGCCGCGGCGGCGTAGCCGAGCTGGCGTCCGTTGCTGTCTGCGACCTGCGCCTCGCCGACGTAGTTGTCGCGCGGGCCGAGCTCGCCCGAGGCGCCCTGGAGGAACAGCGCGGGAGCGCCGAACGCGTTCTCCAGCACCTCGCGGGCGGCGCCGATGTAGTCGGGCGACAGCAACCGGTTACGCCAGGCGAGCGTCGTCGGGTGGCACGCGTAGTTGAAGAGCGTCGCGCGCAGCGCGCCGCTCTCGCCGGTCACCCTCGCGACGACGAGCGTGTCGTCGGCGTGCGCATCCGGGTTGTAGCCGCACGCGAAGCGCTCCGCGTCGGCATCCCAGAGGTCGCGATTCACGGCGAGCGCGCAGCGGCCCGTGCCGTACGTCACCCACGAAGGCTCGAGCTTCTCTCGCGCCTCGAGGAGCGCCGCGACGAGCTGCTCGGTCAGGTGCTCGATGTAGGGCTCGATCAGCTCGCCGCCCGGCTTGCCGGCCAGCTCGGAGTTGATGTTCGCGCCGGCGTGGGTGTGCGACATGTTGATCAGCAGCGCCTCATCGTCCAGGCCGGTGCGCTCCAGGATCGTCGCGCGCAACGCGCGCTCGTCCGGGATGTGCTGGAACCAGCCCAGGTCGACGGCGACGAGCGCGAGCGTCGGCTCGTCGCCGTCGACCGGCGCGAAGACCGCGGCCGTCGCGGCAAACGGCCGGTGGACACCCTCGGCGACGTCGTGCGTTGCGGCTCCCCAGGAACGAGCGTAGATCCCGACCGGCGGCGTGACATCTCGTGTGGCAACGCCGAACTCGCAGTGCGTGTAGCTAAAGGTCTTGTTCACTGTCAGCCCTCTCCCTCGCTCAACGATGTCGTTGGATGTGCGCTCCGTGTTGCCGCCGGCTGGCCGGCGAGCATGACTGCCGCCCCGACCACGGAGACGAGTACGGCGCTGGTGCCGGCGACCGCGAACGCGAGCTGCGTGCCGCCGCGTGAGGTGAGCCAGCCGGCGAGCAGGCCGCCGAGCGGCGCCCCGCCCAGGAACGCGAACATGTAGAGGCTCGCCGCCTGTCCGCGCAGGTGCTCGGGCGCGGCGAGCTGCAGCGACGCGAGAGCGCTTGCGCCCCAGAGCAGATAGCAGCCGCCGGTCAGGAAGAGCAGGACGCAGATCGGGCCGAGGCTCTCCTGCGGAGCGAGAGCGAGCTCGAGCACGCCGAAGCCGAGCGCTCCGCCGAGCACCAGGCGAATCCTCGCCTTGCCGAGTGTCGCGAGGAAGAGCGCTCCGCAGAGGGCGCCGGCGCCGAAGACGGCCGCCATCAGCCCGAACACGTCCGCATCGGCGTCGAGCGTCTCGCCGGCCAGCAGCGGGAGCAGCACGTCGAAGTTGAACGAGATCGTGCTCAGCGCGAGCACCGCGAAGAAGGCGACCGCGACCCTGCGCGACCGTGCGGACGAACGAGAGCATCACACGGATGCTCTTGCGGAAGCCGGTCTGGACCTCGGGCGGGACGTACGGGCGCAGCTCACTGACCCGCATCGCGAGGAGCGCGACGACGACCGCGAGGTAGCTGGCGGAGTTCACGGCGAAGGCCACACCGACCCCAGCGAGGGCGACGACGAGCCCGCCGAGAGCCGGACCGACGATTCGTGCCGTCGTGCCCAGAGCCGATCCGAGCGCGACTGCGTTCGGGAGGTCCTCCTGCCCGACGATCCGGAACACGAGCGTGTGCCGAGCCGGGTTGCCGAGCACGAGGACGAGGCCCTGGAAGATCGCGATCACGTACACCTGCCAGAGCGCGACGGCGCCCGTCAGCGTGAGGACGGCCAGCGTGCCTGCAGCGAGGATCGACAGCGACTCGGTCACGAGCAGCAGGCGGCGGACGTCGAAGCGGTCGATGACGGAGCCGACGAGGAGACCGAAGAAGGTCACCGGCAGGAGTTGAGCAAGGGCGAGCGAGCCGACGGCGAGCGGCGAACCGGTCAGCTCGAGCACGAGCCAGTACGCCGCGATCTGCTGCATCCACGTACCGGCGAACGACACGCCGTAGCTGACGAAATAGAGCCGGTAGTTGCGGTGGTTGCGCAGGCTCGCGAACGTCCGTCCGCCGAGCCACGCGAAGAGCCTCACGTCAGGCGAGCTCCTCCGGACCGATGGGCTGGCCGGTCGTGAAGAGGCCGTCGCCGGCCTCGGTCGCCGGGATCGAGCGGATCACGGCGAGCACGCCGTCGAGCGGCGCGCGCAGCACCTCGGGCGGCCGGCCGGGCGTGTCCGGGAACCACAGGCGCGCGACCGCGATCACCGGCCCGCACCGGGCGGGCGGCTCGAGCAGGCCCTCGAAGATCCCATCCTCCGGCGCGATCACGTAGTTGGCGGGATCGCGCCCGTCGAGGATCACCGCGTCGGGCTTGCCGAGCGATGCCCGCGTCTGCACCTCGCCCTCGAGCACGCCCACGTGCCGAAGCACGTTCGTGAGTCCGCTCCAGGCGAGCTCGTGCACCGCGGCGGGCACGCGGCCGCCGCCGCCGAGCTCGGTCGTGATCACGAGCTTGCCCTGGCCCTCGGCCTCGACGGGCAGGAGGCCCGTGCCGTTCACGTCGATGTAGAGGAAGTGGTAGTCGGAGTTCCACGCCTGCATGCCGGCGAGCATCGCGCGGCGCTGCTCCGGATCGTCGACGACGTGCATGTGCGAGCAGGGGATGAACCAGGCGGTGCGCCCGCCGGAGTGCATGTCGATGATCACGTCGGCCGGCGGAAAGAGGAAGCGGGTCAGGTAGTCGGCGAGCTGCTCGTTCGGCGGCCCGTCCGGCGAGCCCGGGAACGAGCGGTTGAAGTTCACGCCCGAGGGCCACATCCGCGTGTTCGCCTTCGACGCTGCGGTCGAGAGGACGGGGATGATCGTCACCCGCCCGGAGACCTGCTCCGGCTCCAGCTCCTGGATCAGCCGCAGCGCCGCGACCTGGCCCTCGTACTCGTCGCCGTGATTCCCGGCGAGCACGAGCACGTTCGGCCCGTCCCCGTTCGCGATCGACGCGATCGGGATGAAGGTGCTCGCCCAGCCGCCGGTGTTCGTGATCTTCGGGAGCTGAAGCCGGCCGAGCTGCTTGCCCGGGCCCGCGAGGTCGATCGTGCAGGAGACCTGGGTGGCCGCTGTCACGCGCGGGCGGCCAGCGCTGCGGCGACCGCGGTCTCAGTCCCTTCGAGCAGGCGATCGACATCCTCGTCGGTGTGCGCGTACGAGAAGTGGCTCCGCTTCAGGTTCAGCGGCAGCTCGAAGATCCCGTGGCGCATCAGCTCGCGCCGGTAGCCGACGAACAGGTCGACGTCGTTCCGGAGCAGGTCGTCGTAGCTCTCCACCGGCCCGTCGAGGAAGTAGGTGACGAAGACGGAGCCGAAGCCGGCGACGACGACCGGGACGCCCAGCCGCGCGTAGAGCGCACGCAGCCCTTCGCGGGTGCGCTCGCCGAGCCGGAAGACGTGCTCGTGCACGGGCTCGCGCTGGAGCTTGTCGAGTGTCGCGAGCGCCGCCGCGGTCGTCGCGGGGTGCCCGTTGAACGTGCCGGCGAAGAAGGCCGGCTGCCCGGGAGTGGTCGAGAAGAGATCCATCAGCTCGGCCTTGCCGCCGAGTGCCGAGACCGGCCAGCCGTTGGCCATCGCCTTCCCGAGCGTCGTCAGGTCGGGAGTGACGCCGGCGATCGCCTGGTAGCCGCCGAGGCCGTGGCGGAAGCCGGTGATCACCTCGTCGAAGACGAGCACGGTGCCGTGCTTCGTCGCAAGCTCGCGCAGCCGCTCGAGGAAGCCGGGCTTGGGCAGGACGGCGCCGATGTTGTGCGGGATCGGCTCGAGGATGATCGCGGCGACGTCGTGGTCGGTCAGCGCGCGCTCGACGTCGTCGGCGTCGTTGAACCGGCAGACGATCGTCGCGTCCAGCACCTCCTGGAGGATCCCCTGCGAGAGCGGGTCCTTGCCGCCGACGCGCTCGGCAGGCGAGATCACGTTCATCGCCACCGAGTCGTGCCAGCCGTGGTAGCAGCCCTGGAACTTGATCACGTTGCGGCGGCCGGTGACCGTGCGCGCGAGCCGGAGCGCGTGGAAGGTCGCCTCGCTTCCGGTCGCGGTCAGCAGCACCTTCTCGAGCGACGGCACCACGTCGACGAGCCGCTCGGCGAGCTCGATCTCGACCGGAGTGACGCCGACGCCCATCAGGCTGGACGCGTTCACCACTGCCGCGTCGACATCGGGATCGTTGTGCCCGAGGAGCGGCGGGCCGAAGGCTGAGTGGTAGTCGGTGTAGACCCGGCCGTCCGAGGCGGTGAACGTCGAGCCGCTCGTCGCGGTGACGACGAGGTCCTCCAGGCCGGGGACACGGCGCTGGCCGCTGTTCACGCCTCCCGGGATGACGGCGGCCGCCCGCGCGGCGAGCGCCGCGGCGGCTTCGGATGAGATCTGGGTCATCGTGCCTCCACACGTAGGGACGAGAAGACGTCCTCGTCGAGATCGATTCCAAGTCCGGGTGCGGTCGGGACCGGGACGTAGCCGTCGGACTCGATCGGCAGCAGCTGCTTGGTCAGCTTCGTGTTGATCTCGGTCTCCGCGACGCAGTACTCCTGGAAGAGCGCCTCGCTCAGGACCGCGTTCACGTGCAGCGAGGCCGCCTTGATGATCCCACTCTTCCAGGCGTGCGGCACGAGCGCGACGCCGTGCTCGTCCGCGAGCGCCGCGATTCGGATCATCTCGGTGATCCCGCCGCACCGAGTGACGTCGGGCTGGATCAGGTCGACGTGCCCGCGCTCGATCAGCTCGCGGAAGCCCCAGCGGGTCGCGTCCTGCTCGCCGGCCGCGATCGTGAGATCGACCGTGTCTGCGAGCTCGGCGTAGGCCTCGTACTCGTCCGGCTCGAACGGCTCCTCGAGCCAGTAGACGCCGAGCTGCTCGAGCTCGCGCGCGACGCGGATCGCCGTCGCCGCATCCGCGACGTAGCCGAGACCGGCGTCGATCATGATCTCGACGCCGTCGCCACCGGCCTCGCGGGCGGCAGCGGCCAGGCGGACGTCATGTTCGGGATCGCGTCCCAGCGGGCCCCAACCGAGCTTGACCGCCGTGTAGCCCTGCTCGCGCAGCGCCGTCACGGCCTCTGTGACCTCCTCGGTCGTGTCCGGCATCAGCCGGGATGCGTAGGCTCGGACCCGCTCGTGCTTGACGGTGCCGAGCAGCTCGCACACCGGCTTCCCGAGCGCCTTCCCCTTGAGGTCCCAGAGCGCGATGTCGATGCCGCTGATCGCGTGGATCGCGATCCCACGGCGGCCGACGAAGATCACGCCGCGGTACATCTTGTCCCAGAGCCGCTCGACGTCCAGGGGATCCTCGCCGATCAGCAGCTCGCGCAGGCTGTTCGCGATCGCATGCGAGGCGGGGGCGTGCACGAGCGCCGCGACCGCGTCGGGCGCCGAGTCCACCTCGCCGATGCCGGTGATCCCCTCGTCGGTGTGGACGAGGATCACGAGATCGTCCTGGCTACCGTCCGCAATCCCCTCGTTCACGGTGGGTTGCCGCAGGACGACGGCCTCGACATCGGTGATCTTCAAGCAGGCTCCTTGGAACGATGCCGGATGGCCAGATTGTTGATCATAGCGAAATTGTCAACAATCCACTAGAGTCGCCTGAGGGCATGAGCGACTCTACGGTTTCCTGCACGATCGACCCGACGGCGGACGGGAAGCAGGTCGGGATGCTGCGGGTTCCACGCTCCTCGAACCTGGCCGGCTGGTCGGGTCTCATGATCCCGATCGTCTCCGTCGCGAACGGCGCGGGGCCGACAGCGCTGGTCATCGGCGGCGTGCACGGAGACGAGCCCGAGGGACAGGTCGCCGCGCTCAATCTCGCCCGGGAGCTGCAGCCGGAGCAGGTCACCGGGCGCGTGATCGTGATCCCCTGCGCCTCGCCGGAGGCCTCTCGCGCCTACACGAGGCTCTGGCCGTCGGGCGCGAACCTGAACCGCTCGTTCCCGGGCTCTCCCACCGGCCCGGCCGACGAGCAGCTCGCCCACTTTCTCTCCACCGAGCTCTTTCCGCTTGCGGACGTGATCGTCGACATCCACAGCGGCGGCCGCAACTCGCTCCACCTGCCGTGGTCCGAGATGCACTGGGTCGACGAACCGACCCAGCGGCGACAGATGGTCGACGGCATGCTCGCGTGGAACGCCGACTGGTGCTGCGTCTACATCGACATCGGCGGCACCGGCCTGCTGGTCGGCGAGGCGGAGCGCCAGGGGAAGATCGTCGTCAGCACCGAGCTCGGCGGCGGCGGTCACGTCACGGCCGAGATCCACCGCCTCGCCGCGAGCGGCCTCGCGAACGTGCTCACGGCACTTCGGTGCGCTCGACGGGCGAGGTCGTCGTGCGGGAGTCACCGCCGACGATCCTGATGGCGACCGAGCCCGACAACTATGTTCCCGCGCCCGAGTCCGGTCTCTTCGAGACGCTCGTCGACCTCGGCCAGCGCGTCCAGTCGGGCGAGCCGGTCGGCCGGATGCACTTCCTCGAGCGCGTCGACCGGGAGCCGGAGACCGTGTACGCCAAGACGGATGGGATCGTCTGCGTCGTCCGCGCCGTCGCGACCACCGAGCAGGGGGACAACATCATCGTCGTCGCGCGCGAGGCAGACGTCGCGGAGCTCGCTTGATGGAGCGTTGTACCGTCGCCGCGACCCAGGTCGACGTCCGCCACCTGGACGTCGAGCACAACCTGGAGACGCATCTGCGGCTGATCGCCGAGACGGCCGAGGCCGGCTGTGACCTCGTTGTCTTCCCGGAGACCTCGGTGACCGGGAACAACGGCAGCCCGGAGGTGACGCGGTTCGCCGAGCCGCACGACGGGCGCATCTTTCGCACGATCCACCAGCAGGCGAAGGCGTGCGGAATCGTCGTCTCGTACGGCTTCTGCGAGCTCCACCGCGGCACGCACTACAACACGTCGGCGCTCGTGGGACCGGACGGCCTGATCGGGCTCCAGCGCAAGGTCCACGCCTCCTTCGACGAGTTCTTCCGCTTCCGCCAGGCCTACGAGTGGGGTGTCTACGACCTGGGCTTCTGCACCGTCGGAACCGCGATCTGCCACGACAGCGACTTCTTCGAGAGCTGGCGAATCCTCGCCCTGAAAGGCGCAGAGGTCATCCTGCTCCCCCACGCCAACCGAACGATGCCCGCCGGTGGCGGCACCCTCACCTTCGACGGGCGCGAGCGCGAGCTGACCGAGGCGGACATGCTGCGCGCCCAGGCGGAGCTGCTCGAGGCGCGGCCGAGCCCGCCGCGGCTCCACGACTTCCTCGCGCGGGACAACGGCGTCTACGCCGTCTTCTCGGACATGGTCGGGTTCGACGGCCACAGCACCCATGTCGGCGGCGCGTACGTTCTCGCGCCGGACGGGTCGATGCTCGCGCACTCCGAGCCCGGTACCGGCGACCGGTGGATCGCGGTCGAGCTCGACCCCCTACTCGTCGAGCGGGCACGCGAGAACCCGTGGTTTGCACTCAAGAAGCGGCGGCCGGAGGCGTATGCCGAGCTGGTGGCCCAACAGTGAGAAAGGACAGTTCATGAGCCTGAGCGCCGGCGTCGCGCGCGTCGACGTCACTCCGCCGTGCGGGCTGCCGCACGGCTGCTGGTCGGCGCGCACCGGCCTGGCCGAGGGAATTCGCGAGCCGATGATCGGACAGGCACTCGTCCTCGACGACGGCCGCAACCCGGTCGCGATCGTCGCCGCCGACCTCGTCTTCGCCGGCGCCGACATGACCGCCGCGGTGCGCGAGCGCGTGCAGAGGCTCACCGGGATCCCGCCCGAAGCCGTGCTCGTGAACGCCGCGCACAACCACAGCGCGCCGAGCGTCTCGCGCGGGTCGACCGTCGCCGGGCTCGCGGACACCGGCGCGTTCGCCCCGTGGGTGGAGTCCCTGCCCGACCTGCTCGCCGGGGCCGTCTACGCGGCGTGGCGCGGCCGGCGACCGGCGCGCGTCGGCTGGGGAACCGGTCGCGCACCCGGGATCAGCGTGAACAGGGTCCGGCGCGAGCGGCCGGTCGACGACACGGTGCCGGTGCTGCGGGTCGACTCGGAGGACGGTGCCCGATCGCCGTCGTCGCGAGCTTCGCGTGCCATCCGACGCTGATCGGCGGCGAGTCCCTGCTCTGGAACACGGACTTTCCAGGCCCGCTCCGCGAGACGGTCGAGGCCGGGCTGGCGGGAGGCGAGTGCATCTTCCTGCAGGGCTGCGCCGGCGACATCGCCGCCTGGGACTACTGGTTCGGCAACCGCGAGGCGAGCCGGCACAGCTTCGAGCGCCGGGACGAGCTCGGCCGGGCCGTCGGCAAGGCCGTGCTCGAGGCGCTGGACGGAATCGAGACGACCGCCGATGCGCAACTCGGAGCCGCGTCGAACTGGGTCGAGCTGCGGCGGCGACGGATCCCGTGGGACGTCGAGGAGATCGAGCGGCGGCTGGTCGAGCTCCAGTCGATGAAGGCGCCCGAGTTCCCCGAGGCGTGGCCGGAGAGCGTCCATACCGCGACCTCTGCGCAGGACTTTCCGGCCCTGTACCAGCGCTCTGCGCTCGCGATGTACGCGGACATGGCGCGCCGGGCGGACGAGCCGGTGCGAGCCGAGCTGCAGGTGCTCCGGATCGGCGACGCTGCGATCGCGGCGAACCCGTTCGAGCTCTTCAACGAGTGCGGCACCCAGATCCGCGAGGGCAGCCCGTTCGAGACGACGTTCGCGCTCGGCTACACGAACGACTACGCCGGCTACCTGCCGCCGAGCGACGATCTCGACCTGGTCGAAGGCGTCCCGCTCGACGATCTCCTCGACCAGGACCGTTACCGCTGGGCCTACGGGATCACGAACTCGAACGTCGACCGGGGCGAAGTCGAGCGCGTCGTCGACGAGAGTGTCAGGCTGCTGCGCGAAGTCGCATGAAGATCACCGCTGTCGAGACGCACGTTTGCCACGCCCGGATGCGCAACTGGGTCTTCGTCCGCGTGGTCACGGATGAACCGGGGCTCTACGGCTGGGGCGAGGCGACCCTCGAGTGGCACACGCGCGCCGTCGTCGGCGCGGTCGAGGACCTCGCCGAGCTGATCGTCGGCGAGGACCCGACCCGGATCGAGCACCTCTGGCAGATGATGTTCCGCCAGCACTTCTGGCACTCGAGCGGGATGGTGCGCGGCACGGCGATGAGCGGGATCGACATCGCGCTCTGGGACCTCCTCGGCAAGGTGCACGGCGTCCCGTGCCATCGGCTCTGGGGCGGCCGTGTCCGCGACTACGTACGCCTCTACGGGCACCTGGGCGGCGGCAAGATGGAGGACTTCTACGAGAGCGACGAGCCGCAGCGCTTCGCAGAGCTCGCGACCGCGATGGTGGAGCAAGGCTTCACCGCCTTCAAGACGATGGCGGTCCCGCCGACGATGCCGCTCGAAGGTCTGGCGCCCGTCCGCCACGCCGAGCGGTGCGTCGCTGCGATGCGGGACGCCGTCGGCGACGACATCGATCTGATGGTCGACTGCCATGCCCGGCCCAGCCCACGCATGGGTCACCTGTTCGCGGCCGCGCTCGAGCCGTTCGGCCTCTACTGGCTGGAGGAGCCGTGCTGGCCGGAGCGGGCCGACGACATTGCCGCGATCCAGCGGTCGGTGAAGACGCCGATCGCAACCGGTGAGCGCCTCGTCGGCGTGCACGGGTTCCGTGAGCTGCTGGAGAAGAATGCGTGCAGCGTGCTCCAGCCCGACATCACCCACTGCGGCGGCCTGACCGAGGCGCGCCGGATCGCCGCGCTCGCCGAGACCTACCGCGTCGCGCTCGCGCCGCACAATCCGCAGGGCCCCGTCTCCACGGCCGCCTCGATCGAGCTCGGACTGGCGACGCCCTCGTACGTGATCTGCGAAGCGGTCACCGCCGACGTGCCCTGGCGCGCCGAGGTCGTCACCGAGTCGCACCGCATCGATCCGAAGGGCATGCACGCCTACCCGAGCGAGCTGCCGGGGCTCGGCATCGAGATCGACCTGGACGTCGTGCGCGCGCACCCGTTCGAGCCCGAGCTTCCGCAGCGGGTCTTCTACGCTGACGGCAGTGTCGGGGACTGGTAGACAGGCGGTGACCGAGCAACGTTTCGACGGGCGAGTGGCCCTCGTCACGGGCGGGTCGAGCGGGATCGGAGCCGCGGTCGCCGGTCGGCTGCTCGAGGAAGGCGCCCGCGTCGCGTCGCTCGACCTTGCGGAGCAGGCACCCGACGGTGTGCTCGGGATCGCGGGAGACGTGAGCAGCTCTGCCGACGTCGAGGCGGCCGTCGCCGCCGTGACGTCAGAGCTCGGCCCCGTCGACGTCCTCGTCTGCTGCGCCGGTATCACCGGCGGCTCCCTGCGCACCGTTGACGTGGAGGACGACGAGTGGCGGCGCGTGTTCGCGATCAACTCCGACGGCGTCTTCTTCTGCAACCGCGCCGTCATTGCCGGCATGGTCGAGCGCGGCTACGGCCGCATCGTCAACGTCGCCTCGATCGCCGGCAAGGAAGGCAACCCGATGGCGGCCGCCTACTCCGCCTCGAAGGCTGCCGTGATCGGGATGACCAAGGCGATCGGCAAGGACCTGGCGGGCACCGGCGTGCTCGTCAACGCGATCGCGCCGGCGGTGATCGAGACGCCGATCCTCGCCGGTATCTCGGCGGAGCACATCTCGTACATGGTCGAGAAGATCCCGATGGGCCGACTCGGCCGCGTGGACGAGGTCGCCGCGCTCGTCTGCTGGCTCGCGAGCGAGGAGTGCTCCTTCTCCACGGGCGCGACGTACGACATCTCCGGCGGCAGGGCCGTCTACTGAGCGAGCGCGTCCTCGTCACGGGGGCGCTCGGGTGCCTGGGTGCGTGGGCCGTGAAGGCGGTGCTCGAGGACGGCGACGAGCCGGTCGGCTACGACCTCGGCGACGCGATGCACCGGCTGGAGCTCATCCTCTCGCCGGAGGAGCGTGAGCGGCTGACGCTCGTTCGCGGCGACATCACCGATCTCGACGCGTTCGCCCGCACGCTCGACGAGCACGCGATCACTCGGGTCGTGCACCTCGCCGGGCTCCAGGTTCCCTTCTGCCGCGCCGACCCGGTCCTCGGCGCCCGGGTCAACGTGGTCGGCACGGTCAACGTCTTCGAGGCGGTCAAGGAACGGCTCGACCGGATCCCGGGCGTCGCCTACGCAAGCTCGGCCGCCGTCTACGGCCCGGACGATCCTTCGCCGGCGCCGGAAAGCGGCGGGACCGCGCCCGGCACGATCTACGGCGTCTACAAGCTCGCGAACGAGGGGACCGCGCGGCTCTACCAGGCCGAATCGGGAGTCCCGTCGATCGGGATCCGGCCCTATGTCGTCTACGGGCCGGGCCGAGACCAGGGGATGACCGCAGGGCCGACGCAGGCGATGGCGGCAGCCGCCCGCGGCGAGGGCTTCGCGATCGGCTACGGCGGCGTCGCGCGGTACGACTACGCGCCCGCCGTCGCCCGCGCGTTCGTCCGCGCTGCCTCGGCGACCGCGGGCGCAGTCGTCGCGAACTTCCCGGGTCGCAGCGCCTCGATGGCAGAGGTCGTCGCGGCGATCGAGGCTGCGGCGCCGGAGGCCGCGGGGCAGATCAGCTGGGAGGAAATACCGCTGCCGTTTCCGGCGGAGGTCGAGATGCGGGCGCTCGAGGAAGCGATCGGCCAGGTGCCGCAGCCCACCCTTGCGGAGGGCATTGCCGAGACAATTGGGCTGTTTCAAGCCAGAGTTGGTTAGTCTGCTAACGTACTAGTTAGTACGTAGAGCAGACTAAATGAGAGGCGGCCCATGACTCGAGCCGCAGACGACCTCGGCTTCCTGCTGGCCAAGGCCACGCAGCACTGGAACGAGCTTCTCGCCGAGCGCTTCGCAGCCTGGGGCTACGGCGAGGTGAGCCCCTCGTACGGCTCGGTGCTGCTGCCGCTCTACGAGGAAGACGGCCTCCGGATGGGCGAGCTCGCCGTCCGTGCCCGTCTGAGCAAGCAGACGATGACGCAGATGATGGCCCGCCTCGAACGCGACGGACTCGTCGAGCGGCGTGCCGACCCGGGCGACGGACGGGCGACGTTGATCTACCTGACGGGGCGCGCCCGCCAATTCGAGCCGGTCGCCGCCGCCGTCCTGGCGGAGCTCGACCGCCTCGTGAAACGACGCCTCGGTGCCGAACAGGTCGCCGTGCTACAAGGACGCGATGCGGGAGCTGATGGACATCGACGCCCCCAGTCCGCGCCCGCTCGAGGCCAGGTCGTGAACGTCTCACCCAATCCGGTCGCCTAGCGTCACCCAAACTGGTCTATTGCCTCCCTCGGGTGGCGTCGACATGAATGCGGATGGCGGCATCGGACGGGCACCAGCCTCGCTGGTCGGCGCACCCTTGGCGTGCGCGCGGCCTGCGTCTGCTTGTCTACGCACTGCCGATCGCCGGCTCGGTCGCTTTCGTTCGCCTTGCGACAGAGGTCGTCCCGGTGCCGACCAAGTCGCTCTGGGTCTTCCTTGCCTGGTGGCTTGCGATGAGCCTCTCGGCAACCGGAGTCGTGTCGCTCATCTACGCCGTCTCCCGCCGGCTCTTGCCGCTCGGCGCACTGCTCGACCTCTCACTCGTGTTCCCGGACGAGTCGCCGTCGAGGTTCAAGCTGGCGCTGCGCACGGGCACGGTCGAGAGCCTCGAGGCGCGGCTGCGTCAGCTGCGCGAGGGGAACGAGCCGGCGAGCGCGCAGGAGGCGGCGGAGATCCTCCTCCAGCTGGCAGGGGCGCTCGACGTCCACGACAAGATCACGCGCGGCCACTCCGAGCGCGTCCGCGCCTATTCCTACAGCCTCGGCAAGCAGCTCAGCCTGGGAGCCGAGGAGCTCGACCGTCTGAACTGGGCCGCGCTCCTGCACGACGTCGGCAAGCTCGACGTCAGCACGGAGATCCTGAACAAGGCCGGCAAGCCGACGGACGAGGAGTGGGAGCAGCTGCGCCGCCATCCCTTGTACGGCGAGACGCTCGTCGAGCCGCTCAACGAATGGCTCGGCACCTGGACCGACGCGGTCGGGTACCACCACGAGAACTGGGACGGCAAGGGCTACCCGCGCGGCGTCGCCGGTGAGGAGATCCCGCTTGCCGGACGCATCGTCGCGATCGCCGACGTCTACGACGTGATCACGTCTGCGCGGTCGTACAAGGAGCCGGCGAGCCCGACCGAAGCCCGCGCCGAGCTCGCGCGCTGTGCGGGGACGCAGTTCGACCCCCGCCTCGTGCGCGCCTTCGTGAACATCTCGCTCGGCAAGATGCGGCTCGTGATGGGGCCGCTCTCCTGGCTCTCGCACGCACCGCTCCTCGCCCGCCTCCCGCTCACGCCCTTCCTCGGCGCGTCGATGGGAGGGGTCGCGGTCATCGCCACCACGGCCGCGGCAGGAATCGCAGGCCCACAGGACACCGCGCAGGCTGCATCCCTTCAAGCCGCGCGACCTCCGGCTGCGATCGTCTCCACGCAGGCCCTCCCCGCGCCCGTTCCTCCGACGCCCCGCCCGGCGAAGGCCGCGACCGCTCCGCAGAAGCCTCGCTTCAGCTTCGCCGACCCCACCGCACCCGCAGCAGCACGCCCGGAAAGCACGCACGACACCGCGGCGGTGCCGAGCGTTCTTCCGCCCGCCGCTGAGCCCGAAGCCGCGCCGGCTCCTCCCACCCCGCCGGCACCTGAAGCCGCGCCCTCACCGCCCGCGGCCACGCCGACGCCGCCTGCTGCTCCTCCCAAGGCGCCGGCGCCCGCGCCGACTCCGCCCCTCCCGCCTGCGCCCGTCGTCCCGCCCACTCCTGCCCCGCCGGTCCTGAATGTCGCGCCCAGCTTCAGCGTGTCGGCGAACAAGAACGCGGCCGAGGACTCCGGCCTTCACTCGGTCGCCGGCTGGGTGACCGCGATCTCACCCGGCCCCGCGAGCGAGTCCGCCCAGAACGTCACCTTCACCGTCGTCGCCGACACCCCGGCACTGTTCGCCGTCCAGCCGGCCATCAATCCCAGCGGGACGCTCACGTTCACCTCCGCCGCGAACGCCCACGGCCTCGCCACAGTCACCGTCACCGCCGTCGACGACGGCGGCACCGCCAACGGAGGCTCGAACACCAGCGCCCCGAGCACCTTCACGATCACGATCGTGTCCGTCAACGACATGCCGAGCTCCACCGCCGGCGCGGATCAGACCGTGCTCGAGGACACCGGCGCCCAGACGATCGCCGGCTGGGCGACCGCGATGTCGACTGGACCGGCGAACGAGTCTTCCCAGAACGTCAGCTTCACGGCCGTCGCCGATCTCCCGGCGCTCTTCAGCGTGCAGCCCGCGATCGCCGCCGACGGAACGCTCACCTACACCCCCGCCGCCGACGCGAACGGCGTCGCCACGATCACCGTCACCACCTTCGACGACGGCGGCACCGCCAACGGCGGCGACGACTGCAGCGCCTCCGTCACCTTCACGATCACGCATCACCGCCGTCAACGAGGCACCCAGCTTCACCGCCGGCGCGAACCAGTCCGTGCTCGAGGACCCGGTGCGCAGTCGATCGCCGGCTGGGCGACTGCGATCTCCAAGGGACCGGCGAACGAGGCCTCCCAGAACCTCACCTTCACCGCCGGCGCCGACACCCCCGCCCTGTTCGCCGTCCAGCCTGCGATCGCTCCGGACGGAACGCTCACATACACCCCGGCCGCAGACGCCAACGGCTCGGCCACGATCACGGTGAGCCTCGCCGACGATGGCGGCACCGCGAACGGCGGGCAGGACACGAGCGGCTCGATCACCTTCACCATCACGGTCACCGCCGTCAACGACGCCCCCAGCTTCAACGCCGGAGCGAACCAGACCGCTGTCTCACTCCTTGGGGCGCAGACCGTCCGCAGGCTGGGCAACGGGCATCTCGGCCGGGCCGGCGGACGAAGCCTCTCAGAACGTCAGCTTCATCGTCACCAACGACAACCCAGGGCTCTTCTCCTCCCAGCCGACTGTCCTCCCCAACGGGATGCTCATGTATACGCCGACCCTGCTCGCGCTCGGAGCCGCGACCGTCACCGTGCAAGTGGTCGACAACGGCGGCACCGCCAACGGGGGAAGCGATACCAGCGCCCCCCAGACGTTCACGATCACGATCCTGTAACGCCTCGCGGAGGCGGGCTATCGTTCCACGCGGTGACCGCTCCGCTCGTCCATGGTCGTCGACTCGCGGTTGCAGCGGCCGGCGTTCTGGTGGCCGTCCTGGTCGCGACGCTGGTGGCGTCCCCTGCCCGTGCCATCCACCGCGGCGATGACGCGCCCTTCAGCTCGTACCGGTTCATGGTGTCGCTGCGCCTGGCCGACGAGCCCCGTAGTCACCGCTGTGGTGGCACGCTCATCGAGCGCGACATCGTCCTGACGGCGGCGCACTGTGTCGCCCGCATCCCGGACGGCGGGCTCGTCGCCGTCGTCGGCGCCGACATCCCGGGCTGGCCGAAGGCGCGGCGGATCGCGACGCTGGGCCACCGCTTCCCCGACTCCTTCACCTTTCGCGTGGACAACCGCGACGACATCGCAGTCGTCCGGCTTGCAGCCCCGCAGTCCACCCCGAGGATTCGGTTGGCCGCGGCTGAACCGCGCGTCGGGGCGCGCGTCGTGACCTCCGGCTGGGGCTGTACCAACGCCCCTCCCGTCTGCAAGGTGCGGGCCGCCAACCTTCAGGCCTCCGGCCAGACCGTGCTCCCCGATGAGTCCTGCGGCCGGGATGTGTTCTGGACTCGGCCGACCTACAACGCCCGCACGAACATCTGCACGAGGGGCACCAGATCGAGGTCGACGATCAACCGCGGGGACTCCGGCGGCCCGCTGCTCGTGCGAGAACGGAACGGCACGTTCCGCCAGGTCGGTGTCACCGCCCTCGGCTCGGACAGCACGACCAAGCTCTACGCCGGCTTCACGTCGATTCCCGTGGAGAGGACGTGGATCGCCGGCGCAATTCGGTCCTTGCGGGGCTAGCTCGACCCGCGGCCCACACACGGGCGTCTGCGAGGGTCGAGAACCGGCCGAGCGACATCCCTTGCAGGAGCGCGTTGCCCAGAGCCGTCGCCTCCGGCGGGCCGGCCACGAGCCTCACGCCGGAAGCCTCCTCGACCGCACGCCCGACGACGGGTGACGCCGCACCGCCGCCGACGATGGCGAGCTCGCTCAGCGGGTGGATCGACCGCAGCTCGTCCAGGACCGACGCCACACCGGCAGCGATCGACCGCACGATCGACGACACAACGGCGGCCCGTGGAGCGTCGGCAGCCAGCCCGGCCGCGTCACGCACTTCGTCCACCATGCGTTCGGGTGCCAGGAAGCGGTCTTCACGCACGTCGAAGACGCTGCCGACCCGGTCGCCGGCGCCAGGAAGGTCGAGTAGCTCCCGCGCGGTGGTGTCGCCCCACTCCGAGGCGCACCGCTCGAGCAACCAGAACCCCGGCACGTTCTTCAGGAACCGATAGCCGCCGACCGCGCCCGGCTCGTTCGAGAAGTTGGCCGCGCGGGCGGTCTCGGACGTGTCGGCGGCCGGCCGCTCGACGCCGACGAGGAACCAGGTGCCCGCAGAGAGGAAGCCTCGGTCCGCCGGCCCCAGTGGGCTTGCGGCGACGGCGCACGCGGTGTCATGGGCGGCGACGAGATGGACAGGGATGCCTCGATGCTCGCCGAGCAGGCGTCCCGCGGGCTCGACGGCCGGGAGGATGGCAGGTGACACACCGACCGCCTCCGCGAGATCACTCGCCCAGGTACCGGTGGCGACGTCGAGCAACCCGCTCGTTCCCGCGTTCGAGCGCTCACCGACGGCCGCGCCCGTCAGCTCGTACGCGACGAGCTCGGGCAGCATCAGCAGTCGCGCCGCTCGGTCGAGCTCGGCGCGGTCGTGGGCGGCGAGCTGGAAGATGGTGTTGATCGGCATCAGCTGCACACCCGTTCGCCGGTAGAGCTCGGCCTCTCCCAGCGACTGTGCCACGGCGCGCCAGCCGTCCGTGCGTGGGCTCCGATAGCTGTGCGGGTCGGAGAGCAACAGCCCGTGCTCGTCGAGCAGGCCGTAGTCGACGGCCCAGCCGTCGACTCCGATCGAGCTGATTTCGGCAGTCGCGAGCGCGCGATCGAGTCCGAGCCGGACGTTCTCCAGGAGCTCCGGCCAGCGCCACCGCACCGAGCCGTCCGAACGCGTCTCCGGACCGTGCTGCCACCGGTGGACGACCTCGACGCGCGGCAGCTCCGCGTCCAGGTCGACGACGGCAACGCGGACCGACGTCGCGCCCATGTCGACGGCCGCGACGCGCATGCTCACCTACAACCCGGTCGCGACGTGCCCTGAGCCGCGCGCGCCGATGACCGCCTCGCGATAGCCGCTGCGCCGGTACGCGGTCAGGGGGTCGAGCGCAGCGCCGTTCCGGTCGCTGCGAGCTTCGGCGCACGAGAGGTCTGACGTCGGCGCGGTACGCGGCCTGGAGGATCTCCGCCGCGAGCGCCGGGTCGTCCCCGTCCTGCGCCACCACGAGCGCGGAGCGGTCGACGCAGGCACCGAGCGCGAGCGTGTGCTGGATCGCGTCCGTGGCCTGGATCAGATCCTCGATCGGGTCCTTGAGGTTGTTGCTCTGGTCGATCATGTAGGCGAGCGGAGGCATCGTCCCGCCTCCGTGCTCCAGCAGCTCGAGCATCACGAGGAAGAGCTCGAAGGGGCGGATCGAGCCGACCGTGAGGTCGTCGTCGCCGTACTTGGAGTCGTTGAAGTGGAAGCCGCCGAGCCGGCCGGTCATCGCGAGTCGTGAGACGACCTGCTCGATGTTCGTGTTCGGGAGGTGGTGACCGAGGTCGACGAGGCAGCGGGCCTGCCTCCCCGCGGCCTGCGCGAGCAGCAGCGACGAGCCCCAGTCCGAGACGACGGTGGAGTAGAACGCGGGCTCGTACGGCTTGTGCTCTGTGAACAGCAGCCATCCGTCTGGCAGCGCGTCGTGGATCCGGCGCAGGCAGTCGGCAACGCGGTCGAACTGCAGCCGGAAGCTCGCCTGGCCCGGATGGTTGGTTCCGTCGCCCAGCCAGATGCTGAGTGCAGAGGAGCCGAGCTGCTCGCCGAGCTCGATCACGTGGAGGTTGTGCTCGACCGCGGCCTCGCGCGCCCCGGCGTCCGCGGCAGCCATCGACCCGAACTTGTAGGTGACGGCGCCGTCGCCCGTCGTGGACGGGTTGTCCTGGAACGTGTTCGAGTTCATCGCGTCGAAGCCGAGCCCGAGCGCCTCGGCGTACTGGCGCAAGGCGGGAACGTCGTCCGGTTCGTCCCACGGCACGTGCAGGCTCACCGTCCGGTTCGCACCGGTGAGGGCGTTCAGCGTCGCGACGTCGTCGAGCTTCTCCTCGATCGCCCGCGGCTCGCCGCCGCCGGGGAAGCGACCGAAGCGGGTGCCGCCCGTGCCGAGCGCCCAGGAGGGAGCGGCGACGCTGAAGCGGCGCACCTCCTCGATCACGCGTTCGACGTCGACGCCCTGGAGCTCGAGCAGCGCCGCCGCCGCCGCGAGGGCCTGTTCGTGCCGGTCCTGCCTGTCGCCCTCGAGCGTCGCGATCGTCTCTGCGTTCAGCTGCACCTCACACCTCCAGGCTCAACGGGGGAAAGCGGCGGGGATGCCCCCGTCGACGGGAATGAACGTGCCGGTCGTGACGCTGAGGTCGCCGCCGACGAGCGTGGCGACGGCGTCGGCGATGTGCTCCGGCAGGATCTCTGTCTTCAGCAGCGTCCGCTCGGCGTAGAAGCGACCGAGCTCCTCGACCGGAACTCCGTACGCGTCGGCCCGCTCCTGCGCCCACTCGCCGGCGAAGATCCCCGACCCGCGCACGACGGCGTCGGGATGCACGCCGTTGACGCGGATCCGGTGTGGGCCGAGCTCGGCGGCGAGCAACCTCACCTGGTGCGCCTGCGCCGCCTTGACGCTGCCGTACGCGACGTTGTTCGGGCCGGCGAAGACCGCGTTCTTCGACGCGATGTAGACGATGTCGCCGCCGATGCCCTGCTCGACGAGGACGCGGGCCGCTCCACGGCTGACGAGGAACGAGCCGCGCGCCATCACGTTGTGGAGCCGGTCGTAGTCGGCCGCGTCGGTCTCCAGGAGCGGCGCCGAGCTCGCGAGACCGGCGTTGTTGACGACGATGTCGAGACCGCCGAACCGGAGCACCGTGGCTTCGAGAGCAGCCGTGACGGACTGCTCGTCCGAGACGTCCACGGCGACTCCAAGGGCGCGATCCGGGTCCGCGAGCGCGTCGGCCTCGCCGCGAGCGCCTGCCTCGTTCAGGTCGGCGATGACGACGGCGGCGCCGAGAGCGTGCAGTCGCTTCGCGATCGCCAGCCCGATGCCCGAAGCGGCACCGGTGACGAACGCGATGCGACCTGTCAGCGGCGGCGACGGCGGCCGCAGCCGCAGCTTGCGCTCCTCGAGCGCCCAGTACTCGACGCGGAACTTCTCCGAGTCCGGGATCGGCTGGTACGACGAGAGGGCCTCGGCACCCCGCATGACGTTGATCGCGTTGACGTAGAACTCGCCGGCCACGCGCGCGGTCTGCGAGTCGGCGCCGAAGCTCCACATGCCGACTCCGGGAACGAGCACGATCGCCGGATCGGCGCCACGCATCGGCGGCGACTCCGGAGTCGCGTTCGCCTCGTAGTAGCGCCGGTAGTCATCCCGGTACTGGGTGTGAAGCTCGCGCAGCCGTGCGGCCTGCTCCTCGACCGGGGAGTCGGCGGGGAGGTCGAGGAGCAGCGGCCGCACCTTCGTGCGGAGAAAGTGGTCGGGACACGAGGTGCCGAGCAGCGCGAGTCGTGGTGCAGCTTCGGACGCGAGGAAGTCGTGCACGACGTCGGAGTCCGTGAGCCGTCCGACGACGTGCCGATCCGTGGAGGCGAGACCGCGCACCACCGGCCCGAGCGCCGCCGCGCGCTGCTTCCACTCCACGTCCGGCAGCCGGCCGTAGCCCGGCCGCGACGACCCGAGCGGACTCGGGCGCCCATGCTCGGCGAGGTAGCGCTCCGCCTGCTCGATCAGCGACAGCGAGAGGGCTTCCGACTCCTCGGAGGTGTCGGCCCACGAGATCACACCGTGGCCGCCCAGGACGACGCCGACGAGCTCGGGCTGCGTGCCGACGAGGTCGCGCAGGCGGAGGCCGAGATCGAAGCCCGGGCGCTGCCAGTCGAGCCAGCCGAGCCGGCCGCCGAAAGCATCGGCCACTCGGTCCCGCCCATCCGCGGCGGTGGCGAAGGCGATCAGCGCGTCGGGGTGGAGATGGTCGACGTGGGCGGCTGGGAGAAATCCGTGCAGCGGCGTGTCGATCGACGGCACGGCGCCGCCCGGGCCGAAGCGGGCGTGGTCGAGCAGCGAGACCATCTCGTCCTCGTGGTCGAGGCCCTCGTAGACGCGCTCCATCGCGCGCAGCCGTTCGAGGTCGACCAGGGCGAGCCCGTCGACGGTCAGGGTCCCGAGGTCGCCGCCGGACCCTTTCACCGCGAGCACGCTGCGGGACTCCCCGGTGATCGGGTCGGCGAGCTCGACCTTCGACCGAGGTGTTGCCGCCGCCGAAGTTCGTGACGCGCGGATCCGACCCGAGGCGGCGCGACCGCTCGACGAGCGCGACGATCTCCGGGTGCTTGGAGGCTGCCTCAGGCAAGGTGGAAGACCTCCTCGAGGCGCTCGAGTCCGGTGTCCGGGCGCTGGTCTCGGGGAAGCTCGAAGAACTGAGCCATCTCGGCCTGCCAGCGGGAGTTCACGTCGCGCTCCGCCATTGCCTCGAGCGACGCCTCGAAGTCGTCGCACTCCAGGTATCCGACCAGCAGGCCGTCTTCGCGGAGAAAGAGCGAGTAGTTGCGCCAACCCGTCTCCCGGAGAGCGTCGAGCATGCTCCGGCCAAACCTCACGGTGGCGCGCCTTGTACTCGTCGAGGCGGTCGGGGCGCACGTGGAGTAGGAAGCAGACGCGTTGCGGCATCACTCCACCTCGGCGTACGGGAGGTCGAGCAGGGACGCAACCCGACGGACCTCGTCAGCCACGTGCCCGACGCCAAGCGCCACGTGGTGGGTCGGGCCCTCGGCGCACCAGCGCTCGAGGAACTCGGCGGGTTTCAGCCCGAAGACGAGCCGCGAGTTCGTGTTGCCGATGCTGAAGGTGTCGCCCGACACGGATTCGCCCTGGCCCACGATCAGCTTGAGCCGCCCAGCAGCCGTCTGGGTACAGCCGACGATCGTGATCGGCCCGTAGCGCACCTTGGCCTCGACGGAAAGCCCCGCACCCCGTTTGCCGTGGTAGAGCTTGAGCGCCCGGAGCGTCGGGCGGCCCTCGGCGATGGCCGTGTGCATAGGCCCGTCGTGCCCCATGAGAATGAAGTCCTCGTCGAAATCGAGCGCGTAGAACTCGGTGTACGAGCCGCCGGCTCCGAGGCGGTCGAGGATCAGCTGGGCGACGTTCGTCTTGAGGTCGCCCTCGCCGGAGGTCGGCACGCCTCGCGCGGTCAGGAGCGAGTTGCCAACGATCACGCCCGCGCCGAGCCGCTCGGCCTCGTTGTCGGCGACGCCGCGGTAGTAGTAGGTCAGCGCTTGCAGGTCGAAGTCCTCGGCGAGCTTGTCGAGCCCGACCGCGACGCGTGCCGACCAGTCCATCTGCTCAGGCTCGATCGGCCCGGCGATCGGATCGGATGAGGGGTCCGCAAAGTCGAACGTCGCCTCGATCTCGTTGACCTTGGCGCGCCTCTCGTCATCCGTCACCGTTGCGACGCGGGCGGCCAGGTCGTCGATCTCGAGCACCTCGACGTGCGCGCCGATCTGCGCGTGGACGGCGGTGAAGTCGGTGTACAGGTCGAGCATGCCGGGGTAGGTGTGGCCCAGGAAGCCGATCCGGGAGCGCCGCAGCGCGCGCACGACCCCTGCGGCGCGGACCCAGGCGGCGATCTTGCGCCAGGCGCGCTCGTCATCGTCGATCGTGCCGACGACGGTGTCGTAGGAGAGGCCCGCGCGCGTGCACGCGCCCGCGATCTCCGGAACACAGCATGCAGCGCAGTTCGCGAGCCACTCGCCGGTGTCGACTTCGCCGTACGGAAGGCTTGCCGTGGGCTGGAGCCCGAGCAAGACGGCGGGTGCCTTGGCCCCCTGCAAGGCAGGCAGCACCTGGCTCGACGTGGCGTAGGTGACGGCGTGGCACAGCACCACGTCGACCTGTGCGGCGCCGAATGTGTCGCCCGCCGCGCGTGCCTTCTGCGCGCTGTCGACCAAGCCCGCGGATACGACGTCGGCGCCGAGATCGGCGACCCGCTGCTCGACGCGCTGCTGGTACCCCTGGATGCGCTCCCGCAGGCCGTCGAATTGCGGCCAGTACGCCTCGAGCCCAATCCCGAACACCCCGACCCGCGCGCGTGGCGCGGGCCGGGGCGTCGGGCCGGTCCCGGGAGTGTTCGGACCGGAGCCAGTCATCGACTTAGAAGTCGAACTTTTCGATGTTGTCTGCGTTGAACGTGGTCAGAGGGCCGAGGACGATCTCGCCGTTCTCACCGATCGTGTACTCGCCGAGCCTGCCGGCCTCGAACTTCTCGCCCTCCTTCCCGGTGATGCTGCCGGATGACGAGAGCCACGGCGGCCTGCCCGGCGAGATAGCCGACGTCCTTGGGCACCCAGAGCTGGAACTCTTCGACCGTCCCGTCCTCGATGAACTTGCGCATCTGGTTCGGGAAGCCGAGCCCGGTCAGCTTGAGCTTGCCCTTCTGCGGCGAGGTCGACAGGTAGCGGGCGGCCGCGGCGACTCCGACCGTGGTCGGAGAGATGATTCCCTTCAGGTTCGGATAGGCCTGGATCAGGCCCTGCGTCTCCTGGAAGGACTTCTGGTCGTCGTCGTCGCCGTAGGCGATCTTCACGAGCTTCATGTCCTTGTACTTGGGGTCCTTCAGCGTTTCCTTCATGACGTCGATCCAGGCGTTCTGGTTCGTCGCGTTCGCCGTCGCCGACAGGATCGCGATCTCGCCCTTGTAGTCGATCTGCCGGGCGATCGACTCGACCTGGTTCTCGCCTACCAGCTGTGTCGTGACCTGGTTGACGAAGACGCTGCGCGCATCGGGCGCCACGTCGGAGTCCATTCCGACGATCTTGACCCCGCGTTCCGCCGCCTGCTTGAGCGCCGGGGCAACGGCGTTGGGATCGTTGCCGGCGATGATGATCGCGTCCGCGCCCTGCTGCACGGCCGCATTGATGATCGGGATCTGGGTCGACGCGCCGGCGTCCGTCGGGCCCGAGATGTTGTTCGAGCCCTCGAGCTCCTTGAGCGCCTCGTCGACTCCCGAATGCTCGTACTCCTCGTAGGGGTTGCCGAGCTGCTTGGGAATCGAGACCGTCTTGAGACCCGTCTTCAGAGGGGCGTTTGGATCTGCCGTCCCCTCGGTCGACCCGGTCTCCGCCACGGTTTCCGCCACGGTCGCGGCCGCGTCATCCTCCGAATCGCCACCGCAGGCGGCAAGCGCGAGCGCCGCCACCAGAGCGAGCGCAACGAGAAACGCGCGTAGGGCGTGTGGACGTGCTGACTTCATGAACCCACCTCCTGGAGTGGATGTGACCGGCGCCGCCGGGTATCGGCGACGCGACGAGCGAGGTTGGGTGCCAGGACCGAGCCGATCAGCAGCGCCCCGGTGACGATCTGGACCCAGTACGACGAGATGGACTCGCTCAGCAGCAGCGCCTTCTGGATGCCGCCGAGCAACAGCAACGCGAGGACGACGCCCGCGATCGTCCCACGGCCGCCGAAGATCGATACGCCGCCGAGCAACACCGCAGTGATGACGGTGAGCTCGAAGGCCTGGCCGACATTCGCGGCTCCGGTCGAGTTGCGGAGCGAAATGACGACACCGGCGAGCCCGGCGACGGCGCCGGACAGCGTGAAGAGAATCAGCTTGATGCGCTTGACCCGCAGGCCCGAGAAGTAGGCCGCCTCCTCATTGGCCCCCACGGCGTAGATCGAGCGGCCGAACGGAGTCGCATGCAGCAGCACCGCGAACGCCACGGCGAGAACTGCGAAGAGAACCATCGTGTTGGGGATGAAGGTGCCCGCGAAGTTCCCGAACGCACGGTCAGTCCAGGTGGCGGGAAAGTCGGTCACCGATTCGTCCCCGATGACGACAAACGCGAGGCCGCGGAACAGCGCGAGCGTCCCGATCGTGACCGCCAGCGAGGGCAGGCCGAGGCGAGTCACCAGCACGCCGTTGAACACACCGCAGAGCGCGCCGACAGCCACGCAGATCGGGATGATCATCTCGATCGGCTGGCCGTGGCTCCAGAGGTAGGCCATCACCGCGCTGGAGAGCGCCAGCACCGACGCAATCGAGAGGTCGATCTCGGCTGCGATGATCACCATCGCCAGCGGCAGGGCCATCAGGGCGATCTCGGACAGGTCGAGCGAACCGGTCGTGAACGAGAACGTCGTGAGAAACTGGGGCGAGATCGACTGGCCGGCGATCGCCGTCACGACGAGCAGGCCGACGAGCAGCGTCTCCCAGCGCCCGAACACGGCGCGCCAGCTGCGACCGCGGTCGGCCGCGAGCGGTGCGGTCGCCTGAGGCGCCTCACTTCGCACGACGCGCGCTCCTTCGTCGAAGTCTCGCCGCGACCCGTACCCCGAGCAGCCGGTCGAGTGCGATCGCGAGCAGCAGTAGGGCGCCGATGGCGGCCTGCTGCCAGAACGCCTCCACACGGAGGATGATCAGGGACGAGGTGATCGTGCCGAGCAACAGCGCGCCGAGCGCCGCGCCGTAGACGGTTCCCGTGCCACCGAAGATCGCGACGCCCCCGACCACCGCGGCGGCGATGACCGTCAGCTCGTAGCCGACGCCGGCGGTGGCGTCGACCGTGCCGAAGCGGGCCGTGAAGAGCACTCCGCCGAGACCGGAGAGCGCCCCAGCGAGCACGAACGCGGTGAGCACGCGGCGGTCCGCGCGTAGACCCGCCAGGCGCGCGCCCTCCGGGTTCGAGCCGATCGCGTACAGCTCCCGGCCCGGCCGGTAGTCACGCAACCACTGGCCGACCGCCGAGGACGATCACGACCGCGATCAGCACGAGGATCGGCACGCCGGCGATCGACTCGCTGCCGAGGTTCAGGAACGAATCCGGAAGCGTCTCCGCGTTGACCTGCCGGCCGTCGGTCCAGAGGAACGCGAGCCCGCGGAACGCGTACAGCGTCCCGAGAGTGACGACAAGTGCCGGGACCTGCCCCCAGGTGACCAGGATCCCGTTGAAGAGCCCGCACGCGGCACCCAGCGCGATCCCGAGCAGAAAGACCAAGGGGAAGCGCCATGCCCGGATGCCCCTGGAGAAGGTCGCCCGCCAGGAACGCACTCAGCCCGAGAACCGACCCGGTCGACAGGTCGACGTTCCGGGTGACGATCACGAGCGTCTGCCCGACGGCGAGGATCGCCAGGATCGAGGCGTTCAGCGCCAGGTTGCGCAGCGAGGCGGTCTCGATGAACCTCGGCTCGAGGATTGCCGTCACCGTGATCAGCAGCACGAGGGCAGCGACGATCCCGAGCTCGCGGATGCGCAGAATCCGCTCGGCGAAACCGACTCCGCGGGCGCCCTCGACCGATGCGGTGTAACTGCTCAGGCCGCGCTCACGCCCGTGGCGGCGCGCATCACGCGCTCCTCGTCCGCGTCGTCGCGGCTGAGCTCCTCCGTCAGGCGACCCTCGTGCATCACGAGGACGCGGTCGGCCATCCCCAACACCTCGGGCAGCTCGCTCGAGATCATCAGCACGGCGACGCCGCGGCCCACCAGTTCGCTCATCAGGGCGTGCACCTCGGCCTTCGTGCCCACGTCGATTCCTCGCGTCGGTTCGTCGAGGATCAGCAGCTTCGGCTCCGTCGCAAGCCACTTCGCGAGCACGACCTTCTGCTGGTTGCCGCCCGAGAGCGAGACGACCGGATCCTCGAGCCGATGGAAACGGAGCCTCAGCCGGTCCGCCCATTCGCGCGTCAGCCGATTCTCGGCACCGACTCGAATCAGTCCCAGGCGAGTGAGTGCTCGCAGCCGGGTCAGCGTGGCGTTGCGGGCGATCGAGAGGTCCATCACGAGCCCCTGCAGGCGGCGGTCCTCCGGCACGAACGCGATGCCTGCGTGCATCGCGGCCAGAGGGCGGCCGACGGGCAGCCGACGCCCGGAGACCGACACGTGGCCGGCGTCGGCGCGGTCGATCCCGAAGATTGCGCGCGCCACCTCGCTGCGGCCGGCGCCCACGAGACCGGCGAGAGCCACGATCTCGCCGGCTCGCACCTGGAAGCTGACGTCGAAGAACACTCCCTCGCGCGTGAGCCGGTGAACCTCGAGCACCGGTGGGCCGATCTCGCGCGACCTGCTTCGGGAAGAGCGTGCTCAGCTCGCGACCGACCATTCGTCTGACCATGTCGTCGGGCGTCATGTCAGCGATCGGCGCTTCGTGCACGACGACGCCGTCGCGCATCACGGTGACGGTGTCGCAGATCGTGAACACCTCGTCGAGCCGGTGCGAGATGAACAGCACCGCGGAGCCGTGGTCGCGTAGCGCGCGAACGACGCCGAACAGCCGCTCGACCTCAGGCCCCGAGAGCGCGGCCGTTGGCTCGTCCATGATGAGGACGCGCGCGTCGAAAGAGAGCGCCTTGGCGATTTCGACGATCTGCTGATCGGCGATTGACAGGCCACGGACCGGGCTCTCGGGCGAGAGTCTCACGCCGAGTCGGTCGAGCAGCCCCTGGACCTCCTCGTGCATTGCGCCGCGGTCGATCCGCCGAAGCGCGCCGCGCGGGTGCCGGCCCATCACCACGTTCTCCGCGACTGACAGGTCAGGGAACAGGGTCGGCTCCTGATAGATCACCGCGACACCGACCTTGCGTGCGTCGACCGGGCTGTGGAAGCTCGCCTCCTGACCGTCGACGAGAAGCTCGCCCTCATCGGGGCGGACGACGCCACCCAGCACCTTCACGAGCGTGGACTTGCCGGCGCCGTTCTCGCCGACGAGCCCACGCACCTCGCCCGGTCGTAGCGAGATGTTGCCGTGGCGCAGGGCATGCACGGCCCCGTAGCTCTTGCTCCCATCGCGCAGCTCGAGCAACGGGACGGCAGACTCGTTCACGCGACATCCTCGACGCGTAGGGCACGCATTGAATGGATTCAACCACATCGTGTGAATCGAATCAATAGTCGACTACTCTTCGTTCATGGCTCAGGTTCCGGCCGTCACCATCAGCGACGTCGCGACGCACGCAGGTGTTTCGGTCGGGACGGTCTCGAACGTGGTGAACCGGCCCGACCGTGTCACCGAGGCGACGCGTATCCGCGTGCGCGAGGCGATCAAGACGCTCGGCTGGGTGCCGAACGGCTCGGCCGCGACGCTGCGGGCCGGGCAGGCGACGCTCGTCGGGCTGATCGTGCCGGACATCCGGAACCCGTTCTTCACCGAGGTCGCGCGCGGCGCCGAGGACCTGGCCGCGGCAAACGGCGAGGCGATCGTGATCTGCAACACCGACTGGCTGCTGTCCGACGAACGGCGCGCGCTCGATGCGCTGGCGCGCCAGCGCGTCCGCGGAATCATCATCAATCCCGCGGGCGAGGACGAGCGCTATCTCGAATGGCTCTCCGACCGCGGCATCGCGCTCGTGCTCCTCGACCATCGTCGCTCGGCCGGTCACGTCTCGTCCGTCGTCGTCGACGACGTGCTCGGCGGCCGGCTCGCCGGTGAGCATCTCCTCCGGCTGGGCCACCGGCGGATCGCGCTCGTGAACGGTCCGCTGTCGATCCCGCAGTGCGAGGACCGGCGCGTCGGCCTCGTGGCAGCGCTGACCGAAGCCGGGCTCGACCCGGAGCGCGACCTGATCGAGGTCGAGGTCGAGGCGATGGACGCCCCGTCGGGCCTGGCGGCCACCGAAGAGCTCTTCGCCTCCTCTTCCCCGACCGCGATCTTCTGCGCCAACGATCTCCTGGCGATCGGCGTCATCCACGGGCTCCGCCGGCGCGGGATGCGCGTGCCGGACGACGTCGCGGTGGTCGGCTACGACGACGTCGAGCTCGCCGCGATGACGGACCCACCGCTGACGACCGTCCACCAGCCGAGCTACGAGCTCGGTGCCACTGCCTACGAGCTGCTGCGCGGTACCGGCGAACCGGAGCAGCGGCTGTTCTCGCCGCACCTCGTGCAGCGCGAGTCGACAGGTCCGCCGCCCAGCGCTAGCGCTCGACGATCACGACGAGCCGCCGCGGCCCGTGGACACCCTCCACGCGCTGCAGCTCGATGTCGGAAGTCGCCGACGGGCCCGAGACGAGGACGAGCGGGCGTCCCGCGGTGGCGGCAGCCTCGAGGCGGCGGACGAGCTCGGGCACGGTCTCGACGATCTGGTCTTCCCGCACGACGCAGACGTGGAGGTCCGGCAGGAGCGTCAATGCCCGTCTCCCCTGCCCCGGCCCGCCGTCCAGCGCGATCGTGCCGGTGACCGCGCAGGCCGCGGCGCAGGTCGTCAGTGCGCCGTCGAGCTCGTCGAGCTGCTGCGGCGAGAGCGCGTCGTCCTCGACGAGCTCCACGCCGAGCGGACGCAGCCGCGCGTCGAGATCCGGCGGGATCCCGATCCTCCGCGCGCCGTGCTCCCCGAGCACCTCGGCCGCTGCGACCGCCGCGTCGTCCGTCTGCAACGACGGTCGCGCGGTAGTCGCGGACCCGATCCACGAACGCCTCGACACGCGCTCTCCGGCGCCGAGCCCTCGACGCTGTAGCGCCGCGTCACAGCGGCCGGCAGCACGCCGGCGACGGCTTGCCGCACGCGCTCGAGCACCACGTCACGCGCGGTCATCGGACTCCCACCACTCCCGGAACGTCTGCGGCGGCACGGCGGGGAGATCGCGGCTGCGCCCCCACGCGCGCAGCGGGCCCGGGGGGAAGCGCCGGATCCAGCCGCCGCGCACGAGCGGCTTCTGGAAGAAGCGCGCCAGCCGCTGCGCGCGCTCGTACCGGGCGCGCGAGCGAAAGACGCGACCGAGCACCTTCATGCTCGCCGCCTCCGGCCCGAGCCGCTTCGCCGCGACGACCTTCATGCGCTCGTGCACGAGGAGCGCAGGGATGTCGATCCGCACCGGACAGACGTCCGCGCAGGCACCGCAGAGCGTCGAGGCGAACGGGAGCGAAGCCGAGGCGCCGCGCTCCCCGTCGAGTTGCGGCTGCAGGATCGCCCCGATCGGCCCTGCGTACGGGGTGTGGTAGGCATGGCCGCCGGTCTGTCGATAGACCGGGCAGACGTTGATGCAGGCCGAGCAGCGGATGCAGCGGAGAGCATCCCGCCCGACCTCGTCCGCGAGAGCCCTCGTCCGCCCGTTGTCGAGCAGGACGAGATGAAAGGCCCGAGGACCGTCGCCGGGATGCACGCCCGTCCAGATCGACGTGTATGGGTTCATGCGCTCGCCGGTCGACGAGCGCGGCAGCAGCTGGAGCATCACCTCCAGGTCCCGGAAAGCCGGTACGACCTTCTCGATCCCCATCACCGTCACGAGCACCTCCGGCAAGGTCGTGCACATCCGGCCGTTTCCCTCGGACTCGACGACGACGATGCTCCCGGTGTCGGCGCAGGCGAAGTTCGCGCCCGAGACGGCCACGCGGGTGCGGAGAAATGCGTCGCGAAGGAAGGCGCGCGCCGCTCCGGTCAACTCGCCGGGATCGTCGGTGAGACCTTCGAGCCCGAGCCGCTGCCGAAACAGGTCGCGGATCTCGGTCCTGTTCTTGTGGATCGCAGGCACGAGGAGGTGCGAGGGACGCTCACCCGCCAGCTGCACGATCAGCTCGGCCAGGTCGGTCTCCAGGGCGTGAATCCCGGCCGCCTCGAGCGCGTCGTTCAATCCGATCTCGTCTGTCGTGAGCGACTTCACCTTCACGATCTCGTCCACGCCTTCGGCTCGCACGATCTCCGTCACGACGGCGTTGGCCTCGGCCGCGTCCCGTGCCCAGTGGACGACGCCGCCGCGGTTGATGACCGCAGCCTCGAGCGCGACCAGAAGGTGTTCGAGGGAGAGGAGCGCGTGGTCCTTGATCGCCGCGCCGGCGTCGCGCAGCTCTTCCCAGTCGGGCACCTCCGCGACCGCCAGCGCCCGCTTCGCGCGAATCGTGGTCGTGGCGTGGAGCACGTTCGCCCGCATCTGCCCGCTCGCCAGTGCCTCCCGTGCCGCCTGCGGGAACGGCTCCGGCTGGGCCGCGCGCTCGGCCTGCGTCACGGCGCGAGCACTTCCGCGAGATGAACCGGCCGCACCTGCGAGCCCCGGCGGCGCAGCCCGCCGCCGATGTGCATCAGGCACGAGGCGTCGCACGCGCACACGGCGTCGGCGCCGCTGGCGACGATGCTGTCGAGCTTGGCGTCCAGCATCGCGCTCGACACGTCGGCGTTCTTCACGGCGAAGGTGCCGCCGAATCCGCAGCACTCCTCGGCGTCCGGCAATTCCACGACCTCCACGCCCGCGACCGACCGCAGCAGCGAAAGCGGGCCGTCACCGACCCTGAGCAGGCGCAGCGAATGACAGGTGGGGTGGTACGTGACGGAGCCGCGAAAGGAGGAGCCGAGGTCGACCGGCCCTCGTTCGACCAGGAACTCCGAGAGCTCCCGCGTCCGGCCCGGCACACCGCGATCGTCGGGCACGAGGGCCGAGACGTGCGTCCGGACGTGCGCGGCGCAGGAGCCGGACGGCGTCACGATCGCCTCGTAGGGGTCGAAGACCTCGACGAATCGTCGCGCCAGCGTCTTCGCCACGTCCACATGGCCCGCGTTGAAGTGCATCTGGCCGCAGCAGGTCTGCTCGCGCGGGAACTCGACCTCGACTCCGGCGCGCTCGAGGACTTTCACCGTCGCGCGCCCGACCGCCGGCGCGAGCGTGTCGGCGAGGCACGTGATGAAGAGTCCGTGCGCCATGACGAGGCGTGTATACCGGGCGCGGTGGCCGGGAGCAGGAGGGACAGGACCCCCGGCCGGCGCGCCCGACCTGCGTTGAATCGTTTCAAGCATACGCGCACGAGTCCGGGCGCGTCAAACGTGCAACGGGACCACAGACCTGCGCCGAAGTCGAACCGGGCGGGGATCGGGCGAGGTAGGCGCCGCCGCTTAGGTAAGGATGTCGAGGATGAGCGCCTTCGTCTTGATCCACGGTGCCGGGGACGGCGGCTGGTACTGGCATCTGGTGGAGGCCGAGTTGCGTGCGAACGGACATGACGTTGTGGCTCCCGACCTGCCGGCGGACGACGAGTCGGCGGGCCTGAGCGAGTACGCCGACGCGGTCGTCGATGCGGTCGGTGACCGGCAAGATCTGGTGGTGGTCGGTCAGTCGTTCGGGGGATTCACAGCACCCCTGGTGGCGGATCGGCTTCAGGCCGATGTGCTCGTTCTGGTCGCCGGAATGATTCCCAGCCCCGGCGAGACGCCGGGCGACTGGTGGGCGAACGCAGGCTACGGAGAGGCGGTGCGGGAGCAAGCGGCGCGTGACGGCGGCCTGACCGGCAACGACGACCCCTACGTCAGCTTCTTCCACGACGTGCCGCGCGAGCTGGCCGCTGAAGCCTTGAGCAGAGAGCGCGCGCATCCGTCTGAAGCCTCGATGGCCGCGCCCTGGCCGCTGGAGGCGTGGCCGAACGTGCCGACGAGGTTCGTGCTGTGCACCGAGGATCGCTTCTTCCCGCCCGACTTCTTTCGCCGGCTGGTAGCCGACCGGCTGAAGATCACGCCCGACGAGATCAAGAAGCGGCCACTGTGTCGCGCTCAGCCGCCCGACGGAGCTGGCAGGCCTCCTGGAGGGCTACGCCAGCGCGCCCGCTCAGTCCTCGAGCGCGTAGCGAACCGCGGCGGCGAGTTCGAGCCCACGGCCCTCGGCCACAGCATGTGCGAGCTCGCCCTCGGAGAGCGCACCGTCGAGGAGCTCAAGCGTACGGAGCCGAAGGGCTGCTTCGGCGGGCTCGAGCGAGCCGCCGCTCGGGTCACGCAGCCCGTCTGCCGCACCGCTCAGGCGTGCCGACCGTTCCCAGTCGCTGGTGGCCGCGGCCGCTGCCGCCAACGCGTCCAGGCAGTACGCCACGCCGTCGCCGTCCCCCAGCTCGGCAGAGACCTCGAGGCTTTCGCGTAGCGGGGGCACAGCGTCGGCGGGGCGATCCTGGTAGAGCGCGGCGCAACCGATATTCGAGAGCGAGATCGCGATCCCGCGCCGGTCCCCGACCTCGCGAAACACCGTCAAGCCCTCGCGCGCCAGCGCCTCGGCCTGCCCGTAGTCGCCCAGGATCAGGTCGAGGTCGCCCAGGTTCACGAGCGAGCTCGCCAGCCCGTGCAGGTCGTTGCGCGCCCGGAAGAGCGCGACGCTCTCCTCGTGCAGCGCGCGGGCGCGGACGAATTCGCCCTGGTCGGCGAGAACCGTGGCCAGATCGGTGAGTGAGCGCCCCAGGCCGCGTCCATCGGCGCCTGCGCGGCCCAGCTCCACGGCACGTTCCGCATAGTCACGCGCACGCGCGTACTCCCCGCGCAGCTGAGCCAGGTTGACCGCCCCGCTCAGTCCGCGCAGCCCGAGCGAGTCATCCTCCACACCTGCCTCGAGCGCCCGGTCGAGCCAGTCCAGCCCCTCGGCAAGATGACCCCGGATGGCCCAGAAGCGGCGCAGCGCGGCAGCGAGGCGCAGCAGCTCGTCGCCCTCACCCTCTGCGGCGAAGAAACGCAGGGCCGAGCGCAGGTTCTCGGCCTCCAGCGTCAGCCGCTCGAGCCAAGGGAGCTGCCCGGCGCCCCAGAGCTCCGGCTCCGCGCGCTCCGCGAGCGCGAAGAACCAGGCCGCGTGCCTGCGGCGTGCCTCATCCGCACGTCCCGATGTCTCGAGCTGCTCGGCCGCGTAATCCCGCACGGTCTCGAGCATCAACAGCCGCGGCTCCGAGCCCGCCACGTCCTGACGCCGCACGAGGCTCTTGTCGAGCAGCGAGCCGACGTTGTCCAGTACGTCGGCTTCGGCAATCGCGCAGACCTCGCCGACTGCGTCGAGCGCCGCGCCGCCGGCGAACACCGATAGCCCGCAGAAGAGCGCCCGCTCGGCGTCCGGCAGCAGCTCGAAGCCCCAGTCCAGCGTCGCCCGCAGGGTGCGGTGCCTCTCGGGCGCGTCGACCGAGTGCCGCGAGAGGAGGTCGAGCCGGCCGTCGAGCCGCTCGAGCAGCTCTCCCGGTGAGAGCAGCTTCACGCGGGCGGCAGCGAGCTCGAGGGCGAGCGGAAGCCCGTCTAGCCTGCGACAGAGCTCGGCGATGTCCTGCAGGTCGGTCGCCCCCGGCTCGTAGCCCCGCCGCACGGCCCGCGCACGCTCGAGGAAGAGCTCCGAGGCCGGAGACTCCTCGAGCGGCTCGACCGGGTACTCGTGCTCGCCCTGAAGCCGAAGCACCTCCCGACTGGTGACGAGAACGGCGAGCCGCGGCGCCGCCCGCAGCAGGGTCGCCACGTCCGTCGCGGCCGCGACGACCTGCTCGAAGTTGTCGAGCACGAGCAGGAGCGGGTGCGGTGCGAGCGCCTGGGCGATCCGCTCGGTCAACGTCGAGCCGCCCGCTTCTCGGATGCCGAGGGCGTCCGCCAGCGCCTGCGGAACGAGATCCGGATCGGCGAGCGGCGACAGGTCCACGAACGCGGCCTCGTGCCCCTCGGCCGCAAGACGCCTCGCGACCTCGAGTGCGAGCCTCGTCTTCCCGATCCCACCGGGCCCCGAGAGCGTGATGAGTCGGACGCCGCCGCCGAGCAGACCGACGAGCTCTTCGGCCTCTCGCTCGCGGCCGACGAGCCCGGTTACCGGAGCAGGGAGTGGCGCGGAGCGCAGCTCTGGCGGAGGCTCGAGCCGGAGCTCGGGGTCCTGGGCCAGGATCGCCCGCTCGAGCTCGCGCAACTCGTCCCCGACCTCGAGGCCGAGCTCGTCGACAAGGGTGTCGCGGGCGCGCCTGTATGCCGCCAACGCGTCGGCCTGCCGGCCCGATCGGTAGAGCGCGAGCATCGAGCTGGGCGTGGAGGCGCTCGCGAACCGGGTGGTCGGCGGCGAGGGCGGTGAGCTCCGCGACGACCTCGGCGTGGCGGCCGACTGCAAGCTCTGCGGCGATGCGCTCCTCGAGGGCGGTGAGGCGCAGCTCCTCGAGCCGTATGGCCTCGTGCTCGGCAAACGGCTCGAAGGCGAAGTCGGCTAGTGCCGGCCCTCGCCAGACCGAGAGCGCGTCGCGCAAGAGCTCCGCCGCTTCGGCATCGCGACCGCTGCCGGCCGCCGCGATGCCCTCCTGCACGAGCCGCTCGAAGCGCGCCGCGTCGAGCTCGTCGGCCTCGCAGTCGATCCTGTAGCCGTTTGCGGCCGTGACAAGGCGCGCGCCGATGTCGTTTGGCCCGAGCAGCTTCCTCAACCGCGAAACGTGACCCTGGAGCGCGTTCGCCGCCGTCGGCGGTGGCTCGGCGCCCCAGAGCTGGTCGACGATCGCATCGGAGCTCACGACCTGGCCCCGCCGCATCAGTAGGAGCGCGAGCAGTGCGCGCTGTTTCGGGGTCCCGAGCGGCTGCGGCGCGCCGTCACGAAGCACCTCGAGCGGCCCGAGGATCCGAAACTCGACGCCTATGTGGTTCCCGGCCACGCCAACAGTGTGAGCCGCCAGCGGCACTCGCGCTCGTCAGCCGATCGTCAGCGAATCGTCAGCGGCGTCGACGAGCCTCCTCCCGACAGATCGCACCGGGCGGTCTCGAGAGAAAGGAACGTCGTGAAGCGGCTCACCCTCATCATCTGCCTCAGTCTCGTCCTTGCAGCTGGAGCCCACGCGGGCGAGGCCCACAGTGCCTCCGCTGCGCCGAAGGCGACTTCCGCCGGCGAGGTCAACCTCGTTACCTCACGAGTCCTCACCTTCGATTGGCTCCGCGGCCAGCTGGCATGGCGGGCGCCGAACCTCTCGAGGCTTCAGCGCTCCGTGTTCCAGTTCGCACCCGGCCGCCAGTTCGTACTCTTCCAGCCGGACAGCTACCCCACGCTCCGCGGCACGTTCCGCATCAACGGCAACACCGCCACCTTCTCCGGACGCCATGTCTTCTCGACCTACCCGTCGGGCTATTCGGTCACGGAGATCGAAGGCACACTCAACATGCAGACCGGCCGCGCGACGATCACGCTCATCGCCGCTCAGAGCCTCGCCGCCTACATCAACGACACGCGGTTCGGCCTGTCGAACGTGAAGATGTACCGGTCGCAGCTCGGGCTCCGGGTCGGCTGACCGCGGGTGCACGCCTCCACGGGCCGCGGCGCCTCTTCGGGCCGCGGCCCTCGGCTTGCCGGCAATGACTCAGATGAGTCATTACGGACGGAGAGGAGAGCGGCACTCTGGCGCGGGGATCGAAGGCTGGGCCGCCCGCCTTCGTCCTGCCCAAGAAACCTGGAGGTGTCCGGCCCCGACTGTCACGGCTCGGGGGCCGGTCCTCCAGGCCTTTTTGCTGCGGCCTCTTCACCCGCTTCGGACGACGACGTCCGGCGTCAGGCACATGCAGACTGGACGCAATGCCTTACGGGCCTGTACAGATGCTCGTGGTCGCTTTCGACGGCAACCGCTTTCGAGGCGAGATCTGGCCGGAGCTCGAGCGATTGAAGAGGGAAGGCGTCGTCAGGATCCTCGACCTGCTGCTCGTGCGCAAGGACAGCGAGGGCGCCATCGCCCACATGGTGGCGAGCGACCTCGACTGGGAGGAGGCTGCAGCTTTCGGAGAGACGATGGGGATGCTCGCCGGCTTCGCGAGAGAGGGCTTGGCGGGCGTCGAGCGCGGCGGAATGGCGGGAATGGCCGAGCTGATGGACGGCCACCTCTTCGACGAGGACGACGCCTTCAGGCTGGAGCAATTGCTCCCGAACGAGACGACCGCTGTCGTCGCGCTGATCGAGCACCTCTGGGCGGCGCCATTGCTCGCGGCCGTGTCTCGTGCGAACGGCTTCGAGATGTTCAACGACTGGGTCGAGCCGACGCAGATCATGGAGGCGGGTGGGAGGTTCGCCGCCAAGCCCGCCACGGACGACAGGGAGCAACGATCATCCGATCTGGATGATGGCTAGCCCGACGCACAGCAGGACACTTGTCACTCGATGGCGTGCACCCGCGCGTCCTCTGACGCGGCTGGCACCGTGAACGAAGGGAGCAACATGGAGCTCGGAGGAAAGTTCTGGCTGCTGTTCGTCGGCGGGGCGATCGCGTGCGCTCTCGCGGGACTTCTGCTGTTCATTCTGATCGGGAACGCATGGGCCCGGTGGGGATTCTTCGGGATGTTCATCGCCCTGGCCGTCGTCTCTCTCGCCATCGGCTGGATCGTCGACCGGAAGAACAAGAGAACCTACGACACCGTAGGGGACGCCGGGTAGTACCCAGAGCTCGTCGGGACTGCTCCTGATGGCCAACAGCGACGACGAACCCCGCTCCGGGCTGGCCGACGCAGCGGGGCGTGCCGCCTTTTTCCCCGCACGGGCTGCCGCGCGTGTCTGGCGCGGGCCGCTCGAAGAGGCGGTGGACGAAGTTCTCTCGGCGCCCGAGATCGCCCGCGTCGTCGACCGGGCGCTCGCCGGCTCGCTGCCGGAGGAGATCGCGCGCTCGCTCGTCCGCCACCGCGTCCTCGAACGCATTGGCGCCGAGCTCGCCCGGAGCGGAGAACTGGAGCGCTTGATGACCGCCGCGCTCGCGACGCCGCAGACGCTCGAGCTCACCGACAAGGTTCTCTCGAGCGACGAGACCCAACGCGTACTGCGCCACGTCGCCTCGAGCCCCGAGCTCCGCGACGCGATTGCCCGGCAAACGACGGGGCTCGCCGAGGAGGTGGTCGGCGGCGTGCGTGCTTCCGCCGCGCGGTTCGACGACCGGGCTGAGCAGGTCCTCCGCCGTCCTCCACGAATCGGACGAGCGGCCTACGGCGGGATCGCGACGCGCGCGATCGCGCTTGCGACCGATGCGGCCCTCACCGTCGTCCTCTTCATGTCGATCGTCGGGATCGCCGCGCTGATTGGATCGCTCGTCGGAGGCCTACGCCCGGAGTGGCTCGTCGGCGCCCTGCTCGCCTCGGGCTGGTTGCTGGTCGTGGGCACGTACTTCGTCCTCTTCTGGAGCGCCGCAGGACAGACCCCTGGGATGCGGCTCCTCCACGTGCGCGTCCTCGGTCCCGGGGGCCAACCGCCCTCGTTCGGTCGATCGCTCGTGCGGCTGGTTGGACTCGGCCTCGCGATCGTGCCGCTGTTCGCCGGCTTCGTCCCGGTGCTGTTCACCGAGCAGCGACGCGGGCTGGCGGACTTCCTCGCCGGAACCGTTGTCTTCTACGACGAGACCCGCCCCTGAAAATCAGGCGGAGGCGCCGACCATGCCGACCGTCGGGCCGAACACCTCCGCAGGTCCCGCGGAGAAAGCAAGGGTGGGGGCACCCCCTCCGGACCCGTCGCCACTCTCACGGATCACGCGTGCCTCATCCATGACCCGGATGGGTCAACTGCGCCGCTAGAGAATGCCGAGCTCGTGCGCTCGGATGACGGCTTCCAGGCGGGTGTGCACTCCCAGACGGGCGATGATTGCGCGGACGTGGTTCCGGACCGTCTCGGTCGCGATGCCGAGCTTCTGCGCGATGGTCGCCGTCGAATGGCCCCGGGCGAGGTGCCGGAGCACGTCCATCTGACGCGGCGTGACAGGCACCGTGCCGATCGTCGGCTTCGGTGCTTCGTCGGTGGGATCGGCCAGACCGAAGACGCCGACGATCGAACCGTGATCGAGTACGGTCGTCGAGCTGATCTCGACGTTCAAGCGTCGACCGTCGGCCGTTCGCACCGCGACCGTTCCCTCAGACGCTTCGACCGTCCCGAGGATCTTGGCGGCGAACTCCTGCCGCGCGAGTGTCAGGTAGTCGCGCTCCACGATCTGACCGATCCGCTTGCCGCGAAGATCGCCGAAGGCCTCGACGGCCGCCGCGTTCATCCAGCGAACGACGCCGTTGAGGTCGAGGATGTACGCCGGCACGGTCAACTTGGAAATCGTTGGCGCGAGGTCCGGCGCGATCCGGCGAAGCTCTTCGATGTTCGGGTCGGCGGCAACCATGGGATCCAACGTACTCCTAGCTGCGGTCCCGAACAACGAGCCCGCGTGCGGCCTGCACGAGGCGAGTGCGAAGCGACACCGGCTCTTCGTCCGGCGGCTCAGTCCCGGCCTCCGGCCAGGCAGCAACAACGCACGCGCCCAGGAGCAGGACGGCCGCTGCGGCGTACACCAGCAGCAGGAACGCGAGGATCGCGCCGAGCGGCCCAAAGACGTTGTTGAAGCCGCCGAAGCGGTCGAGATAGAACGAAAACCCGGCGCTCGCCAGATGCACGCCGACAGCGGCCACGACCGCTCCCGGCACGACGTCACGGATACGCGGTGCCACCGGGGGGACGAACCGATAAAGGAACCCGAAAGCGAGCAAGGCGAGCACGAGCGAAGCACCGATCTGCGCGACCGTGCCGAGGCCGGCCGTCGCCGACTCCCCGCGGCCGACCTTCTCCGCGATCTCGCTGCTCGTCTCGGTGACGATCTGAACCGCGAGCGAGAGCCCGAAGGCAGAGACGACCAGCACGCCGGCTCCGAGCACGAGCACGAAGTCGAGCAGCTTGCCGCGCAGATACGGCCGATCGGCTTCGGTCCCCCAGACGGCTCGGAACGCCGAGCGCACCGATGCCATCATCCCGCTCGCGGCCCAGATCAGGGCGGCGAGTGCGACGACACCCGTTGCGGATGCCGGCGGCCCCGCATCCTTGACCGCGGCGTTCACGCTCTGAGCGAACTCGTCGGGCAGGGAAGCGACCCCGACGAGCCACGAAACAACATCTTGCTGCGCGGTCTCGGGCAGCACGAGCTCGAGCACGGAGACGAGCAGCGCGATGAACGGTACGAGCGAAAAGAGGACGCGGTACGAGATCGCCGCGGCCCGCTGCCCGCCGGCCGTCCGCACATAGGTCGACGCCGCAATCTCCAGTGCCCGGATGAGGCGCCGTGGGAGGCTTGGTGTTCCGCTGCGGTCCACTTAGCCGGTCGCAGGCGCGCGCTTCAAGAGACGCCGCCAGACAGCCGCTGCGATCATGCCCAGCGCGAGGGTCGGCACAATCGTCAAGAAGCGGAACACGAGGACCGCCGCGACGACTCCGGCGTTGTTGCCCCCGAAGCCGATCAGCGCCGCGGTCAGACTGAGCTCGACGATGCCGATCCCGCCCGGAGTGATCGGGATGCTGCCGAGGATGCGCGCCAGCGCCCAGGCGGCGAAGGCCTCCACGACAGTTACTTCAGCGGACGAAACGCCGAGCGCCCGCAACGACACGAGCAGGACGACGAAGACCGTCAGGCTGCCGGCGAGCGTGGCGAGCGTGAGCAGGTGCCAGCGCTGCTTGAGGACGTCGACGACGTTGACCCGGAACCGCTCGAAGCTGCGTCCGTCCCACGTGACCGGCTCACGATGGAAGCGACCTTTGACGCCGGTAGACCCCCGCGCTGCCAGGTCGCCGATCTCACCGGCCATGCGGCTGCTGTAGAGGACGAGCACGAGCGCGCCGACGACGACACCCAGAATCGCGACGCCGACGAACGCCACGGTCGCCAGCACAGCCGTCTCCTCCCCGGTCATGGTCAACAGGAACAGCGCCAGAATCGGATACGCCAGGTTGGCAAGCTGGTTCCAGAGACTCACCAGCGTCACCGATCGAGCGACGTCACCCGGCGCGAAGCCCGCGCGCCGCAACATCCCGTAGGAAGTCGCGATCCCGACCGCCGCTCCTCCCGGCACGACGATCGAAAGCGCGGTCGTCGCCTGGGTCATCATCAGCGCCGACCAGAAGCTCAGGCCCGGGAGGAGCACGAGCCACGGCGGAGCGAAGGTCAGGATGTTGAGGGCGGTAACTGCCACGAGCGCCACCGTCCACTCCCACGACACGCCCTGGACCACGCGCCAGACGTCTCGGTAGTCCGCGATCGTCGGGAGGAGGTAGGCAAACGTGGCGACGATCAGGATTCCGCCGACGAGGCCGAGCAGCACCCGTTTCGAGTACAGGCGCCGCACCCTATTCCACCGACCGCCGGCCCGACCGCTCGGGCGCGCGGGGGTAAGAGTGGACAGAATTGCGCTGATGAGCGACGGCGGAGCAAAGCGGCTGGTCTTCGGGTCTGCCGGCGGCATTGCGGGAACCGTCTACGGGACGATCGTCGTGATGGCCACCGTCACGGCTGGTGCGCACGGCAAGGAGACGGACGCGGGGCGGCTGGCCGTGGTAGTCGGCGTGACGGTGCTCGTCCTCTGGGTGGCGCACGTGTACGCCCACGGCCTGGCGGAGAGCCTCGAACGCGGCCGGCGGCTCGACCGGGCAGTAGCGTCTCCGTCGGACGGCGCCGAGCTCTCCATTCCCGCGGCCGCTGTGGCGCCAGTTGCGGTGCTCGTCCTGGCGGCTCTCGACGTTCTTGCCGCGCCGACGGCCGTGTGGCTCGCGCTCGGGATCGGAGTGGTGACGCTGGGCGTCCAAGGCCAGCGCTATGCAGCTGTCGAGCAGCTGGACCAAACGGGAACGCTGACAGCCGTTGCCGTGAATGTCCTGCTCGGGCTGGTCATCGTCGGCCTCAAAGCGCTACTGGCCCACTAGCTGCGCCTTCTCGGCCGCGAACTCCTCATCGGTCAGCGCTCCCTGCTCGTGCAGCCGGCCAAGACGCTCCAGCGCTGCGAGCCGGTCCTCTTGAGCCGTACGCCCTCGAACACGGCCCATGCCTCTGCGCACTGATCCACTCAGATCAGGCGGTGGCGGGGCAGGGACCTCGCGAGCGGTCTGGCGTCGCAGCAACTCGACCGCGAAGGCGAGGACGAGCGCAGCGGCGAGCATCAGGGGGACGCGCGTCGTCTGCACAGTCGGGCTCCACCAGAGCAGCAACAGGAAGAGGCCGCCGGCGACACTGAAGGCAATCCCGGGACGTGCCAGATACGGCGCCAGCCCTCTCCGCACGGAGACGCCGCTCTGGGAGGAGCCGGCCAGCCAGAGCGCGACGAGCAGGATGACTCCGAGGCCGACAAACGTGAAGCCGCCGTCGCGGAGCAGGCTGGTCAGGATGTCCCAGGCGTTATGAGCCGCGGGCTGCACGGACGTCGACGGTACGAGGCCTCGACGAGGAAGGAACCGCCGGCGCGGCGCAGCACCAGCACGAACAGCCCGAGCAGGATCGACCCGACCGCGATCACTTTCAGGATCGAGCGCCGCTTGCCTCGGGCGAGCCACAGGGCGGCCGCCCAGAGGGCGATGGGCACGAGCCAGAGCCAGGTGCCGAGAAACTTCAAGAGCCAGGTCAGGTCCTGCGCGGTCTCGAGCTGCTTCGCATCCATGATCTCGACGCGGCCGGCGTCGGGACCGAGTTGCTCCGCGACATTCCCGACGATCGCCACGCGCTCCCCGAGCTGAATCACGAGCGGTTGAAGGTTGAGCACGACGGTGCCGTTCTCGGTGCTCACTCCGCGGAGATCGTCATCGAGGGACCCTGATCAGTTGCCTATGGGCCTGAGTCACGGTGTTGACCCACAGGGCCTGCACGCGTGGGCGCTCGAGCATGCGAGCGGCGGCCCGATCGGAGAACTCGCGCAGACCCGCCGCAGCGAGGCCGGCGAATCCCTTCTGGTCCGGGGGCAGCCGTTGCTCCAGCGCGGCTGTGACGTCGATGTTCGTGTAGAGCGCGTCGACAAGCGAGGCCGCGACCTGATCGCGGATCTCGTCGTCGGCGATGAGGTCGCCTGCGGTGCCCTTGACCGTCTCGGTGTCGAGGCCCTGGAAGCGAATGTATCCGGCGATGAGGCTCAACAGCGCCAGGATCACGCCGAGCACGGCAAGGATGCGAGCTGCAGTCATTCGCACGTGCCCTTTATCGCACTCCGCCACGACCTTTCAATCACACCGACTGGGGCGAAAAGTCGAGGCGACCTGCCGCGGTGAGAGGATCGGGGCCATGGACGCGACGGCGGGCCGGCTTGTCTATGTCGGGCACGCGACCGTCCTGGATCGAGCTGGACGGCGTCCGCTTGCTGGACGGACCCCGTCCTTCGCCCCAGGGTGTGGCACCTCAGACGGCGCGTGGCGCTCGAGCCACGGGCCGAGCTCGAAGGGATCGACGCCGCTCTCGTCTCACACACCCATCTTCGACCATTTCGACCGGCCGTCGCTGCGGCGGCTGGGGACGCGACGTGACGGTCGTCGTGCCTGTGGGCGCTCGGCGGCTCGTGCGGGGTTTCACGGATGTGCGCGAGGTCGACGTCGACGACGAGGTGCGCATCGGCAACGTGACGATCCTACGCGACCCACGCCGAGCACAAGAGCGACCGAATCATGCTCAGAGGTCTACGCCCTCGTCTCGGGTTCCTCATCTCCGGCTCGCGGCAGCATCTACTTCGCCGGCGACACGGATTTCTCTTCGAGGGGATGTCCCGCGCTGGCCGGCTCGATCGACATCGCCCTGCTACCGGTGTCCGGCTGGGGGTCGAAGGTCGGTCCCGGACATCTCGACCCGCTGCGCGCCGCGCAATCTCTGCGCCTGTTGAAGCCGCGGTTGGCCATTCCGATCCACTGGGGCACGTTTTCGCCGCTGAATCGAAGCACGTCGGTGGATCCGCCCGAAGCGTTTCCGCCGCCATGCCGCAGAGCTCGCGCCCGAGGGTCGAGGTCAGGATTCTCGATCCAGGCGCGGCGCTGGCGTTTCTGAGTCAGCGGGCGCTTCATCCGATCAGGCGCGTAGCGTTCCGCGGCATGGAGTCGCGCGAGAGCCGTCGCTTCGAGCTACTTACTACCGCTGCGAACAGTCGTGCTCGTGGTTGCGGCGATCGCCGTGATGGCGGCGTTTGCAGCCATCGGCGACACCTTCCTGCTCGTCTTCGTCGGCATCTTCCTCGCGCTCGTGTTCGAGTTTCCGGTGCGGTTCGTGATCGCCAAGACGGGATCGTCGTTCGGCCTGGCGGCGACCGTCACCGTGCTCGGGGCCACCACCGGGGTGATATCGCGTTCCTCGCACCTGGTCTTCCTGGTGCGGCTCGTCGGGTCCGTGCGCGACTTTCTCAAGGATCCTCCCGTCGATCGTCGAGCAGCTGCGCGAGTCGGACGAGCTTTCGTTTCGCTCGGCGACACCGGAGCCGCGGAAAACGTCCAACAAGGGGCAAACAACGTTGCCGAGTGGGTGCCCGACGCGATCTCCGCCGTGCTCGGGCTGGCCGGCACGGGTTTTTCACTCTTCATCGCTGCGTTCACGATCCTCTTCACGTGCCTCTTCCTGCTGTCGGACGTCGGCAATCTCAAGCGGGCGCTGGGGAGCGTGCTCATGCCAGGCGAGGACGACCGGTGGCTGGCTGTGTGGGAGCGCGTCACGGAGTCGATCTCACGGTGGGCAATCGGGGTGAGTCGTGATCGCCATCATCGCCGGCACCACGCAGGGGGTGACGGCATGGCTGCTCGGTCTCGAGCTATGCGATCGCGCTCGGCGTGATCGCCGGACTGTTCGACATGATCCCGAACCTGGGGGCCACGATCGCCGGGGTCATCCTCGTGCCGGTGATCCTGGCCGAGGAAGGGCTCACGGCTGCGCTGATCATGCTCGCCGTCGTCCTCATCTACCAGCAGGTGGAGAACAACGTCGTAACGCCGAAGGTTCAGGGCAAGGCAGTTCACCTCTCGGGGCTTCTTCATCCATCGTTCTCCGTGACGCTCTTCGGCGCACTGCTTGGCGTTCTCGGCGCACTGACTGCGGTGCCGCTGGCGGCGACGATCCAGATCCTGATTCAGGAGCTGACCAAGGCGCGCCGCGAGCAGGTTGCTGCGGCAAAAGCCGGCGCTCCGAGCCGGCTCCCGCACTTCCGGCCGCTCCGACCTGATCGGCTGGTCACTGCCGAACGCCACATTTGCCTTCTGTATGCCGTGGGCCTACGGTGGTGTCGGGGGGTTAGACCGGAGGAACCAGTGTCGCCGACCGCGGCAGATCACCAGCACGAACGGCCCAGAGCGCTACGACCCGGACGGGAAGCGTCGCGACCGTTCGAGCTTCTGCGCGCCAAGCTCCACGTGCCGTTGCCTCGGCCAGGCCTTGTCGAGCGCACCGGGCTCATCGGCCGCCTCTCCCGTGAGCGCAGCGGTCGAGTCGTCAGCGTCGTCGCACCCCCGGGGTACGGCAAGACGACGGTCCTCGGGCAATGGGCGGCACACGACCGTCGCGAGTTCGTCTGGGTCTCGCTCGACCCCCGCGACAACGATCCCGTCGTCCTTCTGACGTATGTCGCCGAGGCGTTGAACGCCGACTCGACGGTCGATCCCGCGGTGTTCAAGGCGCTCAGAGGCTCCGGCGACTCGCTGTGGGCGCGCGGGCTCCCGCGCCTTGGCGCGGCGCTGGCGGCTCGGCCCGATCCGCTCGTGCTCGTCCTCGACGACGTGCACGAGCTCAGACAGACGACTGCCTCGACGCCCTTGCCGCGCTGCTGCTCCACGTGCCGCGAGGGTCGCAACTTGTCCTGTCCGGGCGTACTGAAGCCCGGCTCGGTCTCGCGAAGCTCCGTGCCGACGGCGAGCTGCTCGAGCTGGGGCCTGCCGCACTTGCCTTGAGCGACGTCGAGGCGTTCGCACTCCTCACGGGGGCCGGAGCCGACGCTGACGAAGGCCCAGGCCGAGGCGTTGAACCACGCATGCAGAAGGCTGGGCCGCCGGGCTGTATCTCGCGGCTCTCTCGCTCGACGGCGGCAGCTCGTCGGTGGGGTCGTTCGGCGGCGACGACCGCTTCGTCACGGACTATCTGCGAGCCGAAGAGCTCACCCGGGCGTGGAGCCAGAGCCCAGCTCCGAGTTCTTGCTTCGGACCGCCATGCTCGAGCTCATGTGCGCGCCGCTCTGCGACGCAGCTCCTCGAGCGCGACGACTCGGCGCAGGTGCTCGAGCAGCTGGAGCGACAGAACCTGTTCGTCGTCGCCCTCGACCACCAGCGCCGCTGGTTCCGCTACCACCACCTCTTCCGGGAGATGCTCCAGGCGGAGCTCGAACGACGCGAGCCCGAGCTCCCCTGCGGTCCTCAATCGCAGAGCGGCGGCGTGGTGCGATGCGAACGGACAGCCGGAGGTGGCGATCGAGTACTCGGTCGCAGCGGGCGACACCGATGAGGTCGCCAGGCGCATCGGCGCGCTCGCCGGCACGTACTACCGCAGCGGCCGCGTGACCACCGTCGAGCGCTGGCTCGCGCATTTCGACGATGCAGACCTGCTCCAGCGGTATCCCGTGATCGCGGTGTTGGGGGTATGGGTACATGCGTTGCGCGGCCGGCCGGAAGCCGCCGACCGTTGGGCGCTGGCGGTCGAGACCGCGCAGTCCGAGGACCCGATGCCGGACGGGACCACCCTCGAGACCTGGGCGGCCACGGTTCGCGCCCTGCTGTGCAGAAAGGGCGTCGAGCAGATGCAGATCGACGCCGAGCTCGCGCTGGTCTCGCCTCCCCCGCCACGAGCCAGTGGCACCCCATCTCCATGGTCTTGCGCGGGATGGGGTGTGCTGTTCTCGGGGGACGCCGACCAAGCGGGGGCCATCCTGGATCGGGCTGGCGGGGAAGCGGCTGTTGCCGGAGGAGCGACCTGGGCCGGCGTGGTCGCGCGATCCGAGCTCGCGCTCCTGGCGCTGGAGCGAGGCGATCTGACCGCGGCAGAGTCGGAGGTTGCTCTCGCCGGCGCGTTCGTCGACGACGTGCCGTCGACGGACTATGTCGTGACGGCGATCCTGCTGGCAGTCACGGCGAGGATTGCAATCGCCAAGGGGCAAGGCGCGCGAGCCCAGAACGACGCTCGTGGGCTGCGCAGCGGACACGCCCGAGTGATGACGCATGCACTGTCCTGGTTCGCGGTGCAGACTCGGCTCGAGCTCGCGAAAGCGCACCTTGCGCTGTCGGACGCACCCGGCGCGGCAACGCTCTGCCGCGAGGCAGACGAGATTCTTCGCCGGCGACCGGCGCTCGGCACGCTCGTGGCCGATGCGAGAGGCGTGCATTGGCCAAGCTTCTCGACGGTCGCGGATCAGGTCGTCGGGCTGGGTGTCCACGCTGACAGCGGCCGAGCTTCGCCTGCTGCCGCTCCTGACGACCCATCTCTCGTTCCGGGAGATCGCCGAGCGGCTGTTCGTCTCCCGCAACACCGTGAAGACCCAGGCGATCTTCGGTCTACCGCAAGGCTCGATGCGTCCAGTCGGAGCGAAGCGATCGAACGGGCGATGGAGCTCAGGTCGATGGCCGGCCGCTGCGCTTCTCCCTGAGCGCCGACTTCACCCGCTCGGGATGATGCTCTCCGGGACGTCGGCGGGGTGTCCAATGGAGATGGCCACCCGTGGAGGAATACAAGCTCACGCTGCGAAGGCTGGCAGTGCGCGACGATCGGTTCATCTCCAACGCGCTGCTGGAGCGAAGAACGTGCAAATGGGCGACGCTCGCCGGAATCGACCCGCGGTCGCACGCCCTCCTGAGGATCGCCGCGCTGATCGCGCTCGATGCTGCGCCGCCTTCGTACATGAGCGTGGTCGAAGCCGGCCTCGAGGCAGGCGCGTCCTACGAGGGAGATCGTCGGGACGCTGATCGCGGTGATACCGATTGTCGGCATCACACGGGTCGTCTCAGCGGCTCCCAACCTCGCGCTGGCGCTCGGC